>JAFEFL010000026.1 GCA_018240595.1 Pseudomonadota bacterium | reverse complement strand
AGCGACGCCGAGGTGCGCTTGAGCCCCCCGCTCAGCCGCTTCCACCAGCTCTGCTTTTCGGTGCTGTCGTTCATGGTGGGGCCGTGATAGCGGTTTTGCTCCGATGCCGGAAGCGGAACAATGACCCCCGACGAGATGCTCGCCCGCCTGCTGTACCGCGACGGCATGATGCTGGTCGTCGACAAGCCGGCCGGCCTGTCGGTGCATCGCGGGCCGAAGGGCGGCGCCAGCCTCGAGGACTATTTCACCGCGCTGCGCTTTGGCCTGCCGCGCGATCCGGCGCTGGCGCACCGGCTCGACAAGGACACCTCCGGCTGCCTGGTGCTCGGCCGTCACCGCAAGGCGCTGGCGCTGCTCGGCAAGCTGTTCAAGCAGGGCGAGGTCGGCAAGACCTACTGGGCCGTGGTCGAAGGCGGCCCGGCCGAGGACGAAGGCCTGATCGACATGCCGCTCGCCGAGATCGACAAGAACCGCGGCTGGTGGATGAAGCCCGATCCGCACGGCAAGCCGGCGCAATCGACCTGGAAGGTGATGGGGCGTGGCGACGGAAAAACCTGGCTCGCTTTGGAGCCGTTGACGGGCCGCACGCATCAGCTGCGCGTGCATTGCGCCGAGATGGGCTGGCCGATCGTCGGCGATCCGATCTACGGCACCGCCGATCGTAGCGGCATCCCGCCGCTGCATCTGCACTCGCGCTCGATCACCGTGCCGATCTCGAAGAACAAGCCCGCCGTCACCGTCGAAGCGCCGGCGCCGGAGCATATGCGGGAGCTGCTCAAACTGTGCGGATGGTCAGGCAGCGAGCAACTGGCGGCCGTCGTGACCAGCGACGGTGAGATCGAGGAACAGGCCGGGCGCGAGCGGTGAGTTCAGTCGCACCGCGGTGAACTGCTCGGTGCGCGCGATGCCGCCGCGCTCGGTGAGCACCCGATGCGCGCGGCCAACCTGCGCGTCGAGATGCGCATGCAACGCCGCTTCGCCCTTGTCGCGCAAACGCTGCGCGCGCGCCTTGATCACGGCGCGGTCAAGCTGCGGCATCTTCGCCGCCGGCGTGCCGGGCCGCGGCGAGAACGGGAACACATGAAGCTGCGTCAGGCCGCACTCCTCGACCAGATCGAGCGAGCGCTGGAACATCGCCTCGGTCTCGGTCGGGAAGCCGGCGATGATGTCGGCGCCGAACACCACTTCCGGCCGCAACCGGCGCACTTCGTTGCAGAAGGCAATGGCGTCGGCGCGCGAATGGCGGCGCTTCATGCGCTTGAGGATCAGGTCGTCGCCGGCCTGCAACGACAGATGCAGATGCGGCATCAGCCGCGGTTCGTTGGCCAGCGCATCGAGAAGATCGGCATCGGCCTCGACGGAGTCGATCGATGACAGCCGCAGGCGCGCGATGTCCGGCACCTCGCGCAACAGGCCCTTGACCAGCGCGCCGAGCTTGGCCTCGCCGTCGCGATAGCTGGTGATATCGACGCCGGTCAGCACGATCTCGTGATAACCGTTGGCGGTGAGCCGACGAGCCTGCGCGACCACATCCACAATGGGCAGCGAGCGCGAATTGCCGCGCCCGAACGGGATGATGCAGAAGGTGCAGCGATGGTCGCAGCCGTTCTGCACCTGCACGAACGCGCGGGTGTGACCGTCGAGATGATCGACGCCGTGCGTCTTGATGCGCGTCGACGCCATGATGTCGCCGACGGCGACACGTTCGTGGCCACGCCACGCGGCTGCGCTCAGCTTCTCGTCATTGCCGAGCACGCGATTCACTTCCGGCATCGACGCGAACGGGGCGCTGTCGGCCTGCGCCGCGCAGCCGGTGACGACGATCATGGCATCGGGCTGTTCGCGCCGCGCCCGGCGAATGCTCTGCCGCGCCTGCTTCACCGCTTCCGACGTTACCGCGCAGGTGTTGAACACCACGGCATCGGTGACGCCGGCAGCCTCCGCCTCGCGCTTGATGACTTCGGATTCGGCGATGTTCAGCCGGCAGCCGAAGGTGCGGACGGAGACGCTCACGGCGCCGGCATCTTCTCGAACAGCTTCGGATCGAAGCGGCCTTCGAATTCGAATTCCACCGGCCCGGTCATCAGCACGTGATCGTCGCGTTCGCGCCACTCGATGACGAGTTCACCGCCCGGCAGGCTCATGTGCACCTTGCGCTCGGTGCGCTTGAGCCGCGCCGCCGCCACCGCCGTCGCGCAGGCGGCCGAGCCGCAGGCGCGCGTCAGGCCGGCGCCGCGCTCCCAGGTGCGCATGACGATGTGCTCGCGGTCGACGATATGCGCCAGCGTGATGTTGGCGCGGTCGGGAAAGATCGGATGGTTCTCGAGCAGCGGCCCGAACTTTTCCAGGTCGTAGGCGTAAGGATCGTCCACCCAGAAGATGGCGTGCGGATTGCCCATATTCACGACCGACGGCGAATGCAGCACCGGCGCGTCGATCGGACCGATCTGCAGTTCGATCATCCGCGTGTCGCGGAATTCCTCGGCCAGCGGAATCTCGTTCCAGGCAAAGCGCGGCTTGCCCATGTCGATGGTGAACTGGCCGTTGTCGTTCTTCCACGCGTTGAGAATGCCGGCACTGGTCTCGAAGGTCAGCGCCTGCTTGCCATTGGCATCCGAAACGATGGTCGCGACGCAGCGCATGCCGTTACCGCAAGCACCGGCTTCCGAGCCGTCATTATTGTAGATGCGGATGAAGGCGTCGGTCCCCGCCAGCCGTGGCGGATAGAGCGCCATTAATTGGTCATAAGGCGCGCCAGCAGGAGACGCGGCGGCGCGCGCCTCGTCGGCGGCGATCACAGGCGCGCGCGGCGTGTCGGACCGCAGATCGACAACGACGATCTCGTTGCCGATGCCGTTCATCTTGACGAAAGACTTGTTGGAAAGCGCGCCCATTGTCGGTCAGCCATCTTGGGAAGCCGGATCCGCCCGGTTTCCGCCCGGTTTATATGGCCAAAGATCGCCCAATTAGCTAGGCCCATGATAGATTGGTGCGCCGGCGCGAATCGAAGCGAAAGATGGAGACCGACATGCCTGCTGTGCGCCCTCGTTTGCGCGTCGCCGCGAGCGCGGTTGTCACGGCCGCATGGATGGCGGGGCTGGCCGTCCCGGCGCTGGCGCAAGCGCCGTCCGGCGGGCCAAAGCCTGCCCCGGCTATGCCCGAGCCCAAGAGCGTCCAGCCGGCCATGCCGCAGCCGGGCGACGCCTTCGGCGAGGAAGTCACCCTGCCCGACCGCACCATCGTCTATCTCAAGGGCCACACCAACTGGGACACGGCGTTCGACACGCTGCTCGATGCCTTCAAATCGCTCAACGACTATCTTGCCAAGCAGAACGTCAAGCCGGCCGGACCTTACCTGACGATCTACACCGAGACCGACGACACCGGCTTTTCGTTCCAGGCGGCGGCGACGATCGCGCAGCCGCTCGCCAATCCGCCGAAGGGCGACATCGCCACCGACAAGGGACCGAGCGGCAAGGCGCTGAAATTCGTGCACCGCGGTTCGTACGATTCGATGGATACGACTTACGAAGCGATCACCAATTACCTCGATGACCGGCAGCTCGAAGCCAAGGATCTGTTCATCGAGGAGTATGCTTCCGATCCGGCCAAGAGCGATCCGAACAATCTCGTCGTCAACATCTACGTTCCGGTGAAATGATGATGTCATTCAGCCGCCGCTTCCTGAGCCTTGCAATTCTCGCCGGCGCCCTCGCCGCGCCTGCCATCGCGCCGACCGCCGCGCGCGCCGTCGAACGGCTCGTCACCGTGAGCGGCGACGCCACCGTCGCTGTCGCGCCCGACACGGCGATGATCCGGCTCGGCGTCACCAGCCAGGGCAAGAACGCGCGCGAGGCCAGCGACACCAACGCCAAGCAGATGACCGCGCTGCTCGCGGCCATCAAGGAAGGCGGCATCGCCGATCGCGACGTGCAGACGTCGCGGCTGTCGCTGCAGCCGCAATACGATCAGAGCAAGCCCGGCGCCGCGCGCCTGCTCGGCTTCCAGGTCACCAATCAGGTGACGGTGCGCATCCGCGAGATCGACAAGATGCCGGCATTTCTCGACCGCGCCATCGCCGCCGGCGCCAACGAGATGTCGGGCATCGAGTTCATCGTCTCCGAGCAATCCAAGCTGCTCGACCAGGCCCGCGACGACGCCGTCGCCGACGCCCGCCGCAAGGCCGAGCTCTATGCCAAGGCCGCCGGCGTGAAGCTCGGCAACGTCGTGTCGATCACCGAGGAAGGCTCCAGCCCGCCGCCGCGGCCGGTGATGCAGGCGATGCGCGCCAACGCCGTTCCGGTGGCGCCGGGCGAGCAGATGCTGCGCGCCGCGGTGACCGTGTCCTTCGAATTGACGCCCTAGCTCGCAGGATTAAGCTGACGCGCGGAGATTGGCGCCTTCAAGGAGCCAATGCGATGCGTTGTTCGTTTTTCCGATTGTGCAGCCTGACGGTGGCAATGCTGACGGCCGGCGCCGCGCGCGCCAGCGATCTCGTCAGCTTCGATAGCGGCCGCTACGTCGTCGGCAGCCTGCAACAGCGGCTGGCGCGCGAGCGCGGCGAAGCCGTTGCGCGACCGCCGGCCGAACGCATCCGGGGCTATCTGTCGAAGCCGGACGGCGCGGGCCCGTTCGCCGCGGTGGTGCATCTGCACGGCTGCGGCGGCTTGTCGGATGAGCGCCGCATCGCCGCCGAGAAGCAGTTCACCGCTCTCGGCTATGTCACTCTGGTCGTCGACAGCTTCAGCACGCGCGGCATCACGGAGGCATGCAGCGGCCGCGGCGCGCTGCCGTCGCGGCAGGCCGACGCCATCGGCGCGCTGGAGTATCTCGCGACGCTGCCATTCGTCGATCCGAAGCGGATCGCGCTGGTCGGCTACTCGCAAGGCGGCGACGCCGCGCTCAGCATCGCCAGCGCCAGCGAGGTGCCGGTGTTCGAGGTGCCGGAGGAGCTGAAGTACCGGGCGGCGGTCGCCTACTATCCGATGTGCGGCGCCGCCGGCGACGAACTCGCCATCCCGACGCTGATCCTGGCCGGTGAATATGACGACTGGGCCCGCGCCTCGGAATGCACCCGGCTGCTGCGCCGCTGGGACCACAACAGCGCGGCCTTGTGGGTGACCATCTTCCCGGAGGCCTACCACGACTTCGACAATCCGAAAGCGACCACCCACGGCGTCCGCTATTTCGGCCACTGGCTGCGCTTCAACGCCGAGGCCGCCGACGCCGCCGCGCGCCGCACCCGAGACTTCCTCGCCTCTGAATTGTCTAATTAGACCAATTGGTTAATAGCAGCCGCCGGCGCCGCCTTGGTAGCAAACCGGGGGCCAGACTTGCCTTGACTTGGCCCCGCCCGGTCCCTAGTTTCCGCGCGTTCTCGCAAGAGACTGACTTTTCCGACCCGCCGACCGGTCCCTTGAGGCCGGAGGCCACCGCCCGACAGCGCGATGCGCCCTCGGGCGTCGTTGCGTTTTGTCAGCCTTCCCCGTGACGGGAACGAAAAGGAATCGGAATGTTCGACAATCTGTCCGAACGACTTGGCGGAATTCTCGACAAGCTCACCCGTCGCGGTGCGCTGCGCGAAGCCGACGTCGACGAGGCGATGCGCGAGGTGCGCCGGGCCCTGCTCGAGGCCGACGTCGCGCTCGATGTCGCGCGCGAGTTCGTGGACAGCGTCAAGAAGCAGGCCGTCGGCGTCGAAGTCCTCAAGTCGGTCACGCCCGGCCAGATGGTCGTCAAGATCGTGCACGACCAGCTCGTGGCTACGCTCGGAGCCGAAGCGCAGGCCATCGACCTGCACGCGGCGCCGCCGGTCGCCATCATGATGGTCGGCCTGCAGGGCTCCGGTAAAACCACCACCACCGCCAAGCTCGCCAAGCGCCTCACCGAACGCCAGAAGAAGAAAGTTCTGATGGCCTCGCTCGACGTGCGCCGTCCGGCCGCGATGGAGCAGCTCGCGGTGCTCGGCCGCGAGACGCAAATCGATACGCTACCCGTCGTGCAGGGCCAGCAGCCGCCGCAAATCGCCAAGCGCGCGCTGGAAGCCGGCCGCCTCGGCGGCTACGACGTCGTGCTGCTCGACACCGCCGGCCGCACCACGCTCGACGACGAGATGATGAACGAAGCGGCCGAAGTGAAGCGCTCGGCCAATCCGCACGAAGTGCTGCTGGTCGCCGATAGCCTGACCGGCCAGGACGCGGTCAATCTCGCGCGCTCGTTCAACGAGCGCGTCGGCCTCACCGGCATCGTTCTGACCCGCGTCGACGGCGATGGCCGTGGCGGCGCCGCGCTGTCGATGCGCGCGGTGACACAGAAGCCGATCAAGCTGATCGGCACCGGCGAAAAGATGGATGCGCTCGAGGAGTTCGATCCCGCGCGCATCGCCGGCCGCATTCTCGGCATGGGCGACATCGTCGCCCTCGTCGAGAAGGCCGCCGCCAATATCGACGCCGAAAAGGCGATGCGCACCGCCGAGAAGATGCGCAAGGGTCAGTTCGACCTCAACGACATGCGCGAGCAGCTTTCGCAGATGATGTCGATGGGCGGCATCGGCGGCCTGATGGGCATGATGCCCGGCGTCGCCAAGATGAAGAACCAGATCGCCAATGCCGGACTCGACGACAAGATTCTCAAGCGTCAGGTCGCGATTATCGACTCGATGACGCCGCAGGAGCGGCGCAATCCCGACCTGCTCAAGAACAGCCGCAAGAAGCGCATCGCCGCCGGCTCCGGCACCTCGCCCGAGCAGATCAACAAGCTCCTCAAAATGCATCGCGGCATGGCCGAAATGATGAAGGCCATGGGCAAGGGCGGCAAACGCGGCCCGCTCGCCGGCCTCGGCCAGATCATGGGCTTCGGCGGCGGCGGCAATCCTGGAAATTTGCCCTCGCCGGAGCAGATGGCCGAGATGGCCAAGAACATGCCGGGCGGCCAGTTGCCGCCGGGCTTCCCGGGCGGCGGCGGTTTGCCGCCGGCGATGCCGAAATTGCCGCCGAACATGCCGGGACTTCCCGGTCTCGGCGGGAAATTCCAGGGCCCGCAAGGATTGCCGGGCTTCGGAAAAAAGAAATAGCAGACTTCAACAAACAAACGTCAATCAAGATACCTCGAAAGGAAAACCTGAAATGCTCGTCATCCGCATGGCCCGCGCCGGCACCAAGAAGCGCCCGTTCTATCACATCGTGCTCGCCGACTCGCGTTCGCCGCGCGACGGCCGCTTCATCGAACGTCTCGGCTACTTCAATCCGCTGATGCCGAAGGACAAGGAAGAGCGCCTCAAGCTCGACCTCGACAAGGTCAAGGAGTGGATGAAGAAGGGCGCGCAGCCGTCCGACCGCGTGATGCGCTTCCTCGACAAGGCCGGCGTCGCTAAGCGCAAGCCGCGCAACAATCCGGAAAAGGCCGTGCCGCGCAAGGAACGCAAGGCGAAGGCCGAAGAGGCCGCGAAGGCGCCGGCCGCCGCTCCGGCGGCTTGATCGCGCTAGACCGTGGCTCGCAACGAAAGCAAGCCACCCGCGTCCGCGGACAGCAAAGTCTGCGTCGCCCGCATTGGGGCGGCGCATGGCGTGCGCGGCGAGATGAAGCTGTGGTCGTTCACCGAAGATCCGGAAGCGGTTGCCGACTACGGCCCGTTTGAAACGCTGGACGGCAAGCGGCAGTTCGACATCGAGGCGATGCGCGCGGCGAAGGATCACTTCGTCGTGCGCCTGTCAGGCGTCGCCGACCGCACCGCCGCCGAGAAACTGACCAACACCGATCTCTACGTGCCGCGCGACCGGCTGCCGCCGATCGAAGAGGACGACACCTTCTATCACACCGATCTCATCGGACTGGCCGCGGTGACGCCGGAAGGCGTTGCGCTCGGCAAGGTGACGGGGCTCTATAATTTCGGCGCCGGCGATCTGATCGAAATCGTGACACCGCAGGGCGGCGAGCCAATGCTGCTGCCGTTCACCAACGCGGTCGTGCCGGAGGTCGATATCGAGGGCGGCACGATCGTCGTCGTGCTGCCGTCGATCATCGAGTGACGAGCATGTGGCGCGCCACCATCCTGACGCTTTATCCCGAGATGTTTCCCGGGCCGCTCGGCATCAGCCTCGCCGGCAAGGCGCTGGCGAACGGCTTGTGGTCGCTGGAAGCTAAGCAGATCCGCGACCACGCCACCGACAAGCATGGCACCGTCGATGACACACCGGCCGGCGGCGGCCCCGGCATGGTGATGAAGGCCGACGTGCTGGCCCGCGCGCTCGATGCCATCCCAGCCGATAATCGCCCGCGCCTGATCATGAGCGCGCGCGGCCAACCGCTCCGCCAAGGCCGCGTCCGGGAACTCGCGGCCGGCGACGGCGCCGTCGTCTTGTGCGGACGGTTCGAGGGCGTCGACGAACGGTTGATCGAAGCTAGAGGCCTCGAGGAGGTCTGCCTGGGCGATTTCGTGCTGTCGGGCGGTGAGATGGCGGCACTGACCCTGCTGGACGCCTGCGTCCGGCTGATCCCGGGCGTCATGGGCAAGGAGGCCTCGGGCGTCGAGGAAAGCTTCTCCGACGGGCTACTCGAATACCCCCAGTACACCCGCCCGGCCGTATTCGAGGGCCGGCCGATCCCGGAAATCCTCACATCCGGCGACCATGCCAAGGTCGCCGCCTGGCGCCGGGCGGAAGCCGAAAGGCTGACCCGGGAGCGCCGGCCGGACCTATGGGCGGCCTATCTGGCCCGAAAAAGCCCCAAAACGGGGCCAAAACCCTAGGTGACAAGTGCCCGGCTTTGCTCTAAAAGCCCGGCCAACCCATTCAGTTTGAGCCTTGAACCGCGCGCCGGTTGCTGGCGCTGCCGACGGAGATTTGAGCCATGAACATCATCCAGCAGCTCGAGAAAGAGCAGCTCGACAAGCTGTCCGCCAACAAGACCATTCCGGACTTCGCCCCGGGCGATACCGTGATCGTCAACGTCAAGGTGACCGAAGGCGACAAGACCCGCGTGCAGGCCTACGAAGGCGTCTGCATCGCGCGTTCGGGCGCCGGGCTCAATGAGAGCTTCACGGTGCGCAAGATTTCATACGGCGAAGGCGTCGAGCGCGTGTTCCCGCTCTACGCGCCGGCCATCGACTCGCTGAAGGTTGTGCGCCGCGGCAAGGTGCGCCGCGCCAAGCTGTATTACCTGCGCAATCTGCGCGGCAAGAAGGCCCGTATCGTCGAAGCGACCGGCACGACCGGCGCGGAAGCGACCGAGGCCGCTGCCTCGTAACGAGTTGCGGCTGTTCGGGGGAACGCCGGAAAAGGGCCGCGCTTGCGCGGCCCTTTTCTTTTTGCGCACCGCAGGCATCCCGCCGGCTTGATTGTCGAAGCCGTCGCAACTGGCTATATACCCTGTCATGGTTCTAAAGGTTCAGCGCATCATTCTGGCCGACCACACCCGCCTGCCCTGGCGGTTCTTCGGCCGTCTGACCGCCGCCGTCCAGGCCGGCCTTTGACCGGCGCGGCGCGCGTTGGCGCGCGCCTGCTGCCCGCGAACTCTCGAGAACCAATCCTTTTCAGAATAGGTACCAAGCCATGAAACCGCGCACCCTGTACGACAAGATCTGGGACGACCACGTCGTCGATGTCCAGGAAGACGGCACCGCGCTGCTCTACATCGATCGCCATCTGGTCCACGAAGTGACGAGCCCGCAGGCGTTCGAAGGCCTGCGCACCGCCGGCCGCAAGGTGCATGCGCCGGAGAAGACGCTCGCCGTCGTCGATCACAACGTGCCGACCTCGGACCGATCCAAGCCGAACCCAGATCCGGAAAGCGCCGAACAGATCGCCGCATTGGCGCAGAACGCCAAGGACTTCGGCATCACCTACTTCAACGAGTTCGACAAGCGCCAGGGCGTCGTTCACATCATCGGCCCCGAGCAGGGCTTCACCTTGCCCGGCACGACCATCGTCTGCGGCGACAGCCACACTGCGACGCATGGCGCCTTCGGCGCGCTGGCCTATGGCATCGGCACCTCCGAGGTCGAGCACGTGCTGGCGACGCAGACGCTGCTGCAGCGCAAGTCGAAGAACATGCGCGCCATCGTCGACGGCAAGCTGCCGGACGGCGTCACCGCCAAGGACATCATCCTCGCCATCATCGGCGAGATCGGCACCGCCGGCGGCACCGGTTACGCCCTCGAATATGCCGGCGAAGCCATCAGCAACCTGTCGATGGAAGGCCGCATGACCGTCTGCAACATGTCGGTCGAAGGCGGCGCCAAGGCCGGCTTCGTCGCGCCCGACCAGAAGGTCTACGACTATCTCAAGGGCCGGCCGATGGCGCCGAAGGGCGACGCCTGGGATCAGGCCATGCGTTACTGGGAGACTTTGCGCTCCGACGACGGCGCGCATTTCGACTGGGAGATCAAGCTCGACGCTGCCAAGCTGCCGCCGATCGTGACCTGGGGCACCAGCCCTGAGCAGGTCGCCTCGATCGCCGGCACGGTTCCGGTGCCGTCACAGATCGCCGACGAGAAGAAGCGCGTCGCCGCCGAGCGTTCGCTCGGTTACATGGGTTTGAAGGGCGGCGAGAAGATCACCGACATCAAGATCGATCGCGTCTTCATCGGCTCCTGCACCAACGGCCGCATCGAGGACTTGCGCGAAGTTGCCCGCGTCGCCGCCGGCAAACAGGTCAATGCCAACGTCAACGCCATGATCGTGCCGGGCTCGGGTCTGGTGAAGCTGCAGGCGGAAGCCGAGGGCCTCGACAAGATCTTCAAGGCCGCCGGCTTCGATTGGCGCGAGCCGGGCTGCTCGATGTGCCTCGCCATGAACCCGGACAAGCTGGCGCCGGGCGAGCGCTGCGCCTCAACCTCGAACCGCAACTTCGAAGGCCGCCAGGGCCACAAGGGCCGCACGCATCTGGTGTCGCCGGCCATGGCCGCCGCCGCCGCGATCGCCGGGCATTTCGTCGACGTGCGCGACTGGCACTGAACGCTCGGCATTTGAAACTGAAAACGCCGCCCGATAACCGGGCGGCGTTTTTGATTTCAGCGTCGCGCTGCGATCAGTAGCAGCGGCGCACGCTACGCCAGTGCCAGCGGCCATGTCGCCAGAAGCGCACGCGCTCCCAGCGGCACGCCGGACCGTAGTACGCGGGTCCGCCGTAGTAATACGGCCCCGGGGCATAAGCATATGGCGCGCCGAAGCCGAAATAGAACCCGCCGCCGTGATGGCGCCAGCCGTGGTGGTGATGCCACTGCGCCGCCGCCGGCGTCGCGGTCGCGACCATCGCCGTCATTGCAACGGCCGCAGCGGCACAGAGGACTTTCAAAGACCTAGGGATGACGGACATGTTGATGCCAGACATGGCGATCCTCCCGCGTCAAAAGAACGTCGCCGAGGACATAACGTCGCGCTGTCGCGGAAGTTTCACTGCCACCAGCAATTCATGACCGGAACGATCACGGTGCCGCTGGGCCTGTGCTGCTCGACGAGACGGGCCTGGCATTCGCGCTTGGCGTTCGGGCCCGGCTCACGGCGCGGCGTGATGATGATGCGCTGACGCGGCGCCTCCTGCGCGATCTCGGTGGCGCGCGGCTGCGTCTGCGCGGCGGCCGGCAAGGCAGCCGGGATGGCGCCGGCCGCGATGAGTAAACCTGTCAGGAGGAGCGCGGCGCGCACGATCGCTTACCAGCGCTCGCTCGAGGACCGCGAAAACGGCGCGAACAGCCCGGCATGGTGCGTGCGGCGCGTTGCATAGTCGTGGCTGGTGCGGCTGGTTGAATAGCGAGCGAAAGCCTGCCGCGACGACGACGACGAGTAGGTCACCTTGGTGTGCGGCTCCTTGCAGCCAAAGAACTCGGCCGATGCCGGCGAAGCCACGGCGCAGCAGAGGGCACCGGCGAGAATGCCCCATCCGATGGTTTTCAAACTCATGGCCGATACCTCACCCCGGGTCTGTCGCTCGCTGCCGCCCACTTTTGCCATAATAGTTAACGAGGAGCTAAACGGCAAGCGTGGCCAAGGGCTTGGCGATGTCGCAGCGGTCAGACTGGATACGACCGCATTTTGCCGCAGCCGACTTGGTTCGGGTCGGCCGCTGGCCTAGAAAGCCGGAATGGCAGGCCATTTCAACGATTCCCGGGCTCTCCGGGGCGCTCAGGCACCCTCCCTCCTGGATATCGAGGGCATGGCCCAGGAGGCCTATGCCCGGCTCCCGGAGACCTTCAGAGCGCTGTGCGAAGGCCTGGTGATCCGGGTCGAGGACTTTCCGACCGAGGAAGTGCTGGACGCCATGGGCGCCGAGAGCGAATTCGACCTGCTCGGCCTGTTCCAGGGGGTCGGACTGCCATTCCAGTCGACCCAGGTCAGCGGCCAGATGCCCAACATGGTCTGGCTCTATCGGCGGCCGATTCTCGACTACTGGGCCGAGCACGAGGACACCCTGGGCGCCATCGTCACCCATGTTCTGGTCCACGAGATCGGCCACCATTTCGGTCTGTCCGACGATGACATGGAATCGATCGAGGCCAGCGTTGACTAAGGGCCGGCGCTGCCGTCTTGCTGTCCGCCCGATCGACCTCACCCCCTCGCCTCATCCATGATCGAGCTGACGCGCTATTTCCTCGCCGTGGCCGTGGCGCAAGCCCATCTGTGGCCGAAGGGGCAGGACTGGATGAGCCAGATTGCCGTGTTCGCGTTCTATACGCTGAGCGGCTACCTGATGACCCGGGTCCTCAACGAGCGCTACGGATTCAGCTGGCGCGGCACCGGGGCCTTCATGCTCAACCGCGCTCTGCGCCTCGGCCCGGCCTATTATGCCATTCTCGCAGGGACGCTGATTGCGCTGACGGTTCTGCCGCTGCAGGACTTTCACCCGCTTATCCGCATGCCGAGCACGGCGGCGGATATCGTGACCAATGCGCTGGTGTTCGGTCAGGTCACTTTCGACTACGCGCAATGGGCACCGCTGGCCAAGCCGCTGATCACATCCTGGTCGCTCTCGATCGAGCTGTGCTGCTATTTGCTGCTCGCGATCTATTTCGCGCGCTCGCCGAGACGCCTAATCGCGCTTGCGGCGATTGGCGTGGTGCTATGCGCCGTCGCGACCGCTCAGGCCGTCGGGACCGGCGACGAGATGGCCTACGGCCCCTATTTCCTCCAAAACCGCTACGGCGTCGTTCAGGCGGGCTTCCTTCCGTTCGCTGCCGGCGGCGTGTTCTACTTCTACCGCGAGACCGTCACCGGTTGGATAGCGCCCCGAGCCAAACTTCTCTGCTCGCTATTCGCCGTCGCCTGGCTCGCCATGTTCGCCGGCCGCTGGATCTCCGCTACAGCCGGTCCTTATCTCGGCATCCCGTTTACCTACCTGCTTTTGTCGCTCGCCCCCGGTACGCGGCCCAGCCGGCTCCAGGATTTCTTCGGGCGGGCGTCATACCACCTATTCATCGTACACATGCCTGTGGCGGCCATGCTGGTGGTCGGGCTGCATTTGCCCGCAAGCAAGTTCGTCACCTTCGTCGCCTCGGTTGCAATCGCTTTTGGCGTCAGCTTCCTGCTGGTTCCGCTGGAACGGCGGATCGAGCTGATCCGGCGGCGCGTGTCCGGCCGCGACCGGGAATCGCCCCCGGACATGTCCCGGGATTGACGGCAGGGCCCATTTTCTGGAATTTGTGACCTCGCATTGGTCGTTCAAGAAAGGCAGCCGCCCATGGAAAAATTCACTCACCTCGAAGGCGTCGCCGCGCCGCTGCGGATCATCAATGTCGACACCGACATGATCATTCCGAAGCAGTACCTCAAGACGATCAAGCGCACCGGGCTGGGCAAGGGCCTGTTCTCCGAGCAGCGCTATCTCGACGACGGCGCCGAAAACCCCGACTTCGTGCTCAACAAGCCGGCCTATCGCAACGCCAAGATCCTCGTTGCCGGCGACAACTTCGGCTGCGGCTCGAGCCGCGAGCACGCACCATGGGCATTGATGGACTTCGGCATCCGCTGCGTGATCTCGACCTCGTTCGGCGACATTTTCTACAACAACTGCTTCAAGAACGGCATTCTGCCGATCCGCGTTTCGCCGGAAGATCTCGAGAAGCTGTTCGACGACGCCGATCGCGGCTCGAATGCGACGCTGTCGGTCGACCTCGAGAAGCAGGAAATCCGCGGCCCCGATGGCGGCGTCGTCAAGTTCGACGTCGACGAATTCCGCAAGCACTGCCTGCTCAACGGCCTCGACGATATCGGCCTGACCAAGCAGAAGCAGAGCAAGATCGAAAGCTTCGAGCAGAAGGCCCAGGCCGCGCGGCCCTGGGCGTAGTTCCAAGCTTCAAGAGCTAAAAAAGCCGCGGCCGAAAAATCGGTCGCGGCTTTTTCTTTGTCGCGCTTGCGACGCTCTAGAATTCCTTCCAGTCGTCGGCGTTCACCGCATCGGCGAGCTCGGCCTGCATGCGACGGACCGGGCCGCCGCCGCTTGAGGATGTCTGCTTGAGCTGCCGCACCGGCTTTTGCGCCGGCGCCGAGGCGGGCGCTTTGGCGACCGTAAGCCTCTGCATTGCCGGCTTCGGCGTGACCGGCGCACGGCCCACTTCAGCCGCTTCATTGCCGCGCAAGCGAAACGCCGCAACGCGTTCGTCCATGGCCTTGGCCTGATGTTCGAGCGTCTTGGCGGTGGCGGCATTCTCCTCGACCAGCGCCGAGTTCTGCTGCGTCACCTCGTCCATCTGCGCCAGAGCACGATTAACCTGTTCGATGCCCGCCGCCTGCTCCTCGCTGGCATGAGCGATCTCGGCGACAATGTCGGTCACCTTCTTGATCGAAGAGACGATCTCGCCAAGCGCCTGGCCGGCCTTGTTGACCAGATCGACGCCGTCTTTGACCTCGCTGTTCGAATTCGTGATCAGCCCCTTGATGTCCTTGGCCGCCTGCGACGAGCGTTGCGCCAGGCTGCGGACTTCGGAGGCCACCACGGCGAAGCCGCGGCCGGCGTCGCCGGCGCGTGCCGCTTCCACCGCCGCATTGAGCGCCAGGAGGTTGGTCTGACGCGCGATCTCGTCGATGACACCGATGATCTCGGAAATCTTGCGTGAGGATTCCTCGATTCTCGCCATGGCATCGACGGCGTTGCCGACGACATTGCCGCCGCGCGCCGCGACCGCATTGGTCTCGCTGGCGAAGGCGTTAGCCTGACGCGCGTTCTCGGCGTTGCGTTTGACCGTGGAGGCAATCTCCTCCATCGAGGCCGAGGTCTCCTCGAGGCTCGCCGCCTGCTCCTCGGTGCGCTGCGAAAGATCGGTGGTGCTGGTCGAGATTTCCGCCGAGGCGCTGGTCACGTCGGCTGCCGCCAACTTGATGTTGCCGATCGTGGCACCGACCCGGTCGGCGACGCCGTCGACGGCCGCGGCGATCTCGCCGACCTCGTCCTTACGGCCGAGCCACGGCAGCTCGACGTTGAAGTCGCCGGCGGCGAGCTTGCGCATCTGCGCCACCAGCCCGGCGATCGGCCGAGCGATGCCGCGCTGCACGATGAAAAAGGCAAGCGCCAGGACGGCAGCAAGAGCCAGCGCGACGGCCAGCGCGGTGACGCGCACAGTCTGCGTAACCTCAGCCGCGGCGGCGGCCGCCTTCTCCGTCATCGTCTTGTCGAGGCTGTCGTTCACCTGCGCCAGCACCTTGCGCATCTCGGTCTGCCGCGGCGTCAGCCGCTTGCCGTAGCGCGCGGCTTCCTCGCTGTTGTTCTCCAGCGCCGCCTTCTCGACGATCGGATAATCGTTGAACACGCCTTTGGCCAGCGTCTCGACCTGGTCGAATTCCTTCTGATAAGCGGGCGCCAGTTTACGGGCATCGACGATGTCGCTCAGCAGCTTCTGCCGGACCTCCTGCGCCTCCTTGGTGATCTTCTTCATCTCGATGAGATCGTCTTCGGCAATCAGGAGCCACATCAGCCGCGCCTGATCCGATACACCGCGCAGCGCGCGCTGCGTCTTGATCACCGCCTCGACATCGTTGTCGATGATCGTCGAATAAACTTCGCTGGTATGCGCCATTCTGCCGGCCGCGAACCAGATCGCGCCACCGATCACCGCGCCGAGCAGCAAGAAGCAGCACGCAACCTTGGTGATGATCCTCAAGTCGGAGAATTTTGGCATGGCGCGATCCTGCCGGAATTGGTTCTACGGGCTTGCCGTGTTGGATGGGACGGCGGCTGCGGCCCGCAATTGAGCCGCCCGGCCAAATTAGGCCTCAAACATTAATCTGTTATTGAAATATCGGTTCGTGCAGTTTGCTGCTTATAGCAAAGCAGGAAAAAGCCCCGGTCGAGCTATTCGGCGGAGCCGCCGCCGCGCTCCGCCTGGTGAATTTCGATCACATTGCCTTCGGGGTCGCGCAGCATCGCGGCACGCCCGAAAGGAACGGGCTCGATCCCGCCAATCGACAGCCCGTCCCTGTGCATCCTGTCGCGCACCGAAGCGATGTCGTCGGTTTCGATGACGATGAACCAATGCGGATCAGATCCTGTGCGGGGCTTCGGTGACGCCGTCAGGGCGATTTGCGGATAAGGCTCGCCGGGCAGCGCGAGAAATACGCTCTTCCCTGCATCTTCGTACAGAACGTCGAACCCCAGGGTCTGCCGATAGAAGACACTCATGGCCGGCAGGTCGTTCACCGCGATGAAGATGTGGCTGATCCTTGCTCCCGGAATACGAAAGGGTGCCCGAGCAGCCATCCCGCGCCTACCTGACCGGCTTGAAGATAATCTCCGTCCGCAAACCAATTGGAAACTCCGTCCGCAGGCCAGCGGTGCCGACGACCGAACCGGAAAGGCAGAAGTCGTGACTTGTGCTGCGACGCGTGATGCCCGCACTCGATACCTGCTCCAGCCGAGTATCGACCGGGCTGCCGGACAGCAAGGACAAGCCGAACGTGATCGTGCCGGCCCTCATCCACGGCGGCATGGCCGTCAGCATGCTGATGTCGTCGGTCGGGAAGAAGGCTTCCCAGAAGTCATCGGGCTTGCCGACGCCGACATACCAGTGCGGTTCGCCTCTCGCCACGGCCTCCCAATTGGTGCCGGGCGAGTTGGCGCCCCGCTCGAGGCTGTAGGCCGGATTGTCGTCGAGATAGCTCGCGACCATCGTGCCTTTTGGAATGCGATGCCCATCCATCTTGACGGCGCCGTTCGAGACATTCTCGACCAGTTCGGCGAATTCAACCGGCTCCAGCGGCTTGAAAGTGAAATGATAGCCGTCCTGGATCTTGGTTTTTGTATCCGCTTCGAAGCCGCGCTTGGCCATCTTGCAGGGTCGATCGATGCGATTGGTAGCACGGAACGAATCCGGTCCGGGCGGCCGACTCATCGATTCGATCGTATGCGTAATGCCGATGCCGATCAGCCGGTCGCCGACCTCGATCCGGGTCGGCGGCCCTCTCTCGTTGCCGCGTCCCTTGACGAGCAGTTCGCCGCCCGATCCCGAGAACCGATTGACTTCGCCGAAGAAGAACTTCTCGTCGAATGTATCGGACAACCGCGACATGATTGCTTCGCCCCCATGACCCGCGGGAAACGCCCGCCCCGGGCACTAAAGACGACATGGCAGCGGGCTGCTTCTCCGAGATTGCTCAAGTGGCGGCATCGCGAGCGATCTGCGCCGGGGCCTGGAAGCAATCGTCACGTCCGCGAGTCAGAGGCCGATCTTGCTATAGACCGAGACATTGAGGCCGATCTTGTCACAGGTCAGAGCCACCGCCGTCTCGGTGCTGCCCTGCTGGCCGAGCTTGCCGCTGGTCATCGCCTCGCGCAGCGCCTTCGCGATTTCCGCCTGCGCCTGCGCCCGGACCGAGTCGAGATAGCGGTCAACCGACGCTCGCAATTCCTTGTCGCCGATCATGATCGGTCTCGCCAGAATCAAACAACCACCGCAGCGGCGGTCAGGCCGGCGATTTTATCCGCCGGAGTCGCGATTAAACAGCGGCGCAAAAGTTAATTCCGAGGGCTAGTTAACGGGCGGACGGCGGCGGCGCCCGGCCGCGTTATCGATAAATTCAGGTTGTTCTGTTGCCTGTCACAAAGACCGGTAGAATGTCTCCATCGCTCGACATCGGGGCGCCCGCCGCCTTTGCGTCGCGTGAGATCGGCCATGGACGACAGGAGCTGCATCCCGTGAGTTATTTCTCTCCGACGAAGAACGAGCGCCCCGCCAAGCCTCCGGAAGCTCCGGCGGCACAGCCGCGGCCCGCCGTTGCCGCGCCGGTCAAGCTGGGTGAACGCGAAATCGTTTCCACGTTCGGCGCCGGCCTTCTGATCACCGGCAACGTCGTCTCGACCGGCGGCGTGCAGGTGTTCGGCCGCGTCGATGGCGACATCCACGCCGCGCATCTGGTGGTCGGCAAGGGCGCCAGCGTCCACGGCAATGCCCGCGCCCAGGACGTCGTCGTCGACGGCGCGTTCAAAGGCACCATCCACGGCAATAACGTCAAGCTGCAGGCTACCGCCGCGGTGGAAGGCGAGATTTACAATCGCTCGCTGGCCATCGACCAGAACGCCCAGTTCGAAGGCGTGGCGCGCCGGCTGACCCAGCCGGTCGAGCCGCCGACCGATGATCAGGTCAAGGGCGGCTCCACCCAGCCCCGGCTCGTCCCGGAGCAGCCGGTGGCGCAGGGCTATGCGGCCAACAACGGCGAGACTCGTCCGCTGACGACCTACTAGCTGCGCGTGGCGATCGCCTCGGCGATCGCCACCGTACGGCGACCCATCTCGGCATGCAGTCGCTCGACCATGCGGCCGTCGATCGACACTACGCCCTTCGACTTGTTCTCGGGCAGATCAAAGGCCGCGATCATCCTGCGCGCCCAGGCAACTTCCGCCTCGGTCGGCGAGAATGCCTTGTTGCACGGCTCTATCTGATTGGGATGGATCAACGTCTTGCCGTCCATGCCGAGTTCGACGCCCTGCTGGCATTCGGCGGCAAAGCCCTCGGCATTGCCGAGATCGTTGTAGACGCCGTCGAGCACATCGACGCCGTGGATGCGCGCCGCGGCGATCACGGTGGTGAGCCACGGCAGCATCGGCGCCCGTCCCGGCACCAGCCGCGCCCGCGTATCCTTGGCCAGATCGTTGGTGCCGAGCACGAAGCAGGACAGCCGGCTCTCCGAATCGCGCGCCTCGGCGGCAATCGACAGGATGTTGAAGATGGCGAGCGGGCTCTCGATCATCGCCCAGACCCGCGTCTTGACCGGCGTGTGCATGTCCATCAGGCGGCGGCCGATCATCTCCAGCGTTTCAGCGGACTGCACCTTCGGAATGAGGATCGCGTCGGCCCCCGCCTGCGCCGCGGCGGCAAGATCCTCGGCGTGCCACGGCGTCTCCACGGCATTGGTGCGGATGATGACCTCGCGCGCGCCGAAGCCGCCAGCCTTGACGGCATCGACCACCTGCTGGCGCGCCGTCTCCTTGGCGTCGGGCGCGACCGAATCCTCGAGGTCCAGAATTACGCCATCGGCGGCCAGCGTCTTTGCCTTCTCCAAGGCGCGGGCATTCGATCCCGGCATATAGAGAACACTACGGCGTGGACGGATGGACATGGTCGCTCCCCAAAATCAGTTCGCCCTAGCCTAGAGGCTCCATCGGGAACATTCTACCGGTATGGCGATGCAGGACGATGAGACGTGGATAGCAGGCGTGGACGGCTGTCGCAGCGGCTGGATTGTTGCCTTCGGTCACCCCGATGGCGACGTCCGCGCGCCGCGTCTGTTCAAGACCTTCGCCGAGATTGCATTGAGTGCCGAGCGGCCCGCGATCATCGCGGTCGACATCCCGATCGGGCTGCCGCAGCAAAGCCCGGCGGGCGGGCGCCTTGCCGAACGCGAGGTTCGGGCGCTGCTCGGCGATCGCAAGTCCAGCGTGTTCCGCATTCCGTCGCGCCGCGCCGTCGAGGCCAGCGTCGCCGCCGCACCGGCCGACGCGCGCGAGCGCTTCTTCGCCGCCTGCGCCATTGCGCGCGACACATCGGACGATGCCAAGGCTTTCGCCAAACAAGGCTTCTACATTCTCGACAAGGTCTGCGAGGTCGACGCCTTTCTGCGCAGGCACAAGGACGATGCCGGCCGCGTCTTCGAGACGCATCCCGAACTGGCTTTCGTCATGATGAATGGCGGCGCACCGCTTGATCTGGCGAAGAAGGTCAAGAGCAGCAACCATGCACCCGGCCTGGCGTTGCGCCGCGAATTGCTTCTGCGTGCGGGAATTCCCGGCGACATCGCGGCGATGAAAGCGCCGAAGGGCGCCGGCGACGACGATCTGATCGATGCGCTCGCCTGCCTGATCACGGCGCGGCGGATTTATCGGAAGGAAGCACGGTCTTATCCCGAAACGCCGCCGCGCGATGAATTCGGATTGCCGATGGCGATCTGGGCTTAGCGCTCGCCCACCGTGAACCGGCCCGGATATTGCGGCTGACTGTCGGAGGTCTCGCCCGGCTTGATGATCTTGTAAAGCTGGAAGCGGTCGCCATCGGCCACGAGCTTGAGGTGCGACGGATACGGATTGGGCGCGTCGTCCTCGGTAAACAGCACGTAGAGATAATCGAATTTCGTCCAGTTCAGCCAGAAGGCCGGCGTACCCGGCTGCGGCTGTTCGGCGGCGACGATGAGCTGCGCGACCGACGGCGGCGTGCCGTCATGAGTGTCGGCGAAGTCCTCGTATTGCGGCTTGACGTGCAGAATCTGCTTGCCCGGCACGGTGAACAAGGTCGTCACCAGCGCCGAGCGCTCGATAGTGGCGATGCAGGCGGCATGGACGAGGCCGAGATCGCGCACGTCGTCGCCCATCGAACGGTCGGAATAGGCGACGAACACTTTCGAGCCCGGCGCGATGCGCTTGACCGACGAGCGGAACTGGCTGGTCGAGTCGGACAGTTGCGACCAGTTGTAGTCGATCTCGATCAGGCGTCCGGCGATCAGCACGATCAGCACCACCATGAAGCCGCGGCGCACCAGGCGGCGGCGCAATTCGAGATCGCCGCAGGCCAGCAGCATGAAAGCGATGCCGATCGGCACGCGCTGATCGGTCATGTAGGTGTCGAACATCACGCGCGGCAACGCCAGATAGATGACGCCGCCGACGATCAGAAGGCTGGCGAGCAGCGGATGGAAGCGCAGCACGCGGTGACGCACCGCCCAGACGATCGCGGCGCCGAGCACCGTGACGATCAGGAACGCGGTGATGTCGGAATAGTCGGCGATGACATACATCAGGCCGTCGATCTTGCCGCGCTGTTCCCAGTACACGCTTGAGGCCAGGCCCAACGTCGGCGACAGCGCCAGCAGCGGTGTCACGGCGAGGAACGGCAGACCGCCGCAGACGAATTCGATTGAACGCGCGAGCCACGGCTCGCGGCGGCGTTCGTACAGCCGCAAGAGCTCGTACGACAGGATGCCGACGCCATAAATGCCGAGCGCCGAGAGGTGGCAGAAGAACAGCACCAGCACACAGGCCGACGACAACAGGTAGCGATACGGCCAGGCGCGCTCGCGCAGCGCCACCCATCCGGCCATCGCCCACAGCGCGATGCCGATGCCGAAAAGGTAATTCATCAGGCCGACGAGGAAGACGAAATTGTACAGCAGCGGATAGCCGAACAATGGCGTCGTCGACCAGCGGCCGATCAGCGCGCGGTTGAGCGCGAGCGCGCCCGACATGATGAGCGCGAACATCGTCACCATGTAGATCTGGCCGGCGACGTAGATGTTGACGCCCATGCGCGCCACCCACGGAACGATGACGTCCATGGTCAGGTTGGGAATGACCTGCCAGTTGATGGTGTAATACTCGGCCAGCCTGGGATTGTGGTCCAAGGTGGCCAGCACCTTCATCCGCGCCAGATGGTTCACGTAGTCCGACAGCGGCGGCAGCGGATGGGTCCAGATCGGGATCGAAATGAGCAGCGTGAACGCCGCGAACAGAATCGCGATCTGCCCGCCCGAAAAGCCATGCGAACGGTGGCGCATGGCGGTCGGTTCCGCGTAGACCGGCTTGGCGGGTGACAACATAAGCTCAGGGACCTGATGGCAGGCTATCAGTCGTGTATTCGACCTGAACACCGGATGAATGGCCAAATTTAGCGCTGCAAGGTTAAGAACCCGGTCGGGTTCCGTCCCCGGCGCTGATCCACAGCCCCTGCGGGTGCTTGCGAGCGCCACTTTCCTATGGAAAGCAGGGTTGGTGATCGAGGAGCTAGGCCAATGAACTTCCCGCAGCGATTGATCGACGGTTACGGCGCCTTTGCCGGCGGCCGGTTAAAGGACGAGCAGGACCGCTTTCGCGAACTCGCGGAAAAGGGCCAGGCCCCTGAAATCATGGTGATCGGCTGCTGCGATTCGCGGGTGGCGCCGGAGGCCATTTTCGATGCCGGCCCGGGCGAACTTTTCGTGGCGCGGAACATCGCCAACCTCGTGCCGCCCTACACGCCGGACGGCGCGCAACGCGCGGTGTCGGCGGCGCTGGAGTTCGCGGTGCAGGCGCTCAAGGTCAAACACATCGTCGTGCTCGCCCATGCCCAATGCGGCGGCATCCGCGCCTTTGCCGAGGAAGCCGCGCCGCTGTCGCCTGGCGATTTCATCGGCCGCTGGATCGAGTTGCTTGGTCCGGCGGCCAAGGCCGTCGGACCGCGCGGCGACCGCAGCATGGCCGAGTATCTGACGGCGCTGGAGCAGCAGGCCGCGGTGTCGACCATCGACAACCTGATGACATTCCCGTGCATCAAAATCCTGGTCGAGCGCGGCAAGCTGCAACTGCACGCCGCCTATTTCGGCGTCGCCACCGGCGATCTGTGGGTCCACGATCCGGACCAAAAGAAATTCGTGCGTGTGACACCGGCCAAAGCCGCGCTCGCCAAGCCGGCGTTCTGAGCCGCAGTAACAAAACGGCCGGCGTATTGCCGGCCGTTTCGCGATTGCTGTCGATCGAACGGCTTATGCCGCCTTCTGCTTCGCCTGAAGAAGCTTCCGGTTGATCAGCGCCTCGGCGATCTGGATCGCGTTGAGTGCCGCGCCCTTGCGCAGATTGTCCGACACCACCCACATCTCAAGCCCGTTCTCGACCGTCACGTCGGTGCGGATGCGGCTGATATAGGTCGCGTCCTCGCCGGCCGCTTCATACGGCGTGGCGTAGCCGCCCGGCTCGCGCTTGTCGATGACGAGGCAGCCCGGTGCCGAACGCAGGATGTCGCGCGCTTCTTCTTCCGTGATCGGGTTCTCGAACTCGATGTTCACGGCTTCCGAATGCGACACGAACACCGGCACGCGTACGCAGGTGGCGGTGAGTTTGATTTTCGGATCGAGGATCTTCTTGGTCTCGACCACCATCTTCCACTCTTCCTTGGTGTAGCCGTCCTCCATGAAGACGTCGATCTGCGGAATGAGGTTGAAGGCGATGCGCTTGGGGAATTTCTTGTTCTGCACTTCGTCGAGCGTGAACACCGACTTGGTCTGCGAGAACAGTTCGTCCATCGCCTCCTTGCCGGCGCCCGACACCGACTGATAGGTCGCGACGACGACGCGCTTGATCTTGGCCTTGTCGTGCAGCGGCTTCAGCGCGACGACAAGTTGCGCCGTCGA
The DNA here is from genome assembly GCA_018240595.1 of Pseudomonadota bacterium. Taxonomy (GTDB): domain Bacteria; phylum Pseudomonadota; class Alphaproteobacteria; order Rhizobiales; family Xanthobacteraceae; genus Pseudolabrys. Next base: position 55,825 of record JAFEFL010000026.1, on the reverse strand, counting down.
GCAGTTCGGATTGGCGATGATGTTCTTTTTGGTGAAGCCCTTCAGCGCGTCAGCGTTCACTTCCGGAACAACCAGCGGCACGTCCGGATCCATGCGCCAGGTCGACGAGTTGTCGATCACTACCGCGCCCTGTGCCGCGATCTTCGGCGACCATTCCTTCGACACGGCGCCGCCGGCCGACATCAGACAGATATCGACGTCGGAGAAATCGTAGTGATCGAGCGCTTTCACTTTCAGGGTCTTGTCGCCGTACGAGCATTCCTGACCCACGCTCTTGCGCGAGGCGAGTGCGACGACTTCGTCGGCGGGAAATTTGCGCTCATCCAGAATGTTGAGCATTTCGCGCCCCACATTGCCGGTGGCGCCGACCACGGCGACCTTGTAACCCATTGTTTACTCTCCGAAAAAATTCCCCGGTCTGGCTTGATTTGAAACAACCGGATGGCAGGGCTTCTAAGCGAGAATGAAGCTTCTGACAACGGTACCAGAGGCTTTAAGCGCGTTCCGAGACCCCGCGAGGCTCGATCATGCACCCGGCCCTGCATTCCTGGCGCGAGGAACTGCCCGCTCACGTGGTGCGGTTAATGGCTTATGTGGGTGGCCTCGTCGTGCTGTCCATAGCCGCCTCTCAGGTCTTCCAATCGACGCCGTTGAAGTCACCCATCGCGCCGGCTGATCGATCAGACTGGACCACGATCGAAAAGCCGTTTCCGGCCTTTACTTTGGCCATTCCCGAAGCCGCCGGCCAGCCGGAGACCTACACCATCCGCCGCCACGTCACCGGCAACGGCCGCAAGGACATCCTCGGCCTCGGCGCTGCCGACGGCTCGACGCCTTACCTGCGGGCCGAAGTCTACCGCGCCGGCAGCGAGATCAGCCGGTTTGACGCGACGGCCGATACCATCGCCGCCGATGCTGTGGGGCTCGGGCCGGTCAACCTTGCGCCGGTGGCCGAGCCGGTCGCCAGCAAGTTCGGGCCGCTGTCGCTCGTCACCTTCGAGACGTCGCAAGGCCCGCACCGCTACTGCCTCGGCTTCACGCGGACTTACGACGATCCGATGCTGCAGCTTTCCGGCTGGTTCTGTCAGGGCGAGAACTATGTCCCGGACTCGACACTCGCCTGCGCGCTCGATCGCCTGACGCTGCTCTACGCCGGCAGCGAGCCCAAAGTTGGCGCGCTGTTCGCGCAGGCCGAACTCAACCGCAGCTACTGCGGGCAACGCGGTCCGCTGCTGGCGGCGACGCCGAAATACCACGTCCTGTGGAAGGCGCTCGAAATGCAGCCGCCGCGCCGCGCCACGCGGTGACCCTCACATCGCCATTGCACGCGCAGCGGCCCCATCCGATAGTTGCCGCCTGCTCCCGTATGGGCGGCAAGGGCTTTCGCATGGCGCATGACTCGCATAACGGCCTGATGGCGCTGCTGCCGCGGCTCTATGCCTTCGCGCGGACCATGCTGGGCGATGCCGATGCGGCGCGCGACCTCGTGCAGGAAGCCGTGACCCGCGCGCTCGCGGCGCGGCGCGTGCCGGACGATGCGCCGGCCTATCGCGCCTGGATGTTTCGCATCGTCCGCAATGCGGCGCTCGATGAGATCCGCCGCCTGAAACGGCCCGCGCCCGATGTGGCCGACAGCACCGACATCTGGACCTATGACGACGCCAGCATCGCCAAAATCACCGTCGAACAGGGCCTCGCGACGCTGCCGGCGCCGCATCGCGAGATTATCTCCTTGATCGACATCGCCGGTTTCAGCTACGGCGAGGCCGCCGAGTTGCTTCGCCTGCCGGTCGGCACCGTGATGAGCCGCATCGCTCGTGCACGCGACGCGCTGCTCGCGGCGATCGAGAGCAGCAGCGTACGACCGTTGAAGATGAACCAGCGTTTCTGACAACCGGAACCGGACCTTGGAAAGCGACCCGCGACAGGCCGACCTGATCAAGCTCAACGCCCTCGTCGATGGCGAATTGCCGCCGGACGAGCGCGCGGCTTTGGCCGCGCGGCTGGCGGGCGAGCGCGATCTGGCACGCGCTTACGCGACCCTGGCGCGGCTGAAGGCGACGGTCGGCGAAGTCGCGGACGCGCCGGCGTTCGAATTGCCGCCGCGCCGGAAGAGACACACCGCGCGCAGGATCGCCGCCGGCGCGGCAATCGCTGCCGCTCTGGCGGTCGGTATTTTCTTGATGGCCATGCCGCGGCCGGCCGACACCGGGGCGCCGCTCGCCGAAGGACCGACCGAGATCACACTGGCGTCGCTGCCCACCGGCACCACTGTGCCGCGGCTCGAAACGGCCGGTCTCAAGCTCACCGGGCTGGTGATCGACCCGGGCAAGGTGCCGCTCGTATCGGCGACCTATCGCGGCCCGCATGGCTGCCGCCTCGAGCTGCGGGCCTGGCCGGTCGGCGCGGCGCCGCCGGAGACAACCGCCGGCGAGCGTCACCGCTGGACCTCCGGCAATCTCGTGTACGAACTGACCGCCCATGGCATGCCGGCGATGCGCTTCGCGCTGATTGCCGGTGCGGCCGAAGGCCAGACCGCCGCCAACGCCGATTCTGACCGCATTGGCCGCCAACTCCGGCAAGCTGCCCACGGCGCCCCGCCCTGCGCCGGATGATTTCTCGTCCGGTAGCGGAATAATTCGCCCGCCCTCCCCGTTTCTTCCCTGTTCCCGAATGCGTGACGTGGGTCACGCAGATCGAGGGCCGCCGTAAGCGGCAACAGGGAGGTAACGATGCTACCCATCAGTCGCCGGGGATTCCTCGGCACGACGGCCGCCGCCGGCGCGGCCCTCATCGGAGGATTTAGCCGGTTTACCGAAGCCAAGGCGGAATCGGCCGCCGCGCAATTGACGCCGGGCGTGCCGGACGGCATCGCCAGCTACGTGCAGATGGGCAAGCTGCCCGGCAAGCAACCGCTGATCCAGCTCGCCGACCGGCCGCCGAACTATGAATCGCCGCTGGAATATCTGCAGACGCCGATCACGCCGAACGACAAGTTCTTCGTGCGCTATCACCTCGCCGACATTCCGGAAATCAAGGTCGAGAATTACAAGATCAAGGTCGATGGCGACGGCGCCGCGACGCCGATGGAGCTCACGCTCGACGACTTGAAGAAGATGCCCGCCGTCGAGATCGTTGCGGTCAACCAGTGCTCTGGCAATCGCCGCGGCCTGTCGAAGCCGCATGTCGCCGGCGTCGAATGGGGCTACGGCGCCATGGGCTGCGCCAAATGGAAGGGCGCGCGCCTCAAGGATGTGCTGACCAAGGCCGGCATCAAGAAGGAGGCGATCGAGGTCGCTTTCAATGGCGCCGACGGACCGGTGGTCGACAAGACGCCGGACTTCATCAAGAGCATCCCGGCATGGAAGGCGATGGATGAGAACACCATTATCGCCTACGAGATGAACGGTCAGCCGCTGCCGCATTTCAATGGCTTTCCGGCGCGCCTCGTCGTGCCGGGCTGGACCGGCACCTACTGGATGAAGCACCTCGTCCACATCGACGCGCGCACGACGCCGCAAGGCGGCTTCTGGATGAAGCCGGCTTATCGCGTGCCGGTCGGTTTGTTTCCGTTGCGCGACCGGTTCGTCTCGCAGGAGGACGCCACCTCGACGCCGATCACCGAGATGGTGGTCAATTCATTGATCACCAGCCATCGAGACGGCGCCAAGGTGAAGGCCGGCAAGGTCACGGTCGCCGGACTCGCCTGGGACGGCGGCTACGGCATCGGCAAGGTCGAGGTCTCGACCGACGGCGGCAAGACATGGTCGAGCGCCAAGCTCGGCGAAGACCTTGGCAAGTTCGCCTTCCGGCCGTGGAGCTTCGATGTGCAGGCCAAGCGTGGCAAGACCACGGTGATGGTCAACGCCACCAACGCCATTGGCCAGACGCAAGTGACCAAGCTCCTGTTCAACGGCGCCGGCTACCACAACAACGTGATGCAAAGCATCACGCTGACCGCTTGAGGAGGACACCGCACATGCGCACCATCATCGCTGCGGCCGCGGCCGTCCTTCTCGCCGGTTCGGCTTTTGCCGACGAGCAGGTCATCAAGCTCAAGCAGGCGCCGGGCGTCGACAAGGTCGAGAACAATTGTCAGGCCTGTCATACGCTGGCCTACATCCCGATGAACTCGGTCTACCTCAACTCCGCCGGCTGGGACGCGGAAGTCGCCAAGATGATCAATGCCTATGGCGCCCCGGTTGACGCCGAGGACGCCAAGGCGATCGCCGAGTACCTCAAGAAGAACTACGGCAGTTGATGCCGGCGCAAGCCGCATACCCCGGGGCCGGCCCTGCTCCCTTTTCAGGAGCGCGGCCGGCCGTCTTTGCAACTCGGCCTGTGGCTTTTTCGCCCTATCAAGCCGAACCGAACGCGGCTAGACTGCGTTTTAATTGAGGGAATCGGTTGAGGACTTGAAGAAAATGCGCCTGAAATTCGTTGCAGCAAGCTTTGCCGCCTTGGGCGCCCTGGCCGTTTTGGCCGCGCCGGCCGATGCCCAGACCACCCGGAAGCGGGTCTATGCGAACCGCGATCACACGGTCGTCGTGACCCGCGGCGAGGATGGCAAGACCCGCACCCGCGTCATCATTCAGAAGCGCTCCTATCTCGATCCGGGCCCCGAAGTGCTGCCGGGTAGCCGCCACGATCTGGACTACGCGCAGAACCCGAACCATCGCGCCACGAGCATCCTCGACAACACCCGCGCCGGCACCAACCAGTCGCCCTTGCCGGGTCCCTTCGAGCTCGGACCGCGCGGCCCCTGGCTGCAGTTCTAGGAAGCATCGCTTCGCACAGACGGAAAACGCGGCCCCACCGGGCCGCGTTTTTGTTTTGAGCCCGTGGCGCGTCAGCTTTTGACCGTGTCGAACTGCGCCCACACGCCGCTGTCGCCGTCCCAGGTGCCGCGGCTGGCGCCCTTGGAATATTCGGTGGCGCGCTGCTCGAAGAAATTGGCGTGCTCGACGCCGTTGAGGATTTCGACCAGCCACGGCAGCGGATGCGGCTTGAGCTGGGTGTAGCCGCCCTCGGTCTGCTCGAAATAGCCGAAGGTCGTCGGCAGCCGGAGCTGCGTCAGTCGCCAGTCGGCAACGTAACGCACATAGGCATGAATGTCCTCCGGCGTCATACCGCCGATATCGCCGAGCCCGAAGGCGAGATCGACGAAGCTCTCCTCCAGCTTCACCATCGTCTTCGCCACATCGACGATGTCATCGCGCACCGCCGGCGTCAGCGCGCCGGTCTCGCGATTCCATTCGTGGAACAGCTTGATGATGCCCTCGCAATGCAGACTCTCGTCGCGCACCGACCAGCTCACGATCTGCCCCATGCCGTTCATCTTGTTGTGGCGCGGGAAGTTCAAGAGCATGGCGAAGCTGGCGAACAGCGCCATGCCTTCGGTGAAGGCGCCGAACATCGCGAGCGTGCGCGACACATCGGCGACCGTATCGACCCCGAACTCGTGCATGTAGTCGGCCTTGGCGCGCATCTCCGAATAGTCGCGGAACGCCTCGAATTCCGTCTTCGGCATGCCGAGCGTCTTCAGGAGCAGCGCGTAGGCGTCGATGTGCACCGTCTCCATGTTTGTGAAGGCGGCCATCATCATCTGCACCGCGAGCGGCTGGAAGATCGGGATGTAACGCTTGAGATAGTTGTCGCCGACCTCGATGTCCGACTGCGTGAAGAAGCGGAAGATCTGCGTCAGCAGCGCCCGCTCGTTCGGCGTCACGCGATCCGACGCCCAGTCCTTGAGATCGCCGCCGAGCGGCACTTCTTCGCCCATCCAGTGGGTCTGCTGCTGGCGCTTCCAGAACTCGTAGGCCCAGCCATAGCGATCGACGTCGTAAGTGCCGGTCGATTCCAGCAGTCCGATCTTGCCGGTACCGATGAGAACGCGGGGATCGAAAGCTCCGAACGCTTCGCTCACTGACATGCGAGGCACTCCTCGTAGTCGGCGCGGGCGGGCGTGCTCAACGATGCCGCCTTTTTGTCGCCGAGCGTGCCGGCGAAAGCCGCGCGCGAGATCGACTTGGAGCGGCAGTAATAAAGGCTCTTCAGGCCCCTCTTCCACGCCGTCCAGTGCAGCATGTGCAAATCCCATTTATCGATGTCGGCCGGCAGATAGACGTTGATCGACTGGCTCTGGCAGATGAACGGCGTGCGGTCGGCCGCCAGCTCGATGACCCAGCGCTGATCAATCTCGAAAGCGGTGCGGTAGATCGCTTTCTCGTGCTCGCTCAGGCAGTCGAGATGCGCCACCGAGCCCTCGTGCTCGATGATCGACTGCCACACCTCCGGCGTGTCGGCATTCTTCGACGCCAGCAACCGCGCCAGGTGCCGGTTGCGCACCGAGATCGCGCCCGACAGCGTCTTGTGCGTGTAGATGTTGGCCGGAATCGGCTCGACGCAGGCGCTGGTGCCGCCGCAGATAATGCTGATTGACGCGGTCGGCGCGATGGCGAGCTTGTGCGAGAAGCGCGCCATGACGCCGCGCTCCAGCGCATCGGGACAGGGCCCGCGCTCTTTCGCCAGCGCCACCGAGGCGGCGTCGGCGTCGCGGCGGATTTTGCGGAACATCTTCAGGTTCCACGACTTCGCCAGCGCGCTTTCGAACGGTACGCCCTTCGACTGCAGGAACGAGTGGAAACCCATGATGCCGAGGCCGACCGAACGTTCGCGCAATGCCGCGTAACGCGCCCGCTTCATGCCGTCCGGCGCGACCGTGATGAAGTGCGTGAGCACGTTATCGAGAAAGCGCATCACGTCCTCGATGAAGCCCGGCGCCTCGGCCCACTGGTCCCAGGTCTCGACGTTGAGCGACGACAGGCAGCACACCGCGGTGCGTTCCTCGTCGCGGTGATCGATGCCGGTCGGCAGCGTGATCTCGCTGCACAGGTTGGAGGTCGAGACTTTCAGGCCGAGCTCCCGCTGATGCTTGGGCAGCGCCCGGTTCACCGCATCGATGAACAGCAGATATGGTTCGCCGGTCTGCAGTCGCGTTTCGAGAATGCGCTGCCAGAGCCGGCGCGCATTGACCTCGCGCACCGTCTCGCCGGACTTCGGGCTGCGCAGCGCGAACATGGCGTTGTCCTTGACCGCCTGCATGAAGGCATCGGTGACGTTGATGCCGTGATGCAGGTTGAGGCCCTTGCGGTTGAAGTCGCCGGAGGCCTTGCGGATCTCGAGGAACTCCTCGATCTCGGGATGATGGATGTCGAGATAGACCGCTGCCGAGCCGCGGCGCAGCGAGCCCTGGCTGATGGCGAGCGTCAGGCCGTCCATGACATGGATGAACGGGATGATGCCGGAGGTGACGCCGCCTTTGACCTTCTCGCCGATCGAGCGGACCTTGCCCCAGTAGGTGCCGATGCCGCCGCCATTGGAGGCGAGCCAGACATTCTCGTTCCAGGTGGTGACGATGCCGTCGAGCGAGTCCGGCACGGCATTGAGGAAGCAGGAGATCGGCAGGCCGCGCGTCGTGCCGCCGTTCGACAAGACCGGCGTCGCCGGCATGAACCACAGCTTCGACATGGCATCGTACAGGCGCTGCGCATGCGCGATGTCGTCGGCGAAGGCGCAGGCGACGCGCGCGAACATGTCCTGGTAGCTCTCACCGGCGAGCAGATAGCGATCGTTCAGCGTCAGCTTGCCGAACGCGGTGAGCAGATCGTCGCGCGAGCGGTCGAGCGTGAGATCGGACGGCTGCGGCTCCGGCGCCAGAGGCTGGGGAAGCGGCGCGCGCTGCGGTGTCGCGACCAGCGTGAGCTCAGGCTCGGCCGGGGCCGGCCGCGGCGGTTTGGTGGAGGTGATCGTGGGCGGAACAAGCTGACCATTGCGGTCGAAGTCGTAGGCGAAGGCCATCAGCAACCCCGTGATGTGGGGGCAGGAGGCCGATGGATGCTTGTGAGACGCGCGTCCGGGCGGACGTGCACAAGCGACCCGCCGGGGCACCCCGCCCGTGGACGATTTCAGCGGTCACGGCAGGTCTCCTGGCTCGCGGGTCGCGGCGATCGTCATGCCTTCCCGAGGCGCGAATGCCTCAGTGGCTTCATGACCGAAGGTCATGTGTCGATCGCTCGCCGCTTACAGTTGCGGGGGCAGCTCCGGTTTAGTCCGCGAGGACGCACCGGATTCCCTCTTAGCCTTTCACTCCACAAGATATGGAAACGAAAAGACCGTGACGCCTAGATTTAGCGTTACGGTCCCTCGATTCGTCAAGCCGCAATTCGGCATGCCGTATCCCCGCAGAAACTGCGGGGACAAGTTGCAGCTACATCGCTTCCAGCTCGGCGAGGATCGCCGAACCCATCTCCGACGTCGACACCGTCTTCTGCCCCGGCGTCGCGATGTCGGCGGTGCGGATGCCCTTGTCGAGCGTGGCGGCAATCGCCTTGTCGATCATGTCGGCTTCCTTGCCCATGTCGAAGGAGTAGCGCAGCGCCATGCCGAACGACGCGATCATCGCGATCGGATTGGCGAGGCCCTTGCCGGCGATATCCGGTGCCGAGCCGTGCACCGGCTCATACATCGCCTTGCGGCGCTTGGTCTTGGCATCGACTTCGCCGAGCGACGCCGAGGCCAGCATGCCGAGCGAACCCGTGAGCATCGCCGCGATATCCGACAGCATGTCGCCGAACAGGTTGTCGCAGACGATGACGTCAAACTGCTTCGGATTCCGCACGAGCTGCATGCCGCCCGAATCCGCGAGCTGGTGCTCGAGCTTCACGTCCTTGAATTCGCGGTCATGTGTCTGCTGCACAACTTCCTTCCAGAGCACGCCGCTCTTCATGACGTTGTTCTTTTCCATCGACGTCACTTTGTTCCTGCGCTTGCGCGCCAGCTCGAAGGCGACGCGCGAAATGCGCTCGATCTCGTAGGTGTCGTAGACCTGCGTATCGACCGCGCGCTTCTGGCCGTTGCCGAGATCGGTGATGGTCTTCGGCTCGCCGAAATAGACGCCCCCGGTCAGTTCGCGCAGGATCATGATGTCGAGGCCTTCGACCAGTTCGCGCTTGAGCGAAGAGGCATCGGCCAGCGCCGGATAGGTCACGGCGGGACGCAGGTTGGCGTAGAGGTCGAGCTCCTTGCGCAGGCGCAAGAGCCCGGCCTCAGGGCGCGCCTCGTAGGGCACATCGGCCCATTGCGGGCCGCCAACGGCGCCGAAAATGATGGCGTCGGCGGCCTTGGCCTTGACCATGGTGGCGTCCGAGATCGAGGTCTTGTCGGCATCGTAGGAGGCGCCGCCGACCAGCCCTTCCTCGTAGGCGAACTTGTCCGGGCCCTTCTTGTTGAAGAACTCGATCAGCCGCTTCACCTCGGCCATCACTTCGGGGCCGATGCCGTCGCCGGCCAGCAGGAGCAAATTGTGGGTCGCCATTGACGCCTCTTTTCTACGTTTCGCCCGTTTCCTCGCCCTGGGGACCGGCCCGCACGGCAAAAACTGGCGGATTGCTAAAGCCTCGCCCGCCCCTTGGCAACCGCGCGGACGCGGTCCAGCTTTTACCAAGGCGCAAGGCCGGAGACCGGAATGAGCGTGCAAATTCCTCGAATTATCGTCGTCGGCGCCGGCTTCGGCGGGCTGGAGACCGTCCGGGCGCTGCGCCGGGCGGCGGCGGCCATCACCGTCATCGACCGGCAGAACCACCACTGCTTTCAGCCGCTGCTCTATCAGGTCGCGACCGCGGCCCTGTCGCCGGCCGAGATCGCCTGGCCGATCCGCCACATCCTGCGCACGCAAAAGAACGCCACGGTGCTGATGGAAGACGTGCTCGACGTCGATCCGGCGCGCAAGATCCTGATAACCAACTTCGGCGAGATGGCGTTCGACTATCTCGTTCTGGCGACCGGAGCGATGCACTCCTATTTCGGCCACGACCAATGGGCGCCGTTTGCGCCGGGCCTCAAGCGCATCGACGACGGCACCCGCATCCGCCGCCAGATCCTGATCGCCTTCGAGAAGGCGGAGATCGCGACCGACAGCGAGACGCAGCGCCGCCTGCTCACCTTCGTCATCGTCGGCGGCGGCGCCACCGGCGTGGAAATGGCCGGCGCCATCGCCGAGATCGCGCGGCAGACGCTGGCGATGGACTTTCGCCGCATCGATCCGCGCAACGCCCGCATCGTGCTGGTCGAGGCAGGCCCGCGGCTGCTGCCGGCCTTTCCGCCGGAGCAGTCGGACTATGTCCGCAACGTGCTGAGCCATGCCGGCGTCACCGTGATGACGGATACGATGGTGACGAAGTGCGACGCCGGCGGCGTCGAACTGGGCAGCCAGCGTCTGCCGGCTGCGACCATCATCTGGGCCGCCGGTGTCATGTCGTCACCGGCGGCGAAATGGCTCGGCATCGAGGCCGATCGCGCCGGGCGTGCCAAGGTCAATACCGATCTGTCGGTGCCCGGCCATCCCGACATCTTCGTCATCGGCGACGCCGCGGCGGTGATAGATGCAAACGGCAAGCCGGTGCCCGGTATCGCGCCCGCCGCCAAGCAGATGGGCCACTATGTCGGAAGCCTCATTGCCGCGCGCATTGCCGGCCGCGAGACAGGCAAGCCGTTCCGCTACCGCCATCTCGGCGATCTCGCCACCATCGGCCGCCGTGCCGCCGTCGTGCAGCTCGGCCGCTTCCGCCTGCGCGGCTATCTCGGCTGGTGGTTCTGGGGCATCGCGCACATCTACTTTCTCATCGGCATCCGCAACCGCTTCATCGTCGCCTTCAGTTGGTTGTGGAGCTACCTCACCTTCCAGCGCGGCGCGCGCCTGATCACCCGCGCACATGACGAGAGCCTTTGACACCGCAACCGACCGGTTGTCATACGCCTTTGCGACAATGGGCAGGCCCGCCGATCGCTGCTAGGGTCGATGCGGGCAAGGTCAGGAGTATTTCGTGAGCGCCAAAACGAATTCCGGTAATTTCTTCGAGGATTTCAAACTCGGCCAGCAAGTCCGCCATGCCACGCCGCGCACCGTGACCACCGGCGACGTCGCGCTTTACAACGGCCTGTTCGGCGGCCGTTTCGCCGTGCAGTCGGCCGATACCTTCGCCGAGAAGATCGGTTACCCGCGCGCGCCGCTCGACGACCTGCTCGTCTTCCACATGGTGTTCGGCAAGACGGTGCCCGACATCTCGCTCAATGCCGTTGCCAATCTCGGCTATGCCGACTGCCGTTTCCTCAAGCCGGTCTATCCCGGCGCCACCTTGACCGCGACGTCGGAAGTCATCGGGCTGAAGGAAAACTCCAACCGCAAGACCGGTATCGTCTATGTGCGCTCGCGCGGCCTCGACCAGGACGGCACCACGGTGCTCGAATATGTGCGCTGGGTGATGGTGAAGAAGCGCGACGAGAACGCGCCGGCGCCGGAAGAAGTCGTGCCGCAGACGCCGTCCTGCGTCGATGTCGGCGCGCTCGGCAATGGCTGCCCGATCATTGCCAAGGACCTCTACGACACCGAACTTGCCGGCAGCCCGCACCGCTACGGCGACTACGCCAAGGGCGACAGGATCGATCATGTCGCCGGCATCACCGTCGAAGACGCCGAGCACATGATGGCAACGCGGCTCTATCAGAACACCGCGCGCATCCATTTCGACCACTACGCCGAAAGCAAAGGCCGCTTCGGCCAGCGCCTGATCTATGGCGGTCACGCCATTTCGCTGGCGCGCGCGCTGTCGTTCAACGGGCTCGGCAATGCGTTCCATGTCACTGCCATCAATGGCGGCCGGCATGTTGCGCCATTGTTCTCGGGGCTCACGGTGTTCGCCTGGACCGAGGTTCTCGACAAGGCCGAATTGCTCGGCCGCGAAGACGTCGGCGCGCTGCGCCTGCGCACCGTCGCCACCAAGGACAAACCGTGCGACGACTTCCCCTACAAGGTCGGGAATGAATATGACCCGGCGGTCATTCTCGATCTCGATTATTGGGTGTTGATGCCGCGGTAGTTCACGGCGAGCGCCACGCCCTGCTCCGTCATCGCCCGCGAAGGCGGGCGATCCAGCCCGTTGAAAGAAAGCGCTGGATCCTCCGCTTTCGCGGAGGATGACGACGTCATAAGCCAGGCCGCCGGTTACGTGCTCTCCCGCCGCGCCTCTCTCAGATGATCCACCAGTTGCCGCGCGTAAGGCGGCAGCGCCTTGTAGTCGCGCAGGCAGATCGAGAGGTTGCGCAGCGCCCACGGGTCGGTGAGATCGACCACCTGGATCGCCATGGTCTTGGCCGCCCAGCGCGCCGTGGTCTGCGGCACCACGCCGACGCCGACATGATTCTCGACCATGCGGCACACCGCATCGAACGAGCGCAGCTGCACGCGCAGCCGCAAGGTGCGGCCGGCCTGGCTCGCCTTGTTGGCAAGGAAGCGCTGGATGGCGCTGGCGCGGTCGATGCCGACGAAATTGTAATCGAGCGTCTCGGCGAAGCTGATCTTGCTGCGCTTGGCGAGTTCGTGGCCGCGCGCCACCACCAGCACGAAGCGGTCGCTGCGGAACGGATAGGTCGTCAGTCCGCCGGCATCGACGGTGCCGGCGACGATGCCGATGTCGCCGACGCCCTCGGCAATCAGCCCGACGATCTCGTCGGACAGCCGCTCCTCGATATCGACGCTGACATTCGGATGCGCGGCGAGGAAGCTGCCGAGCGCCTCCGGCAGGAACTCGGTGAGCGAATTGGTGTTCGACAGCACCCGAACCTGGCCGGCGTGGCCGCCGGCATAGACGCCGAGGTCCTCCTGCAGCCGTTCGGATTGCTCGAGAATGGAACGGGCATGCTGCAGCAGCGTGCGCCCGGCCTGGGTCGGCGCCACGCCCTGGCGGCCGCGCACCAGAAGTTCGGCACCGAAGGCTTCCTCGAGCTTGCGGATGCGGGTCGAGGCCGCCGCCAGCGCCAGATTCATACGCTCTGCGCCGTGCGTGATACTGCCGGCCTCGACGATATGCCGGAACAGACTGAGGTCGGTGAAATCGTAACGCATGAAAGAAGTCGCCCGGCAGAGCCTTCTTATTCTACGATGGCAGACTACGCAAAACAGAGATTGATCCGGGCAATTTACCCGGTTTAGTTTCGCGGTTGAAGAAGTTTAACTTGGTCAAGCTCTAAACTGCCAAGGACCGGACGCAGGGCTGCGTTGCGGTATTTTTGTGGTTTGGCTACCAACCGTCCGCGACTGCCGACAGGGCTACGGCGGTGCGAGGAGAATAACCATGGCCGATTCCAAGGCGGGCACCGCGGCATCGCGGCGGCCACGACCGCTTTCCCCCCATCTGCAAATCTACCGCCCGATGCTGACGATGATGATGTCCATCGTCCATCGCATCACCGGCGGCGCGCTGTATTTCGGTACGCTCCTGCTGGCCTGGTGGCTGATCTCGGCCGCGTCCGGCCCCAACGCCTACGCGACCTTTGAGGCCTTCGTCGGCTCCTTCATCGGCCGCGTCATCCTGTTCGGCTACACTTGGGCGCTGCTGCATCACATGCTCGGCGGCATCCGCCACCTGATCTGGGACACGCTGCACGGCTTCCAGCCCGCCGAGCGCGAATGGCTGACCGTCGCGACCCTGGTCGGTTCGATTGCGTTGACCCTGGTGGTCTGGGTGATCGGCTATATCGCCCTGGGAGGCCCGCGGTGAAAGCACAGAACGATATGCGCACGCCGGCCCGCCGCGTCCGCGGCCTTGGCCCGGCCCATTCCGGCACCACCGATTTCTGGCATCAGCGCCTGACCGGCTTTGCCGGGATCTTCCTCTCGATCGCGCTGATCGTGATCGTCATCTCGATGCTCGGCCGCAGCCACGCCGCCGCTGTTCAGATCCTCGGATCGCCGATCGTCGCCGTCATCATGCTGCTGTTCATTCTGACCAGCGTCTATCACATGTGGATCGGCATGCAGGAGATCATCCTGGATTACGTCCACGACGACAAATACAAGTTCCTGAGCCTCATGCTGAACACCTTCTTCTGCGTGGCCGTCGGCCTCGCCTCGGCATTCGCCATCCTCAAACTGTCCTTCGGAGTCTGACGATGGCCGACGCCAACGGAACCATAAACGGCAAGAGCGCGCCCGGCATCAACGGCCGCGCCTATCCGATCGAGGATCACAAATACGACGTCGTGGTTGTCGGCGCCGGCGGCGCCGGCTTGCGTGCCGTCGTCGGCTGCTCGGAAGCCGGCCTGCGCACCGCCTGCATTTCCAAAGTGTTCCCGACGCGCTCGCACACTGTCGCGGCGCAGGGCGGCATCGCCGCCTCGCTCGGCAACATGAGCGAGGACGACTGGCGCTGGCACATGTATGACACGGTGAAGGGCGCCGACTGGCTCGGCGACCAGGACACCATCGAATACATGTGCAAGAATGCGCCGGCCGCGGTCTATGAGCTCGAGCACTGGGGCATGCCCTTCTCGCGCCGCGAGGAAGACGGCAAGATCTATCAGCGCCCGTTCGGCGGCATGACCACGCATTTCGGCAAGGGTACCGCGCAGCGCACCTGCGCCGCCGCGGACCGCACCGGCCACGCCATGCTGCACACGATGTACGGCCAGTCGCTCAAGCACGCGGCCGAGTTCTACATCGAATATTTCGCCCTCGACCTGATTATGGACGACGAGGGCCGCTGCCGCGGCGTCATCGCCCTGAACATGGACGACGGCACGCTGCATCGCTTCACCGCCAACCAGACGATTCTGGCGACCGGCGGCTACGGCCGCGCCTATTTCTCCTGCACGTCGGCGCATATCTGCACCGGCGACGGCAATGCCATGGTGCTGCGCGCCGGCCTGCCGCTGCAGGACATGGAATTCGTGCAGTTCCACCCGACCGGCATCTATCCGGCGGGCTGCCTGATCACCGAGGGCTCGCGCGGCGAAGGCGGCTATCTCGTCAACTCCGAAGGCGAGCGCTTCATGGAGCGCTATGCGCCGTCGGCCAAGGATCTGGCCTCGCGTGACGTCGTCTCGCGCGCCATGACCATCGAAATCCGTGAAGGCCGCGGCGTCGGCAAGGAGAAGGACCACATCTTCCTTCACCTCGACCATCTCGACCCGGCCGTGTTGCATGAGCGCTTGCCCGGCATCTCCGAGACCGCGCGCATCTTCGCCGGCGTCGATGTCACGCGCGAGCCGATCCCGGTTCTGCCCACCGTGCACTACAACATGGGCGGCATCCCGACGAACTATCACGGCGAGGCACTGACCAAGAAGGACGGCAACAACGACTTCGTCATTCCTGGCCTGATGGCCATCGGCGAAGCGGCCTGCGTCTCGGTGCACGGCGCCAATCGTCTCGGCTCGAACTCGCTGATCGACCTCGTCGTGTTCGGCCGCGCCGCCGCGCAGCGCTGTGCCGATACGCTGACGCCGGGCGACAAGCAGCCCGATCTGCCGAAGGACTCGGCCGAGAAGGCGCTCGCCCGTCTCGATCACTTCCGTTACGCCTCCGGCGGCACGCCGACCGCGCAGCTTCGCCTCAAGATGCAGCGCGTGATGCAGAACAACTGCGCGGTGTTCCGCACCGGCGAGGTGCTCGAAGAAGGCCACAACCTCATTCATCAGGTTTATGGCGCCATGACCGACATCGGCGTGTCGGACCGCTCGCTGATCTGGAATTCGGATTTGATCGAGACGCTCGAGCTCGACAACCTGATCTCGCAAGCCTGCGTCACCATGGATTCGGCCAAGAACCGCACGGAAAGCCGCGGCGCTCACGCGCGCGAGGATTTCCCGGACCGCGACGACCAGAACTGGATGAAGCACACTCTGGCGTGGATCGACGCCAAGGGCAGCGTTTCGATCGACTACCGCCCGGTGCACGCCTACACGCTGACGAACGAGATCGCGTACATCGAACCCAAAGCGCGAGTTTACTGACATGGTCGAAATCACGCTGCCGAAGAACTCCAAGGTCGAAGAAGGCAAGACCTGGCCGCGCACGTCGCACGCCACGCATCTGACCGAGTTCAAGATCTATCGTTGGAATCCCGACGCCAACGAGAACCCGCACGTCGACACCTACTACGTCGATCGCGACAATTGCGGGCCGATGATTCTCGACGCGCTGATCTGGATCAAGAACAACGTCGACCCGACGCTGACCTTCCGCCGCTCCTGCCGTGAAGGCGTCTGCGGCTCCTGCGCCATGAACATCGACGGCACCAACACGCTCGCCTGCACCAAGGCGATGGACGAGGTGAAGACGCCGATCAAGATCTACCCGTTGCCCCATCAGCCGGTGGTGAAGGATCTGGTGCCGGACCTGAAGAACTTCTACGCGCAATACGCCTCGATCGAGCCTTGGCTGCACACCGTGACGCCGGCGCCGGAAAAGGAATGGCGGCAGAGCCACGAGGAGCGCGCCAAGCTCGACGGCATGTACGAGTGCATTCTGTGCGCCTGCTGCTCGACCTCGTGCCCGAGCTACTGGTGGAATTCGGACCGCTATCTCGGCCCCGCCGCGCTGCTGCAGGCCAACCGCTGGGTGCAGGATTCGCGTGACGAAGCCACCGGCGACCGCCTCGACAATCTCGAGGATCCGTTCCGCATCTATCGCTGCCACACCATCCTCAACTGCTCCAAGGCCTGCCCCAAGGGACTCAATCCGGCCAAGGAAATTGCCACGCTGAAGAAGGCACTGGTCGACCGGCAGGTCTGACGGCTTTCCAAATTCCGCTCTCTCGAAAAGGCGCCGGCGACGGCGCCTTTTTTGTTCCACCGGAACGTTGTCTCCGCTGTGCCGTTGACCGCGCAAAGGAGAATCCGATGGCAAGCAATGAAGATGTCGAACGGGTCTGGGACCTGATGGAAAAGATTTCGATCTGCATGATAGCCACCTGGGACGGCGACGAGCTGCGCTCGCGCCCAATGGGCGCCTACGTCCACCGCGATGAGCGCATGATCTATTTCCTCACCGATGTGCGCCGGCAGAAGGACGACGAGATCGCCCGCTATCCGAAGCTGGCGCTGTCCTTCGCCGACACCGGCGGGCAGAAATATGTCTCGATCAGCGGTCATGCCGAGGTCAGCAACGACCGCGCCAAGATCAAGGAATTGTGGTCGACGCCGGCAAAAGCCTGGTGGGATTCGCCCGACGATCCAAACATCCGTGTGCTGAAGGTGCGTCCGGTCGAGGCCGAATACTGGGACAGCCCCGGCACCATCGTCAGCAATATCAAGATGGCGGTGGCGGCGGCGACCGGCGGCAAGCCGGACCTCGGCACCAACCGCAAGGTCGCGGTGTAGCAGCGGCCTCGAGTTCGACGATTTGGCCGGCGGTGCGGGACTGCGCTAGCATCGCCGGCATGCACGAAGCTGCGCTCGATCTGACCGGCGTCACCCTGTCTCCGCAGAAGGAGACGGTGCGCGCCTTCTACAAGGACATGTGGGACCACGCCGACAAGAGCCTGATCCCGAACATCTTCCACGAAGGCTTCACGTTTCGCGGTTCGCTCGGGCCGGTCCTGGTCGGCTACGAGCAGTTCGCCGGCTACGTCGATTTCGTCACCGGTATCTTCGACCGCTACACCACCGATATCCTGGCGATGATTGAGGAAGGCAACCGCGTCAGCGGCAAGACGCGTTTCCACGGCTTGCATCGCAAAGAGATATTCGGCGTCCCGCCAAGCGGTCGTCACGTGTGGTGGACCGGCATGCCGATCTTCACCTTCGACGGTGCCAAAGTCCGCGATCTCTATGTTCTGGGCGACATTTTCGGCCTGATCGGCCGTCTCAAGGGCGACACAGCCTGAAGGCCAGCGGCGGCCTGACTACAACTTTTGCTTGCGCAGGTTGCAATCCCACCGCTACGCTCGATGCCGCGGGCGTTGGGGGTGTGGCGTGGTGCGTGGGATCATCCGGCCGATCGGGGCGGCTGTGGCGCAGGCGTTGACTTTGGCGTTGTCGATGGCCGGCTGCGCAATGCCGGTCAGCAAACTGCCCGATCTGCCGGCCGACCTCGTGGCCGCCGAGCAGCGCCGCGAGCAGATCGCACAGCTCCGCAAGTATTATGGCGAGCTGCACCGCGTCGACACGATCGCCTTCCGCCTGCGCACCGCCAATGTCGCCGACTGCAAGGACTGGGTCTCGGCGCAGATCGGCCTCTACGCAGTGACGCCGCGCAGCCTGCCGCGAAAGTACCAATCCTATATCGCCGAGGCACTGAACATCGGCTGGATGCGGCCGACCGCGATTTCCGTGGTCGAGGATTCACCCGCGGCCAACGCCGGCATCGTCGCCGGCGACGAGATCATCGCCCTCAATGGCGAGCTCATTCCGTTGTGGGGCACCGCTGGCTGGATGGGCGGCTGGCTCAAGGCCAACGGCGTCAAGCCCGTCGAGGTCGCCGTGCGGCACGATGGCGTCGACCGTGTCGTCACCGTGACGCCGGTAATGGGCTGTGCCATCCCCATTGCTTACACCGTGGATGCGGACGCCAATGCTTCGGCCAGCGACACGAAGATCACGATCAATACCGGTATTGTCGCCCTTGCCGAGACCGATGCCCAGCTGGCCTTGGTGATCGGACACGAAATGGCACATTCGAATCTTGGCCATAACGACAAGAAGCGCTGGAACCAACTTCTCGGTACGACGACCGGCGCGGCTGTCGATGTCGGCATTCTCGCCGGCGGGGTCTCGACCGGTGGTCTTTTCGCCAGGCAGTTCGGCCATTTCGGAGCGCTGGCTTACAGCGTCGGCTTCGAGCGCGAGGCCGATTATGTAGGTGCGTACTACGCGGCGCGCGCCGGCTACGATCTCAACGGCGCCGAGGACTTCTGGCGGCGTCTGGGCCTGCTGGCTCCGGCTACGATCCTGGTCGCCAAGACGCACCCGATCAACGCAACTCGGCTTGTACAGCTGCAGAAAGTGACCGCCGAAATCGAGGACAAGAAGCGGCGCCACGAGCCGCTGGTGCCGGACTTGAAATACGTATCCGTCGAGCACGACCCGGCGCCCGGTGACGCAGCGGCGGTAAAATTCTGAGATCGCGGACGGCTATTTGCAGCCCTTGTCGCTGAAGCAGATGCTTTGTAGTTCGGGCCACGGTTTGTAGGCCGCCTTGCCGCACTGCTCGGGCGTCGCCGCGACCAGTTGATTGAGGGACCCGGCATAGAAATAGCCGATGCGGTCCTTGGCGCCGGTGTAGTTATGATTGAGGTCGCGCGAATTGCTGCGCACGCAGACGGCGTAACGCTGCTCGCGGCTGGCGGTCGTCAGGAACGGGTCGGTGATGTAGGCGTCGCGGATATTGGTCGGATCGTCCAATTCGCGTTGCAACGTATTCATCAGTTCGAGCTTGTAGTTCTTGGGATAGATATTGGCGTCCGGTTCGGCGTTCTTGCTGGACGAGCAAGCCGCCATTGCCAGAGCCAGCATGCCGGCCGCCACGATCGCCACGCCAGGTGTCTTTCCCAAGCCCATCTTGATCTCCCGTCTTTGCTACTTGCCGGCTTGCCGAGATCGCATCTGCAGCCGGCATTACACCATCGACTTATTTGAGTGTCTTCTTGCGCTGGCCGAGCGTGCGCAGCCGCAGCGCGTTGAGGCGGATGAAGCCCGCCGCATCCTTCTGGTCGTAGGCGCCCTTGTCGTCTTCGAAGGTGACCAGCGTCGAAGAGTAAAGCGACGCGTCGCTCTCCCGGCCGGTGACGATGACGTTGCCCTTGTAGAGCTTGAGCCGCACCGTTCCCTCGACCATCTCCTGCGACTTGTCGATCGCCGCCTGCAGGATCTCGCGCTCCGGCGCGAACCAGAAACCGTTGTAAATGAGCTCGGCGTAGCGCGGCATCAGTTCGTCCTTGAGATGCGCCGCGCCGCGGTCGAGCGTGATCGATTCGATGGCGCGATGCGCCGCGAGCAGGATGGTGCCGCCGGGCGTCTCGTAAACACCGCGCGACTTCATGCCGACGAAACGGTTCTCGACCAGATCGAGCCGGCCGATACCGTTGTCGTGGCCATATTTGTTGAGCTCGGCGAGCAGCGTCGCCGGCGACATAGCCTTGCCGTTCAGGCTGACGGCATCGCCGCGTTTGAAGCCGATCGAGATCTCGGTCGGCTTGTCGGGCGCCTCCATCGGCGAGATGGTGCGCTGATACACGATCGGCGGCGCTTCCTTGGCCGGATCTTCCAGAACCTTGCCCTCGGACGAGGAGTGCAGCAGGTTGGCGTCGACCGAGAACGGTGCCTCGCCTTCCTTGTCCTTGGTGATGGTGATCTGGTGGTCGCGCGCGAACTTCAGCAGATCGTCGCGGCCCTTGAAGGTCCATTCGCGCCACGGCGCGACGATCTTGATCGACGGGTCGAGCGCGTAATAGCCGAGTTCGAAGCGAACCTGATCGTTACCCTTGCCGGTGGCGCCGTGGCAGACGGCGTCGGCGCCGACCTGATGCGCGATCTCGATCTGGCGCTTGGCGATCAGCGGGCGCGCGATCGAGGTGCCGAGCAGGTACTGGCCCTCATAGACGGTATTGGCGCGGAACATCGGATAAACGAAGTCGCGCACGAACTCCTCACGCAGGTCGTCGATGAAGATGTTCTCGGGCTTGATGCCGGCGCGCAGCGCCTTCTCGCGCGCGGGTCCCAGCTCCTCGCCCTGGCCAAGGTCGGCGGTGAAGGTCACTACCTCGGCGCCATAAGTGGTCTGCAGCCACTTCAGGATGATCGAAGTATCGAGACCGCCGGAATAGGCCAGAACAACCTTCTTGATGTCCCGCTTGGTGCCGTCGCTCGCCATTCGCAATGCCTGTTTGGATGAACGCCGGACGCGGATCACGGCCGGCGAAAATGTTGAAGTCGCGCGGGACTATAGGGCGCTGCGCCACAGGTGCAAGCGCGGTCGGCACTCAAGCCGGGTCGTCTGGCGTTCTCGGACGCCAGCCTCAACTGATTGATATTGCGCCTGTTTTTAGGCTACTTGCCGACGTCTTGATAGACGTCCATCTCGGCGGCGCCGGCCAACAGGGTCTTCCAGCCCTGCAGGAAGGTGCGCACCATAGGGTCGCTGGAGATCTTCTGGCGGTTGATCTCGAGTGCGGCGTTCGCCTCGTACTCGACCTCGATCACGAACTGCGCCGGATCGTCGACATTCTGCAGGAAGCGCACCTGGGTGCCGCCCAGCGCGCGGTAGAACGGCGCCGTGCTTTGCACGAGAGCGAGCACCTGGGCCGGCTCGCCGAGCGCGCGGATCTTCATTTGCAGGACGCGATGCAGTGTCTGCTGTTCTTCCGCCATGCCGTGCCTCCTGCAACGCGCTCGCCGACCGCGATTGGATACTTTAGTCCAATCGGACGGCAACGCCAGTGCAGCACGCGCGGTTCACCACCAGCCGAAGCGGCGCTTGACCTTGGGGTCGGCGGTCGCGTCGCCTTCCGGACCGGCAATCTCCGAGGCGACACGCCAGCCGAGCCAATGCGCCACGCGCCGGCCGCGCGCCGAGAACCGCTCGAGCCGCCGTTCGGAGGCTTCCTCGCTGAGCCGCGTCGACGGCCAGCGATAGATCAAGGCGTAGACCAGCCAGATCACCAGGAAGGTGAAGACGCCGGCGAAGATCACATCGCTGGCGGCATGGCCGCCGGCCATCACGCGGATCAGCGCCATACCGGTGCCGAGCGTCAGCGCCGCGCCGACCGCGACGGCGCGCCACGGCGCCGGCACCAGCACCGCGGGCGCGATGGTCCAGACCGCGCCGGACACGTCGCCCGAGACGAAGGCGCAATTGTTGGGACAGTCGCCGCGCGGATCCCACCACGGCCGGAAGTGCTCGTTGCCGCCGAACTGCACGATGTCGATCGGGCGTGGCCGGTGCCAGTGATCCTTCAGCAGCACGTTGACCAGCAGGCCGGGGCCAAGCGCCATGGTCGCCGCCAGGAATAGCACCGCGCGTCCCGACAGCAGCGAGCGCCGCCGCGGAAAGACGATCTTGTAGAGCAGCGCCAGCAGCGCCGGCACGATGATCAGCGTGCCGACCCAGAGCCCGGCGTCGCGCGCCGTCATCAGTGGCGGATAAATGCGCCAGCCGAATTGATTGCCGCCGATCGTATAGTCGTAGAACGGGCGCGAGATGATCAGGTCGAGCTCGGGATAGAAGCCGAACACCAGGCCGGTGACGGCACCCACGGCGAGCGCGATATAAAGTCCGGTGCGGCCCATCTTAGTCCTCAAACTCGGCGTCCCTGTAGCCGAGGCGGCAGGAAATGGAAAGTCGCGACCGTTGCCGCTAGGATGGCCATCATGACGCAGCAGCCCGCGCTCGATTTCTGGTTCGAATTCGCCTCGACCTATTCCTATCCGGCCGCCTTGCGGATCGGCGCGCTGGCCGCGCAGCGCGGCATCGCGGTGCGCTGGCGGCCTTTCCTGCTCGGCCCGGTGTTCAAGCAGAATGGCTGGACCACCTCGCCGTTCAACATGTATCCGGCCAAGGGTCGCTACATGTGGCGCGACCTTTCCCGCATTTGCAACGCGATGGAACTGCCCTTTGCCGAGCCGCCATCGTTTCCGCAGAACACCATCCTCGCCGCGCGCGTGGCACTGATCGCGTTCGATGAAGGCTGGGGTGAGGATTTCACAGCAGCCGTCTATCGCGCGCAATTCGGCGAGCGGAAGAACATCGGCGAGCCCGAGACGGTAGCGGCGATCATTCGCGCGCTCGGCAGGGATGCGGGCGAGGTCATGAACCGCGCACAATCCGACGCCAACAAGCTGCGCCTGCGCGAGCAGACCGAGGAAGCGATCCGACTCGGCATCTTCGGCGCGCCGAGCTTCGTCACATCCGATGGCGAATTGTTCTGGGGCAACGACCGGCTGGAAAGCGCGCTGGATTGGGCACTGCGGCGCTAGACACGCCGCCACCGCCCGGCATTGCGGCCGGCGATCAGCCAGTACACCAGCCCGAACACCGCACCGGCGGCAGCCGCGATTTCCAGATCGTGCGACACGATCGGCGGCGGATGATCGATCGACTCTTCGTAGGATGGCGGCGCAAAGCCGGCGCCGTAATAGCTGAGCAGCAGCATGGCGACGCCGCCGAGCATGTTGAGCGCCAGCGAGCGGACCTTGAAGGCCTCGGCGAGCGCAATGAGGATAATCATCGGCAGGATGCCGAGCGCGCCAGTGCCGGTAGCGCCGACGAAAGCTGTGCCCCAGAAGAACACGCGCTCCACCGGATCGCCGGACATCGAGTGCCATTGCGGCCCGAGAATGCCCACGGCGATGGCGATGCCCGCCGCCAGACTGGCGAGAATCACGGCAAAGACGATGACGAAGATGCGGCCGATGAGACTCATTCGTCGGTCATCGCCATGGCGCGTAGCGCCATGCGCTCGCGGGCGGACAGTTTCTCGGTCGCGCTCTTGAGCTGGCCGCAGGCGGCAAGGATGTCGCGGCCACGCGGTGTGCGCACCGGCGAAGCGTAGCCGGCGTCGAACACGACCTGCGAGAACTTCTCAATCTGCTCCCAGTCGGAGCATTCGTATTTGGTGCCCGGCCACGGATTGAACGGAATGAGATTGATTTTGGCCGGAATGCCCTTGAGCAGCTTGATCAGCGCCTTGGCGTCCTCGATCGAATCGTTGACGCCCTTGAGCATCACATACTCGAAGGTGATGCGCTTGGCGTTCGACGCGCCGGGATAATTGCGGCACGCTTCCATCAGCTCGGCGATCTTGTATTTGCGATTAAGCGGCACCAGCACGTCGCGCAGATCGTCGCGCACCGCGTGCAGCGAGATCGCCAGCATGCAGCCGATCTCGGCGCCGGCACGCACGATGTTCGGCACCACGCCGGAGGTCGACAAGGTGATGCGGCGCTTGGAGATGCCGATGCCGTCGCCGTCCGCCATGATCAGCAACGCGTCGCGCACCGCGTCGAAATTGTAGAGCGGCTCGCCCATGCCCATCATCACGATGTTGGTGATGCAGCGCTCGCCGGAGGGAATGACGCCGTCGGTCGGGCGCGTGCCGCCCGGCCAGTCGCCGAGCCGGTCGCGCGCCGCCAGCACCTGGCCGACGATCTCGCCGGCGGTGAGA
Organism: Pseudomonadota bacterium; assembly: GCA_018240595.1. Classification (GTDB taxonomy): domain Bacteria; phylum Pseudomonadota; class Alphaproteobacteria; order Rhizobiales; family Xanthobacteraceae; genus Pseudolabrys. The sequence continues at coordinate 31,829 of JAFEFL010000026.1, read as the reverse complement.
TTGCGCACCAGGCGCTGCGTGCCGGTGTGGCAGAAGGCGCAGGTCAGCGTGCAGCCGACCTGGCTCGAAACGCACAAGGTGCCACGCTCGGTGTCGGGAATGTAGACGCACTCGACATCGTGCGGCAGCTTGGAATCCTTGTCGCCCGGCAGCCGCAGCAGCCATTTGCGCGTGCCGTCGACCGAGACCTGCTCGGCGACGACTTCGGGGCGATCGACGGTGTAGCGCGTCGCCAGCAGCGCGCGCAGCTCCTTCGAGATCGTCGTCATGGTCTCGAACGAGGTGGCGCCGCGGAAATAGATCCAGTGCCAGAGCTGCTGCACCCGCATCTTGCGCTGGCCGGCGGCGATGCCGAGTTCGCCCAGCACGTCCGACAGTTCCGGCCGCGACAAGCCGACGAGCGACGGCTTGTCCGGCGCGACATAGGCCTCGAGCGGCGTCTTTTCGACGAAGCCCGGGGTGGCGCTGTGCTGGTCGGAGGCGAGGGTCATTGGAACAAATATATCACGGGAAGCGGGAAAAACTTGACCCTCTCCAACCGGAGAGGGTCAAGAGGCATCCTGTCTATGTAGGCAGATGCGGGCCTATTTACACTCCGCGGCGACCTTGTCGAGCGCCTCGCCGATGCCCTTGAGCGAGTAGGTATCCGTGGTCTTGGTGCCGCGGGCGGATTCGCTCTTGATCACCAGGCTGGAACCCTTGCGCATGGCCTCGACCATCTGCGCCTCCTCGCCGGCATTCTTGACCCAGGCACCGTCGTTCTGTGTGTACAGGACATATGTCTTGCCATCGACCGCGGCGCTGGCATCGAAATTCGGCTTCTGCGGGTAGCCGACGATCAAAGACACCTCGTTCTTCACTTTCTCGGAGGGACGAGTGGAGACGAAGGCGTAGGACTGGTCACGGTTGCGGCCGGCCGGCTCCGTAGTGGCCTGGGTCGGCTTGGACAGCACGAAGCAGACCTTCTTGCCGCCCGGCGTGGCGGTGTAGGCGCCCCAGTCGCCGAACTGGCCGAGCAGGACGGCCTGGTCCGCCGGATTCTTGGACTGCGCCTGGGCTGGCTGAGGGGAAAAAGCGATCAACGACGCCGCACTGGCGGCGAACAAGGCAATCGCGGGGCTTAGGCAATGTTTCATTCTCATCGGGACCTACCGGTTGAATGAACGACGCGTCGCACGCCGCCTGAGTTTCAAGGAGACACTGGCCCACTAACGGACCAATATCGGCATAGTGAAGGCACAATTCGGCTTTCCCCGCCACCTTAGCGGCGAAAAGTTAATGGCACCATGCCCGCCGTTTATGGCGGCGCAACGTGCATGTTAGAACCCGCCGGACCCCCACGCGCCTCCAGGACATCCATGAAAGCCCTGCTCTGCACGCATTACGGCCCGCCCGATGAACTCGAACTGGCCGAGATTGCCGACCCGATGCCGGGGCCCGGCGAGGTCGTGGTCCGGATCAAGGCCGCGGCGCTGAACTTCTTCGACACACTGATCATCCAGGGCAAGTATCAGACGAAACCTGCCTTCCCGTTCTCGCCCTCTGCGGAATTCGCCGGCGTGGTCGAAAGTGTCGCAGCCGACGTTACCGAGTTCAAAGCGGGTGACCGTGTGCTCGGCTTCACCGGCTACGGCGCGGCGCGCGAGGCCATCGCGGTGCCGGCGAAAGCGCTGACGCCGATCCCGGACGATCTCGATTTCGATCGCGCCGCCGGCCTCTGCGTCACCTACGGCACGACCTTGTACGCGCTGAAGGACCGGGCACATCTCAAAGCCGGTGAGTCGCTCGCCGTGCTCGGCGCCTCCGGCGGCGTCGGCGTCGCCGCCGTCGAGATCGGCAAGATCATGGGCGCGCGCGTCATCGCCTGCGCCTCGTCGCCGGAGAAGGTCGCGTTCTGCAAGGAACGCGGCGCCGATGACGGCATCGACTACGCCGCGGAAGACCTCAAGGACGCGCTGCGCCGCGCCACCGGCGGCAAGGGCGCCGACGTCATCTACGACCCGGTCGGCGGCGCCTACGCCGAGGCGGCGCTGCGCGCCATCGCCTGGGAGGGCCGCTTCCTCGTCGTCGGCTTTGCCGCCGGCGATATCCCGAAGGTGCCGTTCAATCTGTTTCTCTTGAAGAGCGCCAACGTGCTCGGCGTGTTCTGGGGTGCGTGGACCGAGCGCGATCCCGCCGGCCACCGCGCCAATGTCGCGCAGCTTCTGCGCTGGGCGGTGGAGGGCAAGCTGTCGTCACACGTGCACGCCGTCTATCCGCTGAGCGAAGCCGCCACCGCGCTCAAGGCCCTCGCCGACCGCAAGGTCATGGGCAAGGTGATTCTGAAGCCGTAAGGGCGGCGGACGAATATCTCGAGTCGTCCCCGCGCAGGCGGGGACCCAGCTCTTGCGCGCGATGATCGTTAAGGGCTGGATCGCCCGCTTTCGCGGGCGATGACGCCAGAGGAATGGCTCAGGCAGCAGGCGCCCGTAACTCTTCCAACTTGCCCCTTGCCGCGTCGCGATGCTCGGGACGCATGTGGCTCGACACCAGCTTGAGCGCGGTCATCAGCACCGCCGCGTCGTCGGTGAAGCCGAGCACCGGCAGGAAGTCCGGAACCGCGTCGAACGGCAGCACGAAATAGGCAATGGCCGCGACCAGCGTGCCCTTCACCTGCACCGGCGTGGCGCGGTCGAAGGCGCAGTAATAAGCGGCGAGCAGATCCTCTGCGAATGGCACCTGCGCGAACACCACACCAAGCTTGCGCCAGAACCGGCGCTGCAGCGACGGATCATCGCCAGCCGGTGAAGTTCCGAACATGGTGCGGGCAGTACGCATGTTTGTTATTTGGGGGCCGAAGAAGCGGAGTTCAAGCAGAGGCAAAAGACCGTTCGTCCCCGCGAAAGCGGGGACTCAGAGGCACTGGATTCGTCCGCCTCGAAGAACTGGGCCCCCGCTTTCGCGGGGGCGAACGGAATCCTTGGCCGGTCACCCCGCCAACCTCTCCATCGCCTCCGCCAGCTTGACGTCGAGCTCCGTGACGCCGCCGGCGTCGTGGGTCGAGAGCGTCACCTCGACCGTCTTGTAGACGTTGAACCACTCCGGATGGTGATCCATCTTTTCGGCGACCAGCGCCGCCCGCGTCATGAAGCCGAAGGCCTGGTTGAAATCCCTGAACACGAACTTCTTGACGATGGCATCGCGTCCCTGCGCATCGGTCCAGCCCGGAAGGCGGGCGAGCGCGGCCTTGCGCGCCTCGGCGGTCAGTTTTTGCGCCATATCACGGTCCCTCGCTGTCGTGCGCGGCATGATGCCTTAGTCACGCCCCTTGGCAACGCCCCGGCCTCGCATTGGGTTCGGAACAGGCCTATTTTCATGGGGCGCGGGATTTCAGCGAGGTCCTCATGTCCTGGTCACTGAGCATCGGCAGGGTCGCCGGCACCGTCGTCCGCATCCACGTCACCTTCCTGCTGTTTCTGGCCTGGATCTTCGCGGCGAGCTACGCCAAGGGCGGCGGCGGCGAGGCGTGGTCGAGCCTCGCCTTCATGGTCCTGCTGTTTGCCTGCGTGCTGCTGCACGAATTCGGCCACATCTTCACCGCGCGTTACTTCGGCGTCGCCACGCCCTACGTCACCTTGCTGCCGATCGGCGGCGTTGCCCAACTCGAGCGCATCCCCGAGCAGCCGGGTCAGGAATTCCTCATCGCCATCGCCGGCCCCTTGGTGAACGTCGTCATCGCGCTGCTGCTCATCGGTCTTGGCGGCGCTCACATCACGCAGGCCGCGGCCGCGGCGATCGACAACGGCCAGATCTCGATGGTCGATCGCCTCGCCGCGGTGAACCTGTTCCTCGCTTTGTTCAATCTCGTTCCCGCATTCCCGATGGATGGCGGCCGCGTGCTGCGCGCCGCGCTGGCGACGCGGCTCGGCTATGTGCGCGCCACGGAAGTGGCGGCCACGATCGGCCAGTTCGTCGCCTTCGCGCTCGGCTTCATCGGCCTCATGGTCAATCCCATCCTGATCTTCATCGCCATCTTCGTCTATCTCGCCGCGTCGTCGGAGGCCCACATGGTGGCGCTGCGCGCGATCTCGCGCGGCGTGCCGGTGAGCCACGCGATGATGACGCAGTTCGCCACGCTCAAGCCGGAGGCTCATGTCGACGAAGCGGTACAGACCTTGCTCGCCACCAGCCAGGGCGAGTTCCCGGTGGTCGACGCCGCCGGCAAGCCGGCCGGTCTGCTGACGCGCGATGACATCATCAAGGCGATCAAAACGCTCGGCCCCGACGCCCGCGTCGCCGACGCCATGAGCCCGGACATCCCGACCATCGGCCATCGCGCCTCGCTCGACGACGCCTTCAAGCTGCTGCAGGAAAAGGAAGCCGTCGCCGTCGGCGTGACCGATGCGAGCGGCCGGCTGACCGGGCTGATCACCAGCGAGACCATCGCCGAGATGGTGATGCTCGGCGACTCCATGCCGAAAGCGACGCGAGAACCGTGGGGCCGGACGGCCGCGTAATTCACAGGCGTCACGCGGCCGTCATCGCGCCGTCGGCAGGGCGTCAGCGGAACTCCTCATTGTCCCGCCTCCATTTCGAAACTGGAGACGGAACATGAGCGACGGAATCATCACGACGCGCCGGCGTTTTCTCACCACCACGGCCGCGGCCGCGGCGTTCACCGGACTCGGCGGCGTGGCGGCGCCCTTCGTCAGCCGCGCCAATGACCGCCCGCTCGTCAGCCACGGCGTGCAGTCCGGCGACGTGACGACCGATAGCGGCATGGTCTGGGCGCGCGCCGACCGGCCCTCGCGCATGCTGGTCGAATGGTCGACCACCGACAGCTTCAAGACCGCGCGCCAGGTCGCCTACGTCGACGCGCTGCCGGAAAGCGACTTCACCGCCAAGCTGCTGCTCGAAGACCTGCCGGCGGCGCAAGACATCTTCTATCGCGTGCGCTTCCAGGATCTCGCGTCGCCGGCCATTGTCGGCGAGCCGGTGGTGGGCCGCTTCCGCACCGCGCCGGCCGATCGCCGCTCGATCAGCTTCGTGTGGTCGGGCGACACCGCCGGCCAGGGCTGGGGCATCGACGAGGCGCGCGGCGGCATGCGCACCTACGAGACCATGCGCAAGAACCGTCCCGACTTCTTCATCCACAACGGCGACAACATCTACGCCGACGGCCCGATCCCGTCCGAGGTGAAGCTGAAGGACGGCACGATGTGGAAGAACATCGTCACCGAGGACAAATCGAAGCCGGCGGAGACGCTCAACGAATTCCGCGGCGCCTACAAATACAACCTCATGGACAAGAATTTCCGCGCGCTCTACGCCGAAGTGCCGGTGTTCACGCAGTGGGACGACCACGAGGTGTTCAACAACTGGTGGCCGGGCGAGCCGATGACCCGCGCCGAGCTGGTCGCCAAGAAATACGTCGAGAAGAACGACCTCATCATCGCCGCGCGCGCGTCGCGCGCCTTCCACGAATACATGCCGATGCGCGAGTCGATCGCCGAAGCCGGCCGCGTCTACCGCAAGATCGCCTACGGCCCGATGCTCGACGTGTTCATGCTCGACATGCGCAGCTATCGCGGCGCCAACGGCGAGAACATGCAGGACACCTACGGCCAGCCCGCCTACTTCCTCGGGCCGACCCAGCTCGCCTGGCTCAAGCGCGAGCTCTTGAACTCGAAGGCGACCTGGAAGGTGATCGCCGCCGACATGCCGGTGAGCCTGCAGATCGTCTATGACGGCGTGAAGAAGTGGGGCTTTGAGGGCCTCGCCAACGGCGACAACGGCGCGCCGCGCGGCCGCGAGCTGGAGCTCGCCGACCTCCTGTCGTTCATCAAGCATGCCGGCGTGAAGAACACGGTGTGGCTGACCGCCGACGTGCACTACACCGCCGCGCACTACTACGACCCGAACAAGGCGGCCTTCCAGGACTTCGAGCCGTTCTGGGAGTTCGTCTCCGGCCCGCTGCACGCCGGCACGTTCGGTCCCAACGACCTCGACGCGACCTTCGGGCCGCAGCTCGTCTACATAAAGGCGCCGAGCAAGGAGCAGGGCCAGAACCTGCCGCCGAGCGACGGTTATCAGTTCTTCGGCCATGTCGGCATCGACGGGGCGACCCAGCAGATGACCGTCACGCTGAAGGACCTCGACGACAAGGCGCTGTGGGCCAAGACGCTGGACCCGGTGTTCGGCTAGACGCCGCCGCTTCGGTCCGCTCGCTGCCGGCACGGATGGCGCGGCCGCGGGCGGACTGTTCCGGTACCGATTGCATCGCTCCGGCAGCTGCGCCAACACGCCGATACCGACCGTTGATCTGTCTCAACGCGCGCCGGCATACGAATTTTAGCGTCGCACCAAACAGGACGAGGTGCGACCATGACCAGCCCGCGACCAAAACGGCTATTCAACACGAAAAACGCCAAGGCGCTGTTGGCAACGGCGATGCTGCTGGCGATGCCGGCCGCGCAGGCCGGCGACGTTCGCCTTTATGTGCTGGCGCCGCAGCCGCCGGCGTCGCTGAAAACGGTCGAGACGCAGGGCTCCGACAAGCCGGCCTATTCGCACTCCTACGACATTTCCTACAACACGCTCGAACAACAGATCCGCAACGAGATCAAGAAAGCCAACATCGATGTCGGCGGCGCCGTCGTCTGCGAAGGCGCCTGTCCCGACGTGCATTGGCACGTCAGTGTCAGCAACGATTTCTCCTTCACGCTGAAGAACCAGCCGACGATCACGGCGTTCGGCAACGCGCAGGACAATGGCGTCGATGTCTATCTGAAAACGCAGTTCAAGCTGCATACCGTCGTCAGCGCGAAACTGTGGGCCGACCCCGCCACCGGCCACGTCGAAGGAACCGCCAATGTGCCGATCGATCTCTTGATCGGCATGGAAGCGACCTCAAAGCTCGCGCTGTGGCCCGAAGTCAAATCGATCACCAGCTATTGTGAATCGACCAAGCTGCAGGAGAGCGTCTGCGTCAAGCTGACGCTCGACGACAAGAACATCTACCTGTCGGACCCCAAGGGCATCGCCGTCGGCGTCGGCACGGCGCTCGGCGGACTGATCGGCGCCTCACCGTTCGCCGCCGGCATTGGCGATCCCCTGAGCGGCCTCATCGTCGGCAGACTGATCTCTCAAGAGGCCGTCAAGATCGCCGAGAGCAAGGTGCAGGACGAAGCCAACAAGGTACTCAACAACGTGCTGCAGGTCGCCAACATCCGCGCCACCTGGCTCGCGAGCAATTACGTGGATGCCAAGGCGACGCAGGCCAACGCGGTCAAGAGCAAGCTGCTCGACACCAAGCTGCCGGGCGTCAACAAATCGTTGCAGGAACTGTCGACGGCGTTCGGCCTGACGCTCGACGTGCAAACGCGAACCTCGAGCGGCGACGTCTACGTGATGGTCACGCCGCGTTTCGCCGCCAATCCCGCGGGCGGTACGCTCACCGGCAAACTGCGCATGCCGAAGGAAGCCTGCGTCTATGGCGAGTGGACCATGGGCACGATCCCGCTCGGTCTCACGACGGTCGACGCTAACCGCGATCTCGCCGGCAAGGTCGGCAAGCCGTGCAGCGACGTCATGCCAGCGACCGACGTCAAGCTGGCCGGCTATCTCGGCGCCGATCCGAAGATTCTCAAGGTCGGCGCCAATCCGCTGCCCAACTGGAAGCCGACCGGCGGCTTCAAGCTCACCGGCAACCTCACGGAGGTCAAGCACGGCAACGTGTTGCAGTCGCAGTTGCGGCAGAGCGGCACCACGCGGCGCACGGCGACCGGCTATTACGAATGCAGCTTCGAGATTTCCGCGCTGCCCGGCGCCGACATCGTCGAGCTCAACTTCAAGGGCAAGGCGGCCGAGCGAATGGCCGGCTTTCAGCAGGAGCCGCATCGCTATGTCGAGGTCGCCGCGGCCGGCGTGGCCGCCGTGCTCGACGAGGGCTGGAAGCAGGCCGGGCCGCCGGTCGTCCTCGGCGGCGACGGCAAGTGCGGCGCCGGCACGGTGAAGGCGCCGCATTATCAATCCGAAAGCTGGCTCGATCGCATCGGCGACCTCATGGACATGGACAAGTGCGCGAGCTGCGGCATCAAGCTCGACGAGGGCATGCTCAAGGCCTCGAACATGAAGCCGGTGCTGGAAAATCCGGCGCTGAAGCCGCTGTTCGACGCGCTGGCGGCCGGCCGGGCGCTGCCGGCGGCAACGCAAGCACCGGCCGCGCACCAGGCACCGGCCACGCAAGCGCCGGGCGCGCAACAGGGACCGGGCGCCGTGCAGCACGCGCCGGCGCTGCGGCCGCAATTGCTGCGGCCGGGCATGCAGAAAGGCGTCGAGACGCCGAAATGAAACAGGCGAAGCGGAAGGCGCTGCCGGTCATCGCGCTGCTGCTGCTCGCCGCGCCCGCCGTGCAGCAATCCGCGCCGAGCAATGTCATGCGGGTCGAGGACCCGGAGCCACTGCCCGACCGGCCGGCGGCTCCGGTGGCGCCGGGCACCCTACCCGATCCGGCCCGCCCGGCCGGGACGCGGCCGCCGATCGCGCCGGACCGCCGTCCAGCGCAGCCGCCGTCGCTGGTGGTTCAGCCGGAACAGCCGGCGCCGCCGGTCAAAGGCCCCGCCGACGCGCCGAAATGACCGCGGCCGGGCGGAATCGCCCTTAAGCTTGAGAGTCAAAGGGCGGCCAAAACGCCATCGGCGCGGTTGCTTCCGGCCCTTTTCTCACTATATTGCGCCGCAAAAGCGATGCGTCGCGGGCCCTGAAAGCGGCCCGCGCTTTGGTTTTTGGAACAGCGCGCCGCCCCGGAAACTGCTTCGGCTTCAGGCCCCGCGCAAAAGGCAAATCTTATGGATCTCCGCAATATCGCGATCATCGCGCACGTCGACCATGGCAAGACCACCCTCGTGGACCGCCTGCTGCAGCAGTCCGGCGTCTATCGCGAGAACGAGCGCCAGGTCGAGCGCGCCATGGATAGCAACGACCTCGAGCGCGAGCGCGGCATCACCATTCTCGCCAAGGCCGCCTCGGTCGAATGGAAGGGCACGCGCATCAACATCGTCGACACGCCCGGCCACGCCGACTTCGGCGGCGAGGTCGAGCGCATCCTCAACATGGTGGATGGCGCGCTGGTGCTGGTCGATGCCGCGGAAGGTCCGCTGCCGCAGACCAAGTTCGTCGTCTCCAAGGCGCTGAAGATGGGCCTCAAGCCCATCGTCGTCATCAACAAGGTCGATCGTCCCGACGCCCGCGCCAACGAAGTGCTCAACGAGGTGTTCGATCTGTTCGCGGCGCTCGACGCCACCGACGAGCAGCTCGACTTCCCGATTTTGTTCGGCTCGGCCAAGCAGGGCTGGATGTCGACCTCGCTCGACGGTCCGCAGGACCAGGGCATGACGCCGCTGTTCGATCTCGTGCTCAAGCACGTCAAGCCGCCGGTGGTCGAGGAAGGCCCGTTCCGCCTGCTCGGCACCATCATCGAATCCAATCCTTATCTCGGCCGCATCGTCACCGGCCGCATCTTCTCCGGCACCGTGAAGCCGAACCAGGCGGTGAAGGTGCTCGACCGCGACGGCAAGCTCATCGAGAACGGCCGCATCACCAAGGTGCTGGCGTTCCGCGGCCTCGAGCGCGTGCCGCTCGATGACGCCGAAGCCGGCGACATCGTCGCCATTGCCGGCCTGCCCAACGCCACCGTCGCCATGACGATCTGCGATCCGGCCGTCGAGGAAGCGCTGCCGGCGCAACCGATCGATCCGCCGACGCTCGCCATGACCTTCCGCGTCAACGATAGTCCGCTCGCCGGCACCGAAGGCTCCAAGGTCACGAGCCGCATGATCCGCGACCGCCTGATGGCCGAAGCCGAAGGCAACGTCGCGCTGCGCGTGCGTGAATCGGAAGAAAAGGACGCCATGGAAGTCGCCGGCCGCGGCGAATTGCAGCTCGGCATCCTCATCGAGACCATGCGCCGCGAAGGCTTCGAGCTGTCGGTGTCGCGCCCCAAGGTGCTGCTGCGCAAGAACGAAGCCGGCGAGACCGAGGAGCCGATCGAGGAAGTCGTCATCGACGTCGATGAGGAGCACTCGGGTGTCGTCGTGCAGAAGATGTCGGAGCGCAAGGCCGAGCTGGTCGAGATGCGCCCGTCGGGCGGCGGTCGCACGCGACTCGTTTTCTACGCGCCGACCCGCGGCCTGATCGGCTATCAGGGCGAACTGCTCACCGACACCCGCGGCACCGCGATCATGAACCGCATCTTCCACGGTCATGCGCCGTACAAGGGCGCGATCCAGGGCCGCCGCAACGGCGTGCTGATCTCGAACGACAAGGGCGAAGCCGTCGCCTACGCGCTGTGGAATCTCGAAGATCGCGGCCCGATGATGATCGAGCCGGGCTGGAAGGTTTACACCGGCATGATCGTCGGCGAGCACACGCGCGACAACGACCTCGTCGTCAACGTGCTCAAGGGCAAGCAGCTCACCAACATCCGCACCACGTCGAAGGACGAGGCGGTGCGCCTGACGCCGCCGATCCGCATGACGCTGGAAAAGGCGCTGGCCTACATCCAGGACGACGAACTGGTCGAAGTGACGCCGTCGTCGATCCGCCTGCGCAAGAAGCTGCTCGACGAGAACGACCGCAAGCGCGCCGACCGGGCCAAGGAAGCCGAGCTCGCCTGATCGCGCGTGCTCCTGCTGCTTGACGCAGGTCAATGTCGCCCGCACCGAGCGGGCGCATCGATTGCCGATCAGACAGGAGCAAGCGATCATGCGCGCGATGCTGGCCGGATTCCTCGTCGCCGGCCTGTTGCCCGGGGCCGCGCAGGCCTGTTCCTGCGCGCCGAACCCGACGGCCGCCTCTATCCGCCAGTCCGCCAGCGCCGTGTTCACCGGCGTCGCATTGCGCTCGCGCCGTGTGTCGCCGGGCGAAGCCGTCACCACGTTCAGGATCACCGAATCCTTCAAGGGACCGGCCGCCGGCGCCACCGTTCGGGTGCAGCATCCCGACGGATCGTCGGCCTCGTGCGGTATCCGCTTCGCGACCGGTGAAACTCACACTTTGGCCGCCAGCGCCGCGACGCCGCAGCGCCCGCTGTCGGCGAATCTTTGTTCGGTCTGGATGTTCCTGCCGCATGTCGGTTTGAGCGAAAAGCTGATCGGCGAATTACGCGCTCTGCGGGGCCAACCGTAGCGCTGCCGGATTTCGCGGCGCGCGCCGCCGCCAAACTGTGCCATTCAGCGACACATCCCGCCACCTGTGGCCGGTAATCCACACCGTTAACCGGACGTTAATCATAGGGCTTGAAGGGCGCAGGGTTCGTTGCTTGTATTCGGCAATGAGCACAACACTCATCGAGATTCGCCGCGCCAAGTCCGCCGATGCCGAGGAAGTCGCCTCGACGCATGACGAGGCATGGCGCGCCGCCTACCAGGGCATCATTCCCGGCGGCGAACTCGACAAGCTCATCAATCGCCGCGGTCCGGACTGGTGGGATCAGGCGATCCGCAAAGGCAGCCGCATCACCGTCCTGCAGTTCGGCGACCGCATCGCGGGCTATGCCAATTACGGACGCAATCGCGCCCGCAGCCTGTTCTACGAAGGCGAAGTCTACGAGCTTTACCTCCGTCCGGAGTTCCAGGGCCTCGGCTTCGGCCGCCGCCTGTTCAGCGCCGCGCGCAAGGATCTGGCGCAGTCGGGGCTGAAGAGCCTCGTCGTCTGGGCGCTGTCGGACAACGACCCGGCGATGGAGTTTTATCGCGCCCTTGGCGGCCGCGCCGTCGCGCGTTCGTCGGAGAAGTTCGGCGACAAGACGCTCGACAAGGTCGCCTACGCCTGGCCGCAGGGCTGAGGCTTTTCACATAAGAGCTAGACGCTGTCATGGCCGGGCTTGTCCCGGCCATCTCGCTTAGGGACGCACTGTGCCCGTCCAAGCGGGATCGCCGGGTCAAGCCCGGCGATGACCGTTGACGTTAAATTTCGGCCTTCACGCCCTTCAACGCGCACGCCGCGCGCACGGTGTTCAGCATCAGGCAGGCGATGGTCATCGGCCCGACGCCGCCCGGCACCGGCGTGATGGCGCCGGCCACGGCCTTCGCCTCGTCGAACGCCACATCGCCGACGATCCTCGCTTTGCCGCCCTCGCCCGCGACGCGGTTGATGCCGACATCGATGACGGTGGCGCCCGGCTTGATCCAATCGCCGCGCACGAATTCCGACTTGCCGATGGCGGCGACCAGGATGTCGGCGCGCCGGCACAGACCCGGCAGATCGCGCGTCTTCGAATGTGCGATGGTCACCGTGGCGTTCTCGGCGAGCAGCAACTGCGCCACCGGCTTGCCGACGATGTTGGAGCGGCCAATCACCACCGCGTCGAGGCCGGCGAGCGAACCGCGCACCGACTTTGCCAGTATGACGCAGCCAGCCGGCGTGCACGGCGTCAGCGCCGGCAGGCCGCTCGACAGCCGGCCGACATTGATCGGGTGGAAGCCATCGACATCCTTCAGCGGATCGATCGCGGCGATCACCTTCTGCGCATCGATCTGCGGCGGCAGCGGCAATTGCACCAGAATGCCGCTCACGGCTGGATCGGCGTTGAGCCTGGCGACCAGCGCCAGCACTTCCTGTTCGCTCGTCGTCGCCGGCAGCTTGTGATCGCACGGCGCCATGCCGGCTTCGATCACCGCCTTGGATTTCGAGCGGACATAGACTTCGCTCGCCGGGTCGGTGCCGACCAGCACCACCGCGAGACCCGGCGTGACGCCATGGTCGCTCTTGAGCCGCGCCACTTCGCTCGCCACCTTGGCGCGCAGCATCGCTGCGATCGCTTTCCCGTCGATGATGGCTGCGGTCATGAAGCCCCCTTGGCCTGCAGCATTAACGTGAAGCGTCCAGTATCTCCAGCGCGGCGATCAGCGCGGCACCGTCGCCGGAAATCGTCAGCCGCTTGATCCGCGCTGTCGCGCCGCTCGTCAGCGCCACTTGGCGCGGCGCCACGCACAGGGATTTCGCGATCAGCCGGCACAGTGCCTCGTTGGCTTCGCCTTCGCGCGGCACGGCGCGAACCCGCACCTTGAGCACGCTGCGGCCGTCGCTGAGCGTCTCGACGCCGTCGATGGCGTCACGGCCGCCTTTCGGCGTCAGGCGCACATCGAGCGCGACGCCTCCCGCCACCGCGGACCACGGCCGCGGGTTCATGCCTCAGATAAAGATCTGCAGATAGAGCCAGAAGATCAGCTGGCGGATGAACAGCAGGCCGATGATCAGAATGACCGGCGAGATATCGATGCCGCCGAGATTCGGCATGATGTTGCGAATCGGCCGCAGCAACGGCTCGGTCACCGCGTAGAGGAAATTGCCGATCGAATGGACGATCGGATTGCGCGTGTTGACGACGTTGAACACGATGAGCCAGGACAAAACGGCCGATGCCACCAAAATCCAGATATAGAGGCTGATGACCGTGTCTATGAGCCAGAGAAAGGGGTTCATCGCGTGCTCCGTCACCTCATGCGTTTCCAGGCGAAGTGTTCGCCGTTCGGAACCGCTGAGGGGACGAATAGCCGCTCGGCGACCGCAAAGAAAGGGGCTGCCGCGGCCGGCGGCGAATTGCCCGGCGCCGCCCGTCCTTGACAGGCCGAACGCCCGGTCCTAAATGGCGCCCACTCAGCAAAAAGCGCGGGGGTAACGGGTTTCCGTCCTCTGCCTTTGGGAAGGGGCCATAGCTCAGCTGGGAGAGCGCGTCGTTCGCAATGACGAGGTCGGCGGTTCGATCCCGCCTGGCTCCACCACCCATCCCCCAGAACCGATCCCAGCGCCCCTCGGAGGCTGCGGTCAGCCTTGCGGCTGCTCGGCCGTCGATTGCCGCTTGCTCTGCCGCCGCCCGACCAGGCGCAGGACCATCCGCCGCGGCAGGATGCGCACCAGCAGCGTGACCACCTTGTTGCCAAGGCCGGGGACCACCACCGGCGTGCCGGACATCAGCCCGCGGTAGCCGGCGTCGGCCACCATCTCGGCAGTGTGCACCAGCGGCCCGGGCGCGATCTTCGATTTCACCCCAGCGCGCTCGGCGAACTCGGTCGGAACCGGCCCCGGACACAGGCAGGTGACGCGGATGCCGCGCGGCGCAAGTTCGCTCGACAGCGCCTCGGACAGTGAAAGCACGTAGGCCTTGCTGGCGTAATAGACCGCGCTGCCCGGTCCCGGCAGAAAGCCCGCCACCGAACCGACGTTGAGAATACCGCCGCGATGCCGCTCCAGGCTCGGCACGAAAGCGAGCGACAGATCGGTCAGGGCGCGCTGATTGACGTCGATGATCTGAAGCTGCTCGGCGCGGTCGAGCTTGGCGGCGCCGCCGACCAGACCGAAGCCGGCATTGTTGACGACGTATTGCGGCTCGGCGCCGGCGGCCGCCAACGCCTCGCCGATCAGCCGCGACGGCTGCGGCTGGGTGAGATCGGCGGCGATGACGATCGGCCGCGGCTGGCCGCTCTTTTCGATCTCGTCGGCCAGCGCATTCAGGCGATCGACCCGCCGCGCCGTCAGCGCCAGCGCGTGACCGTGCCGCGCGAAGATGCGCGCCAGCTCGACGCCAATGCCGGACGATGCGCCGGTGATGAGGGTGACGGGTTTCATCGTCGAACCATACCAAATGTCATTCCGGGGCGCGCGTGAAACGCGCGAACCCGGAATCCAGCTTTATATCGAAGCCGCTGCTGGACTCCGGGTTCGCTCGCTAACGCTCGCGCCCCGGAATGACGAAAATTCAGCCCTCGCCCGCCTGCTCCCCCGCCACCCGGGTGCGCAAGGCGATGCGCTCCTCGCGCGTCACGTTGAGCAGATCGGCGGCGCGCCAGATCAGATTGTCCTCGAACTCGGTAACGCCGCCATCGGCGAACACCACCTGCCACATCATCTCGACGATGCGCGCCCGCTGCTTGTCGTCCAGCGCACGGTTGAGCCGCGTCGTGAAGTGATAAAGATCGACTGCCCGCTCATCGACCTCTTCGGCGCGGGCGAGAAGCTTATCGGTGTCCTCGTCGTCGAGCTTGAAGCGCTGCTTGATCACATCGTGCAGGCGCGCGCGCTCGACCTCCGAAATTTCGCCGTCGATTGCCGCGGTGTGGACCAGCAGCGCCGCGGCGGCGAGCCGGTAGTCGCTTTCGGCAAAGGATTGCGCGCGCTGGTCGTCGTCGCCCAGCTCGCCAATGAATTTCAGAATGGCGTCGAACATGACGGCGGTCTTGCTTCCTCGATACGGCCCGGGCCCATGCGCTGTCCCGCTCAGGCCAAAATGCGGCGCTTGATGCGCCGCAATTCAACTCAATGTAGGCCGGATTTGCCCGAATGCTCGTGACAAAATCGCAAGGTTCCGAACGCGGCGGATGGACGCAAGCCCGCCGGACCGGCAGACGGCGCCTCTAACGGCCTTTGCGTTCTGCGGTTTCGAGAAGGATGAGGTTGTTTTCGACGTATTTGTTGCGCGGGTCCTGACGCTGCGCCGCCAGCAGCTTGTCCCGGGCGTTCTTGAGGTCGCCGCGCAGCATGTAGGAATAGCCTTGGTTGTTGAGCACTTCCGAGGTCGGCCCCGAGATCGCCAGCGCCTTGGTGTAGGCGCGGTCGGCTTTGCCGAAGTCGCGCAGGCGGTCGTAGCAGGCGGCGAGCCCCAGCCAGGCTTCCGAGCTCTTCGGCGCCAGTTCGGTCGCTACGCGAAACTGGCGCTCGGCCTCACGGAAATGATTGCCTTGATACTGTTCACGGCCGCGGGCCATGGCCTCGGCGGCGCCGCCGGCGGTGCCCGATTCGGTTTCATCACCCGGCAGCTTGACCACCGGCTTGGCCGCGATATCCGCGTTCTTCTCGGCGGCCTCCGGCTCCTTGCGGGCGCCGCCGATCGAGCCGGTCACGTCCGGCGGCGGCGGCACCATGGCGAGCGCCTGGGTGCCGGGCCCTTTGCCGTCGGCGACGCGATCATTCGTCGTGTTGCAGGCCGCGAGCATCAGACCTGCACCGACGACGATCAAGGTTCTGGTAGGGGCGATGGGCATCGGCCAACCTGCGGAAATCGGGCGGGAAACGCCGGCAGGCTAGGGCTTTTATGGTTAACGGATTCTTTAAACCGGCCCTGCAGGGCCGGTCCGATCCGTGCTAAGGCGCGGGCCGCAAAGACCCAAGGAGAGCGTCCCGTGCCGTCGACCTATCTCGATTCAGCCGTTTTCCGCGACATTTTCACCACCCCGGCCATGCGCCAGGTCTGGTCCGACGAGAACCGGGTACAGAAATACCTCGATTTCGAGAAGGCGCTGGCCGTCGCGCAGGCCAAGCTGAAAATCATTCCGCAGGAAGCCTGCGACGAGATCGTCAAGCACTGCGACGCCAAGGAATACGACATGGCGAAGCTGAAGGAGGCGACCGAGCGCATCGGCTATCCGGTGCTGCCCGTCGTCCAGCAGCTCGTGAAGTTGTGCAAGGACAAGCTCGGGGAATGGTCGCACTGGGGCGCGACCACGCAGGACATCACCGACACCGCGACGGTGCTGCAGATTCGCGAATCGCTCGACATCGTCGGTCAGGAGATCGACGCCATCTGCGAGGCGCTCGCGGCGCTGGCGAAGAAATATCGCGACACGCCGATGGCCGGCCGCTCCAACCTGCAGCAGGCCGTGCCGATCACCTTCGGCTACAAGATGGCGACCATCCTGGCCGGCTTCGAGCGCCATCGCGAACGCCTCAAGCAATTGAAGGAGCGCGTGCTGGTCGGCGAGTTCGGCGGCGCCGCCGGCACGCTGTCGTCGCTCGGCAAGGACGGCCTCAAGTGCCAGGTCGAGTTGATGAAGGAATTGAAGCTCGGCCAGCCGGCGATCTCCTGGCACACGGTGCGCGACTGCATCGCCGAGGTCGGCGCCTTCCTCGGCCTCGTCACCGGCTCGTGCGGCAAGGTGGCGTTCGACGTGAAGCTGCTGATGCAAACCGAGGTGGAAGAGGTCTACGAGCCGTTCCACCAGGGCCGCGGCTCGTCGTCCACCATGCCGCAGAAACGCAATCCGATCTCGTCGGTCTACATCACCGCGCAGACCGCGATCGTGAAGCAGCACGCGGCGGCGCTGATGGAAGCCATGGTCGAGGACCACGAGCGCGCCACCGGGCCGTGGGAAATCGAATGGATCGTGCTGCCGGAAATCTTCATGCTGTCGGCCGGCGCGCTGGCGCAGACCCGCTTCGTGCTCGAGGGTCTGCAGGTCAACGAGAAGAAGATGGCCGAGAACCTCATGATCACCAAGGGCCTGATCATGTCGGAAGCCGTGATGATGAAGCTCGGCGACAAGATGGGCCGCAACTACGCGCACGACCACGTCTATGACATCTGTCGCGAAGTCGTGAAGACCGGCCGGCCGCTGATCGACCTGCTCGCCGAGGACAAGGAAATCTCGTCTCACGCCAGCCGCAAGGAACTGGAGGCGATGGTCGATCCGGCCAACTATCTCGGCGTCGCCGGCGAGATGGTCGACCGCGTGCTGGCAATGCGGAAGAAGTAACCGTCAGGACGGATTTGCGCCTGCACGCGGCATCGTACGCCAGATCGCCGACGCGACGACGAAGGTGGCGATGCCGATGCCGGCAAACAGCATCGGCAGCGTCGCACCGAACTTCTGCAACAACGCCACCAGCACCGTGCCGCCGGTCATGAAGGCGGCGTTGAGCACGTTCACCGCCGCCACCGTGCGGGCGCGGTAATCGCTGTCGGACCAGGCCTGCACCGCGGCGAAGGCCGGCACGATGAACAGCCCGCCGGCGACGGCGAGACCGGCAAGATCGATGGCGACGCGCACGCCGAACGAGGTGGCGAACACCTGCGACGGCGTCTGGCCGGGCGCCGCCGGCGACGCGCCGAGCGCCGACAGGCCCAGATCGAGCGCGAAGGCGGCGAGCAGCAGCGCGCCGGCGAAGGTCGTGCGCAAGACGATGCGGCCGCGCGCGATCGCCGCGGCAAGACCGGAGCCGACGCCGACCGCGATCGAGAACAGCGCGAGATAAGCCGTGACGGTGTCCTCGTTGCCGCCGATCAGCGACTTGATCAATGGCGGCAGCAGCGACAGCACGACGATGCCGACCAGCCAGAACCAGCTCGTCACCATCGCACCCCACCACAGCCGCGGGTCGCCGCGCAGGTGGCGCAGCATGGCGGCGGTCGAGCGCGCGATGTTGCCGTTGACCTTCAGGTGCGGCGCACCCTCGCCGCTCGGCGGAATGCGCAAGGCCGACAGCCAGCACGACAGCGCAAAGCCGATCACCAGGAGACCGAACGCCCGGACGCCGCCCTGATGCGCGGCAATGCCGCCGACGATGGTGCCGGTGAGGATGGCGATGAAGGTCGCGCCCTCGACCAGCGCGTTGGCGGCCGGCAACTTCTCGGGCGGCAGATGGTCCGGCAGGATGCCGTATTTCATCGGCCCGAACAGCGCGGCGATGACGCCGAACAGGCCAAGCGCGACGAACATCACCGCAATCGACTTGTGCATGTAGCCATAGAGCGCCAGCGCCGCGACGAAGATTTCGGCGAACTTCAGCCACTGCGCGACGCGCGCCTTGTCGTAGCGGTCGGCCAGTTCACCGCCCAACCCCGACAGGAAGAAATACGGCGCGATGAAGATCGCGCTGGCGATCGTGATCAGCACCTCGGCTTCGCCCGGCGTCACGTCGGCGCCGAACAGGATGAGGAAGACCAGCGACGTCTTCAGGAAATTATCGTTGAAGGCCGCGAAGAACTGGCACCAGAACAATGGCGCGAAACGGCGTGAGAAAAGGAGCGGCGTGGCCATGCCGTTCCATTAAAGCAAGATCGGCGGCGCCGGAACTCCATTCTCCGGGGTGCGCACAGGAGGCCGCGCCACTGACAAGGCGCGGCCTGACATCGTGTTCGATGCGGAATGGCTAGCCGCGGACGCGCGGCACTCGGCGGCGGCGTTTCGGTTCGGCGTTCTGAGTGGTCAGATCATTCTGCATGATCAGCGCCGTTGCGCCGAAGCCCAGCGCGATCGCAACTGCGATGGTGAACAGATTGATCCACATGGTCTGGCCTCCTCCGTTGGGCGGTTTCCCCGCGCGGACGTCAGCCGAAGAAAACGCCGGGACGCGACGTTCGTTCCCGCGGGGAACTAGACGCAAACCGTTGAAATCAAAGGAGAAGCATCTAAAAAATGCATCAAATCAGTCGAGTCGCAGCGAGGTCTGCAACTGGCCGAGCAGAATGCGCAGGTCGAGCTCGCGGAATTCCAGATAGGCTTTGCGCAGCCAGCGCTGGATTTCGATGTGGGCTTCGAGCGGAATATGCCGCGCATTGGCGAGCTGTTCGTCGGCAAAGCCGAACGGCGGCGTCTCGATATATTTGCGCAGGCTCGCGCTCAACACCGGCATGCGCAGGATGGCACCGCTTTGCGCCGATGGCGGAAATCGGTCGCGGTGCTGTGCCAAGCCGAGCATTTCGTTATGCACCGGCGTCAGCGCCGCGCCCGGGAAGCGGGCCCGGAGGTCGCCATAGGCGTCGGCGGATTGCTTGTCCGACGAGACGATGAATAAAATGACCGGTGCGATGTTGCGCTTGTGAGCTTCCTCGACGAGGCCGATGCGAAAGGCGAGATCGAAGAAATTCTTGAATATGTCGCTGCCGACGTCGACGACCTTGCCGCCACCCTGCTCGCTGACGAGATGGTCGAACAGCGCCATCTGGCCTTTCACGCTGCCGATGTCGGCCGCCGCGACACCGTCCGGCGCGAACTGCTTCAGCGTGTTGTCGCCGGTATTGAGATCGAAGCCGGCAACCTCGCGCTCTTCATGCTTGTGATAGTCGATCAGCAGCCGCGACAGCAGCGTCTTGCCGACGCGCGCGCGCGGCGAAGCAACGAGATAGATGGAATGTCGGATCGACATCGCCCGAAGCCACAATCACAGACGCCGCCAATGGCGGAGAATCGTCCCGGTCTTCAGTAGAGCATAGTGACCGGTGCAGGGAGGCACAAAAAAGCGGCGCCGTTGTTCAATCCGGCGCCGCCCGCGCATTAGAAATCCTCGCCGGTCTCAGCCCGCGGCCTGGCGCACCGGACTCTCCTGCTTCGGCGCCAGCAGATCGACCAGCTTGACCCGGTCATATTCGCCCCACACCTGGCCGAGCCAGTGCCGCACATAGCCGCGCAGCACGAAGGAGTAGTTCGCGGCGTCGCCGCCGCCGGTCTTGTTGGCGACGAATTGCACGTACGGCACACTCGCCACTTCGACCTGCTCGGTCGCCATCTCGTTCAGCTTCGGGATGGTGATGTCCTGCGCGTTCTTGATCTGGTTGAAGTAGGAATTGTAGGTCGCCGGATCCCAGTCGAAGAACGAGGTATCGTTGATGTGGTTCTTCACCAGGAAGTAGCTGGCATCGCCGACGAAGGTCGCGGTCTCGGCGATCTCCTGCAGCGAGGCGATCGACGGCCCGAGGATGTGGAAGACCGCGAAGGTGATCTGGCCCTTCTTGGCGGACTCGAGAAAGCCGATGTCGCTCAGCGCCTGCAAGGTCGGCGACAAGAGGCCGGCGCGGATGTCGATCACCGTCACCTGGGCGGGCGTGGTGCCCAAAGTGTCGAAGATCTTCATCTGGTCGGCGACCTCGGTCACATCGACGACCTCGGTCAGTTGCGGGTGAAAGCGCTTCAGCGTGCCGCGCGGCGATTCGGTGTCGAACGCCCGGGTTGGCGTGTGATGGGCGCCGAAATAGTCCAGCAAGGTCCGGGCGACCGTAGTCTTGCCGACCCCGCCTTTATCGGCGCCTACGAGAACGACGGCTGGTTTTGCCATGGCATCACTCTAGAACCGAATTGCGACAGATTTGGTGTCGCGCCAACGCGTTAGCCTCAGCCCGACAAAAAACTGCCCGGATTCAACAGGGTTGGCAAGGTTGCCGGGTATGCCGATACATCCTGACGCGGTCCTGACCACAGCAAAGCGGTCCGCTGAAACTGCAGACGGATCGGCAAGGGCAAAGGCGGGAGGAACCGAAAGAGAAAATGGTGCCGATGGAGGGATTTGAACCCCCGACCACCCGCTTACGAAGCGGATGCTCTACCACTGAGCTACATCGGCGCCGGCGCAGAAAGCGAAAATCGAGCCTCGTTTTCCGACAAAATCATGCAGAAAGCGTGAAGCCCGCGGCGCCTTACTATCGGCGCGGCCCGGCCTTGGCAAGCATGGCCGCACGCCCTAGCGGAACAAGCCTTTGAAGCGCGACCAGCCGTCCGCCGAGGTCTTTTCCGGAACCGGGTCGGCATAGGGATCGGTTTCCGGGCCGGGATCGTCGGGCGCCTGAACCACCGGGATAATCGGCTCGGCCGCCCTCGTTTCTGCCGGCCTCGCCTTGGGCCGCTGAGGCGCCAGGGACGCCTCCAGCGTGACAACCGGCGCCTCGGCCTCACGGTCGGGCGGCGACGCCGGGATGGCGGGCTTGGCGCCTTCGGCTTCGGCCGGCACGGCCTCGGCCGGCGCAGCGGCGATCGGCGACCGCACGGGCAAAGGCGGCGGCGGCGCATCGACCACCGGGTGGGTCGAGCCGATCTCCGACAGCGGCACCCGCCATTCGTAGCCATCAAGCCGGCCGCCCGGCGATACCGGCCGCCAGCGATCCGACACCACGCCGTCGGCGGTCCAGACCGGATCCGGCGCGGCACGCATGGCGCGGCCGAGCCACTCGCGCACGCGGCCGACGTCGCCGTGCTCGGCTTCCTCGAGCTCGGCCATCAAGGTGGCGATGCGCTTCGACGGCGCCACGAGATAAGGCGCCAGCGCATCGCGCGCGATCTTGAATTCGCGCGCATCGATCGCCGCGCGCGCCACCGCGATGGCGCCTTCGCGCACGGCACTCGGATCTTCCGGCGACTTGTCGGCGAGCGACTGCATGCGCGTCAGCCGCGCCCGCGCGGTATCGCCGGGGCGAATGTCGGCATAGGCCTCGGCCAGATCGGGATGCGGGTTGAGCCGCCATGCCGCGGTCAGCACTTTGCCAGCGCGGCGCGTATCGCCGGCTTCGGCGAGCCGGCGACCGGCGAGCACCGCGGCGGGCACCAGACCGGGCGCGAGCTTGAGCGCATCGAGTGCGGCAACGCGCGCTGCCTCGCGGTCGCTGTCCTGCAACGCCAGGGCCTGCGCGGTCAGCAGCACGGCGCGTTTGCGGCGATAGTCATCCTTGGCGAGCGAGGCGCGCGTTCCATCGAGCGCCTGCAGCGCGCCATTCCAATCGCCTTGCGCACAGCGATCGTCGAGCACGGCCTGACCGGCCCAGGCCAGCGAAGGCTCGGCCTGCGCCGCCTCGGCGGCGACCCGGCGCGCGGTGGCGACGTCGTTGCGCCGCTGCGCTTCGATATAGAGCCCGCGCAGGCCGAGGAGCTTGGTGTGCTCGTGCCGCGTCATTTCGAAGAAGGCGCGCTCGGCGCCGGCGCGATCGCCGGCGAGCTGCGCCGACTGCGCCGTGAGCAGAAGTGTCAGCGGATCGCCTGGCGACAACCGCGCCGCTTCATCCGCGGAACGCCGTGCCAGCCGCGTATCGCCGGAGCCGATGGCAATGAGGCCACGCGAAACCGCCAGATGGCCCCGCATGGCGCGGCGATGGCGGAAGAACAGCGACACCTGCTCCGGCGAGCGCAGGATGGCGCGGGCGATCGACCAGATCAGGATGCCGGCGACGATCAACGCGACCACCGCCAGCAGCGTCACCATCACCGATGTCTCGATGCGGTAACCCATCCAGTTGATGATGACGTCGCCCGGACGATCGGCGAACCAGACAAAGCCCGCGGCGATGAGCCCAACGGTGACGAGGAACAGAACGACCTGAATCATGCCGGCCTCACCGCGATCCGAGCGCACGCGCGCTGTCGGCGGCGACATCGCGTGCGGCGGCCAGCGCTTTCTGCCGCGCCGTCGCGCGCGTCACCCACGCGGATGCCTTTTGCCGCGCCGCTTCCGGCAACTTGCCGATCTCGCCGAGTGCCGCGTCGATATTGCCTTGCGCGGCGTCGGTTTCGAGCCGCGCCATCACCGCGGAAGCATCGTCACCGGGCGGCGCGCCGGCGGGGCGAACGCGCACGAGGCTTTCGGCATTGGCCTGGAGGCGCTCGAGGAAGCCGCCGCCCGGCGCCGTCGTGCCGATGTCCTTTTTCAGTTGCGGCAGCAATTCGTTCAGTTCGCGCGTCAAATCCTTGACGGTCGGCACGCCGGAGGCGGCGACGGGCCATAGCGGCGCCAGCGCTTTCTCGTCGGCGCCGAGCTCCTTGGCCTGCGCCAGTTCCTCGGCGAACGGCACGCCGCGCAAGGCGGCATCGCGCAGCGCCGCGGTGCTCAAAGCGAGGCGCGCCGCGCGCTCGGATTGCGTGGTGCGGGCAAGCTCCGCCTTGGCATTCTTGCTCTGATCCTCGAGCGCCGCGATGCGTTGCTGCAGCGGTGCGAGATCGGCCGACGACGCACCGGCGGACGCCGCACGCGACACCGTTTGCAGGTCGCTGCGCAAATCGGCGGCGGCCTTCTCCGCCGTTTCGGCGCGCGCCTGCGCCTCCTTGGTGCTGGCGGCGAGTTCGTCGTAACGGCGGTTCAGGGCGGTAAGCGTGACGCCCAGCGATTTCATCGCGTTGTCATTGGCGGCAACGCGGTCGCTCAGCGCCTTGTCGTCGGCGGGCGGCGGCACCGGGCGCTTCGACAATTCGTCTTCGAGCTTGGCGATGCGCGCAGTCAGCGCGTCATTCGGCGCCGTATTGCCGGAAGGCGCGGGGCGGCTCTGCAACTGCTTGATTTGCGTTTCGAGCGCCGCGACGCGCGGATCGGCAGCCGGCGTGCCGGCGTTCGGCAACAGGCCGCCATACCAGACCGCGGCGCCGAGCAACGTCATCGCCGCCGCACCGACCAGACCGCCGACCATCGCCGGCACGAGCGGGTTCGCGCGTTCGGTTCGTCTGACGTCATCGCCGGATGGCGTGGAACCTGGCGAGGCGGCCTCTTGCGCGGCCGCGGCTTGCGACAGTGCTGCATCCTCCGCCACCGCCTGCTCGTCCGCCAGGGGCGCAGCAGATTCGGTTGCCGCGTCGGCGGGCCGCACTTCCTCCGCCTCCAGATCGATCGTCGGCGCGGTGCGCTTGCGGCGGCCGGCCGATGGGTCAGGCGTGGGGCGCTTGTCGTTCATGCAGGAAATCCTAGCGAAATGCGACCGGCCCCGCAGCAACTAAAACCGGGGCTACGCTGCTGCCTGATCGGTTAACGCAATCATCGCCGATTCGTCCGGCCGCTTTGCGACGTCGATGCGGGGCGCGCCGGCCTCGCGTAGCGGTTCGGCAACCTGTGCCGACAGGCAGATATGCCGGACGCCGAGGGCGTCCTCGGCGATGCCAGCGGCGCGGGATCCGGTAACGTATTGCGCAGCGCTGCGTTTCGAAAAATGCATCACGGCATCGACCGCGTGGTCAGCAACCGCGGCGATCAGCGCTGCAGGGAACGGCAGCGATACCGCGCGATAGATCACAGCCAGTTCCACGGCGATGCCATGCACGGCCAAATCGCCGGCCAGGTCGGCCGATCGGTCTTCGCCGGCGAGATACAACAACGGCGCACCGGCGTGCGGACGATGTTCCGCGATCAGGCGCACGAGATCGCTCGCGTCACCGCCTGCGATGCGGATATCGCCGAAGCCGGCTTCGCGCGCCGCATCGGCACTGCGGCGGCCGACGGCGAAGAGCGGCAATGCGGTGAGCGTTGCGCGCGCGGAATGATCGGCAATCGCCGCGGCCGCGTTGGCGCTGGTGATGACGACCGCGCCGTAGCGTTGATGGAGCGCGACCGGCAGCGTCTCGATGCGCAGCAGCGGCGCGATCAGCACCTCATGGCCGCGCGCGCGCAACAGCGCCGCGGTGCGTTCGCTGTCGCTCTGCGGTCGCGTGAGAACGATGCGCATGGCGGCCCCTGTCGCGCTAATCGAAGAATCCGGGCCCGGCGATCTTCTTCAAGGCGCGCCCGGCATCGTCGCCGATCCTGACCGCATCGCGGATATGGCCGTTGCCGGTGATGTCATGCGCGCCCTTGCCGTCGGGCCGTGCGATCAGGCCGCGGAAGTGCAGCGTATCGCCGGACAAGGTCGCGTGGCCGGCGAGCGGCGTCTTGCACGAGCCGTCGAGCGCCGCGAGAAAGGCGCGCTCGCAGGCCACGGCAATGAAGGTCGCGGTATGATTGACGCGCGCCACCATCTGCCGCGTGCGATTGTCGTCGCCACGCGTTTCGATGCCGATGGCGCCCTGCGCCACCGCCGGCAAGAACTCTTCCACCGACATCGCCCGCGTCGCGTGCTGCGACAGGCCGAGACGGTTGAGCCCGGCCATCGCCAGCAAGGTCGCATCGACCTCGCCGCTTTCCAGCTTGCGCAGGCGCGTCTCGACATTGCCGCGCAGCGGCGTCACTTTCAGATCCGGCCGCGCTGCCATGACGATGGCCTGCCGGCGCAGCGACGCGGTGCCGAGATGCGCGCCCTGCGGCAGATCGGCGAGCGTCTTCGCCTTGAGGCTGATGAAGGCGTCTCGCGGATCCTCGCGCTCGAGGCACGCGGCGAGCAGCAACCCCGGCTGCGAAATGGTCGGCATGTCCTTGGCCGAATGCACGGCAAGATCGATGCGCTCGGTCAGCAGTGCTTCTTCGATTTCCTTGGTGAACAGGCCCTTGCCGCCGACCTCGGACAAAGGCCGGTCCTGAATGGCGTCGCCGGTGGTCTTGATGACGACGATCTCGAAGGCCGCTTCGTCGGCGCCGTTGGCCTTGGCGAGCAGGCTGCGCACGGTGTTGGCCTGGACCAGTGCCAGGGGGCTGCCGCGCGTGCCGATGCGGAGAAGGGGAGCCGATTGCGCCATAGTTCCTCGCGGTGTTAGGGCTCTTGTAGTTCAGCGCGCGCCGAAAGGGAAAGGCTGCAAATAGGATGCTCGTCCTCGGTATCGAGACGACCTGTGACGAAACCGCGGCCGCCGTCGTCGAGCGCGCCGCGGACGGCTCGTCGCGCATCCTGTCCAATATCGTGCTCAGCCAGGTCGAGCAGCACGCGGCCTTCGGCGGCGTCGTGCCGGAGATCGCCGCGCGCGCCCATGTCGAGGCCCTCGACCTGATCATCGACCAGGCGATGCACGAAGCCGGCAAGCGCTACGACGACCTCGACGGCATTGCCGCCGCCGCCGGCCCCGGATTGATCGGCGGCGTCATCGTCGGCCTCACGACAGCGAAGGCGATCGCGCTGGTCAAGGGCAAGCCGCTGCTCGCCATAAATCACCTCGAAGCGCATGCGCTGACCGCGCGGCTCACCGACAACACGCCATTCCCCTATCTCCTGTTCCTCGCCTCCGGCGGCCACACCCAGATCGTCGCCGTGCTCGGCGTCGGCAACTATGTGCGGCTCGGCACCACGCAGGACGACGCCATCGGCGAAGCCTTCGACAAGACCGCGAAGCTCCTGGGCCTCGGCTATCCCGGCGGCCCGGAAGTCGAACGCCAGGCGACGCGCGGCGACAAGGACCGCT
Organism: Pseudomonadota bacterium; assembly: GCA_018240595.1. GTDB lineage: Bacteria > Pseudomonadota > Alphaproteobacteria > Rhizobiales > Xanthobacteraceae > Pseudolabrys. Next base: position 5,292 of record JAFEFL010000026.1, on the reverse strand, counting down.
TCGCGCTGCCGCGGCCGATGCAGCATCGCAAGGACTGCGACTTTTCCTTCTCGGGCCTGAAGACCGCATTGCGCCTTGAAGCCGAGCGCATCGCGCCATTGTCGCCGCAGGACGTCGCCGACATGTGTGCCTCGTTCCAGCAGGCGGTGGTCGACGTGGTGCATGACCGCCTGCGCTCGGGCCTGCGCCTGTTCCGCGCGCGTTTCGGCGAGCCGCACGCGCTCGTGGCCGCCGGCGGCGTCGCCGCCAACCAGGCGATCCGCGGGTCGCTGAACCGCGTCGCCATGGAAACCGGCACGCCGCTGGTGGCGCCGCCGCTCAAGCTCTGCACCGATAACGGCGCCATGATCGCCTGGGCCGGCATCGAAAGACTGGCGCTCGGCCTGATCGACGACATGGACATGGCGCCGCGTGCGCGCTGGCCGCTCGATGCCTCGGCCGCCGCCGAAGGTGCGTTGAAGCGCACGGCGGCGTATAAGTAGCGCGACATTGCCGGAAACCATTTCATGACCATCCAACACATCGCGGTGCTGGGAGGCGGCGCCTGGGGAACGGCGCTGGCGCAGACCGCGGCCCGCGCCGGCCGCGACGTCACGCTATGGGAATTCGATGCCGGCCATGCCGAGCATCTCGCCACGGCGCGCGAAAGCCGCTTCCTGCCCGGCGTCAAGCTCGAGGCATCGATCAAGGTGACGCGCGCGCTCGGCGACGCGGCGCAGGCCGACGCCATGCTGCTCGTGGTGCCGGCGCAGGCTTTGCGCTCGGTGGTCGCGGCGCTGGCGCAGACCATGCGCGCCGGCACGCCGCTCATTGCCTGCGCCAAGGGCATCGAGCACGGCACGCACAAGTTCATGACCGAGATCATCGTCGAGCACGCGCCCGATGCGGTGCCGGCGATCCTGTCGGGACCCAGTTTCGCCATCGACGTGGCGCGCGGGCTGCCGACAGCCGTGACGATTGCCGCCGCCGATGCCGGCGTCGCCGAAGAACTCGCGCATGCGCTGAACTCGGGGAGCTTCCGCCCCTATCACACCACCGATATCCGCGGCGTCGAGATCGGCGGCGCGGTCAAGAACGTCCTGGCGATCGCCTCCGGCATCGTCACCGGGCGCGGGTTAGGCGCCTCCGCCTCGGCGGCGCTGACGACGCGCGGCTTTGCCGAAATGATGCGCTTCGGCCGCGCGCTCGGCGCGAGGCCGGAGACGCTCACCGGCCTGTCCGGCCTCGGCGATCTCATCCTGACCTGCTCGTCGCCGCAGTCGCGCAACTTCTCCTATGGCGCGGCGCTCGGCAAAAACGAAGCGCCCAGCGGCAAGCTCGCCGAGGGCGCCTTCACCGCGCCGGTGCTTCTGGAAATGGCGCGCGACAAAGGCATCGATATGCCGATCTCGGCCGCGGTCGCTGCCGTGCTGGCAAAGAAGCTCAGCGTCGACGAAGCGATCGCGGCGCTCTTGTCGCGGCCGATCAAGGCGGAAGAATAGACATGGCCTACTGGTTGCTCAAATCCGAACCCGATGCCTGGTCGTGGGACCAAATGGTCAAAGCCGGGCCCAAGGGCACCGCCTGGACCGGCATTCGCAATCACACCGCCAAACTCAACATGATGAAGATGAAGAAGGGCGACCGCGGCTTCTTCTATCACTCCAATGTCGGCAAGGAGATCGTCGGCATCGTCGAGGTGATCAAGCTCGCCTACCCCGATCCGACCGCCAAGGCCGGCGAACCGTGGGTTTGCGTCGACGTCAAGGCGGTCGAGCCGATGCCGAAGCCGGTGACACTCGCCGCCATCAAGGCCGAGCCGAAGCTGGCGGAGATCCAGTTGCTGCGGCAGGGACGCCTGTCGCTGCCGGCGATCACCGACGCCGAATGGAAGCTGGTCTGCAAGATGGGCGGGCTCAAAGCCTGAGAGCGTCTACCGCCGCCGCACGGCGATCGGCGGCAGACGCGGCTCGACCGGCATCGACTGGATGATGGATGTGTTGGTCAGCGCGAACGGATTGATCGCATCGATCAGCCGTTCGAGGTCGGCGACCGATCGCACATGCGCCCGCGCGATATAGCAGTCCTCGCCGGTGATGCGGTCGCAGGACACGATTTCCGGCAGGCCCTTGAGAATCTCCGCCACGTTCTTGAGCTGGCCCGGCGTCGGGCGCACCCGAATCCACGCCGCGATCGGCAGGCCCAGCGCCGCCGGATTGATCATGGCGCGGTAGCCCGCAATCACCCCTGATTCCTCCAGCCGCTTGATGCGCTCGGCAACGCTCGGCGCCGACAGCTTCACACGGCGCGCCAGCTCCGCCGTGCTGACGCGCGCATTGGCGGCCAGCGCGCCGATCAATCGGGCGTCGATGGCATCGAACACGGCATTTTCGGATCGCAGGCTTTCCAAAGGAATCTCCTTCGATCGTCAGACAGGGCAAGCCGCCGGCCTGTCAAAGCCGATGGATGGTGGCGGCGCAGGCTCCAGAATGCAGCCATGCTATCGCGAGCCCCCACCGGCTTCAATCGCGCCGCCGAAAAGGCGCCGCCACATCTTTGGTTCGGCCTCAGCGCGGTGTTTCATTATCTCGGCCCGTCCTTCGCGGTGCTGCTCTTTCCCGCGGTCGGCGTTTTCGGCGTCGCCTGGTTCCGCATCGCATCGGCCGCCGCCGCGTTCGCGCTCGTCACAAAACCGTGGCGCACCATCGCTCGCGCCGACGGCAGGACACGCCTTCTGCTCGCCGGTCTCGGCCTTTGCCTCGCGGCGATGAACACGTCGTTCTATCTCGCACTCGATCGCCTGCCGATGAGCCTCGTCGCGGCGATGGAATTCGTCGGCACCATCGCCATCGCGCTGGCCGGCATGCGCTCGTGGCGAAATCTTCTTGCGCTGGCGCTGGTGATGACCGGCGTCTTCATCCTGATCGACGTGAAGTGGGCCACCGATCCCGTCGGCATCGCGTGGTCGGTGCTCAATGCCACCTTGTTCGCCGCCTACATCGTCATCGGCCACAAGGCCGCGCAGGACGGGGCGAGCGGCGGCGTCGAACGGCTGGGCGCGGCTATGCTGATCGCCTTCGTCGTGATCATGCCCGTCGGCCTCCTCGAGGCGATCAGGGCCTTCGACTCGCCCCGGCTGGTGCTAGCCGGTATCGGCGTCGGCATCTGCTCCTCGGTGATCCCCTATGTCTGCGACCAGCTCGCGATGTCCCGCTTGCCGCGGGCGAGTTTCGCGTTGCTGCTCGCGCTGCTCCCCGTCACGGCCACCGTGATCGCGGCGGCGGTTCTCGCCCAGATCCCGTCGCTAAGGGACCTCGCCGGTATCGCCCTGGTGGTCGCCGGCATCGGCGTACACCGGCCCCCGGCGGAGGCGCCGCAAGCGCCCTAAACTGCCCTCGGCATTGATATTTCCCAAGTGTCGCACACGACGAAAGTCGCAAGGTGGACGCTTGTGAGCGCTTGGGGCGGCGGCGCATAATGCCGCATGGAACCATAACGGCGCCCGGACCAAGGGGGCGCCGGGCAAGACGCGATACCGGGAGGGAGTGCGATGTCCGACGACAAGATTTACGACGTGCCGGCCGACTGGAAGTCGAAGGCCTATGTCGACGACGCGAAGTACAAGGAAATGTACGCGCGCTCGATCAAGGACCCGAACGGTTTCTGGGGCGAGCAGGCCGCGCGGCTCGACTGGATCAAGAAGCCGACCAAGGTCAAGAACACGACCTACGATCCGCACAACGTCTCGATCAAGTGGTTCGAGGACGGTACGCTGAACGCCTGCTACAACTGCGTCGATCGTCATGTCGCCAAGCGCGGCAATCAGACCGCCTTGATCTGGGAAGGCGACGATCCGAAGGACGACAAGAAGATCACCTACAAGCAACTGCACGAGCAGGTGCAGGTCTTCGCCAACGTGCTCAAGGCGCGCGGCGTCAAGAAGGGCGACCGCGTCACCATCTACATGCCGATGATCGCCGAGGCCGTGGTCTCGATCCTCGCCTGCGCGCGCATCGGCGCCGTGCACTCGGTGATCTTCGGCGGCTTCTCGCCGGATTCGATCGCGGGTCGTCTCGAGGACTGCAAATCGACCGTCGTCGTCACCGCCGACGAAGGCCTGCGCGGCGGCCGCAAGGTGCCGCTCAAGGCCAATGTCGATGCCGCCTGCGACAAGGTTGACGGTGTTGCCACCGTGATCGTCATCAAGCGCACCGGCGCAGCGGTCAACATGAAGGCCGGCCGCGATTTCTATTACGACGACCTCGCCAAAAGCGTGCCGGCGGAATGCCCGTGCGAACCGATGAATGCGGAAGATCCGCTGTTCATCCTCTACACCTCCGGCTCGACCGGCAAGCCGAAGGGCGTGCTGCACACCACCGGCGGCTATCTGCTCTATGCGTCGATGACGCACCAGTACGTCTTCGATTATCACGATGGCGACGTTTACTGGTGCACCGCCGACGTCGGCTGGGTCACCGGCCATTCGTACATCGTTTACGGCCCGCTCTCGAACGGCGCCATTTCGCTGGTGTTCGAAGGCGTGCCGAACTACCCGACCACGTCGCGCTTCTGGGAAGTGTGCGACAAGCACAACGTCAACATCATCTACACCGCGCCGACGGCGATCCGCGCGCTGATGCAGGGCGGCGAAGGCCCGGTGAAGAAGACGTCGCGCAAGTCGCTGCGCCTGCTCGGCTCCGTTGGCGAGCCGATCAATCCGGAAGCGTGGGAGTGGTACTATCACGTGGTCGGCGACGACCGCTGTCCGATCGTCGATACCTGGTGGCAGACCGAGACCGGCGGCATTCTCATCACGCCGCTGCCGGGCGCGACCAAGCTCAAGCCCGGCTCGGCAACGCGGCCGTTCTTCGGCGTGGTGCCGGAGATCGTCGATGCCGAAGGCAAGGTGCTGGAAGGCGCCACCACCGGCAATCTGTGCATCGCCGATTCGTGGCCGGGCCAGATGCGCACGGTCTATGGCGACCACCAGCGTTTCATCGACACCTACTTCAAGACCTATCCGGGGAAATACTTCACCGGCGACGGCTGCCGCCGCGACGCCGACGGCTATTACTGGATCACCGGCCGCGTCGATGACGTCATCAACGTGTCCGGCCACCGCATGGGCACGGCCGAAGTCGAAAGCGCGCTGGTCGCGCACGCCAAGGTGTCGGAAGCCGCCGTGGTCGGCTATCCGCACGACATCAAGGGCCAGGGCATCTACGCCTATGTCACCTTGATGGCCGGCGAGAAGCCGACAGAGGAACTGCGCAAGGAACTGGTGCAGTGGGTGCGCAAGGAGATCGGCCCGTT
>JAFEFL010000025.1 GCA_018240595.1 Pseudomonadota bacterium | reverse complement strand
TTGGGCGCCACAGCGATCGGCAGTTTGACCGGTGGGCTTGGGGTCCGATGCGGCGGCGCGTCGACGACCACGGTCACGACGACGCATGAGCAGATAGGGCCAGCCGGCACCTCTGCAGAGAATGGATAGCCCTGTCGGACGGGTGTGGCGAACGAACAGGACCCGGGGACAGTGTCGACGCCTTTGCTTAAGAAGGTTTGGAGCCACCACTCGCTTGAAAGAGCATGGCGAGTAATTGAAGAGAATGCCCGGACGTCAAAATCCGATGACGTCAAAAAAGAGATAGCGCTTTTCAAGGAAGACTCATCTACGAGACTTCGGTCTCTTTGTGGGAAGCTGTCGCGTGGGACCTTCAGGTTTCCGCCAGCCAAAGGCGTTCCTATCCCAAAAAAGGGTAATGACGGCCGACCAGATCCGAAGAACTTCCGTCCAATCGTTCTGGCCGATGTTGAGTCTCGGATAATTCAGCGATCCATATTGGAAGCTTTATTGACCGTTCCGAAGTTGGCTACATACGTTCATACGCCTTACAGCTTTGGTGGAATTCGAAAGAAGGCCGAGGGAGATCTGGCGGCTGTTCCTGCCGCGATTAAGATGGCACTCGACCACATTGGGTCCGGTGCGAACTTTGTCATTTCCGCTGACATCTCGAAGTTTTTTACAAGAATCCCCAAAAGCATTGTTACGCCAGTCATTGCTCAGGCGGTTGATGATCCGCAATTTATGGGATTGTTTGAAGATGCAATTTCGGTCGAGCTGTCAAATATCGCTGAGCTACGAGAAAAAGCTGATGCTTTTCCGATCTACGACATCGGCGTTGCTCAAGGGAATTCTCTGTCGCCGCTGCTGGGCAATATCTTGTTAGCTGAGTTTGACTTAGAAATGAACAAGGGCGATTGCAAATGTATTAGATACATCGATGATGTCTTAATATTTGCGCCAAGCAAGAAGGCCGCGGGCGCGCGCTTTAGGCTCGCCGAGAAGCATCTTAAGAAATTTAATATGAAGTTCGGCGCCGAGAAGTCTCTGCGCGAGCCTCAGTCCGTGTTACGCCCTTTTGAGTTTCTGGGAATTGAGTTTAGCAATGGTTTGCTTCGTCCGGCGCCTAAGGCGCAGATGAGATTTCTAGCATCGATCCGCGGTGTGCTGGAAACTGGTGCGAAGGCGTTAAGGTCGCGGCGTGCTGGGGTTGCGATTAAGAAAGAGCAGTCATTGCTTGCGGTTCTTCGGCGCGTTGACGGAATGGCGCAGGGCTGGGGTAAACATTATCGATTTTGTAACGATGGGTTGGTGCTTGAAAAAATTGATCAGAAAATATCAGATTTGATCAGAGCATATCTTGGCCTCTATCGAAGCGTAGCTGGCCCGATGAGCGATGCTGGCAAGCGCGAGGTGCTGGGTGTTGAGCTTCTAGCCAAAATCGATCGCAAGCCATTTTCTTGGCCTAAAGGAAAAAGGCTATAGGCGGCCGTATGAGCGACAAAGGCGCGGCGGGCACAAGCTCGGCCGCAATGAAGAGCGATGGCGCCTCGCCTCCTAAACCCTCTCAACAAAACTATCCACCACCCGCTTTTCGCCCGCCTTGTCGAAGGCGATGGTCAGCTTGTTGCCGTCCACGGCGGTGACGTTGCCGTTGCCGAACTTCAAGTGAAACACGCGGTCGCCGGGCTTGAAGCTGGAGGCCGGGCCGGATGATTTGGCGATCAGTTCGCCTTCGATGGTCAATGGAGCCCGCGGCTTCACCCCCTCCCGGCGGCCGGAGTTTACCATCGGGCCGGCCTCCGGCCGGACCCGTTGGGCCGCCGACCTCCCCCCTCCAGGGGGAGGTGAAGAGGAGCGCGGGGAGAGGTCGCTCTCGTAATCCTCATCCTGATTGAACACGCCGTCCGGCACATAGCGCGGCGCGCCGTTTTCGTTGAAGCCGCCACTTCCGCGGCGGCCCTGCGCGCGCTGCCAGCCGGGCGTCGAGTATTTCGAGCCGAAGGAATTCATCTCGTCGAAGCGCGACGGGCCGTAGCCCGACATGCCGAAGCCGCCGGTGCCGCCGGGCGGCTCCTTGACCTCGACATGCTCGGCCGGCAGTTCGTCGAGAAAGCGCGACGGGATGTTGCTCTGCCACAGGCCGTGCACGCGTCGGTTCGTGGCGAAATAGATGCGGGCGCGCTTGCGCGCGCGCGTCAGACCCACATGGGCGAGGCGGCGCTCTTCCTCGAGGCCGGCCTTGCCCTGTTCGTCGAGCGAGCGTTGATGCGGAAACAGGCCTTCCTCCCAGCCGGGCAGGAACACGGTGTCGAACTCCAGGCCCTTGGCGGAATGCAGCGTCATGATGCTGACCTTCTGCTCGCTGTCGCCTTCGGCCGTGTCCATCACCAGCGAGATGTGCTCGAGGAAGCCGGCGAGGTTCTCGAATTCCTCCATCGAGCGCACGAGTTCTTTCAGGTTCTCCAGGCGCCCGGCGGCGTCGGCCGAGCGGTCCTTCTGCCACATCTCGGTGTAGCCGCTCTCGTCGAGCACGATTTCGGCGAGCTCGGTATGCGGCAGCGTCTCTCTTTGTTTTCTCCAGCGCGCGAAGCTCTCCATCAGCGCGCGCAGCGCGTTGCGCGGTTTCGGCTTCATTTCATCCGTGGATGACATGATGGCCGCCGCCTCGGTCAGCGGAATGCGCTGCTTGCGCGCGTAGTCGTGCAGCATCTGGATGGTGGCGTCCCCGAGGCCGCGCTTCGGCGTATTGACGATGCGCTCGAAGGCCAGGTCGTCGGCCGGCTGTGCGATGACGCGCAAGTAAGCGAGCGCGTCGCGGATTTCGGCGCGCTCGTAGAAGCGCGGGCCGCCGATGACGCGATAGGGCAGGCCGAGCTGGATGAAGCGTTCTTCGAATTCGCGCATCTGGAACGAGGCGCGCACCAGGATGGCGATCTCGTCGAGCGGATGATCGGCGCCTTCGTCGCGCGCGGCGCGCTGCATCTGCTCGATCTCTTCGCCGATGGCGCGGGCTTCTTCCTCCGAGTCCCAGGCGCCGGTGACCTCGACCTTCTCGCCGTCGACGTCCTCGGTGTGCAAGGTCTTGCCGAGGCGGCCTTCGTTGTGCGCGATCAGCGTCGAGGCGGCGGCGAGGATGTGGCCGGTCGAGCGATAGTTGCGTTCGAGGCGGATGACCTTGGCGCCGGGAAAATCGTGATCGAAGCGCAGGATGTTATCCACCTCGGCGCCGCGCCAGCCATAGATCGACTGGTCGTCGTCGCCGACGCAGCAGATGTTTTTTCTTTCCGTCATTCCGGGGGCCGCCGCAGGCGGCAACCCGGAATCCAGCTCTTTAGGTTCATCCCACGTATCTTCCAGACTGACGCCTTCGCTCGGCGGCAAAGCGCTGGATTCCGGGTCCGTCGCTTCGCGACGTCCCGGAATGACGGCCGTGGATGGCGGCGCCGGCATCTGCGCCAGCAACCTGAGCCACAAATACTGCGCGACGTTGGTGTCCTGATATTCGTCCACCAGGATGAACCTGAAGCGCTGCTGATATTGCTTCAGCACATCCGGATGCTCGCGGAACAGCCGGATGCATTCGAGCAAGAGGTCGCCGAAGTCGGCGGCGTTCAGCGTCTTCAGGCGTTCCTGATAGGCGGCGTACAGCTTCTTGCCCTTGCCGTTGGCGAAGGACGCGGCTTCGCCGGCCGGCACCTGCTCGGGCGTGAGGCCGCGGTTCTTCCAGCCGTCCAGGATCATGGCGAAGACGCGCGCCGGCCAGCGCTTCTCGTCGATCTTCTCGGCCTCGATGAGCTGCTTGATCAGGCGGATCTGGTCGTCGGTGCCGAGGATGGTGAAGTCGCTCCTCAGGCCGATCATCTCGGCGTGCCGCCGCAAAATCTTGACGCCGATGGCGTGGAAGGTGCCGAGCCAGGGCATGCCCTCGACGATCTCGCCGACCATCTGGCCGACGCGTTCCTTCATCTCGCGCGCCGCCTTGTTGGTGAAGGTCACGGCCAGGATTTGACTGGGATGAGCGCGGCCGAGGTTCAGGATGTGCGCGATGCGGGTGGTCAAAACCCGTGTCTTTCCAGTGCCCGCGCCGGCCAGCACCAGCACTGGACCATCGAGCGTCTCCACCGCCTCCCGCTGCTCCGGATTGAGCGCGGCGAGATAGGGCAGCTCGCGTTTGGCTTGCGCGCGCGCGGCGATGCCGCCGGCGGCGGGGCGTGCCGGGGCGGGCGCGGGTTCGAAGCGTCTGGGGTCGGCCATCAGAAATACGATTCCTTCAAGGCCAAGATGGCACTCGAAGGACGCAATTTCGAGGGCAGACGGCCAAAATGTCCGGCGGTTTCCGGCCGGAAATCAGCGGTTTAGCGAGGCTTGTGGATTATTTCGCCGCCGCCTTGGGCCCGGGCATGGCAATTCGCCGGCCGACCGCCGCGGGAACGGGCAGGGCGGCATGCACCGCCTGCATCCGGGCGAACGCCGCCATGACCGCTTCAGGGAACGGCGCCACCTTCTTGGCGGTCATGTCGACGTGCACGGTCATGGTCTCGCAGGTCGCCGACAACCAGCCTTCCTCGGCGTGCAACATCTCCTGATAGACGTGGAAACGCTTGGCATCGAAGCCGACGAGCTGCGTGGTGATGCGCAGTGGCGCGTTCACATGCACCTCGCGCAGGTAGCGCACGTGGCTCTCGACCACCATGGTCGAATGGTGGGTCGCCTTGAGGTAGTCCGGGCCGAGGCCAAGCGGCAGGTAGAACTCGTCGATCGCCCGGTCGAACAGCACATTGTAGTAGGCGACGTTGAGGTGGCCGTTGTAGTCGATCCAGGCCGGCTCGATCGCCATCAGCGAGGACGCGAAAGGGGCGGGTACAAGTGTCGCGGTCTCTGACATCGGGGCTCCTGAAACGCCAAACGCTCCCTATCTATAATAGAGTGCGTGGCACATCCACCGTCGGGGCGCTCAGGCGACATGGCAAGAATACCGATTGTCGGCGATATTCCGGATTGGCTCGGCGAAGGCGCCAATCTCACCGAGCTGGCCAAGGGCTCGACGGTGTGGCTCGCCGTCACCGGCCTGTCGCGCGCCGGCAAGACGGTGTTCATCACCTCGCTGGTCCACAATCTGCTGTCGGCGCTGCATAACCCGAACCGCATGCCGCTGCTCAAGGCGGTCGGCGAGGGCCGCCTGCTGGCGGCGCAACTCGAGCCGGCGCGCGCGCATACGTTGCCGCGCTTTCCCTATGCCGCCAATATCGAGGCCATGGCCGGCACGCCGGCGGTGTGGCCGGAGCCGACCGCGGACATTTCCGAGATCGGCGTCGATATCCGCTTCGCCCCGACTGGCCTGATCGGTCAGGTGCTCGGCCAGATCAGCGGCCACGCCGCGACCTTGAAGCTGCGCATCGTCGATTATCCGGGCGAGTGGCTGCTCGACCTGCCGCTGCTGTCGCAGAGCTATGCCGAGTGGTCGCGCACGACCTTGGCGCTGTGGAAGCGCGGCCTGCGCGCCAATCTGTCGCGCGACTTCTTTTCTTTCATCGGCGATCACGCGGCCTCGGAGGCGTCCAGCGAAGCGGTCGCCAAGGAAGCGCACGACCTTTACCGCGCGCTGCTCGTCACCGCGCGCGACCAGCACGGCCTGAGCTATCTCCAGCCCGGCCGCTTCGTGCGTCCCGGCGTGCTGGCCGATGCGCCCTATCTGTGGTTCGCGCCGCTCGATGTGCCGGACGGCGCCGATCGCTTTGCCACCGGCTCGCTCGGCGCGCTGATGGCCGAGCGCTACGAGGTTTACAAGCGCGAGGTGGTCGAGAAATTCTACGACGGCTATTTCCGCAACTATGCGCGGCAGATCGTGCTGGTCGACGTGCTCGGCGCGCTGCTCGCCGGCCGCGAGGCCTTCGAGGACACGCGGCTCGCCACCGAAGCCATCCTGCAAAGCTTCCGCTACGGCCAGCACAACATCCTGACGCGGCTCATCGGCGCCTCGCGCGTCGAGAAGGTGCTGTTCGCCGCCACCAAGGCCGACCATATCCCGGACAGCCAGCGCGAGCACATGAGCATGCTGCTGCGTCATATGGCGGCGCTGCCGGTGTTGTCGGCGCGCGGCCGCGATGCCGATATCGACGTGATGTCGATCGCCTCGGTCGCCTCGACGGTCGAGGCGACGCAGCAGGTCGACGGCCGCGACGTCGAGGTCGTGGTCGGCCGCAAGGTCGGCGCGGCGAAACAGGCAAAGTTCCTGAGCGGCGAAGTGCCGGTGCGGCCGCCGCGGCCCGATCAATGGGGCACGCCATTCCTCGACGTGCCGGTGTTCGAGCCGCCGCTGATCGATCCGGCGCCGGTCGACGGCATTCCGCACATCAATCTCGATCTCGCGCTCGATTATCTGATCGGAGACCGGCTGCAATGAGCGATCCGCGCCAACCGCAGAACAGGCCCTTTGTCATCGAGGAGGATGTGCTGGACGCCGCATCGGCGCGGCCGGGCGCGCCCATGGTGTTCGCTACCGAGGAGACCGAACGCGTGGTGCCGCGCGAGCGCGCCGTCGTCGCGCCGGCCGCGCCCGCGCCGCGCAAGCGCGACGGCTGGAAGCGCGCCGGCCTCTGGGCGATCGGCGTTGCGGTTGCCGGCTGGATCGGCGTCGATGCCTGGCAATGGATTTCCGATGCTTTCGCGCGAAGCGGAACGCAAGGCTGGGTCGCGAGCGGCGTGGTCGGCGTCGGCGTCGCCGGCGCCCTCACGATCATCGGCCGCGAGCTGCGCAGCTTCTGGAAACTGACCAGCGTCGAGGAGAACCAGAAGCGTCTCACCGACAAGACGCTGCGTCCGGCCGAGATGCGCGCCGCCATCCGCGACGTGCTCGCCGTGGTGCCGAAGGATCGCGAAACCACGGCGGCGATCGAAAGCTATCAGCGCCAGCTGCAGCAGCATCACACGCCGGCGCAACAGCTCGGCATGCTGTCGCGCACGGTGATGACGCCGCTCGACCGCCGCGCCGAGGCGGTCATCCGCCGCGCCACCGCCGGCGGCTTCGGCATCACCGCGGTGTCGCCGACCGCCTTCACCGACGTCGTGTTCTTCGTCGCCGTGGCGGTGCGCATGGTGCGCGGCGTCGCCTCGGTTTACGGCCACCGGCCGACCGCGGCGGCGACGATCCACCTGCTGCGCCGCCTGACGATGGAAGCGGGCCGCCTCGGCGCCGTCGATCTGGCCGGCATGACGCTGACCCAGCATCTCGGCGGCGCCATCGCCGAGCGCATCGCCGCCGGAACCGCGGAATCGATGTATGCCGGCCAGCGCATGGCCCGCATCGGCCTCATCACCATGGCCATGTGCCGCCCGGTTCCATTCGAGCCGCACGAGATGCCCGGGATGTTCTCCTCGCTCATCGGCAACCTGTTCGGCCGCAAACCGGCCGCCGACCGGGCCCCGGGCGAAAAATAATCCACAGCTGGGCGCCCGCGTTAACCAATTCTTAACGAAGTCGGTGCCCGTCCGGACCGCTCGGCTATCCTCGCCTTGACGAGGAGTGGCCAGATGACGAGCCCCATTGCGGCAGCCAGAAACGCGTTCAGCCGGATCGCCCTGGGCGACCCTCAGGTTGCGCGGAATGTGCTGCGCGTCGGCGCCAAGGGCGCCTTCCTGGTCATGCTGGCGCTGATGATCGCCGCCTATGCCGTCTCGGCGAGCCAAAGTGCGCCGCCGCCGCCCGAGCCGCTGCCCGATTTCATCTATTCCTGAGAAATTCCGATCGCCGCGCCGGCTGGTGGCCCTGACCCTTGACGGCTTTGCCACGCCCGGACAGGTTGCGGCTCGTCCGCCATCAGCCGGGGCATTGCCGTGACCACCGATACCGTTGCCGAACCATCGAGCCCGACCCGTTTTGCCGCCGCGATCGCCGATCTGACGGCGGTCTTCGGCAATCGCGTCGTCACCTCGCGCGCGGTGCGCGAGCAGCACGGCAACACCGTGACCTGGATCGCCAACCAGGCGCCGGACGCGGTCATCTTTCCGCAATCGACCGAGGACGTGCAGCAGGTCGTGCGCATCTGCGCCAAACACAAAATGCCGATTATTCCCTTCGGCACCGGCTCGTCGCTCGAAGGTCACGTCAACGCGCCGCAAGGCGGCGTGTCGATCGACTTCCGCGACATGAACAAGCTGATCACCGTTCACGCCGAGGATCTCGACTGCGTCGTCCAGGCCGGCATCACCCGCAAGGAGCTCAACGAGCAATTGCGGGATTCCGGTCTGTTCTTCCCGATCGACCCCGGCGCCAACGCCTCGCTCGGCGGCATGGCCTCGACGCGCGCCTCCGGCACCAATGCGGTGCGCTACGGCACGATGAAGGACAACGTGCTGACGATGAAGGTCGTGCTGGCGAATGGCGAGGTGATCGACACCGCGCGCCGCGCCAAGAAGACCTCGGCGGGCTACGATCTGACGCGCCTGATGGTCGGCTCGGAAGGCACGCTCGGCATCATCACCGAACTGACGCTCAAGCTGTCCGGCATTCCCGAGGCGATTTCCGGCGGGCGCTGCCCGTTCCCGTCGGTGGAGGCAGCCTGCAACGCCACCATCCTCACGATTCAGAGCGGCATTCCGGTGGCGCGCATCGAACTGCTCGACACCGTGCAGGTGCGCGCGCTCAATCTCGGCTCGCAGATGGGTCTGCCGGAAACGACCTTGCTGCTGATGGAATTTCACGGCACCGAGGCTTCGGTGAAGGAACAGGCGGAACGCTTCGGCGAGATCGCCGCCGAGTTCGGCGGCGGGCCGTTCGTCTGGACGGCGCAGGCCGAGGAGCGCACCAGATTGTGGGAGGCGCGGCACAACGCGGCCTTCTCCAACTTTCAGCTTCGTCCGGGCTCGGCGATGATCGCGACCGACGTCTGCGTGCCGATCTCGCGGCTCGCCGAATGTGTTACCGAAACGCAGGCGGACATCGAGGAGAGCCGTATCATCGCGCCGATCGTCGGCCATGTCGGCGACGGCAATTTCCACCTCACCATGCTTGTCGATATCAACGATCCGGACGAGGTCAAGCGCGCCAAGGCGCTGTCCGACCGTCTGGTCAAGCGCGCGCTGGCGATGGACGGCACCGCAACCGGCGAACACGGCATCGGCCAGGGCAAGATGAAGTACATGGAGGTCGAGCACGGCGCCGCCGCGGTCGCGGCGATGCGCGCCATCAAGCAGGCGCTCGACCCGCAGAACATCCTCAACCCCGGCAAGATGCTGCCGGCATCGTAATCGGTCATTCCCGGGCCCGCGCGCAGCGAGGAAGCCCGGAATCCGTACGCCGCAGCACCGGGGATATGGATTCCGGGTTGCGCTGACGCGCGCCCCGGAATGACGAGCCGACATAGATTTGCCAACGGAAACCGCCAATAATGACGTATATTCAGGGCGGTGAGGCGCGCCGGCCGGGGGGCCATGGCGTGCCGCGGGAGACGGCGTGCAGACGACTTTGCTCACAGTGGCGATTGCCATCATCCTCGCCGTGGTCGCGGCGCTGGTCGGCCCGCTGCTGATCGACTGGAACGGCTATCGCTCGATCTTCGAGACCCAGGCCAGTCATGTCCTCGGCGCGCCGGTGCGCGTTGCCGGGCCGATCGACCTGCGCCTGCTGCCCGCGCCACGCCTGACGCTCAACGACATCCAGGTCGGCGCGGCCGACAGCACGAAAGCCGGCACGCCGGGCGCCAATGCCGGCAACAACGCCGGCAACGAAACCATCAAGGCACGATCGCTCGGCATCGAGTTCGCGCTGGCGCCGCTTCTGCGCGGCGAGTGGCGCGCCACCGATCTCACTATTGCCGGCCCGCGCGTCAACCTGGCCGCCGATGCCGCCGGTCAGGTGCGGGCGCCGGGACTGGCCTTCGCGTTCAATCCCGAAGACCTCAGCATCGAAAAACTCAGCATTGAGGACGGCACGCTGACGGTCGCCGAGCCCGACGGCGCGACGATGTCGCTCGAGCGCGTCTGGTTCAACGGCGAGGCGCGCTCGCTGCTCGGCCCGTTCAAGGGCGAGGGCGCGGCCACCGTCGCCGGCGAACTCTATCCGTACCGCCTGTCATCTGGCCGTTACGGCGATGACGGCACGGTCAAGGTTCGTCTCAATGTCGATCCGGTCAATCGCCCGCTCAGCATCGAGACCGACGGCATCCTCACGCTCAGCGGCGCGCCGCAATTCGAGGGCACGCTCAAGCTCGCCAAACCCGTCGGCATCGCGCAGAAGGGCGGCGCGCGCCTGACGCAGCCCTGGCGCGTCACCTCCAAGCTCAAGGCCAATGCGCAGTCGGCGCTGCTCGAGCAGCTCGAGTTTCTTTACGGTCCGGAAGAGCAGGGGCTGAAGCTCACCGGCGTCGCCGATTTCAAGTTCGGCAAGTCGCCGCGCTTCGAAGGCGTGCTGTCGGGACGGCAGATCGATCTCGACCGCGTCCTCGCGGCGGAGAACGGCGTGCGTCCGCCGCCGGCCGCGGCGATCCGCGATTTGATCCAACTCGGCGGCGGCGCCTTCGCGCCGTCGTTCCCGATTTCCATCGGCGTCGGCATCGATCAGGTCACGCTCGGCGGCAACGTGGTGCAGAACCTGCGCGGCGATCTATCGAGCGACAGGGGTGGCTGGAATCTCGACCGCTTCGAATTCCGCACGCCGGGCTATACGCAGGTGAAGCTGTCCGGCCATCTGGCGGTCGATGCCGCGGGCGTTGCCTTCACCGGCCCCGCCGAGATCGATGCCAGCGATCCGAAAGTGCTTGCGGCCTGGCTCGAGGGCCGTGGCGACAAGGCCCAGCCGGCCGCGCCGATCGACATCAGTCCGCTCAGCATCCGCGGTGACGTTACGCTCGGCAGCGAGAAGATCGCCATCGACAGCCTGAAGGCGACATTCGATCGCAAAGTCGTGTCCGGGCGCTTTGCCTATTCCTTCGCCTCGCGCACCGCGCCATCGAAGCTTGATGCCGCGCTCAACGCGCCCGATCTCGATCTCGACGCCACGCTCGGTTTCGGCATGGCGCTGGTTTCCGGCTCGACGCTGGAGCGGCCGCGCGACATGACCATCGCCGTCGATATCGGCCGCGCCAGTGTCGGCGGCTTTTCCGGACGCAACGCCAGCGCGCGGCTCAAGGTCGATGGCGACGGCTTGCAGATCGACAAGCTCAGCGTCGCCGATCTCGGCGGCGCGGCGTTCTCGGCCAGCGGCCGCATCGACACGCGCGCCGCGACGCCGCGCGGCAGCATCAATGTCGATCTCAACGCGCCGGACATGGCGCCGGTGTTCGCGCTGCTGTCGCGCTTCGCGCCGGCCACGGTCGGCGCGCTGAGCGCCAATGCCGCGGCGATGGCGCCGGCGAAATTGCAGGGCCGGCTGACGATCGACGGCGCGGCGCCGGCGTTGGCGCGGCTCAATGTCGACGGCCGTCTTGGCCAGGTACGGCTCGGCCTGAAGGCGCAGGGCAATGCCAGCACCGACATTCTCAGCCGCGGCGACCTGAAGATCGACGGCACGCTCGATGCCGACGACGGCAAGACGCTGCTGGCGATGCTCGGCCTCGACCGCGCGCTGGTGACCGAGCCGGGCCCGGCATCTCTCAAGCTGAGCCTGAACGGTCCGGCCAGCGGCGATCTGCGCCTCGACGCGCGGCTGGCCGGCAAGGGGCTGGACGCCAAGGCGGCGGGCACCGCGCGGCCTTTTGCCACCGCGCCGACGGCCACGCTGCACACGACGATCGCGCGCGCCAATGCCGCGCCGCTGCGCGGGCGGGCTAACACCGACGCGGCGGCATTGCCGCTCACCTTCGACGGACAGGTGGTCCTGAGCGGCGAACAATTGTCGGCTTCGGACGTCCACGCCGCGGTGGGCGGCGCAACCGCCCGCGGCAAGTTGGCGATGACATTGGCCTCGCCGCACCGGCTCTCGGGTGACGTCGAAACCGACAATGTCGATGCCGGCGGTCTCCTGGCGGCGGCCATCGGCATGCCGTCGGCTGCCAAGGCCAATGACGCGAGCTGGGTGTGGTCCACCGAGCCCTTCACCGACGGCGTGTTCGGCAATTACACCGGACAGGTGACGTTCAGGGCTCGCCGTCTCGACGTCACGCCGCGCATCACCGCGCGCGAGTTCCGCGCGACGCTCAATTTCGCCGACCAGGCGCTCACCATTGCCGATATTGGCGGCGATATCGGCGGCGGCCGGCTGTCGGGCTCGATCGCCTGGCAGGACGCTGAGTTGGGCCTGAAGACGGAGGCCAAGCTGGCGCTGGCGGGTGCCGACGCCGCGGCGCTATTGCCGTCGGGCGCCCGGCCGCCGGTCGCCGGCAAAGTCGATTTGTCCGCCGACATTCATGGCTCCGGTCTCAGTCCGATCGCGCTGATCGGTTCGCTGCAAGGCGAGGGTAAGGCGATCCTCACCGACGGCCAGCTCGCCGGCCTCGATCCGCGCGTGTTCGATACGGTGACGCGCGCGGTCGATCAGGGCGTCAGTATCGACAATGATCGCATCGCCACGATCGTCACCAAGGGTCTGGAGAGCGGCCGGTTGACCGTCAAGCACGCCGAGCTGGATTACGCCGTTAGCGCCGGCCAGTTGCGGCTGGCGAAAACCCAGGTCGAAAGCGCGGACGCCGAGCTGGCGCTGTCCGGCAATGTCGATCTCACCGACGGCACGGTCGACGCGCGGCTGGTGCTGTCCGGTCATGACCGAGAGTCAGGTTCCCGGCCGGATATCTTCATGGCCCTGCGCGGCCCCGCCCCCGAGCCCTCGCGCAGCGTCGATGTCTCGGCACTCACCGGCTGGCTGACGCTTCGCTCCGTCGAAAATCAAGCGAAACGTTTGAAGGCATTGGAAGCGGCGCAGCCGAAGCCGGCGCCCGCGCCACCGCCGGCGCTTCCACCGGCACAGGCTCCCGAGTCGGCACCGGCGCCGGAGGCGAGCGGATCCGCGCCGATGTCGACTCCGGCACCGCCGGCTCCGCGCGCGGCGCCTAAAAAGGAAATGGCGCCGGCTCTGCCGGCGCCACTTAATATCAAACCTGCGCCCCAGCCGGGACGAGCCGTCGACAGCCGCGGCGCACCGGCGTTGCTACTCAGCCCGCAGAACTGACGTCACCATGCGCGCCGCCGCCGTGTTGCGCACCGGCTCCGACGCTGCGCTGCCGCCGTCGCTCTGCGCGCGATAGAAATCGAGGACGAACAGGCGGATCGCGGACGACAGGTTGCCGTGGTGCCGGCCAGTGTCGATCGTGGCGACCAGATCCGACAGCGTCAGATCGCGCTGTGCGGCGATCTCCTTCAGGCCCTGCCAGAACGCGTCTTCAAGGCTGACGCTGGTCTTGTGACCGGCAATGACGATCGAACGCTTTACAACCGGAGAACTCATGAGCGGTCTCCCGTTTGAAGTTTGTGTGCGTCGTGGGTTCGAATTTCCTGCTCGCGCCGCGCGGCATCGAGTTCACGCAGATGGAGTGGGCGCCCGTGGGCAAGACGCTGGATCTCGGCTTCCTGCTCCGCGTTGCGCCGCTTGGCCCGCTTGCGCTCTCTGCGAAGGTTCACAACCTCAGCCATTCTCAAACTCGTTGCTAGGGGGTAGCTGGCGCACCCAGCGGGCCGACGCCGCCCCATGCCATTCGGATGTGTAGTTCCAAAGCTTAGCACCCCATCAATTGCGGAAGACTATGGCAGAATTTCAATCCGAACAGTTGAGCATAATATTCCATGGCTCACGTTTTCAGGAAGACTTACAACGGGTTCGGCGGAGTAAGGCTTTTACAAGGTATGGACAAAGTATAATCGGGCAAACGTGAGGAATTTATTTGACTAGACAGGCTATAAACTCGCGGACGAGGCGAGACGCTGCGTCTGTCACAAGATTAAGACATCGCTCGTCAGTGAATTAGTATCCTGATACATCCGGAACGCTGCCGCTATACATTCAGTGCAGTGAATGTAGCGCCTGAATAAAAGCCTGAATACCCGGTTGCTGTTCGAAATCTTGCGTAAAATCCGCGTAACCGGGGCAGCCGGTAGGGCGATGCGCTATTCGATGCCGGGCCGCGTCATGTTCTCGGGGCGAACGATCCTGTCGAATTCGGCGGCCGTGACGTAGCCGAGCCGAGTCGCTTCCTCCCGCAACGTCGTGCCGTTGGCGTGCGCGGCTTTCGCCACCTGCGTAGCCTTGTCGTAGCCGATATGCGGCGCCAGCGCCGTCACCAGCATCAGCGAGCGGTTCATCAGCTCGGTAATGCGCTCGACGTTCGGCGTGATACCGACGATGCAATTGGCGGTAAACGAATTGGCGGCATCGCCGAGCAGCCTGATCGACTGCAGCATCGCGTTGGCCATGACCGGATTATAGACGTTGAGTTCGAAGTGCCCCTGGCTGCCGGCGACAGTGATCGCGGTGTGATTCCCGAACACCTGGCAGCAAACCATGGTCAGCGCTTCCGACTGCGTCGGGTTGACCTTGCCGGGCATGATCGAGGAGCCGGCTTCGTTGCTCGGCAGATTGAGCTCGCCGAGGCCGGAGCGCGGGCCGGAGCCGAGCAGGCGGACATCGTTGGCGATCTTGAACAGCGCGGTGGCGGCCGCATTGATGGCGCCATGGGCAAAGACATAGGCGTCGTGCGCGGCCATATGTTCGAACTTGTTGTCGGCGCTGACGAAGGGCAGGCCGGTGAGCGCGGCGATCCGCCTGGCGAAGCGCTCGGCGAATTCCGGATGGGCGTTCAGGCCGGTTCCTACGGCGGTGCCGCCTTGGGCGAGCGGCATGAGTTCGTTTTGCGCCATGCGCAGCCGCGCGATCGACGATTTGACTTGCGCGGCGTAGCCGGAGAATTCCTGGCCAAGCGTGATCGGCGTTGCATCCATGGTGTGGGTACGGCCGATCTTGACGATGTCGGCAAACTCTTTGGTCTTGGCGTCGAGCGCCGCCTGCATCGTCGTCAGCGCCGGGATGAGATGATGCGCGATGCGCATCGCAGCGGCGATATGCATCGCCGACGGGAAACTGTCGTTCGACGATTGTCCCATATTGACGTGATCGTTCGGATGCACCGGCTTTTTCGAGCCGAGCGCGCCGCCGAGCGCCACATTGGCGATGTTGGCGATCACCTCGTTGACGTTCATGTTGGTCTGGGTGCCGGATCCGGTCTGCCAGACCACCAGAGGGAAATGGTCGTCGAGCTTGCCGTCGGCGATATCCTGCGCGGCAGCGACGATGGCGCTCGTCTTTTCGGCGTCCATGAGGCCGAGGTCGCGATTGACCTCCGCGGCGGCCCGTTTCACCAGACCGAGCGCGTGAATGATCTCGACCGGCATGCGTTCGCTGCCAATCCTGAAGTTGCGCAGCGATCGTTCGCTTTGCGCGCCCCACAACCGGTCGGCCGCGATGTCGAGCGGGCCGAAGGAATCGCTTTCAGTGCGGGTCTTGGACTGGCTGGGCGTTGTTGTCATGAGGCAAACCTATGGCGGCAGACGCCGCGAACAAGCCTGCAAAAGCCGGAAAGTTCGAGCCGCGGCTACTTCTTGCGAAACCGGTCGAGGCGGACGACCTCGCCGCCACCCGACGGCTTGTCCGGATCTGGATCGGTCGGCGCCGCCGGCCCGGCCGGCGTGATCGAGGGAACGGACGCCGCGGCACCGACGACCGGCACGGTTGCCGGCTTTGCCGGAGTCTTGGCCGGCGATGGGACCTTCTGCTCACCGGGAGACTGTGCCTTGCCGTTGGCGGCGGCCTCGGCCGATCCGCCGCGCGCCGGCTTAGCCGAGCCCTGGGCGGGGGTCTGGTCCTCGCCAATTTCCTCGAACTGAAGGCCGAATTGTACCGACGGATCGAAGAAACCGGTGATGGCGGAGAAGGGCACGTAGAGCTTTTCCGGAATGCCGCCGAACGACATGCCGACCTCGAAGCCCTGCTCGGTCACCGCCAGATCCCAGAACTGGTACTGCAGGATGATCGTCATCTCTTCCGGATACTGGGCGCGCAGGCGGTCGGACAGCCGCACGCCCTCCGCGTGGGTCTGGAAGGAAATGTAGAAATGGTGGTCGCCCGGCAGGCCTTTTTTGGCCGTATCGGAGAGCACATTGCGAACGACGCCGCGCAGCGCCTGCTGGGTGAGAAGATCGTAGCGGATGTGGTCGGCCATTGAAGTTCCGAAAGGACGGCAGAGAGTCGGCCTGCACCTTAGCGCAGTTGGCCGCGCTGCGGGAGGCGCGCCAGATGCTACCCCAACATATTGCGAAAAAAGGAGAAATGGGGAGGAGGAAGTGGAGGCTTCTGTTGCCAGGTGCCTCCGAACCCCGCCTAACGGAGCTTATCCCGTTAGGACTTGTAGGCTTGGTTTTTCAGGACCGCTTAGGCGGCCTGAGCAACCGGAGCATAGTTGTCGTTGGCAACTATGAGATTGGCCCGATAACGGCGGAACCATGCCGAGCGAAAGTTCGTCCTTTACGCCCTCGTCGATCCTAGTTCGCCCCCGCCGGTGTCGCCCGCAAAGTCTCCCCTTTCGGGAGAGACCGGCCCCGCCTCAACGAACGGGTGTGCCTGGTATGGCGAGCGACACGGGTGGAGGCGCCGGGTACTGCCCCCGGGTCCGAAAGGTTTATTTCGACGTCCGTTTATCGCCATAGTCCGGGTTGCCCCGGCACCCGCAATATAAGGGGAAACCGCCGAAGAAGTAAGGGGCTGGCGGTTAGCGCCGGGCGTCCGTGTTGGTAAATGCCGCTTATCGTCCCCGGCTGGAGTGGCTAACGCCGGGTAAACCAAGTCATTTCGAACTTTCCGTATTCCTTATCGAAGCAATTGGTCCTTAACGCTCAGGGAACAGGGTGGCCTCATCCGATGCAGAAGGCGTCCGGTGAGTCCCATGTTCCGCGTCATCGTCGATCTTGCCCGTTCTTTTCTCCGCGACCGCCGCGGCAACATGGCGATTACGTTCGCCATCGTCTCCGTCCCGCTGGTGGTTTCCGCCGGCGCGGCCGTGGACTACAGCATGGCCAACCGGGCGAAGGCGACGCTCGACTCCTATGCCGACGCCGCAGCCCTGTCGGTGGTCAACATCAACGCCATGTCGATGTCCGCGTCGGCGGCGCAGACATCAGCGATCAATTTCTTCAAGGCACAGTCGGCCACGCTGAAGCGCGGCAGCGTCGGAACGGTGTCCGCGACGGTGACCGACACATCGAGCGGGCGGACGGCGGTCGTCAGTTACGCCGCGTCGGTGCAGACGACACTGGCGAGCGTCGCCGGCATCAACAAGATCAACATTTCGGGTCAGTCCACAGCCAAGTCGGCGCTGCCGACCTACATGGACTTCTACATGCTGCTCGACAACACGCCGTCCATGGGTGTCGGCGCGACGTCGAGCGACATCACGACGATGGTCAACAACACGTCGGACCAGTGCGCCTTCGCCTGCCATCAGCTCGATTCCTCGCCCAACGACTATTACGGCCTGGCGAAGTCGCTCGGCGTCACCATGCGTATCGACGTGGTGCGCAGCGCCACGCAGCAGTTGATGGACACCGCCAATTCGAGCCAGGTCGTCTCCAACCAGTTCCGCGCCGGCGTCTATACCTTCGGCGCCAAAGCCGAGACCATGGGGCTGACGAAGGTCGCTTCACTGTCATCCAACCTGTCGAACGTGAAGTCGCAGGCGAACGCCGTCGATCTCATGACGGTGCCGTATCAGAACTACGCCAGCGACACCGACACCAATTTCGACACCGTGCTGGCCGCGATGAACAACGAGATCGGAACGCCCGGTGACGGCTCGACGCCCGGCAAGCCGCAGAAGGTGCTGTTCTTCGTCTCCGACGGCGTGCAGGACGCCGCGACCTCGAGTTGCCTGAAGACGACGGTGCAGGGTCAGGATCCGCAGACCGGCACCAAATACACGCGCTGCCAGTCGCCGCTGAACACCGCGACCTGCACGACGATCAAGAGCCGCGGCATCAAGATCGCGGTGCTGTACACCACCTATTTGGCGCTGCCGACCAACGGCTGGTACATGAGCTGGATCGATCCGTTCAACGCCGGTCCTTACGGTCCCTCGCCGAACAGCGAGATTGCCAAGAACATGGAATCCTGCGCCTCGCCGGGGCTGTACTTCGAGGTCAGCCCGACGCAAGGCATTTCCGACGCGATGACGGCGCTGTTCCTCAAGGCCTCGCAGCAGGCCCGCATCAGCAAATAGCGCGCGGCGTATCAGGCGCGGGCGCTGTGCTCTTTGATCGCCGCGCCGAACGCCTCGAACAATGCGCGATTGACCGGATTGGTCTGCGGATCGTATTCGGCATGCCACTGCACGCCGAGGGCAAAGCCCGGCGCGTCGGCGACGCGGATCGCCTCGATGGTGCCGTCGTCGGCCAGTCCCTCGACGACGATGCGCGCGCCCGGCTCGAGGATGCCCTGGCCGTGCAGCGAGTTCACACGGATGCAATCGCTGCCGAAGATGCCGGCGAAGACGCCGCCCGTGGTGAGATGCACGTTGTGGCGGTCGCCGAACACGACCGCCTGGTCGGGATGGATCTCGCCGTTGGCCAGCCGCGGCATGCGGTGATTGATGCGGCCGGGCAGTTCGCGGATTTCCGGATGCAGCGTCGAGCCGAAGGCGACGCCCATTTCCTGAAAGCCGCGGCAGATGCCGAGCAGCGGTACCCCGCGCTCGACGCAAGTTTCAATCAGCTGCAGCGCCAGCGCATCACGCGGCTCGTCATAGGGTTCGTAGCTCTTGTGCGGTTCGACGCCGAAGCGGGTGGGGTGCACGTTGGCCCGCGCGCCGGTGAGCACAACGCCATCGACGACGTCGAGAAGCGCATCGACGTCGGTGATCTCCGGCGAGCCGGCGAAGATCAGGGGCAGGGCGCCGACCACGTCATGCACGGCACGCAGGTTGCGCTCGCCGACGCGCTGCGCCGGAAAGCGGTTTTCGGCCAGATGCATGCTGCCAATGATGCCGACGACGGGCCGCTTCATGGATTTCGACTCGAATATTGCCCTTATAGCACCTAGCGCCGCAGGTCGGCGAAGGCGTCGTCGAGCCGCGTCAGCGCCTCGTTGAGGATCGGCCGCGGCGTCGCCAGGTTGAAGCGCAGCCAGCTTTCGCCGCCGGGGCCGAATTGCGGGCCGGGGCTGGCGAAGATGCGGGCGCGCTTGGCGACGCGATCGGCGACGTCATCGGGCTTCAGACCGGTGCCGGAAAAGTCGACCCAGGCGAGATAGGTGGAATCGAGCTTCATCGACCGCGCGCCCGGCGCCGCCTTTTCGATCGCCGCGTCGAACAGGTCGCGGTTGCCTTCGAGATAGACGAGCAGTTCGTCGAGCCAGGCTTCGCCGGTGCGCCAGGCGGCCTCGGTGGCGATCATGCCGAAGGAGGCGAGTGACGTGAGGTTGGCGGCGGCGACGCGGGCGTCGATCTTCTTGCGCAGCGCCGCGTTCGACGTCACCAGCGCGCCCATATGGGCGCCGGCGAGGTTGAAGGTCTTGGTCGCGGCGAAGCAGGAGACGAGGCGATCGGCGATCTCCGGCGCCGCGGTCAGCGTCGGCGTGTGCTTGGCGTGGCTGAAGATGAGATCGCAGTGGATCTCGTCGGAGGCGAGATAGAGATTATGCTCGGCACAGAACCGGCCGAGGGCGCTCAGCTCGTCGGGCGACCACACCGTGCCGCCGGGATTGTGCGGACTGCACAGGAACACGATCTTGGTGCGCGGCGTGATCAGCCGGCCGAGCGACTCGAGGTCCATCGCGTAGCGGCCCTGCTGGTTGACCAACTGGCAATCGAGGATGCGCCGGTCGTTCGCCAGGATGATCTTGCGGAAGGCGTGATAGGCCGGCGGAAAAAGAACGATCTCGTCGCCCGGTTCGCTCAGCGCCTGGAGCACCATGCCGAGGCCGGCGACGATGCCGGGCACCGGCGTCACCCAGGCGGTGTCGATGGTCAGGCCGTGCCGCTTCCTGAGCCATGCCGCGAGCGCCTCGGCCCAGCTTCCGGTGTCGGCATAGTAGCCATGCACGCCGCGATTGACCTCGGCGGTCAGCGCCTCGGCGACGCCGGGAGGGGCCGCGAAGTCCATATCGGCCACCCACATCGGGATCGCGTCGGAGGCGGTGATGCCGGAAAGCTTGGCGATATTGTCCCATTTCGACGAGTGGGTGCCGCGGCGCTCGATGATGCGGTCGAAATCAAACATGCGGAGGTCGCTCCCGGCAGGACAACAAGTGCGGTCTTTGATGAGCGCCGCGGGGCGTCGGGTCAAGGTTCGTTTACACGGACGATGCTTTGCGGATGGGCGGTGCCGGGCTAAGCGTTGGAGCCGGTTTCGCCGGCGATTCCCCCCGTTCCGGGACGTGGCGCATGACCGATCTGGCCGAGCCTGACAGCACCCTCGTTCGTCCCTCGCTGACCGAACTCTTCCTGGCTTTCGCCCATATCGCGGTGTCCGGCTTCGGCGGCGCCTTACCCTGGGCCCGGCGCATGATCGTCGAACGCAAGCGCTGGATGACGGCGGAGGAGTTCAACGAGGACTTTGCGCTGTCGCAGTTTCTGCCGGGCCCCAACGTCGTGAATTTCTCGGTGGTGTTCGGGGCGCGCATTGCCGGCGCTCCCGGCGCGGCGGTCGCCTTTCTCGGTCTGATGGGGCCGCCGATGGTGATCGTGACCATCATCGCCGTGCTCTACGCACATTACGGCGATCTTGAAGTCCTGAGCCGCATCCTGTCCGGCGTCGGCGCCGCGGCTGCCGGGCTGATCATTGCAATGACCATCAAGATGGCGAAGCCGCTGTTCACGCAAATCGGCTGGCCGGCGGCGATCGCGATCCTCGCCTTCATCGGCGTCGGGCTCGTGCGCTGGCCGCTGCTGCCGGTGCTCGCCGTGCTGGCGCCGGCCGCCTTCGTTCTGGCGTGGCTCTTTCCGGCCGGTTCGGTGAAACGATGAACGACGACAGCCCGCTTACCGCACTCGCGACCTACTTCGGGCTGCTGTCGCTGATCGCCGTCGGCGGCGCGGTGACCGCGATCCCGGACATGCATCGCTATGCGGTCGAGACGGTGCACTGGCTGAACGACCGTCAGTTCACCGACAGCTTCGCCATCGCGCAATTGTCGCCGGGACCGAATGTGATGATCGTCGCATTGATCGGCTATCATGTCGCCGGGCTCGCCGGCGCCGCCGTGGCGACCGCGGCGATGTGCGGGCCGACCTGCGTCGTCGCTTATTTCGCCGCGCAGACCTGGAACAAATTCAAGGCCGCGCGCTGGCGCATCGCCTTGCAGGCCGCGCTCGTCCCGGTTTCGCTCGGATTGATCGGCGCGAGCGCTTTCGTGCTGGCGCGCGCCGCCGACAAGAATATCGCGGCGGCCTTGGTCACCGTGGCAACGGTTGTCGTCGCCGTCTTCACGAGAATCAGCCCGCTGTGGCTGTTCGCAGTCGCGGGATTGCTTGGCCTCTCTGGCTGGTTGTGAATTTGCCAAATTGTCGCAGCTTTGCGCCGTCGGCCCTGTGCTAGACGGCAACGAGGTACTGCGTTCAATAGGGCTGGAGAGGGAACGATGGCGGAGAGCACAAAAAACTCCCCCGGGGGCGGGGGCGTTTTCCCATTGCGGATCAGAGCTCCGCGGGACTTCTTTGGCGGCCTTGCCCTGATCGCGCTCGCGCTGTTTGCCATGTGGGCGGCCCGCGACCTGTCCGGCGTCAGCGGCTATTCATTCGGCCCCGGCACGGTGCCGCGACTATTTGCCTCGCTGTTGATTCTGATCGGCGCCGCCGTCGCCATCAGCGGCTTGTTCAATGACGGCCCGCCGCTGGAGAGCTATGCGCTGCGCGGCCCGCTCTACGTCGTCGGCGCCATCGTCGCCTTCGCCCTGCTGATCCGCGGCGCCCGCGTCGGCGGCATTCGCATTCCCGAGTTCGGTCTGATCATCGCGACTTTCGTCGCCTTCATGATCGCGGTTCTGGGCGGCACCAAAATCAGGTTGCTGGAAAGTCTGATTGCGGCGGCGGCGATGACGGCGTTTTGCGTCGTGCTGTTCCGCTATCTGCTGCAACTGCCGTTCCCGCTCTGGCCAAGTTTCTAAGCGGGGACACGGGCGATGAACGATCTCTTTTCCAACCTGTGGCTCGGCTTTTCCGTCGCCGGCTCTCCCGTCAATCTCGGCTTCTGTCTGCTCGGCGCGCTGGTCGGCACGCTGGTCGGCGTGTTGCCCGGCATCGGCACCGTGGCGACGATCGCCATGCTGCTGCCGATCACCTTCGGCCTCGATCCGGTCGGCGCGCTGATCATGCTCGCCGGCATCTATTACGGCGCGCAATATGGCGGCTCGACCACGTCGATCCTCGTCAACATCCCGGGCGAGGCGACCTCGGTCATTACCTGCCTCGACGGCCACGAGATGGCCAAGCAGGGCCGCGCCGGCGCCGCTTTGTCGATCGCGGCGATCGGCTCGTTCTTCGCCGGCTGCGTCGCCACCGTGCTGGTCGCCGCGCTCGGCGAGCCGCTGACCAAGGTCGCCCTGGAGTTCGGCCCGGCCGAATACTTCGCGCTGATGCTGCTCGGCCTCATCTTCGCCGTCGTGCTGGCCAAGGGCTCGGTGCTCAAGTCGGTGGCGATGGTGATGACCGGCCTGCTGTTGTCGACGATCGGCTCGGATATCGACACCGGCGTCGGCCGCATGACGCTCGGCATGCCGGAACTGCTGGACGGCATCGGCTTCACCAACGTGGCGATGGGCCTGTTCGGCTTCGCCGAGATCATCCGCAATCTCGAAGTCTCGGCGGTGAACCGCGACATCGTGCAGAGCAAGATCAAGGGACTGATGCCGACGCGCAAGGATCTGAAGGATTCCGCCTGGCCGATCGCGCGCGGCACGGTGCTCGGCTCGATCCTCGGCATCCTGCCCGGCGGCGGCGCGGTGGTGTCCTCCTTCGCGGCCTATACGCTCGAGAAGAAGCTGGCCAAGGATCCCAAGCGGTTCGGCCACGGCGCCATCGAAGGCGTGGCCGGTCCGGAATCGGCCAACAATGCCGCGGCGCAGACCTCGTTCATTCCGCTCCTGACGCTCGGCATTCCGCCGAATGCCGTCATGGCGCTGATGGTCGGCGCCATGACCATTCACGGCATCATTCCCGGCCCGCAGGTGATGACCAAGCAGCCCGACCTGTTCTGGGGCATGATCGCCTCGATGTGGTTCGGCAATCTGATGCTGGTGATCATCAACCTGCCGCTGGTCGGCGTCTGGGTGCGCCTGCTGCGGGTGCCTTACCGCATCCTGTTCCCGTCGATCATCGTGTTCTGCTGCATCGGCATCTACTCGATCGACAACTCGGCGAGCGACGTCATCATCGCCGCGCTGTTCGGCCTGTTCGGCTACTGGCTGATGAAGCACGACTTCGAGCCGGCGCCGCTGGTGCTCGCCTTCGTGCTCGGTCCGCTGATGGAGGACAACTTGCGCCGCGCCATGCTGATCGCGCGCGGCGACACGACGGTGTTCGTGACGCGGCCGATTTCGGCGGTGCTGATCGCGATCTCGGTGGCGTTGCTGGTCATCGCCATCCTGCCGATGATCCGCAAGCGGCGCGAGGAAGTATTCGTCGAGTCGGAAAACTAGGATCGTCGGAAGTTTGATTGCGACAACGCCGGGCCGATCCCTTGATCGGCCCGGCGTTTGCTTTTTGCCGGCTAGCGCTTGTTGCCGTTGCTGTCGCTCGAACCGCCGAACAGGATGCGCTGCGGGTTCTTCGCCAGGTCGGTGACGGCGCGGTCGATGTTGCCGATCGAGCGGTGCAGGTCGTTGCCGACGATGGTGATGTGCTTGTTGGCCGTATCCGTCACCTTGGTGATGCCTTCGGTGATCTCCGCGGTGCGACGGTCGAGGTTCTCCGCCAGCATCGTCGTCTGCTTGTCGAGATTGGTCGTGAGCTTGTCGAGGTTGCCGGCGACCTTGCTGGTGTCGTTCTTGAGGCTGACCGCGAGATCGTTGATCGAACTCATGGCCTGGGCGCCGTTGCCGACCAGTTCGTCGATTTTCTTGCTGTTGCGCGCCAGCGCGTCGGTGAAAGTTTCCAGGTTCTTGATGGTGTTGCGCAGCGATTCCTGGTTCTCGACGATGATGGCGTCGGCCTTGGCCAAAGTCTCGCGCACCGCGGTGCCCATGTCGCCGGCGGTCGAGGCGGCGCGCAAGGTCGGCAGATCGCCTTTCTTGGCGGCCGCCAGCGGCGCGGAGGAGGCGGTGCCGCCCTTCAGCGACACCGAGGCGATGCCGGTGAGGCCCGCATATTCCAGCGTCACGACGGTGTCGGAGCGGATCGGCGTCGACGGCGTGACGGCGATGACGGAGGCGACTTCCGACGGCTTGTCCGTCAGCCGCATCTCGGTGACCTCACCGACGCGGATGCCGTTGAACAGCACCGGACCGCCGACGCGCAGGCCCGAGACCGACCCCTCGAACACGACGAGGTAGGACTTCGTCTCCTTGCTGCCGCCGGCCGTGTGGATCCAGTAGACGAAGCCGAACGCGGCGGCGATCACGGCGAACGTGAACAAACCGATCAATGCGAATTTCGCCCTGTCTTCCATCGCTCAACTCCTCACGCGCGCTTTTCAGTGACGCGCCGTCCCTTTATCGCTACCTGGAAATCGGTGTGGGCCCGCTCGCCGTGGAAGTATTCCTTCAGCCACGGGTGCTGCGAGGCCAGCATGACATCCATGTTCCCGGCCTCGACGATCTTGCCTTCGCTCAGCACCGCGATGCGGTCGCAGGTGCGATGCAGGCTGTCGAGATCGTGCGTTACCATGAACACGGAAATGCCGAGCGTCTCCTGCAGCGTCAGCAGCAGGTGATCGAATTCGGCGGCGCTGATCGGATCGAGGCCGGAGGTCGGCTCGTCGAGAAACAGGATTTCCGGATCGAGCGCCAGCGCGCGCGCCAGCGCCACGCGCTTGATCATGCCGCCCGACAGTTCCGACGGGTAATTGCGGTAGACGTCCGGCTTGAGGCCGACCATTTCAAGTTTCGAAATCGCGATCTCGGTCGTCAGCTTCGGCGACAGCCGCAAGTATTCGCGGATCGGAAACTCGACATTCTTGCCCGAGGTCAGCGAAGAGAACAGGGCGCCCTGCTGGAACAGCACGCCCCAGCGCCGGTCCACCGCCTGGCGTTCCGACTGGCTCGCCTTGCTGAGCTCGACGCCGAGCACTTCGATCGAGCCTTGCTGCATCGGCAACAGGCCGATGATGGTGCGGGTCAGCACCGATTTGCCGGCGCCCGAGGCGCCGACGAAGCCGAGGATTTCGCCGCGCTTGAGGTCGAGATTGACGCCGTTCAGCACCTTGCGGCCGGCGAAATCGACGACCAGATCGCGCACCTTGATGACGGCATCCTCGGACCGTATCGGCATGGTCAGATCCCGACCGAGGCGAAGAACACGGCGAACAGGCCGTCGATGACGATGACGAGGAAGATCGATTTAACCACGGAGTCCGTGGTCTTGGCGCCGAGCGATTCCGCCGAGCCCTTGACCTGCATGCCCTCCATACAGGCGACCAGCCCGATGATCAGCGCCATGAAGGGCGCCTTGATCATGCCGACGGCAAAGGTCTGGCCGTTGATCGATTCATGCAGGCGCGACATGAAGATCTTGGGATCGATGCCGCCGTACAGCCACGCCACCAGGCCGCCGCCATACAGCGCGGCCATCGAGCCGAGGAAGGTGAGGATCGGCACCGCGATCATCAGCGCGAGGATGCGCGGCAGTACCAGTACCTCCACCGGGTCGAAGCCCATGGTGCGCAACGCATCGACTTCCTCGCGCATCTTCATCGAGCCGAGCTCGGCGGTGTAAGCCGAGCCGGAACGGCCGGCGATCATGATGCAGACGATGAGCACGCCGAGTTCGCGCAGCACCAGCACGCCGACCATATCGACGACATAGATGTCGGCGCCGAAAGTGCGGAAGTGGAAGATGCCCTGCTGCGCGATGATGGCGCCGATGAGGAAGGTGATCAGCAGGATGATCGGCACCGCGTGCCAGCAGACGCGCTCGAGGTGATTGACCATCGAGGTGATGCGGAAGCGCCGCGGATGCGCGCACACGCTCAGGAACGCGACGACGAGCTGGCCGGCGATCTGGAAGATCGTCGCCAGGTCGGTGGTGACCGCCACCATGGTGCGGCCGACGCTTTCGAACGTGGCGACGAGGCCGGTCTGCTTGTGCTTGAGCGGCGTCAGCTTCTGCTGGCCGGAGCGCACCTTCTCGAACAGGTTGCGATAGCTCGCCTGCAGGCCGACGAGCTCGGTTTCGGCGCCGCGGCTCTTCCAGATCCGCAAGGTGCGCTCGATCAGCCAGGCGCCGTAGGTGTCGAGCTGCTCGACCTGGCTGGCGTCGAAGACGACGCGGCGCACTTCGCCCTGGCCCTGCTTGCCAGCGTGGCTGGCGGCGTCGATCAGCGGCTCCAGCGTGCGGGCGTGCACGGCCGTCCAGCGGCCGCCGGCTTTCAGATCGAGGCCGTTGTCGCGCGAGGGGCCGTGGTCGAGGGTGGCTGCGGTCAAGCGGGGCTCGCGGTTGAGAAATGACAAAAAGCGTTGGGGCGCACCCAGGTGCCCCCGCGGTAGGAAATTAACGCATTGTTAAGGTTAGGAAATGCCGATTAACTTTTACGGTTAACGCCGCCGCGGATGGAACTCGTTGTTTTCCCGCGCTTTTTTCGGCCGTTGATAACGCGTCCCGGATCGTTGCCGGGCCGGGTAATCTTCCCCATGTTCTGACGAGTCGCCGAACCCAGAGCCCGCCGATGCGCCAGTATCTCGACCTGTTGGACCATATTCTCCGCGACGGCGTGGAAAAGCGCGACCGCACCGGCACCGGCACGCGGTCGGTGTTCGGCTATCAGATGCGCTTCGATCTCGGTCAGGGCTTCCCGATGCTGACCACCAAGAAGCTGCACCTGAAGTCGATCGTCCACGAATTGCTGTGGTTTCTCGCCGGCGACACCAACATCAAATACTTGAAGGACCACGGCGTCCGCATCTGGGATGAGTGGGCGGACGAACGCGGCGATCTCGGCCCGGTTTATGGCCATCAGTGGCGCTCCTGGCCGGCCAAGGATGGCCAGACCATCGATCAGATCAGCCACGTCGTCGACATGATCAAACGCAATCCGGACTCGCGGCGGCTCATCGTCACGGCGTGGAATCCGGCCGACGTCGACAAGATGGCGCTGCCGCCGTGCCACTGCCTGTTCCAGTTCTATGTCGCCAACGGCCGGCTGTCGTGCCAGCTCTATCAGCGCTCGGCCGACGTGTTTCTTGGCGTGCCGTTCAACATCGCGTCCTATGCGCTGCTGACGATGATGGTGGCGCAGGTGACAGGCTACAAGCCGGGCGACTTCGTCTGGACCGGCGGCGACACGCATCTTTATCTCAATCACGTCGAGCAGGCCGAGTTGCAATTGTCGCGGGCGCCGCGCGCGCTGCCGACGATGCGGATCAATCCGGACGTGAAGGACATCTTCGGCTTCCGCTACGAGGACTTCTCGCTCGAGAATTACGACCCGCATCCGCATATCAAGGCCGAGGTGGCGGTGTGAGGGGCGTAGTGACGGATGTTGCCATTCTCCGTCATGGCCGGCATAGCCGTTCGAAGAACGGCGTTTTTCCAAAACGCCTATGTCCCGGCCATCCATGCCTTGCTTGTCGGCTCAAGACGTGGATGCCCGGCACAAGGCCGGGCCTGACGCGTGTGGAGGCGGCATCGTGACCGTCGCCGTCCGCGAAGCGCGGCCCGCAGATGCCGCGCTGATCTTCGATCTCATTCGCGAGCTCGCCGAGTACGAGAAGCTGTCGCATGCGGTGGACGCCACGCCCGACATGATCGCGGAGGCACTGTTCGGCGCCACGCCACGGCTGTTCTGCGACATCGCCGAATACAATGGCGAGGCGGCGGGGCTTGCCGTCTGGTTTCTCAATTTCTCCACCTTCCGCGGTCGCCACGGCATCTATCTCGAGGATCTGTTCGTGCGGCCGCGCTATCGCGGCAAGGGCCTCGGCAAGGCGCTGATGGCGCGGCTGGCCGCGCGTTGCGTCGAGCAGGGCTATGCCCGCTTCGAATGGTCGGTGCTCGACTGGAACGCGCCGTCGATCGCGTTCTACCAGTCGATCGGCGCCGAGGTGCTGCCGGACTGGAAAATCTGCCGCATGAGCGGCGAGGCGCTCAGCGCGTTTGGCGGTGATGGGCCACGATGAGCGACAGGAAAGTCGAAATCATTCTCGTTGCCGCCATCGGCGCGAACGGCGTCATCGGCACCGACGGCCAGTTGCCCTGGCGGCTGAAATCGGACCTGCAGCATTTCAAGCGCGTCACCAGCGGCCGGCCGGTGGTGATGGGCCGCAAGACTTTCGAATCCATCGGCAAGCCGCTGCCGAACCGCACCAACATCGTGATGACGCGCGACCGCCAGTTTGCGGTCGCGGGCGCGACGCTCGCCACCAGCCTCGATGCCGCGCTGGCCGTGGCCCGCGACGACGCCCGCCGCCGCGGCATCTATGAAGTGATGATCATCGGCGGCGGCGACGTATTCGAGAGCACGATGGCCATGGCCGACCGGCTCGAGATCACGCATGTGCATGCGAGCCCGAAGGGCGACGTCGTATTTCCCGCGATCGATCCCAAGGTCTGGCGCGAAACCGCGCGCCAGCACTACGACGCCGGCCCCGATGACGACGCCGGCTTCGATACCGTCACGTATGAGCGGCGGTGAGAGGGCTCTGCGCTAAGCCACGACCGAATAGCCGCCGTCCACCGGAATGGCGGTGCCGGTCAGGAAATCCGATGCCGGCGAGGCGAGAAACACGGCGATGCCGGAGAAATCGTCGGGCAATCCCCAGCGCGCGACCGGCGTGCGCGCCAGCACGCGCTCGTGAAGCCCGGGCACCTGCTCGCGGGCCTGTTTGGTCAGTTCGGTGTCGATCCAGCCGGGCAGGATGCAGTTGACCTGGATGTTGTCCTTGGCCCAGGCGACGGCGAACGAGCGCGCCATCTGCACGATTGCGCCCTTGCTGGCGCCGTAGGGCGCCGCATAGGACGAGGCGAAGATCGACATCATCGAGCCGATATTGATGATCTTGCCGCCGCCGGCTTGTCTCATGTGCGGATAGACCGCCTGCGAGCACAGGAAGGCGCTGGTGACATTGGTGTCCATGACCAGGTGCCAGTCCGCGGCCGTCAGTTGCTCTGGCGGCTTGCGCACGGAAGTGCCGGCATTGTTGACGAGGATGTCGAGCTTGCCGAACTTTTCGGCGGTCGCGTCGACCGCGGCACGACAAGACTCTTCTTTGAGCACATCGATCTCGATGAAGTCGGCCTTGCCGCCGGCGGCCTTGAGCGCGGCAAGTGCGGCTTCGGCCTTGGCCTTGTTGCGTCCGGCGATCATCACCGTCGCGCCGGCCTGCGCCATCCCCTTGGCCATGCCGAGCCCGATGCCGCCATTGCCGCCGGTGACCAGGGCGACCCGGCCGCTCAAATCAAACGCCTTCATCAAGGTCATCCTCCCGCACGCTGTTCTGCTTGTGGCAGGTATTTACCACAGCCGAGCGAGCGCGTGGTGAATGGGCGGTTGACGGGCCGCGCATCAGCCCGAGATTCGGCCTGAAATGCGGCATGTCAGCGCGTTGTAACGAGCCCTTGCGTCCCCTATAACCCCTCCCAACTAAAGGCAGACCCGCCATTCGTCGCGGCGTCGGGAGAGATTTGTATGCCATGGAGCAATCAAGGCGGTGGGAGCGGCGGTGGCGGCCCCTGGGGTGCTGGCGGTGGTGGCGGCAAGAGCCCGTGGGGCTCGAATCCGCAAACGCCCGGCGGCAGACCGCCTGATCTCGAAGAGATGCTCCGCCGCGGCCAAGACCGGCTGCGCGGCGTTCTGCCCGGCAACATGGGTGGCAAGGGCATCGCGCTTGCGGCGCTCGCCGCCGTCGCGCTCTGGGGCTTTTCGGGATTCTTCCGCGTCGAGCCGGATGAGCTCGGCGTCGTGCTGCGCTTCGGCAAGGAAGTGCGCGAGGTCCAGCCGGGTCTGAATTATCATCTGCCCTATCCGATCGAGACTGCGCTGACGCCGAAGGCGCTGCGCGTCAACAAGATCGACATCGGCATGCGCGTCAGCGAGGACGTGCGCCGCGGCTCGGCCGTGCGCGATGTGCCGGAAGAAAGCCTGATGCTGACGGGCGACGAGAACATCGTCGACGTCGACTTCTCGGTGCTGTGGAAGGTGAAGCCGACCGGCGTCGGCGACTACCTGTTCAACATCCAGAATCCCGAAGGCACGGTGAAGGCCGTTGCCGAAAGCGCGATGCGTGAGGTCGTCGGCCGCTCCGACATTCAACCGATCCTCACCGGCGCGCGGCAGACGATCGAGAATGCCGTGCACGAGCTGATGCAGAAGACGCTCGACAATTACGGCGCCGGCATCGTGATCCAGCAGGTGCAGTTGCAGAAGGTCGATCCGCCGCAGCAGGTCATCGACGCGTTCCGCGACGTCCAGGCGGCGCGCGCCGACCTCGAGCGCGCGGTCAACGAAGCGCAGACCTACGCCAACCGTGTCGTGCCGGAAGCGCGCGGCAAGGTGGCGCAGATCACGCAGGCCGCCGAAGGCTACAAGTCGCAGACCGTTGCCGAGGCGACCGGCCAGTCCGCGCGCTTCGACAAGATCTACGAGCAGTACAAGAAGGCGCCCGACGTGACCCGCGAGCGCATGTATCTGGAAACGATGGAGCGCGTGCTCGGCGGCGCCGACAAGGTGATCCTCGATTCCGGCACCGGCGGCTCGGGCGGCGTCGTGCCCTATCTGCCGCTCAACGAATTGTCGCGGCCGGCGCAAGCGCGCAGCCCGGGAGCCAAGCCATGAGATTGAATTTCATCGGCGGCGTCCTCGCCGTCCTCGTCGCGGCGGCGCTCATTGTCGGCTACTCGTCGCTGTTCACCGTCTATCAGACGCAGCAGGCGCTCGTCGTCCGCCTCGGTGAGCCGAAGCGCGTCGTCAGCGAACCGGGCCTGCACGCCAAGCTGCCCTTCGTCGACAGCGTGATCTTCGTCGACCGGCGCATCCTCGATCTCGAGGCGCCGGCGCAGGAAGTCATCGCTTCCGACCAGAAGCGTCTGGTGGTCGACGCCTTCGCGCGTTACCGCATCAAGAACCCGTTGCAGTTCTATCAGACCCTCGGCTCGGTGCAGGGCGCCAACTCGCAGCTCGCCATCCTTCTCAACTCGGCGCTGCGCCGGGTGCTGGGCGAGGCGACCTTCACCCATGTCGTGCGCGACCAGCGCGCCGACCTGATGGAGCGCATCCTGCAGCTCGTCGACAAGGAAGCCACCAGCTACGGCATCCAGGTGGTGGACGTGCGTATCCGCCGCGCCGACCTGCCGGAACAGAACAGTCAGGCGGTCTACCAGCGCATGCAGACCGAACGTCAGCGTGAGGCGGCCGAGTTCCGCGCGCAGGGTGCCCAGCGTGCGCAGGAAATCCGCTCGCGCGCCGATCGCGAAGCGACGGTTCTGGTGGCGGAAGCCAATTCGCGGGCGGAGCAGATCCGCGGTGAGGGCGACGCGACGCGAAACCAGATCTTCGCCGAGGCCTTCAACAAGGATCCGGACTTCTTCGCCTTTTACCGCTCGATGCAGGCCTATGAGGCGAGCATGAAGGCCGGCGATACCCGCCTGGTGCTGAAGCCGGACAACAACTTCTTCCGGTTCTTCAACCAGCCGACCGGCGCGACGCCGGCGGCGCCGCCGACGGCGTCGAACACGCCGAAGCCGTAACGCCGTGCGCGGGGGCATGTCGGACTTTCTCGCGGCGCTGGGTCTGGTCTTCGTGATCGAAGGCCTGATCTTCGCGGCGTTTCCGGGTCACGGCAAGAAAGCCATGCAGAGCGTGCTGGACACGCCGGAAGGCACGCTTCGCCTGATTGGAATTTGTTCCGCGATCGTCGGCCTGATCGTCGTCTGGCTGGTACGCGCTTAGGGTGGCGCCGGCGCGCGCCCCAGGCTGGGCTTTTTCGCCGGCGGCGGATCGGCCGCCGCCGCCCTTGAATCGCCGCTAATTCGGGGTCACTTTGTAGCCAACCCCCTCCCTGGAGAATCGACGCCAATGGGCGCCCCTTCACTTCGTTTCAAGACGACTTTCGCACTCGTGCTCGCGGCTAGCCTGGTCACGCCGTGGTTCGCGCGGCCTGCGATGGCCCGCGGACCGGAAGGCATCGCCGATGTCGCCGAGCAAGTGATCGACGCCGTCGTCAACATCTCGACCAAGCAGACGGTCGATCTCAGCAACGACAAGATGCCGCAACTGCCGCCCGGATCGCCCTTCGAGGAGTTCTTCGAAGAGTTCTTCAAGAACCGGCGCGGGCAGGGCGGCACCCCGGGCGGCCCTGGCGGTCAGAATGGCGGCCAGCAGTCGCGCCGCGTGAACTCGCTCGGCTCCGGCTTCATCATCGACCCGTCCGGCTACGTGGTGACAAACAACCACGTCATCGCCGACGCCGACGAGGTCAACGTCATCCTCAATGACGGCACCACGCTCAAGGCGCAACTGGTCGGCACCGACAAGAAGACCGACCTGGCATTGCTCAAGGTGGATTCGCCCAAGCCGCTCAAGGCGGTGAAATTCGGCGACTCCGACAAGCTTCGGCTTGGCGAATGGGTGATCGCGATCGGCAACCCGTTCTCGCTTGGCGGCACCGTGACCGCCGGCATCGTGTCGGCGCGCAACCGCGACATCCAGTCGGGTCCCTACGACAACTACATCCAGACCGACGCCGCGATCAACCGCGGCAACTCGGGCGGCCCGCTTTTCAACCTCGACGGCGAAGTCATCGGCGTCAACACCGCGATCATCTCGCCGTCGGGCGGTTCGATCGGCATCGGGTTTGCCGTGCCGTCGAAGACGGTGGTCGGCGTCATCGATCAGCTCCGCGAGTTCAAGGAAGTGCGGCGCGGCTGGCTCGGCGTGCGCATCCAGCAGGTGACCGACGAGATCGCCGACAGCCTCAACATCAAGCCGGCGCGCGGCGCGCTGATCGCCGGTATCGACGACAAGGGCCCGGCCAAGCCGGCCGGCATCGAGCCCGGCGACGTCGTCGTCAAGTTCGACGGCAAGGACATCAAGGAGATGCGCGACCTGCCGAAGATCGTGGCCGAAACCACGGTCGGCAAGGATGTCAGCGTCGTCATCATCCGCAAGGGCAAGGAAGAGACCAAGACGGTCAAGCTCGGCCGTCTCGACGACGGCGAGAAGCAGGCCTCGTTGACGCCGAAGAAGGATCAGCCCGAAGAAGACAAGACCTCGGTCAAGAAGGCGCTGGGCCTCGATCTCGCCAATCTCAACGATGCGGCGCGCAAGAAGTACAAGATCCAGGACAAGGTGAAGGGCGTGCTCATCACCGGCGTCGAGCCGAATTCGCCGGCCGCCGAGAAACGCCTGCAGCCAGGCATGGTGATCGCCGAGGTGCAGCAGCAGGCGGTGACCAACGCCGCCGATCTGCAGAAGCGCATTGACCAGTTGAAGAAGGACGGTAAGAAGGCCGTCGTCCTGCTGGTGGTGTCGCCGGAAGGCGATCCGAGCTTCGTCGCCATCGGATTGCAATAAGTGCTTTGTCCCGGACGCGGTGCAGCGGGTAACGCTGCGCCGCAGCGCCGGGACCGTTTCGGATATCCGAGTTTGTTAAGGTCCCGGGTCTGCCATGCACCACGTTGTGTTGCATGGCGCCCGGGACAAGTTTTTAGGCGACGAATTCGTCGCGGCGATAGCCCTGAATATAGAGCAGAGCGGTCAGATCGCCGTGCTCGATGCGCGCGGGCGCCGCGGCGGCGACCTTCGGCTTGGCGTGATAGGCGACGCCGAGGCCGGCCTCGGCGATCATGTCGAGATCGTTGGCGCCGTCGCCGACCGCCATGGTTTCTTCCCTCGCGAGCCCGAACTCCTGGCGCAGCTCGATGAGCGCGGCGCGCTTGGCATCGCGGCCGAAGATCGGCTCGGCCACCGTACCGGCGAGCTTGTGGCCGTCGATCACCGTCAGGCTGTTGGCGCGGTTCTCATTGAAGCCGATCATCGCGGCGACGCGATCGGTGAACAACGTGAAGCCGCCGGACACCAGCGCGGTGTGCGCGCCGTGGGCGCGCATCGTGCCGACCAGCGCCCGCGCGCCGGGCGTCAAGGTGATGCGGTCGCGCAGAACTTCGTCGATCACCGAAACCTTCAGGCCCTCGAGCAGCGCAACGCGCTCGCGCAGGGCCGGCTCGAACGCGATCTCGCCGCGCATGGCGCGCTCGGTGATGGCGGCGACGTGCGCCTTGAGGCCGGCAAAGTCGGCGAGTTCATCAATGCACTCCTGCCCGATCATGGTGGAGTCCATGTCGGCGAGGAACAGTTTTTTGCGCCGGCCCACGGAGGGCTGGACCACGACGTCGGCGCCAGGCTGCGCATCGCGCAAGGCATCGGCAAGCGCCCGTTGGTCGGCGTCGGCGCCTGCGCTAAAGGGAATGTCGGCAGCGCGAGCGGGGTCGAGCCACAGCGGCGCCTCGGCGGCGGGCAGGATCGCGCGGGCGCGCTCCAGTGCGGCATCGTCGAGCGGTTCGCGTCCGGCGATGATGGTGGCGGTGAGGGGCGCGGATGAGGTCATTTCGATGCCAGAGTTGAAACAGGCGGTGCTTATCGCCGGTCCGACCGCCAGCGGCAAGTCGGCTTTGGCACTGGCGCTGGCCGAGCGGCTCGGCGGCACCGTCGTCAATGCCGATTCCATGCAGGTCTATGCCGGGCTGCGCGTGATTACCGCCCGGCCGACAGAGGACGAGGAGGCGCGAGCGCCGCACGTCCTCTACGGTCACGTCGATGCCGCCGAGACCTATTCGACCGGCCAGTGGCTGCGCGAACTGAGCACGGCGATCGCCGACATCACCGCCGCCGGGCGGGTGCCGATCGTGGTCGGCGGAACCGGGCTCTACTTCAAGGTCCTGACCGAAGGCCTCGCCGCGGTGCCGGCCATTCCGGCGGAAATCCGCGAAAGCGTGCGCGAGCGCCTGGCGCGCGACGGCGTCTCCGCGCTCTATGCCGATCTCACAGCGCGCGACCCGTTCACCGCGGCGCGGCTGATGCCGCTCGACCGTTCGCGCATTGCGCGGGCGCTCGAAGTGGTGCTCGCGACCGGGCGGTCGATCAGCGACTGGCACGGCGAAGGCACCGAGCCGGTG
Source organism: Pseudomonadota bacterium (assembly GCA_018240595.1). GTDB lineage: Bacteria > Pseudomonadota > Alphaproteobacteria > Rhizobiales > Xanthobacteraceae > Pseudolabrys. The sequence continues at coordinate 358,121 of JAFEFL010000025.1, read as the reverse complement.
CTGCCGCCCGAACGCAGCGTCCGGGTCTTCGTCACGCTGGAGAGGGCCGAGCTGGTGTCGCGCATCGAGGCGCGGTTCGGCGCCATGCTGGCGGCCGGCGCGCTCGACGAGGTGCGGGCGCTAGCGGCGCGCAATCTCGACCCGCTGCTGCCGGCCATGAAGGCGCATGGCGTGCCGTGGCTGATTCGCCATCTGAGGGGCGAGATCTCGTTGGATGAGGCGGCGGCCGGGTCGATTATGGACACGCGACGTTACGCCAAGCGCCAGCACACCTGGTTTCGCGGGCAACTGAAGGGCTGGCCGTCAGTTCCGGTGGGCGCGGCCTTCGATGAAATCCTCGCCTCCTTACCTCGGTAGCGACCCGCAATATTTTTTATCAATTCGGTTGAACAGTCCGTCATATGCAGAATTGCACCTGTAATTTATCTCTCCTTAATGCCGACGATAGAAACTCGCGCAATCAATAAAGAATGAACGCGATTTCTGGAGTCAGTGACCATGACGGCTTTTGCCTTCAGGACCATTTCTACGCGCATTGCGGTTACTTTTGCTCTGGTCGTCCCGATCGCCGTTTGGGCGCTGTCGGCTGAGACCTATCGTTCGGTCGAGCTTTATAACAAAGCACAGATGGCGGACCGCCAGAACACGGCGGCCAACGCATTGATCATGGGCGTCTACGACATCCTCATCGAGCGTGCCTACGTCACCAGCGCGCTGCAGTCGGCGTCGCCGGCCAGCAGCGAGCTGATCAAGGACATTCAGAATCAGCGCGCCGGCGCCAAGAGAAAGATCGATGCCGCGTTCGACGCATTGCTCAAGGAAGACTTCCCGCGGAAGTCGGAACTGGTCGCGGAGTTCAATGAAGCGCGCCAGCAAGCCGAGGCATATCGCAAGAAATCCGACGAGGCGATCACGCGCGCCAAGGCCGATCGCGATCCCGACACGATCAAGAACACCGTCCCGGCGCTGTCGCACTTCGTTGGCACGGCGCAGAAATTGTGGAATCGCGTGCTGAGCAGCACCAGCGCCATGGATCCGGAGCTGGCGCGCCTTGCCGATATCCGCATCTACGCGTGGAACATGCGCGACATCGGCGGCAGCGAGCGTTCGACGCTGGCGCAGTCGCTGTCATCGGGCAGCGCCATTCCCGCCGGAAATCTGCAGAAGATTCACATCATCCGCTCCCAGGTCGATTTGCTGTGGCGCCTGTTGCAGGCCTCGCTGATCGACGGCGAACACGCCACCGTCGCCGCCGGCGTCAAGGCGGCCACCGAGAGCTATTTCGGCAAGTTCAGGTCGCTGTCCGACGAAATGCAGAAGATTTCGGCGGCCGGCGGCAAGTACCCGATGACAACCGACCAGTGGGTCGATGCGACGACGCCCCTGCTGGCGACGCTGCTCGACGTCATGAACGGTGCGGGCGCGGCGAGCGAGGCCTATACCAAGGACCTCATCTCTTCTGGTTTGAAGACGCTGATCATCAGCGTCGCACTGCTGGCCGCTTGCATCGCCATCTTCTTCGGCGCCATCGCCTTCTCGGTGATGACCGTGGGACGGCCGCTGCGGGCCCTGACGAGGCCGCTCGGCGAAATCGCCGAGGGCAACTTCGCCGTCGCCGTCCCGCATGTCGATCGCATCGACGAAATCGGCCAGATCGCCGTTGCCGTCGAGGGTATGGCCGGCAAGGTGCGCGAGGCCTTGCTGCATATCAAGGTCGCGGCGCGCGAGGTCACCAACGCGTCGGTCGAGATCTCGACCAGCACGACCGATCTGTCGCAGCGCACCGAGGAGCAGGCCGCGAGCCTCGAGGAAACCTCGGCGGCGATGGAGGAAATCTCGTCGATCGTCAAACAGAACGCCGAGAACGCGCGTCAGGCGAGCCGTTCGGCCGCGGAGTCCCGCGACATCGCCGACAAGAGCGGTGAGGTTGTCGGCAAGGCCGTCGAGGCGATGGCCCGCATCGAGGAATCCTCCAAGAGCATCTCGGAAATCATTGTCGTCATCGACGAGATCGCGCGCCAGACCAACCTGCTGGCCCTGAACGCCGCCGTCGAAGCGGCGCGCGCCGGCGAGGCTGGCCGCGGCTTTGCCGTCGTGGCTGCCGAAGTGCGCAGCCTGGCGCAGCGCTCCTCGCAGGCCGCCAAGGACATCACCGCGCTGATCACCCGGTCCGGCGGTCAGGTCCAGGAAGGCGTGCAGCTGGTCAATCAGGCCGGCGAAGCGCTGGGCCAGATCACGGCGTCGATCCAGAAAGTGACCTCGCTCATCAATGACATCGCCAATGCCAGTGCCGAGCAGTCGAGCGGCGTCGACGAGATCAACAAGGCGATGACGATGATGGACACCGCGACCCAGCAGAACTCCGCGCTGGTCGAGGAGAACGCCGCGACCGCCAAGGTGCTCGAGGAATCGGCGAGGGCCATGGACGGACAGGTCGGTTACTTCCGCATTGACGTCGAGGGCGAACCGGCCTCGTCGAAGGAGACCGAGGAGCGCTCCGCGGCGCCCGCCAAGCCGCGGCCCGCGCGCGCGGCCATTCATAAGGCGGCGTGAAGCCACGAAGCGCAGCGGTCGATCGGCCGCTGCGCTTTGTTCTTTCGTCAATTCACATCAATGGACTGCTTTAACGGGTTCGTTCTGCCGCGGCAGAGCCGCAGCGATTGCGCGTGCCTTCAAGTATCGCCCGGCGCGTTTGCGCCGCATATCTTAAAGTAGATGAATATTCCCCCGCATCGAAAAAGTTCGAAGGTACCGAACTACTATTATCGATGCGTTCAATTTTCTTAATCACATTGACGACCGTCATCACGCGTCGAATTTTTATGGATACGAACCATGTTGAATCGTTTGTCCGTCAACGCCCTGTTGAAATCGGTTGTCGGTCTCATGGCAGGCGTCATCATCATCGCCGTGGCGGCGGGCGCCTGGCAGTCCTGGCGCAATTATCAATCGGCCAGCCTCCTGTCGAAGGTTGCCGTGGTTTCGACGCACCTGTTCAAGGCTTTGCCGGAACTGCGCGTCGAGCGGGCCCAGGTGTTTCGCTATCTGGGGCTTGAGAAGGCGCCGGACGACCGCTCGCTGGTGACGGAGTCGCAGAAGGCCGAAATGCCGGCTTTGAAGGCGGGGCTCGCCGCGCTTCGCGATATCGACGCTCCCGGCGTCGCGCAACAGGCGGCCGCGCTGGCGGCGATGATTCAGAAATGGGAAGCGCTGCAGGCCGAAGCCGTCGCCAATTTCGATAAGCCGAAGGCGGAGCGGCCGCCGGCTCTTGCCGACACCTACTACAAGACCGGCGGCGAGCTACTCGATCTGCTCGACGGGATCTCGGCTAACCTCACCAAGCTTGTGAGACTGCGCGATCCGTTCGTCGACCAGCTCTTCAATATCAAGCAGCTCGCCTGGGCGGCCCGCAATCAGGCTGGCGATAGCAACACGCTCGTATCCAACGCGGTGGGCGGGCTGAAGCAGTCGTCCGATGTCGTCCTGAAGTACGAAGCCAACCTGGCGGCGGCCTACTCGTCATGGTCGGGGATCGAAGGCATCATCGTCGGAATGACGCTGCCGGAGAACTTCACCAAAGCGCTGCAAAGCGCGACGAAGGAGTTCTTTGCTCCGGAATATGCCAAGCTGCGCAGGGAACAGCTGGACGCGGCGCTGGCCGGACAGCCCTTGAAAGTGCCGGCCAAGGACTGGGTCCGCTTCTCGGTCGGCAAGCTCAATCTGATCCTCGGCACGGCGAACGCCGCGCTCGCGGCGGTCACCGAGCGGGCCGATGAACTCCGGCAGGATGCCATCTGGACGCTGGCGATGCAGTTCATCGTCCTCGTCCTGGTATGCGCCTTGACGGCGGGCGTCGTGATGCTGCTGTCGCGCCGCGTGACGCGGCCGCTGCAGGCGATCCAGGGCGGCATGCTCCGGGTTTCGCAAGGCGATTTCAACGTCGCGTTGCCGGCCATGAGCGCCAGGGACGAAGTCGCGCAAATCGTCAATGCGGTCGGCGTGATGATCGGTCAGGTGCGCAGCACCATCGCCGAGATCAAGAACTCGTCGCGCGAGGTGACCAACGCCTCGGCCGAGATCTCGCTCAGCACCGCCGACCTGTCGCAGCGCACCGAAGAACAGGCCGCAAGCCTCGAGGAAACCTCGGCGTCGATGGAGGAGATCGCCAACACCGTGCGCCGCAACGCGGAGAACGCGCAGGAGGCCACCAAGTCCGCCCGCGCCACCCGCGAAGTGGCCGACCGCGGCGGCGAGGTCGCGGGCCGCGCCGTCAAGGCGATGGCGCGCATTGAAGACTCCTCGCGCAAGATATCGGACATCATCAGCGTCATCGACGAGATCGCGCGGCAGACCAACCTTCTGGCGCTCAACGCCGCGGTCGAGGCCGCGCGCGCCGGTGAAGCGGGCCGCGGCTTTGCGGTTGTCGCCTCCGAAGTGCGCAGCCTCGCGCAGCGTTCCTCGCAGGCCGCCAAGGACATCGCCGAGCTGATCACCAACTCCACCGGACAGGTCAAGGAAGGCGTCGAACTCGTCAATCAGGCGGGCACCGCGCTCAACGAGATCGTCGAGTCGATCCGCTCGGTCGCCGATGCGGTCGCCGAGATCGCCAATGCCAGCACCGAGCAGGCGACCGGCATCGACGAGATCAAGCGCACCCTCGATCAGATGGACGAGCTGACGCAGCGCAACTCGGCGCTGGTCGAAGAGAACGCCGCCACAGCGCAGACGCTGGAGAGCCAGGCCCGCATGATGAACGACCAGGTGTCGTTCTTCCAGGTCGACGAGGCAGCGGCTCCCGTCGCTGCCGCCGTTGCTGCGGAGCCGAAGCAGACTCTCGTCAAAACCAGGAAAGCCGCCTGAGGGACTGCCTTCTCAGAGCGACAACATGACGTCACAGCGGGCAAGGAGGACCCGCCGGGCCTGCGCGGCTTTGCCGATCGTGCGGCCCGCTTGGAATTGAACTTGGAATGGGAATGACATGCTGAACAAGATCTCGGTGAGCCTGCTCCTCAAGGCTTCTTTGGGCCTGATGGCCGCGATGGCAATCGTCACTCTAGCCATCGATTCGGTGGTCAGTTGGCAGCGCTATCAGGACACTCAGATCGACTACAAGGTGGCCGCCGCATCGTCGCCGATTTTCGTAGCGCAGCATTCGGTGCGGCTCGACCGGTCGGCAACCTTCCGCGATCTCTTGGCGGAAAAGGCGGTCGGGACGTCGCCGCTGATCCGAGACGTCCGGGCCCGCGAAATCTCGGCGCTCACCCAGGCGGTCTCGCTGCTCGATGGTCTCGACATTCCTGAAGCAGCCGACGATTTCCGGGCGCTGCGCGAAGCTGTCCGCCAGTTGCCGGCTTTACACGCGCAGACCGACGCGGCCTTGAATGAGACCAAGGCCCAGCGTCCGGCCGATTTGGCCAAGGACTTCTCCGCACGGCTTGCCGGCCTCTCGGCCTTGCTCGACCGCATTTCGGACAAGCTGAGCAAATCCATCAGGCTCGACGATGCCCTGATCGACCAGATCTTCCTCATCAAGGACTTCGCCTGGATCGCGCGCAATACGGGCGGCGGCGACGGTTCCGTCATGATCAGCAACGCGGTCAACGGCGTGCCCATGCCGCCCGACACCGTGGAGCGCTACACCGCGGAAATGGCGAAGGCGCAAGTCGCCTGGGACGCGGTCACCTCGCTGATGAGCGGGTTGAAACTGCCGCCGGCCTTGCTTGAGGCCAAGAAGCTGGCAGACAACGAGTTCTTCTCGCCGGATTATATCGCGCTGCGTCTGCGGATGCTGAAGAAGGGCCTGGCGAAAGAACCGCTCGAGATGCCGGCCGCGCAGTGGCTTCCGAGCTCGGTCAAGAAGAACACCACGCTCCTCGCGGTCGCCGAAGCGGCGCTGGAATATGCCCGTGACTATACCGCCGAACAGGGCGCGCGCGCCGGCCGCGCTCTGATCGTGCAAGTGACCTTCCTGCTGGTTGCCGCTTCGCTGAGCGCGCTGCTCATGCTGATGATTTCGCGGCGCATCATCAATCCGCTCATCCTGATCCGTGACGCCATGGTTCGGGTGTCGGGCGGCGACTTCAAAACCAGCATGGCCGACACCGGCCGCAGCGACGAGATCGGCAACATTGTCTCGTCGGTGAACGCCATGATCGGCCGCGTCGGCGCCACGGTCGCGGCGGTCAAGGTTTCGGTGCTCGAAGTGACCAGCGCCTCGGGCGAGATCGCCGTGGCGACCTCGGATCTGTCGCAGCGCACGGAAGAGCAGGCGTCGTCGCTCGAAGAGACCACCTCGTCGATGACCCAGATCGCGGCCACGGTTCGCAAGAATGCGGCGAGCGCGCGCAAGGCTCAGGAATCGGCCGCGGCCACTCAGGAAATCGCCGACCGCGGCGGCGAGGTGGCCAGCCGAGCGGTCGAGGCGATGTCCCAGATCGAGGAATCGGCGGGCAAGATCGCCGACATCATCGGTGTCATCGACGAGATCGCGCGCCAGACCAACCTCCTGGCGCTCAACGCCGCGGTCGAGGCGGCGCGCGCCGGCGAAGCCGGCCGCGGGTTCGCCGTCGTCGCTTCGGAAGTTCGCAGCCTGGCGCAGCGCTCGTCGCAGGCCGCCAAGGACATTGCCATGCTGATCATGACCAGTGGCAGCCAGGTCAGGAATGGCGTCGATCTCGTCAACGAGGCCGGCGCGGCTCTCAACCAGATCGTGGAGTCGATCCGCGAGGGCGCCCGGACCTTTGCCGGCATCGCGGAAGCGAGCGCGGACCAAGCCCTCGGCATCGAGGAAATCACAAAAGGACTGGCGCAAATGGACGACGCGACGCAGCGCAACTCGGCTTTGGTCGAGGAAAACGCCGCGACCGCGCAGAACCTGGAGAGCCAGGCCCGCATGATGAACGACCAGGTCTCGTTCTTTCAGGTTGGCGAAGGTCTGGCCGAGACCGGCACTTCTTCGCCGGTTGCTCGCAAGTCCGAATCCCACGTTCACGTCAGGGCGCGGCACAAAGCGGCGGCTTGATATCGGTTTCTGCCAAGCACCATTCCCAGGAAACAACCAAGATGTTCGGCCTGTCGATCCGCTCGGCGTTGATGAGTGCCTTTGCCCTTATGGGCTTCATCATCGTCGGCCAGGGCATTTATGCGCTCAGTCAGGTCTCGGCGGTCAACCGCTCGACCGTGGCCTTCCATTCGGACTGGATGCCGTCGGCCGATACGGCCCTCAACCTCGGTCTTTCGGCGTCGCGCGCGCGGCTGGCGATCGCCAAGCACGTTATCTCGACCGATGCCGAAATGCCGCAGACCGAGAAGGACATTCAGGTCCAGCTCGACGCCGTCGACCGGTACCGGAAAAAATATGAGCCGCTTATTTCGTCACCGGAGGAAAAGGCGGCCTTCGACGGCTTCCTCAAGCACTGGGCCGAGCATCAGAAGGAAGCCGAAGAATTGATCCAGTTGTCGCGGCAGCACAAGCAGGTCGAAGCGGCGGCAAAGTTCAAGGCGATGGTCGCAACCTTCCGTGCGTCGATGAATGACGTCGGCAAGCTGGTTTCCATCAACGAGAAGGGCGCTGGCGAGTCGGCGAGGGCCGCCGCCGCGACCTATAACCAGATCTGGTGGATGACCATCGTGATCGTGGTCATCGGCGCGTTGATTGCACTCGCCGCCAGCATGTTTGTCCTGGTCCAGGTCTGCCGGCCGCTGAATGCGTTGATCGCGCCGATCTCCGCGCTTGCCCAAGGCGACTTTCGCGTCGCGATCGCCGGCACCGAGCGCCGCGATGAAGTCGGTCAGATCGCGAAGGCGGTGAGCGACATGGCCGGGCGAGTACGGGCGACAGTCGACAATATCAAGGGCTCGGCGCGTGACGTCACCAGCGCCTCGGCCGAAATCTCCAGCAGCACGACCGACCTGTCCCAGCGCACGGAAGAGCAGGCGGCGAGCCTTGAAGAGACCGCGGCCTCGATGGAGCAAATCTCGGCCACCGTGCGCAAGAACGCCGAGAACGCCGAAACCGCCAACAAGTCCGCGGCCAATACGCGTGAAGTGGCGAACCGCGGCGGCGAGGTGGTGGCTCAGGCGGTCAGCGCCATGGCCAAGATCGAGGATTCCTCGCGCAAGATTTCCGACATCATCGGCGTGATCGACGAGATCGCGCGTCAGACCAATCTCCTGGCGCTCAACGCCGCCGTCGAGGCGGCGCGCGCCGGCGAAGCCGGTAGAGGCTTTGCCGTGGTGGCATCGGAAGTTCGCAGCCTGGCGCAGCGTTCGTCGCAGGCCGCCAAGGACATCAAGAGCCTCATCGGCAGTTCGAACGAACAGGTCCGGGACGGCGTCGAGCTGGTCAACCGGGCGGGCACCGCACTCAACGAGATCGTCGAATCGATCAGTGCCGTTGCCACGATCGTTTCCGAAATCGCGACGGCCACCAACGAGCAGGCGACCGGCCTCGACGAAATCAGCCGGGCCCTCGCGCAAATGGATAGTGTGACGCAGCAGAACTCGGCCCTGGTGGAAGAGAATGCCGCTACCGCCAAGACGCTGGAGCAGCAGGCGCAGGCGATGCGCGAGCAGGTGGCCTATTTCCAGACCGCAGAAGCCGGCCACGCGGCTGCCGCCGCCCCGGCAGTCAGGGCGCGGCCCGGGGCCGAGAAGCCGATCCTGCGGGCCCGCGCGGCCTGACGGAGGGAGGGTCACAGGTGAACGCTGCCCTGTCCCGATGGCGGGGCAGCGTTGCTCTTGCCGGGCCGCAGCGCCGGTATTACCCTCGCAGTTAGCGCTTGACCGGGCAAAACCCGGCTCCTATAAGGCGCGCAAGGAAAGTTCGGGCCATATCCGCAATGCGCAACATTATTATCCTCGTAGGTAAGGTTCGGACACTGGCTGGGTAGCCCGCGGGGCACCCACAGTGAGTGTCCGAACATGGCCCTTCGCGGGCCTTTTTTATTGGCCGAACGACAGCAGACAGCGACGACAGAGAAGGAAGCCGACGATGACGAAGGAAACGGCATCGACCCGTGAAATGACCGGCGCGGAGATGGTCATCCAGGCGCTCGCCGATCAGGGCGTGAAGCACCTGTTCGGCTATCCCGGCGGCGCCGTGCTTCCGATTTACGATGCGCTGTTTGCCCAGAAGGAAGTCCGGCACATCCTCGTCCGGCACGAACAGGGCGCGGTCCACGCCGCCGAGGGCTATGCCCGCTCGACCGGCAAGGTCGGCTGCGTCCTGGTGACGTCCGGACCGGGCGCCACCAACGCCGTCACCGGCCTGACCGACGCGCTCTGCGACTCCATCCCGCTGGTCTGCATCACCGGCCAGGTGCCGACGCATCTCATCGGCAACGACGCCTTCCAGGAGTGCGATACGGTCGGCATCACCCGGCCCTGCACCAAGCACAATTACCTGGTGAAGCGGGTCGAGGACCTGCCGCGCATCCTGCACGAGGCCTTCCATATCGCCGCCAGCGGGCGTCCGGGTCCGGTGGTCATCGACATCCCGAAGGACGTGCAGTTCGCCACCGGCACCTATTCGGTGCCGAAGGAGTTTCCGCACACCGGCTATCACCCGAAGGTCAAGGGCGACAGCGCCGCGATCAAGGCTGCGGTCGAACTCATGGCACGGGCGAAGAAGCCGATCTTTTATACCGGCGGCGGCGTCATCAATTCCGGCAAGCACGCCAGTCAATTGCTGCGCGAACTGGTCAAGACGACCGGTTTCCCGATCACCTCGACGCTGATGGGTCTCGGCGCCTTCCCGGCGGCCGATCCGCAGTGGATGGGCATGCTCGGCATGCACGGCACGCTGGAAGCCAACATGGCGATGCACGACTGCGACGTCATGGTCTGCGTCGGCGCGCGCTTCGACGACCGCATCACCGGCCGCATCGACGCCTTCTCGCCGGGCTCGAAGAAGATCCACATCGACATCGACCCGTCGTCGATCAACAAGAACATCCACGTCGATATCCCGATCGTTGGCGACTGCGCGCATGTGCTCGAAGACATGCTGCACATGTGGAAGGCGGAGAAGAAGCAGGCCGACAAGAAGGCGCTGGGCGACTGGTGGAAGCAGATCGACAAGTGGCGCGCCCGCAAGTCGCTGGCCTACCGGCCGTCGAACGAGGTGATCAAGCCGCAATACGCCATTCAGCGGCTGTTCGAGTTGACCAAGGATCGCGACACCTACATCACGACCGAAGTCGGTCAGCACCAGATGTGGGCGGCGCAGTTCTATCACTTCAACGAGCCGAACCGCTGGATGACCTCCGGCGGCCTCGGCACCATGGGCTACGGCCTGCCGGCCTCGGTCGGCGTGCAGCTCGCGCATCCCAAATCGCTGGTCATCGACATCGCCGGCGAAGCCTCGGTGCAGATGACGATGCAGGAATTGTCGACGGCGGTGCAGTACCGCTTGCCGATCAAGATCTTCATCCTCAACAACAGCTACATGGGCATGGTGCGCCAGTGGCAGGAACTGCTGCACGGCAGCCGCTATTCGGAGAGCTACTCCGAGGCGCTGCCGGACTTCGTCAAGCTCGCCGAGGCCATGCACGCCGTCGGCATCCGCTGTGAGAAGCCGGGCGATCTCGATCACGCCATCAAGGAGATGATCGATATCGACCGCCCGGTGCTGTTCGATTGCGTCGTCGATCAGAAGGAAAACTGCTTCCCGATGATCCCGTCGGGCAAGGCGCACAACGAAATGATCCTCGGTGACTCCGGCGTGTCGCTCGACGACGCCATCACCGAGGAAGGCAAGATGCTGGTTTAATCACGCCGTCGTCCCCGCGAAGGCGGGGACCCGGCTCTTGAATACTTGCTGGATCGTCCGCCTTCGCGGACGATGACAGCGCTGACAAGGATCAAACTCGTGAACGCCAACGCCAACATCCCGTCGTCGACGTCGCATTACCCGACCGCGACCAATGTGCAGAAGCCGGAGACCCACACCTTGTCGGTGCTGGTCGACAACGAACCGGGCGTACTGGCCCGCGTCATCGGCCTGTTCTCCGGCCGCGGCTACAATATCGAGTCGCTGACGGTGTCGGAGACCGAGCACGCCAAGCACCAGTCGCTGATCACCGTCGTCACCACCGGCACGCCGATGGTGATCGAGCAGATCAAGAACCAGCTCGATCGCCTCGTGCCGGTGCACCGCGTCGTCGACATGACCCTGTCGGGCCGTTCGATCGAGCGCGAGCTGGCGATGGTGAAGGTGAGGGGCAAGGGCGACGAGCGCGTCGAGGCGCTGCGCCTGGCGGACGCCTTCCGCGCCCGCGTCATCGACGCCACCACCGAGAGCTTCATTTTCGAGATCACCGGCAAGAGCGAAAAGATCGAGCAGTTCGTCGCGCTGATGCTGCCGCTCGGTCTGGTCGAGGTGTCCCGCACCGGCATCGTGGCGATCGCGCGTGGTCCGGACACGATGTAAATGCCGTATGACGTCTTTGCGGCGCTGACGCTGTTCGTCTTCGTGACGGCGTTCACGCCCGGGCCGAACAACATCATGGTCACGGCTTCGGGCGTGAATTTCGGCTTCATGCGGACGGTTCCGCACATGGCCGGGATCACCGCGGGCTTTGTCGTTCTCGTGGTTGCCGCCGCTGCCGGGCTTGGCGCCATCTTTGCCGCGGCGCCGGGTTTGCAGACGGCGCTGAAGATCGCCGGCGCGCTCTATATGCTGTGGCTCGCCTGGAAGGTCGCCAATTCGCGCCCCGACAGCGGCGCCAAGGTCGATCTCGGCCGCCCGATGACGTTCCTGCAGGCGGCTGCTTTTCAGTGGGTCAATCCGAAGGCCGTGGTCATGGCCCTGACCGTGATCGCGCTCTATGTGCGGCCCGAGCACCAGCTCAAGGACGTCCTGATCGTGCTCGCCGTCGAGGTCCTGGCCACGGTGGGCACCGTCGTCACCTGGACAGGCTTCGGGGTGGCGCTGCGCGGCCTCCTGGCCAATCCGCGCCACGCCAGAACCTTCAACATCGTCATGGCCTTACTGCTGGTCGTCAGCATCGTGCCAATGGTCCTCTGACGGGGCCTTTTGGGCTTGTGGGCGCGTCCGGAGCGTCCTAGAAGCAGGGCCGAATTTCCGGGTAAGGCAACAACACCGAGTAGAGGAAAACCATGCGGGTTTATTACGATCGCGATGCCGACATCAACCTGATCAAGGGCAAGAAGGTCGCCATCATCGGCTATGGCAGCCAGGGTCACGCGCACGCCCAGAACCTGCGCGACTCCGGCGTCAAGGAAGTCGCGGTCGCGCTGCGCAAGGGCTCGCAGGGCGTGAAGAAGGCCGAAGGCGCCGGCTTCAAGGTCATGGAAGTGGCCGCCGCCGCCAAGTGGGCCGACGTCATGATGATGCTGACTCCGGACGAACTGCAGGGCGACATCTACCGCGATCACCTGCACGCCAACATGAAGGAAGGCGCGGCGCTGCTGTTCGCGCACGGCCTCAACGTGCACTTCAGCCTGATCGAGCCGCGCGCCGACCTCGACGTGCTGATGGTCGCGCCGAAGGGCCCGGGCCACACCGTGCGTTCGGAATATGCCCGCGGCGCCGGCGTGCCGTGCCTCATCGCCATCCACAAGGACGCGTCGGGCAACGCCCATGACCTCGGCCTGTCCTACGCCTCGGCGATCGGCGGCGGCCGCGCGGGCATCATCGAGACCTCGTTCAAGGAAGAATGCGAGACCGATCTGTTCGGTGAACAGGCCGTGCTGTGCGGCGGCGTGGTCGAACTGATGAAGGCCGGCTACGAAACGCTGTGCGAAGCCGGCTACGCGCCGGAGATGGCCTACTTCGAGTGCATCCACGAAATGAAGCTGATCGTGGACCTGATCTACGAAGGCGGCATCGCCAACATGAACTACTCGGTGTCGAACACCGCCGAATATGGCGAGTACGTCACCGGGCCGCGCATCATCACCGCGGAAACCAAGGCCGAAATGAAGCGCGTGCTGAACGACATCCAGTCCGGCCGCTTCACCCGCGACTGGATGCTGGAGAACAAGGTAAACCAGACCTCGTTCAAGGCGACCCGCGCCAAGCTCGCCGAGCACGGCGCCGAAGTCGTCGGTGCCAAGCTGCGCGACATGATGCCGTGGATCCGCGAGCGCGCCATGGTGGACAAGAGCAAGAACTAGGCGTTCTGCTTGCTGCGATAGCGAAGGGCCCGCCGGGAGCGGGCCCTTTTGCGTTTTACGGGTCAGGCATGCCCGCCCGCTTCGCGGTTTGCTTTGCCGGCGCGAGCGGCTAGTTTGCGCGGGCTCGCGGGGCGACCGGGGAAGACAAGAAGCATGGCGGCGACGATGACCGCGACAGCGGCAACCAACGATGCGGCGGTGGCGCTGAATGGCGTCGATGTGGCCTTCCGGCTCGCCGATGGCGGCGTGTTTCGCGCTGTCAGTAATGCGACGCTGAACGTCGCCGACGGCGAATTCGTGTCCATCGTCGGGCCGACCGGTTGCGGCAAATCCACGCTGCTCAATATCGCCGCGGGGCTGTTGGCGCCGGCGGCGGGCTCGGTCGATATCTTCGGCAGCAGGCTCGACGACCTCAATCGCCAGGCCGGCTATCTCTTTCAGGCTGATGCGCTGTTTCCGTGGAAGACGGCGCTGGAGAACGTCGCCATCGGGCTGGAGATCGTCGGCGTGCCGCAGGCCGAGGCGAGGGGCCGCGCCAGGGACTGGCTCGGCAAGGTCGGACTTGGCGCCTTCGGCGACCGCTATCCGCACATGCTGTCGGGCGGCCAGCGCAAGCGCGTCGGCCTCGCGCAGGTGCTCATCCGCGATCCGAAGATTCTGCTGATGGACGAGCCGTTCGGTCCGCTCGACGCGCAGACCCGGCAGATCATGGGCAACCTGCTGCTTGAACTGTGGAGCGCCGACCGCAAGGCGGTGCTGTTCGTCACCCACGACCTCGAGGAGGCGATCGCCTTGTCGGATCGGGTCGTCATCATGTCGGCGGGCCCGGCTTCGCGCATCATCGGTGACTGGCGCGTGACCCTGTCGCGCCCGCGCGACATCGCCGACATCAAGCTGAGCCCGGAGTTCCACGATCTTCACCGCGACATCTGGCACATGCTCAAGGAAGAAGTCGTCAAGGGCTATGCCCAGGCGGAGGGCCGCTGATGTCACGCGTAAGCTTGCTTAGCCTTCAGATCGCCGTAGCGGTGGTGTTCGTCGCGGTCTGGTACGTGTTCACCACCTATCCGGTGTTCGGCCACATCCTGCTGCCGCCGTTCTTCTTCTCCAATCCGGTCGACGTGGTGCAGCAAGTCATCTCGTGGTTCGCGTCCGGCGTGATCTGGAAGCACCTCTGGGTGACCCTGGTTGAATCGATGCTTGCCTTCGGCATCGGCTCGATCGGCGGCGTGCTCGTCGGTTTCTGGTTCGCGCGCCAGCCGCGCACCGCCGCGGTGTTCGATCCCTACGTGAAGATGGCCAATGCACTGCCGCGCGTCGTGCTGGCGCCGATCTTCACCCTTTGGCTCGGCCTCGGCATCTGGTCGAAGGTTGCGCTCGGCGTCACGCTGGTGTTTTTCATCGTCTTCTTCAACGTCTATCAGGGCGTCAAGGAAGTCTCGCCCACCGTGCTTGCCAATGCCCGCATGCTCGGCATGAAGGAGCGCCAGCTCATGCGCCACGTGTACTGGCCGTCGGCGCTGTCCTGGATGTTCTCGTCGCTGCACACCTCGGTCGGCTTTGCTGTGGTCGGCGCGGTAGTCGGCGAATACCTCGGCGCCGCCGCCGGCCTCGGCTATCTGATCCAGCAGGCCGAAGGCGTATTCGACGTGGCCGGCGTGTTCGCCGGCATGTTCGTGCTCGCGGCCTTCGTCATCGTCATCGACATGATCGTGACCGTGGTGGAAAGGCGCTTGCTGATCTGGCGGCCGGCCGTGGGCGATGCCAAACCGTAAGGGGCGGCCCGCTTTTTGAGAGGCTAGGCAATGGCCGGCGGCTCGCCTAGATTGCGCGCCAACGAAAGCACATAAGGAGGAAAATCAATGTCCAGGATGTTTCGGCGCGTCGCCACGGCGGCGGCTGCGCTCGTCGTTTCGACCGGTCTGATGGCCGGCGCGGCGCTCGCCCAGTCCAAGATCACGCTGGCGGTCGGCGGCGGCTCGTGCCTCTGCTACCTGCCGACCATGCTCGCCAAGCAGCTCGGCGAATACGAGAAGGCCGGCGTCAACGTCGATGTCGTCGATTTCAAGGGCGGCTCGGACGCACTCAAGGCCGTGATCGGCGGCTCGGCCGACGTCGTCTCCGGCTATTTCGACCATTGCGTCAATCTGGCGGCCAAGGGCCAGCACCTGCAGGCCTTCGTGGTCTATGACCGCTTCCCGGGCCTGGCGCTGGTCGTGTCGCCGAAGCAGACCGCCACCATCAAGTCGGTGAAGGACCTCGCCAACAAGAAGGTCGGCGTTTCGGCGCCGGGCTCCTCGACCGACTTCTTCCTCAAATATCTCCTGAAGAAGGAAGGCGTCGATTCCAACTCGGTCGGCGTCATCGGCGTCGGTCTCGGTGCCACGGCCGTGGCCGCGATGGAGCAGGGCCAGGTCGATGCCGCGGTGATGCTCGACCCATCGGTCACCGTGCTCCAGGGCCGCAACAAGGACCTGCGCATCCTGAGCGACACCCGCACCCAGCACGACACGCTTCAGGTGTTCGGCGGCGAATATCCGGGCGGCGCGCTCTATACACGCGCTGACTGGATCGCCGGCCACGAGAAGGAAGTGCAGGCGATGACCAACGCGATCATCAACACGCTGAAGTGGATCCACAGCCACACGCCCGAGGAGATCGCCGACAAGATGCCGCCGGAATACGTCGGCAAGGACAAGGCGGGCTACATCGCGGCGCTCAAGAACACGATCCCGATGTATTCGGAGACCGGCCGCATGGACCCGAAGGGCGCCGCCGCCGTGCTCGCGGTGTTCTCGCAAGGCTCGCCGGACGTCGCCAAGGCCAACATCGACGTGTCGAAGACCTACACCAACAAGTTCGTCGACGAAGCCCACAAGAAGCTGGGCATGAAGTAAGCCTCGCACGGCCATCGACAGGAATACGGAAACGGCGGGGGAACTTCCCCGCCGTTTCTGTTATTGTCTGACGTATGAACCTCATTTCCATCCAGTCCCATGTCGTCTTCGGCCATGTTGGCAACTCGGCGGCGGTGTTTCCGCTGCAGCGCATGGGGGTCGAGGTGTGGCCGATCCACACCGTGCAGTTTTCCAACCACACCGGCTATGGCGAATGGCAGGGCGAAGTGTTCGGCGGCAAGCTGATCCGCAGTCTGGTGGCGGGTCTCGAGCAGCGCGGCGTACTGCCGGAGTGCGATGGCGTCCTCTCCGGCTATATGGGCAGCGCGGAGATCGCCGAGGCCATTCTCGACTCGGTGACGACCGTGCGCCGCGCCAATCCGTCGGCGCGCTATTGCTGCGATCCGGTGATAGGCGACGTCGGCAAGGGCGTCTTCGTGCGCGAGGGCATTCCGGATTTCATCAAAACGAAGGCGTTACCCACTGCCGACATCGTGACGCCCAACCAGTTCGAGCTCGATTTTCTCACCGGCCGGTCGTCCAGGACGCGGGCCGAGGCGCTCGATGCCGTCAAGGCGCTGCACGATCTCGGCCCGCACGCGGTGCTGGTGACGTCGCTGCACACCGACGAGACGCCGGAGGACGCGATCGACATGCTCGCCTCCGACGACACCGGCTGCTACTTGTTGCGCACGCCGCGCCTGCAGCTCATCGCCAACGGCGCGGGCGACGCGGTCGCGGCTTTGTTTCTGGCGCATTATTTGCGGCAGGGCGGCGCGAAGGAGGCGCTGGCCCGCGCCGGCAGCAGCATCTTCGGCATCCTGCAGAAGACGCTCGAGGCCGGCGCCAGCGAAATTCAGGTCGTGCTCGGCCAGGATGAGGTCGTCAAGCCGAGCCGCGCGTTCGAAGTTGAAGAGCTCGTCGCGCCGCCGTTCAAGGAAACCGAAAGGCAATTGTAATGCGTCGCCGCTACATCACGCTCGACGTTTTCACCCGCCGCCGCTTTACCGGCAATCCGCTCGGCATGGTGTTCGACGCCGAGGGCCTCGACACCCAGGCGATGCAGACCATCGCCCGCGAGTTCAATTATTCGGAGACCGTGTTCATCGCGCCGCCGCAGGACGCCGGCCACCGCGCCGCCATGCGCATCTTCACGCCGTCGTCCGAACTGCCTTTCGCCGGCCACCCGACGGTCGGCGCCGCGGTCGGTCTGGCGCGCGCTTCGGGCGGAGGCGAGCAGAGCTTCGTCGTCGGCGAGAAGATCGGACCCGTGCCGTGCGACGTGCGCATGCATGATGCCGATTCAGGCTTCGCCGAATTCAAGCTGCCGCAACTGCCGGAGCGGTTGGGCGATCTGCCGGAGCCCGCGGTTCTCGCCGCCGGGCTTGGGCTGGAGCCCGCCGATATCGACGTCAAGGCGTTCCCGCCGTCGCGCTGGTCCGCCGGCGTGCCGTTCGCCATCGTCGCGGTGCGCTCGCTCGAGGCTGCGGGCAGGGCGAAGCCGAACGGCGAGACTTTCACGCAGGCTTTCGGGCACGGCGGGCCGGCCAAGGCCTATGTGGTGTGCGCGGAGGCTGCCGAGGCGGGGCACCAGCTCCACGTCCGCATGTTCGCGCCCGGCATTAGCGTCGCCGAGGATCCGGCAACCGGCAGCGCGCTGGCGGCCTTTTCCGGCCTTTACGTCGCGCACAAGCGCCCCGCCGACGGCGTGCGCAAGCTCGCCATCGAGCAGGGCTACGAGATGGGCCGGCCGAGCGTGCTGCATCTGACGCTCGATGTCGAAGGCGGCAGGCTGCGCGAGGCCTCGATCGGCGGCGATGCCGTCGTCGTCACCGAGGGCGTCATCGAAGCATGATTGGCACGCCGAAAGTCGTCCACGTCGATCGGCTCGAACTTGCTTACGAGCCCAGGCCCTGGGCATTCGCCGACGCCAACCGGCGCCGGATCGACGCCGTTTTCACGGCGGCGCAGGCAAAGAAGCCGGCGCTGTTCAACGGCCGCGTTCTGGTGATGCATCGCTGCGACATCGACAACGGCGTCCTCAACGGCGGCTTTCTCGAAACCGATTACGCCAGCTTCACCTACTGGATCGCCTCAGGGCGCCCCGACGCCGGCATTCACGACTGCTTCGGCGCCGTCGCGGTGATGTCGGCGGACGGCGCGTTCCTGCTCGGCGAGATGGCGGCGCACACCTACAACGCGGGGCAGATCTACTTCCCCTGCGGCACCCCGGATCGCAGCGACATCGTCGGCAACACGGTCGACTTCGATTTCAGCGTGCGCCGCGAACTGAAGGAGGAGACCGGGCTCGACTCATCCGATCTGACCGACGAGCCCGGCTGGACCCTGGCGATGGACGGCGAGGTCATCTGCGCGGTCAAGGTCATGCGTTCGAAGCTCGACGCCGCGCCGCTGCGCGCGCAGCTTTTGCAGAATCTCGCCCGCGAGGGCCAGCCGGAGCTCGCCGACATCAAGATCATCCGCGGCCCCGCCGACTTCCACCCGAAGATGCGGCCCTTCGCCCGCATCTTTCTCGCCGCACGGTTCGCCGCCTGACGCTTCGAGAGGCACCCCATGAAGCTCGATCAGATCGCCAAGCGTTTCCGCATCGACAAGCCCGAGACGTTCAAGCTCGCCACGCACGATCCCGCCGACACTGCCGGCCTGTCGATCGACAAGGGTGACGCCAAGGATCTGCTTCAGGAAGGTATCGAGCGCCTCTCCGACCTGCAGGAGAAGCTCTACGCCGACAACCGCTGGTCCGTGCTGATCGTGCTGCAGGCGATGGATGCCGCCGGCAAGGACAGCCTGATCGAACACGTCATGAGCGGCGTCAATCCGCAGGGCGTGCAGGTCTTCTCGTTCAAGCAGCCGAGTCAGGAGGAGCTCGACCACACTTTCCTCTGGCGCATCGCCAAGAGCGTCCCTGAACGCGGCCGCATCGGCATCTTCAACCGCTCGCATTACGAGGAAGTGCTGGCAGTGCGCGTGCATCCGGAATACCTCAAGGCGCAGCGCCTGCCCGACAAGCCGAACGGCAAGGACATCTGGCATCAGCGCTTCGACGACATCCGCGGCTTCGAGAAACATCTGGCGCGCAACGGCACGCTGATCTTGAAATTCTTTCTCAACGTCTCGCGTAACGAACAGCGCAAGCGCTTCCTCGATCGCATCGACGAGCCGGCCAAGCGCTGGAAGTTCTCGATCGGCGACGTAACCGAGCGAGCGCTGTGGCCGAAATACATGGACGCCTACGAGGACGCGATCCGCGAGACCTCGACGCCGGAGGCGCCGTGGTACGTCATTCCCGCCGACCACAAATGGTTCTCGCGTCTGGTCGTCGCCGCGGCCATCGCCGATGCGATGGAGGGTCTGAAGCTGGAATTCCCCAAGGTCGAAGGCGCCGCGCTCGCGGAACTGGAAAAAGCGCGTAAACTTCTGACCGAGGAGCGCGATCAATAACTTTTGAGCGGCGGGCGCTTTGCCGCCGCCACAATCTGCCGGCTATAATGGAGTCGGTCCAAGCGGCGCAGGTGTGCGCGCGGCGACCCCCATCGGTGAGGCAGATCATGCATTACGCGCTCACGATCAACGGCAAATCCCACGATGTCGATGTCGATGCCGACACCCCGCTGCTGTGGGTGTTGCGCGACGCCGTCAAGCTCAAGGGGACCAAGTTCGGTTGCGGCGCGGGTCTGTGCGGTGCCTGCACGGTCCATATCGGCGGCCAGGCGGTGCGCGCATGTCAGACCGCGGTGTCGGACGTCGGCAATCATGCGGTCACCACCATCGAGGGCATCGGTGAAACGGCGGTCGGCGCGCGGCTGCAGAAGGCGTGGCTCGCCGTCGATGTCGTGCAATGCGGTTATTGCCAGGCCGGGCAGATCATGACCGCCGCGGCGCTGCTGACGCAGAACAAGAGCCCGAGCGATGCCGACATCGATGCGGCGATGGACGGCAATATCTGCCGCTGCGCCACCTATTCGCGCATCCGTCAGGCCATCAAGCAGGCGGCCTCCGGCGCCGACTTCGGCGCCAATGGCCAGCCGCGCAAGGGAGCCTAAGTCATGACGCTCCAGGATCAGTCATTCCAGCCTCAAGCGCTCTTCAATGTCGCCAAGCTGCCGACGTCGCGCCGCGCCTTTCTCAAAGCCGGCGCCGCCGCGGGCGGCGGTCTGCTGCTGACGCTGACCGTGCCGCTGCTCGTCAAGGCCGCGGCCGGCGCCGCATCGGCCGGCGCGTCTACGCTCAACGCCTATGTGACGATCGCCGCTGACAACAGCGTCACCATCATGTCGAAAAATCCGGAGATCGGGCAGGGCATCAAGACCATGCTGCCGATGCTGATCGCCGAGGAACTTGATGTAGCCTGGAGCCAGGTGCGCATCGATCAGGCGCCGCTCGACGCGGCAAAGTATGGCCGGCAGTTCGCCGGCGGCAGCCAGGCGACGCCGCTGAATTGGGAGCCGTGCCGCCGCGCCGGCGCCGCCGCGCGTCAGATGCTGATCGCGGCCGCGGCCGCGCAATGGAACGTGCCGGCGAGCGAATGCACGACGTCGGAAGGCCGCGTGCTGCACCAGTCGTCCGGCCGCTCCGTGACCTACGGAGCCGTGGCGGAGAGGGCGTCGACGCTGCCGGTGCCGGATCTGGCCAAGGTCGCGGTCAAGGATCCGAAGAACTACACCATCATCGGCCGTTCCACCCCGGGCTATGACAGCCCGAAGGTGGTCAAGGGCGAGCCGCTGTTCGGCATCGATCATGAAGTCCCCGGCATGCTCTATGCCGTGTTCCAGAAATGCCCCGTGTTCGGCGGCAAGGTGGTCACCGCCAACGTCAACGACCTGAAGAAGATGACCGGCGTGCGCGACGCTTTCGTCGTCGAGGGCGGCAGCGATCTGCACGGGCTGATGCCGGGCGTCGCCATCGTCGCCGACAGCTGGTGGCGCGCCAGCAAGGCGCGCGAGAAGCTGGAAGTCACCTGGGACGAAGGCGCCACCGCCGCGCAGAGCAGCGCAGGTTTCGCCAAACAGGCGGCCGCATTTCGCGGGCAGGCGCCGCAGAACAGCCTGCGCAACGACGGCGATGTCGCCGCCGCGCTATCGTCGGCCGCGCAGGTCGTCGAAGCCGACTATCACTATCCCTTCATCGCCCATGCGCCTCTCGAGCCGATGAACTGCACCGCGCATGTCGAGGGCGTCAAAGTCACCTTGTGGGCACCGACGCAGAATCCCGGTCCGGGGCGAACGCTGGTGGCGAAGACGCTCGGCCTCGACGAGAGCAAGGTGATCGTCAACATGACGCGCTGCGGCGGCGGCTTCGGCCGGCGGCTCGACAGCGACTTCATGGCGGAAGCGGCCTGGATCTCCAAGGTCGCCGGCGCACCGGTCAAGCTCGTCTGGAATCGCACCGACGACATGCAGCACGACTTCTATCGGCCGGCCGGCTGGCACTTCTTCAAGGCCGGTCTCGATGCGGACGGCAAGCTGATCGCCTGGCAGCAGCACTTCGTCAGTTTCGGCAAGAACGGCAACTACGCGCGTTCGGCGAACATGGAATCGACCATCTTCCCGGCCGGCCGCGTGCCCAATTTGTCGATGGGCGTGTCGCTGATGCCGCTCGGCGTGCCGACCGGGCCGCTGCGCGCGCCGGGCTCGAACGCGCTCGCCTTCGTGTTCCAGTCGTTTATCGACGAACTGGCGCACAAGGCCGGCAAGGACCCGCTGCAATTCCAGATCGATCTGCTCGGCAAACCCGAAATGCTGCCGGGCCGCGGCGCCGGCTTCCACACCGGCCGCGCCCGCGGCGTCATGGAAAAGGTGCGCGAGGTGTCGGGCTGGGGCCAGCGCAAGCTGCCCGAGCGCACCGGCATGGGCGTTGCCTTCTACTACAGCCATCTCGGCTACTTCGCCGAAGTGGTGGAGGCGGCGGTCGGCAATGACGGACAGATCAAGATCAACAAGGTCTGGGCGGTCGGCGATGTCGGCAGCCACGTCATCAATCCGACGGCGGCCGAGAACATGGCGCAAGGCGGCGTGCTCGACGGCCTCGGTGAGGCGCTGAACCAGAAGATCACCATCGACAAGGGCCGGGTCGTCGAAGCGAATTTCGACTCATTCCAGCCGCTGCGGCTGACGCAGGCGGCGCCGGTGGAGGTGCATTTCGTCACCACCGACAATCCACCGACCGGTCTTGGCGAGCCGCCGCTGCCGCCGGCGATTCCGGCTTTGTGCAACGCCATCTTCGCTGCCACGGGCAAGCGCATCCGCTCGCTGCCGATCGATACGGCGTTGTTGAAGGCGTGAGCGGTACGCAATGCTGTCATCGCCCGCGAAAGCGGGCGATCCAGTAATCGCGGCTCTATTAATTGAACTCACACGTCAGCGTGTGCTGATACCCCGCTTGCGCGGGGTATGACGATGCCTTGCTCACCATACCCCCGGCACCAGCCGGGAGCGCACCTTGTCGCAATAGGCGGTGTAACCCTTCAGTTCGCGCCGGAGCACGCGCTCTTCGTCGAGCAGGCGCCACGCGAAGACAGCGATGAGCGGAATGACCAGCAGCAGGCTCCAGTACGAACCGAGCGCCAGCGGCGTCAGGCCGAACATCAGCAGCGCACCGGAATACATCGGGTGCCGCACGTAAGCATAAGGCCCGGTGCTGATAACCGGCTGGTCGGCGCCGGTCGTGATCGTCGCTGCCGCATAGCTGTTCGCCGACAGCACGTAGCAGACCAGGACATAAGACAGCAGCACCGCAATGTCGGCGGCGATGACCAGCCATGCGGGGACATGCGACCAGCCGAACAGGTGGTCGAAGCCGGGCAGGGCGAACAGCAGCACGACGCAAACCGAGGCCGCGCTCATGATGATCTTCTGGTTCTTTTCGGTCTCCGCCGCCGGGCCGACGGCGAGCCGCCGCTCCACCAGCGCCGGATCGTATTTCAGGAAAAACAGCGAGCCGCCGAGCGTGAAGGCGGCGAACAGCGCCCAGTACAGCCAGCCCTGCCAGTAGGTCAGGCTGAGCGACGGCAGCATGATGATGACGCCGAGCGCCACGATGAACTTCGCCGTGCTTTTCAGCGTGCGGCGCCGGAGGTCGGGGCTGGCTTGCGGGGAAGGGGTTGTTGCAAGGGTCATGGCATTGGTCCTGGGCAGGCTCTGGCTTTCAACGCATCAGACGGTGTCTGGTTTGGCCGGCAAACCGTCAGTAATGCTGACCTAATCCGCCGCTTGCATGAGCCAAGTCCAATCGGCTAGAAACCCGCTTATCCGGTTGCCGCTTAACGCGGGCTTTACCGGAATCCGCGACCGTCAGGTCGTCATTTGAGGGTACTTGAGCCAATGCCGACGCGGCAGAGCATCTGCGCGATCGATCCGGCGGCCGCCAATCTGATTGGCAAGGCCGAGCCGGCGGCTACCCTCATTCTGGGCACGCTCCTTCTCCTTACCCGCCCCTGAGGGCCGGCTGGGCATTGATGCCTGGGCTCTTGGGGGGACAAGGCAAACCGAGCACCCCATCAAGCGCCCATGAGGCGCACCCGACTAAAGGAATACTCCAATGGCTACCCAGACCCCGTCCGACAAGGCCGGATCTTCATCTGACCGCGTGGTGATCTTCGACACCACCTTGCGCGACGGCGAGCAATGCCCCGGCGCCACCATGACCCACGAGGAAAAGCTCGAGGTCGCCGAACTCCTCGACACCATGGGCGTCGATATCATCGAGGCCGGCTTCCCGATCGCCTCGGAAGGCGACTTCGCCGCCGTCAACGAGATCGCCAAGCGCGCCAAGAACGCGGTGATCTGCGGTCTGTCCCGCGCCGCGCCGAAGGACATCGACCGCTGCGCCGAAGCCATCAAGCCCGCGAGGCGCAACCGCATCCATACCTTCCTGTCCACCTCGCCGGTGCACATGAAGTACAAGCTCCAGAAGGAGCCGCACGAAGTCTATGAAATGGTGATCGCGCAGGTGACCCGCGCCCGCAGCCACACCGACGACGTCGAGTGGTCGAGCGAGGACGGCACCCGCACCGAGATCGACTTCCTGTGCCGCTGCGTCGAGGCCGCGATCAAGGCCGGCGCCACCACCATCAACATCCCGGACACCGTCGGCTACACCACCCCGGAAGAATACATGCGGCTGTTCGAGACGGTGCGCCAGCGCGTGCCGAACTCCGACAAGGCGGTGTTCTCGACGCACTGCCATAACGATCTCGGCATGGCGGTCGCCAATTCGCTCGCCGGCGTGCGCGGCGGCGCGAGGCAGATCGAATGCACGATCAACGGCATCGGCGAGCGCGCCGGCAACGCCGCGCTCGAAGAGATCGTGATGGCGATCAAGACGCGCAACGACGTGTTCCCGTACACGACCGGCATCGACGCGACGATGTTGACGCGTGCCTCCAAGCTCGTCTCGGCGGCGACGTCGTTCCCGGTTCAGTACAACAAGGCGATCGTGGGCCGGAACGCCTTCGCGCATGAGAGCGGCATCCACCAGGACGGCATGCTCAAGAACGCGCAGACCTACGAGATCATGACGCCGGAATCTGTCGGCGTGAAACAGACCTCGCTGGTCATGGGCAAGCACTCCGGCCGTCACGCCTTCCAGCACAAGCTGGCGGAGCTCGGCTATCAGCTCTCCGACAACCAGTTGCAGGACGCTTTCGTGCGCTTCAAGGCGCTGGCCGACCGCAAGAAGCAGATCTATGACGAGGACATCGAGGCTTTGGTGGACGAGGAAATCGCCACCGCCCATGACCGCGTCAAGATCGTGTCGCTCACCGTGATCGCCGGCACCATGGGGCCGCAGACCGCGACGCTCACCGTCGATATCGACGGCAAGCATGTGACGCAGCAATCGGTCGGCAACGGCCCGGTGGATGCGATCTTCAACGCCATCCACGCCATCGTGCCGCACGAGGCCAAGCTCGACCTCTACCAGGTGCATGCGGTGACCGAAGGCACCGACGCGCAGGCCGAGGTTTCGGTGCGGCTGTCGGCCGAGGGCCGCTCCTTCACCGCCAAGGGCGCCGATCCGGATACCCTGGTGGCCTCGGCGAAGGCCTATCTCGGCGCGCTCAACAAGATGACGAGCCGTCGCGGCAAGGTGCCGGGCGTGGAGAAGCGTATCCACGCCAACGAAGGCATCTGAGCCGAACCTGTTCCATCGCTCGCTATGCTGCGCCGCGTCCAAAACTTGGGCGCGGCGTTTTGCTGGGCCGCATGCGACGATTGCGCCCGGGTGGGCAGGGTCTTAGTCCCGGCTGGGGCCTTGCCGGGCCCTAAATTTGGTGCGAACGTTCCATCAAAGAAGCCGTCAATGGCTTATAAAAATGGAGGGAACGTCGATGCGCTCGTGGTTTGTCGCCGCTGCTGCGGCTGCTGCTGTTGCTGCTTCTGCTGCTGCTGCTTCTTCTCCCGCCGTTGCCGCTGATCCCATTATTATCAAGTTTAGTCATGTAGTTGCGCCCGATACGCCGAAGGGCAAGGGCGCAGAGAAATTCAAAGAGCTCGCCGAAAAATATACCGACGGCAAGGTCAAGGTCGAAGTGTATCCGAACTCGACGCTGTACAAGGACAAAGAAGAGCTCGAAGCCCTGCAGCTTGGCGCGGTGCAGATGCTGGCGCCGTCGAACTCGAAGTTCGGCCCCATCGGCATCAAGGACTTCGAGGTGTTCGACCTGCCGTTCCTGCTGCCGAACCTCGAAGCCTTGCGCAAGGTGACAGAAGGTCCGATCGGCAAGCGCATGCTCAAGCTGATGGAGCCCAAGGGCATGGTCGGCCTTGCGTATTGGGATAACGGCTTCAAGCAGATGAGCGCCAACAAGCCGCTCAAGACGCCGGCCGATTACAAGGGTCTGAAATTCCGCATCCAGTCGTCGAAGGTGCTGGAAGCGCAATTCCGCGCGCTGGGCGCCATCCCTCAGGTCATGGCGTTCTCAGAAGTCTATCAGGCGCTGCAGACCGGCGTGGTCGACGGCCAGGAGAACACTTGGTCGAACATCTATACCCAGAAGATGCACGAGGTGCAGAAGTACATCATAGAAACGAACCACGGCTATATCGGCTATGTGGTGGTCGTGAACAAGAAGTTCTGGGACGGTCTGCCGGCCGACGTCCGACCGCAGCTCGAAAAGGCGATGGCGGAATCTACCCAATTCGCAAACTCGCAATCCGCCAAGGAAAACGACGAGGCCAAGGCGGAGATCGTCAAGACCGGCAAGACCACGATTCTGACTCCGACCGCTGCCGAACTCGCCGAGCTGCGCAAGACCATGGCGCCGCTCTACGAAGACATGGGCAAGCGCGTCGGCAAGGAATTGATCGACGAAGTCGTCAAGACTGTCGGCGGCCAGAGCTGAGACGAAACCGGAGCCGCGGCACATCCCGCGGCTCCGCTCCTTTCAGGCCAGTGAGCGGACGGCGAGAGGGGCGGCGCCGGTCCTTCCAACTCAATCTGGTGTCCATGCGCTCGTCGTGACGACGAGGCGATCCCCCGTCAGCGCCCGAGGTGCCGATGTTCCTTCGCATCCTTGACCGGCTCGAAGAGATCCTGATCGCGACGCTGATCGCCGCCGCGACCATCCTCATCTTCGCCGCGGTGGTGCAGCGCTACGCTGTCGGCTTCCCGCTGCTTTATCCGATCTTCTACAACATCAACCTCACCTGGGCGCAGGAACTGTGCATCTACATGTTCGTGTGGATGGCGAAATTCGGCGCCGCCTATGGCGTGCGAACCGGCATCCATGTCGGCGTCGATGTCGCGGT
The DNA here is from genome assembly GCA_018240595.1 of Pseudomonadota bacterium. Classification (GTDB taxonomy): domain Bacteria; phylum Pseudomonadota; class Alphaproteobacteria; order Rhizobiales; family Xanthobacteraceae; genus Pseudolabrys. Next base: position 331,318 of record JAFEFL010000025.1, on the reverse strand, counting down.
CAACATGCTCAAGCCGCCGGGCCGCAAGCGCATCATCCTGTTTGGGCTGATGTGCGGGGCGCTGTTCACCGCCGTAGTCGGCACCATGGGCGCGCGTTTCGTCTACGAACTCTATCCGACCGGCCAGGTATCGCCGGACATGGAAATGCCGCGCTGGATCATCTTTCTTGCGGTGCCGCTCGGCTCCTATCTGATGTGCTTTCGCTTCCTTCAGGTCGCATGGAAGTTCTGGTTGACCGGCGAGCTGCCGCATCACGATCCGGCCCACGTCGAGGGTGTGGTGGAAAGCCCGGCGGCGGCGCGCGATCTGCGCGCCGAGGAACTCGCCGATAATGCGCCGAGGGCCTGACGATGAACACCACCATCATCTTCGGCCTGCTGATCGTATTGATGCTCACGGGCATGCCGATCTCGATCGCGCTCGGCCTCACCGTGCTGTCGTTCCTGTTCGTGATGACGACGGTGCCGATCGAGTCTGTAGCGCTCAAGCTGTTCACCGGCATCGAGAGCTTCGAGATCATGGCGATCCCGTTCTTCATCCTCGCCGGCAATTTCCTCACGCATGGCGGCGTGGCGCGACGCATGATCAATTTTGCCGCCTCGATGGTTGGCCACTGGTATGGCGGCCTCGGCCTTGCCGCGGTAGTCGCCTGCGCCCTGTTTGCGGCGATTTCCGGCTCGTCGCCGGCGACTGTGGTGGCGATTGGATCCATCCTCATTCCCGCAATGGTGCAAGCCGGTTACCCAAAGCGCTTCGGCGCCGGCGTCATCGCCACCTCGGGCGCGCTCGGCATCCTCATTCCGCCGTCGATTGTGATGGTTCTGTACGCGGTGTCGACCGGCGGCAGCGTCGCGCTCGATCCGGAGGGCAAGCGCGTGCTGTCGGCGTCCGTCGGGCAATTGTTCATGGCAGGAGTCATCCCCGGACTGATGCTGGCCTTCCTGCTTGGCATGACGACGTTCTATCGTGCCTGGAAGAACGACTATCCGCGCATGCCGCGCGCCGATTGGGGCAGCCGCTTCAAGGCGTTCCGCGAGTCGATCTGGGGCCTGCTGCTCATCATCATCGTCCTCGGTGGCATCTATGCCGGCATCTTCACGCCGACCGAGGCGGCCGCGGTGAGCGCGGTCTATGCCTTCGTCATCGCCGTGTTCGTCTATCGCGACATGAAGTTGCGGGACGTGCCGAAAGTGCTGCTTTCGTCTGCCAACATGAGTGCGATGATTCTCTACATCATCACCAATGCGGTGCTGTTCTCGTTCCTTATGACCAGCGAGCAAATCCCGCAGGCGATGACGGCGTGGCTCAAGAGCAGCGGCATCGGCTGGGTCGAGTTCCTGATGATCGTCAACATCATCCTGCTGGTCGCTGGCAATGTGATGGAGCCGTCGTCAATTGTGCTCATCACCGCGCCGATCCTGTTTCCGATCGCTGCGAGCCTCGGTATTCATCCGGTGCACCTCGGCATCCTGATGACGGTGAACATGGAGGTCGGTCTCTGTCATCCGCCGGTCGGCCTCAACCTCTATGTCGCATCCGGTATCGCCAGGATGGGCATTACCGAGTTGACGATTGCGACATGGCCGTGGCTGCTCACCATGCTGGCGTTCCTTGCGATCGTGACTTACGTCCCCGCACTGTCGCTGTGGCTGCCGCGCATGCTCGGCATGCTCTAAGGGATAAATTGTCGCAGCAGCGGTAATGCCGTGCCCTGGTCGATGAACGGCAGTTCATCGACATTGCGATCATTTAATGTCTGTCCAATGATTAACTTGATGTGGCAGCGCAGGTTTTTTCTACTGGCCTCCGTTGAATGGCTATCACTCGAAGCTGTTCACCATGGAGGTGGCTATGTTGAAGACGATTCTTGCCGGAACGACCGCACTCGCGATTGCCGGTGGCACGCTCGCTTACGCGCAGAAGGGACCGGAGGGGCCGAAGGGCGCGGAGCGCTGGCGGCCGACCGCGCAGGACATGGCGGCATTCAGCGATGCGCGCATCGCGGCGCTGAAGGCGGGCCTGAAGCTGACGCCTGACCAGGAAAAGAACTGGCCAGCGGTCGAAACGGCGCTACGCGATATGGCGAAGCAACGCTCCGAGCGTTTCGCGGCGCGGGCGTCGGCCGACAAGCCGAAGGATCCGATCGAGCGCATGAGCCTGCGCGCCGAAGCGATGACGCAGCGTGGCGAAGCGATGAGGAAGCTCGCCGATGCCGCCGGCCCGCTCTACAAGAGCCTCGATGACGGCCAGAAGCACCGCTTCATGGTGTTGGCGCGGCTTGGTGCGGAGCGCCACGGCTGGCGCGGTCACGAACAGGGCCGCGGCCACATGCGCCACCACGGTCCGCGCGGCGGCCAAGGGCCGATGGGCCCAGACAGCGATGCGCCGCGGCCGCAGTAGGCCTGGCGTTTTCCGCGAAGACTTTCCGCCAAGTGGGCGCGGCCTGGCTTTCTCCCGGAAGCCCGCCGCGTCCCAAGAACCGCCGGGGCCCACCCCCGGCGGTTTTTGCTTTGGAAATCGGGGGTTAGAGCAGGGGCAAAGTCGGCTTTTCCGGCCTTTCGGCGCTTGCCATGGCAGGATCGCTTTGCTACACGGGCCGCCTTGCCGATGGAGCCCTCGGGCCGCCGGCAATCCGGGCGCTTAGCTCAGTTGGTAGAGCAGCTGACTCTTAATCAGCGGGTCGTAGGTTCGATCCCTACAGCGCCCACCAAGCCTTTCCAGGGCTTAGCCGGAAATGCCGAGGAATCGATCGGGAACGTGAGACAAATCCCGAAGTCTCACGTGAGACTTTTGCGCGGTTCGTCCGTCGTGAGATCGACGTAATAGGCACTGCAGGGATCGTGCATCTTGCAGAGGCGCTCGCATCCGGCCTCGGTGACAATCAACGGCCGGAGATCCGGCAGCGTGATATCGCGGCCGTGCTTGGCGATCTGCGGCATAGTCGCGTCGACAAGCGCCAATCTGACGACTGCTGACCCGCGCCCGTCGCAAAACGTGAACCCATATACGCCGGCTGCGGCGCAGCCCTTCGCCAGGAAGACCTAAAGCCGTCCGAGGTCCATGACCGGCCGCTCAGATTGGTCAAGAGCAAGGGGCATCGCCGGGCTGTACGGACCAAGAACGTGTAAAGTGGCGGTCCAGCCGGCACGACGACACACCGCTTGGCCTTGGATTGCTGCAGCCGGATCGCCGTGCCGTCGTAGGCTGACCAAGGCAGCCGGAGAAGGTCGCCCTGCCGCTGACCTGCCCGAAGCGTGGGCATGAGCGCCAAGCCGAGCTCCGTGTTGATGCGCAAATCGCTCAGGACGGCGAGCGGCACGTCGCCGAAGTCGGTCTCGATGAGCGCGATGTACCGAAGATAGTCGCGCATGGACGACGGCGGCAGATGCCTGAACTTGGCCGAGGTCTTAAACTCATTGATTAGTGGCCATAGGGTCGGTTTTTCGGCCGGCGTAAGGTTCGTTGCCTCTTGGTATTGGCACGTAACTCAGGACCGCCTGAGCGCCATCGATCGCCGCGTTCGCGGCCGCACGGTGACGATACAGTCCGGCTGGCGCCGGACGGCGGCTGTCCGGCCATTACATCGCCAAAGCGGCGGATCATTCGCGGCCGAAGGCCTTGATGTACAGTTTCCGTCAGGCAAGAACTCGAATGACGAGATCGTCAAGATAGCGACTGGCATCGTTGACTTCGGCAGAGTTGGTCTCGACGCGCTGCTGGCGTTAGCGGGCAGCGAAGAGAGGTGACGACGCCGCGGCCGCGGCCAGCTCGCTTGCTGTGTCGATCAGCCAGGTGGCCATTTCCTCGACCCGCGCGTTGTTCATACGGAGCGTCGGCCCCGCGATGCTGACGGTCCCGAGAGGAGTTTCCGTGCCCAATTCGCGAATGGCCGTCGCGATCGCCGACGTGCCGGTTTGATAGCTCTCGGAAACAAAGGCGTAGCCACGCCGTTTGGCGGCTTCCAACTCCGCGAGCAGTTCCTGAAAGGCCGCAGGCTTTAGGTCCTCCTTCTCGCCGTTCCCTGCAGCCCGTCGCGCCAGCAGACGTTCGATGTCTTTCTTTGGCAGGCAGGCGAGCCACGCCTGACCGTTGGCGGTTTTGGGCAGATTGACTTCGGCGCTCGTATCGGGACTGTACATGAGCCCGCTCTTCGAGCCCTGCGCCTTGGCGACCCAGGTCAGGCGGTCGTCCTCGATCACCGCAAGCCGGACCAATTCACCGGTTCGCTTGGCAAGGTCATCAAGGATCGGCTGCACCAGGTCGGTTACCCCGCTTGCGCCGAGATAGGCCAGGCCCAATGCCGCGATCTTCGCTCTCAATCGATATGTCCGATGATCGTCGCTCGGAGCGATGTAGTCGGTTTGCACAAGATCCTGAAGCAAGCGCTCGGTTGCCGCCAGCGGGATGTCCAGCGCTTCCGCGATGGTGGGTGCTGGCAATCCAAAAGGGTGCCGCGTCAGTAGTTCGATGATCGAAACAGAGCGAAGCCGGCTTGACACGAACTATGCCTCGACTTTGTTCTGCGGAAATATCACCAGTGAGTGGCCGGCGTCCGCGATCTTGCTCGCTGTCTTGATGAGGAGCGGGGCCAGGCGGTCCATCTGTTCATTTGTCATCCGGAACGAGGGGCCGGCGATGCTGATCGTTCCGATCGGTGATTTGGTCCCGGGCCGCATGACAGGCGCGGCAAGCGCCGACGTTCCGGCCTCGTAGGTCTCCACGATCTTGGCATAGCCAAGCTTGCGCGCCTGCCGGACCAGACTCATCAGTGCCTTAATTGTTTTGGGAGCGTTTGGTCCGTATCCGTCGCGATTGAAGCCCTGGCGCGCGACGAGTTGCAATGCCTCTTCTTCGCTCAGACAGGATAGCCAAGCGTGACCGTTCGAAGTGGCTGGTAAGTACACTTCGGAGCCCTCATCGGGGTTGTAAAGCAAGCCGCGCTTTGCCCCTTGCGCCTTCGCGATCCGCAGAAGCCTTTCGCCGTCGATGACCGTCAAGACAACCAGCTCGCCGGTCGCATCGGCCAGTTCCTCGACGAGCGGCAGCACTTTATCGGTCGCTTTGGACGTCGACAGGTAGGTCAGGCCAAGCGAGACGATCTTCGCGGTCAACCGGTAGGCGCCGCCATCGAAGTCCTGGCGCACAAATCCTTCATCGCGCAGATCGCCGAGCAGGCGATGCGTGGCGCTGCGCGGGATGCCGAGGTTGTCGGAAATCTCGGCCAAGGCGGATCCCCCGGCGCGGCCAGCCAGAAATTCGATGATCGACAGTGCTCGGTCCATCGTTCTCTCCAAATGGAATGGTATTCCAAACTGAACCAAATGTCACGGCATTGACAAAGTGGAATGCATTCCATACTAAACGAAATTCCAATACCGCCGTTCGTCCAAGCGCCCGCAGAGGCCGCATCAGTCGCGCAAGAGGAAATGTGTCTTTGAGTGGTTCCGCAGCCGTACCGTCGCCGACCGGCAGCACGCGTCTTTACGCGGTGCTCGGTCATCCGGTCGATCAGGTCATGGCGCCGAGTTTGATGAATCCGTTGTTCGCCGACCGACAGATCGACGCCATCATGGTGCCGATCGAGGTCGAGCCGGCCCGGCTCGGCAGCGTCATCCAAGGCCTCAAGGCGATCGGCAATTTCGACGGCCTGCTGGTCACCGTGCCTCATAAATTCGCCGTCTGCGCATATGCCGACCGCCTCGGGGAAACCGCGACGATCGCCGGCTCGGCCAACGCGCTGCGCCGGGAGGCTGACGGCTCATGGTCCGCTGACAATTTCGACGGTGCCGGCTTCGTTGCTGGACTGCGAAAGGCCGGCCACACATTGCAGGGCGCGACGGCGTGCCTTGTCGGCGCCGGGGGCGCGGGCGTGTCGATCGCCACCGCCATGATGCTCGCCGGCATCGAGCGGCTGTTGATCAACGACCTCGCGGGCGACCGCCTCGATCACCTCGTATCGCGTCTTGACGCGCGGTGGCCCGGAAAAGTCAGCGCCGTTCCGCAAGCCGCCACGGCAGGCCTGGATTTCATCATCAACGCGACGCCGCTTGGGCTGAAGCCAACCGATCCCCTGCCGTTCGCGGTCGAAAGCCTTTCGGAGCGAACGGTCGTTGCCGACATCATCATGAAGCCGGCCAGAACCAGGCTGCTCGGCGAGGCCGAGCGGCGAGGCCTGCGCACGCATCCCGGAATTCACATGCTGACCGAGCAGATCGAGCTCTATCGCTCGTTCTTCAGGCTTCACTAGGCGGCCACCAAAGCGGACGCGGCCAGAAAAAGCCGCGCCGCGGGAGGAAGTATGGCGTACCAATTCAATTTCGCGGCCCTCGAGCCATATTGGACGCAATTCGCGCGCGGCTGCTGGCTGACGGTTCTGCTGGCGACGTTGGCGATCACGATTGGCCTTGTGATCGGCATCGTTGTCGCGCTTGCGAGGCGAAGCCAGATCAGGGCGCTCGATCTTGCCGCGGTCTCCTATATCGAACTGATCCGCAACACGCCGTTCCTGGTTCAGGTCTTTTTCATCTACTTCGGATTGCCGGCGCTCGGCTTGAGCTTCAGTCCGTGGAGCGCCGCTGTGCTGGCGCTGAGCGTGAACTGCGGAGCCTTCGCCGCGGAAGTCATTCGCGGCGGCATCGACGCCATCCCGAAAGGTCAATACGAGGCGGGCAGGGCGCTCGGTCTGAAGCCGCTACAGATATTTCGCTACATCGTGCTCAAACCGGCGCTGCGCATCATTTATCCGGCGCTGTCGGGGCAGTTCATCCTCGCGCTGTTGACCACCAGCATCGTGTCGTCGATTTCGGCCGAGGAACTGACCGCGATCGCGCAATCGGTCGACACGCTGACGTTCCGCAGCTTCGAGATCTATATCGTCGCCACCATCCTCTACCTCACGCTCGCGATGCTCTTTGCCACGATCTTCAAGGCAATCGATCGCGCCTACTTCTCGTATCCGGTGAGGTGAGGCGAACATGATCCGTCAATTCGGCCTCAACGAAGCGCTGTTCATTCTCTCCGGCATCCAGGCGACGATTGCCCTGTCGCTGATCGCTTTCGCCGGCGGAGGCCTTTTCGGATTTGTCGTTGCGCTGTTGCGGACTGCCGAAAACAAGGCGGTGCGAAGATTGGCGGCGGCGTATATCGACTTCTTTCAGGGCACGCCCTTGCTCATGCAGCTGTTTCTCGTGTTCTACGGGTTGCCAGCCTTCGGCGTCCAGGTGAACCAATGGGTCGCCGTCGCCATCGGGCTAACGCTGCACGCCAGCGCGTTCCTCGGTGAGATCTGGCGCGGCTCGATCCAGGCTGTGCCCCTAGGACAGACCGAGGCGGCGCGGGCGCTGGGCCTCCACTACAAGGACCGCCTTGTCAGCGTGATCCTGCCGCAGGCTGTGCGCCTCTCCATAGCCCCAACCGTCGGCTTCCTTGTGCAGTTGATCAAGGGGACGTCGCTGGCGGCCATCATCGGCTTTGTCGAATTGTCCAGGTCGGCGCAGATCGTCGCCAGCACGACATACAAGCCGCTGCTCGCCTACGGGCTCGTCGCGATCTTCTATTTCGTCCTTTGCTTCCCGCTGTCGCGCCTCAGCGCCATGGCGGAAAGACGCCTGAGCGTTTCGCGCTGAATACCAACGCGGCACCAAGCCGCATAAAAGGAGGAGACAGGAATGAGCTCACTGAAGAGATTCGCCCTGGCGACGACCGTCGTCCTGGCCGCACTGACCACAACGCTCGCGGCCGCATCGGCGCAGACCGTCGATTCGATCAAAAAGGGCGGCGTGCTCAAGATCGGCTCGCAGGTTGCCCAGGTTCCGTGGGGTTTCACCGACTCGTCGGGAAAGCTGACCGGCTTTGACATCGAGCTCGGCGAAATGCTCGCCAAGGATCTCGGCGTCAAGGCTGTAGTCACGCCGGTGACCTCGAGCAACCGCGTCGCGGCGTTGCTGACCGGCCAGGTCGACGTTCTGGCGGCGGTGATGGGTATCTTCGCCGATCGACAAAAGGTCGTGCTGTTCTCCCGCCCCTATACGACGAACGACACGATTTACATCGGCAAGACGTCGGCGAATATCAAAGGCTGGAAGGACTTGAAAGGCGTGCGTGTCGGGGTCCCGCGCGGCACGCCGCAGGACATCGCGATCACCAAGGCTGCACCGGAAGGCGCCATCATCCAGCGCTTCGACGACGATGCCGGTACGGTCCAGGCGCTCATCGCCGGACAGGTCGACATGATCGGCGGCGCGGCGACGCAGGTTCCGAATATTGCCCAGGTCGCCGGACCCGGCAAGTTCGAGGAAAAATTTGTCGTGGCGCGGGCCTTCAACGCGTTTGCTGTCCGGCCGGGCTCCCGCGAGTGGGCCGATTATCTGAGCGACTTCGTCAAGCGCAAGCTGGCGAGCGGGGAACTGCCCGCGCTCTACAAGAAGTGGATTGGCGGCACGCTGGCCGAAATGCCGACGACCGGTGAAGGCGAAGCGGCCCTGCCGATTGAGATGGTGAAATAAGGGGAAAGGCGGGCGGTACTCACACCGCCCGCCCTGACTTTCTACAACTCAGGAGCAGAGCCATGTCCGCAAACTCCGCGCAATCGTTCGGTCAAGCAGAAGCCGCCTCTAAAGCGGGCTCTGCGACGCCGATCATCGAAATCGTCGATCTTCAGAAGTGGTTCGGCAGCTTTCAAGCGCTCAAGAATATCAACTTGACCGTGAAAACCGGCGAACGAATTGTAATTTGCGGGCCGTCGGGGTCGGGAAAATCGACGCTGATCCGGTGCATCAATCGGCTCGAGGAGTATCAAGACGGCAGGCTCCTGGTCGACGGCATCGATCTCTCCGCCGGAACCAAGAATATCGATGCGGTTCGTGCGGAAGTCGGAATGGTGTTCCAGCAATTCAATCTCTTTCCGCATCTGACGGTCGTTGAAAACTGCATGCTGGCGCCGATGAAGGTGCGGCGTGCGAACAAGAACGAAGCGCGCGATACCGCGATGAAGTACCTGACGAGGGTGCGCATTCCCGATCAGGCTGACAAATATCCGGCGCAGCTTTCGGGCGGACAGCAGCAGCGTGTTGCGATCGCGCGTGCGCTCTGCATGTCGCCGAAGATCATGCTCTTCGACGAGCCGACATCGGCGCTCGATCCGGAAATGGTGAAGGAAGTCCTCGAGACCATGATCGGCCTCGCCAACGACGGCATGACCATGCTGTGCGTGACCCATGAGATGGGTTTTGCCCGGCAGGTCGCAGATCGAGTAATCTTCATGGATCAAGGCGAAATCGTCGAGCAAGGTGAGCCGCACTCGTTCTTCGCCAATCCACAGAACGAGCGGACCCGCGGCTTCCTCGGCCAGATTTTGCATTAGGCGCCGGACTGAGTGGCCGGACTGCCAGAGGCATGGAGCCGGCGGCCGAGCATCTTGAAATCGATAAGGACTTGACAATGCTTCCCGGAAACTATTTCGACGATATCAAAGTGGGCGATATACGCCTCACCCCGCGGGTGACGGTGACCGAGGGTCATATCCTGGCCTATGCCGGCGTGGCCGGTGACTTCTCACCGGTTCATTTCGATGAAGTCTACGCACGAACAACCGAATTTGGTGGGCGTATTGCTCACGGTTTGATGGGGCTCTCGCTGACGGACGGCCTCAAAGTACAGTCGGCCTTCTTTCGGGACGGCATTGCGCTTGGCTGGTCGTGGAAATTCAAGGGGCCGATCCGGATCGGCGATACGCTGCAGGTTCAGTTCCGCGTCAAAGAAGCGCGTGCTTCACGCAGCATGCCGTCGATGGGCATCTTGATCATCGAAATGCAATTGAAGAACCAACGTGATGAGGTGGTTCAGGAAGGCGAACACCAGTTGATGGTGCCGCGCCGCCCCGGTGTCGCGGGGCCGGAGGTTTCGGAATGACGCGTAACAAGTTCATGACGGCCGACGAGGCCGTCAAGCTGATCAAGGACAACGATACTGTCGCGCTCATCGGCGGCGGCGGTGGCTTGGTGGAGCCGACGCACATCTTCAGGGCGGTCTCAAGGCACTTTCTGGCCACGGGGACGCCGCGCAATCTCTCGGTAGTGCATGCGCTTGGCATTGGCGATCGGAAAAAGGAGGGCATGAATCACTTTGCCCATGAGGGCCTCGTCAAACGGGTTATCGGCGGGCATTGGGTTTGGTCGCCAAAAATGCAGGAAATGGCGCGCGACGAGAAGATCGAGGCCTATGTGCTGCCGAGCGGGTGCGTCATGCAGCTCTATCGCGAGATCGCGGCGAAGCGGCCCGGGCTTTTCACCCATGTCGGTTTGGGCACGTTCGTCGATCCGCGGCATCAGGGCGGCAGGATGAACAAGTCGGCCAAGGACAGCCTTGTCGAGGTTGTGACCATCGGCGGCCAGGAATTGCTCTGGTACAAGTCGTTTCCCATCAATGTCGCCGTCATTCGCGGCTCGTTCGGCGACGCCGACGGTAATATAAGCCTCGATCAGGAGGCCGCCAATATCGATATCTATGCTGCGGCGCTGGCCGCGCATAATTCCGGCGGAATCGTTATTGCCCAGGTGCGAACCGCCGTCGATGTCAATTCGCTTCCGGCGCGGTCGGTTCGCGTGCCGGGGGCGATTGTCAATGCGGTGGTCGTCGATCCCACGCAACAGATGAGCTATGATCTGCCTTACGACCCGCTTTTGTCTGGGGAGCGGCGCGGCCCGATCGCTCTCGAGCCCCCGGAGCCGCTCAACGTGCGCTCATTCATCGCGCGACGGGCGTATGCCGAATTGCGGGAAGGCGACGTCATCAATTTCGGCGTCGGAATTGGCGAGGGTGTCGCGAAGATGATCGCGGAGCGTGGTGAGGTGGGACGCTATTATCAAACCATCGAGCATGGCACCTATGGCGGCTCGCTTCTGGTCGGGACCTTGTTCGGCTTTGCGCGAAGCCCGTCCGCCATGATTGACGGCCCCTCGCAATTCGATTTCTACTCCGGCGGCGGGCTCGACACGGCCTTCCTCGGGTTCGGCGAATTGGATCAATACGGCGACGTCAATGTATCGAAACTCGGCGGCATGACCGTCGGTCCCGGCGGGTTCATGGATATCGCGCAGAACGCCAAGAAGGTCGTGTTCTGCGGCACGTTTGATACCAAGAACACCAAGATCGAAATCGGCGCCGGGCGGCTCAGGATTCTTCAGCAAGGCGCCGTCAGGAAGCTTGTGTCCAAGGTCGAGCAGATAACCTATTCCGGCAGGCAGGCGACGAGGCTTGGCAACGAGGCGTTGTTCGTCACGGAACGGGCGGTTTTTCGTCTGACCGGAGAGGGTATTGTGTTGTCGGAAGTGGCGCCGGGTGTGGATGTTCAGGCGGATGTTCTGGACTGCATGGGCTTTCGCCCGCTGATCCCGGCGGCCCCCCGCGTCATGGACAGCGCGCTGTTCAATTGAGGTAAGTGAACGTGCAATACCGCAATCTAGGCCGTACCGGACTGAAGGTGTCGAGAATTGCTCTCGGCTGCATGAGCTATGCCGATCCGGGCAAGGGCGTGCACAACTGGGTGCTGACCGAAGAGCAGGGGCGTCCGTTCATCCGCCGCGCACTCGAAGCCGGCATCAATTTCTTCGATACCGCCAATGCCTATTCGGACGGGGCGAGCGAAGAGGTGCTCGGACGAGCGATCAAGGATTTCACCACGCGAGAAGCAGTTGTTATTGCCACCAAGGTGTTCAATCCGATGCGTGCCGATCCCAACGGCCGGGGTCTTTCGCGCAAAGCCATTATGCACGAGATCGACGCCAGCCTCCGGCGCCTGGGCACCGATTACGTCGACCTTTATCAGATTCACCGCTGGGATTATGAGACGCCGATCGAGGAGACGCTCGAGGCGCTCCACGACGTGGTGAAGGCGGGCAAGGCGCGATACATCGGCGCATCGTCCATGTTTGCCTGGCAATTCATGAAGGCACTCGGGATTCAGCGCATGAACGGCTGGGCGCCGTTTGTCGCTATGCAGAACCACCTCAACCTTCTCTATCGGGAGGAGGAGCGCGAGATGCTGCCGCTCTGTGCTTCGGAGGGTATTGGTGTCATCCCCTGGTCGCCTCTGGCCCGGGGACGATTGACGCGGCCATGGTGCGACGAGCCAACTACCGCCCGGGCGAGGGGAGACGAGGTCGGCAAGGGATTCTATGCCAAAACGCAGGCCTCCGACCGGATGGTCGTGGAACGACTCTGTGCCATAGCGGACGGCCGGGCATTGCCACCCGCCCGGATTGCGTTGGCATGGCTTCTTCACAAGCAGGGTGTAACGGCGCCGGTCGTCGGCGCAACTAAGCAGCAGCAGCTGGAGGATGCCATTGCCGCGCTCGAGGTCACTCTTTCAGCCGAGGAGATCGCGGCGCTCGAGGTGCCTTACATCCCGCATGAGATTTCAGGCCACATTTGATGTCGTTGTGCGGCCGGCTCAACACGTCATAGCGGGACGCGACGCGGGGCTCAACCGTCCACTACCCACTTCATGACATGAACGCCCGCCATGCAGAGCTCGCCGGTCGATTTGATGACCTCGACCTTGGAGCGGCTGCGCGCGGCCTTCGCATCGATCTCCTCGACCGTGTAGCGCGCCGTCAGCGTGTCGCCGATGAACACCGGGGCGATGAAGCGGATCTTGTCGTAGCCGAGCGACACCGACACCGCCTTGGCGCCGCGCTCGGCCGAGCGCTTCGACATCATCGAGGCACAGGACGACAGCAGCCCGAGCACCAGTCCGCCATGGGCGATGCGTTTGCCGAACGGCGACTTGCGTGCGTACTCATCGTTGACGTGGATCGGGTCGAAGTCGCCGGTGATCGCCGAAAACATTGCCAGGTCGGTCTCGGTGATGGTCTTGGCGAATTCCGCGGTCTCGCCGACCTTGAGGTGACACTCAAACACGGGGCTTCTCCGGAATGAGATAGCCGGCGATCATTGCCGCCTGGGCCTGATACATCTGCGCGCCGGTCGAAATGCGGCAGCCACAGGCCTTGGCGTGCGCCAAGAGCGGCGTGATCTCGGGCGCGGTGACGACGTCGGCGACCACAATGTTTGGATCGAGCTTGCCGAACGGGGCCGGCATGCTCGTATCGGGCGCCATGCCGGTCGGGCTGGCATTGGCGATCAGGTCGTAGCCCTCGGCGCTCGCTTCGCCGACCGTGAAGCGGCAATGGCCGTGCGCCTTGCCGAGGCGGCTAGCAACGTCATTGGCCTTGGCCTTGTCGAGATCGACGATGGTGATCGCGGCCGCGCCGGCTTCGGCCAGCGCGTCGATGATGGCGCTACCGGCGCCGCCGGCGCCGAATACCAGCGCGCGCTTGCCCTTCGGTTCCAAGCCGGCCTTGCGCGCGGCGCCGACGAAGCCGACGCCGTCGAGCATGTCGCCGGCCCATGTATTGTCGCTCTCGCGCCGGACGATATTGACGGCGCCGACGCGACTGGCGCGTGGCGACGGCTTATCGACATGAGGCAGCGCTCGCAATTTGTGCGGCACCGTCAGGATGAAGCCGTCACAGTTGACCGTGGCCTTCAGCCCGCGCACCACGGTGTCGAAATCCGCGGGCCGCACGTGCATCGGCACGCACAACGCATTGTGCCCGAGCGCATGGAACTCGCCGCTGATGCCGGCGGGCGATCTTACCTGCGCGATCGGATCGCCGAGGATCGGAAACAAGCGGGTGGCGCCATTGACGAACGGCGTTTTCGATTGTGGATCGGTCATTCGGCGGCCTTCGGCATGTCGAGGCGCGAGGAGCGGGGCGGCCGTTGCCGCTTGTCGAGATCACCGGACAGGCGCAGCAATCCGGGCTGGAACAGGCGCGCGTCCATGGTCGCGAGCTGCGGCGAAATCTTCGGCTTAAAGCCCATGCGGGCGACGATATCTCGCTCGAGATCGACGCCGGGCGCGATCTCGATCAGTTCGACACCGGTGTCGCCGAGCTGCAACACCGCGCGTTCGGTGATATAGAGCACGCGCTGCCCGCGGCTGCGGGCATAACTGCCGCTGAAAGTAATCTGCTCGACCTGCTTGACGACCTTCTGCCCGCTGCCGTCCTGATTGATCTTCATCTTGCCGTTCGGCCAGGAGAACTCGCTCTTGCCGGCGGTGAAGGTCCCGCTGAACACAGCGGTCTTGGCGTTCTGGCTAATGTTGATGAAGCCGCCGGGCCCGACGATGCGGCCGCCGAAACGGCTGACGTTGACGTTGCCGGCTTCGTCGAACTCGGCGAAGGACAGGAAGGCGAGATCGAGGCCGCCGCCGTCGTAGAAATCGAACTGGTAAGGCTGGTCCACCATGGCCGCGAAATTGCGCGCCGCGCCCGCTTCGTTGCCGGAGGCCGGCGCGCCGCCGATCAAGCCTTGTTCGTTGGTGAGGCAAATTCGCTCGAGGACGTCCTCTTCCGCCGCGACATTTGCGATTCCGGTCGAAATGCCGGAGCCGAGATTGCAAATCGCGCCGGGGAACAGTTCCAGGGCCGCGCGGCGCGCGATGATCTTGCGAGAGTCGAGCGGAAGTACCGGAATGTCAGAGAGAGGAATCTTCAGTTCGCCAGCGTAAGACGGGCTGTAATAGGTGTCGTAAGTCTGGCTCTGCTGCGGCTCGACGACGACGAGATCGACGAGAATGCCGGGGATTTTGACCTGCTTGGCCGGCAGCGTGCCGGCGCGCGCCATGCGCTTCACCTGCACGACGACCACGCCGCCGCAGCGCCGCGTCGCCTGCGCTTCGGACAGCATCTCGCCGAATACTGCTTCTTCCTCCATCGTGACGTTGCCGTCCTCGTCGGCGGTGGTCCCGCGCAGGAAGCAGACGTCGACATGGAACGGCTTGAAGAACAGATAGTCCTCGCCGCGGAAATTCACGAGTTCGACCAGATCCTCCTTCGCACACTGGCTTTGCCGCCCGCCGCTCTGCCGCGGATCGACGAAGGTGTGGAGGCCAGTCTTGGTGAGGAGCCCGGCGCGGCCGGCGGCGATCTCCCGGGTCAATTGCGAGAGCGCCCCTTGAGGCATGGTGTAGCCTTCGATCTTGTCGGCCAGCGCCAAGTCGGAGATCTTCGGCGAATTGACGAAGGTGCCGGATACGACGCGCTTGAGTAGCCCTTCATGCGCGAGATGCCCGGCGCCGAGTCCCTTGCCGTTTCCAAGACCGACCGGATGCACGGCGGTGATGTTGGCCGGCGCGCCTTCGGCGAGGAAGCGCTTCTCCAGCGCCGCCATCAGGGCCTCCGGTACGGCATGGCCGCCGCCGCTGCCGCCTATCAGGACCGTGTCGCCGGACCTTACAATCCGGACCGCCTCATCAGCCGTAACGCGTCGCACGAGTAGTTTCCTCCATCAGAATTGGCCCGGGAAGTGACAGGCCACGAAATGATTCGGCCGCACCTCGGCGACCGGCGGCATCACCTCGGCACAGATGCCCTGAGCGATAGGGCAGCGGGTGCGGAACGGGCAGCCGGATGGCGGATCGACCGTGCTTGGCGGTTCGCCCTGCAGCGGCAGGCGCTGGCGGGCCGCCTCGACGGTCGCGTCGGGTATCGGCACCGCCGAAATCAGGTATCGCGTGTAGGGATGCAGCGGCTCGGCGAACAAGGTGTCGGCTGGCGCGATCTCCATGACGCTGCCGAGATACAGCACGACGACACGGTCCGATATGTGCCGCACCACGGCGAGATCGTGGGCGATGAACAGATAGGTCAGGCCGAAACGCTCCTGCAGGTCGATCATCAGGTTGATGATCTGCGCCTGGATGTTGACGTCGAGCGCCGATATCGGCTCGTCGGCGATGATGAAGTCCGGCCGCACCGACAGGGCGCGCGCGATGGAAATGCGCTGGCGCTGGCCGCCTGAGAATTCGTGCGGATAGCGCGCCGCCGCCTTCTGCGGCAGGCCAACAACATCGAGCAGCTCGGCGATGCGCTCGCGCGTTTCTTTCTCGTTATGCGTGACCTCATGGAATCGTAGCGGCTCGCCAAGGATGTCACCCACCGTCATGCGCGGGTTGAGCGAGGCATAAGGATCCTGGAACACCATCTGCATCCGCCGGCGCAGGGGCCGGACTTGCGCCTGCGAGGCATGGGCGATGTCCTGGCCGTGGAACAGAACCGAGCCGGCGGTCGGCTCATGGATGCGCGCGATGACACGGGCCAAGGTGGATTTCCCGCAGCCGGATTCGCCGACTAGACCGACGGTCTCGCCCTGCGCGATGTCGAGGCTGACGCCGTTGATGGCGTGCACCCACTTCTGCTTGCCAAAAAGAGTAGTCTTCGGCAGCGGGAAATGTTTTACGACATTGCGCAGCTCCAGCATGCGTTCGCCGCGCTTGATCACGGTTTCGCTGCCGTGATGGACATCCGGCCGCGCCTTCGCCTCGGCCGGTGCGCCGCGACTCGTTTCCGGCGGCGGCAGGTCGCCTCCGGCTTGCGTCACCCAGCAACGCGATTTGCGGCCCGGCGCAATCTCGAGGAGCTCGGGGTGCTGCTCGCACTTTTCGATGCGGAACGGACAGCGCGCCGCGAAGCGGCAGCCAGCCGGCATGTTGAGTGGGTCGGGCGGCGTGCCGTCGATGGTGACGAGGCGGCGCTGCCCGGGAACATGGCGGTCGATGCGCGGCACGGCATTAATCAACGCCCAGGTATAAGGATGGCGCGGGTCGGCGAGGATCTTCTCGGTTGGACCTTCCTCGACGATCTCGCCGGCATACATGACGACGACTCGCGAGCACACGCTGGCGATGACACCGAGATTATGGCTGATCAGGACGATCGCGGTCTTGAAGTCGCGATTGAGCTCGACGATCAGTTCGAGGATCTGCGCCTGGATGGTGACGTCGAGCGCGGTGGTCGGCTCGTCGGCGATCAAGAGCTGCGGCTCGTTTGAAAAGCCCATGGCCAGCATGACGCGCTGGCGCATGCCGCCGGAGAACTGGTGCGGATAGCTGTCCACCGCGCGCTCCGGCGCCGTGATGCCCATGCGGCCGAGCAGCTTGATAGCGCGCTCCAGAGCCTGCTCTTCGGTCAGCCGGCCATGCACCACCATGGTCTCGACCAGTTGCCGCGCGATGTTCAGCACCGGATTGAGCGACGTCATCGGGTCCTGGAAGACCATGGCGATGCCGCCGCCGCGGATCTTGCGCAGCTCCTCGTCCGAGAGTTTTACGACGTCGCGGCCGTCGAAATTGATCTCGCCGCCGACGATGCGTGCCGGGTCGTCGATCAGCCGCATCAGCGACAGCGCAGCGACCGTCTTGCCCGAGCCGGATTCGCCGACGATACCAAGGGTCTCGCCTGGCGGCACCGAATAGCTGATGCCGTCGACGGCGCGGACGACGCCCTCGTCTGTATAGAAGTAGGTGCGCAGGTCCCGCACATCGAGAATGGCCGCGCCGTCCTGCGCGGTTGCCGTCTCGGCGGAGCTGATCCTCGTGAGGTCCTGCATCGCCATGCCTCACCAGCGCCGCGACTTCGGGTCGAGCCAGTCGCGCACGCCGTCGCCCATGAAATTGAAGCCGAGCACGATCGACAGGATGGCGAGGCCGGGGAAGGCGGCCACCCACCATTGCTCGATCAGTTCGCGGCCTTCGGCCACCATCGAGCCCCATTCCGGCGTGGGCGGCACCACGCCGAGGCCGAGGAAGGACAGGCCGGCGAAGGTGATGATGGCGTTGCCGACATCGAGCGTCACCAGCACGATCAGCGGTCCGACCGAGTTCGGGATGATGTGGCGGATCAGGATGCGCGCCGGGCTGTAGCCGACGACCATCGCGGCTTCGACATATTCCTGCGAGCGCTGCACGATGATCATCGAGCGGGCGAGGCGGGCGAATTTCGGCCACCACACCACCAGCATGGCGATGATGGTATTCACCGCGCCGATGCCGAGCGCCGCGGCGATCGCCAGCGCCAGAATGATCGGCGGGAAGCAAAGGACGAGGTCGGTGATGCGCATCGTCACCTCCTCGATTCTGCCGCGCGAATAGGCGGCAATGCCGCCGACCAATGTGCCGAACACGGCCGCGACCACGACGACGACGATGCCGGTGAACAGCGAGATGCGCGCGCCGTAGAACAGCCGGGTCAGCACGTCGCGGCCGAGCATGTCGGTGCCGAGCCAATGCATCTGCGACGGCGGCTGCAGGCGCTTGGTGACGTCGACGAGGTCGGGCGCATAAGGCGTGAGCAGCGGCGCGAACGCGGCAATCAGTATCCAGACGACGATAATCGCGGCGCCGAAGCCGGGCAGACCATAGCGCCGAAAGTTGCGCCGCCACAGCGATTTGGGCTTGTCCACGGCAGTGACGCCGGTTTCCGCGGCCACGCTCATCGGATCACCCGCGGATCGAGCAGCGCGTAGCTGATGTCGACCAGGAGATTGATGATGAGGTAAGTGACGGCGACCACCAAAGTGATGCCCATGATTGCCGGGAAATCGAGCGCGGCGGCGCTGCGGAAGGTGTAACGGCCAAGGCCAGGCCACGAGAAGATCGTTTCGGTCATAACCGCGCCGGCTAGCAGGTTAGCGTAGGCGAGGCCGCCGAGCGTCACCACCGGGATCAGCGCGTTCGGCAAGATGTGCCGCATCACGATCTTGCCCTCGGTGAGGCCCTTGGCGCGCGCGACGCGGACATAGTCTTGATGCATGCATTCGAGCACGCTGGCGCGCGTGGTGCGCGTGATAAGGCCAAGCGTTGCCGCGGCAAGCACAGTCGACGGCAGAATGAGATGCGCCAGTGCGTCGCGGAATGTGTCCCAGTCGCCGGCGAGAATGCTGTCAATCAGGAACAGACCGGTGACGTTCGTCGGCGCAAAGGCGATCGGATCGAGCCGGCCGGGGCCGGGCGCGATCTGCAATTCGCCGTAGAAGATCGCCAGCACGATGAAGGCGAGCCAGAAAGTCGGCGACGACACGCCGATGAGCGACAGGAAACGGGCGACATGGTCAATCCAAGAATCGCGGCGCACGGCGGCGATGACGCCGAGCGGCACGCCGATGATCGCCGACAGAAGGAAGCCGACCGTTGCGAGTTCGATGGTGGCGGGGGCGTAGTTCTTGATGTCGTCCAGTACTGGTCGTTGCGAGGCAATGGAGATGCCGAGATCGCCGTGCGCCAACTCCTTGAGAAAAATGAAATAACGCGTCCACAGCGGCTCATCGAGCGCCCACTTGGCGCGGAAAGCCTTGAGGAATTCCGGGTTGGACGCGGCAAGGTCGCCGAGCTGGGACAGCGCCGGATCGCCCGGCACCGTGTTGGCGATGAGGAAAATGACCAGCGTGGCGAGGATCGCCATCACCACCGCAAGACCGAGACGAGAGACGATATAGCGCGGCATGGCGATGCTATCCGCCCATCCGAGTGGCGGATGACGCCAGATACGGGTGCTGTGCGCGTCGTCGGACGGTCAGTGCTCCCTCCCATCAAAAAGGCTTGTTTTACGCCTTTTAGATCGTTCTAAATTTTTGGTGACGGCTTGTCAAATCCCGCCTAGGATAACCGCAACGACAACAGCCCCGCCGCGCAATGCCGCGACGCGGAAGCCGGGACGGAACACCAGGACGGGCCGATCAGCCGCACGATCATGAGTATAGCAGAAATCGAAAGCGCCGCAGAAAGTCGTCATCAGATGATGCGCGACACCGCGCGCCAGTTCGCCGAGCGCGAAATCCGCCCGATTGCCGCCGAACTGGACGAAACCGAACGGTTCCCGGCCGATCTCTACGCCAAGATGGCGCAACTCGGCATGTTCGGCATCACCGTGTCCGACGAACTGGGTGGCGCGGGGGCAGACGTCGTGTCCTATGCGCATGTGATGGAGGAGTTGTCGCGGGGCTATGCCTCGGTCGCCGATCAGTGCGGCCTCGTCGAACTGGTCGGTACGTTGCTGTCGACCTACGGCACGCCCGAGCAGCAGCGCACGTTCCTCACGCCCTTGCTGCGGGCGGAACGTCGCTGCGCCTATGCCATCACCGAAGCGGAAGCCGGCTCCGACGTCTCGGGCATCAAGACCACGGCGGTTGAAACCGCGGACGGCTGGCGCCTGAACGGCGGCAAGCTTTGGATCCACAACGCGCCGGTCGCCGACTTTGCCGTGGTGCTGGCGCGCACCGCGCCGGAGCTCGGCAAGCGCGGCATGAGCATCTTCATCGTCGAGCGCGATCGCAAGGGCTATCGCGTCGGCCGGCAGGAACACAAAATGGGCCAGCGCGCCTCGCCGGTCGGCGCGCTGCATTTCGACGATATCGAATTGCCGAAGACCGCCTTGCTCGGCCCGCTCAACCGCGGCTTCCACATGATGATGAGCGTGCTCGACAAGGGCCGCGTCGGCATATCCGCGCTTGCCGTCGGCATCCTGCAGGGCGCGCTCGATGCCTCGGTCGCCTACGCCAAGGAGCGGCGGCAGTTCGGCCAGGCGATCAGCGAATTCCAGGCGGTGCAGTGGATGCTGGCCGACATGGCCAAGGATCTGCACGCGGCGCGGCTGATGACCCTGCATGCCGCCGCCGCGCTCGACAGCGGCGAGCGCGCGACGACCGAATGCTCGATGGCCAAATGCTTCGCCGCCGATGCCGCCGTGACGCACGCCGCCAATGCCGTGCAGGTCCATGGCGGCATGGGCTATATCCGCGGCATGGAAGTCGAGCGGCTGTATCGCGACGCCAAGATCACCCAGATCTACGAAGGCACCAACCAGATCCAGCGCATGCTGATCGCCCGGCAGTTGCTGGCATGAGCGAGCGCCCACGCGTCTTCATCACCGGCGGCCGGCGCGGCATCGGCCGCGGCGTCGCCTATGCCTTCGCCGAGGCCGGCTATGACGTCGTCATCAACGACATCGTTCGCGACGAAGCCGCCGAGGAGACCCTGGCGGGTCTGCGCCAGCGCGGCGCCGGCGCCGCCTTCGTCGAAGGCGATGTGGCCGATCTCGCTGGCCATGCCCAGCTGATCGGAGATGCCTGGAGCGCCTTCGGCGGCATCGAATGCCTGTTCAACAATGCCGGCATCACGTCGCGCGTACGCGGCGACATGCTCGATCTGACGCCGGAAAGCTATGATGCCGTGATGGGCATCAATCTGCGCGGGCCGTTCTTTCTGACGCAGGCGATCGCGCGGCGCATGGTGGCGGCGCCGGCCGGCGGGCATCCGCGATCGATCATCTGCATCTCGTCGGCCAATGCGACGCTGGTCGCGCCGGAGCGCGCCGATTACTGCCTGTCCAAAACCGCCATTTCGATGATGACCAAGCTTTATGCGGTGCGGCTGGCCGAAACCGGCATCGCCGTTTTCGAAATCCGCCCGGGCATCATCCGCACCGATATGACCGCGGTGGTGCGCGAGAAATACGATCGCCTGATCGGCGAGGGCGTGGTGCCCGCGAAGCGCTGGGGCGAGCCGGCCGACATCGGCAAGGCGGCGGTGACGCTGGCGTCGGGCAGCCTGCATTACAGTTCCGGCGACGCGATCCACGTCGACGGCGGTCTGCATATTCACCGCTTGTAGGAGCGACCGGCGTGCCGGCCAGAGACGGCTCAGCCTTACTTGCCCGCGGAGCGCCGCATCGGCCGGGCGCGGTCGTTGATGGGCTGTCCGCTCGACGCGCGCACCACCAGCTTGGGCTCGAGCACGGATTCGCGGCGCGGCGCCTTGTGATCGGCGATGCGGTCGAGCAGCATCTGCGCGGCGAGTTCGCCCATGGCGGTCGTGTCGATCGCCACGGTGGTCAGAGCGGGGCTCCACAACGCCGCCTCCCTGATGTCGTCCTGGCCGGTCACGGCAAAGTCGCGCCCCGGCTCCATGCCGAGTTGGCGCAGACCCAGCATCACGCCGAAGGCGACGACATCGTTGAAGCATGCGGCCGCGGTCGGCGGATGCGGCATTTCGAGCAGGGCCTTGATCGCCTCGGCGCCGTTCTCGCGGGTCGGCGTCGTGTGGATGATCAGCTTTTCGTCGAGCGGAATGCCGTGTGCGGCGAGCGCTTCGGCGTAGCCGGCGCGGCGCTCCCAGCCGGTGGAAATCAAATCGAGGCCGCCGACCATGGCAATGCGGCGGTGGCCGAGCGAAATGAGATGCTCGGTGGTCAGGAACATGCCGCGGCGGTGATCGTTGCCGGCGAAGTCGAGCTTGGCGTCGCGCACGTAGCGCGAGATCTGCACGCACGGCATGTCGATCTTGTTCAGCCGGTGCAGCGCCTTCGCCGTGGTGCCGGCAGCAGGGCAGATGATGATGCCGTCGGCATTGTATTCGCGCATCGTGTCGATGAACTGGTCCTGCCGCGCCGTGTCCTCGGCCGAGTTGCTCAGAAACACCGAATAACCCATGCGGTTGAGCGCCCGCTCGATGGCGGCGGTCAGTTCGGCGAAATAGGGATTGGCAAGTTCATTGATGGCGACCCCGACCGTGTGGGTACGCTGCGTGCGCAGGCTGGCGGCGCCGCGGTTATAGACGTAGCCGAGCGTGCGCATCGACTCGACGACGCGTTCGCGGGTCTTCTCCGCCACCAGTGGGCTCTTGCGCAGCACCAGCGAGACCGTCGCCGGCGACACGCCGGCGTGCTCGGCGAGGTCGCGCAGGGTCAGTCGGCTGCGGCTCCTGCTTGGCGATTTGGGCGCGGCTGCCATGGCTATTCACTATTTTCGCCGCGCGGCGAAGCATGTCGTTCGCGCAGGATATGAAACCGCAAGATGCCGGAGGTGGTCATGACCGAGGAAATCACATTTACCGTCGCCAATTACGTCGGCGAGATAATGCTCAATCGTCCGCAAAAGCACAACGCCATGACGCCGAAGATGGCGGCGGAATTGCAGGCCATATGTATGGCGGTCGATCGCGACGAAACCGTCCGCGTCGTCATGCTCAAGGGCGCCGGCGAGCGGGCGTTCTGTTCCGGCAGCGACCTGAACTCCCTAGCCGAATACCCGAGCGCCTGGGCGTTCCGCAACCGCGTGATCTACGAGAGCGCGATCCGCAACATCAAGAAGCCGGTCATCGCCGCGCTGAAGGGCTGGGTGCTGGGCGGCGGCGCCGAAATGGCCATGGCAGCGGACATCCGGGTCGCCGGGCGCAGCATGAAACTGGGCTTCCCCGAGGTGACGCGCGGCTGGGTCGGCGGCGGCGGCGCCTCGCAAATGCTGCCGCGCATCGTCGGCTACGGCCAGGCGATGCGGCTGTTGCTGACCGGAGAGCCGATCGACGGCGAAGAGGCCTACCGGCTCGGCCTCGTCGAGTATCTCGTCGACGATGCCGAGCTCGAGGGCAACGCGCGGGCGCTGTGCGCCAGGATCGCGGGCTACAGCCCGGTCGCTTCGCAGTCGGTGAAGGCGGCGACGCGCATGGCGCTGTCATCGACGCTGGATGCGGGCCTGCGCTACGAGAACGAGATGAACACGCTGTGCTTCTCGGCCGGCGATCATCTCGAAGGCATCAATGCGTTCCGCGAGGGCCGTGTCGCCGAGTTCAAGCGCTAGCACCACGTCGGCAATGAAAAAGGGCGGCCGCTGGGGCCGCCCTTCGTGTTGGCGCCGGTGGCGCGCATTACGCCTTCGGCTTCACGTCCTTGACATCGAGCATCCAGCCCGCCGCCGTGAGCGGGAACTTGCCGATCGTCTGGCGCACGGCGATCTGGTACACGGGCTGGAACAGGATGAAGTGGTTGGCCTGATCGACCAGCACCTTCTGCCAGTTCACCCACATCTCGGCGCGCTTCTTGGCGTCCTGCTCGACATAGGCCTTGAAGGCCAGGTCATAGACATCCTTCGGCACATTCCAGTGCACGCGCTTGGCGACGCGCTGCACGACGGCCGCCGCCCACAGCAGGTTGTCCACCGCCGGCGGATTCCAGAAGGTGAGCACGCCGCCCTTGGACTTGCCGCCGGTGTATTCGGTACGCAGGTTCACCTGATCCATTGGCTTGAGTTGCGCCTTGATGCCGACACGGGCGAGGTCGGATTGGATCTTCTGTCCGAGGTCCTGATAGGTCACGCCTTGCACCGCGGCATTACCGTAAGCGATCTCGAACTCGAAGCCGTCCGGATAGCCGCCCTTGGCCAGGAGTTCCTTGGCTTTCGCCGGATCGTTGCGGAAGCCGATCTGTTTCGCGATTTCCTCGGTCGAGCCTTCGACGCCGATCGGCAGGAAGTGCGCCGGACGCAGTGCCGCGCCGCCGAGCATCGAGTTCTTGATGCCGTCATAATCGATCGCATAGCCGATCGCCTGGCGGCATTCCTTGACGGCCAGCGCCTTGTTGAACTCCGGCTCCTGCGTCAGCGCCATGTAGACGAAGTCCAGGCTTTTAAGCGGGTCGAGGCGGACGTTCTTGTCGTCCTTGAGCGACTTGATCTGCTCGGGGATCAGGTTGAACGCCGCATCGACGTCGCCGCGGCGCACCGCCAGCAGTTGCGCGGCGCCGTCGCTGATGTGGCGGATGACGACACGTTCATACGGCGGCTTGCCGCCCCAGTAATGCTCGTTGCGCACGAGCTGGATCTGCGCGTTGCGCTCCCAGGCCGCGAGCTGATAGGCGCCGGTGCCGGCCGATTTGCCGTTGAGCCAGGTCGTCGCCTTGTCGGCGGTCTTGGCGTCGGCGCCGGCGGTGCCGCCATTGGCCTCGACCACGGCCTTTTCCATGACGACGAATTCCGGCGCCGCCAGAACGGTGAGGATCGGCTGCTCCGGGATTTTCAGGATGATGTCGAAGGTGTTGGCGTCGACCGCGGCGACGCGATCGATGTTCTCGACATATTGCGCCGGCTGATCCTTGAGGTTGATCAGCCGCTCGAACGACCATTTGACGTCCTCGACCGTCATTGGCTTGCCGGATGCGAACTTGACGCCCTGGCGCAAGGTGAACCGCCAGCCCTTGCCGTCTGGCGTGCGCGCCCATTTGGTCGCCAGCGCCGGCTTGACGTTGATGTAATCGCCGGGCGCCATGGTGACGAGCGGCTCGTAAGCCGTGTTCACCGTCATCGGCGAGGTGTATTGCGCGAGCCGCGCCGGATCGAGCGTGATCGTGTCGCTGATGTCGATGCCGAGAACCAGGGTCGTCTTGCGCGACTGGGCGAAGACCCGCGACGGCAGCAGCCCCGTCAGCGCTGCTCCGCCGATGCCGAGAAGTTGCCCGACCTGACGGCGGTTGAGCCACATGCCTTTTTCGGACGTCATAACTCCCTCCCTCACGGATTTTTTGTCTGCGGCTTGAAGCCTTTACCGCTTGCGTCACGGGTGCCGGCGCAGGTCTGCGTCAGGCGCCCATTTCCGCTGTTTATCACGATTTAGATCGATTTAAAATGGGAAAGCCGCGCCGTTTCGCGTGCAGCGCAGTAAAGCTCGGTTGCGTGGCGCGATGCGGCGAAAGAGGATAGGCAAGTCCCGCCGATGCGCGCCCATCATGCGGCCGCACCGAACACCGACAACAGGACGACATCGTTGCGCAGCTACTCCGCCGCCGAAGTGAACGCCGCTCTCGATTATCCGCGGCTGGTCGAAGCCCTCCGTGAAGCATTCAGACAAGGCGGCGAGGCGATGCCGGTGCGGCAGAGTTACGAAGTCGGCGTACCCGGCGCGCCGGCGCATCTGCTCACCATGCCGGCCTGGCGGCGGGGCAAGACGCTCGGCGTCAAGCTGGTCACCGTGTTTCCGCAGAACGCCGCGAAAGGCATCGGCGCGGTGTCGTCGCTGTACATGCTGTTCGACGGCGAAACCGGCGTGCCGCTGGCGACGATCGACGGCGAAGCCCTGACCAACCGCCGCACCGCGGCGGCGTCGGCGCTGGCGTCGTCCTATCTGTCGCGAGCGGACTCCAAAGTGCTGCTCATGATCGGCACCGGACATCTCGCCGCGCATCTGCCGGCGGCGCATGCCGCCGTGCGGCCGATCGAGAAGGTGCTGGTCTGGGGCCGGCATCCTTCGCGCGCGGCGGAGCTGGTCGAGAAGCTGCGCCAGCAGGGACTTGCCGCGACGCCGGCGAACGACATCGCCGCCGCGATGGCGCAAGCCGACATCATCAGCTGCGCCACGACCTCGACCGTACCGCTTGTGCTGGGGCGGCATTTGCGTCCCGGCACGCATGTCGATCTCGTCGGCGCGTTCACGCCGCAGATGCGCGAAAGCGACGACGATGCCGTCATGCGTTCGCGCGTTTATGTCGATACTTATACGGGCACGAAGGCCGAGGCCGGCGATCTGCTGCAGCCGGTCGCGAGCGGACGCTGGAATGCCGACAGCATCTGCGCCGATCTCCATGAACTGGCGAGCGGCGCCAAGGCCGGCCGCCAAGATGCGAGCGAGATCACGTTGTTCAAGTCGGTCGGCGCCGCCATCGAGGATCTCACCGCGGCCGCGCTGGTTGACGCCGGCGGCAAGGCCTAGGCGGCTTCCCCCGCGAGCTGTTTCTTCAGCCAGGCGCGAAACGCCTGCAGCGGCGGATAGGACGATCGTTTCGGCGGCCAGGCGAGATAATAGTGCCCGGCGCTCGGCACGTCGCCGCCATCAACCGCCTCGACCAGATCGCCGCGCGAAAGCTCGGCCTCGATCAGAAATTTCGGCAGCAGCGCGACGCCCATTCCGGCGGCCGCGGCCTGCGCGGCGGTGGCGAACTGGTCGATGAGCATGCCGGAAACATGCCCCACGGTCATGTCCATGGCGGCGAACCAGCGCTCCCAGGCATCGGGGCGGGAAATGAGATGCAGGAGCGGCGCTGTCGCCAGGTCCTGCGGCGTCCCGATGCCGAGCTGCGCGCGCAGGCCGACGCTGCAGGCCGGGACGACGACTTCACCCATCAGCAATTCCATGTCGGCGCCGGACCAGTCGTCCTCGCCGAAATGGATCGCGGCATCGACCTGGTCGAACTGGAAGTCGAACGGCGCCAGCCGCGTCGTCAGGTTGACGGTAATGCCCGGATTCTCCGCGAGAAAGCCGGGCAGGCGCGGCGCCAGCCAGCGCGTGCCGAAGGTCGGCAGGATCGCGAGGTTAAGGCTGCCGCCGGCCGGATTGGCGCGCAAACCCAGGGTCGCGGTGCCAATCTTGCGCAACGCCTCGCGGATTTCCGAGGCATAGGCCTCGCCGGCAGCGGTCAGTTTTACGGTTTGCCGCTCGCGCAGGAACAGGTCGCAGCCGAGCAGCTCCTCGAGGGCGCGCACCTGCCGGCTGACGGCGCTCTGCGTCAGGTTGAGCTCGGCCGCCGCCGCGGTGAAACTCGCGCTGCGCGCCGCTGCCTCGAAAGCGTAGAGCAGGGACATCGACGGCAGAAAGCGGCGGGGGATCGCCATGGTGGCTCCGGGGCCTAGTTCATTCCATTTACTCATGATCTTAGGCGAGATCGTCGTTTGCATCCAGACCCCGGACGGCCAAACTGGCGCCACGGCGGCGGGCTCCGCCCGTCAATAAATTTCAATAAATCAGGATGATAAATGGGCACTCCTTCGGCCCCGGCGGCGTCTTTGCGGTCCGACGACATCCGGGCAGCTTTTTCTCAAGCCATGTCGGTGATGTATAGGGCGGAGGTGCCTCAGTACGGCACGCTTCTGGAGCTGGTGGCCGAGGTCAATGGCGAGACGCTGGGAGCCGATCCCGCGCTTCGCGCCCGTCTGACCGCGAGCGACGACCTCGACCGCATCAATGTCGAGCGCCACGGCGCCATCCGCGTGGGCACCGCCGGAGAACTAGGCTTCATCCGCCGGTTGTTCGCCGTCATGGGCATGGTGCCGGTCGGTTACTACGACCTGTCGGTCGCCGGCGTGCCGGTGCACTCGACGGCCTTCCGCCCGGTCGGCGAGACGGCGCTCGCCAATAATCCGTTCCGCGTCTTCACCTCGCTGCTGCGCCTCGAACTGATCGACGACGAAAGCCTGCGCCGCGAGGCCGAGGCGATCCTGGCGCGCCGCCGCATCCATTCGCCCGAGGTTTTAGGCCTGATTGAACGCTTCGAACTTAACGGCGGCCTCGACGAAGATGAGGCAACGCGCTTCGTGCGCGAAGCCGTGCGCATCTTCCAGTGGCACAGCGAAGCGACCGTCGATGCCGAGACCTATCGCCGCCTGAGCGCGGCGCACCGCCTGATTGCCGACATCGTCGCTTTCCGCGGTCCCCACATCAACCACCTGACGCCGCGCACGCTCGACATCGACGAGGTGCAGCGCCGCATGCCGGCGCGCGGCATCGCCGCCAAGGCGGTGATCGAAGGCCCGCCACCGCGCGCCTGTCCGATCCTGCTGCGGCAAACCAGCTTCAAGGCGCTCGAGGAGCCGATCCTGTTCGGCAGCGGCGACGGCAAGGTGGCCGGCACGCATACGGCGCGTTTCGGCGAGATCGAGCAGCGCGGTCTGGCGCTGACGCGCCAGGGCCGCGCGCTCTACGATGAGTTGCTGGCCGCGGCGCGCCGCGACGGCGTCAGCGACGATGGTGCCAAGAGCTATGACGAGCGCTTGGCTGACGCCTTCGCGACATTCCCTGACGATTACGACACGCTGCGTCTGCAGGGCCTCGGCTTCTTCAAATACGCGCTGAGTCCCGCCGTGCGCCGCGATCTTCCGGTCGATGCCGCCACCATGCCCATCGAGGATCTGGTACGGCTCGGCATCGTCGAGGCCTATCCGATGATCTACGAGGACTTTCTGCCGGTGAGCGCGGCCGGCATCTTCCAGTCCAATCTTGGCGGCGACGAACAGCGCCTCTACGAAGCCAATACCGCCCGGGCCGCCTTCATCGCGGCGCTCGGCGCACCGGTCGCCGACGAGTTCGAGATTTACGAGCAGGCGCAGCAGACTTCGATCGCCGCGGTGCGGGCGGCCCTGCGCCAGCGCACCCCGGCGCCGGCCTCGTGAGCCATGCAGCGGCGTTGATGGTGTGAAAGAGCCCGATCTGGCAACATAGCGCTCATGAAAAACGATCCTCGCAGCCATGGTCTTTGGGAGCGCACGGCGCCGCCGCCGCCGGTCACGCGCGCGCTTCAGGGCGAGGCGAGGGCGGATGTCGCGATCGTCGGCGCCGGTTTCACCGGCCTGTCGGCGGCGCTGCATCTGGCCGAAGGCGGCGCCAAGGTCGTGGTCCTGGAAGCGGCCGAGATCGGCTTCGGCGGGTCGGGCCGCAATGTCGGTCTGGTCAATGCCGGCCTGTGGGTAATGCCCGACGAAATTCCGGCCGTGCTCGGTGACACCTATGGCCCGCGCGTACTCGACCTGCTCGGCGGCGCGCCGCGCGTCGTGTTCGATCTGATCGCGCGCCACAACATGCAATGCGAGGCGACGCCGATCGGCACGCTGCATTGCGCTGTCGGCGATGACGGTCTTGCCGAGATCAAGGAGCGCGCGCGGCAATGGCAGGCGCGCGGGGCGCCGGTGCGGCTGCTCGATGCCGCGGAGACGGCACACAAAGTTGGCACGAAGGCTTATGCCGGTTCGCTGCTCGACGAGCGCGCCGGCACCGTTCAGCCTCTGGCCTATGTGCGTGGGCTGGCGCATGCCGCAGCCAAGGCCGGCGCCGCGATCCATACCGACAGTGCCGTCATCGGCGCCGACGACGAGGGCGCACAGTGGCGGCTGCGCACGGCGTCGGGCAGCGTCACCGCGCCTTGGGTCATCGTCGCGACCAACGCCTATACGACGACGCTGTGGCCGCAACTGCGCAGCGAACTCGTGCACCTGCCGTATTTCAATCTCGCGACGAAGCCGCTGTCCGACAATCTGCGCCGCTCCATCCTGCCGGAGCGGCAGGGTGCCTGGGACACCAAGGAGATTCTCAGCTCGTTCCGTTTCGATCAGGAAGGCCGCTTCATCTTTGGCAGCGTCGGCGCGCTGCGTGGCACCGGCCTGCCGATCCACCGCAACTGGGGCCGCCGCGCCATGGCCAGGCTGTTCCCGCAGCTCAAGGACGCCGAATTCGAAACCGAATGGCACGGCAAAATCGGCATGACCGTGGACAACGTGCCGCGCTTTCACCGCCTCGGCCGCAACGTCGTCGCCTTCAGCGGCTATAACGGCCGCGGCATCGCGCCGGGCACGGTGTTCGGCCGCTGCCTTGCCGAGCTCGTTTCCGGCAAGACCGGCGAGGCCGATCTGCCGTTGCCATTGACGGAGGCGACCGCAGCGCCGCTGCGCGCCGCGAAGGAAATCTATTACGAAGTGGGCGCGCAGGTAGCGCATGCCGCCGGCGCCCGCTTCTGAGTGCCATCACCTATCCAGACCAGAGAACGGACACAACGTGACGCAGATCTCGATCCAGACCGAAGTTCGCAATATTCTCGACAAGCTCGGCGTTGCCGCGGCGCAGACGCAAGGCGGCACGCTCAATGTCGTCTCGCCGGTGGACGGCTCGGTCGTCGCTTCGGTGCCGGAAACGCCGGTGGCGCAGGTCGCCGGGCTGATCGGGCAAGCGCATGAAGCCTTCCTGCAATGGCGCTCAGTGCCGGCGCCGCGCCGCGGCGAGTTCGTGCGCGTGCTCGGCGAAGAGCTGCGCGCCGCCAAGCCGGCGCTCGGCCGCCTCGTCAGCCTCGAAGTCGGCAAGTCGCCGTCCGAAGGCCTCGGCGAAGTGCAGGAGATGATCGACATTTGCGATCTGGCGGTCGGTCAGGCGCGGCAGCTTTACGGTCTCGCCATTCAGTCGGAGCGCGAAGACCATCGCCTGACCGAACAGTGGCACCCGGCCGGCGTCGTCGGCGTCATTTCCGCCTTCAACTTTCCGGTCGCGGTGTGGTCGTGGAACGCGGCGCTCGCTTTCGTCTGCGGCGACTCGGTGGTGTGGAAGCCGTCGGAGAAAGCACCACTCACGGCACTCGCCGTGGCCGCCATCACGGCACGTGCGGCGGAAAAATTCGGCGGCGTGCCCAAGGGCCTGCTCACCATGCTGATCGGCGGCCGCGAGGTCGGCGAGGCGCTGGTCGACGATCCGCGCGTGCCGGTTCTCTCCGCCACCGGCTCGACGCGCATGGGCCGCATCGTCGGCGAGCGCGTGGCGCGCCGCTTCGGCCGCGCCATTCTCGAACTCGGGGGCAACAACGCCTCGATCGTGACGCCGTCGGCCGATCTCGATCTCACCTTGCGCGCCGTGGCCTTCGGCGCCATGGGCACGGCCGGCCAGCGCTGCACCACCATGCGCCGCCTGATCGTGCACGAGAGCGTTTACGACAAGCTCGTGCCGAAGCTGGCGAGCGTCTACAAGGCGATCTCGATCGGCAACCCGATCACGTCGGATGCCCTGGTCGGCCCGCTGATCGACGGCCGCGCTTACGAGGCGATGCAGGCCGCGCTCGCGGCGGCGAAGAAGGCGGGCGGCACCGTGCATGGCGGCGAGCGCGTCGACGTCAACGGGCCGAAGTCGTTCTATGTGCGCCCGGCGCTGGTCGAAATGCCGTCGCAAAACGAAACGGTGTGCGAGGAGACCTTCGCGCCGATCCTCTACGTGCTGAAGTACAAGGACCTCGACGAAGCCATCGCGCTGCATAACGGCGTGCCGCAGGGCCTGTCGTCGTCGATCTTCGGCACCGACATTCGCGAGATCGAGACCTTCCTGTCGGCGCGCGGCTCCGATTGCGGCATCGCCAACGTCAATATGGGCACGTCGGGCGCGGAAATCGGCGGCGCCTTCGGCGGCGAGAAGGAAACCGGCGGCGGCCGCGAGAGCGGCTCCGACGCCTGGAAGGCCTATATGCGCCGGCAGACCAGCGCCGTGAACTACGGCCGCAAGCTGCCGCTCGCCCAGGGCGTCAAGTTCGACATCTGAGGCGAGGGCAGGGACATGAACCTGATGGCGGGCAGTGCACCGAAGGCGGCGTTTCGTATTGCGCCGCGGCTCGCCACCATGGGCGTGTCCGAGATCCTGGCGATCACGGCCAAGGCCGCGGCGCTCAAGCGCGCCGGCCGGCCGATGATCGTGCTCGGCGCCGGCGAGCCGGATTTCGACACGCCGCAGCACATCAAGGACGCGGCGGTGCGCGCCATCGCCGGCAACCAGACGCGCTATACCGTGCTCGACGGATCGCCCGAACTGAAGGAAGCGGTGCGCCGCAAGTTCGCGCGCGAGAACGGCCTCGTTTATGCGCAGGACGAGATCACCTGCGGCGCCGGCGCCAAGCAGGTGCTGTTCAACGCCTTCATGGCGACGCTCGCCGATGGCGACGAGGTCGTCATCCCGGCGCCGTACTGGACCAGCTACAGCGACATCGTTGCCATTGCCGGCGGCGTCGCGGTGACGGTGCCGTGCGGCGCCGACTCCGGTTTCCGTTTGCTTCCCGAGCAGCTCGAGGCCGCGATCACGCCGAGGACGCGCTGGCTGCTGCTCAACTCGCCGTCCAATCCGACCGGTGCCGCCTATCGTCGCGCGGACCTGGCGGCATTGGCCGACGTGCTGCGCCGTCATCCCGATGTCTGGGTGATGACGGACGACATGTATGAGCACATTATCTATGACGATTTCGAATTCACCACTTTGGCGCAGGTGGCGCCCGACCTGAAGGATCGCACGCTGACGGTGAACGGCGTGTCCAAGGCCTACGCCATGACCGGCTGGCGGCTCGGTTATGGCGGCGGGCCGGCGGCGCTGATCAAGGCGATGTCGATCGTGCAGAGCCAGTCGACCTCGTGTCCGTCGTCGATCAGCCAGGCGGCGGCGATCGCCGCGCTCGACGGCCCGCAGGACATCGTCGAAGAGCGCCGGCTGGCGTTCCAGAAGCGGCGCGATCTCGTCGTCAATGGGCTCAACGCCATTGCCGGCATCGACTGCATCCGGCCGCAGGGCGCGTTCTATGTGTTTGCGAGCTGCGCCGGCCTGATCGGCGCCACGACGCCGGATGGTAGCGTCGTCAGGAGCGACGGCGATTTCTGCGCTTACGTCATGGACGCCGACGTCGCCATGGTGCCGGGCTCGTGCTTTGGCCTCGCGCCTTATTTCCGCATTTCCTACGCGACCTCGGAAGCCGAGCTGCGCGAAGCGCTGGCGCGCATCGCCGCGGCCTGCGCGAAATTGAAGCGCGCTTAAGCGAGCCGGATGTCGCTCAGGCGCTGCGCGCCGAGCATGCCCATCGTCGCGCTCAACTGTTGATGCAGGATGTCGAGCACGCGGCCCGCGCCGTCGGCGCCGCCGATGGCGACGCCGTAGAGCGTGGCGCGGCCGATCATCACGCCCTTGGCGCCGAGCGCGACGAAGCGGGCGACGTCGGCGCCGCGGCGCACGCCGCTGTCGGCCAGCACTTCCATCTTGTCGCCGACCGCGGCGACGATGGCCGGCAGCACATCGGTCGGTCCGGGGGCGGCATCCAGATTGCGCGCGCCATGGTTCGACACCACGATGCCGTCGACGCCGTGCTCCAGCGCGGTGCGCGCGTCGGCGACCGTGAGGATGCCCTTGAGGATGAACTTGCCCTTCCAGCGCTGGCGCAACAGGCGCACGTCGTCCCACGTGACGTCGGGCGCCAAATCGACCTCGGTCGACAATGCGGCGCGGCCGAGCGGCGTGCGGAACTCGTCGGGGTAATGCGCGTAGGTCGGCACGCCGGACGTGAGCAGCGCGCGCAGCATCACATCGCAGGTCCAGCGCGGATGCAGCGCGACATCGATACCGGCGCGCAGCGAGGGCTTGAGCGGAATGCCGAAGCCGTTGCGCACATTATACTCGCGCACCGGCCCGACGGCGGTGTCGACCGTCAGCACCAGCGCCTCGGCGCCGGCCTTGGCGGCGCGGTCGATCAGCGTCAGCGTGCGCGCGCGGTTCTTCCAGACGTAAAGCTGGAACCACAGCCGCGCGCCGGACTCCTGCGCGATGCGTTCGATCGGCGTATTCGATTGCGTCGAGACGCAGAACGGGATGCCGGCTTTCGCCGCCGCTTGGGCGAGCGCGATCTCGCCGTCATGCCACACCAGGCCGGCGACGGCGGTCGGCGCGACGATCAGCGGGCTCGGCTGAGTCATGCCGAAGATTTCGGCCGCGGCCGAGCGTTGCGTGACATCGACCAAGACCGACGGCGCCAGCTTGACGGCATCGAGCTTGGCGCGATTGCCGGCGAGCGAAACTTCATCCTCGGTGCCGCGATCGATGAATTCGAACAGGCCGCGGGGCAGGCGGCGCCGCGCGGCGCGGCGGGCGTCCTCGACGTCGAGGATGTGGGCGAAGCCGGTCATAGCGGCAGGCTCGTGCCGACGCCGGCGGCGCGGGCGCGCTCGACGGCGAGATGCGCGACCGCGAGATCGGCAATGGCAAAGCCGCGGAAGCAGAATAGCGAGCGCGACGTCGCGGTGACGGGCTTCGGCTCGGTGGCAAGCTGGATGAGATCGGTCTGGAAGCGCACCGTCGTCACCGGCTCGTTGTTGACGTCGTAGGGCGCCTTCATCTGCACCATGCTGTCGGTGGCAAGAACATCGAAGGCGGGGAGGGTATCTGGAATCCAGCTCCGCCCGATATCGACGGCGCAGGCGAAGGCGATCTTCTTCAGGCGCCGCGCATCGAGAAACGGTTTCAAGCCGGGCGCGCCGGGCACCATCGAAATGACGATGTCGCATGATGCGAGGACGGCATCGGCATCGTCGCTGACCGTCGCATCAAGGCCGCGCGCTTGCGCCGCCGCGGCGAGCGCCTCGGCGGAAGCGCGGCTGCGGCTGAAGGCCAAGGCCTCCCTCAAGCCGGGATAGAGGTCGAGAAAGGCGGCAAGGTGCGCATGCGCTTGCAGGCCGCAACCGATGAAGCCGATGCGCTTCGGCTCGGGCGGCGCCATGCAGGCCGCCGCCGCGGCCGACATCGCCGCAGTGCGGATCAGCGTGACTTCGTTGCCGTCGAGCACCGCGACCGGCACGCCGGATTGGTAATCGCTGACGATAATCAGGCCGTTGATGCCGCGCACCGTGCTGCCGGGCGGCACCGGCGCCATTGCCAC
Organism: Pseudomonadota bacterium; assembly: GCA_018240595.1. Lineage (GTDB taxonomy): Bacteria > Pseudomonadota > Alphaproteobacteria > Rhizobiales > Xanthobacteraceae > Pseudolabrys. The sequence goes on along the minus strand of JAFEFL010000025.1, from coordinate 296,455 downwards.
CCATTTCAGCGTGGCGATGCCTTGGGCGCTGGAGGCCGCCGGCATTGCCTGAAAGCCGTGACCGGGCCCGAGCGCCAGCGCGCTTTTCGGCAGGCTCTGGTTGAGTCCTGCGGCGTGGTCGCGAAACGCCTGCAGCACGGCACGCCGCGCCTCGCCGGGCGAAATGACGAGGCTCTGCACATCGCGCTCGCAGAGATAAAGCAGCGCGCCGCTCATTGCGCAAACCGCCGCGCCGAGAACGGCGCTGCATCATAGCCGGGATCGCGGCCAGCGATCATCGCGGCAACCAGCTTGCCGCTCGCCGGCGCCTGGATCATGCCGACATGGCCGTGGCCGAAGGCGTGGACGATGTCCGGCGAACCGGAAGCGGCGCCGATGCAGGGCAGTCCGTCCGGCGTCGAAGGCCGGTGTCCCATCCAGTAATTGTCCGAGCCGACATTCTTCTCGACCGCATCCGTCCTGGCGGCGAGGGCGGGAAACATGCGGCGCACATAATTGAGCAGAATCTTCGCGCGTTGCCAGTTCGGCGGCGCGTCGATCGAGGCGAGTTCGACTTGGCCGGCGAGCCGCAAACCTTGCGGCGTCCAGATCACGCCCATCTTGCCGTCGGATGGCATAAGCCCGGTCGGGAGATCGAAGCCCGGATCGGGAATGACGACGTGATAGCCGCGCTCGGAGATCAGCGGCACGTCGTCGCCAGCCTTGGCCGCGAGATCGCGCGAATGGACGCCGGCGGCAATGACGGCGCGATCGCAAGGCACGGCGCCCCCGTCGGTCAGGACCGCCGACAGCCGGTTGCCGTTGAAGCTGAAGCCAGTGGCGCGCGCCTTCTTGTGCATCGCGCCGCGGCTCAACGCGAGTCGGAACAGCGCATCGCAATACGCCCCCGGGTCGACAACTTGGCCGCCGTCGTCAACCTGCATGCCAAGCGTATAGGCATCGCTCAGTTCCGGCACGCGCTGGCGCAGTTCGGCGGTCTCGACCTTGCGAAAGCGAATGCCGAGAGTCTGACGCAGCCGCCATGCCCGGTTTTCGGCATCGATGTCGGCCTGGGCGGGATAGATGAACATCAGGCCGTTGCGGCGGATCAGTTCGGGGCGGCCGGCTTCCAGTGCCAGCGCGGCGTGCTCCTGCGCCGTCGTCCGGCTCAGCCAATAGCGTTGCGTCGCGCAGGTTTCGATCTGCTGCCAGGTGCGGCCGGCGAGCACGAAGCGGATGAGCCAGCCGGCGAGCGAGGGCAGGTGACGCCAGCGAATGATGAACGGACCGTTGGGATCGAGCAGGAAGCCCGGCACCTGCTTCCACAGGCCGGGCGTCGACATCGGCAGCACCGAACCGGGGTTGAGCCAGGTGCCGTTGCCGTAGGAGGCGGCCTGCCGGCCGCCCGCTTCGTCCGGCTCGATGATGACGACGTCGTGGCCGTCGCGCTGCACTTCGAGGGCGGTACAGAGGCCGACAATGCCGGCTCCGATGATGGCGACGGTCAGCTTCTGTTCGCTCGGCACGGTCGTGATGTCTCAGCCACGGTTGTGGAAGTGACTCAAGAATACACGAGTCGTCTCCTCCTTGGGGTGCTCGATCACCTCGCGCGCCGGGCCTTCCTCGACGATGACGCCGTCGCGCATGAAGACCACCCGGTCGGCGACCTCGCGGGCAAAGCCGATTTCATGGGTGACGATGATCATCGTCATGCCGTCCTTGGCGAGGTCACGCATCACGCCCAGCACTTCGCCGACGAGCTCGGGGTCGAGCGCCGAGGTCACCTCGTCGAACAGCATCACCGCCGGCTCCATGGCCAGTGCGCGGGCGATCGCGACGCGCTGCTTCTGGCCGCCGGACAGCTTGTTGGGGAAGACATCGCCCTTGTCGCTGAGGCCGACCTTGGCGAGCAGCTTGCGGGCGCGGGCTTCGGCTTCGGCCTTCGGCATTCCTTTGACGGAAAGCGGGCCTTCCATCACGTTCTGCACCACGGTCATGTGCGGGAACAGGTTGAAGTGCTGGAACACCATGCCGGTATTCGAGCGGAAGCGCGCCTGTTCGCGCGCGCTCGACAGCTTGGCGTTGCCGTCGAACGAGAAAGCGTCGTCGCCGACGCGGATGCGGCCGCCTTCGGGAATGACCAGGAGGTTGATGCAGCGCAGCAGCGTCGATTTGCCGGAGCCCGACGGCCCGATCAGCGCGACGACGGAGCCGGTTTCGACCTTGAGGTTGATGTCCCGCAGAACCTGGAGCGAGCCGAAGCTCTTGCGCAGGCCGGAAATCTCGATCTTGCAGTTGTCCATCTGCGCCCTCAATTGCTCTGCGCCAGACGACGCTCCGCCATCTTGACGATGACGGTGAGCGGCAACAGGACGACGAAATAGATGGCGGCGATCGCGGTATAGACTTCGAGCGCGCGATAGGTGTCCATGGCGACGATCTGGCCCTGATACAGGAGATCGGGCACCGCGAGCACCGACACCAGCGACGTATTCTTGAACTGGATGATCGACTGGTTCATCAGCGGCGGGATCATGCGCTTGATCGCCTGCGGCAGCACGATGCGCCGCATCACGCGCGCCGGCGTCATGCCGAGCGCGAGGCCGGCTTCGCTCTGGCCGGGCTCGATCGAGATGATGCCGCCGCGAATGACCTCGGCATAGAACGAGCCGCCATACAGCGACAAGGTGATGACCGAGGCCGACAGCGCGTCGATCTTGATTCCGGTCAGCATCGGCAGCGCGTAGTAGAACCACAGCAGCAGCACCAGCAGCGGCGTCAGCCGGAACATCTCGATATAGGCCCACGACACCCAGCGCAGCGCCGCCGACCGCGAGAGCTGCATCAGCCCGGCAACCAAGCCGATGAGCAGCCCCAGGATCACGACGGCGATCGTCAGGCCGATGGTGACGCCGGTGCCGGCGAGGAACAGCCTCGAGTACTGCCAGACAACTTCGAAGTGCCAAGTATAACTAATCATCGATGAGCTCGTTTGCGTGTCAGAAACGGCACGCCTCGCCGCGAACGGCGAGGCGAAGGCCCCCGGCTGCGGCCGGGAGCCTTCGCGGATCGCATATCAGAACGTCACGCCGGGCGGGATGTCGTCCAGCGACAGGCCGACATGCTCGAGGCTGTTGGCCACCGCCGTCCGAATGATGCCGAGACCTTGCGAGTAAACGATCCAGGTGGTGAGGAAGTCGCGCCAGGTCTTGTCGGGCTCGCGCCGCACGCCGGCATTCGAGGTCGAGCCGAACAGCGGCTGCGGCACGACGACCTTGCCGAGCGCCGGATCCTTCTTCACGGCGCGCACGCCGCCCATCCAGAAGATGCACTGGGCATCGACACGCTGGCTGCGCAAAGCGAGCGTCGCTTCGTCGATCGACTTGAACTTGACGAGCTGCGCCTTCGGGCAAAGTCGGCTGGCGACCTGGTCGTGCGCCGAGCCGACGTCGACCGAGATCTTGACCTTGGGGTCGTTGAGGTCGTTCCAGGTCTTTGGTTCGAAGCCGGGCCTTGCGATGACGACGAGCGCGCTGTCATAGACCTTGCCGGTGAAGTCGATCGCCATGGCCCGCTGCGGCGTCGGGTTGAGACCGAACATGACGTCGATCTTGTCGGACTGCAAATCGAGGATGGCGTTGCCCCAGGTGGTCTCGACCAGTTCGAGCTTGACGTCCATGTCGGTCGCGAGCGCCGACGCGATGTCATAGAACTGGCCGCCCCATTTGCCGGTGGCGTTGTCGCGGTACCACCAGGGCAGGCCGGCGGCGACGGCGCCGACGCGCACTTTCTTGGCGGCGATGACGCGGTCGAAGGTGTTCTGCGCGCCCTGCGCTTTGGCGGCGCCCGAAGCGAGGGTCATGGCGGTAGCGGTAACGGCGCCGACGCCCAGCAAGCCTGCGAGATCTCGTCTTCCGATCATAAGCAACTCCCCTTGGTTGATATTTGTCGTCCGAGTTCAACCGGTATCCGTTGCGGCCTGCTTGTCCGTCCCGTGTCCCGGCCGATGGTTATGATGCCCCCATCATCCAGCGCCTCTTGCAAGCAGGACGCCGGGATTCATCAAGCCCTTGGGGTCGAACATCTGTTTGACCCGGCCCATGAGTTCGAAGCGCAACGGATCGGCGAGGCGCTGCAGCTCTTCGGTGAGCTTGCGGCCGACGCCGTGCTCGGCGCTGAATGTTCCTGAGTACTTCGCCGCGACATCGTGGATGTCGCGTTCGATCTCGAGCGAGAAGGATTCCTCATCCTTCAGGGTCGCCCAGAATTCGCGCGAGAACATCAGAATATAGTGCACGTTGCCGTCGCCGAGATGGCAGACGACCTCGGTCACGGCCTGCGGGTAGCGCGCCGCCGCGACCTTGTCGGCCTCGGCGATGAAGGCGGCGACATCGGAGGTGCGCACCGCGACGTCGAGCACGATGCCGATGCCTTCCTTCTTGTTGGCTTCCGACACCGAATGGCGAACGTGCCAAAAATCGGCGGCCTGCTGCTGCGAGGCGGCGATCGCGGCATCGAGCACGGCGCCGCGTTCGAGAAAGCCGCCGAGCGTCGTCTCGATGATGTCGCTGAGGTCCGTCGTCGAATCCTCGCTGCCGAGTTCGATCAGCACCGACCAGCGCGGTATCTCGGCGAAGGGAAAGCGGACGCGGTCGATGTGCCGCTTCACCAGTTCGAACTGCGAGGCGGAGACGAGTTCGAAAGCCTGGATGTAGGAGCCGGCGCGATCCTGGAACGCGGCGAGCAGTTCGACGGCGGCGGCGGGGTTCGGCACCGACACCCAGGCATGAGCACCGTTCGACATGCGCGGGTAGAGCTTCAAGGTCGCGCCGGTGATGACGCCGAGCGTGCCTTCGGCGCCGACGAACAACTGGCGCAGCATGTAGCCGGTGTTGTCCTTGCGCAGGCCGGTCAGGTCGGACAGGACGCGGCCGTCGGCGAGCACGACTTCGAGCCCGGCGACGAGATCACGCATCGGGCCGTAACGCACGACGCCGGTGCCGCCGGCATTGGTCGAGATCAGGCCGCCGATCTGCGCGCTGCCTTCGCTGCCGAGATAGAGCGGGAACTGGCGGTTGATCTTGGTCGCCGCTTCGTGCAGCTCGCTGAGGATGACCCCGGCATCGACGGTGGCAAGGCCGGTGGCGCGGTCGATGGCGCGGATCTTGTTCATCCGGCGCGTCGAGATGACGATGCCCGGCTTGTTAGGCCGATCGCTCTCCGGCACGGCGCCGAAGCACAGCCCGGTATTGCCGCCGACCGGGAAGATCGGCTGGTCTTCCTCGTTGCACAGCGCGACGACGGCCGCGGTTTCCGCGGTCGTTGCCGGCGAGACGACGGCGATCGCCTTGCCGGTGCGGCGGCCGCGCCAGTCCGACAGCCACGGCGCCATGTCGGCGGGAGTGCTGAGCAATCCCTTGTCTCCGACGATGGTGCGCAGGCGGTCGAGCACGACGGCGTATTCCCGTTACGCGAGGTTGATCGATTTGGCGTGTTTGGCGGCCGACTGGAGCTTGGCGATGGTGTCCTGCGCCGGGCCGAGCAGCGGCAGGCGCACGCCGCCGACCGGCATGCCGGCGAGCTCCATGTAGGTCTTCAGCGGACCGGGATTGGTCTCGGTGTAGATCGAGTCCACGACCGGATCGATGCGGTCCTGCAGTTTGAGCGCTTCCCTGAGCTTGCCCTGCTTGGCGAGTTCGAAGATCTCGATCCAGATCTTCGGATAGATCGTCGCCGAGGCGAGCACGCCGCCTTGCGCGCCGAGCGCGATGTGGGTGGCGAACAGCGGCTCTTCGCCGCTGAGGATGGCGATCTTGTCGCCGCAGTATTTCACGGTGCGGATGAAGTCCGGCATGTCGTAGGACGAATACTTCATGCCGATGATGGATTTGTCTTCGGCCATCGCCTGCACGGTGTCGGCCATGGCGGCGACGGTGGTGCGGCGCGGGATCTGGTAGAGCATCACCGGCAGATCGAGATTGTCGCGATACTTGCGGAAGTAGACGCGCATGCCTTCCTGCGTGCCGGGCGCGTAATAAGGCGTCACCGTCATGACGGCGGCGGCGCCGGCGGCGGCGAAATCGCGGCCGGCCTCGAGCGCATCGGCGAAACCGGTCGACAAGACACCGGGGATCACGGGCTTGCCGCCAGCCGCATCGACGCAGGCGGCGACGATGTCGCGCCGTTCGCTGCGGGAGAAAGCGGGATACTCGCCGGTGCCGCCGATCGGCACGATGCCGGCCGCGCCGGCTGCGAGCTGGAATTTGACCAGCGCCTGGAGGCCCTTGGTGTCGACCGCGCCATCCGCCGTGAGCGGCGTGACGATCGCGGTGAAGAGGCCCTGAAGGTCGTTCTTGGTGAGCGGCATTCCTGAAATCCCTGCACAGCGCCGGTCGGTCGCGCGGCTACCGCTGTCCTCGACTTGCAAGGGTCGCGTTATCGGCGGCGGTTGTCCGGCATTTTTTGTGCTTATAGCCTCATCGACTATTGTATGAGTGTCAACATCAAAATACAGAAATTCTACTATCGGAAAAATTTTGGCAATGATTATAAATGAAGCGCTGTGGCTACATATGCTACAGCTTCACCGCGCCGAGGCCGTCCTATGCCTGGCAGGACGGGCAGGGAGATCAGGAAATGCCGGAGATTTCGCTAGTCGATCAAGAAGATAGGCCGTCGGCCGCGGCTCGCCGCAACGACGTCGCCGGCGGCGATGATTCGAAAAGCCCGGTCGATATCGGCAATCGTCTTCACAAGATCCGGAAGGCGCGCCGCCTGACCCTCCAGGATGCCAGCACCCTGACCGGCGTTTCCGCGTCGGCCTTCTCCAAGATCGAGCGCAACGAACTGTCGCCGACCATCTCGACCATGCAGCGCATTGCCGAGGGCCTCGGCGTCGAACTGGTAACGCTGCTCAACGATCAGAACGACGAGCCCGCCGGCTTCGGCGGCCGCCGCAGCATCACCCGCGCCGGCGCCGGCAGCGCGCACACCACCGGCACCTGCAACAACGTGCTGCTCTGCGCCGATCTCAAGAACAAGCGGGCGACGCCGATCCTGACGACGGTGACGGCACGCTCGACCGACGAATACGCCGCCTGGGCGAAGTCCGACGCCGAGATTTTCGTCACCGTGCTCGAGGGCACCCTGGTCGTGCACAGCCGGCTGTATGAGCCGCTCGAGCTCAACAAGGGCGACAGCGTCTATTACGACGCGACCACTGAGCACACCTGGACCTCAAAGGGTCCGAAGGACGCCGTGGTGCTCTGGGTGCTGGTGAATATCTGAGCGCCGCGCCCGGGCGGCTGTTGCTCAGCGCCCCTGGTAGGACGGCGTGCGCACGATCAGACCGTCGAGCGCCTCGGTCACCTTGATCTGACACGACAGCCGCGAATTGGCGCGCACGTCGAAGGCGGCGTCGAGTTCGGCATCCTCGTCGGGCGAGGGCGGGCCGACGCGCTCGACCCAGGCTTCATCGACATAGACATGGCAGGTGGCGCAGGTGCAGCCGCCGCCGCATTCCGCGACGATACTGGCAATGTCGTTGCGCACCGCCGTCTCCATCACCGAGGCGCCGAGCTCGGCATCCACGGTGTGCACGGTGCCGTCATGTTCGATGAAGGTGATCTTGGGCATGACTCTTGGCTCTTTGTCCGTTCTGTTGGGCGAGCGCGTTACGCGACGCCGAGTTTCTTCTGCAGGCTGGTGGAGGACGTTGTGTACTGGAACACCAGCCGCTTTTCCGGATAGACGTAATGGTGCACGCGCTGCGCGCATAGCGCGCCTTCGTGGAAGCCGGACAGGATGAGTTTTAGTTTGCCCGGATAGGTGTTGATGTCGCCGATGGCGAAGATGCCCTGCCGGTTGGTCTCGAAGGTCGAGACATCGACCTTGATCAGTTCTTCGTCCATATCGAGCTTCCAGTCCGAGATCGGGCCGAGCTTCATCGTCAGGCCGAAGAAGGGCAGCATGGCGTCGCATGCGACGCGATCGATCTTGCCGTCCTTGTCCTTGATCGAGGCGGCGGTGAGCTGTCCGTCGGCGCCTTCCAGTTCGGTGACCTGGCCGATCTTGAGGTCCATCGCGCCGGAAGCGACCAGCGCCCGCATCTTGTTGACGCTGTCGGGCGCGCCGCGGAAATCGTCGCGGCGATGCACCAAAGTCAGGCGCTTGGCGATCGGCTGCAGGTTGAGCGTCCAGTCCAGCGCGGAATCGCCGCCGCCGACGATGACGATGTTCTTGCCGCGGAAGTTCTCCATCTTGCGCACGGCATAGTGCACCGACTTGTCTTCGTAAGGCTCGATGCCGGCGATCGGCGGCCGCTTCGGTTGGAACGAACCGCCGCCGGCGGCGATGATCACCGCCTTGCATTCGAAGGTTTTCCCGGCCGTCGTTGTGACGCGATAGAGCGGGTCACCGATATTCTCGATGCCGGTCACCATCTCGCCGAGATGAAACGTGGGATTGAACGGCTTGATCTGCTGCATCAGGGATTCGGACAGGCCCTGGCCGGTGATCTCCGGGATGCCGGGAATGTCGTAGATCGGCTTTTCCGGATAGAGTTCGGCGCACTGGCCGCCGACCTTGTCGAGGATATCGACGAGGTGCGCCTTGATGTCGAGCAGGCCAAGCTCGAAAACGGCGAACAGGCCGCACGGCCCGGCGCCGATGATGAGAACATCGGTCTTGATCGCGTCGCTCATGATGTCTCATCCGGCCTTGGCCGGCTCCTTGCTTGACGTTCTGTTTGGCGCGGCTGGCGCGATGATGCGCATGAGCTCGCTGAGGTTCTGTTCGGGCGAACGGCCCGTGGTGGTGAGCGTCGCGTCGGCCCTGGCGTAGAGCGGCTCGCGGCTGTTGAGAATGGAAATGAGATCGTCCATGGCGCGCGAGGAATTGGCCATCGGCCGCATGTCGCCCTGCGCCATCACGCGCTTCATGTGTTCGTGCGGCTCGGCCCTGATCCAGATCGTGAAGCAGGATGACAGCAGCACCTCCAGCGTGCCCGGTTCGGTGACGATGGAGCCGCCGGTCGCCAGCACGAAGCGGTCGTGACGCTTGAGCACGTCTTCAAGCGCCTCGCGTTCGGCGCGGCGGAAGGTCTCCTGGCCGAACATGTCGAAGATCTCCGAGAGCGAAGCGCCGGCGCGGCGCTCGACCTCGCGATCGAGTTCGATGAAGGGCACGCCCATGTGCTCGGCGAGGAGGGCGCCGAGCGTGGACTTGCCGCCGCCGCGCAGGCCGATCAGCGCGATGCGCTGGCGCTGCCCTGGCTGATCGCCGTGTACACTGCGGAAGCGTTCGGTCAGCAGCCGCCGCGCTTCGATGAGGTCCTCCGGCGGGAGCCGTTCGAGAAATTGCGTCAGCAGCACGAGATCGAGCGGCGGATCACTGCCGTCATGGACGAGTTGGGTGACCGGCATGCCGATGGCGCGGGCGATGCGGCGCAGCAGCACGATGGAACAGTTGCCGAGGCCAGCTTCGAGCTGCGCAATGTAGCGCTCCGAAACCTTGGCCTGCCGCGCCAGCACCTTGCGCGACATGGCGCGCTGGCTGCGCAGCATGCGCACCCGCTCGCCGAGCCGATGCAGGTAAGCATCGGATTCTCGTGGCGTTTTCCTCAGCGCGGCTTTTGTCGGGGCCGGTGTCATGGTCTTTGCTTACCATGCACTATAATGCCAGCGCAATCGCCTTTCTGGAATTGTCATGAATTAAAACGTTGCTGGCTACCGGGAGCGGTGCTAGTCCTATGCAAAATAGTGCATAGGGCGCTGAAGGGCGCTTTGGTAAGGGAAGACACGCCGGGATGGCCGACATCATCGATTATCGCACCGACCCGTCGCGCTATCGGCACTGGCGCATCGAGATCGACGGCAACGTCGCCTCGTTGATCATGGACGTCGATCCCGCCGGCGGCCTCAAGCCGGATTACGAACTCAAGCTGAACTCCTACGACCTCGGCGTCGACATCGAACTCAACGACGCCGTGCAGCGGCTGCGCTTCGAGCACCCGGAAGTGCAGACCGTCATCATCAAGTCGGGCAAGGACAACGTGTTCTGCGCCGGCGCCAATATCCGCATGCTCGGCAAGTCGTCGCATCAGTGGAAGGTGAACTTCTGCAAGTTCACCAACGAAACGCGCCTCGCCATCGAGGATGCCAGCGCCAATTCCGGACAGAAATATATGGCCGCGGTGTCGGGCGCCTGCGCCGGCGGCGGCTATGAACTGGCGCTCGCCGCCGAGCACATCATGCTGATCGACGACCGCCGCTCGGCCGTGTCGCTGCCGGAGACGCCGCTGCTCGCGGTGCTGCCCGGCACCGGCGGCCTCACGCGCGTCACCGACAAGCGCAAGGTGCGCCGCGACCGCGCCGATTTCTTCTGCGCGACCGAGGAAGGCCTGCGCGGCGCCAAGGCGGTCGAGTGGAAGCTGGTCGACGAGACGGTGCCGCCGTCGAAATGGCAGGACGCCGTGAAGGCGCGGGCCGCGGCGCTGGCGAAGGAATCGGATCGTCCGGCCGCCGGCAAGGGCATCAAGCTGACGCCGCTCGAGCGGACGATCGCCGGGGCTCGCGTGTCCTACGCGCATGTCGAGGTCGAGATCGAGCGCGACAAGTCAATCGCCACCATTACCGTCAAGGCGCCGAACGAGGCCGCCCCTGGTTCGGTCGAGGCGGTGCACGAGAAGGGCGCCGCATTCTGGCCGCTCGCCATGGCGCGCGAACTCGAAGACGCCATCCTGCATCTGCGCACCAACGAACCGACCGTTAATCTCGTGGTGCTCAAGACCGAGGGCGACGCCAAGGCGGTGCTGAGCCACGACAACGTCCTGCTCGACGGTCACAATGACTGGCTGCTGCGCGAGATCCGCCATTACGTGAAGCGCGTGTTCAAGCGGCTCGACGTCACGCCGAAAACCTTGATGGCATTGGTCGAGCCCGGCTCGTGCTTTGCCGGCACGCTCGCCGAACTCGTATTCGTTGCCGACCGTTCGGCCATGCTGATCGGAACGCGCGAGGGCGACAACCGCCAGCCGGCGGCGATCACGCTCGGCAAGGCCAATTTCGGGCCTTATCCGATGGGCAACGGCCTGACGCGGCTGCAGACGCGCTTCCTCGACGACGAGCAATCGCTCAAGGCCGCGGAGTCGAAGATCGGCGAGCCGCTGGAAGCCGAGAACGCGCTCGATCTCGGCCTCGTCACCTTCGCTTATGAGGATTTTGACTGGGACGACGAACTGCGCGTGATGATGGAAGAGCGCGCCTCGTTCTCGCCCGATGCGCTCACCGGCCTTGAAGCCAACCTGCGCTTTGCCGGCCCGGAAACGATGGAAACCAAGATCTTCGGCCGGCTCACCGCCTGGCAGAACTGGATCTTCCAGCGCCCGAACGCCATCGGCGAGCAGGGCGCGCTGAAACTGTACGGCAGCGGCGTCAAGCCGACGTTCAATAAGGAGAGGGTTTAGTCATGAACATCGTCAACGTCGATTACGACGGCCTGATCCCGAACAATGTCGGCCTCAACTCCGATACGCGCGTCAAGCGCGCGCTGGAGAAGTGGCATCCCGGCTACATCAACTGGTGGAACGACATGGGGCCGGAAGGCTTCCAGGAATCGCTCGTCTACCTGCGCACTGCGGTCTCGGTCGACCCGAAGGGCTGGGCCAAGTTCGATTACGTGCGCATGCCCGAATATCGCTGGGGCATTCTGCTGGCGCCGCAGGTCGAGGACCGCAAGGTGCCGTTCGGCGCGCACAAGGGCGAGCCGGCCTGGCAGGAAGTGCCGGGCGAATACCGCGCGCTGCTGCGCCGCCTCATCGTCATCCAGGGCGACACCGAGCCGGCCTCGGTCGAGCAGCAGCGCCACCTCGGCAAGACTGCGCCGTCGCTCTACGACATGCGCAACCTGTTCCAGGTCAATGTCGAGGAGGGCCGTCACCTCTGGGCGATGGTCTATCTGCTGCACAAATATTTCGGCAGCGAGGGCCGCGACGAGGCCGACGCGCTGCTCGAGCGCCGCTCCGGCGATGCCGACACGCCGCGCATGTTAGGGGCCTTCAACGAGAAGACGCCGGACTGGTTGTCCTTCTTCATGTTCACCTACTTCACCGACCGTGACGGCAAGATGCAGCTCGAGGCGCAGGCGCAGTCCGGCTTCGATCCCCTGTCGCGCACCTGCCGTTTCATGCTGACGGAAGAAGCGCATCACATGTTCGTCGGCGAGACCGGCGTGACCCGCGTCATCGAGCGCACCTGCGAGGCGATGAAGCAGGCCGGCATCGAGGATCCGTACGATGTCGCGGCCGTGCGCAAGCTCGGCGTCATCGATTTGCCGACCATCCAGAAGAAGCTCAACCTGCATTGCTCGCTGTCGCTCGACCTGTTCGGCAACGAGATCTCGACCAATGCCGCGAACGCCTTCCATTCCGGCATCAAGGGCCGCTTCCGCGAAGAGCGTCTGTCCGGCGACGACCATAAACTGGAGAACGACACCTACCCGGTGCTGCGGCTCAAGAGCGGCGTCCTGGTCAGCGAGGACGCGCCTGCTTTGTCCGCGCTCAACATGCGCCTGCGCGACGACTATCTGAAGGATTGCGAGCTCGGCGTCGGCCGCTGGAACAAGGTCATCGACCAGTACGGGATCAAGTTCCAGATGAAGCTGCCGCACCAGGCCTTCAACCGGCAGATCGGCGAATTCTCCAAGATCAAGGCCGATCCGCAGGGCAACATTCTCACCGACGCGCAGTGGGAGAAGCAGAAGGCCGACTACCTGCCGAACGACAACGACCGCGTGTACATCGAGAGCCTGATGCAGCCGGTGACCGAGCCGGGCAAGTTCGCCTCGTGGATCGCGCCGCCCAAGGTCGGCATCGACAACAAGGGCGGCGATTTCGAGTATGTGAAGCTGGCGTAAGATGTGACTACGCCATTTAACGCTGTCATCACCGGGCCGCCGCGTAGCGGCGTGACCCGGTGATCCCGCTTAGGTGGGCACAGTGCGTCCCTAAGCGAGATGGCCGGGTCAAGCCCGGCCATGACAGCTCATCCAAACGCCTTCACGACCTCTTCCGGTATCGGCGCCGTCTTGATCTTCTCCGGATCGTCCGGGTGTTTCACCGCCCAGACGCGCGTTTCGTTGCCTTCGTTGCGCAGGTCGCCGCCGAGCAGGATCTTGTGTTCGACCACGAAACTGGTGCGGCGGAATTCGGCAACGCGCGAAACGACTTCAATCGTATCGCCGAACTTGACCGGCTTCATGAAATTGGCGCCGGCGTCGACCAGCGCGATGCCGATGAGGCCGTAATGCGCGTTGAAGTCGTGCACCTTCACGCCGGTGGCGGCTTCGAACATCAGCCAGGTGCTGGTGTCGAAATAGGTAAAGAATTTCGGGTTGAAGACGATGCCGGCGGGATCGCAGTCGCCCCACGGCACTTCGAAGGAGCGGCGGTAGGTAAAGGACGTCACGGAGCGCGCTTTCTGGACTTTGCCGTGCGAGGATCAGGCCATTCGGTGCGATTATGCGCCGCCCGCTCGAAGGCTGTCGAGCGCCGTTGCCGTTTGAGCGCGGCCTTCGGCGCGATCGGCAGGTGCACCGCTTCGTCAAGCGCGACCATCAGCCAGTCGAGATCGTCTTCCGGCGTCAGCCAGCGCTCCGGCGCGTAGCGCGTCAGCGCGAAGGGCCGCGAATATTCGAGGAGCGATTTCTTGCCGCCGGGCAGGCAGTATTCGTGCACATAGGACATCACCAGTTCGCGTGGGCTGCGATAGATCGGATCGCGCCAGCGCAGCACAGGATGATTAGTCTTGCTGATCGCGCCCCACAGGCCGCGTTCCCGGAACACGGTGATGACGTGATCCGAGTCGCTCGGCAGTGCGCGCATGTCGATCAACCAGGATGGCCGGCCGTGAAAGGCCAGCGCCGCGACGGCGAACACCGCGCCTTCCGAGCAGTGCGCCACCTTGGCCTTGAGCATCGTCCGCGGCGACATCGCGGTGTCGCCCGCGATGCCGAAATTGGCCGGCATGGCATCGATGAACGCCTGCACCTTGTGCGGCGTATCGAGCCGGGCGAACAGGCGCCGCTCGGCCGGGGTGAGCAGGGCGGTGAGGCGTTTGCGGTAGGTAAGAGTGACCATCGCCGGCCAATCTAGGCGGTTCGGCGTCCCGGTCGGGCTCGGGGGCCGGCAAGGTCCACAACTTCCTTGGCCGCGGCGGGCCCGGTGTTTTGCCGGCGGCGCCGGTCTTGGAAAAAATTCGCTGTCGTGACCCGCCTCGTAGGTCGCATTTTCTTATTTCCGGTCTTGTATTGCCGTTCCGCAGAATATCTTTCTATTTAGAGGGCCGTAGCCTTGCAAGCGGACCTTCCCATGTCCTCGATTTTCGCGACCATTCCCAAGACCGCCCCCTTCAGCGAAGAGGACGTGGCGCTGCTCAACCAGGTGGTCGGGCCGGCGACTGCGATCCAGCGCGCCTGGCTGGCCGGCTTCCTTGCTGGGGTCGAGTCGGTGCAGGGCGGCGGCGTTGCCCTCGAAGCCCAGCCTTCGGCGCCGGCCAAGCCGGCCGAGCCGATCACCATTGTGTTCGCCAGCGAGTCCGGCAACAGCGAGAAGCTCGCCTCCGACTTTGCCAAGAGCGCGCGCAAGAACGGCCTGAAGCCGACCCTCGTCGATATGGCCGATCTCGAACCGGCCAACCTGACGGCCGCCAGGAAACTCATCTTCATCGCCGCGACCTGGGGCGAGGGCGAGCCGCCGGCGCGCGCCGTGCGCACCTACGGCGAACTGATGGCCGACAACGCGCCGCGCCTCGACGGCGTCGAATTCGGCGTGCTGGCGCTCGGCGACACGGCCTATGCGGAATTCTGCGCGATCGGCAAGGCGATCGACGCCCGTCTCGAAGCGCTTGGCGGCAAACGCGTCATCGACCGCGTCGATTGCGATCTCGATTTTGCGGCGCCGGCCGAGAAATGGATCGGCGATGCCATCAAGAAGCTGGCGCCGGAAGACCTGGGCCGCGGCCGCGTCATCGAGGTCGATTTCGGCGTCAAGCCCGTGGGCTCGCCGAACACCGAGATCGTCGAGGCCGAAGTCACCGAGCTCATCAACCTCAACTCGTCGCGCTCCGGAAAGGAGACGTTCCATCTCGCCCTGTCGTTCGACGGCCAGGCGCCGGAGTACAAGCCCGGCGATTCGCTCGATCTCTATGCCGACAACGACCCTGCCTATGTCGATGAACTGCTCAAGCTCGCCGGCCTGTCCGCCGACGCAAAGTTGCGCGACGAGCTGATCCGCACGCGCGACGTCACCACGCTGTCGCTGAAGACCGTCGAGACCTACGCGACGCAGACCGGCCACACCTACGTGCGCCAATTGCTCGATGCCGGCGAAGCGAAAACCTGGATCGTCGATCGCCAGCTCATCGACCTGATCGCCGAGTTTCCGACGGCGGTGACCGCCGACACCTTGCGGGCGCTGACGCGGCCGCTGGCGCCGCGCGCCTATTCGATCGCGTCGTCGCGCGCCGAAGTCGGCGACGAGGCGCATCTGCTCATTTCGGCGGTGCGCTACCGCACCAAGGGCCGCGCCCGCAAGGGCGTCGCCTCGAACTATGTCGCCGAGCGCGTCAGGCGCGGCGACCGGGTGCGCGTCAAGCTGAAGCCGAACAAGCATTTCGCCCTGCCGGCGGCGGACAAGGACATCATCATGGTCGGCCCCGGCACCGGCATCGCGCCGTTCCGCGCCTTCGTGCAGGAGCGCCGCGCCGCGCAATCCAAAGGCCGCAACTGGCTGTTCTTCGGCGATCGCCAGTACACCCACGATTTCCTCTACCAACTGGAATGGCAGGACGCGCTGGCCGACGGCTCGCTCGCGAAGCTCGACGTCGCCTTCTCGCGCGATACGCCCGAGAAGGTCTACGTGCAGCACCGCATCCTCGAGCGCCGCAAGGAGCTGGTCGAATGGCTCGAAAATGGCGCCTCGTTCTATGTCTGCGGCGACGCCAAGGCCATGGCCAAGGACGTGCGCGCCGCGCTGGTGTCGGCCTATGCCGACGTCAAATCGCTGTCGCCGGAAGCGGCCGAGCAGGCGGTGGCGCAGCTCGAGAAAGACAAGCGTTATCAGACGGACACGTATTGAGAAGGCTTCCGCTCTCTCTGAGTCATGCCCCGTGAAGGCGGGGCACCCAGCGCTTCTAGCGCTGGATCATCCGCCTTCGCGGATGATGACGGAAGTCTGAAGCAAAAGAGCGATACCATGACCGACGAACTCTCCCGCAACGAGCACATCAAGCAGGCCAGCGCCTATTTGCGCGGTACGCTGACCGAGGGCCTTGCGGAAAATTCGACCGCCGCCATCGTCGAGGACGACCAGCAGCTCGTCAAATTCCACGGCATGTATCTGCAGGACGACCGCGACCTGCGGCCGGAGCGCAGCCGCAAGAAGCTGGAGAAGGCCTTTGCCTTCATGATCCGCGTGCGCATGCCGGGCGGCGTCGTCACGCCGCAGCAATATCTGGCGCTCGATCACATCGCCCAGACCTACGGGAACGACACGATGCGGCTGACGACGCGGCAGACCGTGCAGCTCCACGGCATCATCAAGTTCAATCTCAAGGCGACCTTGCGCGCCATGGACGACGTGCTGCTCGACTCGATCGCGGCCTGCGGCGACGTCAACCGCAACGTCATGTGCAATCCGAACCCGTATCAGAGCAACGCGCACGCCGAAGCCATCGAGCTCGCGCGCACCATTTCTGTGCATCTGATGCCGCGAACTCCGGCCTATCGCGAGGTCTGGCTCGACGGCGAGCGCATCGCCGGCGGCGAGGAGGAGGTCACCGAGCCGATCTATGGCAAGACCTATCTGCCGCGCAAGTTCAAGACGGTGGTCGCGGTGCCGCCGTCGAACGATGTCGATGTCTATGCCCATGATCTCGGGTTCATCGCCATTCTCGACGGCAATGGCAACGTGACCGGCTGGAACGTCACCGTCGGCGGCGGCATGGGCATGACTCATGGCGAGACCGACACCTATCCGCGCACCGCGGACATGCTCGGCTTCTGCCGGACCGAAGACGCGGTCAAGGTCGCCGAGGCGGTGCTGACGGTGCAGCGCGACTGGGGCGACCGCAAGAACCGCAAGCATGCGCGGCTGAAATACACGATCGAGGATCGCGGCCTCGAGAATTTCCGCGCCGAAGTGGAAAGGCGCGCCGGTCTCACCTTCGAGGCGGCCAAGCCGTTCGAGTTTACCTCGACCGGAGACCGCTACGGCTGGTCGCAGGGCGACAACGGCAACGGCCATCTGACGCTGTTCGTCGAGAACGGCCGCATCCACGATCGCGCCGGCGCCGCGCAGATGTCGGCGCTGCGCCGCATCGCCGAGATCCTCAAGGATGTTCCCGGCAGCGACCTGCGCATGACCGCGAACCAGAACATCATCATCGCCAATGTGCCGACGGCGCGGCAGGCTGAGATCGAGACCATCGCGCGCGAGGCCGGTCTGCTGGCGCCGTGGTCGGGCCTGCGCCGCAATGCCATGGCTTGCGTGGCGCTGCCGACCTGCGGCCTGGCGCTGGCCGAGAGCGAGCGTTATCTGCCGTCGCTGATCGATGCGCTGGATGAAAGCCTCAGCCGCCACGGCCTGTCGGCTGACGACATCGTCATCCGCATGACCGGCTGCCCGAACGGCTGCGCGCGGCCTTATCTCGCCGAAATCGGCCTCGTCGGTCGCGGCCCCGGTCGTTATCACCTCTATCTCGGCGCGGCGTTCGACGGCTCGCGCCTGTCCAAGCTTTATCTGCCCGACGTCGATCACGATGGCATCGTCGCCGCGCTCGATCCGCTGTTCGCCGCCTATGCGGCAGGCCGCGACAAGGGCGAGCGCTTCGGCGATTTCGTCATCCGCGCCGGCTATGTCGCCCAGACCGGCAACGGCGCCGACTTCCATGCCAACACCGGCGCGCAGCGCCCGGCGGCTGCATAAGAAAGCAGCAAGTTTGCGCAGATGCGCGGCAGCGGCGTGGCCGCTGCCTTGAAAGGCGAGACGAACCAAAGGCTTAGGGCTCGGCACAAAGCTTGCTGATTTATGCCCCGAACGAGGACTTCACGCGTGACGATGGCCCGCACACCCGAAGAAACCCGCCCCGGCCGCATGCCGCCTTTGGCCCGGTTGCCTGTGTTCTTTGCGCTGACCGGCAAGCGCGTGGTGCTGGCGGGCGGCTCGAATGCCGCGGCCTGGAAGGCCGAGCTGATGCTCGCCGCCGGCGCGCGGCTCGAGGTTTATGCCGAGGTTTTCTCCGACGAGATGCGCGCTGTTACCGGTGACACGCCGGACGGCGCCATCGCCTTGATCGATCGCGAGTGGACGCCGGACGATCTTGCCGGTGCCGCGCTTGCCATCGGCGCCTTCGAGGATGACGAGGGCGCGGCGGCGTTCGCCGAAGCCGCGCGCGCGGCCGGCGTCCCGGTCAATGTCATCGACAAGCCGGCTCACTGCGACTTCTCCTTTGGCGCCATCGTCAACCGCTCGCCGCTGGTGATCGGCATCTCGACCGACGGCGCGGCGCCGGTGTTCGCGCAGGCGATCCGCGCCAAGCTGGAATCGCTGCTGCCCACCGGCTTCACCGCCTGGGCCGGCGCGGCGTCGCGCTGGCGCGACAAGGTCAAGACCTCGGGCTTGTCCTTCGCCGGCCGCCGCAAGTTCTGGCAGGTGTTCACCGCGCACGCGATGACGCACGCCGAGAGTTCGCCCTCCGAGAGCGACTTCGATCGTTTCGTCGCCGAGGTGAAGGGCCTCGGCGCGGCGGTCGAGAGCGGCACCGTCACGCTGGTTGGCGCCGGTCCCGGCGATCCGGAACTCCTCACCTTGCGCGCGGTGCGCGCTCTGCAATCCGCCGATGTCATCCTGTTCGACGATCTGGTGTCGCGCGGCGTGCTCGACTTTGCGCGGCGCGAGGCACGCAAGCTGCTGGTCGGCAAGACCGGCTTCGGTCCGTCCTGCAAGCAGGAGGACATCAATGCGCTGATGGTGTCGCTGGCCAAGCAAGGCAAGCGCGTGGTCCGCCTCAAGGGCGGCGATCCCTTGATCTTCGGCCGCGCCGGCGAGGAGCTCGATGCCTGTGCGGCCAACGGCATCAAGGCCGAAATCGTGCCCGGCATCAGCGCCGCGCAGGGCGCCGCCGCCTCGCTCGGCCTGTCGCTGACCGACCGCAAGCATTCCCGCCGGCTGCAATACATCACCGGCCATGCGCAGAACGGCCGGTTGCCTTCCGACATCGACTGGCGGGCACTGGCCGATCCGGTCACCACCACGGCGATCTACATGCCGGTGCGGACGCTCGAGACGCTGGTCGCAACAGCACTGGACAATGGTCTCGATCCGGCGACGCCCGCGCTCGCCATTGCCCGCGCGACGCGGCCCGATCAGCAGGTGGTGCGCGCCGCGATCGCTGAGCTGCCGGCGCGGCTGGCGCAAGCGAAACTGCCCGGTCCGGTGCTGGTCATGGTTGGCGCAACTGTGGGCCACCACGCCGCCCGTGAGGCTGCGCCGCTGCGACCGGCTGTCGCCCGGTTCTGAAGCCCAGGAGATTTCTAACGCAGGCTGAGGACGTTACGCTTCGGCGGGTGCGGCTTTGCCTGCGGCTGGACGTGCGGCTTGCCCTGTTGCTTCGCTTGCGGCGCGGTCGTGCGCGCCGTGGTTCGACGCGGCGCGGCATCAGGGCGGGCCTGCGGCATCGGCACGGCTTCGGCGTCCGACGCTTGCGCGTTGGCCGAGGTGGCGTTCGGCGCTTCGGCGCGCGGTGACACGGCGGGCGGCGTATCGACCTTCGCCTCGGGCTTCACCGGCGCGGCAGGCCCCGACATCGGCGCCTGGCCAGGCGGCACGAAGGTGTCCGGCGAATAGGCGTAGCTGTTGTACTGGTTGTTGCGGATCGGCTGGCTGGCGTCGCGGATGATGCGGTCGCCTTCGCGGCGGTTCTCGTAGGCGACGCCGCGGCCGGAGAAGCCCGCCGCATAGACCGGCTTCTTCTCGATCACGGCATCGGCCACCGCGACCGTGCGGTCGAAGTCGCGCCGGTCGGTCGTGAGGCCGCGGTCGAGCACGGCCGAAGCAAAGTTGGCGTTGAGCTTGATCGCCTGGTTCATGTCGCGGCTCGACTTGTCGAAGTCGCGCGTATCGTAATAGGCGAAACCGCGATTGTAGAGCGCCAGCGCGTAGCTCGGGTCGATGGCCAGCGCCGCATTGTAATCGGCGATGGCGCGCTCCATGTCGCGCTTGTTGCGGAACGCGAAGCCGCGATTGTTCAGCGCCCGGGCGTTCTTCGGCTCGAGCTTGAGCGCCTGGCTGAAGTTCTGGATGGCGCTGTCGAAGTCGCCCTTGGCGTCATAGGCGAGACCGCGGCCGTTATAGGCGTCGGCAAAGCCGGCATCGAGCTTGATCGCCGCGTCGTAGTCGGCGATGGCGCGGTCGAAGTCGCGCTTCTCGATATAGGCATTGGCCCGGTTGAAATAGGCGAGCAGGTAGCCGGTGTCGATTTTGATCGCCTCGGAGAACTCGGCGATGGCGTGATCGAGATCGCCCTTGCTGCGCAGGGCGAAGCCGCGGTTGTTGTGGGCGACGGCGTTGCCGGCGTCGAGTTTGATGGCGGCGTCGAAATCGGCGATCGCCGCATCGGTCTCGCCGCGCAGGCCGCGCGTCGTGCCGCGGTCGGTGAGGGCGGCCGACGACTTGCCGTCGAGCTTCACCGCCTGGTCGAAATCGGCAAAGGCGCGTTCGGTGTCGCCCTTCATGCGCAGCGCGCGGCCGCGGCTCTGATAGGCCAGCGCCTCCTTCGGCTCGAGCCGGATCGACTGGCTGAAGTCGGCGGCGGCGCGCTCGTAATCGCGCTTGTCGCGCCAGGCCACGCCGCGCCGGTAATAGGCCTCGGCGGAATTGGCGTCGTAGCGCAGCGCTTCGGTGAAGTCGGCGATGGCGCGATCGACATCCTTGCGCTCATAAGCGGCGGCGCCGCGCTGCAGATAGGCCGGCGCGAACTTGCCGTCGATCTTGATGGCGTCGGAGAAATCCGACACGGCGCGGTCGATGTCGTTCTTCAGCCGGTAGGCGATGCCGCGATTGTAGAAGGCGAGCGCGTTGCCGCGGTCGTAGCGGATCGCTTCGGTCAGGTCGATGATCGCCTTGTCGGCGTCGCCGGTCGCGCCATGGCTGAGACCGCGGTCGTAATAGGCGATGGCGTAGTCCGGCTTGAGCTTGACCGCGGCGGTGAAGTCGGCGATGGCGCGGCCGTAGTCGCGCTTGAATTCGTAGGCGCTGCCGCGATTGTAATAGGCCGCCGCGTAGGCCGGGTTCAGCTTGATCGCCTGATCGAAGCTGGCGATGGCCTGATCGACCTGCCGCTTGTCGCGCTGCGCCAGGCCGCGGTTGTAGAAGGCAAAACTGTTCGCCGGGTCGAGCTTCACGGACTGCTCGAAATCGGCGAGCGCGCGGTCGACATCGCCGCGCGCGCCGTGGGCGACGCCGCGATCGTTATAGGCCTGGGCGAAGCCGGGATTGAGCTTGAGCGCCTGCGACAGGTCGGCCAGCGCCTTGTCGAAGTCGCGCACATTGGCATAGGCGTTGCCGCGATTGTTGAGCGCCGCCGTGTCGGCCGGCGACAGCTTCAGCGCGCTGGAATAGTCGGCGGCGGCGCCGGCATAGTCGCCCTTGTCGTATTTGGCGTTGCCGCGATTGTAGTATGCGGCGGCGTAGCTGCCATTGAGCTTGATCGCCTGGTCGTAGTCGGCGATGGCGCGGTCGAGCTCGCCCTTGGCGGCGCGGACGATGGCACGGTTGTTGTACAGCGGCGCGTACTGGCCGTTGATGGCGATGGCCTGGTCGAAATCGGCAAGCGCCCGGTCGGTTTCGCCCTTGATGCCGTAGACGATGCCGCGGTCGTTGAAGGCGAGCGCCTGGCCGGGGCTGAGCCGCACCGCCTGGGTGAGGTCCGAGAGCGCCTTGTCGTAGTCGCCCTGGCTCGCCAGCGCGTAGCCGCGGGCGCTGTAGGCGACCGACAGCTTGCCGTCGATGCCGAGCGCCTGATTGTACTGCTGGATGGCGCGGTCGAATTCCTGCTTCTCCTGGAACGCGGTGCCGAGGTTGTAGAAGGCCTGGGCGTTCTTCGGATCGAGCTTCACGGTCTGCTCGAAATCGACGATGGCGCGATCGAACGATTCGCGGTCGTAATGCGCGACGCCGCGGTCGTAATAGGCCAGCGCGTCCTTCGGATTGAGCTTGATCGCCGCGTTGTAGTTGGCGATGGCCTTGTCGAGGTCGTGCTTCTGGTAGAAGGCGTTGCCGCGGTTGTAATAGGCGGCCGAGAAGTTCGCATTGATCTTGAGGGCGCGGTCGAAGTCGGCGATGGCGCCGTCGTAGTCCTTCTTGGCGGCGAGCGCGATGCCCCGGTCGTTATAGGCCAGCGCAAAGAGCGGGCTCACCTGCAGCCGGCCGTCGTCTTCGTGGCTGTCGCGGTCGTAGCCGCGCTGGCCGCGGATATCGCTGCCGCGCGGGCTGGCCGCGACGGCATAACTGGGGGCCAGTTTCACCGCCGCCTCGAAGTCGGCAATGGCGTGAGCGAAGTCGCGCTTCTCGTAGTAGAGAACCCCCCGGTCGTGCAGGGCGAAGGCGTCCTTGGCGTCGATCTTCAGCGCCTTCTCGAAGTCGGCGAAGGCGCGCTCGTTGTTGCCCTTGTCGGCATTGGCATTGGCGCGGTTGTAGTAGGCCGCTTCGTAGTTCTCGTTGAGCTTGATGGCCTCGCCGAAGTCGGCGATGGCGCGGTCGGTGTCGCCCTTGCGCCGCCAGGCGACGCCGCGGTTGTTGAAGGCGATGGCGTTCTGCGGGTCGAGCTTGAGCGCCGCATCGAAATCGGCAATGGCCTTGTCGGAATCGCCCTTGGCGCCATAGGCGATGCCGCGGTCGTAATAGGAGCGCACCGCGTTGGGATTGAGCTTGATTGCCTGGGTCAGATCCTGGATCGCGCGCTCGTAATCGCGCTTGTCGTAATAGGCGGTGGCGCGGTTGGAAAAGGCCATCGCAAAGTTCGGATCGATCTTGGCGGCCTGGCTGAAATCGGCGATGGCGCGGTCGCGCTCGCCGCGCGCCCGGTAGGCGATGCCGCGGCCGTTATAGGCGGCCGCCAGTCCACCATCGAGCTTGATGGCCTGGCTGAGGTCGGCGATGGCGCGCTCATAGTCGGGCTTGCCGATATAGGCCTGGCCGCGAGCGAGGAAGGCCTCGGCGTTGCCGGGATTGAGCTTGATGACCTGGTCGAGGTCGCGGATGGCGCGGTCGTTGTAGCCGCCGGCCTGCAGGGTTTCGCCGCGGTTCAGAAGTGCGGCGGCGAAACCCGAATTGATGGCGATGGCCTGATCGAAGTCCTTGAGCGCCTTTTCGATCTGCCCCTTTTTGCGCCAGGCAAGGCCGCGACTGTTATAGGCGACATCGGAATGCGGATCGGCCTTGATGGCGCGGTCGAAGTCGGCGATGGCGCGGTCGAAGTCGCCGCGCTCCTGGTACAGCGTGCCGCGGTTGCTCAGCGCCAGCGCGAAATTTGGATCAAGCTTGATCGCCTGGTCGAGGTCGGCGAGCGCCTTGGATTGATCGCCCTTGCGCAGCCAGAGCTGGGCGCGGCTGTTGAATACGCCGGCATAATTCGGGTTGAACTTGATCGCCTGCTCGTAATCTTGCAGCGCCCGATCGATCTTGCCGCGCAGCGCATAAGTATTGCCGCGTTCGGTGAAGGCAGCGCCGTATTTCGGATCGAGCTTGATCGCGAGATCGTAATTGGTGATGGCGCGGTCGTAGTCGCCCTTGCCCTGATAAGCGTTGCCCCGGTCGACATAGGCCAGCGTGAATTTCGGGTCGAGCCGGATCGCCTGATCGAAGTCGGCGACGGCGCGGTCGAAATCGCGGCGCTCACGATAGGCCATGCCGCGGGCGTGGGCGGCGATCGGATCGCGCGGATCGAGGCGTACGGCCTGGCTCAGGTCGGCAACGGCGCGGTCGTAGTCGCGGCGCGCATAGTTGGCGGCTCCGCGATTGTAGTAGGCAACGCCGAAATTCGGATTGAGCTTGATCGCCTGGTCGTAATCCTGGAAGGCGTGGGCATCGTCGCCGAGGCTCTGATAGGCGAAAGCGCGGCCGTTATAGGCGGCTGCGTTGTGCGGGTCGAGCTTGATCGCCTGCGTGAAGTCGGCGACGGCCGACTTGAAGTCGCGCTTGTCCTGAAACGCGAGGCCGCGGTTGAAATAGGTGCCGGGATAGTTCGGGTTGGCCTTGATCGCCTCATTGAAGTCGGCGATGGCGCGGTCGTACTGGCGCTTCTTCTGGAAGGCGTCGCCGCGGTTGGCCAGCGCCGGGGCATAGGCCGGATCGATGCGCACTGCGGTATCGAAATCCGCAATGGCACGGTCGCCGTCACCCTTGGCGGCGTAGGTCAGGCCGCGCTGGTTGAGCGCGGCGGTGTAGTCCGGCTTGACGTTGATCGCCTGATTGAAGTCGCTGATGGCGCGATCGTATTCACGCTTGTCGTAGAGCGCGGCGCCGTGCTCGTACCAGGCCTGGGCGTTCTGCGAGTCGAGCTTGAGGGACTGCTCGAAGTCCGCCAGCCCGCGCTCGAGATCGCCGCGTGTCCGGTAGACGAGGCCGCGGTTGAAGAAAGCCAGTGCGTTCTTGCCGTCGAGCTGGATCGACTGCGTGAAATCGGCGATGGCGCGCTCGGCATTGCCCTGCGCCTTCAAAGCGAGACCGCGGTTGTAGTAGGCCTGCGCGTTCTTCGGGTCGATCTTGATCGAGCGGTCGAAGTCGGCGACGGCATTCTCGTTGTCGCCGCGAGCGATATTGACGACGCCGCGGTTGTAATAGGACAGGGAATCCTTGGGATCGAGTTTGATCGCCTGCGACAGGTCGCTGAGCGCCTTGTCGTAATCGCGCTTGGCGAAATACGAGACGCCGCGGTCGTAGTACGCCAGCGCATATTCGTCGTCGAGGCGGATCGCCTGGTCGTAATTGCTGATGGCGCGATCGTAATCGCGTTTGTCGTAATAGGCATTGCCGCGATTGTAATAGGCCAGCACGTAATTCGGATTGAGCAGGATCGCCTGGTCGTAATCCTTGATGGCGCGGTCGGTTTCGCCGCGGTTGCGATAGGCAAGGCCGCGATTGTTGTAGGCAAAGCCGTCGCGCGGGTCGAGCAGGATGGCCTGGTCGAAGTCCTGGATGGCGCGCTCGACCTGCCCCTTGGCGGAGTAAGCGATGCCGCGATCGTTCAGCGCCAGGATGAAATCGGGCTTCAGCCGGATCGCCTGGTCGAAATCCTGGATGGCGCGTTCGTAGTCGCGAATGTCGCGATAGGCCAGGCCGCGGCTATGGAACGCCACGGAATCCGTGGCGTTGAGTTTGATGGCGCGATCGTAGTCAGGAATGGCGCGGTCCGGCTCGCCCTTGGCCCGATAGGCCATGCCCCGATTGTAGTAGGCGATGTTGTCGTTGGCGTTGAGCTTGATCGCGGTATCCAGCACACCGATCGCGGCGTCGTATTTGCGGCGATCGTAGTAGAGATGGCTCAGCGACTTCAGCGCCTCGCCATTGCGCGGGTCGAGCTTGATCGTCTGTTCGAAGTCGCGGACGGCGCGGTCGCTGTCGCCGCGGTCGCGCAGCGCCAGCGCGCGGTTGTAGAGCGCTTCGGCGTTGCGCGGATCGAGCGCGATGGCTTCGTCGAAGTCGCGGATCGCGCCTTCGACGTCGCCGCGGCCGCGCTTGTCCTTGCCGCTATCGACGAGGTCGCCGGCCTTCTTGTGCTGCTGGGCGGCCTTGCCCTTGGCGAATTTCGTTTTGTTACGCTGCGCTTCCGCGCGCTGCTTGGCGTTCTTGGCCCCGGCGATGATTGCGTCGCAGGCGGCGATGCGCTGCTCCGTCGTCGCCTCGCCCTTACCGTCGCATTGTTTGATCTGGTCGCGCGTCACGGCAAAGGCCGGCGCGGCCGCGATCGTGACGATCGCAGCGAGCGCGGTTTGCAGCGTGAGTTTACGCATTTCCAGAATCATGGCGGCTTGTCTCAATTCCCCCGAATGACCGGCCTGCATGACATCGCGCTCCGCACCGGACGGAACGCGAGGCCGATCATGCAGCGGGTGAATTGGAGATGCGCGCAGAAGCCGCAGTTAACATTAATCCGGCGCCGACCCTGGGGCGGCGCGCCGGTTAATTGTCCGGGCGTTGTTTGTTAACGGAATAAACAACGCGCCGCCCGGGATCGGCGCGGCGCGCTGTAGGGCCGGTCGTCCGGCTCTTATTGCTGCTGTTGCTGCTGTTTGATCGCCGCGGCGCGGGCCGCGTTGGTGATTTCCTTCAGCACGTAGTCCGGCGGCATCACGTAGGCGAGAACCTTTTCCTTCGGATAGGCCGACTGGCGCACCATGTTGCCGCTGTTGCCGGAAATCAGGATCGGGTTGCCCTGGCCGTCGGTGCCGCGGACAACGCCGACATGGCCGTTCTGCGGGCCGCCGCGGCGCAGGATAGCGATGGCGCCGACGCGCGGGCCGTCGAGCTTGCGGCCGAACTCGAGGAACGAGCGTGCGGCGCGCGAGTGCGTGCCCTTGGCGCCCGCCTTCTTGATCACGTAATTCATGAAATCGGCGCACCAGAGCTGCGCCGGCAGGCCGAGCTGCTTGGCGTTGGCGCCGCGATAGCGCAGCGCCTCGAGCAGGATCGACGCGCCGCCCGGCACCTGCGCGGCCTGATCGGCGGCCTCGGCACGGCTGCGCGAAATCGTCTCGAGCGGCTCGACATTGGCGAACCGTTCGTTGCGCTTCGCCGTCGCGGCGGAAGAAGCCGTCGCGAAATTGACGGCCAAAGCGCAGATGAGTGCTGTTGCGTAGGACCGCTTCATGATGTCCCAACCCGACTTGCCGGGAGATCCCTTGTTTATTCCCCACGATGTCACACGCGGCGAGCCGCATGTGATTTATCAATTGTTATCCATTCCAAGATCGGAGGTTGCCTGCAAGGATGTACAGCAGTGGCGCGATACACGTTTATCGGCATGGTTAATCAGCGGCCGGTATAATGCGTCGTTTCGGGACGCCGGTGCTCGCTTACGGAATAAATTGTTTATAAATCAGCGAATGCTGTAGCTGATCGGCACGACGATGGCGATGCGCGCGCCGGGCAGGTCGTCGGGCGGCGCCGGTAACGGCGCGGCGCGTTCGATCATCGCCAGGGTTTCGCGGTCGAGTAGCTGGGAGCCGGACGAGCCGAGCACTCGCGCATTGTGCACGCCGCCCTGGCGATCGACGCTGAAGGCGAGCCGCACCACGCCGCGATCGCCGCGCGACCGCGCTTCGGCGGGATAGCGCTTGTAGCGTTCGATCTGGGCGAACAGCCGCGACTTCCAGTTCGGCAGCGCATTGCTGTCGCGATTGGCGCCGGCCGCGGGCGCTGCGGTGCGCTCGGCGCGCTGGTCGGCCGAACTCGGCGCCGAAGCCAGCACCGCGCGGCGCGCCTGCTGCTTCTTCTTCACACTCTGCTTCTTCTCATCCGGCTTGTCTTCCGGCTTCTGCACCGGCTTCGGCGGCGGCAGCATGGAAAATTCGGCCTGCGGCTCGGGCTTCACGTCGACCGGCTTTTCGGGCGTGGGAGCGGCTTTGGCTTCCTCGATCGGCTTTTCCGGCTCGGGCAGCGGCTCGGCCTTCTCGACGGTCTCTTCCGGTTTCTCCGGCGCCTTCTCGACACCGGTCTGCATTTGGCGGGCGACCGAATCCGGTGGCACCTCGGTCGGTGTCGTCTGCGGCGCAACCGCGACCGGGGCAAGGTCCAGCATGATCACCGGGGCATTCGCCACCTGGTCGGCGTCATCGCTCCAGCGCGCCATCAGGGCCGCGGCGCCGCCGGCGTGGATGCCGAGCGCTGCGACGAAGCAGAGGCCCCAGCGTGCGAGCGATGCCGGCTTCATCGCGGCACCGCCGTGTCGGCATCGAGCCCGACCAGCGCAACGTGGAGATAACCGCCGCTGCGCAGCTCGTTCATCAGGTTCATCAGTTCGCCGTAGGGCACTGTCTTGTCGGCGCGCAGGAATACGCGCTGCTGTTTGTCGCCGGCCGTGGCGCTGTCGAGCGCGGCGGTGAGTCCGGCACGGGCTACGGTGTTGGTATTGAGCGCCAGCGACAGGTCGGACTTCAGTGTCAGGAAGATCGGTTTGTCGGGCCGTGGCGTCGTCTCCGCATTGGCCGAGGGCAGATCGACCGAGACATCGACCGTCGCAAGCGGAGCGGCGATCATGAAGATGATGAGCAGCACCAGGATGACGTCAATGAACGGCGTGACGTTGATCTCGTGGATCTCGCCCAAGCTGTCGTCGCCGTGGTCGAGCTTGACGCCCATCGCCGGTTACTCCGCGGCGGCGACGCCGCGACGGCGGCGGTCGAAAGCGCCGCGTTCGAGCTCGCGGCTGATCAGGCGCATGATCGAGGCGGCGGCGTCGGCATTGAGCGCGCGATAGCCGGCGATCCAGCGCGAGAAGAAATTGTACATCACCACGGCCGGGATGGCGGCGACGAGGCCGAGCGCGGTGGCGAGCAGCGCTTCGGCGATGCCCGGCGCGACGACCGCGAGGTTGGTGGTGTGCGCTTTGGAGATGCCGATGAAGGCATTCATGATGCCCCAGACGGTGCCGAACAGGCCGACGAAGGGCGCGGTAGCGCCGACGGTGGCGAGAATGCTGGTGCCGCGCATCATGGCGCGGCCCGCCGCCGCCTCGGCGCGCTCGAAGCGCGAGGCGATGCGTTCCTTGACACCGTCCGGCGACAGGCCATGCGCGCCCATCGCCTCGACCGAGAGCGTGAGTTCGGCATCGGCCTCGCGCAGCAGCGGCGCGATGCCGCCTTTGCCGGTGATTTCGGACTTTCCGTCGTCCCAGGTGCGGGCCGCGGCGATGGCGGCGATGCCCCGCCGCAGCGCGGCGCTGGCGCGCGCCAGTTCGAGGAGTTTGGCCAGCCAGATGGTCCAAGTCAGCACCGAAGCGAAAGCAAGCCCGACCATGACCGCTTTGACGACAATGTCGGCGGCCATGAACATGCCCCACGGCGACAGGTCGCGCGGCAGCGTGATCGCCGCCGCAGGTGCCGCAAGCTTAACCGGCGCGGGTGGGATGACTGCGGGTTCCGCTTGCGGCGCCATGACGGCCGGCGCCGAAGTGCTGGCCGGTGTGGCGGGCGCGGGCGTCTGCGCAGACGCCGCCGAAGGCAGCACCAGCGCGATGCACAAGAACGCCGCCCAGACGGTCTGGAGGGGCACCGCTGGCTGGGCCGCTGTGAGTTCTCGATTAACCGACATTGTCATTCCACTGGGAGAGACGTGCGGCGGCTGCTGATGCCAGACGCGTCATGCTAACCGACCAATCGGCGCGACCCTATAGCAGCAATATGGCGGCGAAAACCCTTAATCGCATGCGCTGCGCACATTTTAGTCATTCAAATCAGTGGTTTAGAAGTGTTTCAAGGAGCGATCGAGGTCCTGTTGCCGCGCCGGACATCTTGACCGGCCTGCCATCGGCTCCGATTGCCGGGTGATTTACCGTCGTGCCATTGTCCGGCCGCCGTCATGGACGGTCTATCCCATGTGAGGAAACGTTTATGTCCTACTCAATGTCGCAAGCCCTGCTGCCGATCGTCACCGTCGAGCTCGAGGCGCTTTCCGGGGTTATCGACAAGGCCGCGGCCTATGCCGCTGCCAAGAAGTGCGATCCGTCGGTTCTGCTCGGCTGGCGCCTGGCGCCTGACATGTTCGCCTTCACGCGACAGGTCCAGGTCACCTGCGATCAGGCCAAGAACGGCCCTTCACGGCTGGCCGGCATCGACCCGCCGAAGTTCGAGGACTACGAGACCACGATCGACCAGCTCAAGGACCGCATCGCGCGGACCCTGGCGCATGTGAAGACGCTCGACCGCGCGGCGATCGACGCCTCAGGCGATCGCGACATCGTGTTTCCGCTGGGTCCGAAGAAAGGCCAGATGAAAGGCGTCGACTATCTCAACCACTTCGTGCTGCCGAATTTCTTCTTCCATCTGACCGCCTGCTACGCCATCGCGCGTAACTTCGGCGCCGACGTCGGCAAGCAGGATTTCCTCGGCAAGATTCCGATCACCGTCGTCTGACGAGAGGTCTTACGAGGCGAGGGCGCCGCGCCGCGCTAGTGCAAAAACAAAACCGCCCCGGGCGCTTTATGCGTCCGGGGCGGTCCTGTCCGTTTGTCCGTGAACGAGAGGCTTACTCGCGGTACGAGACCTCTCCGCCTTCGTAGCTGCCGCCCGAGACGCGGGTGCCGCCGCCGTAACCGCAGTTACAGTTGACGCCGCGCACTTCGCGCCGCTCATTCACAACGCGGGTGCCGCCGGCGACGTAACGGTTGACCGTTTCGTTGCGGGCTTCGGTCGTGAACTTGTTGGTGGTGTTCACCTTGTGCAGCGTGATGTTGCGCACCACGGTGTTCTGACGGTGAACGACGACTTCACGATTGATGACCGGCTGGACGTGAACGACCAGACGGTTTTCCTGCTGCAGGTGCGTACGCTTCACCTCGCGGGTGTGGTCGACGTAGCGAACGCGGGTGTTGACCCGCGGCGCGCCGCGGACGACCCGGCGGGTGTTGTACTCGGAGTCCGGTCTGCGGCAGTTACAGACCGAGTCATAGTAGGTGCCGCCGGCAGCAGCCGCAGGTGTCGGGGCTATATTCGCCAGGCCGATCACCAGCAGGGCACCGCCGATGAGTGAGGTAAGGTGTTTCATTTTGATACGCCCGTTAACCATATAAGTGATGCCGTCACTTACATTTTTTGTCCTGTTAACCATATTTGTAAAGCTGTTTTTTATCGCCTTGGCTCCGGCGCTTGTTTTATCCCAAGCCGTAGTGCGTCGGTGTTTATTCAGAAACAAACAAACACCATTAGTAGGTGCGGCGTGAAGGCGCATCCGGCCGCCGCCCGGCAACCGGATGCCGGGTGAACGATGGCTGTGTGACGCCGGTGGCGGTGGCGGCCGCCCGATCAGCCCTTGAGCCGGGAAATGGCGTTCAGCATTTGTGCCCGGTCCTTGTCGAGCGTCACGCGGACGCTGTCGTCCTTGCCGAGGCGGCCCATTTCGCGCTGGTGCGTGACGGTGCCTTCGACCATCAGGGGCTTGAGGCCGAGTTCGCGCAAGGTGGCGGCGGACTCTTCCATCTCCGCCGCGCGGCGCTCGCCATGCACCGCCATGCGCTCGATGTTGTAGGTCGCGGTCTCGACCCAGTCGATGCCCGGATAGTTGTTCTTCAGCGATACTGTGACTTCCTCGAGCAGACCGGCGCGCTCGGCGGCGAGGAAGCACTCGTAGGTGAGGGCTTCCATGCCCTTGATCATGACGCTGCGGATCATCTTGATCGCCGCGGCCTTGCCGGTCTCCGGGCTGACGATCTTGAACTTCATCTCCAGTTCGTCGAGCAGCGGCGAGATCGCGTCGGCATAGGGACCCGCGACCAGGAGCGGCGTCTGGTGGCGCTTGGGATGGATCGGCGCGATCACCGCGACGTCGACATAGCGTGCCTTGCCGCCGAGCAGCTTTTCGGTCGCCTGCTTGCGGCCGGGCGACACCGAGTTGATGTCGAGATAATAGGGATTGCCGGACAGATGCGGCTCAACCGATTGCGCGGCCTCCAGGCTCGACGCGGCGGTCACCGCGGAAATGATGATGTCGCTGTTCGCCACCGCCTCGGCCGCCGACCCGGCAAGCCGCACGCCCGCTTTCGTGCCCGCGGCCTTGAGCTTCTCGCCTTCCGCCTTGGGAAACAGGATGTCCCAGGCCGCGATGTCGGCCACGCCCTCGTCGCGCAGGCCGGACGCGATCGCCTGGCCGGCCTCGCCGAAACCGATGAACGAAATACGCGGGGTGTTGCGGCGGGTCATGCGAGACGTCTCCTTGCAGACAGCAGTCTAGAGCATATCGAGCGGCGTGGCACGCTTGGGCGGCGGGAACCGCGCGTCGAGCGTTCTCAGATCCTCGAGGCTCAAGATGAGATCGAGCGCCGCAATGTTGTCGTCGAGATGGTCGAGGCGCGTCGCCTTGGGAATGGTGACGATGCCTTTTTGTCGGAACAACCAGGCCAGCGCGACTTGCGCTGGGGATGCGTCATGCCGTTGCGCGACGGTCTTGAGCGCCGGGTCGCCGAGCATCCGCGCCTGCTCGAGCGGCGAATATGCCATGATCGATATGCCGCGTTTGGCGCAGAACGGCATCAGGTCGAACTCGATGCCGCGCCGCGTCAGGTTGTACAGCACCTGATTGGTCGCGCATTCGCCGGCGCCGTCGAGCGCCGCCAGTTCGCGCATGTCGTCGGTGTCGAAATTGCTGACGCCCCAGTCGAGAATCTTGCCGGCGGCCTTGAGTTCGGCGAAGGCGGCCAGCGTCTCGCTCAGCGCCGGACCGCCGCGCCAGTGCAGCAGGTAAAGATCGAGCCGGTCGGTCTTCAGCCGCTTCAGGCTGCGCTCGCAGGCGGCGATGGTGCCGCGCTTCGACGCATTGGAAGGCAGCACCTTGCTGACGATGAACAGGCCGTCGCGCCGCGCGCCGACGGCGTCGGCCACGATCGCCTCGGCCTCGCCGTCGCCATACATTTCGGCGGTGTCGATCAGAGTGATGCCACGATCGACGGCGGCGCGCACGGCTTCGACTTCATCGGCGCGCACGCGCGCGCTTTCGCCCATGCGCCAGGTGCCGACGCCGAAGGTCGGCATCGCGCGGCCGGAGGGGAGGGGAACGGTCGGGATCGCCTTCATGCGCGCGTTATACTCACTTTACGGGGTGAGGATAACGTCCGTGGCAGCACGTCAGATCCGCTACTTATGCGTGACGACCGGCGTGCCGTGGGTGTGGAAGGACTCGATGGTCTTCAGCCCCCAGGCCTGGCCCTTCTTGCGCTCTTCCTCGGTCCAGGTGATCGGTTTCCAGTCGGGCGCCAGGACGAGGCGCGCGCCGGCATTGGCGACCTCGACGCGGTTGCCGCCGGGTTCCCAGACATACAGGAAGAAGGTCTGCTGCACGGCGTGCTTGTGCGGCCCGGTCTCGATGAAGACGCCGTTCTCGAGAAACACGTCGGCGGCGAGCAGGATCTCTTCGCGCGAATTGAGCGCGTAGGTGATGTGGTGGAAGCGGCCCGGCGTGCCGGTGTGGTCGCGCGTATAGGCGAAGTCGTAGGACTTGTTGGTCGCCGTCATCCAGATGCCGGCCTCGCTGCCGTCATTGAGCACGATGCGCTCGGTCAGGCGGAAGCCGAGATACTTCTCGAAGAACTGCCGGCATTCCGAAATGTTGACGGCGAGCCCGTTCCAGTGGTCGAGGCGGCGCGGATTGATGCCGCGAGCGGGGAAGCGCTGCGGCTGGTTCTTCAGCGACGGCTTGAGTCCGGGAGGCGCCTCGTACCATTCGGTCTCGTAATAGAGTTCGATGACGTGGCCGTCCGGGTCCTTGCAGATGAAGGTCTTGCCATGGCCGACATCGCCGTCGCTCCAGCCGATCTCGAACGTCGTGCCCTTCAGCGCCGCCGCGCGCCGCTCCAGCGCCTGCGGCGAGCGCGTGCGATAGGCGACATGCTTCATGCCGTTGGTCTTCGCCGCCGTGAGCTTGAGTGAATAGCGCTCGTAGTCGTCATAGGCGCGCAAATAGACGCTGTCGCCCTTTTCGGCCGAGATGGTCAGTCCGAAAATCTCGGTGAAGAAGCGAACGCTCTCGTCGAATTTCGGCGTCAGCAATTCGAGATGACCGAGATGGGCGATGTCCATGATCGGTTCGGGCGGTAGTTTGGTGTCGGTCATCGAAGCCTCGTGTTTGCTTGCCGCGTTCTAGCGACGTTCGAACGCCAGCACCAGATTGTTGGCGGGCATCTCGACGGTTTTGACCAGCGCCAGATCGTTCTGCGCCGCAATATCGGCGACGCTTTCGAGATCACGAACGCCCCACTCGGGATTTCGCCCACGCAGGGAGGTATCGAATGCCTCGTTGCTCGGCGCGGTGTGGGCGCCGGCCCGCTTGTAGGGCCCGTACATAAGAAGATGTCCGCCAGTCTTCAGATGCCGGCCGGCGCCGCGCATCAGGTTCTGGGCCACGGCCCATGGTGCAATGTGGATGACGTTGAAGCAGAGAATTGCGCCGAGTGGAATTTCATCGTGCCAATACCACTCATTCATCAAATCAATGCCGACGGGCGGCCGCACATTGGTCAGACCGCTGGCGAGGCGATATGCCTCGATCGAGGCGCGGTGCGATTCCATGATGTCGCTCGGCCAGAAAGTGAGGTGCGGGCAGCGCGCGGCATAAGTAACGATGTGCTGGCCAGTGCCGCTGCCGATTTCGAGTACGGAACCGCTGGTGCGGGCGAGGGTGTCGCGCATCGCCTGCCAGATCGGCTCGGCATTGCGGTGAAACGCCGGCGCGTCGAGCCGTCCATCCGCATCCGCTGGCGTCGAGCCGTTTCGGCCGAATTCGAATTGGGCTTCGCGCATTTTTCCTCCTGCTGGAACCGCCGAGCCGCTCCGGGCCTTAGAGGCATATGGCCACGAAACCCGAATTCGTCAAAAGCGCCGAAAAGCTGCAGGACAGCGCCGCCGATATGAAGGGCTCGACGGCGCGGATGGAGCGGAAGACCGCGCGCATGGAGGACAGCGCCGATCGGCGCACCGAACTCGCCGCCGACCGCACTGTGTTCGCGGCGGAACGCACTTACGCCGCCTGGGTGCGGACCGGCCTCGTCGCGCTGGCCAGCGGTCTGGGCGCCAAGGCGCTGCTCGAGGCGGCGCTGCCGTACTGGATCATCGTACTCACAGGCACCGTGCTGGTGCTGTTCGCGGCGTTCTGCTTCGGCGCCGCGGTGTGGCGCCATTTGTCGCCCGGAGCACCGCCGCCACAGCCCAACGCCAAACGAATCTATCCCTGGATTCTCATCTTGGTGAACGGCTTTCTCGTCCTGGTTTCACTTGCCGCCCTGCCGGGAGTCTGGTTCGGCCACGCTGTCGGCTGAGCTGCGGCGGGCTTTAGCCGTATTGTCTTTGTCATCGCCGCGCGCGAGGGTGCTGAACGATAATGGAGACCGGCCATGAGCGAACCTCCCATTTCACGTGGCTTCCGCGGACGTGGCAATGCCGCGCGCAGCGCGCGTGTGCCGCCCGGCCAGCATCTGGTCGACGATTTTCCCGTGCTCTCCGCGGGACCGACGCCGCCGGTCGATCTGCCGAATTGGCGGCTGTCGATCGAGGATGGCGACTCGCCGCTCGCCGAATGGTCGTGGGCGCAGTTCATGGCGCTGCCGCAGACCGATCTCATCGTCGATATCCATTGCGTGACGACCTGGTCGAAACTCGACACGCGCTGGCGCGGCGTCTCGATCGATGCGCTGCTCGAAGCCGCGGGTCTCTCCGAGCCGCCGCAGCCTTATGTGCTGGCGCATTGCGATGGCGGCTACACCACCAACATTCCGGCAGAGGATCTGCTCGACGGCAAGGCGATGGTCGCCTGGGAATATGACGGCGAGCCGCTGCATCCCGAGCACGGCGGCCCGGCGCGGCTCCTGGTGCCGCATCTCTATTTCTGGAAGAGTGCGAAGTGGGTGCAGAAGCTGCAGTTTGTCGATCCGGAGGTGCCCGGCTTCTGGGAAGAGAACGGCTATCACATCTACGGCGATCCGTGGCGCGAGCAGCGTTATGACGGGGATTGAGGCGGCCGCGCCGGCGCTCGCGCCGAAGAAGCAATGGCTCACCGCCACCGTGCGCGAGGTCACCGACGAGACGCCACGCGTGCGCAGCCTCGTGCTCGACGTGCCGGGCTGGCCCGGCCATAGCGCCGGCCAGCATGTCGACGTGCGGCTGACCGCGCCCGACGGCTATCAGGCGCAGCGCAGCTACTCGATTGCGTCCGCGCCGGCGTCCGGCACCATAACGCTCACCGTCGAAATGCTGCCCGACGGCGAAGTGTCGTCCTATCTCGCCGGCGAAGCCCGCGTCGGCGACCAGTTCGAATTGCGCGGGCCGATCGGCGGTTATTTCGTCTGGACGCCCGACCTCGAGGGTCCGCTGTTTCTGGTCGGCGGCGGCTCCGGCATCGTGCCGCTGATGGCCATACTGCGCGAACGCGCAGCCAACATGATGATGTTGCGCGATGGCGGGGCAAAGGGCGCCGCGCAGCCGGCAAGCCTGCTGTTCTCCTCGCGCAGCTACGACGACATTATCTATCGCGCCGAGCTGGAGCGGCTGGCGGGGCAGGGCGGCGGACTTACCGTCACGCACACACTGACCCGCGGCGCGCCGGCGGGCTGGGCCGGGCTGTCGCGCCGCATCGATGCGATGATGCTGACCGAGCACGGCTTTGCTCCCGACCTGATGCCGCGCATCTTCATTTGCGGCCCGACGCCGCTGGTCGAAACCGTGGCCTTCACACTGCGTGAGCTCGGCCACGGCCCGAAGCTGATCAAGACCGAGCGCTTCGGCCCGACCGGTAAGTGAATGACCGGCTGCTCAGTAAACAAGCATTGACTGTGCCGTGCTGGCTAAACGCCCGGTAGCCAAGTACGATCGCCCCGTTGCGAGTAAAGGGGGCATGCATGATCATCGGTTTATCGGTCCCGGCTTTCACCGTCATTCACGTCGTCATTACGTTGATTGCGATCGTCAGCGGCTTTGTCGTCGTCTTCGGCATGATCGGTTCGCACCGCCTGCCCAAAACGACGTCCTTGTTCTGGACCATGACGGTGCTGACCACTGTCACCGGCTTCATGTTCTTCCTGTCGCCGACGCAGGTGAAGGCGCTGACGCCGGCCGCGGCGACCGGCATCGTCGCTACCGTCTTCTTCGTGCTCGGCCTGATCGCGCTGTACCTGAAGCACCTCTACGGCGCCTGGCGCTGGATCTACGCCGTCACCGCGACGATCTCGCTTTATCTCAATGTGTTTGTGCTGATCACGCAGAGCTTCGGCAAGCTCTCGGTGCTCAATCCGGCGGTGACGCTGACGTCGATGGTCGGGCCGCCCTTCGGTCAGCCGACCGACTTCCATTTCGCCATTGTCCAAGGCGTCACGCTGCTGATCTTCGTCATGCTCGGCATTGTCACGGCGTGGAAATTCCGCCGCGGGCCGGGACTGGCCTGAGGGACGTTGCGCGTCAGCGCTTCGGCAGCAGGTCGCTTTCGGGTGTGGGGCCGGCGTTCATCGTCCCGCCCTGATCGAACTGCATGTCGAACAGCAGATCCTTGTTGGGGCAGAAGCCGGGTGCGAAGGCAAAGGACATCGGCGCCTGGTCGAGCCAGGCACGGCACTGTTCTTTCGACCGGCAATTCCGGCACTGCTGCAGGGCGGTGACGAGCGTCAGCTCCGACTGGGCGATTGTCCGGCGCGACGGATCGATGCCCAGGCCTTGCATCATCTCGAACAGATATGGCGGGCGACTGCGTTTGCCGGTCATGAGAGCCCTCGTGATGGCCCACTCTAATGACAGCGGCGAGGGCCGCTCCATGATCTGGATCAAGGGCGAACGCGCCAAAAAAGAAGCCGCCAGTGCGGCGGCTTCAAGCTTTGG
The DNA here is from genome assembly GCA_018240595.1 of Pseudomonadota bacterium. Lineage (GTDB taxonomy): Bacteria > Pseudomonadota > Alphaproteobacteria > Rhizobiales > Xanthobacteraceae > Pseudolabrys. The sequence continues at coordinate 258,859 of JAFEFL010000025.1, read as the reverse complement.
AGGTTGTCGCGGTCTTTACTTCAACTGGGTCGAGACGCTGTCGAAACTGGTGTTGAGCTTCGTGCCGATCGTATTCACGGCGACGATGATCGCCACCGAAATGCCGGCGGCGATCAGACCGTATTCGATCGCGGTCGCGCCGGACTGATCGGCAAGAAACGCTTTAACGAGACGCATGGCAAACTCCTGTTGAAACTGTGGCGATATTGTTACTACGGGAACCCAGAGTTCCCGCCCAGCCACGTGAATTGGTTACAGCGAATTAGCCATAAGACTGCCATCACTGGCGCGCGCCGATTTGAATCGGCTTCATGTCAAAGCTGAAGACAATTCGAAACGAGTGAGCGCGGACTTTGTAGTGCGCTTCTCGTCTCTGCCGAGGCCGTTCTGAAGCGCAACGAACGACAGCGATCGGCGCGGTTCAAGCGCATGGCGCTTAAAGTATCAGCACTGATTAAAAACAAGTCAGACCCCCCTGACCGAAAACTAGGCAGTTGCTTATAGCGGCATCTTAGTCTTTTAGGATCAATGGGTTGATTGTCAAAAGACGGCTTGGCACAGAGCTTGCGATCCAGTTGCGGCGCGAAGAATCCAAGCGAGACGCGCGTCAAACGCAGGGGATCTCAACGAATGTACACAGTCGATCAAACGGCCGCCAAGCGGCCGGCCGCCCGCAAGTGGCTCGCCGCCGCTGCGGGTCTTGCCATCGCGGTCACGGGCGCGATCTCGTCCGCGAAAGCACAGGACACGATCAAGGTCGGCATCCTTCACTCGCTCTCGGGCACCATGGCGATTTCCGAGACGACGCTAAAGGACACCATGCTGTTCCTGATCGACGAGCAGAACAAGAAAGGCGGTCTGCTCGGCAAGAAACTCGAAGCCGTCGTCGTCGACCCGGCCTCGAACTGGCCGCTGTTCGCGGAAAAGGCGCGCGAGCTGATCGCCAAGGACAAGGTCGCCGCGGTGTTCGGCTGCTGGACTTCGGTGTCGCGCAAGTCCGTGCTGCCGGTGTTCAAGGAGCTGAACAACATCCTCTTCTACCCGGTGCAGTACGAGGGTGAAGAGTCCGAGCGCAACGTGTTCTACACCGGCGCCGCGCCGAACCAGCAGGCCATTCCTGCCGTCGACTACCTGATGTCGAAGGACGGAGGCGAAGTGAAGCGCTGGGTGCTGGCGGGCACCGACTACGTCTATCCGCGCACCACCAACAAGATCCTCGAGGCCTATCTGAAGTCGAAGGGCGTCAAGGACGAAGACATCATGGTCAACTACACGCCGTTCGGGCACTCCGACTGGCAGACCATCGTGGCCGATATCAAGAAGTTCGGCTCGGCCGGCAAGAAAACGGCGGTGGTTTCGACCATCAACGGCGACGCCAACGTGCCGTTCTACAAGGAGCTCGGCAACCAGGGCATCAAGGCGACCGACATTCCGGTCGTGGCGTTCTCGGTCGGCGAAGAAGAACTCGCCGGTCTCGACACCAAGCCGCTGGTCGGCCATCTCGCCGCCTGGAACTACTTCGAGTCGATCAAGACGCCGGAGAACGCCAAGTTCATCAAGGACTGGCAGGCCTATACCAAGAACCCCAAGCGCACGACCAACGACCCGATGGAAGCCCACGTCATCGGCTTCAACATGTGGGTCAAGGCCGTGGAGAAGGTCGGCACCACCGATCCGGACAAGGTGATCGACGCCCTCCCGGGCATCACCGCCCCGAACCTGACGGGCGGCACCTCGACCATGCTGCCGAACCACCACATCACCAAGCCGGTCTTCGTCGGTGAAATCCGCGCCGACGGCCAGTTCGACGTGGTCTGGAAGTCGAAGGGTCTCGTCCCCGGCGACGCGTGGTCGGACTATCTGCCTGGCTCGAAGGACCTGGAATCTGACTGGGTCAAGCTGAAGTGCGGCAACTACAACACCGTCACCAAGAAGTGCGGCGGCTCGGCTTCGTGAGCTTGCGCCTCTAGCGACAATCCGGGAGGCGGCCGTTAACCGCCGCCTCCCGGCACTGCCCAAGAAGACCAAGAAACTTCGCTTTCCTGCCGGGGATCGTGAATCAATGCGCAGTTTGTTCGAACGTTTTGCCATCGCTCTGCTTGTGGCCGGCCTGTTCGCCGCGCACGCGACGGCGGCAAGGGCGGGCGCCTATGAAGACGCGCTGCCGAAACTCACGCTCGACAGCTTCAGCGACACCGCCGACGCCATCGACGCCATCGCCGGCTCGGGCAATCCGCTGGCGCCGCCGCTGCTTCAGGCGCTCAAGGACCAGCGTTTGCTGTTCAGCGCCGAAGCCAAGCAGGTGCTGATCAAGAGCGCCGATGGCAAACTTACCGATGCCGCGACCGGCCAGCCGTTCACCGCCGCGCCGCCGTCCGATCTCGACAATGTCCGCCTCAACAACCGCCTGCGCAATCTCACCGACGCCGCGCTCGGCTCATTGACCCTGATGGCGGGCGATGCGGGCAAGCGCTACGGCGCGGCGCAATCGGTGTTCAAGTCGCGCGATGCGTCCGCTGCCGCCGCGCTCGACAAGGCGATCGCCGCCGAGAAGGATGCCGGCGTCAAGAAGGCGATGCTTGAGGCCAAGGCAGCGCTGATTCTCACCGATGCGGGCGCCGCCGCCGCCGACAAGGTCGCCGCCATTGCCGTCATCCGCGACCGCGGCGATCAGGATTCGCTGGCGCTGCTGCAATCGCTGCCGGCCGACGCGCCGAAGGACGTAATCGCCGCCGCCGCCGACGCCAGGGCCAAGATCGAGCGCAACCTCGCGCTCTGGAACACGGTGCAGAACTTCTGGTACGGCCTGTCGCTTGGCTCGGTGCTGCTGCTCGCCGCCATCGGCCTCGCCATCACCTTCGGCGTCATGGGCGTCATCAACATGGCGCATGGCGAGATGGTCATGCTCGGCGCCTATGTCACCTATGTCGTGCAGGACCTGATCCGCGCCCGCTATCCCGGCCTGTTCGATTATTCGCTGGCGATCGCGCTGCCGCTCGCTTTCCTGTTCTCCGCGCTGGTCGGCATTATCATCGAGCGTTCGGTGATCCGCTTCCTTTACGGCCGGCCGCTGGAAACGCTGCTCGCCACCTGGGGCATCTCGCTGGTGTTGCAGCAGGCGGTGCGCGCCGCCTTCGGCCCGACCAACAAGGAAGTCGGCAATCCGTCCTGGATGTCCGGCGCCTTCGATCTCGGCGGCATCCTCATCACCTATAACCGGCTCTGGATCATCGTTTTCACCGCCATCGTCTTCGTCGCGCTGCTGGCGATGCTGCGCTTCACGCGCCTGGGTCTGGAAATGCGCGCCGTGACGCAGAACCGCTCGATGGCCGCCGCAGTCGGCATCCGCACCGCGCGCATCGACGCGCTGACCTTCGGCCTCGGCTCCGGCATTGCCGGCATCGCCGGCGTGGCGCTGTCGCAGATCGACAACGTCTCGCCGAACCTGGGGCAGGGCTACATCATCGACAGTTTCATGGTCGTGGTGTTCGGCGGCGTCGGCAATCTGTGGGGCACTTTGGTCGGCGCGCTGACGCTGGGCATCGCCAACAAGTTCCTCGAGCCTTTCGCCGGCGCCGTGCTCGGCAAGATCGCCATCCTCGTCTTCATCATCCTGTTCATCCAGAAGCGCCCGCGCGGCATGTTCGCGCTCAAGGGAAGGGCGATCGAGGCATGATGATGTTCGGCACACTGGGCGCGATTCCCCTCCACCCGCGAGCTCTTGCGAGCGGCGGGGAGGGGTTAGGGGTGGGGGGCTCTTTCCTTGTCTCCCGCACTTACGCCGCTACTCAAAATTCCCCCCACCCCCGACCCCTCCCCGCCACGATGCTGCGCATCGCGGGGGGAGGGGAGGAGCGCGCGCGCTGCGCTGCGCCCGGGACAAGTGTGGTGTCAGCATGATGACCTCCCATCCGCTCATTCGCATGCTCGATCGCGGCGCCACGCTGTTCCTCGTGCTGCTCGCCGCCTTCGCCATCGCCATTCCGGTGCTCAATCTCCTGGTGCCGGCGAGTTCGTCGCTGCATGTCTCGACGTATCTCGTGGCGCTGCTCGGCAAATACATCTGCTACGGCCTGCTGGCGCTATCGATCGACCTGATCTGGGGCTATGTCGGCATCCTGTCGCTCGGCCACGGTGCCTTCTTCGCGCTCGGCGGCTACGCCATGGGCATGTACCTGATGCGCCAGATCGGTACGCGCGGCGTCTATGCCGATCCGATCCTGCCCGACTTCATGGTGTTCCTAAACTGGAAGGAGCTGCCGTTCTTCTGGTACGGCTTCCAGCACTTCGGCTACGCGATGTTCATGGTGCTGTTCGTGCCGGGCGCGCTCGCTTTCGTATTCGGCTGGTTCGCCTTCCGCAGCCGTGTCACCGGCGTCTATCTGTCGATCATCACGCAGGCCATGACCTACGCGCTGCTGCTCGGCTTCTTCCGCAACAATTTCGGTTTCGGCGGCAATAACGGCCTGACTGATTTCAAGGACATCCTTGGCTTCAACGTGCAGGCCGAGGCGACGCGCAACGCGCTGCTGGTCATCTCCTGCATCGCGCTCGCCATCTGCTTCCTGATCTGCCGCGCCATCGTCACCTCGAAATTCGGCAAAGTGCTGGTGGCGATCCGCGACGCCGAAGCGCGCACGCGCTTCATGGGTTACCGCGTCGAGAGCTACAAGCTGTTCGTGTTCACGGTGTCGGCCTGCATGGCCGGTGTCGCCGGCGCGCTCTATGTGCCGCAGGTTGGCATCATCAACCCGAGCGAATTCGCGCCGGGCAATTCGATCGAGGCCGTGATCTGGGTCGCGGTCGGCGGCCGCGGCACGCTGATCGGCGCGGTACTCGGCGCCTTCGTCGTCAACTACGCCAAGACTTTCTTCACCACCGGCCTTCTGGCGCCGTACTGGCTGTTCGTGCTCGGCGGCCTGTTCATCGGCACCACCTTGTTCCTGCCGCGCGGCATCGTCGGCACCTGGACGCACTGGCGCGCCGGCGTGAAGGAAAAGAGCGAGGCCGCGCGGTCCGCTGCGGCCGAGGACGGCATGCTTCCGACGGCGGGTGCGCCGGCGACGCAGCCGAGCGCGGCGGAGTAGGGCTCATGACCACGGTCGAATACAACGCCGAAACCACCTCCGCGCTGCTGTACCTCGACGGCATCAGCGTGTCATTCGACGGCTTCAAGGCGCTCAACGAACTGTCCTTCGTCATCGAGCCCGGCGAAATGCGCGCCATCATCGGCCCGAACGGGGCCGGCAAGACGACGATGATGGACGTCATTACCGGCAAGACCCGGCCCGACACCGGCGATGTGTTCTTCGAGCAGGGCAAATACGATCTGTCGACGCTCGACGAGACCGAGATCGCCACGCTCGGCATCGGCCGCAAGTTTCAGAAGCCGACCGTGTTCGAGATGCACACGGTCGAGGACAACCTGCAACTGGCGTTGAAGAACGACCGCAGCGTCAAGGCGACGTTGTTCTGGCAATCCTCGGCCGAGCAGGAAGCGCGCATCGATCAGGTGCTGGAGACGGTGCGTCTCAAGCACCTGCGCAGCCGCGTCGCCGGCTCGCTGTCGCACGGCCAGAAGCAGTGGCTCGAGATCGCCATGCTGCTGGCGCAGGATCCGAAACTCTTGCTCGTCGACGAGCCGGTCGCCGGCATGACCGACGTCGAGACCATGCAGACCGCCGAGCTCCTGCGCGAGATCAACAAGACCAAGACCGTGGTCGTGGTCGAACACGACATGGCCTTCGTCCGCGAACTCGGCGTCAAGGTGACCTGCCTGCATGAAGGCTCGGTGCTGGCGGAAGGTTCGATCGATCAGGTCTCGACCAATGACCGGGTCGTGGAAGTGTATTTGGGGAGATAACCATGCTCCAGGTCTCCAACATCGATCTCTATTACGGCGCCGCTCAAGCCCTGCGCGGCATTTCGCTCACCGCCGAGCCCGGCAAGGTGACCTGCGTGCTCGGCCGCAACGGCGTCGGCAAATCGAGCCTGCTGCGCGCGCTGGTCGGCCAGCGCCCGGTGAAGAACGGCAGCATCATGTTCGAGGGCAAGGACATCACCCGCCTGCCGACCGTCGAGCGCGCCCGCGGCGGCATCGCCTATGTGCCGCAGGGCCGCGAAATCTTCCCGCTGCTCACGGTGCAGGAAAATCTCGAGACCGGCTTCGCGCCGCTTAAGCGCAGCGAGCGTAAGGTGCCGGACGACGTCTTCACGCTTTTTCCGGTGCTCAAGAGCATGCTTGGGCGCCGCGGCGGCGATTTGTCCGGCGGTCAGCAACAGCAACTCGCCATCGGCCGAGCGCTGACCATGCGGCCGCGGCTGCTGCTGCTCGACGAGCCGACCGAGGGCATCCAGCCGTCGATCATCAAAGATATCGGCCGCGCCATTTCCTATCTGCGCTCGCTCGGCGATATGGCCATCATCCTGGTCGAGCAGTATCTCGACTTCGCCCAGGAGCTCGGCGATCATCTCGTCGTCATGGACCGCGGTTCGATCGTCTACCAGAGCGACAAGGCAAACCTCGACGAAGGTGCGCTGCATCGGGCCATGGCGATTTGATGTATTGTCGTCCCCGCGAAGGCGGGGACCCAGCCCTTGACGGCCTGAGCACATGAAGTGCTGGATACGCCGCCTTCGCGGGGTATGACATCGGAGAGTGGATTTGCTTACGGCGGTGTCTCAGTCAGAGCAAACCTTCCTCGCCAACCGCGCCACGGGCCATATCGGCCTTTCGGTGGTCGCGGCGGACGGCGGGACGCGGCGCAAAGAGGTGCACGAGCACGGCTCGCTGCGCGCGCGCTTTCCCAATACGCATGACGCGGCGCTGGAAGCCGTGATCGTCAACACCGGCGGTGGCATGACCGGCGGCGACCGCTTCACAATCGATATGGCGGTGGGCGAGGGCGCGTCGCTGGTCGCCGGCACGGCGGCGGCGGAGAAGATCTATCGCTCCACCGGGCCGGCCGCCGAGATGAATGTGACGTTGAAGGTCGCGGCCGGCGGCCGGCTCGCCTGGCTGCCGCAGGAAACCATCCTGTTCGACCGGGCGCGGCTGTCGCGCCGCATCGACATCGACCTTGCGGCCGACGCGTCGCTGATCATGGTCGAGGCCGTGGTGTTCGGCCGCGCCGCCATGGGCGAGGCGCTGGTCGATGGCTCGTTCATCGACCGCTGGCGTCTGCGCCGCGACGGCGGGCTGATCTATGCCGATACCGCAAAGCTCAGCGGCGCCATTTCCGATCAGCTCGGCCACCGCGCCGTCGCCGACGGCGGCATCGCGCTGGCGACCGTGCTGGCGGCGCCGGGCGGCGGCGATGAACTTGAACGGGTGCGTGCGCTCGGCGACACTTTTGTGGGCGAGGTCGGCATTTCGTCGTGGAATGGCGTGGCGGCGGCGCGCCTGATCGCCAAGGATGGTGCTAGCCTGCGCCACGACATCATCGCGCTGCTCGCCGCGCTCGGCACGGCGGTGCCGCGACTCTGGTTACAATAGATCTCGTTAGAGGAAGACGATGAATCTGACGCCCCGGGAAAAAGACAAGAGGTTCATCGCGCTCGCCGCCATGGTGGCGCGCAAGCGGCTGGAGCGCGGCGTCAAGCTCAACCATCCGGAAGCCATCGCGCTGATTTCAGATTTCATCCTCGAGGGCGCGCGCGACGGCCGCACCGTCGCCGAGCTGATGCGCGACGGCGCCCATGTCATCACCCGCGCGCAATGCATGGACGGCATCGCCGAGATGATCCACGACATCCAGGTCGAAGCGACCTTCCCCGACGGCACCAAGCTCGTCACGGTTCACGATCCCATCAGGTAAGACTTGCCGATTTGCTGAAAGGACTGAAACAATGAAGCGTCTTCTCGTCACTGCCGCCGTTCTCTTTGCCGGCTCCGCGCCCGCCTTCGCTCATGTCGGCGTCGGCTCGACAGAATCCTTTGCCGCTGGCATCGCGCATCCGCTGTCCGGTCTCGACCACATGACGGTGATGGTCGCGGTCGGCCTGTGGGCGGCGCTCAAGGGCGGCCGCGCGCTGTGGGTCTGGCCGGCGACCTTCGTCGGCGTCATGCTGATCGGCGGCGCGCTCGGCATGGCGCATGTGCCGGTGCCCTTCGTTGAGCCGGGCATTCTTGCCTCGGTGGTCGCGCTCGGCATCCTGGTGGCGCTGGCGGTCGATCTGCCGCTGTGGGTTGGCGCGGCGATCATCGGCCTGTTCGCCGTATTCCACGGTCACGCCCACGGTGCGGAGGTCGCGGAAGATATCGGCGGATTCGAGTACATGGCGGGCTTTGCGCTCGGCACCGCGAGCCTGCACGCGCTCGGCATCGGCCTTGCGCTGTTCGCCGCGCGCCATTCGCTGCGGCCGCTGGTGCGCGTCGCCGGTGTCGTTTGCGTGGCGATCGGCGCCGGGCTTTACGCTGGAGTCTTCTGATGATCCCCGGCGAGATGTTCATCCAGGACGGTGAGATCGAGTTCAACGTCAAGCGCAAAACGGTGACGCTGACGGTCGCCAATTCCGGCGACCGGCCGATCCAGGTTGGCTCGCACTATCATTTCTTCGAGACCAACCCGGCCTTGAAGTTCGACCGCAAGAAGGCCCGCGGCATGCGGCTCGACATCGCCGCCGGCACCGCGGTGCGCTTCGAGCCGGGGCAGACGCGCGAGGTGCACCTCGTCGCGCTCGCCGGCAAGCGGACGATCTACGGCTTCCGCGGCGACGTCATGGGGAAACTTTAGGCGCGCCCGGATGTTTATAATCAGAACAATTGTGCCGGGAGGATGCGATGAAACAGAACTATATGGGCGGCTGCCAGTGCGGCAAAGTGCGCTACGAGGTGGCGCTCGATCTCGAGCAGCCGGTGATTTCGTGCAACTGCTCGCGCTGCGGCCGGCTCGGCTCGCTGCTGTCCTTCGCGCCGAAGGACGAGTTCAAGTTGCTCTCGGGCGAGGGCGACATGACCGAGTATCTGTTCAACAAGCACGCCATCCATCACCTGTTCTGTTCGACCTGCGGCATCCAGTCGTTCGCGCGCGGCAAGAATCCGAAGACCGGCGGCGAGATGGCCGCGGTCAACGTGCGCTGCGTCGACGGCATCGATCTCGACGCGCTGAAGGTGCACAAGGTGAACGGCAAGGATTTCTGAGCAGGGCCGCTCTGCGGCCGCTTCGCGCGGCCCCAAAAGCCATAACGGGCGGACCGTCGTCCGCCCGTCTCAAGCTCTCGGATCCGCTTCCGGGCTACACGCGTGAGCGCGCCAACCGGTACCCAGTTACTGAGAGCCAGGACCGGCAAGTTTGGACCGCATTCATCGCCCGCAACGCGAACGTTGCTAGCAGCGCTTACGTCCCAGCCCGCTCCGGCCATGGCGATCAATCCTGTTCGGCGAAGCCAAAGACGATTGATCCGGGGCCAAGCCTATTCCTTGCTGCGTGCATGGCAAGAGCCCGAAATCGCCGGTTGATAACTCTGGGGATTATTAAACAGCCGTGATGTTTGTTTGTTTCGCAACGCCGTCATTCGCTCGGAGCTGATCGATGTCCGTCAAGATGAAGCGCAAGGCCTATGCCGACATGTTCGGCCCGACCGTCGGCGACAAGGTGCGGCTCGCCGACACCGATCTCATCATCGAGGTCGAGAAGGACTACACCGTCTATGGCGACGAGGTGAAGTTCGGCGGCGGCAAGGTGATCCGCGACGGCATGGGCCAGTCGCAGATCACCAGTAAGCAGGGCGCGATGGACACGGTGATCACCAATGCGGTGATCCTCGACCACTGGGGCATCGTCAAGGGCGACATCGGCATCAAGGACGGCCGCATCGTCGGCATCGGCAAGGCCGGCAATCCCGACATCCAGCCCGGCGTCACTGTAATCATTGGCCCCGGCACCGACATTATCGCCGGTGAGGGCAAGATCATCACCGCCGGCGGCTTTGACTCGCACATCCACTTCATCTGCCCGCAGCAGATCGACGATGCGCTCTATGCCGGCGTCACCACGCTGCTCGGCGGCGGCACCGGTCCCTCGCACGGCACCTATGCCACCACCTGCACGCCGGGGCCGTGGCACATAGGCCGCATGCTGCAATCCTTCGATGCTTTCCCGGTCAATCTCGGCATCGCGGCGAAGGGCAATGCCTCGCGCCCGGCGGCGCTGGAGGAGATGATCAAGGCCGGCGCCTGCGCCATGAAGCTGCACGAGGACTGGGGCACGACGCCGGCGGCGATCGACAACTGCCTCACCGTCGCCGAGAAGTACGACGTGCAGGTCATGCTGCACTCCGACACGCTCAACGAATCCGGCTTCGTCGAGGACACCATCAAGGCATTCAAGGGACGCACCATACACGCCTTCCACACCGAAGGCGCCGGCGGCGGTCATGCGCCGGACATCATCAAGGTCGCGGGCCTCAAGAACGTGCTGCCGTCCTCGACCAACCCGACGCGGCCGTTCACGCGCAACACCATCGACGAGCATCTCGACATGCTGATGGTGTGTCACCATCTCGATCCGTCGATCGCCGAGGATCTCGCCTTCGCCGAGAGCCGCATCCGCAAGGAGACCATCGCCGCCGAGGACATCCTGCACGACATCGGCGCGCTTTCGATGATGTCGTCGGACAGTCAGGCCATGGGCCGCATCGGCGAAGTCATCATCCGCACCTGGCAGACCGCGGACAAGATGAAGAAGCAGCGCGGCGCGCTCCCCGGCGAGAAAGGCAACAACGACAATCTGCGGGCGCGGCGCTACATCGCCAAATACACCATCAATCCGGCGATCGCGCATGGCATGAGCAAGCACATCGGCTCGGTGGAGAAGGGCAAGCTCGCCGATCTCGTGGTTTGGTCTCCCGCCTTTTTCGGCGTCAAGCCGGACATCGTCATCAAGGGCGGCACTATCGTCGCCGCGGCGATGGGCGATCCGAACGCCTCGATCCCGACGCCACAGCCGGTGCACTACCGGCCGATGTTCGGCGCCTATGGCAAGTCGCTCACCGCGTCGGCCGTGGTGTTCGTGTCGAAGGCGGCGGCGCGTTCGAATTTGCGCAGGCAGCTCGGCTGCGACAAGGAATTCGTCGCCATCGACAACACCCGCAAGATCAATAAGAAGAGCATGATCCTCAACGACGCGACGCCGAACATTGAGGTCGACCCGGAAACCTACGAGGTCCGCGCTGACGGCGAGCTCCTGACCTGCCCGCCGGCCGAGAAGCTGCCGATGGCACAGCGGTATTTTATGTTTTGATCGGTTTGGCGTGGCAACGAACGCCGTCATACCCGGCCTTGTGCCGGGCATCCACGCCTCTAGAACCGGGCGGCCTTTGCAAGACGTGGATGGCCGGGACAAGCCCGGCCATGACGGAGTAAAAGGGCGGGCATGAAGCGCGTCACGTCCATCAAAGCGAGAGGTGAGTACACTGCCGCCGTCGACCGCGTCGTGCTCGACGCCGACGACCGTCATCGCCGCCGCATCGTGCTGACCGGCGAGCAGGGCACGCAGGTGCTGATCGATTTTCCCAAGCCCGTGGCGCTGCGCGATGGCGACGGTCTGGTGCTCGACGACGGCTCCATCGTCGCCATTGCGGGCGTGGAGGAGCAGCTTGTCGAGATCGAAGCGCCAAGCGCCTTCGAGGCCGTGCGGCTCGCCTGGCATCTCGGCAACCGCCACACCGACGTGCAGATCGTCGGCGGCCGCGTGCGTATCCGCCGCGATCATGTGCTCGAGGACATGCTGCGCGGCCTCGGTGCGCGCCTTGCGCCGGTCGAGGCGGCGTTCGATCCGGAGCCGGCCTCGCCGCATGGGCATGGGCACCGCCATCACGGGCATGAGCATGGATGATGGCGGCGACCGCGCTTTCTTTTCCCTCCCCCCGCGAAGCGGTGGGGAGGGTCGGCGCGCGCCGCGCAAGCGGCGTGCGTCGGGGTGGGGGGAATCTTCGTCACACGTGCAAGGTTCGCCCCCCACCCCTGACCCCTCCCCACCACGCGCTGTGCGCGCGGGGGGAGGGGAAAAGGAAGCAAGCGGGGAGAAGGAAGCAAGCACGCTCCTCCGCCTCATGGCCTGGCTGTCGCCGGCGTTTCCGGTCGGCGCCTTCTCTTATTCCTCCGGCATCGAATGGGCGGTCGAGGCCGGCGACATTGCCGACGCCGCGACGCTGAAGGACTGGCTCGACGTGATGCTGACGCGCGGCGGCGGCTACTGCGACGCGGTGCTGTTCGCCCACGCCCACCGCGCCGTCATCGATAACGACGACAAGGCGCTGCGCGACATCGCCGAGCTTGCTGCCGCCTTCGCGCCGTCCAAGGAGCGGCATCTGGAAACCACCGCGCAGGGCAATGCCTTTGTCGAGGCCGCGCGCGCGGCGTGGCCCTGCGCCGCGCTCGATGCGCTCAAGGCGGCCTGGACTGGTCCGGTGGCTTATCCGGTTGCGGTCGCCGTCACCGCTGCCGGTCATCGCATCACGCTGGAGCAGGCGCTCACGGCCTATCTGCACGCGCTGACCGCGAACTGGGTCTCCGCCGGCGTGCGGCTCGTTCCGCTCGGGCAGACGCAGGGACTGCACGTGCTCGCCGCTCTCGAGGCCGTCGTCGTCGCCGTCGCGCAGCGCGCCGGCGTTGCCGCGCTCGACGATCTCGGCTCGTCGGCCTTCCGCGCCGATCTCGCCTCGGCCCGTCACGAGACGCAGTACACGCGACTGTTCCGGTCCTAGCGGCCGCCGGACGCCTTGTGACACAAGGCCGCAAAAACAATTGCCCGATTTTCGCCACGACGCGCGAACGATCTCTCTGCTTCGGCTTTGTCTTCGGAAGGGCGATATCCGGACATCAGGAGAGGTTCCATGAACAAGAAATGGTTGTTGTGCGCGACGACCGCGGCGCTGCTGGTCGCGACCCCGGTCTTGGCCGCGAATGATGCGACGCCGGGCAACGACGCCGCGCAACGCGGCGGTTCGGTACAACATAAAGACGCGGCAAAGGGCGAGAAGGGCGCTGAGAAAGCGATCGACAAGGCGTTGAAAGATCGCGATGCCTCGGGCCAGGCTTCCGACGGGGCATCGGCTAAGAGCGCCGATGGCGACCGTTCGGTGAATGAGTCGCGTGACGGTGGGCCGAAGAGCGAGCGCGCGATGGCGCAGCGCCGTCTACGTCAGGCCCTAAAGGAAGCCGGCTTTACCGATGTGCGTATTCTCGGCGCCACATACCGAATCAAGGCGCGGGACGAAGACGGCAACACGATTTTCCTGCGCATCAATCCGCGGTCGATGAATCGTCACGCCATGAACAAGCAGGACATGCATCGGCAGGGCATGTCCGGCGACGATGACATGAACGATGACGATATGGCGTATGACAACACGGGTCGTCCTGATGGTCGTGAGGGCATGGGGCGCGGTGGCATGCATCGCGGTGTGATGGCCGAAGAAGGAATGGACCGTGCCGGCGTGGATCGAGACACGCGCCAGCGCGGTACCGATGGTGAGACCCTGAACGACTCGGAGACCGCGGGGGAGGCCGGCAAGGCCGCCGGCGCGGGGCCCATGGACCGGGGCGACGGCGGCTATGGCCAACGCTGGGGCGGCCGTCCGTCCGCTTACGATCGCGCCTACGACCAGGGCTTCCGCGACGGCTACAACCGCGCCTTCGCGCGCGCCCACGGTTGGCGATAAAGGGGGCCGGCAAGGCAGAACTCGCCCCGCCCTTCACCCTCCCCACCAGGGAAGGGTGAAGGTCCCTTGCGCCGTCGCGCGGAATGGCCGAAACAACGGCGCCGGACGTTCGCAGGAACCCTAAACGCATGAGCAAAGCGACAAGCCCCCACGGTCCTCTCCGCGTCGGCGTTGGCGGGCCGGTCGGCTCCGGCAAGACGGCGCTGATGGATGCGCTGTGCAAGGCGCTGCGCGACCGCTACCAGATCGCAGCTATCACCAACGACATCTATACCAAGTGGGACGCGGAATACCTGGTGCGCTCCGGCGCGCTGGCCGCCGACCGCATTGCCGGCGTCGAGACCGGCGGCTGTCCGCACACCGCGATCCGCGAGGACGCCTCGATCAATCTCGCCGCCGTCGCCGAAATGCGCACGAAGTTTCCCGATCTCGATTTGATTCTGATCGAATCCGGCGGCGACAATCTGGCCGCGACTTTCTCGCCGGAGCTCGCCGACATCACCATCTACGTCATCGACGTCGCCGCCGGCGACAAGATTCCGTCCAAGGGCGGCCCGGGCATCACGCGTTCGGATCTGCTCGTCATCAACAAGATCGATCTAGCGCCCCATGTCGGCGCCTCGCTCGAGGTGATGCAGCGCGACGCCACGCGCATGCGCGGCAAGCGGCCCTTCGTCATGACCAACATGCGCGAGGGCAAGGACGTTGCCGCGGTGGTGAAGTTCATCGAGGAAAAGGGCGGGCTCGCGCATTAGAACGGCGAATCAACACGGGGCGCCCGCAAGCGGACGCCCCGTTCCCAGCCTGATAAGCGTGGGCCGGTCAGTAGCGATAGCGGCAGCGCGTGCGGCCCCAATCGTCCTCCCAGCAAACCCGGGTGCGATGACGATAGTGCCGTTCCTCGGCGTTGGCGCCGATCGCCGCACCGGTGGTGCCTCCGATCACCGCGCCGACCGCCGCGCCTTCCGGACGTCCGGTCGCCGCGCCGCCAATGATGGCGCCCGCACCGGCCCCGACGATGGCGCCGCCTATCGCGTCCTGTGCGTTGGCGCCGACCGGCATCGAAATGAGCGCGGCCAGCATTGCAGCGCCAAGAATTGCCTTGCGCATGATGTGCCTCCACAATGATTGTCTGAAGTCGCCTGAAGTCCGATAAGAAAACGTTGCTCGGGAAAGTTGGTTCCATGGATAAAACATCGGCGCATCAATCGTCCGCCCAGGAACGCCTCGCCGCCGCGCTGCAGCGCATCGATGACAGCCAGGGCGAGGGCGCGCGCGCCGTGCTCACCGTCTATCGCGAGGCGGCGCAGGCCGCGGCCGAAGCCAGCGATGCGCGCGCCCGCGCCGGCGTCTCGCTCGGCCCGCTCGACGGCGCCATCGTCACCATCAAGGATCTGTTCGACGTCGCCGGCGAGGTAACGCGCGCCGGCTCAAAGGTGATCGCCGGGGAAGGCAAGATCGCCGAGCGCGATGCCGTGATTGTGCAGCGCCTGCGCGCCGCCGGCGCGGTGATTGTGGGTAAGACCAACATGTCGGAATTCGCTTTCACCGGCGTCGGCGCCAATCCGCATTTCGGTACCCCCGGCAATCCGGCCGACCGTGCCCGCGTGCCGGGCGGCTCGTCGTCCGGCGCCGGCGTTTCGGTCGCTGACGACATGTGCGAGATCGCCATCGGCAGCGACACCGGCGGCTCGGTGCGCATTCCGGCATCGCTGTGCGGCGTCGTCGGCTTCAAGCCGTCGAAGCAGCGCGTACCGACCGACGGCGCGTTTCCGTTGTCCTATTCGCTCGACTCGATCGGGCCGCTCGCCAAGTCGGTGGCACAATGCGCCGCCGCCGATGCGGTGATGGCCGGCGAGGTCCTGTGGACGCTCGACGCCGCGCCGCTGGCGGGCCTTCGGGTCGGCGTTGCGCAAGGCCTGCCCCTGGAAAATCTCGACGACACCGTCGGCCGCCGCTTCCCTGAGGCGCTCGACCGCCTGGAGAAGGCCGGCGTGCGGCTCTCTTATGAGAAGCTGCCGATGTTCGACGACATGATGGCGTTGCAGTTGCGCACCAGCATTCTCGTCGCCGAAGCCTTTTCGGTGCATCACGAGCGCATGGCGCGCGCCAGCGCCGGCGTCGATCCGGTCGTCGCCGCGCGTCTGATCAAGGGCAAGGACATCGCGGCCTTCGATTACATCAATGCTCTGCGCACGCGCGCCGCATTGATCCGCTCCATGGACGAGCGGTTGCGCGATCTCGATGTGCTGGTGATGCCGTCAACCGCGACTGTGGCGCCGCGCCTCGACGAACTCGGCGAGCCCAAGTCGTTCCTGCAGCGCAACGCCATGCTGCTCCGCAACACCACCATCGGTAATTTCTTCGATCTAACCGGCGTGTCGCTACCGTTGCCGCGCGACGGTCTGCTGCCGACCGGCCTGATGCTGCTGGCGCGCAACGGCCATGACCGGCAACTGCTGCGCATCGCCGCTGCGGTCGAAAGGTTGTTCAGCTAGATGCGGAAGGGTCGCGCAGCGCTTCCATCAGCGCGCCGTAGCGCTCCTCGCCGAGCTTGGCGAGAAGTCCGGCCTCGTGCCGGTCGGCGAGCGCCATTGCCTGCTTCAGTGTGGTTTGTCCGATCGGCGTTAGGCGCAAGGCGTGGCGGCGGCCATCCGCCGAGGAGGGTAGGCGTTCGATGAGGCGGCGCTTCTGCAGGCGGTTGAGGAGCCGCACCAGGCGGGCGCGTTCGATCGCCAGCGTGTTGCCGAGCTCGGCCTGCGACAGGCCTTCATTGGCGTTGATGACCGAGAGCACCGAAAACTGCGCCGGGCTGATCTCGAGCGGCGCCAACGTGCGGATGAAATCCTGAAACACCCAGATTTGCAGACGGCGGATGAAGTAGCCGAGATGGCCATTGAGCGCGCCGAGATCGCTGACGGCGCCGGCCTTGCGGCGTCCGGACGCGGGCTTGTCCGCAGACATGCTGGCGCGGGTCGCCCGCGCCGCGGTCGTTGTCCTGCTAAATGCGGCCCTTGGCGGCATCCGGCGTCGCTCCCATGCGGCGGCGCATCATACGGTGTGCGCCCGTTCCATTATGGTGTTGACGGGAATTGTTGTCCTAGTCAACAATATGATCCGAAATTTACGATTGCAGGTGTCCCCGGCGGAGAGCGGCCGGCGGCGCCTGCGGTCGCGTTACGTGCCTGTCAAAGCCGGAACAAATCCGGCATTATCGATCGAAACCGGCCATCGTCGGCCAGGGGGAGGAAATGTCATGACCAATAAGACACCCAGGAACAAAGCCGGCGTCAGCCGCCGCACCGTGACCGCCGGCCTCGGCGCACTCGGTCTCACCGCGGGCCTCGCGCCCTTCAACATCGCGCGCGCCGCCGGCCCGCTCAAGGTCGGCGTGCTGCTGCCCCGTTCGGGCTACCAGGCCGGCATCGGCCAGGACTGCCAGCGCGGCGTCGATATCGCCGCCGGCATCCTCAAGGACCTCGGCTATCCGGAACTCGAGATCGTCAACGCCGACACCGAGACCAATGTCGATGTCGCCCGCTCACGCGCCGAAAAGCTGATCGGCGAGGGCGCCCAGCTTCTCGTCGGTGCCTTCGATAGCGGTCAGTCGAGCGCCATTGCGCAAGTCGCCGAGCAGAAGGGCATTCCCTTCGTTATCAACATTGCCGCGGCGCCGCCGATCACGGAGCAGGGCTACAAGTTCGTGTTCCGCAACTTCCCGACCGCGGGCATGATCCTGCGCGACGCCTTCGTCGATCAGAAGGAAGTCTTTGAACTCACCGGCGCGTCGCCAAAGACCGCGGTGTTTATGCACGTCAACGACACCTTCGGCACGGCGATGGCCGGTGGCATCGGCGCCGTGATGCCGAAGTTCAATATGCCGTACAAGATTCTCGAGACCATCCCCTACGATCCGGCGGCGCGCGATCTCTCGGTCGAACTGGCCAAGGCCAAGGCGACCGGCGCCGAGATTCTGCTGATGGTGAGCCGTCTCAACGATGCCATTCTTCTGACCCGCGAAATGGTCAAGCAGCGCTGGACCCCCACCTCGGTCATGAGCATGGGCCCGGGCTGGTACGAGGATCAGTATCTCAAGACGCTTGGCAAGCTGTCGGACGGCCCGATCAGCTACGTGCCGTGGTACGATCCGAACAAGAAGCTGTCGAAGACGCTCGAGACCGCGCTCGCCAAGTCGAGCCCTGGCGTCAACCTCAACACCAACCACGTCTATACCTTCGAGGCTCTGCTGGTTGCCGCCGACGCCTACAAGCGCGCCGGTTCGACCGATCCGAAGGCGCTTGCCGACGCGATCCGCAAGACCGACATCAAGGACAATTCGTCGATCGGTCCTGGCATCTCCTTCGACGCCAAGGGGCAGAACGACAAGATCGTCGGCGGCGCGATTCAGAATCGCGACGGCAAGCTTGTCACTGTGGCGCCGAAGAGCGCGGCCAACGCCAAGCCTGAATGGCCGCTGAAGCCGTACAATCAGCGTTCGTAAGGATCAGGGCCACGGTCGTCGGTAGATGACGGCGTCATGGCCGGGCATAGCCGTCCGCAAGGACGGCGTTGCTTTTAGCAACGCCTATGTCCCGGCCACCCTCGTCTGCGTTACGAAAGAAAGAAGTAAGCCGTGGATGCCCGACGCAAGGCCGGGTAAGACGGCAGAGGGCTCGTCGCCGGCCCTGCTTACAAGGAATTTGAGTTGCCTTTCGACATCTACCTCAACGTCGCCGTCGGCGGCATCCTCACCGGGCTGGTCTACGGCCTGATGGCGCTCGGCCTGTCTGTCATCTTTGGCGTCGTCCGCGTCGTCAATTTCGCTCATGGCGAGATGATGACCGTGGCGATGTACATTGCGGTCACCTTGTTCTCCGCGTTCCACCTCGATCCGCTGGTCATGCTGGTGCCGATTGCCGCCGTGCTCGGCGTCTTCGGCTACGCGCTGCAAGCGGGCCTCATCAATCCGTTCATCACGCGGCCCGAGCACAGCCAGTTCCTGCTGCTGGTCGCGGTGGCCATCATCCTGGTCAACGTGCTGCTCATCGTGTTCGGCCCGGATGCGAAGAACGTGCAGGTTTCCTACGCTTATGACAGCTTTCAGATCGGGCCGCTGATCGTCGACGCGACCAAGGCCTATGCGGCGCTGGCGGCGCTGGTGGTGGCGGCGGCGCTGTTCTGTTTCTTCCAGTACACGACGCTCGGCACCGCGATCCGCGCCTGCGCCGACAACTACACCGGTGCGCTGGTGGTCGGCCTCGACGTCAAGCATCTCTATGCGCTCACATTCGCGCTCGGCTCGGCGTGCGTCGGCGCGGCCGGCGTGATGCTGGCGCTGATCGTTGACGTGACGCCGTCGCTCGGCCCGGCCTATACGCTGCTCGCCTTCATCATCGTCATTACAGGCGGCCTCGGCTCGATGCCGGGCGCGCTGCTCGGCGGCGTGATGATCGGCCTCACCGAAGCGCTGGCCGGGCTTCTGTTCACGCCGTCGGCCAAGAGCATGTTCTCCTTCGCCATCCTGGTTCTGGTCCTGCTGTTCCGGCCGCAAGGCATTCTCGGCAAGAAGGTCGCGTGATGCTGGGGCGCCTGACCGAAGGCCTGTCGGCCCGCACGCTCATTCTTCTGACACTGCTGCTGGCCGTGTTGCTGGCCGCGCCGTTCTTCGCCAGCGACTATCTGCTCACGGTGCTGATTCTCATCCTGTACTTCGCGTATGTCGGGCAGGCGTGGAACATCATGATGGGCTTCGCCGGACACCTGTCCCTCGGTCATGCACTGTATGTCGGCCTCGGGGCCTACACGGCGGCGGCGCTCTACGTGCATTATGGCATCGGCCCCTGGATCGGCCTCCTGGTGGCGATCCCGATCGCGGCGCTGGCCGGCGCTTTCATCGGCTACCTGGCGTTCCGCTTCAAGGTCGGCGGCGTCTATTTCGCCATCCTCACCATCGCCTTCGCCGAATTCGCCCGCGTCGGCTTCGATCATCTCGCCTGGACCAAGGGATCGTCCGGCCTGTTCCTGCCGGTCGCCCAATATTCCAAGAACGATCTCTGGCACCTGCGCGGCCAGCCGGTGATGTTCTACTACGTGCTGCTGGTCGCGGTGGTCGCGGCCTTCATCGGCTGTCGCGCCCTGCTGCAGAGCCGTATCGGCTATTTCTGGCTCGCCATCCGCGAAGACGAAGAGGCGGCGCGCTCGGCGGGCATCGACACCTTCCGCTACAAGATGATCGCGGTCGTCATCTCCGCGGCGATGACGTCGTTCGCCGGGGTGATCTACGCCTTCTACTACAACAACCTGTTTCCGGAGCAGGTCTTCCACATTTCGCGCTCGATCGAGATTATTCTCGGACCGATCGTCGGCGGCGTCGGCACTTTGTTCGGGCCGATCCTCGGCGCTTTCGTGCTCACCGGGCTGGCCGAGTCGCTGACCGAAGGCCTGCACGCCATCGGCATCGACATTCCCGGCGCCAAGCAGGTGTTCTACGGCATCTGCCTCCTGTTCGTGATCATGGCGTTGCCGGACGGCGTCTGGCCCTGGGTCAAGCGCCGCCTCGGCCTGTCGGAGCGTGCACCATGAGCGCGCTTCTCAGCGTCGAAGGCGTCAGCAAGCGTTTCCGCGGTCTGCTCGCCGTCGACAAGGTCAGCTTCGAGGTGCCGGAAGGCGGCATCTATGCCGTGATCGGGCCGAACGGCGCCGGCAAGACCACGTTGTTCAACATGATTGCCGGCGTCCACTCGCCCGATGGCGGCGCCATCACCTTCGGCGGCGAGCGCATCGACGGCCTGCCGCCAAACGAGATCTGCCAGCGCGGCATCGGTCGCACCTTCCAGATCGTGCGGCCGTTTCCGGCGCTGTCGGTCGAAGACAATGTCATCGTCGGCGCCCTGATGAAACGCCGCGATGTGACGGCGGCGCGCGCGCACGCCCACGAAGTGATGCGGCGGCTCGATCTCTACGACAAGCGGGCGCAGCGCGCTTCGTCGATGACGCTGCCGGACCGCAAGCGCCTCGAGGTCGCCCGCGCGCTCGCCACCGATCCGAAGCTGCTGCTGCTCGACGAGGTGATGGCCGGCCTGCGCCCGACCGAGACGGACCGCATCGTCGGCATTCTTCGCGACATCAACAAGGAGAGCGGGCTGACCATCCTGCTCATCGAGCACGTCATGCGCGCGGTGATGGCGCTGGCCCAGCATATCGTCGTGCTGCATCATGGCGCCAACATCGCCGAAGGTGCACCGCAGGCCGTGGTGCGCGACAAGGCGGTGATCGACTCCTATCTCGGCGCGGAGGCGATCTGATGCTTTTGGTCGAGAACCTCGATGTCCATTACGGCGACGCGCAGGCGCTCGACGGTGTCACGCTGGAGATTCCCGAGCGCGCCATCGTCGCCATCGTCGGCGCCAACGGCGCCGGCAAGACCTCGCTGATCCGCGCCATCGCAGGCCTCAACAAGCCGACCCACGGCCGCATCCTTTATCGCGGCGACAACATCGCCGGCTTGCCGAGCTACAAGGTCTGCAACCTCGGCATCGGCCAGGTGGCCGAAGGCCGCCAGGTGTTTCCGACGCTGACCATCGCCGAGAACCTGGCGATGGGCGCGATGATTTCGCGCGCCCGCGCCAACCGCGAGCGCAATCTCGATCGCGTCTATGCGATGTTTCCGCGGCTGGCCGAACGCCGCGCCCAGGCGGCCGGCACCTTGTCGGGCGGCGAGCAGCAGATGCTGGCGATCGGCCGCTGCCTGATGGGCGAGCCCGAACTGGTGATGTTCGATGAGCCGTCGCTCGGCCTCGCGCCTGCGGTGGTGCAGCAGGTGCTGGCGACGGTGCGTGATCTCAACCGCGACGGGCTGACCTGCGTGCTGGTCGAACAGAACGTCGCTGTCTCGCTGAAGCTGGCGAGCCACGCTTACGTCCTGGAGAACGGCCGCGTCACGCTAGCGGGCTCAGGCGAAGCATTGCTGGGCGACGACCGCGTGCGGCAGGCCTATCTCGGGATCTGAAGCTAGCGGCGCACCGAGCCGTGGCCGCGGCGGCCCTGACGCATCAGCAGATCGAGCGCGGCGACGCGCAAGCTCAGCGGATAATGCGGGTAGCTGGCGCGAAGAAGTTTGAGCGCCTCCGCGTCGGAAGCCGGGGAGTAGCGCATCACGCTGTCGGCCATGCGGCGGGCATCGGTGGCCGGATCGGCGGAGCGGCGCGCGAGGGGAAGAGCTTCACCCATTTTCAGTCCTGTGCGCTGTCGAACCACAAACTGGACCCGGCTCTTCCAGTCTGCGGGCGGGATGTTAGGGATTGGTTAACAACGCAAACGGCCGACGGTTCCATGACCGCCGGCCGCTAAGTCGTAACTGATTCGGACGCGCTGCGAATCCCCGATCTTTGCCTACTTCAAGGGCTGGCCGATGGTGACGGTCAGGCTGCCCACACCTTCGACACTGCATTCGAGCTTGTCGCCCGGGGACAGCGCGGCAACGCCGGCCGGCGTGCCGGTCATGATGATGTCGCCGGCGGTGAGCTCCACCATCTTCGACAGGTCGGCGATGATCTCGGGCACGTTCCAGATCATCTGGTTGATGTTGCCGTCCTGGCGGACCTTGCCATTGCAGGACAGCGTAATGCGCGCTTCCTTCGGATGGCCGATCTCGGAGGCTGGCTTGATCGGGCCGCAGGGCGCCGAATGGTCGAAGTTCTTGCCGATTTCCCACGGCCGCTCGAGCTTGCGCGAGGCGATCTGCAGGTCGCGGCGGGTAAGGTCGATGCCGACCGCATAACCGAAAATGCAGTCATTGGCCTTTTCGACCGGGATGTTTCGGCCGCCGCTCTTGAGGCAGACCACCAGCTCGACTTCCTGGTGCAGATCCTTGGTCAGCGACGGGTAGGGCACGGTGCCGCCGTCGCCGACGACCTGGTCGGGAAACTTGGCAAAGTAGAACGGCGGCAGGCGCTCGTCCTGGCCCATTTCGCGTATGTGCTCGACGTAGTTGCGTCCGACGCACCAGATGCGGCGGACCGGGAAAAGTTTGGACGAGCCGGCAACCGCGATAGCGGCCTGCGGCGGCGCTGGAACGACGTAATCCGCGCTCATGGATGGAGCCTTTCGAAAATGGAGACCGTTGCGCCGGAACCGGGCGCGTTCTCCGGTACCTTATTGGCACGGCCGGGACAAGCAGCGGACCGGGCAGGGCTGCCCCACCGAAGCTCTCAGGCCGAGGCCGCAACCGCTGCCAGCGGTGCCGGCTGTTCCTGGTCCTTGAGCTGCAGCCGGTAGAACGTGGCATAGCGGCCGCCCCTGGCCAGCAGCTCATCGTGCCGGCCGGCCTCGGAGGCGTGGCCGCCCTCGACGACGTAGATGCAGTCGGCATGCGAAATCGTGTGCAGCCGATGCGCAATCGCCAGCGTGGTGCGGCCGGCGCACAGCTGATCCATCGCTTCGCGCACGGCCAGTTCGCTTTCCGAATCCAGCGCCGCGGTTGCCTCGTCGAGCAGGATGATCGGTGCGTTCTTGATGAAGGCGCGGGCAATGGCGATACGCTGGCGCTGGCCGCCTGAGAGCTGCAGCCCGTGCTCGCCGACCGGTGTGTCGTAGCCCATCGGGAACGACATGATGAAGTCGTGGGCATAGGCGCCCTTGGCGGCGGCGACGATCTCGTCCTCGGTGGCGCCCGGTTTGCCGAAGGCAATGTTCTCGCGCACCGTGCCGCGGAACAGGAAGGTCTCCTGTCCGACGTAAGCGATCTGTTCGCGCAACGAGCGGCGCGAAACCTGGGTGACTTCCTGGCCATCGATTTCGACGCGGCCCTCATGCGCGTCGTAGAAGCGCATCAGCAGGTTGAACACGGTCGACTTGCCGCCGCCGGACGGGCCGACCAGCGCGGTCAGCTTGCCGGGTTCGGCGACGAATGACATGCCGCGCAGCACCGCTTGATCGTTGCGGTAGGAGAACGATACATCCTTGAATTCGATGCGGCGTTCGGTGACGCGCAGCGCCGGCTTGCCGTCGTCGGCAGCCTCGCTCGGCGGCGAGTCGAGCACTTCGAACAGGACGCGCACGCCAACCAGGGCGCTGTTGAGCTCGATGTTGAGCCGCGCCAGACGCTTCGCCGGTTCGTAGGCGAGCAGGAATGCAGTGATGAAGGAGAAAAACTGGCCCGGCGTCGCGCCGGTCTCGAGCACGCGATACCCGCCATACATGATGGCGATGGCGATCGCGATGCCGCCCAAAGTCTCCATCAACGGCGAGGCGCGGGCACCGACGCGCGCCATCTTGTTGGCTTCGTGCTCGACCGCGGCGACGTGGCTGTTGAAGCGCGCGCGCATCGTGTCTTCGAGCGTGAACGCCTTGACGATGCGGATGCCTTGCAGCGTCTCCTGCAAGGTTTCCAGGATGCGGGCACCACCCTGGAATTGCGAGCGGCCGATCTTGTAGATGCGGCGGACCATTTTGCGCAGGACGAGAAAGGCAGGCGGCGCAACGAAGAACGAGAAGAACGACAGCACCGGATCCTGCACCACCATCACGGACACGAGGCCGATGAGGGAGAGCGCGTCGCGGCCGACCGACATCACGAGCAGATTGATCACTTGCGTCGCCGCAGCGGCCCCGGCGGAAAGCCGCGCGATGAATTCGGTCGAGTGCCGGTCCGAGAAGAAGCCAAGGCCTTCGCGCAGCAGCTTGGCGAATACCGCGCGCTGATTGTCGGCGATGATGCGGTTGCCGATCTGCGAGAGGAATACCGTGTGGCCGTAGGTGGCGAGGCCCTTCATGGCGAACAGCGCGACCGTGATGCCGCCGAGCACCATGATGCCGGGCAGGTTACGGTTGACGTAGGTCTCGTTGATGACGTTGCCGATCAAATAGGCGCTGAAGGCAGTGCAGCCGGCCGAGATCGCCATCAGCACAAACGCTGCCGCATATTTGCGCCAGTGCGTCATGCCCTGTTCGACGAACAGGCGCCGGATCAGGTTCCGGGCGCTGTAACGCGGGTCTTCGGCGAGGTCGGACGGCTCATTCATGCGCCCTCTGTCGGGCATCGCCCGGGGCGCGTCAAGATGGCCATTTTTGGCTGAATCCGCGCTCAGGCGCGGTCGGTTCGCGCCTGCGCGGCGTTGGCCTGCAGCCGCTTTTCCCAAGCCAGCGCGTGGGCGACGATGGTGTCGAGGTCCTGGAACTGCGGGTGCCAGGGCAGCGCTTTGCGGATGCGGTCCACATTGGCGACCAGCGCCGGCGGATCGCCGGGGCGGCGGCCCTCGATCTCCACAGGGAAATCGTGGCCGGCGACGCGGCGTACCGCATCGATGACTTCCAGCACCGAGGCGCCGCGCCCGTAGCCGCAGTTGAAGGTGGCGCTGGCGCCGCCGCGGCGCAAGTGGCCGAGCGCCGCCGAATGCGCGCGCGCCAGATCGGTGACGTGAATGTAGTCGCGGATGCAGGTGCCGTCCGGCGTCTCGTAGTCGGTGCCGTACACCGCCATCTTGGCGCGCTTGCCGACGGCGGTTTCGCAGGCGACCTTGATGAGGTGGGTCGCCGCGGGCGTCGCCTGACCGGTGCGGCCGCGCGGATCGGCGCCGGCGACGTTGAAGTAGCGCAGGATCACGAAGCGCAAACCGTGCGCCTTGCCGGCGTCGTGCAGCATGATTTCCGACATCAGCTTCGACGTGCCGTAAGGCGAGATGGGGTGTGTCACGGCGTTTTCGCTGACCGGCGTCTCCTCCGCGTTGCCGTAGACGGCGGCGGTGGACGAGAAGATCATCTGCCGCACGCCGGATTCGATCGCAGCGTCGATGAGCGTGCAGGTGTTCATCGTGTTGTTGCGATAGTAGCCGAGCGGGTCGCGCACTGAATCCGGCACGACGATCGACGCGGCGAAATGGATGATCGCGGTGACGCCGTGCTGCTGGATGGTCTTCTTGATCAGCTCGCGGTCGCCGGTCGAACCCGAAACGAAGGGCACGCTCGCCGGGAACAGATAACGGAAACCGGTCGACAGATTGTCGAGCACGACCACCGGTTCGCCGGCGTCGACCAGTTCGTGAACCATGTGACTGCCGATATAGCCGGCGCCGCCTGTCACCAGAATCGTCATGATTGCCCCCGAGTACAGTTAACTTCCTTAAAGGGCAATCGTGAAAATAGAGGTATCTTGCGCCTCGTAAATTCCCCGTAATCGCGGTCATTGTTAACGAGCGGTAACCGGGCTATGAGGCCCATTAACTTTTGAGGCGCACGGCGCCGGACCGGATGATGCGCGAAATTCTCTTCATCAAGACCTCGTCGCTCGGTGACGTCATCCATCATCTCCCCGCGGTGACGGATGCACGGCGCGCCCTGCCGGGGGCCCAGATTTCCTGGGTGGTGGAAGAAGCCTATGCACCGCTCGCCCGCCTGCATCCCGGCATCGACGACATCATTCCGGTGGCCTCGCGGCGCTGGCGCAAGTCGCCGTGGTCGGCGCGGAACTGGCAAGAGATGCGTCAGGCTTTCGCCGCGCTGCGCTTGCATCGCTATGATTGCATCATCGACACGCAAGGCCTGCTGCGCACAGGGGTGATCGCCCGCGCCGCCCGGGGCGAGCGTCATGGTTACGACCGCGCCAGCGTCCGCGAGCAATTGGCGACGATATTTTACGACGTGCGCCACGCGGTCAGCCGCGATCTGCATGCGGTCGAGCGCAATCGTCGCCTGACCGCGCTCGCCTTGGGTTACGACATCTCCGGCCCGCCCGACTACAATCTGTCGCGCGCGCGCTTGTCGGCACCGGCGAAGCCTTATGTCATTCTGCTGCATGCGACCGCGCAGGCGAAGAAGGAGTGGCCCGTGGCGCATTGGATTGCGCTTGGCCAGTCGCTGGCGCGAGCCGATCTGTCGATCGTGCTGCCTTGGGGTACGGATGGGGAGCGAGCGCGCAGTGAAAGGATTGCCGCCGCGGTGCCGGATGCACGCGTGCCGGCGCGCGAGCCGCTCGATCAGGTCGCTCGGCTCATTGCCGGCGCGCGCTGCGTCGTCGGGGTCGATACCGGGCTGTTGCATCTGGCCGCGGCACTGACGGTGCCGCTGGTCGCGATCTTCGCCGGCAGCCAGCCGCGGCTGACCGGGCCGGTCGGCTCCGGGCCGATGACGGTGCTCGGCACCGACGGCGCGGCGCCGGGAGTGGAAGACGTGAAGGCGGCGGTCGCGAAGCTGATGCCCAAGTAAGACTAAGCCGCGCCGGCGCGCAGCAGGTCGTGCACGTGGATGATGCCGACCGGCTTGCCGGCTTCGACGACGAACAAAGCCGTCACCTTGGTGGCGTTGAGCAGTTCGAGGGTTTCGCTCATCAACTGGTCCGGTCGCACGCTCTTCGGCGATTTGGTCATCACGGCGTCCACCGTGGCATCGAGCAGGCCATTGCGCATATGCCGGCGCAAATCGCCGTCGGTGATGATGCCGACCAGCTTTCCTTGCGCATCGGTGATACCGACGCAGCCGAATCCCTTGGCCGTCATATTGACGAGCGCTTCCGACATCTTCGTGCCGAGCAGCGCCAGCGGCACCGCGTCGCCCTTGTGCATGAATTCGCCGACGGTCTTGAGCTGCGCGCCAAGCTTGCCGCCCGGATGCAGATGGCCGAAGTCGATGGCGGTGAAGCCGTGGCTCTCGAGCAGCGCGATCGCCAGCGCATCGCCGAGCGCGAGCTGCATCAGGGCCGACGTCGTCGGCGCCAGATTGTGCGGGCACGCTTCGCGCGCCTGCGGCAGCGTCAGTGCGACATCGGCGGCCTTCGCCAGCGTCGAGTCGGCATTCGCCGTCAGCGCGATCAAGCCGATGTCGTGGCGGCGCGAATAATCGATGAGATTCTTCAGCTCGGCCGTTTCACCGGACCATGACAAAGCGAGGATCACGTCGTGCTTGGTGATCATGCCGAGGTCGCCGTGGCTGGCTTCGGCAGGATGCACGAAGGAGGCGGGCGTACCGGTCGAGGCGAACGTCGACGCGATCTTGTTGCCGATGTGGCCGGACTTGCCCATGCCGGTGACGATGACGCGGCCGCTCGCCGCCTTGATCAGATCGATGGCGGCCGCGAAGGGCGCGCCGAGGCCGTCACGCAGGCTCGCCGCCAGTGCGTCGATGCCGGAGCCTTCGGCTTCGAGCGTGCGCAGCGCGCTGTCGATGGCCGCCTGGGCCTGTTCGCTGCGCCTATCGGCGGCCTGGAGCTTGGCCATGGTTGTATTTCCTTCCACGGACGGACTTTTACCTAGCACGGAACGGCGAGCCTCGTCAGCGACCCGCCAATTATGCGTTAACGTGTTGATTTGCCGTCGGAAAGGACTTTCCGGACGGCTGCGAGGACACTGTCCACAGGAACTCCGGCGGTGGAACGGTGCGCGACCGCCTCGTTGCCGACGAGGCGCGCCTTCTGGCGGGCCTCTTCGTCTCCGGGCGGCTCAAGGATCGCGGCCACCGGGTTGAGCGGCTTCCAGTGCCACGGGCTCGTCGGGCCGAAGATGGCGACGGTCGGCGTGCCGAGCGCCGCCGAGACATGCATCAGCCCGGAATCGTTGGTCACCGACACATCGGCGGCGGCCAGCGCCTGCACCGCGTTGCGCAGGTCGGTTCCGGTCAGGTCGCGGACCCGCGGGCCGCCTGTGTCGGCGATCAGCCGCGCCGCATCCTTTTCCGCCGGCCCGCCCAGCACCCAGACCGAGGCGCCGTCCGCCGTCAGTGCCTTGGCGAGCGCGGCGTAGTTTTCGGGCGGCCAGGCTTTGCCGGCACCGACTGCGCCGGGCGACAGCGTGACAATAGGAGCCGGCTCAGCCGCGAGACCGTTCGATGCCTTCCAGCGCGCCAGCTCATCGGCCGGCACCTTGAGTTCGGGGAGTGGCCAATCGGCCGGCAGATCGGCGCCTTTCGGCAGGGCCAGCGCTCCCATCTGGTCGATCATGCGTGGCAACTTGAGTTCGCCCCAGCGCATGTCGTTGATCAGGCCGAAGCGCGCTTCGCCGGCAAAGCCGGTGCGAATCGGGATGCCGGCCATGGCCGGGGCCAGCGCTGCCTTCCACTTGCGCGACATGATCAGCGCCTGGCTGTAGCTGCCCTGGCGCAGCCGGGCCGCCAGATCGCGCTGGATCGCCCAGCCGAGCCGCTTGCGCGGCTGGTCGGAGATCACGGCTCGGCGGACGCCCGGCATGTAGTCGGCGAGGGGTGCGCACAAGGTCGAGGACACCATGTCCACAGGCCGGTCCGGGGCTTCCGCCTTGAGGAGGCGGACCACCGAATGCACGCGCACGAAGTCGCCGATCCAGACGAAGGGGACGATCAGGACCGGACGGTCGGGATAAGCGGGGTCGATGGTCATGCGCTGTGGCGTTACCCTTGGCTGCGAGGGGCTGTCCAGCCGCATTTTTTACCGTTTCCAGAGGCATTTGGCCCCGGTCGCCCCGGTCCATTTGCGCCTCCGCCCGGACTGGGGCAAAGGATGGCACAGTCAATCGGGCGGGTAAGGGCCTTCATGCTACTGGTCACCGGCGGGGCCGGGTTCATCGGGTCGAACATCGTGGCCAGCCTCAACGAGGCCGGGCGGACCGATGTCGTCGTCAACGACCTGCTCGGGTCGGACGCCAAGTGGCGCAACCTCGCCAAGCGGCAGATCGCCGATTTCGTGCCGCCGGCCGATCTCGGCAAGTGGCTGGACGGCCGCAAGCTCGAGGCCGTGATCCACATGGGGGCGATCTCCTCGACCACCGCCACCAATGGCGACGATGTGATGGAGAACAACTTCCGCCTGTCTTTGCGCCTGCTCGACTGGTGCACCCAGACCGGGACACCGTTCGTCTACGCGTCGTCGGCGGCGACCTATGGCGACCGCGACGCCAATTTCGTCGATGACTGGTCGATCGAGGAATTGCGCAAGCTGCGACCGATGAATCTCTACGGCTGGTCGAAGCATCTGTTCGACCTGGCGCTGGTCGATCGCTTCGTCAAGAAAGAGAAGCTGCCGCCCCGATGGATGGGCCTGAAGTTCTTCAACGTCTACGGCCCGAACGAATATCACAAGGGGCCGATGGCGAGCGTGCTGTCCAAGGTGTTCGACAACGCCAAGGCCGGCGAGACGGTCAAACTTTTCAAATCGCACCGCGGCGGCATCGCCGACGGCGACCAGCGCCGCGACTTCATCTATGTCGACGACGTGGTCTCGGTGGTGCGCTGGGCGATGGATGGCGCCGGCAAGAACGGCATCTTCAACGTCGGCACCGGTCAGGCGGAAAGCTTCAAGGACATGATTGTCGCCATGTTCAAAGCGATGGGCCGCGCGCCGAATATCGAGTATATCGAAATGCCGATCTCAATCCGCGACCAGTACCAGTATTTCACGCAGGCCGATGTCGGCAATCTGCGCCGCGCCGGGTACAATGCCGGTTTCACGCCGCTCGACAAGGCGGTGGCGCAATATGTGACCGGCTATCTCGATCAGGCTGACAGGTACAAATGAGCGCATGATCCCGAAAAGTGGATACCGGTTTTCGGACAAGATCGTGCGCAAGGAATAATAATGTTCGACTTCGATAAACATCTCGCCGGCCTGTCGCAGCAGACGGTGCTCTGCATCGGCGATCTGATGCTCGACGAGTTCGTCTATGGCGACGTCTCGCGCATCTCGCCTGAGGCGCCGACGCCGGTGATCGCGGTGAAGCGCACCGAGGTCATGGTCGGCGGCGCCGGAAACGTCGCGCGCAATCTGGTTGCGCTCGGCACGCGCTGCATTTTCATCGGCGTCGTCGGCGACGACGAGGCCGGCAAGGCCTTGACCGGCGCTTTGTCGCTGCATCCGCTGATCGAGTTTTATCTCGTCACCGACAACGAACGCATGACGACGCGCAAGGTGCGATTCGTCTCCGAGCATCATTCGGCGCACATGCTGCGCGCCGACTGGGAGATGGCCACCGCGATCGCGCCCGCTGCCGAGGACGCGCTGATCGGCTATGCCGTCGACGCCATCCCGCGCGCCGGCGCGGTGGTACTGTCGGACTACGCCAAGGGCGCGCTGACGCCGCGCGTCGTGCGCGCCGTGATCGATGCCGCCAACAAGGCCGGCAAACCGGTGATCGTCGATCCCAAGGGCCGCGATTATTCGATCTACCGTGGCGCCACTTTGATCACGCCGAACCGGCAGGAGCTCGCCGCTGCGACCAACACCGCGGCGCGCAGCGACGACGAAATCGCCGAGGCCGCGCTTGGTTTGAAGAAAGCGCTCGGCGCGCGCGCCGTGCTGGTGACGCGCAGCGAGGACGGCATGACGCTGGTCAATGACGGCGCGCCGGTGCATGTCCCATCCTACGCGGTGAAGGTGCGCGACGTATCCGGCGCCGGCGACACGGTCGTCGCGGTGCTGTCCGCGATGCTGGCGATGCGGGCCGACTTCGAAAGCGCCATGCGCGCCGCCAACGCCGCCGCCGCCGTTGTGGTCGGCAAGCGCGGCACGGCGACGCTCACAGTCGATGAACTTCGCCATCGAATCCTGCCGGAAGCCTCGCTCGCCGCCGAGGACAAGATCGTGTTCGACTGGTCGCAGCTCGCTGAGCCGCTCGACCTGTGGCGCCGTCAGGGCCTGCGCATCGGCTTCACCAACGGCTGCTTCGACCTCCTGCATCCAGGCCACGTCAAGTTGCTCGCCAGCGCTCGCGCCGCCTGCGACCGCCTCGTCGTCGGCCTCAACAGCGACGCTTCGGTGACGCGGCTGAAGGGCGCCGGCCGTCCGGTGCAGAATGCGCAGTCGCGCGCCGAAGTGCTGGCCGCGCTCGAGGCCGTCGATCTGGTCGTCGTCTTCGAGCAGGACACGCCGCGTGAGCTGATCGCCGAGGTCAAGCCCACCGTGCTGGTCAAGGGCAGCGATTACACGCGCGAACAGGTCGTCGGCCACGACATCGTCGAGGCGCTCGGCGGCACCGTCGTGCTGGTCGATCTGGTGCCGAACCAGTCCACCACTTCGATGGTCGAGCGCTCGCGCGCGGGCAAGGGCCGCTGAAGCTTGAGAGGACTTCGGTGATGCCGCGCCTGTCGGTGATCGTGATAGCCAGGAACGAGGCCGCCAAGATCGGCGCCTGCCTCGACAGCGTCGCCTTCGCCGACGAGCGCATCGTCATCGACGACAACAGCAGCGACGACACGCGTGCTATCGCCGAAGCCAGGGGCGCCAGGGTCATCGTCCGCGCCATGGACGGCTTCGGCGCGCAGAAGAATTTCGCGCTCGGCGAGGCGAACGGCGATTGGGTGTTCTCGATCGATGCCGACGAACGCGTCACGCCGGCGCTGTCCGCCGAGATCATGTCTGCGATCGGGCAGGGCACGGCGGACGGCTACGAGCTGCCGCGTCTGTCGAGCTTCTGCGGCCGGGAGATGCGCCATTCCGGATGGTATCCGGATTACGTGCTGCGGTTGTTCCGCCGCGGTAAGGCGCGATTTTCCGACGACGCGGTGCATGAGCGCGTGATCTGCGACGGCAAGATCGCGCGGCTCAACAGCGATCTCTTGCATGCGCCGGTCATGCAGATCGAGGACGCGCTGTCGCGCATGGACCGCTACTCGACCGCCGGCGCCGCCGAGCTAGTTGCGCGCGGCAGGCGGGTGAGCTTCGCCAGCGGCATCACCCACGGCCTGTGGAGCTTCTTCCGCACCTATATCCTGCGCGCCGGCTTCCTCGACGGCCGCGAAGGCTTTCTGCTTGCGGTCGCCAATGCCGAGGGCACTTACTATCGCTACATGAAGGCATGGCTGGCGGGGCGGCGCCGGTGAACGGGCTCATCTCGGTCATCGTCACCACCTATAACCGCGAGGACGCGCTCGCCGCGGTGCTGCGTTCGCTCGCGCGGCAGACCGATCGCGACTTCGAGGTGCTGGTGGCCGACGACGGCTCGGGGCCGGCGACGGCGGCAACGGTCGAAGCCTGGAGGGCCAGGGTCGGCCATCGCGTCGAGCACCTCTGGCACGAGGATAAGGGTTTTCGCGCCGGCGAAATTCGCAACCGCGCGGTGCTGGCGGCGCGCGGCGACTATATCGTCTTCCTCGATGGCGATTGCATCGTCCGTCCGGATTTCGTCGTGCAGCATCGCAATCTCGCTGAACCGCGTGCCTTCGTCACCGGCAACCGCATTCTGCTATCGCCGGATCTGACGGCGCGCGTGCTGCGCGACGGCCTCGAGCCGGAAACCTGGAGCTTTGGCCAATTCGTCGCCGAGCGCTTGCGCGGCGGCGTCAATCGCTTGTCCGCGCTGCTTAAGCTGCCGCTCGGTCCGTTGCGGCAGATCCGCGCCAAGGAATGGAAGGGCGCGCGCTCCTGCAACCTCGCCATCTGGCGCCGCGACCTCGAGACCGTCGACGGCTTCGATGCCGACTATAGCGGGTGGGGCAAGGAAGATTCCGACCTGATCGTGCGCCTCATCAATGCCGGCATTGTTCGCAAGGACGGCAACTTCGCCACCGGCGTCATTCATCTGTGGCACGAGGAGGCCGACCGCTCGGCTTTGGCGGAGAATGAGCGCAAATTGGCGGAATTGCTGAAGGGACGCGACATACGCGCCAAGCGCGGCATGTCGGCGCTGCGGGCGAAACCGTTGTCTGTGACGGAAGCGGGGCCGGCATGACCATGGCGACTGTATCGACTGATCGCGTCAAGCTCATCGGCGTCGCCGACGTTCTGGCGATTGCGCTCGCGGCGTCGCTGCCGTGGTCGACGTCGGCCGCGAGCGTGCTCGCCGGCATGTGGGCCGTGACCTTGATCGCGATGTTCGACGTTCGCGCCTTGCGCGAGACGGTGATGACGCCGGCGGGCGGCCTGCCGGTGCTGCTGGTTCTGTTCGGCGTTGCCGGCATGGCGTGGGGCGACGTCAGTCTCGCCGAAAAATGGAACGGCATCGGTTCCTTTTTCAAATTGCTGGCGATCCCGCTGTTCTTCATTCACTTCCAGAGATCCGAGCGCGGCTATTACGTCTTTGTCGCCTATGCGCTGTCCTGCCTAGCGCTGCTCGTCGTCACGACCGTGATCATGTTGATTCCGCCGTTGGCCGCCGGTCTCGTCAAGTTCGACAATGTCATCGTGCGGAACGCGGCCAGCCAGAGCGGTGAATTCGTGCTGTGCATGTTCGGCCTGCTGTACGTCGCCGCCGACCGCATCGAACGCAGGCATTGGCGCTGGGTCGCGGCGATCGCGCTGTTCACTGTCGGCATGCTGGTGAGCATGTTCTTTCTCTCGACCGGCCGCACCGCGCTGGTGACAATGCCGGTATTGTTGGTCCTGTTCGCGGCGCGGCGTCTGTCGCGCCGCAGTGCAGCGATGGTGCTCGCCGCCGCCGTCGCGCTTGCCGCAATCGGATGGTTCTCGGCGCCTTATTTGCGCGAGCGCACTGTTCAGGCGTGGACGGATGCGGAAGCCTATTTTGCCACCGACGCGCAGAACTCATCAGGAGAGCGGCTGGAGTTCTATCGCAAGTCGTTGCGCTTCGTCGGTGAGGCGCCGTTGTTCGGCCACGGCACCGGTTCGATCCACAAGCTCTTCATCGCCTCGTCGGAAGGCAAGACCGGCGCCGAAGGCTCGGCCACCACCAATCCGCACAACCAGACTTTCGCCGTCGCCATCCAGATCGGTCTCGTTGGTGCGGCGGTGCTATGGGCGATGTGGATCGCGCACCTGCTCCTGTTCCGCGGCCCCGGGCTGGCGGCCTGGGTCGGGCTCGCCGTTGTCGCGCAGAACATCGTCGGTTCGTTGCTTAATTCCCACCTGTTCGACTTCCTGCAAGGCTGGATTTATGTGGTCGGCGTCGGTGTCGCCGGCGGCATGGTGCTGAGGCAGCGCGCCGCGGTCCATCGAAAGATCGCGGCGCCATGAGCCGCGTCGGGCTGCCCGCAAAGCCGCGCATCCTGGTGATCGCGTTGCGGCGGCTCGGCGATGTGCTGCTGACGACGCCGCTGATCGCCAGCCTGCGTAAGGCTTGGCCGGAGGCGACCATCGATGCGCTGGTGTTCGCCGACACCGCGGGCATTCTCGACGGCAATCCGGATCTGAACGCCGTCATTGCCATGCCGCCGCGTCGCACCGCCGCGCAGAGCCTCGCACTCGCCGCGAAGCTGTGGCGCGGTTACGATCTTGCGGTTTCGACGCAGTCGGGCGACCGGCCGACTTTCTTTGCCGCTATCGCTGGCCGACTCTGTGTGGCGCCGGTCGAGGCGGGCGCCAAAGGTGAGTTCAAGCGGCGCATTCTGCATCGCACGCTCGACATCGTCCCCGGCGTGCATCGCGTCGAGGAAATGTTGCGGCTCGCCGATACGCTCGGCATCGAGCGCGATCCGCGACTGGCGCCGCCGCGCGCCGCGCCATTCGACGCTATGCCGGATGGGCCTTATGCCGTCATCCACGCCGCGCCGATGTTCCGCTACAAGCAGTGGACGGCGTCCGGCTGGCGCGAGGTGGCGCAGGCGCTGCGCGCGCGCGGGCTTACCGTGGTCGCGACCGGCGGGCCCGCGGCGGACGAGCGCGCCTATCTCGACGACGTGTGGTGCCGCATCGACGTCAAGCGCATGGACGGCGCGCTGAACTGGGCGCAACTCGCCGGCCTCTTGAGCAAGGCCGAGGTCTTCGTCGGGCCCGATACGTCGGTGACGCATCTCGCCGCCGCTTGTGGCGCGCCGACCGTGGCGCTGTTTGGCCCGACCGATCCGCGGCTGTGGGGTCCGTGGCCGGTCGGCGGCCTGAGTGAGATGTGGCACGACACCGGCGCGGTGCAACAGCGCGGCAATGTCTGGCTGGTGCAGCATGCATATCCGTGCACGCCGTGCCAACTCGAGGGCTGCGAGCGCCGGCTCGGCAGCGCGAGCGCCTGCCTTGATGCGCTGTCGCCGCGTCAGGTGATGGTCGCCGTCGACGAGGCGCTATCGAGTCAGGCCGCTTTGCGGCCTGACGCGAAGCTGTAGAGCAGCGCCGTCACCAGCGCCGCGCCTGCGGCAAGTGCGGCGATCTGCATCGCGATGCCATTCCAAGCGACGCTGCTCAGCGCCAGCAAGCCGAGTACGACGTTGACGGCGAAGATGCGCGTCACGACCTGCATCACCGTGAAGCCGTTTTGCGTGGCGCGCTGGTAGAAATGCGTGCGATGTGCGACCCAGAATTTCTCGCCGCGCAGGATGCGGCGGCACAAGGTGACGGTGGCGTCGGCGATGTAATACAGCGGCAGCAGCAGCGCCGCGGCGATGTGGCCGCGGCCGGCGAGCCCGATCAGCAGCCAGGCGAGCAGCAGGCCGATGGCGAGGCTGCCGACGTCGCCGAGAAACATCCTGGCCACCGGCCTGTTGAGCGGGGCGAAGCCGAGCATGGCGCCGAACAGCGCCAGCGCGATGCTGATCTCCAGGTCCGAGGGACCGCCGAACACGCTGATCATGAGCAGAAATGCGGTGATCGGGATGGTTTCGGCGGCGGTGATCCAGTCGATACCGTCCATGAAGTTGGTGAGGTTGACGAACCACAGCGCGCCGAGGCCGAGCAGGCTGCGCTCGATAAAGAACGGCAGAAACGGCACCACGCGCACATCGGCCGGCAGGGCCGTGAGCACCGCTGCGACGGCGATGCCTTGCAGGATCAGGCGGGGTACAACGCCGAGCTGGGCGATGTCGTCGGCGGCGCCGACAATGGCGATGCCGGCGGTGGCGGCCACTAAGATCCACAAGGCCGGATCGTCGAGGAAGCCGGCTCGCAGGGCGGTAGCCAGTGTCACAATGATCGTGGCCGCAACCACGCCGATGCCGGCGCCTTGCGGTGTCGGAATTTTGTGCGAGGAGCGCGCGTTGGGCAGCGCCAGCGCGTAGCGCTGCAGCAGCGGCCGCAGCAGCACCAGCAGCGCGTAGCAGATGACAGCGGCGGCGAGCGCAATGCCGGCGGCGATGGCGGCGATGAGCGGCCAGGCGATGATCGTCATGCCGGCGTCTCCGTGCGCGTGGCGGCGGCCTTGTCGGCGAGCAGGCGCCGGTACAGCGCCACGATCTCGCGGCCGACATGCGCGCTGGAGAATTCCTCGACCGCCATCCTGCGGCTCGCCGCGGCAAAGCGCCGGCGGCGTTCGGGATCGTTCATCAGCGTCTCGATCGCGTCGGCCAGCGCCTCCGGATCGTCCACCGGAACGAGAAGGGCGTTGACGTCCTGCCGCGCGATCTCGCGGCAGCCGGGCACGTCGGTGGCGATCAGGGCGCGCTCGCAGGCGGCGGCCTCGAGCAGGCTCTTCGGCAGGCCTTCGCGGCGCGACGGCAGCACGCCGACATGCGCCTGCGCCCACACCGTCGCGATGCCATCGACATGGCCGAGCACGACGAGGTGCGGCCGGTGCCGCCAGCCTTCGATGATCGCGTTGGGGATCGAGGCGGGGTTCGACGGATCGGGACTGCCGGCGAGCAGCAGGCGGAAGTCGACGCCGCGCTGCGCCAGGATCTCATGCGCGCGCACCAGCGGCCGCACGCCCTTGTCGTCGAGCAGGCGGCCGACGAAGCCGGCGGTGAAGATGCCGTCCGGCTCGGGCAGCGGCGTCAGTTCGTCGGTGTCGATGCCGGAGCCGGGGATAAGCACGATGCGATCCGTCGGCACGCCGAGCGCCAGCACCGCGTCGCGATCATCCGGGTTCTGCACCAGGACGCAGGTCGCCGGGCGGTTGAGCAGCCAGCGCATCAGCGGCGCGGCGATGCCACGCACCAGCTTCGCCTTGAGCGTCGACGACGTGAAGGCAAAGCCGAGTCCGGCAAAGGCATTGAGCCGCGCCATCGGCAGACCGAGGGCGGCGATGGAGCCCAGCACCGACGGCACCAAGGCAACATGGTGCACCAGGTCGGGCTTGAGGCGGCGATACAGCCCGCGGATTTCGAGCACCGTGCCGATCAGGACCAGCGGATTGAGGCTGCCGCGCCGCCACGCCACCGGGTGCAGGGTGAAACCTTCGGCGAGGATGGCGCCGCCGTGTTTGGCGACACGGGTGGCGACGTGGACTTCGTAGCCGGCCGCCTTCGCCGCCCGGGCCATCGGCAGCCGGTGCGACATGAAATACCAGTCTTCGGAGACGAGATAGAGAATCGTTTGCGCCATTTGGCGGCTGTTTTACGCCGATCGGGTTCGATGGCGCATCATTAGAGCACCCCAAAGGACAATGAAATCGGCCGGCCACGGGCATAACGCACGGTTATTGGCCGATGGCGTCGCTTATCGCTTTGCGTGTTTTCTTTATGAAGTACACGCTTGACGTTCATTTTCTGAACGCGGTACCAATTAGGAGTTACAGGTTGGGGGTAATGCGTCGTACGGGCGAACACAGCGGCACGGAAGGCGCGCGGATCGTGCTGGAGCTGCTCGACGCCGTCGAGCGCCAGCGTGCCGGCTCGCAACGCATCCTGGCGTCCGAACTCGGCATCGCCCTCGGGCTGGTCAACGCCTACCTCAGGCGCTGCGTCAAGAAAGGCCTAGTCAAGGTGCGGGGCACGCCGGCGCGGCGCTACGTCTATTTCCTGACGCCGCAGGGCCTCGCCGAGAAGTCGCGGCTGACGCTGCAATATCTCTCCACCTCGTTCGCGTTCTTCCGCCGGGCCAAGGCGGACTGCCTCGAGCAGTTTCAGTTGGCGCGGGCGGCCGGCGTCGAGAAGGTCGTCCTGGTCGGGCAGTCCGATCTTGCCGAGATCGCCGCGCTCTGCGCGCTGGAGTACGGCGTCGAGATCGTCGGCATCGTCGATCGACGTGCCGCCGGCGAGCGCTATGTCGGCTTGCCGGTGCTGCGTCGGTTCGAGGATGCCGCCGCCGACGCCGCCCTGATCACGAGTCTTGCCGATCTGCCAAGGCTTTGCGATCGCGCGGCCGCGCGTTTCGGTGTCGATCGCGTCTACGTGCCAAACCTGCTGCGCATGGGCCTGCGCCGGCCGTGCATGGCAACCGCGTTCACGTCCGACAGCGACGAACTCGCAGCGCCCGATATTGGCAAGGTGGCATCATGAGTACGGGACATTGGTACGTCGCCCAGACCCATCCCAACGCGGAGAGCAAAGCTGTCACGCATCTCAACCGTCAGGGCTTCGCGACCTATCTGCCGCGTTATATGAAACGGCGTCGTCACGCCCGGCGCGTTGACAACGTGGCGGCGCCCTTGTTTCCACGCTATCTCTTCGTCGAGATCGATACATCAGCGCAGCGCTGGCGGTCGATCTATTCCACGGTTGGCGTCTCCCAACTGGTCGGCAGCGGCGATGCGCCGACCGCGGTGCCGGACGAGGTGATCACGCTGCTGCGCCAGCGCGAGGACGAAAGCGGGCTCATCAAGCTCGAGCATCGCCCGAACTACGCAGTGGGCGACAAGATCCGCGTACTTGACGGCGTGTTCTATGACTGTCTCGGACTTTACGATGGAATGGCGGATCGCGATCGCGTCGCCATTCTGCTGGATCTTATGGGTCGCAAGGTCCGCATCGTCGTCGATGCCGACAGCGTCGTTGCCGCCTGACGATGCGCGGCGCCGCCGGCCTGGCGAATGCCCCGGCAGCACCGGGGCTGCGGTAGCAATGGCAGCAACGACAGCAACGGCGGTTACGGCTTGGCCGCTGTGAGGGCATGCCGGATTTGCGGCGGCGCGATTTCCGCATTCATGTCGTTCGGGCGCATGCCGATCGCCAATGGCTTTCTCGACCCCGCCGACGTGGCGCACGAATACTTCTTCGAACTGAGCCCGGCGTTCTGCGAACCCTGCGGCGTGATCCAACTCGTCGAGCAGCCGACGCCGGATCGTATGTTTCACGGCCGCTACGCGTTTCATTCCGGCACGTCGCGCGCGATGCAGGCGCATTTTCAGAAATTCGCGACATCGACGATCGAAGGGCCCTTGCACGGGCGAGCCGATCCCTTTGTCGTCGAGATCGGCAGTAACGACGGAATCATGTTGCGGAATTTCAAGGCGCGGGGCATCCGCCATCTCGGTGTCGAGCCGTCGACCAACGTCGCCGACCTCGCGCGGGAGCAGGGCATCGAAACCGTGAGCGACTTTTTCAGGCGCGCGCTGGCCGAGCGGATTGTCTCCGAGCACGGCCGCGCCGACACGGTGCTGGCGGCCAATGTGATGTGCCACATCGCCGACCTTCACGACGTTGTCGCCGGCATCGCCCATCTGCTCAAGCCGGACGGTGTTCTGATTTTCGAGGATCCCTATCTCGGCGCGATGATCGAGAAGACCTCGTATGATCAGGTCTACGACGAGCATGTCTTCATGTTCTCGGTGACGTCCGTTGCCCGCGCCTTTGCGCCGCACGGTCTGGCACTCATGGACGTCGAAGAGCAGCCGACGCATGGCGGATCGATGCGCTATATCCTCGCGCCGGCCGGCACCCGCCCGGTATCACCATCGGTCGCGATCTGGCTTGCCCGCGAAAAGGCGCAGCGGCTCGACCGGCCCGAGACCTATGAACGCTTCCGCCGAAACTGCGAGCGCTCGCGCGCTGATCTTATGCGCGTGCTGGAGAGCATGCGCGATGACGGCCGGCGCGTCGTCGGCTACGGCGCGACATCGAAGAGCACGACGGTGATCAATTATTGCGGCATCACGCTCGAGCACGTCGCCTTCATCGCCGATACGACACCGATCAAGCAGGGCAAGCTGTCGCCCGGCGCGCATATCCCGGTTCGCCCGGCCGAGGAATTCTCGAAACCTTACCCGGATTATGCGCTGCTGTTCGCCTGGAACCACGAAGCCGAGATACGGGGCAAGGAACGGGCCTTCACCGCAAGCGGCGGCCGCTTCATCACTTACGTGCCGAACGTGCGGGTCGTCTCGTGATTCCGCTGGCGTCGCCGCTCGCGCAATATCGCTCGCAGGCCGGCGCCATCGATGCCGCCATCCGGCGCGTGCTCGAAGGCGGCGACTATGTCCTCGGCGGGGAGGTTCAAGCCTTCGAGCGCGCTTTCGCGGAATTCTGCGGCGTCGGCGATGCCGTCGGCGTCAACAGCGGCACCGACGCGCTCAAGCTGGCGCTGCGCGCGCTCGGCATAGGCGCCGGCGATGAAGTCGTCACCGTGTCGCACACCGCGCTGGCGACGGTTGCCGCAATTCTGGAAGCAGGCGCTGTGCCGGTACTGGTCGATATCGATCCGGTTCATCGCACCATCGACCCGGCGCGGATCGACGCCGCGGTCACTTCGCGCTGTCGGGCAATTGTGCCCGTTCATGTCTATGGCCAAGCCGCGGACATGGCAGCGGTCCTCGCCATCGCGCAACGTCACGGTTTGAAGGTGATCGAAGATTGCGCGCAGGCAGCCGGTGGTCGCTATCGAGGCCAAAGGCTGGGCAGTCTCGGGGATGCCGGCTGCTTCAGCTTCTACCCGACCAAGAACCTCGGTGCGATCGGCGACGGCGGCATGGTGACGGCGAACGACGTGCAACTGGCCGGCCGCGTGCGGCGGCTGCGGCAGTATGGTTGGGACGAACACCGGCGCACGCAGGAGGCGGGCTTCAACTCGCGACTCGATGCACTGCAGGCCGCCATTCTTGCGGCCAAGCTGCCGCGGCTTGATGAAGATAACGGACGCCGGGCCGCCTTGGCGCGGCGCTACGCGACTGCGCTCCGCGATCTGCCGATGACGCTGCCGGCGACGCGCGCCGACGGCGATCACGTCTTTCATCTCTATGCGATCGAGAGCGACGACGCCGAGGCCTTGCGGCGCCATCTTGCGAGCCGCGGCATCGGGTCGGCGGCGCATTACCGTGTCCCCGTGCACCGTCACGACGGCTATGCCGCGCGCGTCGTCGTTCCGGCCACGGGACTGCCGGTCACCGAGCGCCTCGCCGGGCGCATGCTCAGTCTGCCCATCTATCCCGAACTCGCCGATGCCGACGCGGATCGGGTCATCGACGCCGTGCGCGATTATTTCGCCGGGCGCTAGCGTTTCATGCGTGTGACTCCGGCGCCGATCGACGGCCTTCTGCTGATCGAGCCGGATCATTTTTCCGACTCGCGCGGCCTGTTCTTCGAGAGCTATCAGCGCGAGCGCTACGGCGCAGCCGGCATTGCCGACGATTTTGTCCAGGACAACTATTCGCGCTCGAAAAGACACGCGCTGCGCGGGCTGCATTTCCAGGTGCGGAGGCCGCAGGCGCAACTCCTCACGGTCATGCGCGGCCAAATATTCGATGTGGCGGTCGATCTGCGTAGCGGGTCGTCGAATTTCGGCCGCTGGTTCGGTACTGTGCTCGGCGAAGCCGGGCCTGCGCAAATCTACATGGCGCCGGGCTTCGGGCATGGCTTTTGCGTGCTCAGCGACGGCGCCGACCTGCATTACAAGGTGAGCCGCGTCTATGATCCGCATGATGAAGGCGGGCTGGCGTGGGACGACCCCGACATCGCCATCGAATGGCCGGTCGCCGCACCGCTGCTGTCGCCACGCGATTCCGG
Source organism: Pseudomonadota bacterium (assembly GCA_018240595.1). Classification (GTDB taxonomy): domain Bacteria; phylum Pseudomonadota; class Alphaproteobacteria; order Rhizobiales; family Xanthobacteraceae; genus Pseudolabrys. The sequence continues at coordinate 216,766 of JAFEFL010000025.1, read as the reverse complement.
ATTTCCGCGGTTGCGCGACCTGAAGCCGGCGCAACTGCCGCATCTTCACCGGTGAGCGGCGTGCCGATCTGGGACGGGGTGTTCGACAAGTTCGCGGAAGCGGGCGGCGCGAGCGTCTTCGACGGCGACGTCTGGCTCGGCAAGATGCGGCAGCGCGGCGCGGCGGTGCTGGCGAAAGCGGCGGAGCCGGGGGCCATCGCACCGATTGCCGAGACATCTTGCTCGTGGCTGCCGGCGGTCGCGGCGCTGACGGCGCCGCGCGACGGGACGCTCCGCATTCTTGATTTCGGCGGCGGCGTCGCAGAGGCGGCGCTATCGCTCTTCGGCATGTTCTCGGGCAACTGCGAGCTCGAATACACGATCGTGGAGAGCGAGGGCGTCTGCCGGCTCGGCCGCGAATTGCTCGGACACGAACGGCGCGTATCGTTCCGGCCCGACCTGCCGCCGCAGGCGCGTTTCGATATCGTGCATTGCGCCAGCGCGCTGCATTACGTCGAGAACTGGACTGATCTCATGGCGCGGTTCGCCGCTACGCAAGCCGAATATCTTCTGTTCGCCGACCTGCCGGCCGCCGACAACGTGACATTTGTCACCGCTCAGAATTTCCACGGCGCCCGCATCCCGGTGCATTTCTGGAATCTCGCGACCTTCGTGGCCGCGGTCGAGGCGCTGGGCTATCGGCTGACGCTGAAGGCGCGCTACCGGACGGCTCTGACCGACGGCGCCGGGCGGCCACCGACTCAGCACTTCTCGCCGCCGCATCGCCTCGATTATTTCGCGCAGCTTCTCTTTCGCCAGATGCCGGCGGTGCGCTGACATGTTCAACCGTTCGGAATTCGAATCCGACAAGCGTGCCAACGCCCAGGCGCAAGCAAGAGACGACCTGCTGCGCCGAATGGCGCTCGATGTCCTGATGCGTTCCGATGAATTCGGTTACGGCTATCAATGGACCTGGCTCGGTTTGCCGATCATTCAGTTGCCGCAGGATATCGTGGCGACGCAGGAGATCATCTGGTCCTGCCGGCCCGACGTCATCATCGAAACCGGCATCGCCTGGGGCGGCTCGGTCGCGCTGTATGCGTCGCTCCTGCAATTGCTCGACAAGGGGCGGGTGATCGCCGTCGATGTCAATCTCATGGACCACGTGCGCGATCAGATCATGGCGCTTCCGTTCGCTAACCGCATCCACCTGCTCAAGGGCTCGTCCACCGATCCGGCCATCGCCGCCGCCATCCGCCAAAAGATCGCGCCCGGGCAATCGGTGATGGTGCTGCTCGATTCCGACCACAGCCACGATCATGTGCTCGACGAGCTGCGGCTTTATGCGCCGCTGGTCACGAAAGGTCAGTATCTGATCGTGTCGGACACGATCGTCGATGACATTCCCGCGCAACGGCATCGCCCGCGCCGCTGGGGGCCCGGCAACAATCCGAAGACGGCGCTCAAGGCCTTCATCGCGGAGCATCCGGGCTTCGCGGTCGATCGCGCCATCGACGACAAGCTGCTCATGACCTATGCGCCGGGCGGCTATTGTCGCCGCGTCGCCGAGTGACGGCAGCGGTGAGCGGAGGACAAAGCATCCTCGCGTTCTGGGACGAGCGCGCGGCGCTGGGGGATCGCGCCGGCACCAACGACTTCGTGCTCACCGGCATCGAGCAGCGCTTTCTGGTCGATACTGTGCCGAAAGGCAGCCGCGTGCTCGACATCGGCTGCGGCAATGGCGCCAGCCTCATCCGGCTCGCTGCCGACAACGACTGCCGCGGCGTCGGCTTCGATTTCTCGGCAAAGATGATCGAGGCGGCCGCCGCCGCCGTGGATGAGGCCGGGCTAGGCCATGCCATCGCGCTGCATCGCCGTCCTGTGCCGCCGGTGCCCAACGAGTGGGGCGCTTTCGACCTCGCTTTCTCGCAACGCTGCTTGATCAATCTCGAAACGCGCGCGGCACAGAAGGCGGCGGCGCTGTCCGTCGCCGACACGCTCAAGCCCGGCGGCCGCTACCTCATGATTGAATGCTTCAATGATGGCGGCGAGGAAACCAATCTGTTGCGCCGCCGCTTCGGTCTCGAGCCGATCGCGGCGCCGTGGCACAATCTGTTCTTCGACCTCGCCGAGGTCAAAAGCTGGTCGACGCCGGACTTCTATGTCGAACGCGTCATCCACATCAGCAGCACCTATCATTTCCTGTCCCGCGTCGTGTACGCCAAGCTGGCGCAGCAATCCGGCGCACCGCTGCGCTACGATTCCGACATCAACCTGTTGGCGGCGCAGCTGCCGCAGGAAATCGGCGAGTTCGGCCCGGTGAAAGCCTGCATCTGGCGCAAGGCATGACGCCGGACGACGCCATGGACATCCAGATGGCGGGGCCATGGATTACCGAGCACGAGGAGAAGCTCGTGCTCGATGCCTTGCGCCATGGCTGGTACGGCAAGGACGCCTACCGCTATGTCGAGACCTTCGAGAGGGAATTCGCAGCCTATCACAACCGCGAACACGCGCTGATGACGCCGAATTGCACGACGGCACTGCATCTTGTGCTGGCCGGCCTTGGCATCGGCGAAGGCGACGAGGTGATCGCGCCGGAGTGCACTTGGATCGGCTCCGTCGCCGGCATCACCTACCTGCGCGCTGCCACGGTGTTCGCCGATATCGATCCGGTGCACTGGTGCCTGACGGCCGAGACGATCGGCGCCGTTATCACGCCAAGTACCAAAGCGGTCATCGTGGTCGATCTTTACGGCAACATGCCGGATTGGTACGAGATCATCTCGCTATGCGCCGCGCGCGGCATCGTCATTATCGAGGATGCCGCCGAGGCTCTGGGCTCGCGCTACAAGGGCGTGCCCGCCGGCAAGTTCGGCGTCGCCTCGGCCTTCAGCTTCCACCGCACCAAGACGCTGACGACGGGCGAGGGCGGCATGCTGCTCATCGACGACGACGCCCTGTTCGAGCGCTGCAAGCTGCTGCGTGATCACGGCCGCGCGCCGGGCACCTATTTCAACACGGAAGTTGCCTTCAAATACATGCCGTTCAATCTGCAGGCTGCGCTTGGCCTCGCGCAATTCCAGCGGCTCGACGAACTTGTCGACAGGAAACGCTGGCTGTGGCGGGGCTATCGCGACCGGCTCGGCGACATTGCCGACCTGCACTTCAATCCGGAGCCGGGCAATGTGCGCAATGGCGTTTGGAACACGGCGCTAGTGTTCGGTCCATCGCACGGCATGACGCGCGACCGCGCGGTGAGCGAACTGGCGGCGATGAATCTGCCGGTGCGGCCGTTTTTCCATCCGCTGAGCTCGCTGCCGGCTTATCCCGGACGGGAGCCGCAGGCGCGCACCATGCATCCCAACGCTTATGACGTGTCGGGGCGCGGCATCAATCTGCCCTGTGCGCTCAACATGACCGAGGCGTCGCTCGACGCCGTCGCCGCGGGCGTGCGTCGGCTGCTGGGCCGCGCCTGAGACGTGATGGCGCTTTCATCGGTCTTCGATGCCGAGGCGATCGAGTTGCCGCGTTTCGCGCGCGCCGATGGCGCCGTGGTCGTTGCCGAGTGCATCTCTCATGTGCCGTTTGCCGTTGCGCGCATGTTCACGTTGCGCGCGCCGCTCGATGCCGTACGCGGCAATCATGCGCACCGGAGGTGCGAGCAGTTCATGCTGTGCGCGAACGGTGCGATCGATGTCGGTCTCGATGACGGGGTGAGCCGCAGGACGGTGCGCCTCGACCGCGAAAACCTCGCGCTTCACGTGCCGGCGATGATCTGGAACATGGTGACGTTCCGTGCAGCGGACACGGTGCTGATCGTGCTCTGCGATCAGCCCTACCGCGAGGACGACTACATCCGTGACTACGCGGCGTTTCTCGAAGCGCGGCGGGACGCGGGCGCGTGAAGATCGTGGTCACCGGCGCGCTCGGGCACATTGGCTCGGCCCTGATCCGGGCGCTGCCGGAGCGGTTTCCGGGCGCCGAGATCGTCATGATCGACAACATGGCGACGCAGCGCTACCCGTCGTTGTTCGATCTGCCGGCGCAAGGCCGCTATCGCTTCATCGAAGCCGATGTTCGCGACGCGGATGTCTCCAGGACATTCGGCGGTGCCGACGCAGTGGTGCATCTCGCCGCCATGACCGACGCTGAGGGTAGCGTCGAACGCGCCGCGGAGGTCGAGGCCAACAATTTCCAGGCGACCGAAGCCGTGGCAATGGCCTGCGCCGCAATGGGCGTCCGCCTGATCCATCTTTCGTCGACCAGCGTCTACGGCACGCAGGACGCCACCGTCGCCGAGGATTGCCCGCTCGGGGCTCTCAAGCCGCAGTCTCCTTACGCCGCCACCAAGCTGAAGGAAGAGCAACTGGTCATGTCGCTCAGCGATAAGGGGCTGCGCGCGGCGATCGTGCGCTTCGGCACCGTCTTCGGCGTCTCGCCCGGCATGCGCTTCCACACCGCCGTCAACAAATTCTGCTGGCAGGCGGCGACCGGCCGGCCGCTCACCGTGTGGCGCACCGCTTACGAGCAGAAGCGGCCTTATCTCGATCTTCGGGATGCGGTCGAGGCCATAACCTTCATCGTCACGCGCGATCTGTTCGACGGTCGCGTCTATAATGTGCTGACGCTGAATGCCACGGTGCGGCAAATCGTCGAACTCGTCGTCGCCGAGGCGCCTGACGTCACGGTGAGCCTCGTGGATAGTCCGATCATGAACCAACTGTCCTACGACGTGTCGGCGCGGCGTTTCGCCGAAGCCGGCTTCGTCGCGGCCGGGGACTTGCGGCGCGGCATTGCCGAGACCGTCGCGTTGCTGCGTGGCCTTCGCCAACGCGCGCCTGCACTGATTGAAGAAGAATGAAATACCCTCGAAGCGTGTAGCGAGCATTCAAATGCATTCGGTGGGGCGGCGGTCGGCCATGGCCATGGCATGACAGGCGCAGGCCGCACCACGCGGCGGCACGGCACGACGGCCTGACGCCGCGTCCGGCCTTGCGTTATGACCCGGGGCCATGTTCAACACCGCCTCATGAACCATTCGCGCACGATATCGGTGGTCGGTCTGGGCTATGTCGGGCTTCCGGTGGCCGTCGCCTTCGCGCGTTCGGGGGCGACGGTGATCGGTTTCGACATCGCCGCCCGGCGGGTCGCCGAATTGTGCGATGGCGTCGACCTGACCCGCGAGGTCGAGCCCGGCGATCTGCGGCAGCCGACACTGACCTACACGACCGATGCCGCGGCGCTGCGCAAGGCCGATTTCCACATCGTCACGGTGCCGACGCCGATCGACGACAACCGCCATCCCGATCTCGGCGCCATGCTGGCCGCCTCGCGCACCGTCGGCGGCGCGCTGAAGACGGGCGACATCGTCGTCTATGAATCGACGGTCTACCCCGGGGCAGTCGAGGAAGATTGCGTGCCGGTGCTCGAGGCCGCCTCCGGCCTCAAGGCCGGCATCGACTTTACCGTCGGCTATTCGCCGGAGCGCATCAATCCCGGCGACAAGCAGCACCGGTTCGAGACCATCACCAAGGTCGTGTCGGCGCAGGACGCGGCTACGCTCGATGTCGTCGCCGCGGTTTACGGCTCGGTGGTGACGGCCGGCATTCATCGTGCGCCGTCGATCAGGGTCGCTGAAGCGGCCAAGGTCATCGAGAACACGCAGCGCGATCTCAACATCGCCTTCATGAACGAGTTATCGGCGATCTTCCACAAGCTCGGCATTGATACCGGCGACGTCCTGGCGGCGGCGGCGACCAAATGGAATTTCCAGGCCTTCCAGCCCGGGCTGGTCGGCGGCCACTGCATTGGCGTCGACCCCTACTACCTGACGCACCGCGCCGAGAAGGCCGGCTATCGCCCGGAGGTGATTCTCGCCGGCCGTCATATCAATGACAGCATGGGGGCGCATATCGCGCGCGAGTGCATGACGCGGCTCAGCGGCCGTGCCGCGGGCAAACCGGTGGTCACGGTGCTGGGGCTCACCTTCAAGGAAAACGTGCCCGACACCCGCAACTCCAAGGTCATCGACATCGTGCGCGCGCTGGAGCAGGGCGGAGCCACCGTGCAGTTGCACGATCCTTTGGCTTCGGCCGAACAAGCGCGCGAGGAATACCGCGTTGACTTGTTGCCGATGGACAAGCTCGCGCCGGCCGATGCCATCATCTTCGCCGTCGCCCATGACGACTACATCACGGGCGGCTGGGCGCTGGTGCAACGCCTGCTCAGAGGCGGTGCGGGCGTCGTGCTCGACGTCAAGCGTCGCCTCGATCGTAATGCGAAGCCGAAAGGGATCGATCTGTGGCGGCTCTAGACAACGAACCGATCCTGGTGACCGGCGCCGCCGGCTTCATCGGCTATCACGTCGCGACCGCGCTGCTGAAGGAAGGCCGCGTCGTGATCGGCGTCGATAACCTGACGCCCTATTACGACGTGAAGCTGAAGGAGGCGCGGCTCGCCGAACTGGCGAGGCACAATGGCTTCAGCTTCATCCGCCACGATCTCGCCGACCGCCAGGCGACCGCCGAATTGTTCGCTCAGTACAAGTTTCCGCATGTCGTCCATCTCGCGGCGCAAGCCGGCGTGCGCCATTCGCTGGTCGACCCGCATGCTTATGTCGATTCCAACCTGATCGGCTTCGTCAACGTGCTGGAAGGCTGCCGCCACAATGGCTGCCGCCATCTGCTCTATGCCTCGTCGTCATCGGTCTACGGCGGCAACACGCACATGCCATTCTCGGTTCACGACAACGTCGATCATCCGCTCAGTCTCTACGGCGCCTCGAAGAAGGCCAACGAACTGATGGCGCATTCCTATTCGCACCTGTTCAAGCTGCCGACCACGGGCCTGCGCTTCTTCACGGTGTACGGGCCGTGGGGCCGGCCGGACATGGCGATGTGGATCTTCGCCTCCGCCATTCTCGCCGGCAAGCCGATCAAGCTGTTCAACCACGGCAAGATGCGGCGCGATTTCACCTACGTCGACGACGTGGTGGAATCGATCGTGCGGCTGGTGTCGCATGCGCCGGCCGGCAATCCGGCTTGGTCCGGCGATCGGCCCGACCCCGGTTCCAGCAGCGCGCCGTGGCGGGTCTACAACATCGGCAACAATAATCCGGTCGAACTGCTCGACGTCGTCGAACTGCTCGAAAAGTCGATCGGCAAGAAGGCGATCCGCGAACTGGCGCCAATGCAGCCCGGAGATGTGCCGGCGACCTATGCCGACGTCGACGCTCTGACGAAGGAAGTCGATTTCAAGCCGGCGACGCCGATCGCCGAGGGCATCGCGCGCTTCATCGGCTGGTACCGCGCCTATCACGGCCTGAAATAGCGATCCGCACCTTCCATTGATGGAATGACCGACAAGGTCGCACTGATCACCGGTGTGACCGGGCAGGATGGCGCCTATCTGGCGGAATTCCTGCTCGGCAAGGGCTACGTCGTACACGGCGTGAAGCGCCGCGCATCGTCGCTCAACACCGAACGCGTCGATCATCTCTATGTCGATCCGCACGAGAGCGACACGTCGTTCTTCATGCATTACGGCGACTTGACCGACGCCACCAGCCTGATCCGCCTGATTCAGGAAACCCAGCCTACCGAGATCTATAACCTTGCCGCGCAGAGCCATGTGCAGGTGAGTTTCGAAACGCCGGAATATTCGGCCGATGCCGACGGGCTCGGCACGCTGCGGTTGCTCGAGGCTTTGCGCATTCTCAAGCTCGAGGAGCGCGTCCGCTTCTATCAGGCCTCGACCTCGGAATTGTTCGGCGATGCGCCGGCGCCGCAGAGCGAAACGACGCCATTCGCGCCGCGCAGTCCCTATGGCGTCGCCAAGCTCTATGCCTATTGGATCACGGTGAACTACCGCGAGGCCTATGCCCTGCATGCCTCGAACGGCATTCTGTTCAATCACGAGGGGCCGACCCGCGGCGAGACCTTCGTGACGCGCAAGATCAGCCGTGCGGTGGCGGCGATCGAGCTGAGGCAGCGGTCCAAGCTCTTTCTCGGCAATCTCGATGCACGCCGCGACTGGGGCCACGCGCGCGATTACGTCGAGGGCATGTGGCTGATGTTGCAGCAGCCCGAAGCCGGCGATTACGTGCTGGCGACCGGCGAAGATCATTCGGTCCGCGAATTCGTCGAGCAGGCTTTTGCCTGCGTCGGCCGGCGGATCGTCTGGCACGGGGAGGGCGCTGCCGAGCGCGGCATCGACGCTGCGAGCGGCGACACCCTGGTCGAAATCGACCCGCGCTATTACCGGCCGACCGAGGTGGCGCATCTGGTCGGCGATCCCACCAAGGCGCGCCGTTTGCTCGGCTGGACACATCGCGTCGGCTTTGCCGATCTCGTCCGTGAGATGGTCATGTTCGACCTTGCGGCGCTCAAGGCCATTAGCGGCAAGCCTTGATGAGCAACGGTGCTGCTTCGCTCTTCAATTTGCGGGGCCGGCGCGTCTTTGTTGCCGGTCATAGCGGCATGGCCGGCGCGGCGATCGCGCGCCGGCTCGCGTCCGAAGATTGCGAACTGCTCACGGCGACACGCGATGAACTCGACCTGACCGACCAGACGGCGACCGAAACTTGGCTTGCGGCAAGGCGTCCCGATGCGGTGTTCCTGGCCGCCGGCCGCGTCGGCGGTATCCACGCCAACGCGGCTTATCCAGCCGATTTCATCCTCGACAACACGGCCATCGCGCTCAATGTCATGCGCGCCGCTATACGCGCCGAGGTGCGCAAGCTGCTCTATCTGGGCTCGAGCTGCATCTATCCGCGGCTGGCGTCACAGCCGATGGGCGAGGAGCAGTTGCTGGCCGGGCCGCTCGAGCCGACCAATGAATGGTATGCGATTGCCAAGATTGCCGGCATCAAGATGGCGCAGGCCTTGCGGCGGCAACATGGCGTCGATTTCGTTTCGGTCATCCCGACCAATCTCTACGGGCCGGGCGACAACTATCACGCCGAGAACAGTCACGTGACGGCAGCGCTGATTCGTCGCTTTCACGAGGCCAAAGTCAGCGGCGCGGCGAATGTCGTTGTTTGGGGCAGCGGCGCGCCGCTGCGCGAGTTTCTGGCCGCCGACGATCTCGGCGATGCCTGTGTGTTCGTGATGAAATACTATTCGGGCGAGGCGCCGATCAACATCGGCAGCGGCGAGGAGATTTCGATCGCGCAGCTCGCCGAACTCGTTCGCGCCGTGGTCGGTTACACCGGCGATATCGAATTCGACCGGACCCGGCCGGATGGCGTTCGCCGCAAACGCCTCGACTGCTCTCGCCTCACCACGCTTGGCTGGGCAGCCCGGACGCCGCTGGCCGAAGGCCTGAGAACGGCTTATGCGGATTTTTTGGCCGGCTCCGGCGGGCTGAGGCAACGCTGACGCTTGTCAGGCTGCCTGTAACGCTCTGAATCAAAACGTGTTCACCGCTTTTCACAGGTCCGGTCGCCAGCCCCGGAGGGCCGTGCTAGGGGACCGCGGGGTCAAGAAAATACCAGCTGGGGACCAGCTTTCAGGATGTCACAGGCGATCAACAATAATCCGCAGCCATTGCGCGTTGGCGTCGTCGGCGTCGGCGTCATGGGCAGCAATCATGCGCGCGTTTTTGCGGGACTTCCCGGTGTCCAGCTTGTCGGCGTCGCTGATCCGGATGCCAAGCAGGCCGAATTCGTTGCCCGCACGCTGAACTGCGCCGCCGTTCCCGATGCCAACGGGCTGCTCGCGCTCGGCGTGGATGCGATCACCATCGCGGCTCCGACCCATCTGCACCGCGACGTATCGCTCGCCGCGATCGCCAACGGCGTTCATGTACTGGTCGAAAAGCCGATCGCCTCGACCGTCGAGGAAGGTCACGAGATCATCCAGGCGGCGCGCCAGGCCGGCGTGACCCTGATGGTCGGCCATGTCGAGCGGTTCAATCCGGCGGTCGAAGCGATCAAGGAAGCGATCCGCAACGAGGACATTCTTTCCATCGCGATCACCCGCGTCGGCCCGTTTCCGCCGCGCATGTCAAATGTCGGCGTCGTTATCGATCTCGCCGTGCACGACATCGACCTGATCCGCTGGTTCACCGACAGCGATATCATCGAGGTTCAGCCGCAGGTCTCAAGTGCGATCGCCGAGCGAGAGGACATTGCGCTGCTGCAGTTCCGTACCGCGTCCGGCGTGCTGGCGCACATCAACACCAACTGGATCACGCCGTTCAAGGCGCGCAACGTCACGGTGGCGACGCGCCACAAATATGTGACGGGAGATCTGCTGACCCGGCAGGTCACCGAGTGCTTCGGTTTCCAGCCGGACGGCAGCTACTCGATGCGGCATCTGTCCGTCGGCCACGCCGAACCGCTGCGCGCCGAACTGCTCGCCTTCCTCCAGGCGATCCGCGGCGGCTCCGCTCCCGCCGTCACCGGCGAGCAGGCAGTCGCCAGCCTCGAAATCGCCATCCAGTGTCTGGCCTCGAACAGCCGTGCCGTCTCGCCCTCGCGGGCGAAAGCCGCCGCGGTCTGATATTTCGCCCTCACGCATCCGGTTTTTGACGCATGAACCTTCGTACCGAACTGCCGCCGATTCCCTTCATCGATCTCTCGGCGCAGCGCCGCCGGCTCGGATCGGCGATCGACAATGCGGTGATGAAGGTCGTCAACAGCTGCCAGTTCATTCTCGGCCCGGAAGTGCGCGCCTTCGAGGCCGACCTTGCGGCCTTCGCCGGCGCCAAGCACGCAGTGTCCTGCGCTAGCGGCACGGACGCGCTGGTGTTGCCGCTGCGCGCCATGGGTATCGGCCCGGGCGATGCGGTTCTCTGCCCGTCCTTTACCTTCTGCGCCACCGCCGAGGTCGTGGCGCTGGTCGGTGCGACGCCGGTTTTCATCGACGTCGATCCGGTCACCTTCAACATGAATCCGGGTCACATCGCCGGCGGGGTCGAGACCGCGCGTGCCATGGGTCTCAAGCCAAAGGCCGTCATTCCGGTCGACTTGTTCGGTCAGGCCGCCGACCATGGACCGATCGCGGCCGCTGCCAAGGCCCATGATCTGTTCGTCATCGACGACGCCGCGCAGGGCTTCGGCGCCAGCTACAACAACCGGCGCATCGGCACCTTTGGCAACGTTACCGCGACCAGCTTCTTTCCGGCCAAACCGCTCGGTTGCTACGGCGACGGCGGCGCTGTGCTGACCGATGACGACAATCTCGCCGACCTGATGCGCAGCATCCGCGTTCATGGCATGGGCAGCGACCGCTACGACAATGTCCGCCTCGGTCTCACCTCGCGCCTCGACACCATCCAGGCCGCGGTGCTGATCGAGAAGCTCAAGATTTTCCCGGACGAGATCGAGGCCCGCGACCGCGTGGCGTGGCGCTACAACGATGCGCTGCGCGACGTCGTCACCGTGCCGACTGTCCCCGCCGGCATGACCTCGGTGTGGGCGCAGTACACAATCCGTCTCAAGCCCGGCACGCGCGACGGCTTTGCCGCGGCGCTCAAGGCCGAAGGCATTCCGACGGCCATCTACTATCCGATCCCGCTGCACAAGCAGCAGGCCTACAAGCACTATCCGGTCGGCAAGGGTGGCGTCGCCGTCAGCGAATCGCTGGCGCACGAAGTGATCAGTCTGCCGATGCACGCTTATCTCGAAGAGGCCACGCAGGATCGCGTCATCCACGCCGTGCAGCGCGCGGTTCAGGCCGGCTAGGACCTCCCGGCCCGCCTGGACGGTGGTCGCACCCAATTTGCGCGTTGCAACCCTGACTAATATCTTTTCATAGGATACACTCATTCCGCGATCAATGTTCGTGGGGTGGGGGCGATGCCGCGCAAAATTCTGGTCATGGGCCTGCCGGGCGCCGGAAAGACCACGCTCGCCAACGCGCTCGCGCCGCTGCTGAACGCGGTGGTATTCAATGCCGACGCGGTGCGCGCCAATCTCTCCCGCGATCTCGGCTTCAGCCACGAGGACCGCATCGAGCATGCGCGCCGCATGGGCTGGATGTGCGACCGGGTCGCGGAAGCCGGCGGCACAGCGATCGCCGATTTCGTTTGTCCGACACCGGAGACGCGCAGCGCCTTCGGAGAAGCGTTCACCGTCTGGGTCGACCGCATCGCCGCCGGCCGTTTCGAGGATACCAACCGGATGTTCGTCGCGCCGGAGCGCGCCGATCTGACGGTCACGGCGCAAGGCACGCCGCAATATTGGGCCGAGCAGATCCTGGCGCGGCTGCGCGCTACCTTCGATCCGCAGAAGCCGACGGCGCTGTTCGTCGGGCGCTATCAGCCGTTCCACGACGGCCATCGCCGCCTGATCGAGGAGGGGCTGCGGCGCGTCGGTCAGGTCTGCATCGCGGTGCGCGATACGCACGGCCTCGACGCAAAAAATCCGCTACCGTTCTTCGCCGTCAAGCGGCGCATCGAGGCGGCGCTGTCGGCTTACGACGGCCGCTTTATCGTGGTGCCGCTACCGAATATTACAAACGTGTTTTACGGGCGCGACGTCGGTTACACGGTCGAGCGCATCGTGCTCGACGACGAGACCGAACGGATATCGGCGACCGAGATACGCGGGCTCACCGCCGCGCCGTGACCGGCCGGTCAGGTCCGCTTGTAGATGTCTTCGATGCGCTCGATGTCGTCCTCGCCGAGATAGCTGCCGGTCTGTACCTCGATCAGCTCCAGCGGAATTTTGCCACGGTTGGCGAGGCGATGGATCGTTCCGATCGGAATGTAGATCGACTCGTTCTCGTGCACGGCGCGGACGTCGTCGCCCACCGTGACTTCGGCATTGCCGCGTACCACGACCCAGTGCTCCGAGCGATGCCGGTGCCTTTGCAGCGATAGCGTGCCACCGGGGGCGACGACGATGCGCTTGACCTGGAAGCGGTCGCCCATGTCGATCGACTCGTAATAGCCCCAGGGCCGGTGCACGCGCTTGTGCTCGGTCGCCTCCGGCTTCTCCTCGGCCTTCAGCCGATTCACCAGTTCGCGCACCTGCTGCGAGCGGTCGCGCGGGACGACCATGACAGCGTCGGACGTCGAGACCACGACGAGGTCGTTGACGCCGATCAGAGTTGTCAGCCGCCCGTCGGAGTGTACGACGCAGTCCGCGGTGTCCATGGCGATCACCGGGCCGTGGACGACATTGCCGCTGTCGTCACGCGGCATGATGTCGAACAGCGCGTCCCAGCTTCCGATGTCCGACCAGCGAAAGTCGCCGGCGATCACCGCGGCGCGGTCGGTCTTTTCCATCACCGCATAGTCGATCGATTTCTGCGGCGCTTTGGCGAAAGCCTCTGGATCGAGCCGCAGGAAGCCGAGGTCGTCGGTCGCCTTGGCAGCGGCAGCTTCGACGGCTTCGGCCATGTCCGGCTCGAGCCGCGCCAGTTCGCCGAGCAGGACGTCGGCGCGGTACAGGAAATTGCCGGAATTCCACAAGTAGCCGTCGCGCACGTAGCGCGCCGCGGTCGCGGCGTCGGGCTTCTCGACGAAGCGGCTGACCGCGCTGACGCCGTTGCCGAGATCGGCGCCCGGCAGGATGTAGCCGTAGCTGGTCTTCGGTTCTGTGGGCTTGATGCCGAAGGTGACGATCTGGCCGCTCTCCGCCGCCGGCCGCCCCGCGAGGCAGGTGGCGCGGAATTTATCGGTGTCGAGGATGATGTGGTCGGCGGCGAGCGCGAGCACCAGTGTCTGAGGGTCGCGCTGCCGCGCAATGGCGGTGGCCGCGGCGATTGCCGGGCCTGAATCGCGCCTGAGCGGCTCGATCACCACCGTGACGTCTATACCGATCTCCTCGGCCTGCCGTCTGGCGAAGAAATGGAAGTTCGGCCCGGTAATAACGATCGGCGGCGCGAACATCGGATCGTGCACCCGGAGCAGCGTTTCCTGATAGGTCGAGCGCTCGCCGACCAGCGGCAGAAACTGCTTGGGCAGGGCGTCGCGCGATACCGGCCACAATCGGGTGCCGGCGCCGCCGGCAAGGAGCACTGGGGTGATCGGCGTGGATGCGGGCACGGGCGTCTCGACGGAGTGGTCGGCAATTCTCATTGTGGCCGTGCGCCCGAGGCCATCTTGGCTTTGCGCGCAGGGGCCCTATGGTGGACGCCGGATTCGTGCCCGGCGGCCGGCCTACGGGTATCGTATCGCCGGCCTTAAATCTACCTTGGTCGGTTCCAACTATCCCGCGCCCCCGTTCAGGTTTGCCAGCCCGATGATCAAGCCCTTTCTGACTGTCGGTGGCTACACGCTCCTGTCGCGGGTGACCGGTTTCATTCGCGACATCATCATGGCGGCGGTACTCGGCGCCGGACCGGTGGCCGATGCCTTCTTCGTGGCTTTCCGGTTGCCCAACCATTTTCGCGCCATCTTTGCCGAAGGCGCCTTCAATGCCGCCTTCGTGCCTGCCTATGCGCGTGTGCGCGCGCAGGGCGGCGAGACTCGGGCCGGATTGTTCGCCGACCACATCTTCACCATCCTGCTGGCCTCGCAGATCGTGCTGCTGGCACTGGCGCTGCTGTTCACGCCGCAGGCGCTCGATCTGCTGGCGCCCGGATTTGGTGACGATCCGAAGCGCTACGCGCTCGCGGTCGAACTCACGCGCATCACGTTTCCTTATCTGCTGCTGATCACGCTGGTGACGCTCTACGGCGGCATCCTCAATGCGTTGCAACGCTTTGCCGCGGCGTCGGCGGCGCCGATCCTGCTCAACTTCTCGCTGATCGTGGCGCTGTTGCTGGCCGTGTACTTCCCGACACCCGGTCATGCCGCGGCCTGGGGCGTCGTCTTCTCCGGCGTCTTGCAGGCGTTCCTGGTCGGCGGCGACAGCTTTCGTCAGGGCGTTCTGGCGCGGCTGCGCCGCCCGGTGTTCGATGCCGACGTGAAGCAGTTCTTCCGCGCGCTCGGCCCGGCGACCGTGGGCTCCGCCGGCGTGCAACTGGCGCTATTCGCCGACACCATCATCGGCAGCCTGCTGCCGGCCGGCGCGATCTCGGCGCTGTATTACGCCGATCGCATCAACCAGTTGCCGATCGGCGTCATCGGTATCGCCGCGGGCACGGTGGTGCTGCCGGAAATGTCGCGGCGCCTCGCCGCGGGCGACGATGCCGGCGCCGCCAATGCGCAGAACCGCGCCTTCGAATTCACGCTGCTGCTGGCGATGCCGTGCCTTGCCGCGTTCATCGCGATCCCCGATCTCATCATGCGCGCGCTGTTCGTGCGCGGCGCCTTCACGGTGGCCGATGCCGATGCCGCCGGAGCGACGCTTGCGGCTTATGCGGTCGGGTTGCTGCCGTTCCTCCTGATCCGCAGCGCGGTCGCAACGTTCTTCGCCCGCGGCGACACCGCAACGCCGGTGAAGGCTTCGCTCACCGCGGCCGCGGTCAATATCGGCCTGAAGGTGATGTTGATGGGACCGCTGGCCCAGATCGGCCTCGCGCTTGCCACCTCGATCGGCGCCTGGATCAATCTCACGCTGGTTGTCTGGCTGGCCCATCGCGCCGGCCACGCCCGGGTGGACGGCCGCCTGCGCCGCTCGACGGTGAAATTTCTGATCGCCGGTGCCGCCATGACGGCGACGCTGTGGCTTTGCGCCGCGCCGGTGGCGCGCCTGTTTCACGGCTGGCCGGCCTCGGCGCTGCTGACGTTGGCGGCGCTCGGCGCGCTCGGCGGCACGGTCTATGGAGCCGCGATCTTCGCCATGTTCGGGCGAGCCTGGCTGATGGCTTTTCGTGCACGGCGTGGCGCGCGATAGGGCGGATCCGCAAAAACGCAACATTCCGCTGCGCTTTTCGTGGCTCGCGTGTCCATTCGGCCACGGTGGACAGGCCTTGGCGACGCCGCTATGTCATTTGATCCCCGCCGCGCCGCAATTTCAGTGATGGACTGGCCATGAATCGAATCGAGATGCCGATGTCTCGCTCTTCCATCTCGCTCCTCGGCCGCGCCGGTATCGTTGTCGTCTTGACGACTTTGCTGGCGAGCTGCGGCGACGGCCAGAAGCAACAGCAGGCGGGGCCGCCGCCGACGCCGGTGACGGTGGCGCCGCCGGTCAAGCGGACCGTCACCGACTACGACGAATATGTCGGCCGCTTCAATGCCGTGAACAGCGTCGAAGTGCGGGCGCGCGTCTCCGGCTATCTCGACGCGGTGCACTTCAAGGACGGCCAGCTCGTCAAGGACGGCGATCTGCTGTTCACCATCGACAAGCGGCCGTTCCAGAACGCCGTCGCGCAGGCGCGCGCGACTCTGGCCGCGGCGCAATCCAATCTCGCCTTCACCGAGGCCGACTATACGCGCGGTCAGCAACTGGTGAAGGAAAAGACCATCACCGACCAGACTTTCGAGCAGCGTTCGCAGGCCTATCGCAACGCGCGCGCCGCGGTCAGCGGCGCGGAAGCGCAGGTGCGCACGGCCGAACTCGATCTCGAGTTCACCGAGCTGCGCGCGCCGATCGCCGGCCGTATCGGCGATCGCCGTGTCACGCCGGGCAATTTGGTGACCGGCGGCACCAGCGGCAACACGACGCTGCTGGCGACCATCGTCTCGACCGACCCGATCTATTTCGAGTTCACGTTCGACGAAGCCTCGTATCTTCGTTACGAGCGCAATGCCGGGAAGGGCGACGACATCGCCAGCCGCGGCGCCAGCGTGCAGGTCGGCCTCAAGCTGATCGACGAGAGCGATTTCGTCCACAATGGCCGGATGGACTTTGTCGACAACGTCATCGACCGCACGTCGGGCACGATCCGCGGCCGCGCCGTGTTCGCCAACGCCAACGGCGTGTTCACGCCCGGCATGTTCGGCCGCGTCCGAGTGCCGGCAACGTCGCCTTATCAGGCGCTGCTGGTTCCCGACACCGCGATCGGCAGCGAACAGGTGCGTAAATACGTGCTCGTCGTCGATGCGCAGAACAAGACCGTGCAGAAATACGTCACGCTCGGCCAGCTCGTCGACGGCAAGCTGCGCGTCATCAAGGAGGGCCTGTCGCCGGACGACAAGGTGATCGTCAACGGCATCGCGCGCGTGCGTCCGGGCCAGCCGGTCAATCCCCAGCCGGAAGGCCAAGGCCAATCCGGTGCCCAGCCCGGCGGTCAGCCGGCCGCCGCGCCGGCACCAGCGAAGTAGCGCGCCGCCATGCGATTGTCGCACTTCTTCATCGACCGGCCGATCTTCGCTTCGGTCATCTCGATCGTGATCATCATTCTCGGCGCGGTGTCGTTCGGACGCCTGCCGGTCGCGCAGTATCCTGAGATCGCGCCGCCGACCATCAACGTGACGGGGCAGTTCCCGGGCGCCAGCGCCGAGATTGTCGCCGAGACCGTGGTGGCGCCGATCGAGCAGCAGATCAATGGCGTCGAGGGGATGCTCTACATCTCTTCGAACTCGACCGCCGACGGCCGTTTCTCAATCGCCGTCACGTTCGACATCGGCGTCAATCTCGATATCGCGCAGGTCCAGGTGCAGAACCGCGTTGCTACTGCAACGCCGCGCTTGCCGGCGCAGGTGCAGCAGATCGGCGTCACCGTCGCCAAGAGTTCGCCCGACATCCTGATGGTCGTGAACCTCTTCTCGAAGGACAAGTCGCGCGACGCTCTCTACATCTCGAACTACGCCAACCTGCAGATCAAGGACGCGTTGACGCGCGTCGATGGCGTCGGGTCGATCACCGTGTTCGGCAGCCGCGACTACGCCATGCAGGTCTGGCTCGATCCGGACCGGATGCAGTCGCTCAATCTGACCGCCGGCGATGTCACCTCGGCCCTGCAGCAGCAGAACATCCAGGTCGCATCGGGTGTGCTGAACCAGCCGCCGGTGGCCAACCAGCTCGCGTTCCAGGTCGCGGTGCGAACGCTCGGACGCCTGTCGACGCCGGAGGAATTCGGCAACGTCGTCATCAAGCAGACCGCCAACGCCGTCATCCGCGTCAAGGATGTCGGCCGCGTCGAGCTGATCGCGCAGGACTACACGTCGAATTCCTATCTCGACCGCTACGAATCCGTGGCGCTGGCGGTGTTCCAGCGGCCGGGCTCGAACGCGCTGACGACGGGCGACAACATCGTCAAGACCGTCAAGGAAATGTCGAAGAGCTTCCCGTCCGGGATCGACTACGGCATTTTCTACAATCCGACGCAATTCATTCAGCAGTCGGTCGACGCGGTGATATCGACGATCTTCGAGGCGGTTGTTCTCGTCGTCCTCGTGATCGTGCTGTTCCTGCAGACCTGGCGCGCCGCGGTCATCCCGCTGCTGGCGATCCCGATCTCGCTGATCGGCACCTTCTTCCTGATGAGCCTGTTCGGCTTTTCGCTCAACAACCTGTCCCTGTTCGGTCTGGTGCTGGCAATCGGAATCGTGGTCGACGACGCCATCGTCGTCGTCGAAAATGTCGAGCGCAACATCGCCGCGGGCCTGTCGCCGCGCGATGCCGCGTACCGGACCATGGACGAGGTCGGCACGGCGTTGATCTCGATCGCGCTGGTGTTGTGCGCGGTGTTCGTGCCGACGGTGTTCATCACCGGCATTTCCGGGCAGTTCTATCGCCAGTTCGCGCTGACCATTACGGCGGCGACTATCATCTCGCTGACCTGCTCGCTCACTCTGTCGCCGGCGATGTGCGCGCTGCTGCTCATGCCGCACAAGGCGGCGCACGAGGAGCGCTGGTTCGAGAAGCCGCTGCATGGTTTCTTCCGGTGGTTCAACCGCGGCTTCGATGCGCTGGCGAGCGGTTATAGCGGCCTGGTCAAGCGTATCGTGCGCTTCGCCGTGCTCATGCTGGTGGCTTACATCGCCATTCTCGGCTTCGGCCTCAACGAGTTCCGTAAAACGCCGCAGGGCTTCATTCCGCAGATCGATCGCGGCATTCTCATCGTTGCCGCGCAGTTGCCGCCCGGCGCCTCGCTCGAGCGCACCGACAAGGTCATGCGCCAGGCGACCGACATCATGCTCAAGACGCCCGGCGTTGCCGACGCGGTCGTGATCGTCGGCTTCTCCGGTGCGACCTTTACCAACGCGCCCAATGCCGGCGCCATGTTTATCGTGCTCGAGCCGTTCGAGGAGCGCGCCAAGGATCCGCGCAAATCGACCGCGGCGATCCAGCAGGCGCTGTTCCAGAAGCTCGGCGCGCTGCAGGAAGCTTTCATGATCGTGGTGCAGCCGCCGCCGGTGTCCGGCATCGGCAACGCCGCCGGCTTCCGCATGATGGTCGAGGACCGCAACGGCGCCGGTCCGGCGGCCTTGCAGAGCGCGATTTATGCGATGATGGGCAAGGCGGCGCAGACGCCAGGGCTGCAGCAGGTTTATTCGCTGTTCGAGACATCGACGCCGCAGCTGTTCCTCGACATCGATCGCACCAAGGCGCAACTGCTCGGCGTCAATCTG
The DNA here is from genome assembly GCA_018240595.1 of Pseudomonadota bacterium. Taxonomy (GTDB): domain Bacteria; phylum Pseudomonadota; class Alphaproteobacteria; order Rhizobiales; family Xanthobacteraceae; genus Pseudolabrys. The sequence goes on along the minus strand of JAFEFL010000025.1, from coordinate 197,428 downwards.
GGCGACGTGTTCCAGGCATTGCAGGTCTATATCGGCTCGGCCTATGTCAACGACTTCAATCTGTTCGGCCGCACCTTCCGCGTCCAGGTTCAGGCGAGGGCGGATGCGCGCCTGCAGCCCAAGGACGTGCTGACGTTGCGTGTCCGCAATACGCAAGGGCAGACCGTGCCGCTCGGCTCCTTCGCGACCGTGCGCGACATCTCCGGTCCGTACCGGCTGCCACGCTATAATCTCTATCCGGCCGCCGAACTCGATGGCGCGCCGGCGCCCGGCTACAGCCAGGGCCAGGCGATCGAACTCATGCAGAAGCTTGCCGCGGAAACGCTGCCCGCCGGCTTCAGTTACGAGTGGACGACGCTCGCGTTCCAGCAATTGCGCGCCGGCAACACGGCGGTGTTCGCCTTCGTGCTCGGCGTCGCCTTTGTCTTCCTGGTGTTGGCGGCGCAGTACGAAAGCCTGACGCTGCCGCTCGCCGTGATCCTGATCGTGCCGATGTGTCTCGTCGCGGCCATCGTCGGCGTCGTGTTGCGCGGCATGGACAACAACATCCTCACGCAGGTCGGCTTCATCGTGCTGATCGCGCTCGCCGCCAAGAATGCGATTCTCATCGTCGAATTCGCCAAGCAGGTCGAGGACGGCGGCAAGACGCGGTTCGAAGCCGCGGTCGAAGCCGCGCGGCTGCGCCTGCGGCCGATCCTGATGACCTCGCTCGCCTTCGTCTTCGGCGTAGCGCCGCTGGTCTGGGCGGTCGGCGCCGGCGCGGAATTGCGCCAGTCGCTTGGCACCGCGGTATTTTCGGGCATGATCGGCGTGACGGCATTCGGCCTGATCTTCACGCCGGTCTTCTATGTGGTTTCCCGCTGGATAGCGACGCGGTTCTCGCGGGCCAAACCATAGAGCGGCGTTGGCGCGTAACGAAGCATTGGAAATGAGGAGCAGGAGATGGCGATGACGAAGTTCGGATTTGGCCAGCCGCTCACCCGCAAGGAAGACGATGCCCTGCTGCGCGGCGCCGGCCAGTATGTCGCCGATGTGGCGCCGCAAGGCACGCTGCGCGCCGTCGCCGTGCGCTCGCCGCACGCCCATGCACGGTTCACGATCGGCGGTCTTGCCTCGATCAAGGCGATGAAGGGCGTGCGCCTGGTGCTGACCGGCGCCGATACCGCCGATCTCGGGCCGATGCCGACGCCGGGCGTGCTCGAAGGCGTCGCCATCGACGTGCCGTTCTACCCGGTGCTGGCGCGTGACGTGGTGCGCCATGTCGGCGATGCCGTGGCTTTCGTCGTTGCCGACACGCTCGAGCAGGCCAAGGATGCCGCCGAAGCCATCAGCATCGACTGGGAGCCGCTGCCGCATGTCATCGGTTCGCTCGAGGCGCTGAAGAAGGGCGCGCCGCGGGTCTGGGCCGACCGGCCGAATCTCGCCTTCGAAACCAGCGCCGGCGATGAAGCCGCCACCAAGGCGGCCTTTGCCAAGGCCGCGCGGACGGTCTCGACCACCATCGTCAACCAGCGCCTCGTCACCAATTACATGGATACGCGCGGCGTCATCGCCGAATATGACGGGACGCGCTACACGCTGACCCTCGGCAGCCAGGGCAGCCACATCATCCGCGACATCATTTGTGGCGCGGTGCTCAAGCAGCCGCTGGAGAAAATGCGCGTTATCACGCCGGACGTCGGCGGCGGCTTCGGCACCAAGCTGTTTCCGTATCGCGAATATGCGCTGGCCGCGGTGGCGGCGGAAAAGCTGCGCAAGCCGGTGAAGTGGATCGCCGATCGCTCCGAGCATTTCCTCGGCGACAGCCATGGCCGCGACAACATCTCGACCGCGACCATCGCGCTCGACGAGAACGGCAAGTTTCTGGCGCTCGACATCGACATCGTTGCCGACATGGGCTCGTATCTGTCCTGCTACGCGCCCTATATCCCATGGCTTGGCGTCGGCATGGCGACCGGCTCCTACGATATTCCCGTCGCCTATATCCGCCTGCGCGCCGCCTACACAAACACGGTGCCGGTCGATGCCTATCGCGGCGCCGGCCGTCCCGAGGCGTCGTATCTCATCGAGCGCGCGGTCGATAACACCGCGCGCGAGATCGGCATGGCGCCCGATGCGCTGCGCCGCAAGAACCTGATCAAGCCGTCGCAACTGCCGTACACCACGCCGACCGGCAAGGTGTACGACTCCGGCGATTTCGCCGGCGCGCTCAAGCACGCCCAGGAACTGATCGACTGGAAGGGTTTCGGCAAGCGCGCCACGGCGGCCAAGCGCGCCGGCAAGCTGCGCGGCATCGGCATCGCCACCTATATCGAAGCCTGCGGCAACAACGGTCCGGAAACCGCGACCATCACGCTCGACCGCGACGGCGGCGTCACCGTTTTGATCGGCTCGCAATCGACGGGGCAGGGCCATCACACTTCTTACGCCCAGCTCGTCGCCGAGCGGCTCGACCTGCCGCCGGATCGCGTTCGCGTCGTCCAGGGTGATACCGACAAGATCGCCAGCGGCGCCGGCACCGGCGGCTCGAGCTCGATCCCGGTCGGCGGTGTCTCGGTCGACCGCGCCTCGCGCACGCTCGCCGACCAGCTCAAGGATCTCGCCGCCGACGCCCTCGAAGCCGCCGCCGGCGACATGGAAATCGCCGAAGGTTCAATCCGCGTGGCTGGAACGGATCGCGCCATCTCGTTTGCCGAGCTCGCCGCGCATCCGAAGGCGACGCCGGACAAGCTGACCGCGGCCAAGGATTTCGGCACCGACAGCCCGACCTATCCGAACGGCGCGCATATTGCCGAAGTCGAGATCGATCCGGAGACCGGCAAGACCACGATCGTGAGTTATGTCGTGGTCGATGACTTCGGCGCGACCCTCAACCCGCTGCTGCTGGCGGGGCAGGTGCATGGCGGGCTGGTACAGGGCATCGGCCAGGCGCTGATGGAAGAGACGGTGTATGACGCAGCGAGCGGCCAGCTCGTCAGCGCCAGCTTCATGGACTACGCGATGCCGCGCGCGCATGACGCACCGTCATTCGTGTTCGAGACGCGCAACACGCCGTGCAAGACCAATCCGCTCGGCGTCAAGGGCGCGGGCGAGGCCGGTGCCATCGGTTCGTGTCCGGCGGTGATCAATGCCGTGATTGACGCGCTCGACCGCGGCTTCGGTATCCGGCAGATCGACATGCCCGCGACGCCGATGAAGGTCTGGTCGCTGATCGACAAGGCGCGACGCTCGGCTGCGGCATAAGGGCGCTCCGGTATCACAGGTTCGTGATCGGACAGCGCCCGACGATCATCGCAATTCTTCCGGAATATTCAGCCGCCATGGGTGTTGGCTTTGTGCTCGTCGGGCGCGGAATAGGGTCCGGCTGTCTTAACCGAGGGGTTTTTCATGAAGTTGTCGACTTGGTTCGCGGCGGGACTGTTTACCGCCGTCGCGCTCGTATCCACTGCGGTCATTGCGCAGCAGGATCCGATCGCCGCGCGCAAGGATCTGATGAAGGCGAACGGACGCCATGCCGGCGTCATCGTCAAGATGGTCAAGGGCGAAGAGCCTTTCGACGCGGCCAAGGTGAAGGCGGCCTTCGATCAGTGGGACGATACCGCCGCGAAGTTCGGCGCCTTGTTCCCCGACAATTCGAAGGATGGCGATACGCGCGCCCTTCCGGTGATCTGGAGCGACCGCGCCAAGTTCGATGCGGCGATCGCCAAGTTCAAGAAGGACGTCGACGACAACCGCGCCAAGGCCATGAGCGGCGCCGACGGCCTCAAGGTGGCGCTCGCTGCGGTCGGCAAGAACTGCAGCGATTGCCACGAGGCGTTCCGCAAGCCGCAGTGACGGCGCCGCGCGCGCTGACTGTCGGAAGGGCGGCCGTCGAACGACGCGCCGCCCTTTGCCTTTGGCGAGGAGGCGCGGCTACACTCGCGACCTGCCGCATAGAGAGCCCATGATGCTGCGCAAGATCTTTCCGCTGGCGATCGCCGCAGGAGCGCTCGCCGTTGCGGCCTTCTGGTTCCTGACCGAACCGAAGGTCGAACCGGCCGCCGAATTCGCCAGCCCGCACACGGCCGATCTCGTCAACGGCAAGACCATGTTCGACATCGGCGGTTGTGTGTCCTGCCACGCCAAGGGCAAGGAAGAACGCACCCATCTCGGCGGCGGCGAGCCGCTCACGTCGCCGTTCGGGACGTTCTACCCGCCGAACATCTCGCCCGACGCCAAAGACGGCGTCGGCGGCTGGAGCGAGGCGCAGTTCGTCAGCGCCATGCGTGACGGTACCTCGCCATCGGGAGAGCACCTCTATCCGGCGTTTCCCTATACGTCGTACCGGCGGATGACGACGGCCGATCTGCGCGACCTCTTTGCCTATCTCAAAACGCTGCCGCCGGTGCAGGGCCGCGCGCCGCCCCACGACCTGCCATTCCCCTTCAACATCCGGCGCCTGGTCGGCGGCTGGAAACTGCTGTTTCTCAACGCGCCGCGGTTCACCCCGGACCCGGCGAAAAGCGCGGCATGGAACCGTGGCTCCTATCTCGTCAATGGGCCCGGCCACTGCGCCGAGTGCCACACGGCGCGGAATTTCCTCGGCGGTCTCGTGAATGATGAGCGCTTCGCCGGCGGTCCGAACCCCGAGGGTCAGGGCTGGGTCCCCAACATCACGCAAAAGCGCCTCGGTTCCTGGTCGGAAGGGGATATTGCCGATTTCCTGAAATCCGGCATGACGCCGGAATTCGACTCAGTCGGGGGCGGCATGGCGGCGGTGATCCGCAACACCGCGCAACTGAGCGATGCCGACCGGCGGGCGATGGCGGTCTACATCAAGTCGCTGCCGCCGATCGACGGGCCGGCCCGTCCGCCGAAAAAATAGTGCGTGGGCGCGCCGCGCGCCTGAATATCCGGGACAAGCCAGGCGGGGAGGTCTATTCAGGAGGGGTCCATGCATGCCCCGCCGACCAATCTCCTGAAAGCCATCACCTTCAAGTTGATTTCCGCGCTGATGTTCGCGGCGATGTCGGCACTGGTGCGGCATCTGAGTGAGGTGGCGCCGGTCGGCCAGATCGTGTTTTTCCGCTCGGCCTGCGCGATTCCGCCGGTGCTGCTGATCTACGCCTTTCGCGGCGAGCTGCTCACCGCGGTCCGCACCAATCGGTTCTTCGGTCATCTGGGCCGCGGCACCGTGAGCACCTGCGGCATGTTTTCGAACTTCGCGGCGCTGGCGCGGCTGCCGCTCGCGGATGCTACCGCGATCCAGTTCTGCTCGCCGCTGATCACGGTCGGGCTGGCGGCGATCATCCTGAAGGAACGCGTCCGGCTGTTCCGCTGGACAGCGGTCGCAGTCGGCTTTGTCGGCGTCATTGTCATGCTGATCCCGAACTTCGACCCCAAGCATTATACCGGGGCAGGCGTCGGCGCGGCCGCGGCGGTCGGTTCGGTGCTGTCGATCATTTCGGCCTTCTGCAATGCGGGTGCGGTGGTCCAGACCCGGCGGCTGACGCAAAGCGAATCGACGTCGTCGATCGTGTTCTATTTCTCGCTGTCATGCGCGATCGTCGGCGCGGCCACGCTGCCTTTCGCGTGGTACACGCCGACCGGCGCCGAATTGACGGCTCTTGTTGCGACCGGAATCCTGGGCGGGATCGCCCACATCTTCCTGACCGAGAGCTACCGTTACGCCACGGCCTCGGTCATCGCGCCGTTCGACTACACGTCGCTCTTGTGGGCGCTCGCCATCGGCTACTGGTTCTTCGGCGAACTGCCGAGCGGCATGGTCTATATCGGCGCATCGATCGTCGCCGGCGCGGGGCTGGTCGTGATCTGGCGCGAAAGGCAGCTCGGCATCGCGCGATCCCGCGAGTCGCAGGGGCCGCGACGCCCCGAAATCTGAAAACGCCTAGGCGGTGAACGCCTTGAAGGTGATGATGGTGTAGGTGTCCTTGATCCCGGGGATGCAGTGCACCTTTTCGTTCACGAAGTGACCGATGTCGGTCGCGCTGTCGACGTAGAACTTCACCAGCAGATCGTAATCGCCGGCCGTCGAGTAGATCTCCGAGGCGATCTCGGCTTCCGCCAGTTCGTTGGCCACCTGATAGGCCTTGCCGAGTTCGCATTTGATCTGGACGAAAAACGGGGTCATCGGGGGCGGTCTCCGGAGCCGGCATGGCGTCGCCGCAACACAGCAAAATCGGGTTGGCCTGGCAAGGCGCGGATTCACTGGAAAATCCCGCGCGGGGCGGGGCCGCACTTGCCTTGGCAGGCCGAGCGGATTAGGTAGGTTTGACGCAATCTCGTGGGGTGTCCGGCGGTGGCCGGACTGAGAGGTCGAGGCTTCGGCCAACCCAACGAACCTGATCCGGGTCATGCCGGCGGAGGGATGAGAGATGCAGGAACCGACAGCCTTATCGCGCCAAATCGCGTCAGCCGCCGACCTGTCGGCCGCGGCTGCGGACGTGCTGGCGCAGGTTCGCTCCAGGGCGCCGCGTGTCCACTGCATCACCAATTCGGTGGCGCAGAATTTCACCGCCAATGTGCTGCTGGCGTTCGGTGCCATTCCCTCGATGACCTTGTCGCCGGTGGAGATCGGCTCCTTCGTCAAACGCAGTGACGCGCTGCTTGTCAATCTCGGCACATTCGGCACCGAGCGGCGCGAGGCGACTTCGATCGCGGTCGATGCCGCCATCCAGGGCGGCTTGCCCTGGGTGCTCGATCCGGTTTTCGTCGATCGCGCGCCGCCGCGGGCAAGCTATGCCCGCGATTTGCTGTTCCTGCACCCGACGGCGATGCGGCTGAACGCGCAGGAATTCGCGGCCTTGGCGCAAACCGAAACGTCGGCCGACGCGGTTGCCGACTTCGCGCGCGAGCACCGGATTGCCATCGGCCTGACCGCCGCCAGCGATCTTATCTGCGACGGCGCCCGCGCGGTCACACTCGCCAATGGCGATGCGCTGATGGCCAAGGTCACCGCCATGGGCTGCGCGGCCTCGGCCATGGTGTCGGCGTGTCTCGCGGTCGAACGCGACGCCTTGGTCGCGACGGCGTCGGCGCTGCTGATTGCCGGCGTCGCCGGCGAGATCGCGGCGCAAAGCGCGCAAGGGCCCGGCAGCTTTGCGGTCGGCATTATAGACGCGCTTCACACGCTCGATGCCGCCGCGCTCGTCGCGCGCTCCCGCATCACCTGGAATGGATAAGTATTGATGACCGTTGATCTTCGCCTTTACGCGCTGATCGATCCCGCCGTCGCCGGCGGGCGATCGCTGCCGGCGCTCACCGCGCTGATTGCGGACAGCGTGACGCTGGTGCAACTGCGCGACAAGCACGGCGCGACCCGCCTGATGATCGAAGAGGCGCGCGACATCGCCTCGGTGCTGAAGTCGCGCGGCGTTCCGCTTCTGATCAACGATCGCGTCGATGTCGCGCTCGCCGCCAAGGCCGATGGCGTGCACATCGGCTGGGATGACATGGAGCCGGCCGACGCGCGCCGGCTGCTCGGCCCCGAGGCGATTATCGGTCTCAGCGTCAAGTCGATGGAGCAGGCGGCGGCCGCGCCGCTCGATCTCCTGAACTACGTCGCGATCGGCGGCGTTTATGCGACAACCTCGAAGGACAACACGGCGGCGCCGATTGGCACCGGCGGGCTTGGCCACATCGCCTCCGCCATTCGCGCCCGCAAGCCCGGCTATCCGATCTGCGCGATCGCCGGCATCGATGCGTCCAATGCGGCTGACGTTGTCGCCGCCGGAGCCGACGGGGTGGCGGTGATCTCGGCGCTGTCGATGGCCAGGGATCCGGCCGTTGCGGCGCAGGAGTTGCGCAACGTCGTCGATGCGGCGCTGACCAAACGGGGCGCCGCGTGATTCCGGTTGTCGTCACCATTGCCGGTTCGGATTCCGGTGGCGGTGCCGGCATCCAGGCCGACCTGAAGACCTTCGCCGCCAACGGGGTGTATGGCACGTCGGTGCTCACGGCACTCACGGCACAGAATACACAGGGCGTCAGCGCCATCCACGACGTGCCGCTGGTGTTCGTCGCGGCGCAGCTCGAGGCGATTTTTTCCGATTTCGACGTCGCCGCCGTGAAGATCGGCATGCTGTCTCGCGCCGAGACCATCCGCGTCGTCGCCGCCGATTTGCGCCGCCGTGCGGCAAAATACATCGTGCTAGACCCGGTGATGGTGGCGACCTCGGGCGACCGGTTGCTCGCCGAGGACGCCATCGCCGCGCTGTGCGGCGAATTGATGCCGCTCGCCGCAATCGTCACGCCGAACCTGCACGAGGCGGCGGCGCTGACCGGCAAGCCGCTGGCGCGCAACGAAGAAGAGATGGCGGCGCAGGCGCGCGACATCTTCGCCTTCGGCCCGCGCGCGGTGCTGATCAAGGGCGGTCATAGCGCAGGTTCCGGCACGAGCGATGAGGCCGTCGATCTGCTGATCGACAGCAGCGGCGCGGTGACGCGGTTCGCGGCCAAGCGCATCGCCACCAAAAACACGCATGGCACCGGCTGTACGCTCTCTTCCGCGATCGCCGCCAATCTCGCCAAAGGCCAAAGCCTGACCGACGCCGTGCGCGCCGCCAAGGACTACGTCACCCAGGCCATCGCCGCCGCCGATCAACTCGGCGTCGGTCACGGCCACGGCCCGCTCAATCATTTCTACAAGCTCGCATGATGCCGAAAAGCGAAGTCCGGTTTTCGGACAGGATCGTGCGAACAAAATCGGAGAGCCCGTCATGACGACACGCCGCAATTTCACCGTCGGTGCCGGCCTTGCCGCGACCGGTCTTGCCGCGACCGCCATGCTCGCCGCGCCGAGCATCGCGCGCGCCGACACCGTGAAGTGGCGCATGGTGACGTCGTGGCCAAAGCGTCTGCCCGGACCCGGCATGTCCGCCGAGCGCGTCGCGAGCCGCATCCGCGAGCTGTCGAGCGGCCGCCTCGACATCACCGTCTCCGCCGCGGGCGAAGTGGTGCCCGCCTTCGGCGTGCTCGAGGCCGTCGGCGGCGGCGTCGCCGAGATGGGCCACACCGCTTCGTTCTACTGGCAGGGCAAGATGGCGGCCTCGGTGTTCTTCACCACCGTGCCGTTCGGCCTGACGCCTTCCGAGCACGTCGCCTGGGTCGACGCCGGCGGCGGCCAGGCGCTGTGGGACGAGCTGTACAAGCCGTTCGGCGTCAAGCCGTTCATGGGCGGCAACACCGGCGTCTGCATGGGCGGCTGGTTCCGCCGCGAGGTCAAGAGCCTCGCCGAGCTGCGCGGCCTCAAGCTGCGCTCGCTCGGCTTGGGCGGCGAGGTCTATCGCCGGCTCGGCGCCACGCCGCAGACCACGCCGCCGGCCGAGATCCTGACCTCGCTGCAATCCGGCGTCATCGACGGCGCCGAGTTCGTCGGCCCCGGCACCGACATCGCGCTCGGCCTCTACCGCGTCGCGCCGTTCTACTACTACCCCGGCTTCAACAAGCCGAACGGCACCGGCGAGGCCATCGTGTCGCTGAAGGCGTGGGAGGCGCTGCCCGCCGACCTCAAGGCCATCGTCGCGCATGCCTGCGCCGCGGAGGCGGGCTATGCGCTGGCCGAGATGGAGCGGCTCAACGCCGAGGCGCTCGGCGTCATGATCAAGGAGCACAACGTCAAGCTCACGGCGTTTCCCGGCGATCTCGTCGCCGCCGCGCGCAGCGAAGCCGACGCGGTGCTCGCCGACATGGCGGCCCGGGACGCCGCGACCGCCAAGGTGCACGACTCCTACAAGGCGTTCCGCGCCCGCGTCTCCGACTGGTCGCGGGTGTCGATCGAGGCGGTCTTGAGGGCGCGCGTCGGATAGCCGCACGCCGCGGCGGTTCGCCGTAAAATCGGAATAAACAACGCCGGCCTCAGCGCCGGCGTTGTTTGTTTCGGCGCGGAATAAACAACGCTTCGGCGGTATCCGGCTGCATGGCGCCGACAAAACAAACAACTCGGTTTCTCACTTAACCGGCCCTTAACCACTCCTGGTCCATGTCTATTAACCATACGCAGCAGTTCTGACGCGTATGCGCCTTTCGCCAGCCAGGGGGGCTGGCCCGCGACGGTCACGGCCGGCGCGGTTGTCCAGGGTTCAGCGCCATGACCAGCCGGTCGGGCACAGATGGAGATTTTCAGATGAAGCGCCTCTCGATTGCGATGTCGGTCGGCCTGTTCGTCGCGACGATGGCAGCGCCGTCGTTCGCCGCCGACCTGCCGCGTCCGTCCTACAAGGCTCCGGTCTACGCCCCGAGCTACTACAACTGGACCGGCTTCTACGCCGGTATCAACGCCGGCTACGGCTTCGGCAAGTCCGACTGGTCGGGCGCCGGCGGCACCGGCTCGACCAAGCCGAAGGGCTTCATCGGCGGCGTGCAGCTCGGCTACAACCTGCAGACCGGCATGTGGGTCTGGGGCCTCGAGGCCGACTTCGACTACAGCGGCATGAAGGGTTCGGACTCGAGCGGCACCGGCGTCTGTGCCGGCGCGGGCTGCGAAACCAAGCTGAAATATTTCGGCACCGGCCGCGGCCGCATCGGCTACGCCGGCTGGGACCGCTGGCTGCCTTACATCACCGGCGGTGCGGCCTACGGCAACATCAAGGCGACGCCGGCGACCGGCGGCGACTTCTCCAAGGGCAAGCTCGGCTGGACCGTCGGCGGCGGCGTCGAATACGCCATCTTCGCCAACTGGACCACCAAGCTCGAATATCTCTATGCCGATCTCGGCACCGTGTCGGGCGGCACCCCGGGCAACGACGTGACCTTCAAGTCGCACCTCGTCCGCGCCGGCTTGAACTACCGCTTCTGAGCAATCGCGAAAGCGCACAAGCGCAGAACGCGCTGGGATACGTGAAAAGGGCCGGGGAGAACCCCCGGCCTTTTTTTGTGTTTTGCTTGGCCGGTTCGCCGGCCTGTTGCGCTGAGAGCGCCTCACACGCCGGTCATCCCCGCGAAGGCGGGGATCCAGTGTGTTCTTGTAATCGGCATGCGGCACGATGGCCGATCTTGACCTAAGAAACTAGTCCTTGACAGCGTGACGCTCCTAGGGTAGTTTTCCTGTATGCCGGCGGCCTGCGCCCGGAGGAGCCTTTTACGGCGCCCCGGGCCGGCCGCTTTTGTTTTTCCCGAGATCCATCAACAGACTGGAGATCGCCTATGGCGAAACGAACCCGCGCGTCCGCGCGGCGCGTATCATTGCGCGCGAAAAGGAAATCCGCCCCCGACCCAGAGCCGCCGGAAAAGCCGCACGGCAATAGCCTTGTCTTCTCCGCCGAGTTACTCGCCGACGGCAAGCGCCGCTACGAGACCACGCTGGAATCGCTCGATTCCATCGCGCTCGATTTCAACGCCTGCCGCACGACGATCAGAAACATCGCCAAACGCGAGGGCTGGGTCCGTTACGTTCCGCCGCCGCGCGGCCTGTCGAACGCTGCGCGCCTTGCCGCGCAGGCCGAAATGCTGTCGGAACAGGTGCTGTCGGAGGAGGCGCTGACCTCTGCGGGTGCGACCGGCACTCCCGGCCTCTCCCCACCGGCGGGCGGGGAGACGATGGCCGCGCCGCCTTTGCCGGACTGGAACATGCGCGAGCGCATCGAGACATTGCGCGAAGCGTTCGACGCCGAGATCGCCGCCGTGCGCGCCTTGCGCGCGAGCCTGAAAGACGTGCCGCACTCGCCCGAAACCGCCGGCCGCATCTCGCACACCTTGGCCAGCCTCACCACCATCCTCGAACGGCTGCACCGCCTTGAGATCGGCGCGCCGCGAACCCATGGAGCTGACGCTTATGACGACATGCCTGCCGATATCGATGAATTCCGTGAACAGCTTGCGCGCCGCATTGACGCGTTCATCGCCAGCCGCGCCGACGCTGGGCCTGCTCAGGACGCTGCCGCTACATCAGTTGATGCGCCTTGACCGCGACTTCATCGCGCTGGCGCATCGCCACCAGGAGCCGCCGGCCCGCGCCAACAATGGCGGACCGTGGACCACCTGGCTGATGCTGGGCGGCCGCGGCGCCGGCAAGACGCGGCTGGGGGCCGAATGGGTGCGCGCGCAGGTGGCCGGCGATGCGCCTTATGCCGCGCAGCGCGCCTTGTCGATCGCGCTGGTCGGCGAGACCGAGCACGACGTGCGCGAGGTGATGATCGAGGGGCCGTCCGGCCTGCTGCGTTCCTCGCCGCGCGGGGAGCGTCCGCTCTGGGTGCCGTCGCGGCGGCGCCTCGAATGGCCGAACGGCGCGGTGGCTTACGCCTTCTCGTCGGAAGACCCCGAGCAACTGCGCGGGCCGCAGTTCGACGCTGCCTGGTGCGACGAACTCGCCAAGTGGAAGCACGCCGACGCGACCTTCGACATGCTGCAATTCGGCCTGCGGCTGGGCTCAAGGCCGCGCCAGCTCGTCACCACGACGCCGCGGCCGGTCGCGCTGATCAAGCGGCTGGTCACTGACGCGCGCACCGCCGTGACGCGCGCCTCGACCCACGCCAATGCCGCGCATCTGTCGCCGGCCTTCATCGAGACGGTGATCGGCCGTTATGCCGGCACGCGGCTCGGGCGGCAGGAGATCGACGGCGAGATCATCGAGGATCGCGCCGACGCGCTGTGGTCGCGCGACATGATCGAGGCGGCGCGCGCCGCGGCGGCGCCGGCTTTAGTGCGCATCGTGATCGGCGTCGATCCGCCGGCGTCGTCGCGCGCCGGGGCCGATGCCTGCGGCATCGTCGCCGCCGGCATGGCCGAGGGCGGCATCGTCTATGTGCTGGAGGACGCGACGGTGCGCGGCGCCGCGCCGGACGGCTGGGCCTCGCGCGCGGTGGCGCTGTATCGGCGGCTCGAGGCCGACGCCATCGTCGCCGAGGTCAATCAGGGCGGCGACATGGTCAAGGCGGTGTTGCAGCAGATCGACCGCAATGTGCCGGTGCGGATGGTGCACGCGACGCGCGGCAAGTGGCTGCGCGCCGAACCGGTGGCGGCGATGTATGCGCAGGGCAAGGTCAAGCACGCCGGCGCCGGCTTCGCCGAACTGGAAGACGAGATGTGCGACTTCGGCCTCGGCGGCCTGTCCGGCGGCGCGAGCCCGGACCGCCTCGACGCGCTGGTCTGGGCGGTGACGGAGTTGACGCGGCGCGGCGAGGGCGGCGGGCCGCGGATCAGGGTGCTGGATTGGGGACCGCCGCTGGCGCCGAAGTGGACTTTGGGTAGGCGGTGGTGAGGGGGGAGGAGGAGATGTCTGCTTTACGCCAAAAGCCGACAAAAGAGCTGGCGAGCTCGCTGAAACGAAGATTGGAACCGTGCGGAATTGGAAACGAAGTGCGGCGGATAACAATGGCGCTATAGAAAGACTCTATAAAACCGTCTTCGCCGCAATTTCGAGCCAGCTTACTACTGCGTCAAAGGCCCGCTCAAGTTGTTCACTGTACCGCAAACCGATCATTGTGACGGCCCCGACCGCCGTAGCTTTCACTGCAGCGTCGACCGCCTTATCTGCTTTTTGCGCCACATATTTCATAATCGCAACAAGGCCATCGCGTAGTGGAGTAGCCCATTGTTTGATCCGTCCTATTTCGGGAGCGGAGCTTGTAATCTCTTTGCGCAATTCGAGCGCTGCTTCCCGAATGTCTTGCGGAATTGAAATGTCAGTCGGCGGCTGGTTGTGTCCGATACCAATAGGCGCTGGTTCCTCCAGCACTTTGAGAAGTTCATTGACACGCTGCTCGACGAGTCTTCGAGCCTCCAAATCGGCGGAGGAGCCGTAGCGGTCACTTTGCTCGTCTAAGAAAATGTCAAGGGGGGGCGGCTCAGTAGGAACGTCGGCTTCATCATAATGCTCGTAGTCTTCGTCCCTGGGTATCGGAACCCACTCAGGGGGGCCATCGTTCTCCAATTCCTTGGCGACTTCCTCGATAAGCGCTTCAGACACTAAACCGCCGAATTGGCCATCCAATATCACTCGCGTCTCACGGGGATCACCCCAAATATACTGATATCCACCTTCTCTTGATTCAAATGGCGTTCGGACGGCAGGATCTTCGTAATTCTGTCCGAACCATTCGATTATTAGCTGGCGCTTCTGCGCCTTCTTCATACGACGAAATGCGGTGCGGGTCACACCGCGATCCATATCGTCGATTATAAATGGCTTCGGCGACGGCATGAAGTTTCGCCCATGTCTTTGATCTTTCCGCAATCCCTACTATGCAGTCGAAAAACCGACAAGTTACGGCAGGAGGTGCCCTAAAATCCAAGAGAGAGCTTTACCCCCTCCTTGATGGTCTCAAGGGCTATAATTTTTCCCGCTGCCTTTGTCCACCGGACGTGCTTAGGTTCTGCGTTCGACGTATTAAGGTACGAGGCGATAACGTCGTGTAGTTCCTTAAAGCCGTGGAATAGGTCTGTGCTCTCTAGAGATGCGAGCGAAACATCGATTGCCTTGCCCTCAGACAATTTGAAGAAAACGACGCATGGCGGCTTTGCTTCTTCCAGTCCGAGTTGTTTAAGGAACGTCTCGTTGAATTGTCGTACAGCGTGGCGCGTGCCGGTATGAAGAAAGAAGATGCTGAGTTCTTTTCCGGCGAGGCGATCTAGCTGGGTAAAAACGCCTTGGTCTCGGAGTATCGTCTTAATGTGCCTGTCATTGAAGTCGTAAAATACAAATGCAAAGGCTTTTGCGCGTCTGTCTTTCAGGTGTTGTGCGCATATTTGGTCGAAACGTTTGGTAAAAGTGTCAAGTAAATGCCCAATCCCTTTTCCGTTCCCCTGCTCGAAAATCGGTATCATAGACGATCTCCTCCTGTGAAATTGATCCCCATTCCCAATTTATCTTGGGCGCGCGGTGAATTGTATATTTCAAATTGATGCTCGCTTTTAGTGCCGCAGGAGCCGGCGACGGGTGCGCCCGCGGCAAACAAAAAACCCGGGCCCATCGCCCGGGAGTGTTTAGAACTGGGTCCCCGCTTTCGCGGGGACGAGCGGAGTGCGGCGCGACGCTACAAGAAACCATGTGTGGCCCGGTACGTCAGCCAATAGTCCATTTGCCACGGTTCATAGCCAAGCAGTTCGCCAAATCGCCTTTCACGCTCGTCCGACCACGGTCCGGGTTCGTGCACAAGTGCCAGCATCCCGTCGATACGCCATTCGTGGCCCGGTAGGGCATAAAACAATCTCCGGAGTTGCAAATGCGGCTGCCCGGATTCTGGCTCCACGACCTCGCGATGGATCAAGCGGCCTGCGGAGGCGTGCCTGTCGAACATGCGCCAATAACGAAGACAGACTATGGGTTCGTGGCCGAGGAATTCGGAAAAGTAGGCGAGGGGCTTGCTGCCCCTCAGCATGAGGCCAAGCTCCCTGTTGGTGTGAACCAGATAGGGTAGTTGTTTGAGCCGATCGGAAAGCATGTTCGGGATGCTAAACGCAGGGCGTTAAATTGTGTTAAGCGGCTGATGCGCGAAGTGAGATCTGGCCCCGCTAAACAAAAACCCCGGGCTCATCGCCCGGGGTTTTGTTTTTCTTTCTTACCCTCCCCCTTGTGGGGAGGGTCGACAGCGAAGCTGTCGGGGTGGGGGTCGGATGGCGATCGGCAGCTACCCCTCTCCCGGCGCGCTAAGAGCGCGCCACCCTCTCCCCCAAGGGGAGAGGGGAAAGCGCGTGCGGGACGTGCGCCTCAGTCTTTACTTCTTAAACGCGACGATCTTCTGCTTCTGCTCGCCGAGGCCGTCGATGCCGAGGGTGACGACGTCGCCGGCCTTCAGGAACTGCGGGGTCGGCTTCATGCCGAGGCCGACGCCCGGCGGCGTGCCGGTGATGATGATGTCGCCCGGCTCGAGCACGAACATCTGCGAGCAGTACCAGACGATGAACTCGCAATCGAACACCATGGTCTTGGTGTTGCCGCGCTGGCGCTTCTCGCCGTTGACGTCGAGCCACATGTTGAGGTTCTGCGGGTTCTTCATCTCGTCCTTGGTGACGAACCACGGGCCGATCGGGCCGAAGGTCTCGCAGCTCTTGCCCTTGCCCCACTGGCCGCCGGAGCGCTCGATCTGGAAGTTGCGCTCGGACACGTCGTTGGCGAGGAAGTAGCCGGCGATGGCGTCCTTCGCCTTGGCCTTGTCGAGGTAGCGCGCGCGCTTGCCGATGACGATGCCGAGCTCGATTTCCCAATCGAGCTTCAGCGATTCCTTGGGGATGATGGTGTCGTCGTTCGGGCCGCAGATCGACGAGGTGTGCTTCCAGAAGATCACCGGCTCCTTCGGCGTGGCGAGGCCCGCCTCGGCGGCGTGGTCGGAGTAGTTCAGGCCGATGGCGACGAAGTTCTTCACGTTGCCCATGCAGGGCCCGAGGCGCGGCTTGCCGGAAACCGGCTTCATGCGCTTCAGGTTGAGCTTCTTGATCTTGGCGAGGCCGCCGGAGGCGAGCATGGCGCCGTCGATGTCCTTCACCACGCGCGACAGGTCGCGGATCTTGCCGTCCTCGCCGATGATGCCGGGTTTTTCGCGGCCGGCGGCGCCGTAGCGGACGAGCTTCATGAAGGATCTCCCTTGGAACTGACGTTTGTTGTTTGAGCCGGATGGCGGGAGGCGGGACTATGCGATGGCGCAAGGCGGCGAGCAAGAGCGCCGGCGCGCCGCGTCAGGCCAGCCGTTTCACGCTGGCGCGGGCGGCGCGGATCACGTCCGGCACGGCCGCGTCGTTGTTCGGCGCCATGATGTGAACACCGGCAACACCGGGAATGGCGGCAAGTTCGGCAATCAGGTCCACGGCGATGGCGATGCCCTCGGCCACCGGATCGGCGGCCCTGTCGAGACGCTCGACGAAGCCGTCGGGGATGATGGTGCCGAACAGCTTTTCCTTCATCCAGCGCGCCGATTTCGCCGAGCGCAACGGCGCGATGCCGACGATGATCTTCAGCTTGCCGGGAGAATCCGGGCCGACCAGGCCATGCTCGGCGAGCCGCGCCATGTAGCGCGCAACGACGCCGGCATCCATGCAGAATTGCGTCTGGGCGAATTGCGCGCCGGCGGCGACCTTGGCGGCCAGCCCCTTCGGCTCCCAGCCGGGCGGCGGATCGATCGGGGCATCGGCGGCGCCGATCAGGAAGCGGGCGGTGCCCGCGACCTTGCGGCCGCTCGGCAGCTCGCCCGTGTCGCGCAGCGTGCGCGCGGTTTCGATGAGGCCGCGGGCGTCGAGGTCGAACACCGGCTTGGTGTCGGGCTGATCGCCGGCGGACGGGTCGTCGCCGCGCAGGATCAGCAGGTTGTCGACGCCGAGCGCCGCCGCGCCCATCAATTCGCTTTGCAGCGCGATGCGGTTGCGGTCGCGGCAGGTGAGCTGGAGGATCGGCTCGATGCCGTCCTGCTTGAGGATCACCGCGGCGGCGAGCGAGCCCATGTGCGGCCGGGCGCCGGCGCCGTCGGTGACGTTGACCGCGTCGGCGAGGCCCTTGAGCGGCGCCGCCTTGGCCATGAGATCGGCGCGGTCGAACGACACCGGGGGGGTGATCTCCGCGGTGATGACGAAACGGCCGGCGTCCAGCTTCTGCTGCAATGTGTCCATGCCGATGGCGTCGCAGAATTGAGTGGACCTTTCAAGGGCGGGGGTGTCATGACAGCCGCGCCATGCCGCGTCGCGGCGGCCCACGTCATGGTGGGCCGGCCGCGCAAGCCGGGACCCGAACCATGTCGCTTGTGCAATCCCTCGACGAGGCGCTTCAGCCCATTACCGACGGCATCATGCTGGTGGTACCGCGGGAGGTGTGCGGCGTGCCGATGGCGGCGACGCGGGCGCTGATCCGCCGCGGTGTCCGCAACCTGCACCTCGTCGCGCTGCCCACCTCATCGATGCAGGCCGACATGCTGATCGGCGCCGGCTGCGTCGCGACCTTGGAGACCAGCGCCGTCAGCCTCGGCGAACTCGGGCCGGCGCCGCGCTTCACGCAGGCGGTGCTCAAGGGTTCGATCGCGATGAAGGACGCCACCTGTCCGGCACTGCACGCGGCGCTGCAGGCGGCGGAGAAGGGCGTGCCGTTCATGCCGCTGCGCGGGCTGATCGGCTCGGACGTGCTGAAGTATCGCGACGACTGGAAGGTGATCGATAGCCCGTTCGGTAACGACGATCCGATCGTGCTGCTGCCGGCGATCAGGCCGGACGTGGCGCTGTTCCACGCGCCGCTCGCCGACGAATTCGGCAATGTCTTTATCGGCCGGCAGCGCGAGCTCGTCACCATGGCGCATGCGGCGCAGCGCACCGTCGTCACCGTCGAGAAGATCGAGCAGCGCAATCTGCTCGACGATCCGCTCACCGCCGCCGGCACGCTGCCGGGCTTCTATGTCGATGCCATTGCGGTGGCAGAGAACGGCGCCTGGCCGCTGCCGCTGCCCGACACCTACAAGGCCGACATCGAGCATCTGGCGCTGTACGCCAAGATGGCGGCGAGCGAGGAGGGGTTCAAGGAGTATGTCGGGAAGTACGTGAATGAGAATGTGGCGGTGTAATGCGTTGCCACGAGCGCTGCCTGCTCCTTCTCCCCATAGGCGAGCGGACGCTCGCCGTCCGGCGAGCTACGGGGGAGAGGGTTGGGGTGAGGGGGCAAGAGCCTCTCGATAGTTTGTAACCCCTCACCCGAATTGCTTCGCAATTCGACCTCTCCCTGTGGGAGAGGTGAAGGAAGAGAGATTTCGAAATTCCCATGACCTTCCTCCCCGAAGAACTGCTCGCCGACCAGATCGCCAACTTCATCGGCGACGTGCGTCACGTCGCCGTCGGCAATGCCTCGCCGATTCCGGCGACCGCGGCGCTCTTGGCGCGCGAGCGCGGGAAAGGCCGGCCCTATGTGTCGCTGCTCGGCAGTTCGAAGAACACGTTCTGGACCGACGGCGGCCGCGAGCTGTTCGACTGCGCCGGCCAGGGCCGCATCGACGTGTTTTTTCTGTCCGGCGGGCAGATCGACGGGCAGGGCAACATCAACCTCGTCGAGATCGGCCCGCACGATCATCCCAAGGTGCGCTTTCCCGGCTCCTACGGTTCGGCCTATCTCTATTACGTGGTGCCGAAGGTGATCCTGTTTCGCACAGAACACTCGCGCCGCACCTTGGTGCCCAAGGTCGATTTCATCAGCGCGGCGGGGACGAGCGAGCCGAACGTGCACCGCACCGGCGGGCCGGTGGCGCTGATCACCAATCGCTGCCTGTTCTCCTTCGCCAATGGCCGCTTCACGCTTGTGAGCGTGCACCCCGGCCATACGGTGGAAGAGGTGATCGAGCACACCGGCTTCGATTTCGACCGCCCGGACACCGTGCCCGAGACTCCGGCGCCGTCGGCCGAGACGCTGAAGCTGATGCGCGACAAGGTGGCGCCGCAGCTGGCGAGCCTCTATCCGCAGTTCGCGGCGCAGGTGTTCGGAACCCGGCCGCCGGCTGCGGCTAACAAACAGGCCGGATAACAAACAAGGCCGATAGACCTACCGGCCGGCTGCGGTATAGTCGTATTCCCGACATAACGCTGCCCGCAGTCCCGTCCCGCCTCCATGCCCCCTGGAATGCCCGTCCGCCGGCTGCCGCTCCGCCTTTGGAGCCGCCCCTTGGCGACTCTGCTTCTCTCTCTTCTGTGCCTGTTCCCGGCCAAGCCGTCGCGCGCCGTCATCGGCGGCGAAGAATTGGCGATGAGGCACTACGTAACGAAGTATGTCGTCGGCATCCGCTACGAAGACGACAAGGGCGAAAAAAAGATCTGCGGCGGCTCGATCATCGGCTCGCATCTCATTCTCACGGCGGCGCACTGCATTTCGAGGGGGGAAACCGAAAGTATCGGCTTGTCGAAGACGAGCGTCGTGTTCGGCGACTCCATGCGCCCGGACCGGGCTCTGGCCGAACTCGCAGTTTCCAGAGCGAGTCACCATCAAGACTACGAAAAATCGAAGAGTCTGCGGTACAATCCCTACGACGTCGCCGTCATCCGCACGAAAGATCCGCTCCCCGCCGCGGCCAGACATTTTCAGCTTGCTGCGAGCTATTTTCCTGTGAGTCAGATCCCGACGGTTTACGTCCTTGGCTACGGCGCCATCAGCGTAGGAAGGGATGGCAAGCCGGTTGGCCAGGGGCAACTCTATTCGGCCATCGCGCACCGGGCGGCGGATCACGAGGACGACCGGCTGATCGTCGTCGATCAGAGCAAGGGCACGGGAATCTGCACTGGCGACGATGGCGGCCCGATGGTCGTGGAAAATGACCAAGGTTACATCCTGATGGGTATCGCATCCACCGTTTCCAACAAAGCGGACGAGAAGGATAAATGCGCCGGCACCGGCATCTTCCTCAATGTCCACGCCTTGCAGGAGTGGATCATCCAGCAAGCGTTTGAATTGATGCAGGTGGATAAATGGTGAGGTCGGGTGAACGATCGCGGATGGTTCTCCTGCGTCGCGTAACGGGCCGAAACTTCGTCGCCCTTCTGCTTGTGTTCGTATCCGGGATATGGAACGCGCCGTCGCATGCGGTCATTGGCGGCGTGCGGATGAAGATGTCGGCGAAGCTGACGCGCTATGTTGTCGCGATCAGCTACAAGAACGAGAACGGCGATAAGAAAGTCTGCACCGGCGGCATTATCGGCCCGCAGATCGTGCTGACCGCGGCGCATTGTATCCCCAAGGATATCTCCACCATGCGCGTCATTTTCGGCGATACACAGTTCGAAGAGGACGCTGTTGCAGTGACTCCCGTGGTTGCGGTGCGAATTCATCCGCTCTACGAAGATCGCCGCAACGACTGGGACAACGCTTATGATCTCGCCGTCATCAAGACTCGCAATCCGCTGCCGGCCATCGCCCGGCATCTGCAACTGGCGGCGAAATATTATCCGCTGACCCAGATCCCGACGGTCTATGTCATCGGCTACGGAGCGACCGGCTTCGACAAAAAGGGACAGACGATCATGGCCGGAGAGTTGAACTCCGCCATCGTCAAGCGCGCCGGCAGCGACGAAGACGAAAAATTCGTCCGCCTCAATCAGCGCGAAGGAACCGGGGTTTGTGTGGGCGATTCCGGCGGGCCGATGGTGGCCGAGAACAGGGACGGATTTATTGTCTTCGGGGTGGCGTCGACGGTCTTCAACGGTGACCAGCCGCGATCGCAATTGTGCAGTGGCGATGCGACCCACGTCAGCGTGTCCTATTTCAAACACTGGATCATGAAACAGGCTTTCGAGATGATGCAGGTGTGGCGGTAATTGCGGCGGCCCGGAGGGCCGGCTTCCAGGCCGCGTCTCGCGCCTGGTTTCGCCGCGGCGCACTCTGGCGCGACGCAACACCGCGCACTAAATTCCCGCCATGTCCGACTCGACCCTGCCCGCTGCTTCGTCCAGCCCGCTCCGTACCGCCGTTTCCTGGCTCGCCTGGCCGGGCCTGCTGGCGATCTGCATCGCCATCATGGCCTACGGCTTCACGGTGGAAATGCCGGCGTTGTTCTTCAACGTCGCCTACCTCGTCCTGGCGCTGGCGCTCTACGCGCTCGAGCAGTGGATGCCGCACGAACGCGTCTGGAACGAGAACGACGGCCAGACCTTTGCCAACATCGCGCACACGCTGACCTCGAAGGGTGTGGTGCAGGCGGCGGTGATTTTCTCGAGCGTGATCGGCATAGCGAACTATGTCACGCCGGTCATGGAGCCGGGTTACGGCATCTGGCCGCGCACATGGCCGATGGCGATTCAGGTGGTGCTGGCGATTGTCGCCGCCGAATTCGGTTTGTACTGGGCGCACCGCATCGCGCATGAATGGCCGTGGCTGTGGCGCTTCCACGCCGTGCATCACAGCGTGACGCGGCTGTGGATCGTCAACACCGGGCGCTTCCACTTCGTCGACAGCTTCAAGAGCATCGCCATCGGCATGGCGATTCTGCTGGCGCTCGGGGCGCCGATGGAAGTGCTGATCTGGCTGTCCGCCATCACCGCCTTCGTCGGCATGCTCACCCATTGCAACGTCGACATGAAGTTCGGGCCGCTGTCGTGGTGGTTCAACACGCCAGAGCTGCACCGCTGGCACCACAGCAAGGACCTGCGCGAGGGCAACAAGAATTATTCCGAGAACATCATGCTGTGGGACCACGTCTTCGGCACGTTCTACAACGCCCGTGACTACCGCCCGCCGGTCGACATCGGCATTCAGGAAGAGATGCCGCCGGGCTTTCTCCAGCAGCTCGCCTGGCCGTTCAAACAGCGGCGGTGAGGACGGTCGCCGGCGCGCTTCTATTGCGGCGCAAAAAAAAGCCGGCGCGGTCATAAGTGGCGCGCATCGGTCATTTCGTCGCGCCGATCTTGCAGTGCACACCAAGCAGGCTTTGGGTTCCATCCGCTGTGGCGGCCAAGTCACAGCGCGGGAATATGTCGTGAAAACGGGATGTAGGTGTGGTGACGGGCTCATTCGCGCGTTGCCAGCCGCCGGGACTCCCGCCACGATGCTGCCCAGCAAAGCGCCATGGAAAGCAAGGCGCGACGGACTGGGGGACGGCAAATGAGCAAGTTGCAGGGTAGGAAACGGGCGCTTCTGCTGAGCGGCGCGAGCTTCGGGCTGCTGATGGCGGCGACCGTGGCGGCCAATGCCGGCGGTTTCGCACTGCGCGAGCAAAGCGCCTACGGACAGGGCGCTTCCTTCGCCGGCATCGCCGCGGGCGGCGCCTTGTCGTCGATGTTCTGGAACCCGGCGACGATGACGCAGCAGAAGGGCCTGCAGGTCGAGCAGGTCGTCACCGGCGTCATGCCCTATGCTTCGCACTCGCCGAATGCGACCAGCACCTTCGCCGCGTTCGGCCCGGCCGGCGATTCGGGCGACGATGCGATCGTGCCCGCCGGCTACGTGTCGTGGCAGATGACCGACAAGATCTGGCTCGGCCTGGCGGCGAACTCGCCGTTCGGTCTCAGCGTCAGCTTTCCGGACCGCTGGGCCGGCCGCACCTATGCGGAAAACACCTTCCTGCGCACTTATAACTTCACGCCGACCGTCGCCTTCGAGCTGAACAACTGGATCAGCTTTGGCGCCGGCGTGCAGATCCAATACGCCACCGCCGGCTTCACCAGCGGCCTGCCGGTCAACAATGCCGGCGTCTCCGGTGCGGCGTCGCTGACCAATACATCCAACCTGCAGCTCAACGGCTGGGGTTATGGCTTCGTCGCCGGCGTCACCATCACGCCGACGCCGACCACCACCATCGGCATCGGCTATCGCTCGGCAATCAACCAGAAGGCCGACGGCACCCTGACGCTGCCGGCCGGCGGCGTCTTCGCCGCGCCGTTCTCGAATACGGGCGCGGTCGAAACCACGCTGCATCTGCCCGACAGCGTCAACGTCGGCCTGCGCCAGCGCCTGTCGCAGCAGTGGACGTTGCTCGCCGGCTTCGAGTGGTCGAACTGGAGCCGCATTGGCACTTCGCCGGTGATGCTGACCTCGACCGGCGCCCAGGCGACCGTCGTCGGCAATCCGGTGTCCGTGCCGTTCGAATACAAGGACGGCTACTTCTACTCGCTCGGCGCCGAATACGAATGGAACGAGCGGCTGACCTTGCGTTCGGGCATCGCCTTCGAGAAGAGCCCGATCGTCGATCAGGTGCGCACGCCGCGTCTGCCGGACAACGACCGCTTCTGGCTGTCGGCCGGCCTGACCTACAAGGTGACGCCGAAGCTGTCGCTCGATGCGGCCTACACCCACATCTTCGTGAAGGACACGTCGGTGGCGCTGGGGCCGGGCACCGGCAACCCGTCGTCGAGCACCACGGTGTCGTATTCGGGCTCGATCGACGCGCATGTCGATATCGTGTCGCTCGGCATCCGCTACCGCTTCGACGATCCGGCGACGCCGGTGAAGCAGGTCTATCACAAGTAGACTTGCCGCCATCGCATCATGAATATGAAAAGGCCGGCAGCGATGCCGGCCTTTTTGCTGAAGTGCGAGCCTGAAGACCTCAAAACGCGGTCGGGATGGTGCCGCCGTCGATCAGCAGGTTTTGTCCGGTGATGTAGCCGGCATGCGCCGAGCACAGGAAGGCGCAGGCCGCGCCGAATTCCTCCGGCTGGCCGAAGCGGCGCGCCGGAATGGTGTTGATGCGCGCTTGTGCGGCTTCGTCGAACGACTTGCCGCTCGCCGCCGATGATTTGGTCAGCACGCTCCTGAGCCGGTCGGTGTCGAAGGCGCCGGGCAGGATCGAGTTGATCGTCACGTTCTTGTCGGCGACGGTGCGGGCGACGCCGGCGATGAAGGCGGTCAACCCGGCGCGCGCGCCGGACGACAGATCGAGGCCGGCGAGCGGCGCCTTCACCGAGCTCGAGGTGATGTTGATGATGCGGCCGAAGCCGCGTTCAGCCATCGGATCGATCACCTTCTGGATGAGCTCGATGGCGACCACCATGTTGGCGACCACGCCGTCGAGCATCATCTCGCGCGTCAGTTCGCGGAAGTTGCGCGGCGGCGGGCCGCCATTGTTGTTGACCAGGATGTCGGGCGAGGGGCAGGCGGCGAACAGCGCCTTCTGGCCGTCCGGCGTCGCCACGTCGGCGACGACGGGAATGGTCCTGGTGCCGGTCGCCTTGGCGATCTCGGCCGCGGTCGCCTCGACGGTCTTGGCGTCGCGGCCGTTGATCACGACCTCGACGCCGGCCTCGGCCAGCGCGAAGGCGCAGGCCTTGCCCAAACCGCGGCTCGACGCGCAGACGATGGCCTTGCGGCCGGCGATACCAAGATCCATGGGGGCCTCACTCCGTTAAAGATGGCACCCCCTGATAGGCCCCATGGCGGGGCCGTCAAGGGTGTCCGCGCCCGCGCTGTCGCCGGACTGTCGCACAGCCTTGCTACGGCAAAAACATCGACCGGGGCAACGATTCGAGGGGCTTTGCATGCTGCGCGATCCCGCCAGAGACGTGATGGAAAAGGCCTATGCCAAGTGGGCGCCGGTCTACGACATGCTGTGCGGCCCGGTGTTCCTCAACGGCCGGCGCGCCGCGGCGAAAGCCGCGCACGAGGTCGGCGGGCGGATCCTTGAAATCGGCGTCGGCACCGGCCTGTCGTTCGACGATTACGACGCCACCACCGAGATCACCGGCATCGACATTTCCGAGCCGATGATCGCCCGGGCGCGCGAGCGGCTGGCCTCGGGCCGCTATCCCTTCGTCAAGGAATTGCGCGTGATGGACGCGAGCGTGCTGGACTATCCGGACGCGTCGTTCGACTGCGTCGTCGGCCAGTTCGTCATCACGCTGGTCGACAATCCCGAGCGCGTGCTGTCGGAATGCGCGCGCGTGCTGCGGCCCGGCGGCCAGATCATCCTGGTCAACCATCTTTATTCCGAGAAGGGCCTGGCCGCCGCGGTCGAGCGGCTCTTGGCGCAGAAGGCGCGCAAGCTTGGCCTGCGCCCAGAGTTTCCGTTCCAGCGGCTGGCCGACTGGGCCTCGCATCACGGCGGCGCCGAGCTGATCGAGCGGCGCAAGGTCAAGCCATTCGGTGTTTATACGCTGGTGCGGTTCCGCCGCGCCGAAGCGCAGAGCGTTGCGGCGTAAGAGGAAAGTGCTGTCATCCGCTTGTCACATGACTTTGCTAAGGGGCCGAGACATGAAGCAAAACCTCAAGAAGGTCGCGCCGTGACGGACACCGTCCCGCGGCGCTTTCGCGCGCTTTTCATCTCCGACATCCATCTCGGCACCCGCGGCTGCCAGGCCGACAAGCTGCTGGACTTCCTGCGCCACCACGAGGCCGACACTGTGTATCTGGTCGGCGACATCGTCGATGGCTGGGCGCTGCGCTCGTCGTGGTACTGGCCGCAGGCGCACAACGACGTGGTGCAGAAGCTGCTCCGTCAGGCGCGCAAGGGCGCGCGGCTGATCTACATCCCCGGCAATCACGACGAATTTCTGCGCGGCTATTACGGCACCCATTTCGGCGGCATCGAGGTGGTCGAGAACACCATCCATGAGGGCGCCGATGGCCAGCGCTATCTGGTCGTGCACGGCGACATGTTCGATCTCGTCGTCACGCAGGCGCGCTGGCTGGCGCTGCTCGGCGACAAGGCCTACGACTTCGCCATCAAGGCCAACCGCGTGTTCAACGCCATGCGGCGCATCTTCGGCGCGCCGTACTGGTCGCTGTCGAAGTGGGCGAAGATGAAGGTGAAGAACGCCGTCAATTACATCGGCGCCTTCGAGAAGGCGCTGGCGAGCGAGGCCAAGCGCCACGAGGTCGAGGGCGTGATCTGCGGCCACATCCACACCGCGGCGTTGCACGACGATTTCGGCCTGCGCTACATCAATTGCGGCGACTGGGTCGAAAGCTGTACGGCGGTCGCCGAGAACGCCGACGGCACCTTCGAGATCATCACCTGGATCCACGACGGCCACGAACGCGCGCCGCTCGAGATCGCCGCGCAGGCGCAGGCGGCGTGAGGCTTTCACCCGCTCGTCCCCGCGAAAGCGGGGACCCAGGAGCGGCGCAATGATCTTTGTTCATTCATAAGAACTGGATTCCCGCTTCCGCGGGAATGAGCGGAGATGGAATGAAAATCCTCATCGTCACCGACGCCTGGCACCCGCAGGTCAACGGCGTCGTGCGCACGCTCGGTCAGGTGACACAGGAAGCCACCCAATTCGGCGTGCCGGTCGAGGTGCTGAGCCCGGCCGAATTCCGCACCGTGCCGATGCCTAGTTATCCGGAAATCCGGCTGGCGCTGACCGGGCCGGGCGCCATGGAGCGCCGCCTCGACGCGATCCAGCCGAACGCCATCCATATCGCGACCGAAGGGCCGCTCGGCCACGCCATGCGCCGGGTCTGCATCCGCCGCGCCCTGCCTTTCACCACCAGCTTTCACACACGCTTCCCCGACTATGTCGCCGAGCGCGTCACATTGGCCCCCAAGTGGTCGGGCGATCTCACCTGGGCGTGGCTGCGCCGCTTCCATTCGCAAAGCGCCGCGGTGCTGGCGGCGACTCCGACTTTGGTGAGCGAGCTCGAAGGCCGCGGCTTCCGTAACGTCAAGCTCTGGCAGCGCGGCGTCGATGCGGCGCTGTTTCATCCGGAGCGCAAGTCGCTTGCCGCGGAATTCGTGAATTTGCCGCGCCCGATCTTTCTCACCGTCGGCCGCATCGCGGTGGAGAAGAACCTCGAGGAATTCCTCAAGCTCGATCTGCCCGGCACCAAGCTCGTGGTTGGCGACGGCCCGGCGCGGGCGCAATTGGCGAAAGCGTATCCGGACGCGGTGTTCGCCGGCGCCAGGCATGGCGTGGAGCTCGCGGACATCTACGCGGCGGCGGACGTCTTCGTGTTTCCGAGCCGTACCGATACGTTCGGTCTGGTACTGCTCGAGGCTTTGGCGAGCGGCGTGCCGGTCGCGGCTTTTCCGGCGGCGGCGCCGCGCGACGTCATCGGTGGCGCTCCCGTTGGACGTCTCGACGAAAATCTCAAACAGGCCTGTCTCGGCGCGCTGGAACTCGACCGCGCCGCCTGCCGCGACTTCGCGCGCGGCTTGACCTGGGAGGCGACGGCCCGGACTTTCGTCAAACACGTGACAGAAGCGACGCAAAAGCCGCGGCGCCGGCGCGACCGCGGGGCCGCGGCGGCCTGAGCGGCCGGTTCCCGCTGCATCCACAAGGCCAAAGGCGCGCTTGCCGCCCGGGATGGGCGGGCGTAGCCTCCGCGCATGGGCCTGATCGACCAGAAACTGCTGCCGACCGCCGCCGATGTCGAACGCGCGGTGGGGCGGCTCAAGGGCGTCGCGGTGCGCACGCCGCTGATCAACGCGCCGGTGCTCGACGAGCGGCTCGGCGCGCGCGTATTCCTCAAGGCCGAAATCCTGCAGCGCACCGGCTCGTTCAAGTTCCGCGGCGCCTATAACCGCATTTCGCAAATTCCCGCCGAGCGCCGCGCCGCCGGCGTCGTCGCTTATTCGTCGGGCAACCATGCGCAGGGCGTCGCCGCGGCTGCGAAGTTGCTCGGCATGCCGGCGACGATCGTGATGCCGGACGATGCGCCGAAGGCCAAGCTCAGCCGCACCCGCGCGCTCGGCGCCGAAGTCGTCACTTACGACCGCGCCGGTGGCGCCGACCGCGCGGCGATCGCCGAAGCCATCGTCAGGGAGCGCGGCGCCACTTTGGTGCCGCCCTATGACGATCCGCAGATCATCGCCGGGCAGGGCACCATCGGCGTCGAGATTGCCGAGGATCTCGAGAAGCTCGGCCTCAAGCCGGACATCGTCGTTGTCGGCGCGTCGGGCGGCGGTCTGGCCGCCGGCGTGTCGCTCGGCGTCAAATCGCGCGCCGCGGCGGCGCGGCTGTTCACCGCCGAGCCGAAAGACTTTGACGACACCTTGCGCTCGTTCGTGCGTGGCGAACGCGTCGCCAATGAGAAGGTCACCGGATCGATTTGCGACGCGCTGATGAGCAACACGCCGGGCGAATGGACCTTCCCGATCAACAAGGAATTGATCGGGCAGGGCATCGTGGCCAGCGACGACGAAGTCGCGACCGCCGTGCGCTATGCGTTCAGCGAACTCAAGCTGGTGGTCGAGCCGGGCGGCGCCATCGGCCTTGCCTCGCTGCTCGCCGGCAAACTCGATGGCATCGTCGATATCCGCGGCAAGACGGTGGTCGCCATCCTGTCGGGCGGCAATGTCGATCCCGAGATGTATGCGAAGCTGATCGCGAGCTGACAAAACCCGTGTCATGCCCCGCGCAGGCGGCGCATCCGGTAATCTCTCGAAGACCAGTGGGCACTGGATCGTCCGCTTTCGCGGACGATGACACCGCTTTTACGTAAACAGCGCGAGGCGCTCGTCGTCGCTGAGCGCCAGGATCGGCGCCAGCGGATCGGCAACCTCGATCTTGCCGATCGTGGCCGGCGCGGCGCCGGGCGGGGTCGGCCGCTGCAACTGCTCGACCAGCGCGGCAAGCGCCGTCGGCGCCGCGGATGACGGTGCAACCGCGGACGTCGCCATGGCAGGCGGCGGCAGTTCGGGCGCCGGAGTCGGCGCTATGGTCTCGGCAACGATCGATTCCGTCACCTCGACGGTGAGGTCGTCGAGCCACAATTCGTAGGTCTCGACTTCGCCAGCCTTGAAGATCCGGCCCGGCTCGGGCGCGCTCTGCGGCGCGGATGCGGGGTTGGCTTGAGTCTCGGTTTCGAGCGCGGCTTCGAGTTTGATGTCGAGCTTGGCTTCAGGCCTCGTATCGACCGTAGCGTTCGGCTGCGATGCCGCAACCGGAGCCATCGGTTGCGGGGGCAATTCCGGTGCCGGCTCTGCCTTCAGCTCGGTCTTCACCTCGGCTTGCGGTGCGGCGACCGGCGGCGGCGACAATTCGCTCCACGCCGCGGCGGCTTCGATCGGCGCCGGTTCTTTCAGCAGCGAAACAGCGGGACGCGCGGCGAACTGCGCCTCGTAATCGAACTCGACGTTCGGAATGCCCAGCGCTTCGGGCGCCTGGGCGGCCGCGGGACCTTTCGCCGGCGCGGGCTTCTCGGCGGCGGGCGCCTCCGTGACCCGGGGCGGTGCCTGCACCAGCACGACCGGCGCCGGCGACGCGGCCAGAGGCTGCGGGATCGGCAGTTCGGGCTGCTCCGGTGCCGGCACGGCGGCGAGCGCTTCGAGCGCGCGCAGGTCGTCCGGCATCGTCACCAAAGCTTCGAGCCGCGCCTGCGCGAAATCGATCAGCGCCGACAAGGTCGCCGCCTTGATGGCGCTCGGACTGTTCTCAGTCTGCGGCTTCGCCGTGCGCAAAGTATCGAGCAGCGCGCGCAGATCCTGCCGGATGCGGTCGGCATCGTTGGCGGGCTTGTGCGTGCGCGCCGTCTGCTCGAGGCGGTTCAAGGCTTCGAGCACGACCTCGGTATCGGCATGGCGATTGCGGCGGGCATATTCCTGCAGGAAGGCGCGGCCGCGCGCGCTGGCGCCGAGCGCCTGGCAGAACGACTGGTAGTCGTCCTCGGCCACGCTGGTTGCCGACGCGTCGCGTCGCAGCGCCGAGTTCTCATTCGCCGAGATCGAGGCCGGAATTTGGGCCATGAGCGGCGTCCAGTCCCTGCTAGCCATAGGAAATTTCCACGAGGCCGTTTATCAATCATGCAACCTGATTCGGCCAGCGATCCGCGGTGCTTGGCCACCGCTGAATTCCGCTGCGGAATCAAGGTGGTGCCGGAGCCCGAGCCGCCCAATGCTCACGCCGTTGCGGCGTCAACTGCCTCTGTTCTCCAGCGACACCGGTTTTGCGGCGCGTAGCGCCGCGTTCTACGCGGCGCTGTTCATCCTCAGCGGCATCGTGCTGCCGTTCTTTCCGCTGTGGCTTGAGGCCAAGGGCATCGACGCGGCGCTGATCGGCGTCATCCTGGCGGCGCCGCAGGTCGTGCGCTTCTTCGCCATTCCGCTGGTCACGGCGCACGTTGACCGCAGGGACGCGCCGCGCGGCACCATCGTGACGCTGAGCGCACTCGCCGCCGTCGGTTATGCGCTGGTCGCGTCGGTGGAGGGCAGCATCGCCATTCTCTGCGCCTACGCGCTGACATCGTTCGCGTCGACGCCGGTGATGCCGCTGCTCGAGGCCTACACCTTGCGCGGCCTCGGCGCGCGCGGCCGCGCCTATGGCCCCGTGCGGCTGTGGGGCTCGGTCGCGTTCATCGTCGGCCTGTTCGGCGCCGGCTTTGCCGCCGATATGCTGTCGCCGCGCAATCTGATCTGGCTGATCGTCGCGGCGAGCGCCGCCGCGCTGGTGATGGCGGTCAATCTGGCGGCGGTATCGACGGGCGAGGCGGAGCCGGCGGCAATGCCGCGCGCGCCGAAACGGCTGCTGCGCGACCGCGCCTTCCTCATCGTCGCGGTGTCGGCGGGGCTGACGCAAGCGAGCCACGCCGTCTATTACGGTTTCTCCGCACTCGACTGGCGCCAGGCCGGGCTCGACGGCACCGCGATCGCGGCCCTGTGGGCGCTCGGCGTGATCGCCGAGATCATCCTGTTCGCGCTGTCGACGCGGCTGCCGGCCTTCCTGACACCGAGCATGCTGCTGACCGTCGGCGGCGCCGGCGCCGTGCTGCGCTGGACCGTCATGGCCTTCGATCCGCCGGTGGCGATGTTGCCGCTGCTGCAGCTGCTGCACGCCATGAGCTTCGGTATGACCTATCTCGGTGCGCTGTTCTTCACGCATCGCCACGCGCCGCCGGGGCAGGCGGCGACCGCGCAAGGCTATCTGGCGGTGGTGCTCGGCGTCACCGCGGCTTTCGCCACGGGAATATCCGGCTGGCTCTATGGCGCCTTCGGCGACAAGGCCTATGCGGCGATGGCGCTAGTGGCGATCGTTGGCTGCGCTTATGGCGCTGTAGCGGATCACGCGGCGCGTCGTGTGGCTGGCGGCACGGCGTGATGCGCGGCGATCGTAACGCGCCTCGGCGCGGCGTTCGGCACGATGCCGGCTCGGCGTCGTCGCCTCGGCGCGCCGGGTTTCCGCCCGCGCGGCACCGCATTCATTGACGATGCCATGCATGGCGGAGCCTTGCATGTAGATCATCTTGCGCGACAGGCCGCCGTTGCGGTTGATCCAGCGGCGCACGTCCTTCGGATAAATGTTCCACAACGCCTGTGTGCCGAGCTGGCTGGTGACCGGCGCGCCTTCCGAATCCGGCATCCACGCGGCGTGGAAGCCGAAGCGGGCGCGCGGCGTCGCGCAAATGCGCGACCGCGGAATGAGCCCGAGAACGAGGGTGCAGGCCGACAGGCAGTTGCCGTCGATCATGACGTTTTCGCCGGAGGAGCGCAGGACCGCGAAGGCTTGCAGGTAATGACCGATCTGGCCGCCGCGGTCTTCAGCGATGCGCATGGTCGCGGAAGCCGGCGTCGTCATTAAAGACGCCACGGCAATCGCACCTAGCAGAGTGCCCCTGAACCACATCCCCCGTCCCCGTCACCGGCATGCGATATTGACTCAACTCTAGACCGAAATGGACGGCGACGGAAAGGTTTGGTTAACCAAATTCAGGGGGAAGTTCGTGAACAAAATCAGGCATTTGAGCCGAAGCGGAGTTCCATTTTGAAACAAGGCAGGGCGGCCGGGCTCAATTGGCCGCGGCCGAGCGCCGCTCCTCGTGGACGCCGCGAAGGCAATCCTCGGCCAATTCTAATAGCTTACGCGCCATGGCCGGGTCGGTCGTCGCCGACGCCAGCTCGCGGCACAGCCGGGCATGAACCAGCAGTCGCTCGGCGATCCTCGAATACTTCATCGACGCGTCCCCTGACCCCGGACGTCTTATGGCCCGTGACGCGCGAGACCGCCTTGACCAAACTCAAAGGTTGTTCTCGCCGGGTACATGGCTTTTGGGCGGTGCGCGGACCGGTGTGGCGCGGCCGGGCAGCGATGCGTCAGCGTTGGCGACGCGCATGGAAAACGTTGTGCCCGTCAGCCTCTGTTCGCTCGCGCGAGCGACGCTTCCGCTTCCGCTGCATTTATTATCAAGCGCCGGCGGCTTGAGTCGGGTCGCCATTTGTTTCAGATTCTCACGCCGGAATGTGAACCGAGGAGTGCTCCACCGTGCGGGGTATCGTCGTAGCCGCGCTGTCTCTGGCAACATGGTCGGCGGCGTTCGCCGATCCCGGTGACGCGGAAAAAGCCAAAGCGATGCTCGATCGCGTCGCGGTCGCCGTTCATCGCGACCAGAATGCAGCGATGCAAATGTTCAATGCGGGCGCGGACGGCTTCAAGGACGGCAGCATCTATCCGTTCTGCTTCCGCGTTTCGGATGGAATAGTCCTCACCGGGCAGACGGCCGGCAAAGACATACGAACATTCCCGGGCAGCGGGCATGCGATCTTCGAAGCCGCGCAGAAGCCCGAAGATCAGGTGACCGAGATCGCTTATATGGCCAGGAAGCCGCCGCCGGCGGATGCGACGCCGGTCAAGAAGGTCAGCGTCGTGCGACGGATCGGCGAGCTTGGCTGCGGCGTCGGCTATTACCCGTAGCGGGCGCGCGCCTATCCCCACAGCGCCGAATCGGGCGGATCGACGCGGCTGCCGCTGTAGGAGAGGCCGGGACTGCGGTCGCGGGCGAGAAGCAGCGGGCCATCGAGATCGGTGAAGCGGGCGCGCTGCGCCAGCAGCACCGCCGGCGCCATGGCGAGCGACGTCGCCACCATGCAGCCGGCCATGATGGTGAAACCGGCGCGCGTCGCCGCTTCCGTCATCGCCAGCGCCTCGGTCAGGCCGCCGGCCTTGTCGAGCTTGATGTTCACCGCGTCGTATTTGCCGGCGAGGGCTGCAAGCGAAGCGCGGTCGTGAACGCTCTCGTCGGCGCACACCGGAATCGGCCGCGCGATACGCGCCAGCGCGTCGTCGCGGCCTTCGGGCAGAGGCTGCTCGACCAGCACGACGCCCGCCGCGGCGCAGGCCGCGAGCTTGGCGGCGAGATGCTCCTCGCGCCAGCCTTCGTTGGCATCGACCACCAGCGTGGCGTTCGGCGCTGCGGCGCGCACCGCGGCAATCCGCGCCGGATCGCCGCCGTTTGTTTCTTCGCCGCCGAGCTTGATTTTCAGGAGCGGACGCGATGCTGCGGCCGCCGCGGCTTGGGCCATCGCGGCCGGATCGGCCAGCGAGATGGTGAAGGCGGTGGTCAGCGGTTCCGGCCGTGTCAGCCCGGCGAGCTGCCAAACGCGGCGGCCGCTGCTTTTGGCCTCGAGATCCCAGAAGGCGCAGTCGAGCGCGTTGCGCGCCGCGCCGGCCGGCATCGCGCTTTGCAGAGCGAGCCGGTCGAGCCCGGCGCCGATCGGGCCGCGCATCGCCTCGATCGCGGCGGTGACGCTCTCGACGCTCTCGCCGTAGCGGGCATAGGGCACGCACTCGCCGCGGCCTGTCACCGTGCCGTCATCGACGGCCGCCACCACGACCACGGCTTCTGTCTTGGCGCCGCGGCTGATGGCGAACGAGCCGGCAATAGGAAAACGGTCGATCGTAACGGTGAGTCGAAGGGGCAGCGGGCGCGAGGCGGCCAAGGCGGTGACCTTTCGGATCGGCGTCCTTCATGGGACGGAGGTGGGGATATCCGGGCGGCGGGGCCGCGGTCAAACCCGCGAGGCCCCTAAATCGGTGCCGGGAGACTGGCCGCGGGGGAGAATCGCCCTTATCTCCGTTATCTTGGGGGCTGGAGCGTTGCGGTGAAGAACGGTCAATTCCTGCGCGAAAACCTGCAAGGCAACCGGCTGGCGCTGACCGGCGCCGGGGCCTGGACCTCGGTCAATGCGCGGCCGCTTGAGGCGCAAATCGACCGGCTGCGCCAGGCCCATCCCGCCGTGACCGCGGTGACCATCGACATGGCGCCGGTCGAGCGCCTCGACACCTTCGGCGCCTGGCTGCTGGAGCGCCTGGTGCGCGCCTTCGAGACCCATGGCGGCAAGGTCGAGGTCACCGGCCTCAAGGAGGACTACCGCGGCCTCATCGACGAGATGCATGCGGTCAAGCTCGACGAACTCGACCGCCGCCGCGGCGCCACCTCGATCAGTTATGCCCTGTCCTCGATCGGCGAGAACATCGTCGCGGTCGGGCATTCCTTCATCGCCATCGTCAACATGTTCGGCGCGCTGGTGTCGGCGCTGTTGCGCGTCGTCACGCGGCCGCTGTCCTTCCGCATGACCTCGCTGGTGCACCAGCTCGACATGGTGGCGTGGCGCGCGGTTCCGATCATCCTGCTCATTACCTTCCTGATCGGCTGCATCATCGCCCAGCAGGGCCTGTTCCATTTCCGCAAGTTCGGCGCCGACGTCTATGTCGTCGACATGGTTGGCATCCTGGTGCTGCGCGAACTCGGCGTGCTGATCGTCTGCATCATGGTCGCGGGCCGCTCCGGCTCGGCCTACACCGCCGAACTCGGCTCGATGAAGATGCGCGAAGAGATCGACGCATTGCAGACCATGGGCTTCGACCCGATCGAGGTTCTGGTGCTGCCGCGCATCCTGGCGCTGATCATCGGCGTGCCGATCCTCACCTTCATCGGCTCGATGGCGGCGCTCTATGGCGGCGGCCTGGTGTGCTGGCTTTACGGCGGCATCGCGCCCGACATCTTCCTGTCGCGCCTCAAGGAGTCGATCGCGCTCAACACCTTCCAGGTCGGCATGATCAAGGCGCCGTTCATGGCGCTGGTGATCGGCGTCGTGTCCTGCGTCGAGGGCATGGCGGTGAAGGGCTCGGCCGAATCGCTCGGCCGTCAGACCACGGCGTCGGTGGTGGAATCGATCTTTCTCGTCATCGTCATGGATGGCCTGTTCGCCATCTTCTTTGCCTCGATCGGGATGTGAGCGATGGCAACAGCGACGAACGGCGGCAGGGAAGTTGTGATCGAGGCGCGCGGTGTCGAAGTCGGGTTCGGCGACCGTCTGGTGCTCAAGGGCGCCGATCTCGACGTCTATCGCGGCGAGATCCTCGGCTTCGTCGGCGGTTCCGGCGCCGGCAAGTCGGTGCTGATGCGCACCATCATCGGCCTTATCAGGAAGCGCGCCGGCAGCATCAAGGTGTTCGGCAACGACCTCGACCAGCTCCGCGATGACGAGCGCCGCGCGATCGAACGGCGCTGGGGCGTGCTGTTCCAGCAGGGCGCGCTGTTCTCGTCGCTGACGGTGATGGAGAACCTGCAGTTCACGGTGCGCGAGAATCTCAATCTGCCGCAGCGCCTGATGGACGAACTGGCGGTGGCCAAGCTGGAAATGGTCGGCCTCGACGCTTCGGTGTGCGGCAAATACCCGTCGGAACTTTCCGGCGGCATGACCAAGCGTGTCGCACTGGCGCGGGCGCTGGCGCTGGACCCCGAAATTGTATTTCTCGACGAGCCGACCTCGGGCCTCGATCCGATCGGCGCCGGCGACTTCGACGCCCTGATCGCCACATTGCAACGTACTTTGGGGCTTACCGTTTACATGGTAACCCATGACCTCGACAGTCTGAGCACGGTTTGCGACCGCATCGCGGTGCTGTTCGGCGGCAAGGTGATTGCCGCCGGAACCATGGAAACCATGCTCAAATCCGAGCATCCGTGGATGAAAGAATACTTCCGAGGCAAGCGCGCGCGGGCCGCGATCGGCGCCCGCGAGGCGGCGCGGCCGGCAAGCGGCGGCTGAACTGGAGCCCGTTGATGGAAACGAGAGCGAACTACATCCTGATCGGAGTGTTCACGCTGGCGGTGATCGCCGGTGTGTTCGGCTTCATCTACTGGTTCCAGAACATCGGCGGCAGCGGCGAGCGCCTGTTCTACCGCGTTGTCTTCGACGGTTCGGTATCGGGCCTGCGCACCGGCGCCACCGTGCTGTTCAACGGCATCCGCGTCGGTGAGGTGACCGGCCTGCGGCTCGATCCGTCGAAACCGAAACAGGTGGTCGCGACTCTCTCGGTCGACAAATCCGTGACCGTCCGTGACGACACCTCGATCGGTCTGGAATTCCAGGGCCTGACCGGCATCGCCTCGGTGTCGCTGATCGGCGGCAACCCGTCGGCCAAGGTCGTCGCCGGCGCCGGCCCGGGCGAAACGCCGCCGCTCATGGTGGCGCCGCCGGGCGCGACGCAGGACGTCACCCAGGCCGCGCGCGACGTCATGCGCAAGCTCGACGAATTCATCACGCAGAACCAGACCGCGTTCCACGCCGCGCTCGAGAACATCCAGAAATTCACGGAATCGCTGTCGCGCAACTCGGACAACATCGACAAGACGCTGGCCAATATCGAGCAGTTCACCGGGGCGCTCGGGCGCAACTCGCAGAACATCGACAAGACGCTGGCGAATATCGAGAAGTTCAGCGGCGCGCTCGGTCGCAACTCCGAACGCATCGACAATATCGCCAAGGGCCTCGAGGGCCTGACCGGCGGCCCCGACGGCAAGGGCGGCGACATCAACGAGGCGGCGCGCTCGATCAAGACACTGGCCGACAACCTCGACAAGCGCACCGCGGAGCTCACCGTCTACATCGGCCGGCTGGCCAAGACGGGCACGCGCACGCTCACGACCATCGACAAGGCGGCGAAGAATTTCGACGAGAATCCGAGCCGGATCATCTGGGGCGGCGCACCGCCGGACGAGAAGAAGAAAGAGCAACTGCCGACGCCGGCAAGGAGATAAGGTGCGCTCTCTGACCTCTCCCTATGGGAGAGGTGAGGCCAAACAAGAACGGGCGCCGGTGAGGGCGCCCGTTTTTTTATTCGCGGCACCTACGGCCGTTACGCGTTGTCGAAGCGCCCGGCCGCGTGCGCCAGCATGGTGTAGACCTTGCCGGTTTCCGAGGTGAGGTAAGTGCGCGCCACCACCTGGCCGCGGTCGTCGCGCGAGACTTCATCGAGCAGCCGTTCGAACTCGCCGATGTAGCGATCGACCGTCTGCTTGAACTCGCGGTCCGAACGGTACTTGCGGCGGATCTCGTCGAAGGCCTGCTGGCCCTGCAGCGTGTAGAGCCGGCGGGTGAACACGTTGCGCTCGCCGCGCTTGTAGCGGTCCCACAGGTCGGCGGCGGCTTCGTGATCGATCATGCGTGCGATGTCGACCGAGAGACTGTCGAGCGACTCGATCGAATGCCGCGCGGTGCGGTCCTCGCCGCGACCGGCATCGCGATCGCGGCCCGAGTCGCGACCTGTGTCACGCGGCTGCTCACGATTGTAGTCGCGCGACGGCTGCACCGGCTGATCGCCATCCTCGCGCGAGGCGCGGGTCAGCAGATCGCTGAGCCAGCCGCGATTGCCGCCGGCCGCCGGCTGCGCCGGAGCCGCGGGCGGCGCCGGCGGTTCAACGCGGCGCGTCGACGGCTGGGCGAAGCTCTCCGGGCGCGGCGGCGCAGGACGCGGCGCCGGCTCGGGGCGCGACGGCCCTTCGCGGCCGCCGATCACGGCCAGCGCCGGCTCCTCGCGCGAACGGCGCTGCATCGGCTCGACGGCGTCGAGATTGCGGCCGTGGCGGGCGACGATGCGGTTCAGCTCGGCCAGCGCCTCGATCTGATCGACGATGGCGCGGCGCATCTGCGCGGCGTTCTCGGCGGTCTCCTGCGGCAGTTCGAACACGCCGCGGCGCAGTTCGCTGCGCGTCGCTTCGAGTTCGCGCTGCATCTCGGCGGCCATCTGCTTCATGTCCTGGACGGTCTCGGCGAAGCGTTCGGTGGCCTCGCGGAACACGGCCTGGGTTTCGTCGGACGACTGCTCGTACATCCGGCGCATGCCCTTGGCGGCTTCGGCGAAACGCTGCTGCGCGTCCTGGAAGATGCCCTCGGTCTCCGAGGTGGTCTGCGCGTAGACCTGGTTCATGGTCTCGACCGTGCGGCGGCGCTCGTCCTCGGCCGTCTCGCGCACCAGCGCGTACTGTTCGGTGATGGCGCGGGTGCCGTCGGCGCTCGAATCCGACACCAGGCGCGCGACCTCGCGGGCGCGGGCCGAGGCGGCCTCGAGCGATTCATCGAGCAGGCTGGCGAAGCGCTTGAGCCGCTGTTCGATATCGTCGGTGCGGATGTCGAGCGTGGCGACCAGAGAGTCGATCTGAGTGCGTCCCTGAGCGACGTGCTCCTCGGTCTTGCGGTTGCTCGAGGTGATGAGCTCGGCGGCCTTGGCGAGATCGCGGCCGTGCTCGTCGAACTGGGTGGCGAGCTGGCTCAGGTCGTTGAGCGCATGCGCGGTCAGTTCGCGGAAGTTGACGATCGTGGTCTCGACGCGGTTGGTCGCTTCGTTGGTCGTGCCGTTGACCTCGGTCATCGCGGTGACGAATTCCGACACGCGCAGCATCAGCGTGTTTTCCAGCGCGCTCATGTTCTCGTGCGAGCCGGACAGCACTTCCTGCAGCATGATATTGGCTTCGCGCAGGCGCTCGAACAGCGCGGTGGTGTCGTCGCTCACCATCTTGTGGGCTTCGAGCATCTCGCTGACGGTCGAGGTCGCGGTCGCGCGCGAGCGCTCGATCGCCTTGGTCGCGGTGTCCTGCAGGTCGTTGAGCGTGCGGGTCACGGTGTTGGCCGCGAGTTCGCCCGCGGTGTTGATCATGCGGGTGATCTCGGTGCTGTTGTCCAGCACGGCGCGGCTGAAGGCGACGCCCTTGACGTCGAATTCGGCGATCGCCTGTTCGGTCGCCTTGCTGACATCGGCCGCGAACTGCTGGCCCTTTTCGGTGATCGCGTGCAGCACGCCGCCGCTGCGATCCGACAGCACCTCGGTCATCTCGTTGGTGCGCTTGCTGACCGTCTCGGCGATCTCTTCGGCGCGGGCCACGATATTGCGGGCGATCTCGTCGCTGGCGTTGATCAGGCTGCGCTCGGCGCTCGAGGCGCTGTGGCGGATCTGCTCGGTGGTGGAGGAAGCGAGCGCGGTGAGGGCGTTCTCGGCATCCGACGTGTTGGTCTTGATCGCGCTCGACAGTTCCTCGAGCCGGGCATTGAGAGCGTCGGCCGCGGACTTCGTTCGGTTTTCGATCTGATCGGTGACGGTAACCGTGCGGTTGACCAGCAGGTCCTCGAAGCGCTCGATGCGGCCGTCGAGCGTGTCGGCGACTTCGATGGCGCGGGCGCCGAGGGTCTTGTCCATCTCGTCGATCTTGACGGTGATGGCGTTGGCGACTTCGGTGCCACGAAGCGTGATGACGCCGGTGACATCGGTGATGCGCTTGTCGAGCGCCCCGATGATCTCGTTGCCGCCGTCGGTGAGGGTGTTGGCCATATCGCTGACGCGGGCGCCAAGCAGGTCCTCGAACTGGACCAGGCGTTTGTCGAGCGTGGTCGAGAGCGCGTCGGCGCGGCCGGTGACGCGTTCATCGAACGAGTCGAGATAGGCGCGCATGGCGTCGGCGACATCCTGGGTGCGTTCGCCGAGACGCTCGATCAGAGCGCCGCCGTACGTCTTGATGTTGTGGTCGAACTCCGTGACGTGACGGGTGATGAGGGTGCCGAGCGTCGCCGAATCGCGCTCGATCTTCTCCGACAGCGCGGTGCCCTTGAGTTCGAACACCTGCTCGAAAGCCTTGAGGCGCTCCGCCAGCATCGCATCGGTCTGTTCGTTGCGATTGTCGAGGCTCGCGGCGAGGAGGTCGGCGTTGCGGCGGAA
Source organism: Pseudomonadota bacterium (assembly GCA_018240595.1). GTDB lineage: Bacteria > Pseudomonadota > Alphaproteobacteria > Rhizobiales > Xanthobacteraceae > Pseudolabrys. The sequence goes on along the minus strand of JAFEFL010000025.1, from coordinate 157,411 downwards.
CGTGTCGGCGACCGACTGGCTGCGCGCCGCCAAAGTCTCGTTGGTGTGGGTGCCGGTCTGTTCGATGAGGGCGACGATTTCGTTGCCGCGATTGCCGATATTCTCGATCAGCGAACTGCTGTTGGCGTGCAGACGATCGGCGATCTCGTCGGTGCGGCGCGACAGCTGCGTCACGATCTGGGCGCTGGTCTGCGACAGCGTATCGGTGAACTGCTGCGAGCGCGACGCCATCGCGTCGATGGTGCCGGTGGTCTTCTGCGCGAAGCCCTGCGCCACCTGGTCGAGCCGGGTGGTCATCATCTGCTGCAGGCGCGCCGCCATATCCGAGAACTCGTCGTGGATGTGGTCGGTTTTGAAATTGAGGCTGTCGGCGAGACGGTCGCTCGCCGAGGCGATTGCCGTGGTGGCGCGGTCGCTGGTGGTTTCCAGGCGCTCGAGCAAGGTCGAGCCGCGCTCGCCGAGCGCGTCGATCATCGAGTCGCCGGCATGGCCGAGCGCCAGCGTGATGTGCTCGCCCTTCTCGGTGAGCGAGCGCGTGACGCGCTGCGCCACTTCGTTGACCTTCTCGGCGACCAGATCGCCGACCGAGGTGATGTCGTGCGACAGGTCGAGATGCACTGCGCCGATCGCCTTGCGCACCTGGTCGGCCTGGCTGACCAGCGTGTCGCGCTGGTTGGACAGTTCGGACAAGAGATCGCGAATGCGCACTTCGTTGTCGTTATAGGCGCGCTCCAGCGCCGACACTTCGTTATGCACCAGCGCCTCGAGCTCGGCGGCGCGGGCGAGCGCGCGTTCGACGCCGTCGCCCATGGCCGTGACTTCGCGGCGGATGGCCTGGCCGACCGAAACGATCTGCTCGCGCGCGGCGGTCTCCGGTTGCGACAAGCGCATGGCGACCTCGGCCATCGACTCGGCGACGAGGCGCAGATCCTGCGAGCGGCTGAACAGGTGGGCGAGGACGTAGAAGAAGATCACCGGCACGACGACCGCGGCGACGATGCCGGCGATCGTGGCGATGGCCATGTTGGTGCTGGAGAGCAGGTTGGCGAGTTCGCCGCGCGACAGGAATGCGAGCGCCGCGGCGCCGACCGCCCAGGCGATCGAGACGACCGTGGCGATGGCGTAAGGCGCGCGGGCGCGGCGGCGGCGCAGGCCCTGCAGCACGACGCCCATGCTGGCGCGGTCGTCATTGGCGGGCAGGCGCGGCGAGCCGTCGGCGTTGAGCCACTGCGAGGGCGCTTCGGTCTCGCGTGCGGCGCTGCCGTCGCGCGGCGCCGGTTCCGGGTCGCGGAAAAGGTCGGCGGCCGGGCCGGGGTCGAATTCGAAGGTGTCGGTCTTGTCCTGCGGCGCGCCGGGCTCGAGGCGCGGTTCCGTACGCGGCGAGGCGATATGGACGTTGAGCGCATCCTCGAGCGCGGCCATCGCTTGGTCCGTTGCGTTCTTGGACTGCTGCGGGTTGTTCGCCATTGGGTACGCCTCGTCGTTACGCGGACTGAAAGTCGGACTTGCGCCCTGCCGGGCAGGGCCAAAGCTCAAGTGCCCGACGCCATGCTTTCGGCGCCGGGGCCTCAGATGTCATGCGCGGCCAGGTTTTCGCGAGGTTCCACCTGTCCGCCAGCATTTCATCGTATCGTATTGGCAGAACGAAAGAAACCGCGCCGGTAAGGATGTTTTAATCATCGTTAACGGGCCTTAACCACGGCGCTCTGCCGGGCCCGTTGGTAAGGCCCAAGGTGCGGCGCGATCAAGGAAATTTGGATAGCCGCCCCCTTGGCGACCTGAGGCCGACTTTACGGCGGCTCTGTGACGGGTGGTGGCCGAATGCCGGGCAGAGTTACGCCGGCCTTAACCACGGCGGCTAAGTTGTCCCGCGGTCATAAACCGGAGCGCCACCGGAATTTACCGGTCGTTGGGACGGTGTCGGCAAACTTGGAGCTCCATAGCGAGCGAGGGGGATTGCGGCATGGACAGCGCGGTACAGGTCAATGAAGCGGTCCTCGACCGGACCCATCTGGCGCGGATGACGCTCGGCAACCGCAATCTGGAGCAGGAAGTGCTCGCCCTGTTTGACCGTCAGGCCGAATTGCTGGTCGGCCGCATGCGCAAGGCCGACGGCAACGGTGTTCTTGCACTCGCCCACGCGCTGAAGGGTTCGGCCGCCGGTATCGGCGCCGGCGCGGTGGCGCGGGCGGCGGAAGCGACCGAGCGTGCCGCGCGTGGCACGGCCGAGGAGTGCTCGGCCGCGGTGGACCGTCTCGCCGAGGCGGTGACCCAGGCCCGCGCGCTGATCGCCGACCTGTTGCGCCACACCTGATCGAAAGCCTGATTGCTGGCATTGGCCGCCGAATGATTATATAGAGGCCGCGCGCCGGTTCCGGCGCTGTTCCCCACACAAATCCGGCCTTTTCCGTATGCCCAAGATCACGTTCATCGATTTCAGCGGCACCGCGCGCACCGTCGACGCCGAGAACGGCGCAACCGTGATGGAAACGGCGCTGCGCAACAACATTCCCGGCATCGAAGCCGAGTGTGGCGGCGCCTGCGCCTGCGCGACCTGCCACGTCTATGTGGAAGAGGCCTGGCGCGCGACGGTCGGCGAGCCGTCGCCGATGGAAGAGGACATGCTCGACTTTGGCTACGACGTGCGGCCGAACTCGCGGCTGTCGTGCCAGATCAAGGTGAGCGACGCGCTCGACGGTCTCGTAGTGCGCACGCCGGAGAAGCAGGCGTAGTCACTTTCGGCGCGGCGGCTCGTTCATCGACGGCGGGGCCAATCATGGCCGATCAAAGCATCGAGACTACCTGTTGTATCGCCGGCGGCGGCCCGGCCGGCATCATGCTTGGCTTTCTCCTGGCGCGCGCCGGCGTCAAGGTCACGGTGCTGGAGAAGCACGCGGACTTCTTCCGCGATTTCCGCGGCGACACCATCCATCCCTCGACGCTGCAGTTGATGCACGAACTCGGACTGCTCGACGAATTCCTCAAAGTGCCGCACGACGAGGTTCGCGAACTGACCGCGCAGATCGGCGAAGCGCACGTCAAGGTCGCCGACTTCACGCATCTGCCAACGCGCTGCAAGTTCATTGCGCTGATGCCGCAATGGGACTTCCTTGATTTCCTGGCGAAGCAAGGCCGGCAGTTTTCAAACTTCGATCTACGCATGCAGGCCGAGGCCACCGATCTGATCGAGGAGAGCGGGCGCGTCGCCGGCGTTCGCGCGACGACGCCGGACGGCATGCTCGACATCCGCGCCGATCTCGTCGTCGGCTGCGACGGCCGCCATTCGACGGTGCGCGAGCGCGCCCGCCTCGAGGTCGAGGATCTCGGCGCGCCGATCGACGTCCTGTGGTTCCGCATGTCGCGGCGCGAGAGCGACACGCCGGAAACCTTCGGCCATATCGAGGCCGGCCGCATGATGATCATGCTCAACCGCCGCGACTACTGGCAGTGCGCCTATGTCATCCCGAAGGGCGGCATCGACGCGGAGAAACGCGATGGTTTGCCGGCGTTCCGCGCCAAGGTGCTGGCGATGTCGCCGTTCCTCGACGATCGCATCGGCGAGCTCGACGGCTGGGACAAGATCAAGCTGCTTACCGTGGCGGTCGATCGCCTCAAGACGTGGCACCGGCCGGGCCTCATCTGCATCGGCGATGCCGCCCATGCGATGTCGCCTGTCGGCGGTGTCGGCGTCAATCTCGCCATCCAGGACGCGGTGGCGGCGGCCAACATCCTGGCGCAGCCCCTCAAGGACCGGAGCATCACCGCCGACGTGCTCGCCGCCGTCGAGGCGCGGCGCTCGTTTCCGATGCGCGTGATCCAGCGCATCCAGATATTCGTGCATAACCGCGTGCTCAAGCGGGTGCTGGCGAGCGAAGGGCGCATCGCGCCGCCCTGGCCGGTCAAGGTGCTCGACCGCTTTCCGCTGCTGCGCCGCGTGCCGGCCTATCTCATCGGCAACGGCGTGCGGCCGGAGCACATCAGGACGCCCCGCGGCTAAGGAACTGGTGCGTCATCGACGAAGACGACACGGCATTGCCTTTTTTTGTCTTCGCAGAGTTTCAGCGCGCCTTGCCGCGCATCTTCTGTGCTGCGGCGGCCGGATTGCCAGCCGAAATAGCCATCGCTCGACACCGCGAAGGCCTTGGACCCCAGCGCCAACCGATAGCGATCGAAGGACTCGCGGCCGTGCGCGCCGAGCTGCGGCGGCGGCGTCAGGGCCGGCAGCGGTGGCAGCGGCGCAAGTGACGCGCGCTGGGTCAGATTGTTGTCGGCCAGAAAACCGTCGACGTAAGAAGTCCACTGCGGAATGCCGCCGACCGAGAATAACAGGTGACCATCCTTGCCGTAGGCCGGTGCGCGGATGAATTGAACGCGGCCGCCACCCGCCTTGAACGCGTCATGGAGTTTCTCGGCCAGCTTCGGCTCGAAGAAATGATCGTTCGCGGTATAGACCCACAGCATCGGCAGCCGCGACGTCTTGCCAAAGGCGCCGAAGGCCGCGATCAGCCGCTCTTCCTTGCAGACATCGAAATCGGCACGCGAGCCGCGGCCACCCGCGAAACTGATGACCGCAACCAGGCCGGGCGGCGGGTCGGCGGCGAGTGCGACCGAGGCAAGGCCGCCGGCCGACTGACCGACGGCGATGACGCGCGCCGGATCGACATCGGACCGTTTGCCGAGCGCGACGATAGCGGCCTTGATGTCGGCCGCGCCGATGCGGCCTGACCTGATGTAATTCGGATTGTCACATGAACCCGAGCGTTCGGCCAGATCGGTGCCGGAATCGCCGTAGCCGCGCCGCATGACGATGGCGACCGCGAAACCGCGCCGGGCAAACTCAAGCGCGACGTTGTAAAAGGCCGCCGGAGTCATCTTCGGTCGCTCTTCAGCCTTGCGCGGCGAACCGTGGCTGATGATGACGAGCGGATACCGTCCGGTCTCGGCCGGCCGGATCAGCAGCGTTTCGAGACCCTTGCCGCCGGTGCCGTCCATTGGTACCCGCAGTTCTTCGCGGATGTAATCCTGTGCCGTGGCCGGCGCGATGAAGAGCGCCGTCAGTATCGCGATGAATGCGAGTCGAAAAACCGGCATGGAAAAGCCCCCAAATGACGAGGCTTATATCATGTCCGTGTCAACTTGCTTGCGGGTTGTGGATGGCGCGCCGCGCCACGATAATGGCGACGACGAACGGCGCCAGCATCACGAGCCGGCTCTGGTAGCGGTCGACCGGATGCGAGAACACGCCGCAGATGACGGCATTGGCGGCGAGCGCGGCGAATAATAGCAATCCGAGCGCGCGCGCTTCGGGGGGGAGGCCGAGGCGGCGCTGGAAGATCAGGGCGAGCGCCAATGCCGCCAGCGACAGATAGGCCACTGGCCGGTGCAGGGTGTTCACCGGCGAGACATCGAAGCGCTCGGCCTGCTGCCGCGCCGCCAGCAACGCCGGATAGAGTCTCGGAATGAACTGCTCGAAAGCCCACAAGGTCGGCTGATTGTCGTCGACGCCGATTTCGGTCTCGAAGGTGAAGAACTGCGAGATCGCGGCATTGATCGCCGTGGTGGCGTGCTTCAGCGGATACTCGTGAAGTGTGGCCGCGATGATGCGTTTGGCTTCGGGTTCGTAGGCTTCCCAGCCGCCCAACTTGTAGAGCGGCGAGCCGCCCCACCACAGCCACGAATCCGCGTCCTCCTGGATCTCGCCTTTATATTGGCAGAGCTGAACGGTGTCGTCCGGACAGTGGTCGGCAAGGTAGCGGTTGATGATGCCGTCCTCGACGAGACGGCCGAACAGGAAGCTGGAGCCGCCCGGCGTGAAGGCGAACTGGCCGGTGAGGATCAAGTTCGATACCGGACACAACAGAATGCCGCCGGCGACCGCGCCGGCGGCAAAAGCAAGGCGCGCACGCGGCAGCGCCAGCTTCGTTATCTGCGTCAGGGCCAGCGCCACGACAACGGCAACGGCCATTCCGGCGGCGGCCATGTGGCTCGCCATCGCGAAAGCGACGACGGCGGCGAGAAACCAGCGCTCCCATTTCGCGAGTTGCGCATCGCCATAAGCGAGCAAATAGAGCGACAAAGCCATGGCGGGGAACAGGATGTCCGGCATCAATTGCCCGGCGAACCAGGGCAGGCTGGTGGCGAGGCACAAGAGCACGACGATGCCGAGCGTCAGCCACGGCCGGCCGCCAAGGCCATTGACGCGCAAGGTCACTGCGAACAGCCAGGTCATCAGCGCGGCTTGCGCGACGACGCAGGGCCAGAACGCATATGGAATGCCGGCATTGAGAAACAGGCCGTAGAGCGCCGAGCGGCCATTGGCGAGTTCGCGCACCATCGGCGCGGTGAAGTAGCCGCCGGTGTCCGGGAAGATCAGTGGAAAACCGTTCCAGACCGCGGGAACGAGCATCAGGGCGATCATGACCGCCGCCGCCGCGATCCAGGCAACCACAGCGCCGCTGGGATCGGACAACCGCCTGCCGGCAAGCGGTCGGCGCCCAACGACCTCGATGTTCGTCATGTTGAACCCCACTGGACCGTCCTACCGGAGCCTGCCGGTGTCCGAAGGCCGGGAAATTGATAAAACGCAACCGGCTGCTCGCGGACGACGGCATGCAAACTACGGGCCGGCGTATGAACGCCGGCCGAACGAATTGGTTCACGCCGGGAAAGGTCAGGTGGCCAGAATGTCGCGGGCCGGGGCCGCGCTGGCGGCGCCGCGCTGTTCGTAGAGGCGTACCAGCGCCAGGCCCGCGGTGAATACCGCAAGCCAGACAATGCGCGCACCGTAGCGGTCATGCGGATTGGCCAGACCGCCGCAGACGAAGGCGTTGGCGAGCAAGGCGAGGATACAGACGAGTGCGAGATCGCCGAACTCGCGCGGCAACCGCCCGGTCCAGCCCATGATCACGATGAACGGCAACAGCGCCATGGAGATGAGCGCGACCGGATAATGCACGGCGTTGATCGCGGTGAACGAGATCTCGCCCTTCTGCTGCCTGGCCGCCCACATCGTCGGCTGCAACTGCGGCGCCCAGTCCTTGACGATGAAGTAAGTGTGCCAGATCCAGTTGACGACGCCTTCGCCGGTGCGCACGGCGACGAGCTGCTCGGCGGTCGCTTCGATCGTCGTCTTGATGACGTCGAGCGGGAATTCGGCGACGCTGCCGAGCGCCACGCGTTCCATCTCGGCGCTCATGCCGGCGAAGCGGCCGAGCTTGTCGAAATCCTTGTCCGCCCAGAACCAGTCGTCGGCGTTGTCCGGCAGCCGGTCCTTGATGGCGCAGAGCTTGATGGTCGGATCGGGGCAATGTTTGGCGAGATATTTCGGCACGATCCCGGCCTGCAGCATGCGGCCGAAATACATGGAGAAGCCGCCCGGCGTCCATGCGATCCGCTTCACCAGGATGAAATTGGTGCCGAGTACGATGACGGCGCCGAGCACGATCGCCATCACGCCTTGCGCGACGCGCAGGCGCGGCAGCCGCTTGCGATCGATCAAGGTGAGAACCAGCGATGCGGCCGACAATAGGATCATGACCGCCAGGGTCGCGCTGTGGCTGGCGACCGCGCAGGCGATGAGCGCGATGAGGCCGATGCGCTCGCCGCGCGTCAGCAATTCCGCTCGCGTCAGCAGCATATAGAAGGACAGGATCGCCAGGCCGCAATAGATGTCGGTGAGCAGGATCGCGGTGATCCAGGGCAGGGTGGTCAGCACCGACAAGGCGCTGACGAGGCCGAGCAGCAGCATCGGTCGATCCGGATAACCGTGGGTGCGCAGCACCAGTGCCACGATCCAGATGGTCAACCAGGACTGGATGACCAGTACAGGCCAAAAGGCCAGCGGCACATTGATCATCAGCAGCAGGCCGTAGATCAGCGGACGGTTGATGAGCAGCGTGCCCTCATACCAGCGGGCGAGAAAGCCGCCGGTGTCGTATTCGAGCAGCGGAAAGCCGTTCCAGAGCGCCGGGGCGACCAGAAGCAGGGTCGAGAGCGCAACAGCAAGCGCCCATTGCGCCTGGGTGCGGGTGATCGTCATCTTGTCGCATTCCGGCAAACGGGAAGGCCGGTCAATCCGGGGCTTCCGCAAATCGGTTCCAGTCATCCCGGAGAGATGTGGCCGGGTCAAGGCCCGATGACGGCTTAAAGCCGGCCGTCCGGCTTGACGCGGGCCGGGTAGAGCGGGAAATCTCGACCCATGTTCATCGGTTTCTTCAACGACCTGAAGGCCGCCGGCGTGCCGGTGACCCTGCGCGAGTACCTGACGCTGATGGAGGCGTTGGACGCGGACCTTGCCTCGCGCCGGGTCGATGACTTCTATTACCTGGCGCGCGCCGCGCTGGTGAAGGACGAGCGCAACCTCGACAAGTTCGACCGGGTGTTCGGCCATACCTTCAAGGGCCTCGAATTCATGAGCGATGCGCCGCTCGAGGCCGACATTCCGGCCGAGTGGCTCAAGAAGCTCGCCGACAAATTTCTCACCGAAGAAGAGAAGAAGCAGATCCAGGCGCTCGGCGGGCTCGACAAATTGCTCGAGACGCTGAAGCAGCGCCTCGCCGAGCAGAAGGGCCGTCACCAGGGCGGCTCAAAATGGATCGGCACCGGCGGCACGTCGCCGTTCGGCAACGGCGGCTATAATCCGGAAGGCATCCGCATCGGCGGCGAGTCGACGCATCGCCGCGCCGTCAAGGTGTGGGACAAGCGCGAGTTCAAGGATCTCGACGACCAGGTCGAACTCGGCACCCGCAACATCAAGGTGGCGCTGCGCCGCCTGCGCAAGTTCGCGCGCACCGGCGTCGCCGAGGAGCTCGATCTCGACGGCACCATCCAGGGCACCGCGCACAAGGGCTATCTCGATATCCACATGCGGCCCGAGCGGCACAATGCGGTGAAGGTGCTGCTGTTCTTCGACATCGGCGGCTCGATGGACTGGCACATCAAGGCGACAGAAGAACTGTTCTCGGCGGCGCGCACCGAGTTCAAGCACATGGAGCATTTCTACTTCCACAATTGCCTGTATGAGAAAGTGTGGAAGGAAAACCAGCGCCGCTTTCAGGCGGCGACGCCGACCTTCGATGTGCTGCACACCTATCCGCACGACTACAAGGCGATCTTCGTCGGTGACGCCTCGATGTCGCCTTACGAGATCACGGCGGCTGGCGGCTCCGTCGAGCATTACAACGAGGAAGCCGGCGTCGTCTGGATGGATCGCATGCTGCGCAATTATCCATCCGCCGTCTGGCTCAATCCCGTACCGGAGCGCGAGTGGGATTACACCCATTCGATCGGCATGATGCGTCAGCTCATGGGCGGACGGATGTATCCGCTGACGCTCGACGGTCTCGACCGCGCGATGCGGGAGTTGGTGAAGTAAACACCGATTATTCTATCGTTAACATCGGCCACGACTCCCCAGGCGGTGTTCCGATCCATTGCGCTCGATCAATGCAGGCTTGTGCGCAGCGGCTATTTTACCGGCATGCCGAATAACGAATCGGGCGCAAAGGTCAATTCGATGATCCATATGGAAGGTGCGAGCGGCTCAACTACGGTGCCGCCGCCGGCCGTGAGCCCTGCGGCATGGCCGCACGAACGGTCGCTGCTGGTGTGGATGGCTGCCAATTGCGAACGCTGCGATGAGGCGCCGATCTGTGAGGCGACCGGCGAGCCGCTCGAGTCTTGCCCGCAGGCCGCCGCGCCTCAGCCGAAGAAGATCATTTAGGGCGCTTGGCCGTTTGTCTGGCGCCTGTTTCCGGCGGCCGGATCAGACGGCGACCGAGTGCCGTTTCTGCGCCGCCGCCAGATAGGTGTCGAACGCGGCGGCGGCGATGCGGACATAGGGCCGTCCCGCGGCGGTGACCGCGATGCGGGCGCCGTCAATGGTGACCAGGCCCTGCCGGGCGAGACTCTGCAATTCCTCATACTCGCGGGCAAACGCCGCCACGCCGCCGAAGCGGTCGAGGTCGAGGACGAGATCGCACATCAGCCGCTCGATGATCGAAGCGCGCAGCCGGTCGTCGTCGGTCAACGCCAGACCCTTGACCGTGGCGAACCGTCCCGCGGCGATGTTGCGGGCATAGCCGGCCGTGTCCGGCGCATTCTGAATGAAGCCCTGCGGCAGCTTGCCGATCGAAGAGGCGCCGACCCCGATCAGCGCGTCGGCATCGTCGGTGGTGTAGCCTTGGAAATTGCGGTGCAGGCGGCCCTCGCGCGCGGCCATGCTGAGTTCATCGTCCGGCAGGGCGAAGTGATCGAGCCCGATCGCTTGATAGCCGAAGCCGGCGAAAGTCTCGGCGGCGACCGCGGCCTGTTCGAGACGTTCGCTGGCGCCCGGGAGCGCCGCCGTGTCGATCAGCCGTTGATGCGTTTTGAACCACGGCACATGCGCATAGCCGAACAGCGCCAGCCGCTGCGGGCGCAGCGAACAGGCAAGCTCGGCGGTGCGTGCGACATCGGCCACGGACTGCGTCGGCAGGCCGTACATAAGGTCAAGGTTGAGATTGTCGATCCCGGCGTCGCGCAGCCAGCCGGCGACGCGTTCGGTGTCCTCAAAGGGCTGGATGCGGCCGATGGCGTGCTGCACATGGGGCGAGGCATCCTGAAGCCCGAGGCTGGCGCGGTTGACGCCGATGGCTTTCAGCGTCGCGGTGAGCGGCCGGTCGAGGCGGCGCGGGTCTAGCTCGATGGCGTGCTCCTTGAGCTCGCTCAGATCGAACTGCGTAGCCAGTTGCGCGGCGATGGTCTCGAACCAGCGCGGTCCGAGGATCGACGGCGTGCCGCCGCCCCAGTGCAGATGCGTCAGCCGGGCGCCGTTCAGCGATTCCAGCATCTTGATTTCGGCGATGAGCTGTTCGGCATAGGCGTCGACCGGGCCGCGGCGGCGCACGGCGCGGGTGTTGCAGCCGCAGTAGAGGCACAGCTCGGTGCAGAAAGGCACGTGGATGTAGAGCGAGATTCGTGCGCCTTGCGGCAGTTCGTCCAGCCAGGCCCGATAGACTTCGGGCGTGACGGCCGACGTGAAATGCGGAGCCGAAGGATAGGACGTGTAGCGTGGGACGTTACGTTCCGCGAGCGCCAGCGCGCCGCCTAAGATACCGCTGTCTGCCGCCGCACCCATCGTTCGCCTTCCTTCACGTAGCCATGCTTGACCGCGGCCCAGGCGATCATGTGCGAACGGCGTTCACGGTCGCCTTCGCCGGCGTGCGCGGCGTAAGCGTGGTTGAACGCCGCACGGTAAATGTCCTGGGCGTGGTCCGGCAGGTTGTTGCGGACGCTGTCGGGCAGGTCGCGGTTGGCCTGATAGGGCATGACACCAACTTTCGAACGCCCTTCGCCGCTGGGACGAAGGAAAACTAGAGGGCGATGGGGCCCGGCTCCTTGCGGTAAATCAATTCGCCAGACGCAAGTTCGGTTTCCGACAAAAGAAAACGCCGGGCGCGGCCCGGCGTTTATGCAGTTCTGATGCGACGATTTCAGGCAGCGTTGGCGGCTTTGATATCGGCGAGTTCCTCGCTCTCCTGCTGGGCACGCTGCAGGCTCATGACCTCGCGCATGACGCGGGCGAAATCCTTGCGCGCGGTTTCCAGCGCACCCTCGACCACGGCGCGATCCAGCTTCTCCCGCTGCAGCGCGGCGCTGAGTTCCTCGATCGCCTGCTCGGCAAGCAGCTTGTCGTTGGAACGTTCCTTGCTGATGGTATCGATCTGTGCCTTGAGCGCAGTTATGACATCCTCGGCGCGGCCGAGCGCCGCTTCTTTGGCCGTATAGGCACGGGTGAGGGCGCCGCTGCGCTCGATCAGCGTGGCGCGGAGCTGCTCGGCCTCCTTGAACTCGCTTTCGCGGCGCAGGCGCTCGGCTTCCAGTTCGGCCAGTCGCGCCTGCAGCCCGTCGCGCTCGCTGATCGAATCGGTGAGACGGCGGTCGAGGTCGCGCAGTTCCTCGGCGCGCTTCTGCAAGTGCTCGCGCGCCTCGACGAGGAGGTTGTCGGTCACCGCGGTGCGGGCCTGCAGCGCTTCGTAGCGCATGCGCTGGCTGGTGAGTTCGTGATTGTGACGCTCCTGCGCTTCGTCCAGCGCGGCGGCCAGGCGGCCGCGCTCGCTGTTGAGCTCGGTAAAGTTGCCTTCGACCTGCCGCAGGCGGCTTTGCGCCGCGTTCATCGCCTGTTCGGTCTCCGACAGCTTGCGCGCGAGCCGCGCCGCGTCGGCGCTCATGCGGTCGAGCAGTTCCTGCTGGGTGCGCTTCTCGTCGTCGGCCACCATCAGGCGCTGGCGCGCCGCGTTGAGGTCGGCCTCGAGCGAGACGATGCGCTTGCCGAGCGTTGTACCGCGCTCGTCGAGCCGGCGGTTCTCGTCGCGCAGTACGGCGTTCTCGCCGGATTCATGGGCGAGGCGGCCTTCCAGATCGACGATCTGGGCACGCCGCGCCGCAACATCGATGGCGATCTCGGCTTTGGTCGCCTCGACGGTGCGCAGCACGTTCTGGGTCGCCGCCAGTTCCTGGCGCAGCGCGCTGGCGTCCTGCTCGGCGCTTTGCAGCTTCTTCTCGAGGTCGGCCACCTCGTTACGCAGCTTGCCGTAGGCGGTGCGCGTGTTGTTGAGGATGGTCTGAAGGCTGAGCTTCTCAGATTTCTCCGCCTCCAGCGCCCGCAGCGTCTTGCTGACCGGATCGACCAGCTTGCCGACGGCGGCTTTGATGGTGTCGAGTTCGCCGATCTTGGCGTTGGCATCGAGCAGAAGGTTGCGGAGCGCTTCGTTGTCGCCGCCGATCTGCGTGCCGAGCGCCGAGAACAACTCCTCGTCGAGCTCGAGCGCGGTCTCGGGCGCCTCGGTGGCGGTCGGCGACGGCTGCGCGACTAGATCGATGGCGCTCGGCTTGCGGCCGAACAGCCCCCCGAATTTGCTCATTAAGGTGACCCCTGTGCGCCGATGCGCCCGGCCAAAGCGACGCTAGAATCACTTGTTTACTATTCCTAACAGACTGTGAATCGCCAAGGGTAAACGACAGGTTAATGCCGTCCTTTGCGGCGACAAATGTACTGTAAAATCAATAATTTATAAGGCATCAGAAAATTTGGCAAATCCACGGCGGACCTGCATCGAAAGCGCTCCCCGTGCGTTATTTGCGTTGTGAATAAACTTCGGCTGCTGCCATTCTGGCACTCGACTCGCCGGCCCGAAGCAGACGACAAGGAACGGCTATTTGCGCTTATTTTTCCGGGAGACCGCAATGAAACGTATCTTCACCCTCGCCGCTGCCATGCTCGCGGCCGGCACCCTGACGATGCAGACCGCACAGGCCGGCGGCCGGCATCATATCGACAAGCGGCTGAAGGTCGTGTCGGTCGCCACCGGCGCCGCGGCGACCGCGAGCTATTTCGCTATCAACAAGTGGCACTGGAAGTGGCAGGACGGTGTGTTTCCGAGCCAGTGGGGCGCCATCGCCGGCACCACCATCGGCTGTGCCGCGATTGCTCCGATGATCGGCACCGTGGTCGTCAACAGGCCGCTGACGCAGCGCGAAGGCCACGTCATGATCGGCTCGTGCATCATTCCGATCATTGGCGGTTATCTCGTCAACGCCGCCTACAACGCGCACCCGGAATGGGAAGCGGATGCGGCGCCGGCGCCGCGTTACGTCAAGAAGCGCAAGCATCGCAAATAATCGCGCGACATACCGCGTGATCCGCGAACGCCGGCGCCCAGCGCCGGCGTTTTGCTTTTGAGGCTCGCCGCCTGACGGCCCCGCGCGTCCGTCAGTTCTTGCGGGCGATAAACAGACCTTCGCACAGGCGGAACGTGAAATCGTCGCCGTCGCCCTTCGGTTCGAGCACTTCTTTGACCGGCGGCGTCACCTCGGTCAGCATGGCGCGCAACAGACGCTTCATGGTGTCGTCATAACGCTGCGCCCAGCTCTTGAATTCCATCTTTTTGTAGATCTGCTCCTCGTGCCCGAGCGCAAACCCCGCGTTCTTGATGGCGGTCCGCCACTCATCCATCGTCCAGGCGCGCAGGTGGCTCGGATCGCGGAAGCGCTCGAAGGCGTTGATGTAATCGCCGACCGATCCGGCCGGCACGACATTGTCGACGACGGCGAAGACGCCGCCGGGTTTGAGCACGCGGTGCGCTTCGGTGAGGAATTCCGGAATGGAATCGAAGTGGTGCGGCGCGATGCGGCAGGTGACAAGGTCGAAGCTGCCGTCGTCGAACGGCAACTGCTCGGCCTTGGCATAGGTCGTGCGGATATTGCCGAGACCACGCTTGGCGGCCTCCGTCTTCACCATGTCGAGCATTTCCTGGGTGATGTCGGTGGCCCAGACCCGCGCCACATGCGGCGCGAAGGTGTAGGCGACATGGCCACCGCCGGTCGCGATATCGAGGACGCGCCAGTCCTTTTGCGGTGCGGTGAGCGTGACCAGGCGCTCGAGGCTCTTGCCGAGCGCATGCGGGGTCGAGGTCAGATAATGGGCGGCAGTTTTTCCGAACTGTTCCTGGACCTTGGTCTTGTTCATGGCATCACCCGCGGCGTTGGCGTGAAGACGCGCCTCAATAGCCGGTTCACGGGCCGCGAGATAGCGGGCTTTACCGCAGACAGCTTTTCCAAAAACCGGGGAAAGGATGGGCGCTCAAGCGCTGAGCGATCAGCCTTGCTTCTTGCCGCGATCGCCGCTCGCCATGTCGTCATAGCCTGCGCGGTCGGAGTAGAAGGCCAAGGCCATCAGGCCGCCGCCGATCAGCAGCGAGAAGAATACGCCCCCGATGATGGCGAAGTAACCGTAGAGGGGGATGTCGCCGGCAAACTCGATCCAGGCGCTGCCGGCGAACCAGAGCGCCGCGACCAGGACCGCAAGAAGCGGGACGATGACGTACCATTTGCCCATGGTGCTTATATAAGCGCTTGGCGGTCGCTTGTCACACAGGGCCGCAATGCAAATAAAGATGCCCGGCCTGGACGGCCGGGCATCGATGTCCTGATCGGGTGTGTCCCGCGTTACTTGGCGGTGCCGTTGGCCGGCGGGGTCGTGGTGGCGGGCTTCATGCCGCCGGCGCTGCCGCCCATGCCGCCGCTAGCGGCGCCCGAACCGGTCGTCGTCGACTTCGAAGCCGGTTCGTAATAGGCGAACTTCGGCGCGCTCTTGAGCTGATCCTTCGTGTAGCTCACCTTGATCTTGTCGATCGAGGCCGAGTCAGCCTTGCGGGTCACCGAGATGTTCTCGAACGGCAGGGCGACGTCCTTCTGGCCGACGCCGAGGAAGCCGCCGACGCCGACGACCACGGCGCTGATCTTGCCGTCGGTGCCGACGATCAGATCGTTGATCTCGCCGATCGAGGCGTTATCCGGACCGTAGACCGAAGCGCCGATCAGCTTCGAGCCGCGCCAATCGGTGGACTGCTGCGACTGAACAAAGTTGGCCGAGCCGGTCGCCGGCGTAGCGGCTGTCTTGTCGGTGTGCGTGGTGGCGCTCGGAGCCGCCGACGGAGCCGGAGCGGTCGTCGACTGGGCAAAAGCGGGGGTCGCGAGCACGGCGGCCAGCGCCGCGGCCATGAGAGCGTGTTTCCTCATCATTCATCCTCCTCAATTCATGAAAATGGCAACGCAAACGGGAGCGCGCGCCTGTGCGCACGCGCTTACAAAATGAACGCGGGAGCAAGCTCCCGCGTTCCATCGTCGTTGCGCTTTGAGGGTGCGACGGATCGCGCCGCGGTGCGAAAAAGAGAGTCGCCCTCAGACCTTGTCGGTCTGCTCGGCGGGCTCGGAACCTTTCGCGTTTTCGGTTTCGGCCTGGGGCGCTTCATCGATAAGCGGCATGCCGCGGCGCAAGGTCGAGCGCAGGGCGGCGACCTCGCTCTGGAGACGTGAATTGTCCTTACGCGCCGCCTCGAGCGCGCCTTCGACGACCGCGCGCTCCATGCGTTCGCGCTGCAGCGCGGAATTCAGATCCTCGACGCGCTTTTCGATATTGGTACGAGACACTTGGACGTCCGCCTCGAGATGGCCATTGCGCTCGGTGAGCGCCGCGATCTTCTCGTCGGCGCGGGCGAGCGCGGTCTCGCGCGCCTTGAGCGCCTTGGTCAGCGCGTTATTACGCTCGGAGAGCGCGATGCGGGTCTGCTCCAAATCCTTGATCTGACGCTCACGCTGCTCGTGCGCGGCTTCCATCTGCGTCAGGCGCTTCTCAGCGTTGTTGCGCGAGATGGTGGCCTCGACCGACTTGCGATCGAAGGCGCGAACTTCCTCGGTGCGGGCGATCAGGTTCTGCCGCGCTTCGGCCAGCAGGCGCTCGGCGGTCGCGGCGCGCGACTGCAGCGCATCGAGCCGCATGTTGAGGCTGTTGCGCTCGGCCTGGTGCTGCTCCTTGGCTTCGTCGAGCGAGGAGGAGAGACGGCCGCGTTCGGCATAGGCTTCGGCGAAGCTCGCTTCGACCTTGCCGAGCTGGGCGCGGGTCGCGGTCAGCGTGTTCTCGCTTTCGGTGAGACGGCGGGTGAGGCGGGCGGTCTCGTTGAGCGCCGCGTCGATGTTCGCCTGCAGCGCGCGCTTCTCGTCCTCAAGCAGCGCAAGCTTCTCCCGGGCGGCGGCAAGTTCGCCTTCGAGCTCGACGATCCGCTTTTCCGAGGCGTCGAGCTGTTCCTGGGCGGTACGGCGGGCGTCGCCCAGCGCGCGGCGCTGGGTCGTTTCCTGCGCAAGCTGCCGTTCGAGCTCCGTGATCTGGGTGGTGCGGGCGGAGACGCTGTCCGACAATTCGATGCGCACGCTTTCGAGGCCGCGGTTCGACTCGCGGGCAAGCTCGAGATCCTCGCGCAGCTTCTCGGCTTCGGCTTCCAAGGCCGTCGCCTTGCGTTCGACCTGGTAGAATTCACGGCGCAAGGTTTCGTAGGAGGCGCGCGACTCGTTCAGCATGTCGGACAGGCTGAGCGTCTGCGACTTTTCCTGCTCCAGCGCCCGCAAGGTGGCGTTGAAGGGGGTGACGATCTTTTCGAAGGCCGACTTCAGCTCATCGAGTTCGCCGATCTTGCGGCCCGCGTCGTTGAGCAGGTGGCGCAGTGCCTCGTTTTCCTCGCCGATGCGCGAGCCGATGTCCGAATAGCTTTCCGCGGTGATCTGGCGGGCTACGGGTTGTGCCGGCTGGGAGGTAACGCGTTCGCCGGGCAGGGTGCTGCCATACCCGCGATCGGGCTCGTTCTCGCCGATCTTGCGGCCAAACAGGTCCGACAGTTTCGCCATAACCACGCCTCCACCACACGACCGGGCAGATGCCGGCCGCTCACAATTTCAATCTTAAGATATTATAAACGATTGGGGATTGGAACATATGCAAGCCCCTTTGACCGGTCCGGTCGAGGCAGACCGCGATCATGGTTAACGGCGAATATCACCTCTACACGGGGCCTTTATGGAATTGTCACAAAGCAAGACCGCCGTCGACGAGGCTCCGGGCGCCGCGCCGGTTCCCGAGTACACTTACCGTCCATCGCTGCTCGGCGCGCCCTTCACCTTCCGCCTGACGGAGCAGGGATTGGCTTATCAGGCAGGGCGCCGCTCCGGGGTGGTGCCCTATCGCGACATCGGCCGCATCCGGCTGTCGTTCAAGCCGGCCAGCATGCAGTCGCGCCGCTTTCTGGCCGAGATCTGGGCCGGCGGCGCTCCGAAGCTTCAAATCGTGTCGTCGACCTGGAAAAGCATGATGGAGCAGGTGCGCCAGGACAAAGACTATTCGGCTTTCCTGACCGAGCTGCATCGCCGCCTCGCGGCGGCCGGCGCGGCGCCGCGCTACGAGCGCGGCAGCGTGCCGCTTCTCTATTGGCCGGGCATCGTTCTTTTCGCGGCGGTCGGGCTGGCGCTCGCCGCCTTGGCGGTGCGCGGCCTGCAGAGCGGCACCTACGCGGGCGCCGCGTTCGTCGCCGCTTTCCTCGCCTTGTTTCTCTGGCAAGGTGGCAACTTCTTTAGATTCAACAAGCCCGGCCTTTATCGCGCGGACGATCTGCCGCGCGACCTCGTGCCTTAGCCGCGCTATCGGGTCCCGAGTTCGAGCGTCTTCGGCGTAACGAAGCGCTCGAGCCGGCCGCACTGTGGATGCACCTTGGTCCAATCGTCGAACGGGAAGTCGATGATAATGAGCCCGGCGGTCGGCAGTTTCTCGCGCAGTCTTTCGCGCGCATCGATGTCGCCGGACGCGATCAGCATCAGCGCGACGTCCTGCAGCGACGGATTGTGGCCGACAACCAACAGCGAATGTGCGGTCGCCGGCGCGCCGAGAACGACGGCGAGGACGTCATGCGGCGTGGCGGCATAGATCTGCTCGGCGGTGGTGGCGCCCGGCGCGCGCTTGAGCGCACCGGCCATGTGCTTCCAAGTCTCCTGGACCCGCTTGGCCGGTGACAGCACAACGCGGTCGGGCACGAGCGCGTGAGTTTCCATGTAGGCACCAACCTTGGCCGCGTCTTTGCGGCCGCGCTCGACCAGGACACGTGTCCGGTCCTCGTGACCGGGGGCGGCGGGCTCGGTTTTTGCGTGGCGCAGAAGCAGAAGACGCCGCATAAGCAGTTCCAGCGGTTGGGCGGGGCGGCCGGGGTGCAAGGGATTGACCGGTGAGACCGGTTCGAATCTATGGCACCTTAGCACTCCCCCGCCGCGGGGGTGGCCGGCATCCCCGTGCCGGAGAGCGACATAAAGACCCTGTTCCCGAAGACCCCGTTCCCGAAGATCCCGTTCCTGATGACACCGATCCGATGACCGAACCCGACCCGACGGCGGCAACCTGGTACGAGACGACCCGGATTGCGCGTCCCGACCACGCGCGCCTCGGCTTCGATCTCGACATCGACGTCTGCGTCATCGGCGGCGGACTCGCCGGCCTGACGGTCGCCCGCGAGGTGGCCAGGCGCGGCTGGTCGGTGGCGATCCTGGAAGCCGGCCGCATCGCGGAGGCGGCATCCGGCCGCAACACCGGTTTCGTGCTGCCGGGCTTTTCCGAAAGCATCGACAACATGGTCGAGCGCATCGGCGTCGACCACACCAAGCAGCTCTGGGCGCTTTCGGAGCAGGGCGTCGATTACGTCCGCCGCACCATCGCCGACAACGGCCTGCAAGGCGTCGATCCGCTCGCCGGCTGGCTGCACGTCGATCAGACCGACAATGCCAAGGCCGTGCGCGCCCAGGTCGAGCGCCTGCGCTGGCTCGGCGCCGAGGTCGAGATGTGGCCGACCGAGCGCGTACGCGCCGAAATCTCCAGCGCGCGTTATTTCAACGCCCTGCATTTCCCGGGCGCGTTTCACATTCATCCGCTCAATTACGCGATCGGGCTCGCCGCGCTGGCGGTCCAGGAAGGCGCGCGCATCTTCGAGGAGACGCCGGCGCTGTCGATCGATCCCGCCGGCGTGCGCAAGCGCATCGTCACGCCGAACGGCCGCGTGCGCGCTTCGCATGTGGTGTTCGCCGGCAATGTGCAGCTCGGCAGCCTGATGCCGTCGCTGGCGGCGACGCTGCTGCCGGTCACGACTTACGTCATGGTCACCGAACCGCTGGGCGAGCGGCTGGGCGCATTCATCAAGTATCGCGGCGCCATCAGCGACACCGACCGCGCCGACAACCACTACCGCATCGTCGGTGGCGACCGGCTGATGGTGTCGGGCCGCGTGCGCGTTTGGCCGGCCGAGGCCGGCCGCTTTGCCCGTGCGCTTTCGTCCGACATCGCGCGCAAGTTTCCCGGTCTCGGCCCGGTGGCGGTCGCCGATATCTGGTCGGGCACCTTGGGCCGCACCATCCACCGCATGCCGCAGATCGGCCAGATGGCGGACGGCGTGTGGGTGGCGAGCGGCTTTGCCGGCCACGGCCTCAACACCACGGCGATGGCCGGCGAGCTGATCGCGCGCGGCCTCGTCGAGAACGACGACACCTGGCGGCTGTTCGCGCCCTATGAACTGGTATGGGCCGGCGGCCGTATCGGCGCCGGCGTCGCACAGGGCCTGTACTGGTGGCGCAGCGCCACCGAGAATGTCGAACGCTCGCTGTCGCGCCTGCGAGAACGCCGCCGCCTCGCCAAGGAAGCGCGCCGCGCCGCCGTTGCGGCCGCAGGGCCGGTGGTGCCACCCGAGCGCATCGCCGCCGCGGCCCTGGCGGCCGCGCCCGTGGTGGCCGAGCCGGCCGGGACACCGGCCGAAGCGCAGGTTGGCCAGCCGGCCGCCGGGCAGACCGAAAGACGAGGCCATCGCGGCAAGCGACGGAAGGGGAAAGCGGGGGCAACCGAGCCGGGTCCGGCTTGACCGGTTCCACGATTGGCCGCATGAGAGCGCGCCAATCCGCCGGCCGAATCCGCTGCCGCCGCCAACCCCGAGCCTTTCCTCCATGCGAATCCTGAGCATCTGCGTCGCCGCGCTGCTGCTGTCCGGCTGCGTCGAATCCGACGTTCAAAATGCCGGCGGCACCCTGACCTCGTCGGCGACATCGTCGCCACGGCCGAAGGCCATCGTGGTCAGCGATTTCAGCGTCGATTCGGACGTGCTGCTGATCGATCGCGGCTACACCGCCCGGCTCGAGCGCAAGATCGGCGCTTTCCCGACGTTCGAGCGCAAGCCGCGCACCATCGACCGGGTCAATGACGAGATCGTCGCCACCATCGTCGCCACGTTGCGGCAGGCCGGGCTCGATGCCGCGCCGGGCGCCGAGGAATCGATGGCGGCCTCGAGCGACGCGGTGATCGTGAAGGGCCGGCTGCGCCCCAGCGATGCCAACGCCAAGAAGAACGAGGCGGGCATCGGCGGCGGCAAGAGCAATGTCACCGCCGACATGACGGTGTCGAAGTTCTCGAGCTTCGGCAAACGCGAACTGATGTCGTTCTCGGCCGGGGCCAGCGGCAAGCTGCCGTCCGGCAAGGCGGCGGCCGCGGACAATGCCGCCATCGCCGGTGTGCTGGCGGCCGGTGATGGCGCCAAGGAAAAGCTGTCGCCCGACGTCGAGATCGCGTCGCGCAAGCTCGGCCGCGCCATCGGCGACAAGATCGTGGCTTATGCGAGGGCGCAAGGCTGGCTGAACAGGCCCGAGGCCGACGACGCGGCCAAGCCCGCGGACGAGAAGCCCGCGGCGGAGAAACCGGCGCAGGCGAAAACATCGCGCACCGAGCCGTCGCACGTCGATACCGGCGCCAACGCGGACGTTTCGCCCCTGCCGGGTGACGAAGACACGCAGATGGTGAAGCTGCCGGCGGGCAAGCCGAAGAAGAAGCCGGCGGCCTGAACGCCAATTTTTCCGGAGTCATTCCGGATCGCCGCTGTCGCGGCGTCCGGAATGACAGCGGCTGGTTCAAGGTTCATCGCAACGGCGCATCGCATCACGCATGCGTTGCTGCTTGCCGTTGCGCATCTCCGGCATCTGAATACTCCGAAATATATTGCCCGGTGCCACGTTGATCTGGATCAAGGTAGTGGCATAGCCCACTCTGCACCGTGCGCTCCGGTCAACGACGTACCGCGAGCGCCACCATGCAGCATCACGATATTCCCGGCACCATCGTCTACGACGGCGCGGAGGCGCAGAAGGGCTACGCCCTGAACGCCATGTGCTACTCGTTCAACGCCGCCGCCAACCGCGAAGAATTCAAGCGCGACGAAGACGCCTACTGCACCAAATACGGACTGAACGACGAGCAGCGCGCGGCGATCCGCGAGCGCAACGTTCTCAAGCTGCTGGCCGCGGGGGGCAATGTCTATTACCTCGCCAAGTTCGCCGGCATCCTCAATCTCAACGTCCAGGACCTCGGCGCCCAGCAGACCGGCATGAGCGTCGAAGCGTTCAAGGAAAAACTGGCGGCAGCGGGAAGGTAACGACCATGGCACAAATCGTCGGCGCAATCGCGACATCGCATATTCCGGCCATCGGCAAGGCGATCGCCGAGAACAAGCAGAATGACCCCTACTGGAAGCCGTTCTTCGACGGCTACGGCCCGGCGCTGAGCTGGCTGAAGCAGGCCAGGCCCGACGTCGTCGTCATGATCTATAACGACCACGGCCTCAATTTCTTCCTCGACAAGATGCCGACCTTCGCGGTCGGCGCTGCCGCGCAGTACCGCAGCGAGGACGAGGGCTGGGGCCTGCCGGTGCTCAACTCGTTCCCGGGCGATGCGGCGCTGTCATGGCACATCATCGAGCACCTGGTGGCCGACGAGTTCGACATCACCTCGTGTCAGGACATGGCGGTCGATCACGGCTTTGCCGTGCCGATGAACCTCTTGTTTCCCAATGCGGGCGGCAAGTGGCCGGTAACGACTGTTCCGGTGTCGATCAACACCGTGCAGCATCCGCTGCCGACGCCGCTGCGCTGCTGGAAGCTCGGCCGCGCCATCGGCCGCGCCATCGAAAGCTATCCGAAGGATCTGCGGGTCGTGGTGTTCGGCACCGGCGGCCTGTCGCATCAGCTCGACGGCACGCGCGCCGGCTTCATCAACAAGAAGTTCGATCTCTACTGCCTCGACACCATCGTGCGCGATCCGGAAGCGCTGACCAAATTGTCGGTGATCGATCTGGTCCGCGAGGCGGGGGCGCAGGGCGTCGAATTCCTCAACTGGATCACGATGCGCGGCGCGCTGCTCGGCAACGTCAGCCAGATCCACCGCAACTATCACATCCCGATTTCCAACACCGCCGGCGCCACCCTGGTGCTCGAGAACCGCACCGCGGCGCAGAGCCAGGCGGCGTAAGCGAAGACTTGCAAGGAAGTTCATCATGAAGATCTGCGTCGCCGGCGAAGGCGCCTTCGGCAACAAGCATCTCGAGGCGCTCGCCAAGATCGACGGCGTTCAAGTCGCGTCGCTGGTCGGCGGCGTGGCGGACGCCACCGAAGCGGTGGCCAAGAAGTTCAACGTCCCGCACTGGACGCTGGATCTCGCCGAAGGTCTGGCGCAACCGGGTGTCGAAGCCGTCATCCTGACGACGCCGACGCCCATGCATGCGCGCCAGGCGGAGCAGGCGATGCGCGCCGGCAAGCATGTGCTGGTCGAGATCCCGATGGCCGACAACATCGCCGATGCCGAACGCCTGGTGCAGGTGCAGAAGGAAAAGGGCGTGGTGGCCATGGCCGGCCATGTGCGCCGCTTCAATCCGAGCCACCAATGGGTGCACCGCAAGATGGTGGCGGGCGAACTGAAGCTGCAGCAGTTCGCGGCGACGACCTACTTCTTCCGCCGCACCAATCTCAACGCGCTCGGCCAGCCGCGGAGCTGGACCGATCATCTGCTGTGGCATCACGCCTGCCACGCGGTCGATCTGTTCCTGTGGCAGACCGGCGAGAAGGTGGTGGACGCGCAGGCGATCCAGGGGCCGATGCATCCCGAACTCGGCATCGCCATGGACATGGCGATCCAGCTCAAGGCGGCGTCGGGCGCGATCTTCACGTTGTCGCTGTCGTTCAATAATAACGGGCCGCTCGGCTCGTTCTATCGCTACATTTGCGACAACGGCACCTATATCGGCCGCTATGACGAACTGGTGGACGGCTACGACAAGCCGGTCGATCTCACCGGCGTCGGCGTGTCGCTCAACGGCGTCGAGCTGGAAGATCGCGAGTTCATCGCCGCGATTCGCGAGAAGCGCGAGCCGGAATCGTCGCTGGCGAAATGCCTGCCGACCATGCGCGTGCTCGACCGGCTGGAGCGGCAGTTGCTCGGCACGCAGGCGGTGGCGGCGGAGTAGGGCGGCGGCTTGTTTTTCACCCTCCCCTGGAGGGGGAGGGTCGATTGCTGAGCGCAGCGAAAGCAATCGGGGCGGGGTGAGAACGCGGCACGTCGCGAAGATCACCCCACCCCGCTCGCTATCGCTCGCGACCCTCCCCCTCCAGGGGAGGGTGAAGGGCTCACCGCCCTTCTCTTCGTCCCATGAACGCCAGCCGTTCAAACAAATGCACATCCTGTTCGTTCTTCAGGAGCGCGCCGTGCAGCGGCGGGATCAGCTTCTTCGGATCGCGCTCGCGCAGCGTTTCCGGACCGATGTCCTCGACCATCAGCAGCTTGAGCCAGTCGAGCAGCTCCGACGTTGACGGCTTCTTCTTGATGCCGGGCACGTCGCGGATCTCGTAGAACAGCTTGAGCGCCTCCGACACCAGACGCTGCTTGATGCCGGGATAGTGCACCTCGACGATGGCGTTCATCGTGTCGGGATCGGGGAAGCGGATGTAGTGGAAGAAGCAGCGGCGCAGGAACGCGTCCGGCAGTTCCTTCTCGTTGTTCGAGGTGATGATGACGATCGGACGGCGCCGCGCCTTCACGGTCTCGCCGGTCTCGTAGACGTGGAACTCCATGCGGTCGAGTTCGAGCAGCAGGTCGTTGGGGAATTCGATGTCGGCCTTGTCGATCTCGTCGATGAGCAGGACAGGGCGCTCGTCGGCGACGAAGGCATCCCACAATTTGCCGCGCTTGATGTAGTTGCGGATGTCCTTGACGCGCTCATCGCCGAGCTGGCTGTCGCGCAGGCGCGACACGGCGTCGTATTCGTAGAGGCCCTGTTGCGCCTTGGTGGTGGACTTGACGTGCCACTCCAGCATCGGCGCCCCGAGCGCCTTGGCGACCTCGATGGCCAGCACCGACTTGCCGGTGCCGGGCTCGCCCTTGACCAGCAGGGGCCGCTCGAGCGCGATCGCCGCATTGACCGCGACCTTGAGGTCGTCGGTCGCCACATAGGCGGAAGTACCTTCAAAACGCATGGAATTCCTCGCTATTGCGGGGCGACACTAGGGGCAGCGGCCGGGCTTGTCATCACCGGGACGAGGGGCGGCGAGGAGTATGGGGGTGCGGAACCGGCCCGGAATGCTTACATTGGGGCGACGAATAGCCCTCCAGCGATTGGCAGGTTCAAGAATGACAACAACCGACACCACCATCGACTTCCTGGCGCTCACCGATGCCGAGTGGAAGCA
The DNA here is from genome assembly GCA_018240595.1 of Pseudomonadota bacterium. Taxonomy (GTDB): domain Bacteria; phylum Pseudomonadota; class Alphaproteobacteria; order Rhizobiales; family Xanthobacteraceae; genus Pseudolabrys. The sequence continues at coordinate 132,517 of JAFEFL010000025.1, read as the reverse complement.
GCGCCTCACCCCCGAGCAGTATCGCGTCCTGCGTCACCACGGCACCGAGCGGCCGGGCTCCTGCGCGCTGAACTATGAAAAGCGCGCCGGCATGTTCACCTGCGCCGGCTGCGGGCAGCCGCTGTTCAAGTCGCACGAGAAATTCGAGAGCGGCACCGGCTGGCCGAGCTTCACCGACCCGCTGCCGGGTTCGGTCGAGACCAGCGAGGACACGACCTACGGCATGCGCCGCGTCGAGGTGCATTGCAGCCGCTGCCACGGCCATCTCGGCCATGTGTTTCCCGACGGCCCGCCGCCGACGGGGCTGCGCTACTGCATGAACGGCGTGGCGATGGACTTCCATCCGGCCGAATAGGGCGCCGAGCCGGCGCACCCGTCGTAGAGCCAGCGAAGTCCGCCCCGGTCCGTCCGGGGCGGACTTTTTCGTGCCGGCGGATGCCGTTTGGGTCCGGCAGAATTTGCCGGGGCGGCAAAATGCAGCCGGGCCGCCGGACGCCGGCGACTCATTAAGATATTGATATCATGTAATAATTTGGCTGGCACAACGCTTGCCAAGGTCTCCCCGAGATCGTGCGCGCTCAAGGCCCGGAGGGGCGGCGCGGCGGGACGAGGAGAAAAAAGTATGGGTATCTTCGGCGCACTGACGACCGCGGTGACGGGCATGCAGGCCCAGGCATTCGCGCTGCAGAACATCTCCGGCAACATCGCCAACTCGCAGACCACCGCCTACAAGCGGACGGATACGAGCTTCACCGACCTTTTGCAGGACAACGTCCCGTCCAAGCAGGTCGCCGGCAGCGTCAACGCCAACTCCCAGCAGACCAACACCGTCCAGGGCGACGTGCAGAACGCCTCGGTGCCGACCTACATGGCGATCAACGGCGCCGGCTTCTTCGTCGTCGAAAAGCCCGAGAACTTCGCCGACGGCCGGCCGAATTTCTCCGGCGTGGATCTCTACACCCGCCGCGGCGATTTCACGCTCGACCAGAACGGCTATCTGGTGAACGGCGCCGGCTATTACCTGATGGGCATCCCGATCGACGCCACCACCGGCAACCTCGCCGGCAGCGTGCCGACCATGCTGCAGTTCCAGAACGGCTTCCAGCCGGCCTCCGCGACGTCGGAAATCGACTACCGCGCCAACCTGCCGTCGTACCCGAAGACGGTTGACGCCGACTCGACGATCCCCGGCTCCGAACTGCTCAATCCGGCCAACTTCACCGCCAACCCGATCAACGGCGCGCCGACGGTGGCCAAGATGATCGGCTACGGCGCGACGCTGCTGCCCGACGCGGCAGCGTCTCTGACCGGTTCGGCGGACCTGACGGCGCTGTCGTCCGCGGGCGGCACCCTCGAGATCAACGGCACGCCGATCACCATCGCCGCAGCCGATAACGCGGCGGCGGTCGCCACCAAGATCAACGCCCAGACCGGCACCACCAAGGTCAGTGCCGCCATCGATCCGACCACGCACAAGCTGGTGCTGACCGGCACCAACGCCTCGACGAACATCACCGTCGGCGGCGGTTCGACGCTCTCGTTGCTCACCGAACTCGGCATGTCGGTCGGCACCACCAACGCCACCAACCTGGTGACGCAGGGCGCGGTGGCGTCCGGCCAGACCATGACCTTCCAGGTCGGCGCCAATGCGCCGCTCACCGTCACCTTCGGCTCGCCGAACGTGGTGACCATGGCCGACCTCAACACCGCGCTGGCCGGCCTGGCGGGCGGCACCGCGTCCGCCGACCCGGCGACCGGCAATATCACCGTGACTGCGGCGGCCAATACCGACACCATCACCGTCGGCGGCACCGCCACGGCGCGTAACTTCGGCATCAGGACCAGCTCGGCGCTGCCGTCGAACTCGACGGTCGTCGGTCAGGACGTCTCCACCTTCCTCAACGAGTCGATCGCCGGCGGCGCCGTGACCGCCTACGACGTTTCCGGTTCGGCCGTGAACGTGCAGTTGCGCTGGGCCAAGGTCGATTCCTCGGCGCTCGGCACCGGCCACACCGACAAGTGGAATTTGTTCTATCAGGTCGATCCCAACGCCACCGGCACGGCGACGGCATGGAAGAACGCCGGCGTCGATTACACCTTCGCCGCCAACGGCTCGCTCAACCCGTCGATCAACGCCATCACGCTCGACAACGTCACGATCAGCGGCGTCAACCTCGGTACGTTGCATCTCGTGCATTCGACCGGCGGCATCACCCAGTATTCCGACTCCAACGGCTCGGTGAAGGTCAACCAGCTCGACCAGAACGGCTACGCCGCCGGCGAACTGCAATCGATCGCGGTCAGCGACAAGGGCCGCATTACCGGTACCTATTCGAACGGCCGTACCATCGATCTCGCCGAAGTGACGCTGGCGAATTTCTCCGGCGCCAACGGTCTGAAGAAGCTCGATGGCGGCGCCTTCGCCACCACCGCGGAATCCGGCACGCCGACCTACGGCGCGCCCGGCAAGATCGTGGGCTCATCGCTCGAGGGCTCGAACACCGACATCGCCGACGAATTCACCAAGCTGATCGTCACGCAGCAGGCTTATTCGGCGAACACCAAGGTGATCACGACCACCAATCAGATGGTCCAGGATCTGCTCAACGTGATCCGCTGAGCCGCGGCGCGCAGGCGGTGCAAGGTAGGAACGGCGACCGGCCATGAGTCTGTCACAGGCGCTCATCTCCGCGATTTCCGGACTGAATACGACGCAGTCCAGTCTCGCGCTGGTGTCGGCCAACGTCGCCAACGCCGGCACGCCCGGCTATGTCCGCAAGACCGCCAATCAGGTTGCCACCGCCGCCAACGGCACGGCGGTGAGCGTGCGCGTTGCCGCCGTGCAACGCGAGCTCGATACTTACGTGCAGAAGCAGTTGCGCACCGAGAATGCCGGCGCCAGCTACGCCACCATCCGCGCGCAGTTCTACAGCCAGTTGCAGAGCGTCTACGGTCAGCCGGGCAGCGACACGGCTCTCGACACGGTGTTCAACAATTTCACCTCGTCGCTGCAGGCGCTGCAGGGCAGCCCGGACGATCCATCGGCGCAGAGTTCGGTGGTCACCAACGCCCAGCTTCTGGCCCAGCAGCTGAACACGATGACGCAGCAGATCCAGTCGCTGCGCGGCGCCGCCGAACTCGGCCTGTCCGACTCGGTCGATCAGGCCAACGACGCGATGCAGCACATCGCGGACATCAACTCCCAGCTTGCCGGCGTCAACACGAATGACGCGTCCACCGCCCTGCTGATGGACCAGCGCGACAGCTATATCGACAAGCTGTCGAACCTGATGGACATCAACGTCATCCAGGGCAACAACAACCAGCTGACGGTCTATACCAATTCGGGCGTCCAGCTCGTCGGCACGTCAGCCTCGAAGCTGGCCTTCAACGCCCAGGGCACGGTTTCGGCGAATACGACCTGGAATGCTGATCCGACCAAGAGCGGCGTCGGCACGATCACGCTGACCTCGGCGAACGGCAGCTCGGTCGATCTGGTCAAGACCAATGCCATTCACTCCGGCACGATCGCCGGCTACCTGCAGATGCGCGACCAGGACCTGGTGCAGGCGCAGAACCAGCTCGATGCGCTGGCGGCCGGCATGTCGAGCGCGCTTTCGGACCAGACCACGACCGGTACGCCGGTCACAAGCGGCGCGCAGAGCGGTTTTGATGTCGACATCAGCGGGCTGTCGGCCGGCAACACCATCACCATCAACTACACCGACGGGCTGACGCATACGCCGCGCACCCTGACCTTGATGCGCGTTGACGATCCGAACGCGCTGCCTCTGTCGAATTCGGCGACGACCAATCCCAACGACAAGGTCGTCGGCATCGACTTTTCCGGCGGCATGACGTCCGTGTACGGCCAGATCGCGTCGGCCATGGGTTCGACCGGCATGACGGCGTCGAACCCGTCCGGCAACACGCTGCGCATCCTCAATGACGGCGCCGGCAATCTCGTCACCGTCAACAGCGTGTCGGCGACCAAGACCGCGACATCGCTGTCCGGCGGCTCGGCGCAGATGCCGTTCTTCACCGATGGCGGAGCGCCTTATACCGGCGCCATCGACAGCGTCGGCACCCAGATCACCGGCCTGGCGGGCCGCATTTCCGTCAATCAGGGGCTGATCGGCGATCCCTCCAAAGTGGTCGACTATGGTCCGAGCGTTGCCTCGGGCGACAGCACGCGACCGGACTTCCTCTATAAGCAGATGAGCAGCTCATCGCTGCTCTATCCGTCGAATACCGGCATCGGCACGACCGGTTCGCCGTTCTCCGGTTCGCTTTCGACCTTTCTGCGCCAGGTCATCAGCGTGCAGGGCCAGAACGCCGATGCCGCCTCCAACCTCAAGCAAGGCCAGGACGTCGTGCAGTCGGCCCTGCAGCAGCGCTTCAACGATGCTTCCGGCGTCAATATCGATCAGGAAATGGCCAATCTGCTGACGCTGCAGAACAGCTACGCCGCGAACGCCCGCGTTCTGTCCGCGGTCAAGGACATGATCGACACCCTCATGAAGATTTGAGGTCGTAAATGACCGTATCGTCCATTAACGGCACCTCGACGGCGATGATCCAGTCGCTGGTGAGCCTGCGCAGCCAGCTCGACGACCTGACCCGGCAGATCAGCACCGGGCAGAAGTCGACGACTTTTGCCGGCCTCGGCAGTCAGCGCGGCGTCGCCGTGAGCCTGCGCTCGCAGCTTTCGGCCATCGACGGCTTCGAGAGCACGGCCGCGAACGTCAACACCCGCATTAACGTCGCGAACACGGCGCTGAGCAGCATGGGGGACATCGTCTCCAACATGAAGGCGGCCATCGCCCAGAGCACCAATGTCAGCGGCATCAACGGCGCCAGCCAGACGCAATCGACGGCAAAATATTCACTCGACGGAATGCTGGGTCTGCTCAACACCCAGGCGGGCGACCGCTACCTGTTTGGCGGCAAGGTCACCGATCAGCCGTCGGTCGTGAACGCCGACACGATCCTGAACGGCGACGGCACCCGCGCCGGCCTGGTGCAGATGATCAGCGAGCGCAAGCAGGCCGACCTCGGCGCCAATGGCCTCGGGCGCCTAAACCTGACGAACTCGACGATCGACTCCGTGGAGATCACCGAGGACGCATCGACTTTCGGCATGAAGCTCGCTTCGATCTCCACGAACATGACCAACGCCGTGGTCAGCGGTCCTACCGGCGCGCCGCCGAGCGTTTCGGTGAATATCGCCAGCGGCAATCCGAACCCCGGCGAAAGCCTGACCGTCCGCTTCAATCTGCCGGACGGCAGCACCAGCAGCGTGACGCTGACGGCGACGACCAATTCGCCGCCGGGCGCCGGCCAGTTCACCATCGGCGCGCTGCCCAGCGACACCACGACCAACCTCACCGCGGCGCTGACGACGGCGATGCAGACCGTAAGCAACACCAGCCTGACGGCCGCGTCGGCGGTGCAGGCCTCGAACGAGTTCTTCAACGCCGACGCCAACAATCCGCCGATGCGTGTCAACGGGCCGCCCTTCGATACGGCGACCGGCCTCGTCAGCGGCACCGCGGCCAACACCGTGATCTGGTACACCGGCGACGCCGATCCCGGTTCGGCCCGTGCGACCGCGAGCGCGCAGATCGATACGTCGATGACGGTCAATTACGGCATGCGCGCCAGCGAACAGGGCCTGCGCTCGATCGTGCAGAGCGCGGCGACCCTCGCGGCGGTGACGATCTCCTCGACCGACCCGAACGGTGTCGCCTTGAGCCAGGAGCTCAATACCCGCGTCAGCGGTCAGTTGAGTGGGCCGCCGGGCACGCAGACGCTGCAGGACATTCAGACCGACCTTGCCGGCGCGCAGGTCTCGATCAATTCCGCCAAGACCCGGCATCAGCAGCAGACCGCGACGCTTCAGGAATACCAGAGCCAGATCGAAGGCGTGTCGAACGAGGAAGTCGGCGCGGAGATCCTGACGCTGCAAACGCGGCTGCAGGCGAGCATGCAGGTCACCGCGCGCATGTATCAGACGAGCCTGGTGAACTACCTGCAATAGATACGGCGGCGTTCAGTGCGGCGGCCGCCGCCTTTGTTGTGACGACGCGCGAAATGGAAAAAGCCGCGGCTCTCGCCGCGGCTTTTTTTGTTTGCGATCGCCGAGGCTCAGGCGCGGCCGAGAAGACCGGCGGCGAGCTCGCGGTTGATGTTGATCAGCGAGCCGAGCTTTTCGGGCTTCGGATCGTCCATCACGGCAACGGTCTGCTTCATCACGAAGATGCCGATATTGGCGACATTCTGGCGCAGTTCTTGCGGCAGCGGATTGTCGGGCGAGGTCACATCGGCGATGAGGACCGACCAAAGCTTGCGGTTGTTGAGCAGCGCCGCCGGCAGTTCCAGTTTCTTGGAATCCCAGGCGTCGCGTACTCCGGCCAGTTGTTGCGCTGCAAAGAGAAGCTTGTCGGCTTCCGTTTCACGGGGCGTTGCGACCTTCCTTGCCACTGCCCCGTATGCCTGCGCCGCTTGCGTCATTCATAAGCTCCTGCTCGTACTGGATCAGCTGTTTAGCCTGCTTCAGAGCTTTGTAGAGGTCGCCCGTTAAGATATGATTATTGATAACCTCTATTTGTGGCCAAGTACTTGGCGCTGCTTGCACAATGTCGCGGACCAGCGCGAAATAGGTACTGTGCTGCTCGCGCGGATCGCGCGACGTGTACATCAGCAGGATCGATAAATAGATCCGCTTGGCCGGCGTATTGGCCTGGTCGGTGGTCATGATGTCCTTCTCGCGAAGGATCGGCACCTTGCCGTCGATCAGGAATGTGGCGCGGCGATCCGAGTTCGTGATCACGCACTCCCCGATCAGGATGCGCTCGCCGGGTTTGAGTTCGACTTTCAGGGCCATGACGATTCCGAATCCCGCTTGTGTTGCTGTGCATTATAGCGCGTAACGCGCTCCGCTTCACGGTAGCTGCCAAAAGAAAAACGGCGGGGCCGAGGCCCCGCCGTTCCGACAGCTTGTGGATCTGTAGCTCTTACTGGAAGAGCTGCAGCACGGCCTGGCTGGCCTGCGAGGCCATCGACAGCGCCGTGGTCGACAGCGACTGACGGGTCTGCAGGGCGAGCAGGTTGGCGCCTTCCTCGTTGGTATCGGCGAGGACGAGGTTGTCGGCACCGGTCTGCAGGGTGTTGATCATCGCCTTGGTGAAGTCCTGGCGATTCTGCACCGTCGACAGGTTCGAACCGAACGCCGAACCCTGCGACCGCAGCGTCGACAACGCGTTGGTCAGGCCGGTCAACATCGTGTTGATGTTGGTGGCCGAGTCGAAGTCCGAGTTCTGCGCGGCGTTGATGCCGAGCGCCGTCGAGCTGATCGACAGCGTGTTGCCGTTCGCATCCTTGGCCTGGATGTTGACGGCCGACGAACCGGTCTCGTTCAGGGTCAGCTTCAGGTTGTCGCCCGACAGCAGGTTGATGCCGTTGTAGGACGCGTCACCGGCGTACTTGTCGAGCTGGTCGCGCAGCGTGTTGAACTGCTGCACGAGGCCCTTACGCACGCTGTTGCCGGCGATGGTCTGCGTGTTCGCACCGCCCGTGCCGCCGTTGACCTGGGTCGACGAGGCGCCGACGACCGAAAGGTCGGTCAGCGAGAGGTTGGTGATACGCAGGTTGCCGTTGTCGTTGGTGGCCTTCACCTTGCCGGTCAGCGAGGTGTTGCCGTTGATCGCGGCAACGAGCTGATCGACAGTCTGCACGCCCGCGACGCCCGCGGCCGTACCGGTGTTGGTGAGGGTCGCACCGAACACGGTGGTGGCATCCGTACCGCCGAGGGTCAGCTGAGTGCCGCCCGCGGTGATTTCCTGGATCTCGAGCTTGCCGCCGTTGGCAACAGCCTGGAACTTGCTGTTGGCAGCCGACAGCTGGCTGTTGATGCTCGTAACCGCAGCGGCGAGGCCGAGGCCCGCGCCGACCGTCACCGACGTGCCGTTGACGGTGAAGTTGTACGGGCTGGCCGGGGTGCCGGACGCAGTCGTGGTGGTCGTGCCGAGGCCGAGGCCGGTCACGGTCTGGTCGAGGGTACCGGCGTCGTTGTTAGCCGAGGTGCCGAGACCCATGCCAGCAGCGGTCGCGCCGCCGGCGTTGACCGGAGCGGCCTGCGCCGAGATCTGCACGCTGTTCGAACCGTCGGCCTTACCGGAGATGGTGATGCCGGTGGTGCCGCCGACCGTGAACGCGCCGGCGCCGTAGAAGCCGTCGAGCTGGCTCTGGATGGCGGCGCGAGCGTGCGCAGCGGTATCACCCTGAGCTTGCGTCAGGGAGATGGTGTGCGACGTCGTGCCATCGCTGAAGGTGAACGAGTAGGTGTCCGCACCCGTCAGACCGGTATAGGCGGTGCCGGCAACGCTCGCCTGATGAGCAGCAGCGCCGGTGCCGGCCTGGTTGCTGATCACGACGTCGTTGGTGCCGTCCGCCTTGCCGGTGATCGAGAAGCCGTCACCCGCGATGTTCGAACCGACGGTGAAGGTGCCCGCACCGAAGCGCGCATCGAGCTGGGTCTGGATCGACGCCTTGGCGTGAGCCAGCGTGTCACCCGACTGGCTGCCCGAGGTGCTGCTGTCCAGGGTGATGTCCTGGCCGTTGACCTTGAACGTGTAGGTCGCCGCGCCCTGCAGACCGTCATACTTGCCGCTGTTGGCGACGGCCGGAGCCGCAACGCTCGCGGGCAGGAAGTTGCCCGAGGCGGTGATGGCCGACTGCGTACCGGCAGTGGCGATGCTGTTGACCGCGACGTTGACCGGCGTGGTGCCGACGGCGCCGCCCGAGAAGGTCAGGTTCTTGACCGAGGCGGTACCGATCGTGGTCGAGTCGATCGAGTACGACGAGCTGTTCCAGGTCGAATCCTGCAGGGCCTGGTTCAGGGTCGACTGCATCGACTGCACGGTCGACGTGATCGAGGTCAGACCGTTGTTGGCGGCCTGGATGGTCTGAATGCCGTTCGACATCGAGTCGAGCAGCGCGTTCAGATCGCTGGCGCGGCTGTGCAGCGACTGCGAGGTGAAGAAGCTGATCGGGTTGTCGAGAGCGGAGTTGACCTTCTTGCCGGTGGCGAGGCGGTTCTGCGTGGTCTGCATCAAGCTGGCAGTGTTCTGCAGCGAGAGCAGGTTCGCCCGCACGCCTGCGGAGAGAGTGATATCGTTAGACATGTCTATTCAACCTTTCTGGTTTGCCATTCTGGCGACTGAGCACGAGCCCACCTTCGACGGGCCCGCACGTCAGCTCGAAAGGTCGCATAGGGAGTGTAACGGAAGGTAAAATTCGAGGGTTAACCGCTTGATACTGCCGAAAAAATCAACGCCATTCAGGCTGTCGTGTTTATTCACGCAGCACTAACTTTCGTTAAGAAATTCCGCAGCCGCGGAGCACCGATTGGTGCAATGCCGCGCCGGTCGTCAATCGCCCGCGATCGCGCGTTTTCGGCGCCGATTCAAGCTCACAGCGATCGGCTGACGGCCAAAGGCTGCGTTGCCTTCGGCGAGGGCAGGGTAGCGCGGCCATTGGCGCCGTAAGTGGACGGCGATTGCTTGCGCGCGAGCTCGCCGGAAACGCCGCGGACGATGCCCTCAGATACCGCATGGGCGGTGGCCAGCACGGTCAGGTTGGTTTGCAAAAGTTTACGAAACGTCTCGTGGCGCGCTTGAAGTTTTTCCAGCGCCTCCGGCAGCGATGCCGAACAGATCGCGCGGGCCGCCCTGACGCGCTCGCTTTCGGCCGTATAGGCGCGGGCGAGATCGAGCTTGTCGCTGTCGAGCGCGATCGCGTCCCGCAGGCGGCCACTGCGCACGCGCGCGGTTTCCTCGGCCACTGTCGTCTCGAGCCGGTCCATGATGGCGTTCAGTCGGCCAATGGCCGAGGCCGCCTCATCGGCGGTGCTGATGCGCGCGGGGGTCGCCGCGGCGATCGGGGCCTGCTGGTTCACGAGCGGATCTCCTGTTGGGCGAGCAAGGTGTTGTAGACGGCGCCGGCGATGCCGATGCCGCCGGCCTTGGCGAAGCTGCGCGCATACTGGTCGGTGAGGAACGAGCGCCACACGCCGGTGCCGCCGGAACCGCCGAGCGGGCCTTCGCCGTCGGTAGCGGTGAACATCTGCTGGAACATGTTGTTCAGGAACACGGCCTCGAAATCCTCCGAAGCCGCTTTCGCCTTGGCCTTGACCTGCTCGGGCGTCATGTTCCGGCGCAGCGCCGCGCCGGCGGACGACGACGGTGCGCCCTGTGCCTTGAGTGCGTCGAGTGCGGCGCCACCCGGCGCCGGCATCGCGGTGGCGAGGCTGGCGCTCATCACATCACCTCGATGTCGGCCTGGATCGCGCCGGCCGACTTGATCGCCTGCAGGATGGCGATCATGTCGCGCGGACCGATGCCGAGCGCGTTGAGGCCGTCGACGAGTTGTTGCAGCGAAATGCCTTCGCGCACCACGGCAAGCTGCTTGCCGGTTTCCTGCACGCCGATCCGGGTGCGCGGCACGACGACGGTCTGCGCGCCGCGCGGCGCGAACGGTCCCGGCTGACTCACCTGTGGCGTTTCGGAGATCGTGACCGTGAGATTGCCTTGCGCCACCGCGACCATCGACACGCGCACGTCGCGGCCCATGACGATGATGCCGGAGCGCTCGTCGATAACGATCTTCGCGGCGGTGTCTGGTTCGACCTGAAGCTGTTCGATTTCGGTCAGCAGCGAGATGACGTTGCCGCGATATTGCTGCGGCACGGTGATGCCGACCGTGCCGGGGTCCAGCGATTCCGCGGTCGGCACGCCGATGTAGTCGTTGATCGCAGCGGCGATGCGCCGCGCGGTGGTGAAATCCGGATTGCGCAGCGCCATGCGGAGCTGGCTCTGGCGATTGAGATTGAAATCGATCTCGCGCTCGATCAGCGCGCCGTTGGCAATGCGGCCGACCGTTGGCACGCCGCGCGTGATCTTGGCGGCCTCGCCTTCGGCCTGGAAACCGCCGATGGCGAGCGAACCCTGACCGACGGCGTAGACATTGCCGTCGGCGCCGAGCAGCGGCGTGACGAGGAGCATGCCGCCCTGCAGGCTCTTGGCGTCGCCGAGCGAGGACACCGTGACGTCGATGCGCGTGCCTTGGGTGGCGAAAGCGGGGAGGTTGGCCGTCACCATCACCGCGGCGACGTTGCCGGTGCGCAAGGTCTGATTGCGCACGTTCACGCCGAGCCGTTCCAGCATCGCCTGCAGCGACTGCTTGGTGAACGGGATGTTGTTGAGCGTATCGCCGGTGCCGTTGAGGCCGACCACGAGGCCGTAGCCGATCAACTGGTTCTGACGCACGCCTTCGATATTCGCCAAGTCCTTGATGCGCGATGTCGCCCCGGCGTGAGCCGAGGTGAACAGGCACAAGGCTGCCGCCACGAGGACGGACCACTTCGTCGGCGTCATCACTGCTCCCCAATGTGACGTTTGACTGACGTGACTGATGCGAACGCCGTGCCAAGAATGTTCGATGCGCTAAGTTGCTGATGCGGCAACATTTTCCATCTGGGAGATGGCGGCGGGGGCCGGGCTTAACCCGGCAGTAACCGTACCGGTCGGCAAAAACTGCCGGGGCGTTTACGAGGCATTAACCATGATCGGCGCAGGTTCCGGTGATGTAGCGGGGCGTCGTGCGTCGTAGCGCGAGCGGGGAGCGCTCGCGTCACCATCGGGATCAGCAAAGCGCCATGCGCATCACCGGAACGAACGCGACCTCGCTGTCGGCCACACCCAGCGCCGCGCGACGCGCGGGCGGCGGCGGTACCTTCAGCCTGTCGGACAGCGAGACGCCGTCCGGCACGTCGTCGGCCACTGGCCTACGCTCGATCGCCAATCTCGACGGCTTGCTGGCGCTGCAGGGCATCGACGATCTCCTCGAGCGCAAGAAGCGCGGCGCGGCCAAGGGCCGCCGGGCCCTTGACGTTCTCGACGAGCTCAAGCTCGGCATGATCGATGGCTCGCTCGACACGGCAACGGTCGCCCGCCTCAGGGTGGCGGCCGAAGGCCTGACCGAGAGCACCGGCGACGCCGGCCTAGACGGTGTACTGGCGGAAATCGATCTGCGCGTCGCCGTGGAACTCGCGAAAGCAGCCCGCCGCTAGTCCGCGCGCGACGGCTCGGCGGACGGTCAATCCGCCAAGTCATTGAACTTTCGTAAAAATCAGGCAGTGGGGCGAGGCCGCAACAATGTTGTGGCGTGCCCGTGGCCAGTATATAAGCCTGCCACCTCGGGAGGGGACTTTCACGCGGCACAATAAAAAGACGATGGGAGTCGGTGGGATGTTGGCGAAAGTTAAGCCTTATCGGCCGTCTGATAAGGAACCGTTCATGAATGAGCGGCAGCGCGAATACTTCCGCGCCAAGCTGCTGCAATGGCGCGAAGATATCCTGAAGGAGGCGAAGGAAACCCTTCAGCACCTCCAGGAAGAGAACCAGAATCATCCGGACCTTGCGGACCGGGCCTCATCGGAAACCGACCGCTCCATCGAGCTTCGGGCCCGTGACCGCCAGCGCAAGCTGATTGCCAAGATCGACGAAGCGCTTGGCCGGATCGAGGACGGTACTTACGGCTACTGCGAAGAGACCGGCGAACCGATTTCGCTGCGCCGCCTCGAGGCGCGCCCGATCGCGACCCTGTCGGTCGAGGCGCAGGAGCGCCACGAGCGCCGCGAGCGGGTGTACCGCGACGATTGATCTTCGTCCTGCTGCACATCAACAGGATATTGCCCGGCCATCGCGCCGGGCAATTTTTTGCCGTGGCGTCTAGCGGCAGACGTGCCGGCGGCCGTCGTAGCCCATATAGGTGCCGGTCGCCGGATCGAACGAGCGGTATCTCGAGAAGCAATACGACATCCAGTCGCCGCCGCCATAACCGGGTCCGATCAGCGGGCCGTAATGGCCTGGCGGATAGAACACCCGCGGGCCGTAGAACAACGGCGGCGGGCCGCCATAGTAATAGCCGTAATAACCCGGGCCGTAGCCGTAATAGCGCGGTTGCGAGGCGATGATGCCGCCGAGGATGAGGCCGCCGGCAATGCCGGCGGCGATACCGGCGCCACCGCGACCGCGATAACGGACGTCTATGACATCGCCCGTGGTCGCGGTCTTGAGTGCCGCAACGCTCGACGGCACCGGCGCGGCGCCGGCCGGCGCGGCCGTGCCGGCAAGAAGCGCGGCCAAGCCGAGCGCGGCCGTGACGCGGACGAACAAAGCAGTCGCCATAGCTGAATACTCCCTGTGGCGCATATCCCGATGTCTGGGTTGCCAGGGAATACTCAGCCGGCGGCGGCGCGCGGCATTGATAGGGATCAAGGAGGGAAGCGCGGCCGCTGGCGCGTTTGTCTGCGTCCATTCGCCGAGCCTTTGAAATATCGCTGGCTTCAGGATGGCCGCCAGGTCAATTCAGTTGGCGCAGCCCGGCGCTCGTTGCGTCTTGGCCCGGCGAGCCGTCTCGTTGCAGGTCATCCAAATACAAAAAAAACCCGAGACACCATCGCGCGCGTACATCCGGCGTCGCGATACGTCTCAGGTTTTCAAAACGCGCCGTCGCGCGAGCGCGCCGGCGCAGAATTTATGAGAACGCGATTACGCGTTCTGCAGGTTGCCGGCGGCCTGCTTGCCGCGCTCGGTGACGATTTCGTACGACACCTTCTGGCCTTCCATCAGGGTGCCCATGCCCGCGCGCTCGACCGCCGAGATGTGAACGAACACATCGCGCGAGCCGTCATTCGGGGTAATGAAGCCAAAGCCCTTTTGGGTGTTGAAGAATTTCACGGTACCGGTTGCCATCAGGCAAGTTCCTTTGGTTATCTACATAGTTTATCGCGCCGAGCGACGACGTCGCAGCGGCGATCGAAACATTTCATGTTTTTGAGGGTGGCGGCCGCGATCAATGTCTACGGCGACAAAATCAAAAAGGATTTGTTCCAACGCCGCTAGCCCTACGCGCAATTCTGCATTGTGTCAATGCGCATTGGATAAGGCACCTCAGGCGGCCTGCGAGTCCGGCTGGGCGTTGCGACGCGAACGCCAGTGTCCGCCGCACCTTAACGGGCCGAGGTTCATGTGACACGGCTACGGAGTGTGAATTGGAACTTAATGCTGCGATCAATTTGGAATCGCGAGTTCCAAGTTCCAACGACGATCAATACTGACGAAATCGGTTGCACAACGTAGAGTTTACACGCACATTCCTTCAACACCAGGAAGTGTCGTGTGCAGCAATTGTCGCGCATTTCACCAAAACTGATCGTCGGTTTTTGTGTGATCGGCCTTGTGCTGCTCGTCGTTCACGGGCTCTGGTCCTCCCGTCGCTCCGAAGTGCTCTCGTTCTATTATTCCCGGATCGACCGCGCGGTCCTTACTCGCGTCAATCACAAGACAATCGAAACACCGGCGCCTGCGGTGATCTGCGACGGCGGTGCGCAACATCGGTATTTCGACAACCCGTTTGGCCGTGATGTCGATCTGGTGCAGGTGATGTTCTACGCATCGGATACCAAGCCTGACGACGCATCCTTCATCATTCTGCAACGGAGCAGCGACTGGTCGTTTATCAGTCAGCCGCATCATCTTGGGACATTGTTGGCGGCGCGGGATGATCTGGAGGCCGCGCCGGTCCGGCTCAATCGGAGCGATCGCATTCACGAAGAGGTGTCGTGCGCGCCGGGCGCGGTGGTTTCGTTCGGCATCACGCTGTCCGCGCGGGCGGTCCGATGACTCAGCGCCGCGCGGAAATCCCGGCCTTGACCGGATTCCGCTTTTACGCGGCGCTTCTCGTGGTCGTTACGCACTTCTGCAACACGCATCTGGCCGCGGCCGGATATGCATGGTCGGAAAACATGACGGTGTTCGGAAGCATCGGCATGTCGATGTTCTTCGTACTCAGTGGCTTCGTGATTCACTACAATTACGGCGATGATGTCGCGCGCAGGCGGCGCGGCGAAATATATCGCTTCGCAGTCGCACGATTTGCGCGGCTTTATCCGCTCTTCATTTTCGCAACCGCGATCAGCATCGCTACCGCGCCGGCCATGCAGTCGTATCAATGGAGCGCCTTGCCGTATTGGCTAACGATGACGCATGGCTGGCTGCCGATCAGCATCGGGGGCCGTTTCCCGGGCGATGCGATGACGCCCGGGTCGTGGTCGGTCAGCGTCGAGGTGCTGCTCTATATCATGTTCATTCCGCTGGCGATGATCATGCGTTCGCAGCTTCGTTCGCAGCGCGACATTCTCTCCGTCGCGCTGATCGCGGGGCTGGGGCTGTTCATCTTCCACGGGGCGCGCGCGATCACGGGCATCGGCGCCGCGCCGAGCTGGCTTTGGTATTGATCGGTGGCGGCGCGGTTGCCCGAGTTCCTCGTCGGCATGGTTGCAGCGGAAATCTTCATGCGGCGGATGGCGACGCCGGTCGCCGCTCTGGAGCGGCGCGGCGTTGCCCTGTTGGCCGCCGTCACGGTGCTGGGCCTCGTCGCAGTGGCGGACGGCTATACGATGCGGTCGCTGCCGCTTTGGGCCGAGGCGATATCGCAGAACTGGTTCGTGGCGCCGTTCTTCGCCGTCGCCATCTACGCGCTGGCGCGCTTCGACATCCACTCGCTGTTCCTCGAAAGCAAGCCGGTTCTGGCGCTCGGCGATGCGTCTTACAGCATCTATCTCTTGCATCCGACGGTCATCTGGATGTTTGCCTGGCAGGGCACGCAAAAAGGGGCGCCCTTCATCGAATTCAAGGCGCTCGTGACATTCATTGCGATCGGCTTGTTTTCGCTCGGTGTCTATCGATACCTGGAATGGCCCGCGCGGCGATTCATTCGCCATGTCCTCCTGCCGGCGCCGGGCGCTTCGCCGCGATACTGGCCCGGCCAAAGATTTTTTCGATTGCGAAGCTAGCGCGTCCGACGTCTCCCTCGAAACGAACACGGCCTCCGGCAGGGGAGCTACCGGAGGCCGCGTCGTGATCGTTGTCCTCAACCGCTCGCGAGACGACAAGGACAACGCGGGAGCACTGAACAGGTGAGGGGCTTCTCTACGCCACGGGGCTTACGTCTCGGGACTGACGCAACGCCCCCTCACCGCACGGGAACTAGAAGGGCAGGATCACGTCCATCACCTGCTGGCCGTAGCGCGGCTGCTGCACGTCGGTGATCTGGCCGCGGCCGCCATAGGCGATGCGCGCCTGGGCGATCTTGGTGGAGTCGATGGTGTTGTCGCTTTCGATGTCTTCCGGCCGCACCACGCCGCCGACGATCAGTTCGCGGATCTCGAAGTTGACGCGGATCTCCTGGCGGCCCTCGATGACGAGGTTGCCGTTCGGCAGCACCTGGGTGACGACGCCGGCGACGTTGGTCGACAGCGCTTCGGAGCGGTCGACCGAGCCCTTGCCCTCGCTCGAGGCCGTGGAGTCGGCGGTGAACAGCCGGGTCGGCAGCGCCGAGTTGGCGATCGGCAATTTGCTCTTGCCGAAGAAATTGTCGATGCCGGAATCCTCGGCGTTGGTGCGGCTGCGCTTGGTGTCGTTGGCGATGTTGGCCTTGTCGGTGATGTTGACCTTCACCGTGAGGATGTCGCCGACCTGGTGCGCGCGTTGATCCTTGAAGAAGGCGCGCGAGCCGTTGCGCCACAGCGAATTCGGATTGTAGGACGCAGGCTGCGCCGCCGGCATCGGCATCTGCACCGGCTTGTAGCCGGGCGCCGCGGTCGGATTGTCGATCGCCGAGAGCTTCGGCTGCTCGCCGATGTTCTTCAGGCGGTCGAGGGCCGAACAGCCGCTCAACATCGTGGTCGCGAGCGCCGCGAAGGCCACATGCCGCATGAACCTGGTCATCTTCATCTCAACTGACTTTCACTGGCGTTATCGATCAATCTCTTGACGACAGGCGGTTGCAGCGGCCGTCGCCATCTCACGTCCCAAGTCACTGGCCGTTGTCGGCGGCGGCCGGAATATTGGCGGCGAGCCGCGGCGCGCCCGAGATCACGACGACCTGGCCGGGACCGGCGACGACGCCCTGCACGGTGCGCTTGGACTGCTCGTTGAGCACCGACACGGTGTCGCCCTCGGCACCGGAGCCGAGCGCCTTGCCGCGCATGGTCAGCGTCAGGCCCGGCGTTTCGAACACCAGCATCACCATTTCGTTGCGCAGCACGATCTCGGGCTTGGTCAGATCGGCCGAGCGGATCGCCTGACCGGGGCGCAGCGTGTTGCGCGCGGCCTGGCCGACCGCCTGGTCGAGGCCGGTGATGGCATCGCGACTAATGTCGCTGCGGGGGCGGCGTTCGACGACGAGGTCGGCGGCTTTCAGCACCGCACCGCGCTCGACCGTGCGGGAAACCATCACGATTTCCACGGTGGCAAAGGCGCGGCCGGTGAGGCGCAGCATGCCGCGCTGGCCGGCGCCGGTCGGCACCTCGAGCGTGGTGTCGAAGCGGCCGGTGCGGCTGTCGTAGCTCAGGCGTCCGACCTGAATGTCGCCCGTTGCCGAGGTATCGACCTGGATGGTGCGCGGATCGCGGTCGAAATAGACCTTGATGTCGGCCGCCGCGCCGACATTGAAGCGGCCTGCAATGGCGCGCGCCAGTGTCTGCTCGATATCGGTGACTGGAATCTCGCGGGCCGCGCGCGTCACCACGACATCGGCGACGCCGCCGGTGTCGAAGCCGACGAGGGCGTGCGGGCGCACGGCGGCGATCACGGTCTCGACCGGCACGGTGCCGGTGGTGCCGAGATCGGGAGCGCGGAAGATCGGGATGTTGGCGACGATGCCGGCATTCTCGATCAGATCGCCGATGCGCACGACGTTCGAGGTGACGGTGACGTCGTGCTTGAGGTAGGGCCGCGCCGGCTCCGCGCTTTGCGCCAGCGCCAGGTTGGCGGTGGCGGCGAAGAGGGCGGCGGTGGTCAAGGTCCGGATCATGGTCTTGATCATGGCTGTGCCTCAGCGCATCAGGTTCGAAGTCGATTGCAGCATCTGGTCGGCCGCCGAGATCACCTTGGCGTTCATCTCGTAGGCGCGCTGTGCCGCGATCAGGTCGGAGATTTCGCTCACCGCCTCGACATTGGCCTGCTCGAGGTTGCCTTGCTGCAGGTCGCCGAAGCCGTTGAGCTGCGGCGTACCGGACTGCGGCGTGCCGGAGGCGGGGGTCTCGAGATACAGGTTGTCGCCGATGCCCTTGAGGCCGGCCTTGTTGATGAACATCGCCAGTTCGATCTGGCCGACATTCGTCTGCGTGGTTTGTCCCGGCAATGTCACCGAGACCTGGCCCTGCGGGTTGATCGTCACCGACGTGGCGTTCTGCGGAATGGTGATGCCGGGCTGCACCAGATTGCCCGAGGCGGTAACGAGGCGGCCCTGCGCATCGAGCTCGAACGAACCGTCGCGGGTATAGGCCGTCGTGCTGTCCGGCATGGTGATCTTGAAGAAGCCTTCGCCGCGGATGGCGACGTCGTAGTCCTTGCCGGTCTGCAGCAGCGTGCCTTGCGTCATCAGGCGCGGCGTGCCGACGGTCTTGACGCCGGAGCCGAGTTCGATGCCGGCGGGCAGGATGTTGCCCTGCGACGAGGTCTGCGAGCCGACGCGGCTGACGTGTTCGTAGAGCAGATCCTGGAATTCGGCGCGCTGCCGCTTGTAGGCGGTGGTGCGCATGTTGGCGATATTGTTGGAGATGACCTGAACGTTGAGTTCCTGGGCCATCATGCCGGTTGCGGCGGTGTGTAAAGCTCGCATGGTCTATTCTCCGTCCGCGTCAGTTCGGCACTTCGGCCAGCTTGTCGACGGCGCTGCGCGACAAATCGGCTTGCGACTGGATCATGTTGGCGACCTGGGTGTAGGTCCGCGTGATCTCGATCATGCGCGTCATCTCGACGACCGAGCGCACGTTCGACTTCTCGACCGTTCCCTGCTGGAAGCGCGAGGTGGTGTCCGGCACGATGTTGACGCCGCTGGCGAGAGCGAAAGTGCCGGCGCCGGCCTTGCGCAGGGCGCCCGGATTGTCGAAGCCGACCATGCGCAGCTTGCCGCGCTGCGATTCACCGGTGGCGCCGGGCACCGTCACGCTGATGGTGCCGTCACCGCTGATCTGAATCTCGCGGTCATTCGGCTGGAACACGATCGGGCCGTTGTCGCCGAGCACGGGATTGCCGTCGCCGGTGACGAGCTGGCCCTGCGAATTGATCTGGAAGGAACCGTTGCGGGTGTAGCGCTCGCCTTGCGGCGTCTGCACCGCGAAGAAGCCCTGGCCCTGGATGGCGACATCGGTCGGGTTGCCGGTGCGTTCCATGCTGCCCTGGCCAAGATCGATCCAGGTCGCGCGGTCGCGCACGAAGCTGACGCGGCTGTCGCGGCGCGACAGGTCATCAATGTCGGAGCGCGCGACTTTGCCGATGAATTCCTCGAACACGGTGCCATCGGCCTTGAAGCCGGGCGTGTTCACGTTGGCGATATTGTTCGCCACGACGTCGAGTTCGCGCCCGAGCGCGACCTGACGCGATAGTCCGACCAGCAGGGAATTCTGCATCGGTCATCTCCCCTTGTCCCGACGCTGCCTGCCCTCCCGAGGCCGGCCGCGCCGCGTGTCGAAACGTTTTGGCTCTCCCAAGCCTGACGCTTCTGGCGAGATGGATTGCAGACGCCGTGCCAACTCGAAAAATACAGGTATTTCAGTATCTTAACTTTATGTCAGCCATAAATCGCAAGGCAAAAAACACCATAATGGACGATATGACCCGGCAATTCTTGCCGCTTCGGGAACCGGGGAAAGGTTCTGTTAACCATACCGCCACTAACGTGGCGCGGCCGGCACGAATGGTGGCGGCAAGGGGGCGGCTTGCCGGCGTGGAGACGGCGTCAGCCGGCGTGATGCGCGCAATGTCCGAATTTTCGGGACTCAGGGGAATCGGTGATGGCTAAGGCGGCAAAGAAGGAAGCGGAACCGGAAGCCGAAGCCGAAGAAGCCCCCAAGAAGAGCAAGCTGCCGTCGAAGAAGGTGATGATCATCGCCGCGGCGGCGATTGTCGTGCTCGGTGGCGGCGGGGCCGCCGGATACATGTTTCTCGGTCATGGCCATGAAAAGAAAGAAGAGGCCAAGAAGGAAGTGGTCAAACCCGCGACCTTCGTCGACCTGCCGGATGTCCTGGTCAATCTGTCGAGCGCCGGCTCCGACCGGACGCAATATCTGAAGGTGAAGGTTGTTCTGGAACTGCCCGACGCCGAGCTGGTGCCGAAGATCCAGCCGCTGATGCCGCGGGTGATGGACGCCTTCCAGACCTATTTGCGCGAACTGCGCCCGACCGACCTCGACGGCTCGGCCGGTCTCTACCGGCTCAAGGAAGAGCTGACCCGCCGCGTCAACGTCGCGGTGGCGCCGAACAAGGTGACGGCGGTTCTTTTCAAGGAGATCGTCGTCCAGTAGCGCACGGCGCGGACACGGCGACGGTTTCGATTTCACGCAAGACGGCAAAGTCAGACGAAGATGGCGGGCAACGATCAGATCGACCAGGAAGCGCTGAAGGCCGAATGGGGCCAGGCGCTGGAGGCCGAGCAGGACGCGACCGGTGCCGCACCGGCGCAACCGTCCAGCGCCGCCGACGCCGCGGCCGCGCAGTGGGCGGCGATGGTCGACGACACCGCCGGCTTCCAGTCCAACACCAAGGGCGGCGCCGAGCGCATCCTCAATCAGGAGGAAATCGACAATCTGCTCGGCTTCAGCCTGGCGGATGTGAATCTCAACGATAATTCCGGCATCCGCGCCATCATCGACTCGGCGATGGTGTCCTACGAGCGTCTGCCGATGCTCGAAATCGTCTTCGACCGCCTGGTGCGGCTGATGACGACATCCTTGCGCAATTTCACCTCGGACAACGTCGAAGTCTCGCTCGACCGCATCACCTCGGTGCGCTTCGGCGACTATCTCAATTCGATCCCGCTGCCGGCGATCCTCGCCGTGTTCAAGGCGGAAGAGTGGGACAATTTCGGCCTCGCCACCGTCAATTCGAGCCTGATCTATTCGATCATCGACGTGCTGCTCGGCGGGCGCCGCGGCGCCTCGACCGTGCGTATCGAGGGGCGGCCCTATACGACCATCGAGACCAGCCTCGTCAAGCGCATGATCGAGGTCGTGCTCGCCGACGCCGAGCTCGCCTTCAAGCCGCTGTCGCCGGTCAAGTTCAACATCGATCGCCTCGAGACCAATCCCCGCTTCGCCGCCATCTCGCGACCGGCCAATGCCGCGATCCTGGTGCGCCTGCGCATCGACATGGAAGACCGCGGCGGCAATATCGAATTGCTGCTGCCCTACGCGACGATCGAACCGATCCGCGCCACGCTGCTCCAGATGTTCATGGGCGAGAAGTTCGGTCGCGACCAGATCTGGGAAGGCCATCTCGCCACGGAAATCGGCCAGGCGGAGGTCGGCGTCGACGCCGTGCTCTACGAAGAGAACCTGCCGCTGCGCCGTATGATGAAGCTCAAGGTCGGCGACACGCTGATGCTCGAATTGAAGCCCGACGCCACGGTGAAGCTGCGCTGCGGCGACGTCACGCTCACCGAAGGTCGCATGGGCAAGGTCGGCGACCGCATCGCGGTGCGCGTCACCAAGAACCTGCGCAAGCCGCGCACGACCTTCGCGATGTTCGAGAAGGCGGACGAGTCGAAAATCCGCATGGAGACGCAGTGATGTTTCAATATGGCTACCTCATCGAAAGCATGGTGTCGGTGCTGCTTCTGATGACGATCCTCTACTGCGTGCGCCTCAACCGGCAGATCCGCCTGCTCAAGGCGGACGAGCAGTCGCTGCGCGCGACCATCGGCGAACTCATCACCGCGACCGAAATTGCCGAGCGCGCCATTGGCGGGCTCAAAGCCACGATGCGCGAGGGCGAGCAGACTCTCGGCGAACGCGTCAAGCGCACCGAAGCGCTGTCAGGCGATCTGCAGCGTCAGCTCGTCGCCGGCGAACAGCTCCTCGGCCGCCTGGTCCGCATCACCGAGGCCGGACGTCCCGCGGACGCCGCAATGGCGCAGCCCGTGCAGCCGGCCGTGCCGAGCGCCTTCGCCGTGGCCGCGGCGGCACAAGCCTTTGCCGAACGCTCGCGCGCTCGCCTGCACGGTGACGGATTGGCGGCATGATCAAGTTCGCCCGTGATTTTCGGCTCATTCCGATCGTCATTCTGGCGACGATCGCGCTGTTTGTGCTGAAGGTTGCGGGCCTGGTTTTCGACGGCGGCTATACGCTCGGCGATCGCTTGCGCGCGCGTGCCAATCCCGATGGGCTGACCGTCACCAATCGCGACAGCATCCCCGAATATCCGCGTATCGTCGTTGCCGAAGAGCCGAAGATGCCCGATACGGCAACCGCCATTGCGCGCGGCCAGTGGGCGCCGGCGATGTTCAATTTCGGCGGTGCTGGCAAAAGCGCGAAGGACGCCGAGGTCACCGGCTCGATCGATACCGACAAGGCCGCGCCGTTGCCCAAGATAGGTAACAAGATCGGTGACAAGTCCGCCGACAAGAATGCCGATAACATCGTCACCGGTTCGTCCGGCGGCGGCCATGGTGCCAGTCCGCCGCCAGCGACGGGCCAGGCGCCCGCGGAGCCGCTGAAGGCCAGCGACAAACCGCCGGCGGGCACGAAGCTCGAAGTCGGCAACGAACCCGTTCCGCTGACGCCGGGCAAGATCAATTCACCTGGCGAGCGCGCCATTCTCAACCGTCTCCAGGACCGCCGCGAAACGCTCGACAATCGCGACAAGCAACTCGACATGCGCGAGAGCCTGATCAAGGCGGCGGAGAAGCGGCTCGAGGCCAAGGTCGGCGAACTGAAGGATATCGAGTCGCGGATCAAGACCGAGACGAATACCCGCGACAAGGCGGAGCAGGAGCGGCTCAAGGGTCTCGTCACCATGTACGAGAACATGAAGCCGAAGGATGCGGCGCGCATCTTCGACCGGCTCGATCTGAAGATCCTCGTCGATCTGTCGACCGCGATGAAGCCGGTGGCCATGTCCGCGGTTCTGGCGCAGATGACGCCCGAGGCGGCTGAGCGGCTGACAGTGGAGCTCGCCACCCGGGCCAGCGCCCAGCGCGGCCAGGAGGCGGACAACCTGCCGAAAATCGAAGGCACCGCCAGCAAGAATTAGGCTGACGCGGCGGTACCGGTTGACCGAATGGGCCGCCTTTTGGCGGAACGGTTAAGCCCGCGTTAAACGCCCTTCCTTAGGTTTGGACCTGGCAAATCCGCCCCATGGAAGACGGCATGAAGCCTCGTCCCGCCAGCGCGAAAACGGCCTGCCTGCGCGCGCTCGCCGCCGCGGGGCGCATCGGCATGGTGCTCGCCGTGGTCGCGGTCGCCGGGCTGTCGGTGGCGCGCGCCGACGAGGCGGTGAAGGGCGAGGTCAAGTCGTCGATCATCGGCGGTTACGGCCGACTGGTGTTCAAGTTCGACGAGCCGGTGGATGCCAAGGTGCGCGTTGCCGGCGCTATCCTGGTGATCGATTTCAAGAAGCCCGTTGCCGTGGCGGTGGAGCGGCTCAACAGCAGCGCCTCCGATTACATCAGCGCCGCGCGCACCGATCCCGATGGCAAGGCGGTGCGCATCGCGCTCGCCGGCCGTTTCCGCGTCAACGTGATCCCGGCGGCCGAGCGGCTGTTCGTCGATCTGCTGCCGGAGAACTGGGCGGGCCTGATGCCCGGCCTGCCGCAGGACGTGGTCGATGAGCTCGCGACCCGCGCGCGCGCCGCCGAACTCGCCGCGCGCAAGGCTCGCGCCACGGCCAAGGCGGCGGAAATGCCGCCGATCCGCGTCAAGGTCGTCAAGTTGCCGACCTTCATGCGGTACGTGTTCGATCTGCCGCCCGGCGCCAATGTCACGCCCGAGCTCGCTGACGGCAAATACAAGCTCCACTTCAATCAGGCGCTGAAGTGGGATTTGGCCGATGTCGCAGCGACCTTGCCGGCGACGCTCAAGTCGGTGCGGCCGGAAGCCGAATTCGATTCCGTGGCGGTGGTTTTCGGGCTGAATGGCTCGCCGGAGACGCGTGCGTTCCGCGAGGACAATAGCTTCGTTGTCGACGTTGGCCGCGATCTCAATGCCGGCCTGACGCAGCAATCGCCGGAGCAACTCGTGGCGGCGCCGGTCGCGGCGCAGATCGCGCCGCCGCAGACGGTGCCGGCGAAGGACGCTGGCGCCAAGGAAGCGGCTGCGCAGGAGCCGGCCCCGAAAGGCGCGCCGGTGCCGAAGGAAGCCGCGCCGTCCGAGGCTGCGCATCCGGCGCCGGCTCCGCCGAAGCCGCCGGGGCCGAAGGCCGAGGTCGAACATGCCGCCGAGACCAAGGTGGCGAGCGCGCCGCAGACAAAGCCAACCGAGCCGCCGCCGGCGCCGGCTCATCCTGAAGTCGCTCCGGCCGCGGCCGCCGAGGCGAAACCTCAGTCGCCGCCGGCAGTCAAGGCGGCGGAGCACGCCCCGGCGGCGAAGGCCGAAACAGGCGGCGCCATGCCAGCGCTCGCAACGGGGTCGAACGACATTCTCCGGGTCAGCCTGCCTTTCGCGCAACCGACGCCGGCGGCGATGTTCCGCCGCGGCGATACGCTGTGGCTGGTGTTCGACAGCGGCAAGAAGATCGATGTGTCGAAGCTGCCGGCCGACTACGGCAATATCGTGCGCCAGGCCAGCTTCGAACGCGGCGGCAGCGGCGAGGGCATCGTACGGCTGCGCCTGGCCCGTCCGCAAATGGCGAGCCTCGAGGCCGACGACAATGGCTGGGTGCTGAAGATCGGCGATACGGTTGCATTGCCTCCGGCGCCGCTGACAATGTCGCGGGTCATCAACGGCAACAAGCGCGGCATCGTGATCGCGCTCGATCGCGCCGGCACGCTGCATCAGCTCACCGATCCCGATCTTGGCACGCGGTTGTTGGTCGTGACGGCGCTGGCGCCGGCGCGCGGCGTCATGCAGCCGCAGGATTTCGTCGAGCTGCACGTCCTGCAATCGACGCAGGGTGTGGCGCTGGCGCCGATCGCCGACGACGTATCGGTCGACGTCACGGCCGAACAGATCAACATCACGCGCCCGGGCGGCTTGTCGCTGTCGCCGGACAGCGTCGTCCAGCAGCAGCAAATGTCGCCGAGCTTCCGCGAGGGTTCGTTCGATCCGGACGTCTGGCAGCTGGACAAGACGCAGCCGTTCGAGAAGCGGCAATCGGTGCTGGTCGCGGCGGCGGCCGCCGCCGGCGAGGGCACCAAGCGCGCGGCGCGTTACAATCTCGCGCGCTTCTACATCGCCAACGACATGGGCTCGGAAGCGCAGGGCGTGCTGTCCGTCGCGCTGGCGGACAAAACCAATGCCGGCGACGACATTACGGGGTCGACGCTCAAGGCGCTCGCCAATGTCATGATGCACCGGCCCGAGGACGCGCTGAAGGCGATCGCCGATCCCGACGTCGCCAATCAGCAGACCGCGCCGATCTGGCGCGCCGTGGCGCATGCGCGCCTCGAGCAATGGTCGCTGGCGCACAGCGAATTCAAGCCGCTCGATCGCGCCATCGCTGCGCTGCCGATGGATCTGCAGCGCATGGTGATGCTCGACCGGTTGCGCACCGATATCGAAGTGCGCGACTTCGATGGCGCCAGCCGCATTGCCAATGATTTCGAGACCATCGACGTTCCTGAAGACATGGCGCCGGCGCTCGCCGTGCTCAAGGGCCGCCTTGCCGAAGGTTTCGGCCGCAAGGAAGACGCGCTGGCCCAGTACCGCAGCGCCGTGATGTCGCCGAACCGCCGCGCCGCGGCCCAGGCGCGGCTGCGCGAGATCGACCTGATGTCGAAGAGCGGCGCCATGCCGCACAACGAGGTCGTGCACGAGCTCGAGACATTGACCACCGTGTGGCGTGGCGACGAGACCGAGACGCACGGCCTGCGCATGCTGGCGCATCTCTACACTCAGGACGGCCGCTATCGCGACGCCTTCCACGTCATGCGCACCGCGTTGCTCGCCCATCCCAACTCATCGCAGACGCGCAAGATCCAGGACGAGGCCGCGGCGACCTTCGACAGCCTGTTCCTCGGTGGCAAGGGCGACAGCCTGCCGCCGGTGGAAGCGCTGGCGCTGTTTTACGACTACCGCGAGCTGACGCCGATCGGCCGGCGCGGCGACGAAATGATCCGCAAGCTGGCCGAGCGGCTGGTCGGCGTCGATCTGCTCGATCAGGCCGCCGAACTGCTGCAGCATCAGGTCGATCACCGCCTGCAGGGCGCAGCGCGCGCGCAGGTGGCGACGAGGCTGGCGACGATCTACCTGATGAACCACAAGCCCGATTACGCGCTGACGGTCCTGCAGAAAACGCGCTCGGCGGAATTGTCGAACGAATTGCGCGATCAGCGCCTGTTGCTGGAAGCGCGCGCGCTGTCGGATGTCGGCCGCAACGAGGTGGCGCTGGAAATCGTCGGCGGCATCAAGGGCCGCGAGGCCTTGCGCCTGCGCGCCGACATCGAATGGTCGGCCAAGCATTGGCGCGCCGCCGCCGAGCAGCTCGAACTGATGCTGGGCGACCGCTGGAAGGATTTCCGCCCGCTCGACGAGGCGGAGCGCGGCGACGTGCTGCGCGCCGCCATCGGCTACGCGCTCAGCGATGAATCGATCGGGCTCATCCGCATGCGCGAGAAATACGCGGCCAAGATGGCCAGCACGCCGGACGCACGAGCCTTCGACGTCGTCAGCGCGCCGATCGGCGCGGCGTCCGATGAGTTTCGTTCGGTTGCCGGCAAGGTCGCCTCGATCGATACGCTCGATGCGTTCCTCAGCGATCTGAACAAGCGCTTCGGTGCCGGCACGGAGAAGCTGCCCGAACCCAAGAAGCCGGCGCCGGGCGATGCGCAATCGTCGCTGACCAAGCCGGCCGCGCCCAATCTGGCCAAGGCCGATCCGGCGCCGACCGGTTCGATCCGGCGTCAGGCGCGCAATTAGTTTCTACGATCCATAGCTTTGGATCAGCGAGCCGGCGACCAGGCTCCAGCCGTCGACCAGCACAAAGAAGATCAGCTTGAACGGCAGCGACACCACGACCGGCGGCAGCATCATCATGCCCATCGACATCAGCACCGACGCCACGACGAGGTCGATGATGAGGAAGGGCAGGAAGAGCAGGAAGCCGATCTCGAAGGCGCGCTTGAGCTCCGAGATCATGAAGGCCGGGATCAGCACGCGCAGCGACAGTTGATCGGGCGTTGCCGGCGGCGGCTGCTTGGTCATGTCGATGAAGAGCTTGAGATCCTTCTCGCGCACGTTCTTCTGCATGAAGGCGCGCAGCGGTATGGACCCGCGCTCGAGCGCCTGTTCCGCCGTGATCTGGTTGGCGACCAGCGGCTGGATCGCGGTGTCATAGGCCTGCTGCAGCGTCGGCCCCATCACGAAGGCGGTGAGGAAGAGGGCGAGCGACATGATCACGGCGTTCGGCGGCGCGGTCGCGGTGCCGAGTGCGGTGCGCAGCAGCGACAGCACGACGACGATGCGCGTGAACGACGTCATCATCACGAGGATCGACGGCGCCAGCGACAGCACCGTCAGGAGCGCGATCATCTGCAGGACGCGCTCGGTCAGGCCGTTGTTCTGCGGACCGCCGAAATTGATGCTGACGTCCTGCGCGGCGGCCGGCGCCGCGAGGATGAGGAGAAACCCTGCTACCCCAACCGCCACCGTCACAAGTTGACGAACTCGGCGGTCGGACCCTGCTATCAAGTCTTCCCCGGAGGACGGCCGAGCAACGAGGCCATCTCCTCTTCGAGACTGTCATAGACAGACTTCTCGGCGGCGGGCTTGCCGGCGGGGGCCGGTTTGGCCGTCGGGTTGGCGCGCGGCATGTCGGGCCGCGCCGGCGCCAAGGTCGGCTCAATGCGCGGCTCGAACTTCGCGTCGAGCTTCGGCTCGGCCTTGGTTTCGATCTTCTCGGGCGCAGCGCCTTCGAAGCGCGGATCGACGCGCAGCTTGTATTCGCGGCGCGGCACCTCGACCGGCTTCGGCGGCATCGGCATCGCCGGCTGCGTGGCCAGGGGATCGGTCACCGGCGCGCGGCCTTCGGCAGCGGGCGCGCGGCGCAACGCCGCTTCAAGTTGCTGCGCCATCTCGGCGAGGTTGTGATCCGTCTGCGGCGCGGTGCCGGGCTCGAATTCGGCCGGCGGCGCCACTTGCGGGGACACTTGCGGTGCCGCCATGCGCGGCGCTTCGTGGCGGGCGGCGGGCGGGGCAACCGGCGGCGCTACCGGAGCGACCGGCGGCGCGACATCCGGCGGGGCAAGTCGCCCGGACAATTCAGCGGCGAGGCCCGACAGGCTGTTCTCGGTCGAGGCTGGACGTGGACGGGCGCCCGGCTCGGGCGCATGCCACGGCTCTTCCGTTGCCGGCGCGCGATAGGGACGTGGCGGCGGCAATGGCGCGGTTTCGGTGACCGGCTGCAGCGGAAACCCGGAATCGACGGCCGGCGTCTGGCGCAGCGCCGGTTCAGCGGCGCGAGCCGGTGTCTCGGGGGCGCGCGGCGCCGCGGGTGCGGCACGTACAATATTCTGCTCGACGACGACGTCGGTCGGTCCGCCGATCATCATAAGGTGCTCGACATTGTCGCGGCGGATCAGCACCAGGCGGCGTCGGCCATCCACGGTCGCGGCGTCGATCACCGCAAGCCGCGGTTGCCGGCCGCGCGCACTGCCACCGCCGAGACGGTCGGCGGCGAACTTCCGCACCAGCCACGCCGTGACTGCGATAAGAGCCAGCACCGCGGCAAAAGCGATGAAGAACTTCGCCGGGAGCGGCATTTCCGAGCCGAAAATGTCGAACATCGTTGCGCTCCGTGACTGTTAGCCCGCGACCCCGGACCAGGAATCACGTGAATAGTTAACGCAAGTCGGCATCATTTGCCGACCCGAAAGCTAATGAAATCTTAACAAATTTTGGCCGGCTTGGCATCTGGCATCGTATTTCCAAACATTAAGCATGGTTAACCCGGCCTCTCATCTGGGCTCGATCCGGGGGCCCGAATCCGTTCTTTACCCTTCATTAACCATACCCCCGGCAAAGTCTGCCTAGTGGCCTCCGTGTTGCGAGGCAAACCAGGCGATTCCTTAACGAACCGAGGCCGGCATGGCGATCACCGATGTTCCGATCCTGTCGATGTTGCGGACCAGGATGTCCTGGAATCAGGAGCGCCAGAAGGTGCTCGCCCAGAACGTCGCCAATGCCGACACACCCAACTACCGGGGCCGCGAATTGGTTGCCCCGAAATTCAAGGATTCGGTCGCGGTGGCGACATCCCCCGTCAACCCGGTGGTGCTGGCGGCGACCGAGCCGGGGCATATCAGCGGCTCGATGGGCGGCAACACAACCTATGGCACGACCAAGGGCGGCTACGAGATCCGGCCAACCGGCAATGCCGTCAATCTCGAGGACGAGATGATGAAGGTCGCCTCCAACCAGATGGAATACCAGGCCGCGACAGCGCTCTACACGCGCAGCCTCGACCTGCTGAAAGTGGCGCTCGGCAAGAAGTAACGCCGGCGCCGCGGCTCACGCGCGGCGCGACCAGGGAGATGACCGATGGACTTCATGAAGACCATGACGATCGCCGCGTCCGGCCTCAAGGCGCAGGCCGGCCGCATGCGCATCATCTCGGAAAACATCGCCAACGCCGATTCGGTCGCACAGTCGCCCGGCGCCGATCCGTACCGGCGCAAGATCGCCACCTTTAACACCGAGCTCGACCGCTCGCTCGATGCGCGCGTCGTCTCGCTCGGCCGCGTCGCCAACGACAAGAGCGATTTCCGCATCAAGTACGAGCCGGGCAATCCCTCGGCGGACGCCGACGGCAACGTCAAATATCCGAACGTCAATTCGCTGGTCGAAATGACCGACATGCGCGATGCGCAGCGCTCCTACGAGGCCAACATCAATGTGATCAGCGCGACGCGCCGCATGATCCAGCGCACCATCGACATCCTCAAGGCCTGACAGGGATCAGAAACATGGCCAGCCCGCTTTCCGCCGCCGGCGCCTATGCCAACATCGCCCGCCTGACCACCGACCCGTCCGCCGGTCTGGGCGCGGTCGGCGGCGCGCAGCCGAAAGGTGAAACCAGCTTTGCTTCGGTGCTCAAGGACGCGATCGGCGCCGTGCACGAGACGGGGCACAAATCCGACGTGCAGTCGCAGGCCATGGTCAAGGGGCAGGGCAACATGGTCGACGTCGTCACCGCGGTCGCCGAGACCGAAGTGGCGATCGATGCCGTGGTCGCGGTGCGCGACAAGGTGATCGCGGCCTACGAAGAAATCATGCGGATGCCGATCTAACTCCGAGGCGTCATGCCCGCGCAGGCGGGCATCCAGTAACCGAGTGCGTTGAATGTCTTGCGGGCGCTGACAATAGCCTGCGCCTACTGGATCCCCGCCTTCGCGGGGATGACACGGAGAGTGGAATGACCGGTCCCGAAGTTCTCGATGTCGCGCGCGACGCGATTTATACGCTGATCATCGTCTCCGCGCCGGTCATGCTGGTCGGCCTCATTGTCGGCGTCGTCATCTCGCTGCTGCAGGCGCTGACCCAGATCCAGGAAATGACGCTGGCCTTCGTGCCCAAGATTCTGGCGATCTTCATATCCTTGCTGATTGCCCTGCCGTTCATGGCCGAGAAGCTGCACATGGAAATGCTGCGTATCGCCCAACGCATCGTGACCGGCTAAGAGGAAGGCGCAAGCTGCCTCACCGATTCGGACGTCGCCGCCGATGCAGATCAATATCTCCTTCCTTCCGGCGCTGGCGGCGGCCTTTCTTCTGACCTTCGCCCGCGTCGGCACCATGATGATGGTGATGCCGGGAGTGGGCGAGAGCAATATGCCTTCGCGCGTGCGGCTGACCATCGCGCTGGCGCTGACCGCGGTGCTGCTGCCGCTTCATCAGCAGGCCTATACGGTGACGCTCGATACGCTAGCGCCGGTTCTGGTCATGCTGATCCAGGAAATCGTCATCGGCGCCGTGCTCGGTCTCACCGCGCGGCTGGCGCTGTCCGCGCTCCAGGTGGCCGGCGCCGTCATCGCCCAGCAAATGGGCCTCGGCTTCGTCACCGCGGTGGACCCGACACAGAATCAACAAGGCCTGCTGGTCGGCAACTTCCTCACCGTGCTCGGCGTGGCGATGATCTTCGCCACCGACATGCACCATCTGGTGATCAAGGCGCTCAACGATAGTTATGTAATTTTCGCGCCCGGCGAGATACCGCTGTCGGGTGACGTGGCCAAGCACATCACCAATGTGATCGCTACGTCGTTCAAGATCGGTATCCAGCTTTCGGCGCCGTTTCTGGTGTTCGGACTGGTCTTCAATCTCGGCCTCGGCGTGTTGTCGCGCCTGATGCCGCAGATGCAGGTCTTCTTCATCGGCATGCCGCTGTCGATCCTGCTGGGTCTGTTCATGCTGGCCTTGGTGATCGCCGCCATGATGGGCGTGTTCACCGGCTATATCGGGAATGTCCTTCTCGAACTTGCGCCGAGCCAATAGGGGACGCGCATGGCAGAAGAAGCAGACCTTGAAGACAAAACAGAAGATCCTTCGCAAAAACGATTGGACGACGCGCTCGAACGGGGCAACGTCGTCAAGAGCCAGGAGGTCAACACCTGGTTCGTCATCGCCGGCGCGACCCTGGTGCTGCTGTCCTTTTCGGGCGGCATGGGGCAGGGCCTCACCACCACGATGCGCGGGCTGATCGCCAATTCCTACGACATCAATGTCGATGGACCGGCAATGCCGGGCCTGTTCCGCGAGATCGGCCTCGAAATGCTGGCGGCGGTCGGCGTGCCGTTCCTGCTGCTGATGCTGGCGGCTCTCGCCGGCAACCTCATCCAGCACCGGCTGGTGTGGTCCACCGAAGCGCTGGCGCCGAAACTATCGAAGGTTTCGCCGCTCGCCGGCCTGAAGCGGCTGTTCTCCAAGCAGGCGCTCGCCAATCTCGCCAAGGGCATCGTCAAGCTGGTGTTGCTCGGCAGCGTCATGACGGCGCTGATGTGGCCCGAGCGCGACCGCATGGAGGGCCTGGTCACGATGGACCCGGCGGCGCTGCTGCCCTTCACCCAGAACGAGGCGCTGAAGATGATGGGCGCGGTGGTGGCGCTGCTCGCCGCCGTCGCCGCCGCCGACTACTTCTTCCAGTACCGGACCTGGTACGGCAAATTGAAGATGTCGCTTCAGGAACTGAAGGACGAAATCAAGCAGACCCAGGGCGATCCCTTCATCAAGGGCAAGCTCAAGCAGATCCGCGCCATGCGCTCCAAGCAGCGCATGTCGGCGGCGGTGCCGAAGGCCTCCGTCATCATCACCAACCCGACGCATTACGCGGTGGCGCTGCAATACGAGCGCGGCATGGACGCGCCGCTCTGCGTCGCCAAGGGCGTCGACGCCATGGCGCTGCAGATCCGCAAGATCGCCACCGAGCACGACGTTCCGATCGTGGAAAACCCGCCGCTCGCCCGCGCGCTGCACGCCACCGTCGAGGTCGATCAGGCCATCCCGCCGGAGCACTACAAGGCGGTGGCCGAGGTCATCAGCTATGTCATGAAGCTGCGGCGGGCGATCCGGCATTAAGGGCCGTGGCCGGGGGCGAAAAATCGCGGTTAAGGCCCATCAAAAGCAGGGATTTCCGGCGCCCGGCCCTTGCGCGGGTGGGGCGGCTTAAGGCAACTGAAAGACATGGCATCCGAGCACGTGAGCGACCCGCGGCCGGCGCCCGCGCCGAATGACGGCCGGGGCAAGCGGCAGGCTTTCGACAAGAGCCAAAGCGCGCCGCGCTCGGGCTCGGTCGGCCTCGTGCTTCTCGTCGCGCTGCTGCTGATCGCCGCCGCCGGCGGGCTCATCTATATCGGCCCGGCCTATGCCGAGACCTACATCCTGATCATGCTGGCGGTGCTCGGCACCTTCGGCGTCTTCGCGCTGTTCGCGCTCGCCTCCGGCATCATGCGGCTGTCGAGCCGGGAACAGAGCAACCCGCTGATCAAGCAGGTGGTCGATTACGGCTTCGACGGCATCGTCGTCACCGATCAGGCCGGGCGCGTCTTCTATGCCAACGCCACCTATCTCGACCTGACCGGCGCTGCGACCGCGGACGACGTGCGGCCGATCGAGCGCGTGTTCATGGGCGACCCCGACGTCTCCGAAGCGATCTACCGGCTGCTCAAGGCGGCGCGCGAGGGCAGGCGGCTGCAGGAGGAAGTGCGGATCGCCGCCGGGACGCCGGGCGAAGCGGCGCGCTGGCTGCGCCTGCGCGTGCGTCCGCTCGGCGAGGGCCGCCGCGATTCGAGGCTCGCGGTGTGGTCGATCGCCGACGTGACGCGCGAACGCGAGCGCCACGAAAACGTGTTCCAGGAACTGCAGCACGCCATCGACTATCTCGATCACGCGCCGGCCGGCTTCTTCTCGGTCGATGCCAAGGGCGCCATCGTCTATCTCAACGCCACCCTCGCCACCTGGCTCGACCAGGATCTGGCGCAGATCGGCGTAGGAGCCCGCGCCGGCTCGCTGACACTCAACGATATCGTCGCCGGCGAGGGCGCGGCGCTGCTGACCACGCTCAATGCCGCGCCGGGCGAAGTGCGCACCGAAGTGCTCGACCTCGACCTCAAGACCCGCACCGGACGGCCCGTCCCGGTGCGCCTGTTCCACAAGGTCGCCTATGGCGCCGACGGCACGCCGGGCGTGTCGCGCACCTTGGTGCTGAACCGCGGCAAGGACGGCGGCAAGGACGCGCAGCGCGATGCCGAAGTGCGCTTCATGCGCTTCTTCCAGAACACGCCGATGGCCATTGCCACCGTGGACAAGACCGCCCGCGTCGCGCGCAGCAATGCGCGCTTTGCCGCGTCGTTCGAAGGCATGATCGGCGACAATCGCTCGATCCTGTCGGTGGTCAACGAACGCGACCGCGGCACGCTCGAGGCGGCGATCAAGCTCGCCGCCGGCGGGCAGGGCGACATTCCGCCGGTCGAGGCGCAGCTCGCCGGCTCGAGCGAGCGCTGGGCGAGCTTCTTCGTCTCTGCGGTGGACGACAAGGACGGCGACGGCGAGGCGGCCATCGTCTACGCGCTGGAGACGACGGCGCAGCGCACGCTGGAGAACAAGGTCTATCAGCAGCAGAAGATGGAGTCGGTCGGGCAGCTCGCCGGCGGCATCGCTCACGACTTCAACAACGTGCTGTCGGCCATCATGATGGCGACCGACTTTCTGCTCAACGCTCACAAGCCGACCGACCCATCGTTCCAGGACATCATCCAGATCAAGCAGAACGCCAACCGCGCCGCGGCGCTGGTGCGGCAACTGCTCGCCTTCTCGCGCAAGCAGACCTTGCGGCCGCAGGTGCTCGATCTCGGCGAGGTGCTCGGCGATCTCGGCATGCTGCTCAAGCGGCTGATCGGCGAGAAGGTCACGTTCGGCGGCGTCAAGCACGGTCGCGACCTGTGGCCGGTCAAGGCCGACCTGTCGCAATTCGAGCAGGTCGTCGTCAATCTCGCCGTCAACGCGCGCGACGCCATGCCGGACGGCGGCGTCCTGAGCATTTCGACGTCAAATGTGCCGGCGGCCGAATGCGGCAAATTCAATCACAAGGGCATGCCGGCGGCCGATTACGTGCTCGTCGAAGTCAGCGACACCGGCACCGGCATTCCGCAGGACATCATCGACAAGATCTTCGAGCCGTTCTTCTCGACCAAGGAAGTCGGTAAGGGCACCGGCCTTGGCCTCTCGACGGTGTACGGCATCGTCAAGCAGACCGGCGGTTACGTCTATGTCGATTCACAGCCGGGGCGCACCACGTTCCGCATCTTCCTGCCGCGCCATGTGCCGGGCGTCGAGGAGAAGACGGCGGCGGTGACGGCGCCCTCGATCGCGCCTGCGCTCGATGCCACCAAGACGGCGGCCGAGGGTCTGGCCAAGCAGGCGGCAAGCCAGGCCAGCGCCGATCTGACCGGGCAGGGCACGATCCTTCTGGTGGAGGACGAGGAAGGTCTGCGCGCGCTCAACGCTCGCGGCCTGTCATCGCGCGGCTACACGGTTCTGGTGGCCGGCAATGGCGTCGAAGCGCTCGAGGTGTTCGAAGGAGAGGGGCCGGTGGATCTGGTCGTTTCCGACGTCGTCATGCCGGAGATGGACGGTCCGACCCTGCTGCGCGAATTGCGCAGTCGCAATCCGAACGTGAAATTCATCTTCGTGTCGGGTTACGCCGAAGAAGCTTTCGCCAAGAACCTGCCGAGCGATCAGCAGTACAACTTTCTGGCCAAGCCGTTCACGCTCAAGCAGCTCGTCGCCGAAGTAAAGCGAACGCTGTCCGGCGGCGAATAGCCGATCGATCAGTAACAGGCTTGCGCCAGGCGGATCTTGGTGAAGACGAAGGTCGACACCGAGCAGCGGCCCGGCCGCGCGGATTCGTCAGCCTGCGGCGCGCGGAAGTAATTTTGCTCCGCGGTCGAAGCCGTGGATGTCTCGTTCGACGTCACGCTTGCGGACGTTACGCTTGCCACCGGCACGTTGCTTTCGCGCGCGCCGTCGAATGGTGTCAGCTTGGCCTGCGCGGTGCCACCGGCCGCCAGCAGCAAGGCAATAACGGGAATCGCATATTTCATCGCACCAACTCCGGATGCCGTCTGTCAGGCGTAAAACGAAACCGGGTGCGACACGGTTCCCGTACACGCCGTTGAACAAGCCGTGAGCGCGAAAACCTTTCGTAAAATCAAGGGCAAGCACGGGGTTACCGACAGCCTGCGGCTTTGAGGCGCAGCGGCGCCCTGCCTCTTACAATCGCCTAGCCGCATACCTATTCTCCCGGCTCGACACGCCCATTTCGGGCCGGGAGGAATAGACGACGATGAAGCGGTATCGCTGGCTGATCGCCTTTGCCGCGATCGCGACCATTTTCACGCTGACTGCTGCCGACTACGCCGACGCCCGTGCGGGTCGCGGCATCTCGTCCGGCAGCCGCGGCACGCGCACCTTCTCGGCGCCGGCCGCGACGCCGACCGCGCCGCGCGCGGCACAGCCGCTGCAGCGTTCGACAACGCAACCCTCGACCGCGGCGACCGGCGCGGCCGCTGCCGGTCAGGCGGCGCGTCCGGGTCTGTTCGGCGGCGGCTTGCTCGGCGGCCTCGCCGCCGGCTTCCTCGGTGCAGGCCTGTTCGGCATGCTGTTCGGCCACGGCTTCCTCGGCGGCATGGGCGGCTTTGCCTCGTTCCTCGGCCTGATCCTTCAGGTCGTGCTCGTGATCGTCGTGGCGCGGCTGGCATTTGCCTGGTGGCAGCGCCGCAATCAGCCGGCTTACGCCATGCAGGGCGCGTCGCCTGATGCGGGCGCGGGCCGTGCCGCGGCCGGCGGACTCGGCAACGGACTTGGCAGCGGCTTCGGTGGCCTGTTCGGCGGCGGCGCGTCGGCTTCGGCAGGCGAACCGATCACTATCGACAAGCAGGACTACGACGATTTCGAGCGCCTGCTGTCCGACGTCCAGGCTGCTTATTCGGCCGAGGATCTCAATGCGCTGCGCAGCAAGGCGACGCCGGAAATGGTCTCGTATTTCGCTGAGGACCTCGCCGAGAATTCGGGCCGCGGCCTCGTCAATCAAGTGACCGACGTCAAGTTGTTACAGGGCGACCTCGCGGAAGCCTGGCGTGAAGGCGGCGACGAATACGCGACGGTGGCCATGCGCTTCGCGCTGACCGACAGCATGATCGAGCGCGCGAGCGGCCGGGTCGTCGATGGCGGCACGCCGAGCGAGACGACCGAGCTGTGGACGTTCCGCCGCAGCCGCGGTGCGCCGTGGATGCTGTCGGCGATCCAGCAAGCCTGACCTTCGAGCTGAGTGAATGATGAAACGCGCGCCCGGAACCCGGCGCGCGCTTTCCTTTAGGACAAGGGTTGTCGGGGCAAGGGTCGTCAGGTCTGTTCGGAAACAGCCGGGCATTTTTCGAAGGCCACGCCGAGAAGCCCCTCCCGCCGCCACACCACCCGGCACTCTCGGCGGGGGAAGCCGTGACGGGTGAGGAGGAGGGTGAAGCGGTCTGGAACCGACTCCGGCCGGGCGGTGGCGATTCGCGCTCCGGTCTCCGAGACGTCGTGGATCGAGCAGGCCAGCCCCTGATCGGCCCCGAGCGAGATCGTGGCGGCAATATAGAGTGACTGGCGCTTTGCCCTGCGCTTTTCAGTGCGGACGGTGGGCGTCTGGTCCGGCACGAGGGTGGCCTCTGGGTCGAGAAGGGCACCGTTCGATACTGGGCGACTATAGGAACCTTATGGTTACAAATTGCTAAACCAGGCTGCCATCGCGGGCGAAGGTCTGCTGCGCTGCGGTAGCCAGCGCCTGCAGCCGGTCGACCCGAAATACCGTTCGGCGTTGACGTTTCCGCGAATAACGTCTATTTGGCCCGCCGCAACTTAGTTTTCGGCCTCATCTTCGTTCGCTCCCGGCTTTGGGCTGCGCTTCAAGTGATCCCCCAAAACTCGGATAGTTGCCGCCAGCGCGAGGGGCGCAGGCGATCAACGCGGAGCGCGAAAGGAACTACGATGGCTACCGGAACTGTGAAGTTCTTCAACACCCAAAAAGGCTACGGCTTCATTCAGCCGGACGACGGCTCGAAGGACGTGTTCGTCCACATCACCGCCGTTGAAAAGGCCGGCATGCGTTCGCTCGTCGAAGGCCAGAAGATCTCGTACGAGATCGTCACCGAGCGCGGCAAGCAGGCTGCCGGAAATCTGCAGCCGGCCTGATCGGTCCGAGCGGATTGAATACGAAGCCCGGCGCGAGCGCCGGGCTTTTTTATTGGAGGCAGGTACCGCCGTGCCTGCGACAAAACGCACGCGGAATAGGGAAGGCACATCGGTGTTAGCTACCGGCAAGGCGCGGGGCCAATCGAGCCCGCGCCGATAACGTCGGGAGGTCACCTCTATGTCGCAACGTCGTACCGCTGTCGTAATGACGGCAGCGCTCGCCTTCGCCCTCGCTACCCCAGCCCTAACTTCGCCTGCCATGGCGCAGCAGGCGTCCATGAGCTTCTTCGTCACAAGCACCGGTGTCGGCAACGGTGCCAATCTCGGCGGCCTCGATGGCGCCGACAAGCACTGCCAGACGCTGGCCGCGTCGGCCGGCGCCGGCGGCAAGACCTGGCGCGCCTATCTGTCGACCCAAGGGCAGGGCGCGGTGAACGCCCGCGACCGCATCGGCAAGGGACCGTGGGTCAATGCCAAGGGGGCGACCATTGCCAAGGACGTCGCCGATTTGCACGGCACCAACAACCTGACCAAGCAGACCGCGCTGTCGGAGAAAGGTGACGTCATCAATGGCCGCGGCGATCAGCCGAACCGCCACGACGTGCTGACCGGTTCGCAGCCGGACGGTACCGCCTTCCCTGCTGACAAGGACATGACCTGCAAGAACTGGACGAGCGCGACCGACGGCTCGGCCATGGTCGGCCATTCCGACCGCACCGGTCTCGACGAAAGCGCGCCGGCGAAATCGTGGAACTCGTCGCATCCCTCGCGCGGTCCGGGCGGCGGCTGCACGCAGGCCGATTTGCGTTCGACCGGCGGTGACGGCTTGCTGTACTGCTTCGCCGTCAACTGAACCACGTGCCGAGATCGACAAATCGAACGGGCGGCCGCGCGGCCGCCCGTTCTGCATTTGGGTACCGCGCCAACGTGACGCTGTCCTTTTAACGGCTGCACCGCTATATCAAATCCTTGGGGAATGCGGGGCTGCGCCGCAAATGGCGCGCAACGGCAATGGCTGAGATCGAGAACGTCCTGCTTCTGGCGGGAGACGCGCTGCTCTATTTCGCAGCATTGGCGGCGCTGCTGGGCGCGCGTGATCGCATTGGCCTCGGCCCGTTCTTCTGCGCGCTTGGCGTGCTGCACTTCCTCGAGACTTATCTTGCAAGCATCTTCTACGTGACGTTGCCATTCGGCATCGTCGCGTCGCCAGGCTCGACCGTGCTGTTCGCCGGCAAACTGATGCTGCTCCTGCTGCTGTACATCCGCGAAGACGCCGTCGTCGTTCGCCAGCCGATCTACGGATTGCTGTTCGGCAACGTGCTGGTGTTCGCGCTCGGCTTCATCCTGCGCCATCACAACGTGCTGCCGATCGCCGAGGGCCGTTCGGCCGACTTCGTGTTCCTCGACGAAATGGGCGGGCTCATGGTGTGGGGCACCGCGATCCTGTTTCTCGACTGCATCATCATCATCCTGCTCTACGAGCGCACGCGCGCCTGGTTCGGCGGCCATGTCTTCGTGCGGTTGCTGTTGTCGAGCGCCGCGGTGCTGACCTTCGATCAGGCGGCGTTCTTCGCGGGGCTGAATTTCCTGACCGGGGCCGGTCTGCCGGTGCTGATCGGCGGCTGGATCGCCAAGATGGGCGCGGTGGCTCTCTATAGCGTTCTGGGCACGCTGTATCTCACACGCTACGACCGGCCGCTCGGTCGCCGGGCGGTGCCGCGCCTCCGCGACGTGTTCGATACGCTGACCTATCGCGAGCGTTATGAGAGTCTCTTGGCGCGCACCGGCTGCGATGCGCTGACCGGGGCGCTCGACCGGCATTCGCTGGAGGCCTATGGCCGCCGCGCCGTCGACAGCGCCGCGGCCGCCGGGCGGCCTTTGTCGCTGCTGCTGATCGACCTTGATCACTTCAAAGGCTTTAACGACCGCTTCGGCCACGCGGCCGGCGACCGCCTGCTGCGCCAGGTCGCGCACGACATCATGGCCGCGAGCCGGCTGTCGGATTTCACCTACCGGTTCGGCGGCGAGGAATTCGTCGTCATCGCCGACGGCGTCGGCGGCGCCGACGCCACCGAGCACGCCGAACACATCCGCGCCGCCGTCGCCGCCGCGCGTGATCCGGCCGGCGGCCAAATCACGGTGTCGATCGGGGTGGCTAGTTGCGGCCGCGACGCGACGGACTACGATGACTTGTTCGCGGTCGCCGATCGGCGGCTCTATGAGGCCAAGCAGAGCGGCCGCAACCGCGTTATCGGTCCGCTGACCAAGTGAAGCAGAAGAAAGCCATGGCTTACGAACTCTATTACTGGCCGGGCATTCAGGGCCGCGGCGAATTCGTCCGCCTCGCGCTCGAGGACGCCGGCGCCAAGTACACGGATGTCGCCCGCGGGAAGGGCGGCATGAACCGCATGATGGCGATGATGCAGGGCGAAAAACGCCCGCCCTTCGCCCCGCCGTTCCTGAAGAACGGCAAACTTGTGATCGCCCAGGTCGCCAATATCCTGTTCTATCTCGGGCCGCGCCTTGGCCTCGCGCCCAAGGACGAGAACGCGAGGCTGTGGCTGAACGCCCTGCAACTCACCGTGACCGACTTCGTCAAGGAAGTGCACGACACGCACCATCCGATTGCGACCGGGCTTTATTACGAAGACCAGAAGGCCGAGGCGAAAACCTACGCCGAGTATTTCCTCAAGGAGCGCGTGCCGAAATATCTGAGCTATTTCGACGGCGTCATCGCGCACAGCGGCGGGCCGTATCTGATGGGCCGGCGCATTAGTTACACCGACCTGTCGCTGTTCCAACTCGTCGAGGGCCTGCGCTATGCGTTCCCGAAAGCCATGGCCAAGGCGGAGCGCAAGGTGCCGCGGGTGATCGAGGTGCGCGAGCGCGTCGGCGAGCGCGAGGGCATCAAGGCCTATGTCGCATCCGATCGCCGCATCCCGTTCAACGAGGACGGCATCTTCCGGCACTATCCGGAGCTCGACACCTAGCGCTTCTTCTTTTTATTCGCGGCCGCGCAGACGTCGCACAAGCAGCCGCCGGGGCCGAAATACAGTTCCATGTGCTCCTCGCCATAGTCGAGGGTGATCTCCTCGTCCTTGGCGATTTTGCGCACGGTACGGAACATCAGCCGGCCGCGGTTCGATTCCGCTTCGGTGTTCGGATCGCAGGAGTGATTGACATAGCGCGCGAGATTGGTGCGCGGCGAGCCGTCGATGGTGAAACGGTTGTCGATCTCGAACAGGTATTTATTGGCGCGGCGCTTGTCGATTTCGCGCGCCTGCCGGGTCGGGATGCGGGTGCCGGTATATTCGATCAGCAACTTGCCCGACGGGATATCGGCGGCGGCGAACAGCCCGAGACCGGTGCGGGCGCGGCCGACGCGATAAAGCTTCGGCTTGTCCTTGTCCTTGCGCGCCGGGGCTTTCGCCTTCGCCATCGGCCCTAGCGTTTCGTCTTGCGCGACTTGACGGTCTTTTTCTTCTTCGCCGCAGTCTTCTTCACGGCCTTGCCCTGGGTCGGGCCCTTGGCGGCAAGCCGCTTCTTCCTGCGCGCATTGCGCTCGCGCGCTTCGGCGCGCTCCCTGGCCCGGCGCTTGCGGCAGCGCGAGCACTGGCAGTTCTCCAGGCCGATGACGTTCTTGAGATAATCGCGGCCGTAATCGTAGCAGATCTCGTCACCCGGCTCGACGTTCTTGATGGTGCGGATGAAGACGCGGCGGTCGCGGATGAAGGTGTCGGCGTTGGGATTGCAGGAGTGGTTGAAGTAGCGGGCGATGTTGCCGCGCTTGGCTCCGTCGATGGTCCACTTCGAATTGACTTCGTAGAGATAGCGGTTGCCGCTCTTCTCCGCCTTCAGCGCCGCGTCGATGCCGAGCATCTTGCCGCGGTATTCGGCAATGGTGGTGCGCTTCTTGATGGGGCGGGTGGCGAAGATGCCGAGGCCCGTGCGGGACCGGCCGAGGCGGAAGGGACGGGGAGCCATATTGTTGTTCTTGCTGATTCCAACGGGTGACGGCGATCAGCGAGATTGCAGATGAGGCGCGGCACGTCAATGCCGCTCCGGCCGGCGCGGCGACCCGGCTCCGTGTCTGTGGACGGCGAGGCCGCCCGCGCTCACCAGCGGTGCCAGCCCCAGCCGCGATGATAATAGGGGCCATCGTCCTCGTAGACGACCGTCGGCGGCGGCGGCGTCACGACATAGGTCGTGGGCGGCGGTGGGATGACGTTGCCCTTGGCGGTCATGCACTGCGCATAGGTGGTGTCGAAGCGCTGTTGCAGCGAGCCGCCGGTGGCATTGGCGTTGTTGGCGCCGACGACGCTGCCCGCGACCAGGCCGGTGCCGGCGCCGATCGCCGCGCCGGCGCCCATATTGCCGGACAGCGAGCCGATGGCCGCGCCGCCCAGCGCGCCGAGCGCGGTGCCGACGGCGGCGCCGCCGATGGCGCTCTGGTTGGCTTCCTCGCCGGGCGACTTGTAGCCGATCGCCGCCTGCGCCTGCGCCTGGCAGTACTGGTCCTCGCGCTGGAAGCTTTCGTAGGACTTGCCCTTGCCCGGCATCACCGCGAACGATGGCGCGGCAGGCCCGGTCGCGGCGCATGCCGTGAGACCGAGGCACAGCAGCCCGGCCACCGCCATCTGCGACGTCGTCACCGTCATCACCCAAACCCTCCGAATGCAGGCCGACGATTTAACAGCGGGGTTGCCGGAGCGGAAATTAAATAATGCCCATGTTGGGGATCATGGTGAGGATGCACGGAACTTGAAACGGCGGCCTCAATTCTTCCTCAGTTCTTGATGGTTTCCGGCACCGTGCCGCGCAGGTTGGCCCGCTTGATCGCCCGGTCGACCGTGCCGTCGGCCATCGCCTTGGCCATGAAATCGCGCAGGAACGGCATGCCCGCCTGGCGGCCCTGCGGAATGCCGGCGCCGAAATGCTCCATGCCCCAATGGCCGGGCAGCACCGCCGAGCCCGGCACATGGTCGGACAGCTCGTAGAGAATGGCGTTGTTGGTGGCGAAGGCATCGATCTCGTGGGCGGCCAGCATCTCGCCGGCATGCTTGAGCGTATCGACCTCGGTCAGCGTCATCTGCGGGAACTGCTCGGTCAGCTCCCGGGCCGTGCTGCTGCCCTTGCTGACGCCGATCCTGAGGCCCTTCTGCGTGGCGTCGTCCTGCGTCTTCAGCTTCGAGCCCGCCGGCACCAGGAAGCTCTTCTCGACGCCCATGAAGGGCTGCGAGAAATCCATGGTCCTCGCCCGCGCCTTGGTGGCGTTGGTGAAGACGATATCGACCTCGCCGGCATGGACCGCCTTGAGGAGCGGCGCATTGGCCGGATAGATCACCGGCTCGAACTTGACGCCGAGCGCGGCGGCCAGCGCCTTGCCGAGG
This sequence comes from Pseudomonadota bacterium, assembly GCA_018240595.1. Taxonomy (GTDB): domain Bacteria; phylum Pseudomonadota; class Alphaproteobacteria; order Rhizobiales; family Xanthobacteraceae; genus Pseudolabrys. The sequence continues at coordinate 89,342 of JAFEFL010000025.1, read as the reverse complement.
TCGTAGCCGACGCCGCGGTTCTCTTCCGGCGTCTTGCCCTCGATGATCGAGGAGGGGCTGCCGCGATAGACGCCGACCTTGAGCGCGCCGGACGGCGCCAGCGCATGCTGAACCGCCGCGTCCGGCGGCGCCGCCAGCGCCGCGTACGGCGCCAGCATCAGCGCGGCAAAACCGAGGAAAGCGAAACGGAGCGCTTGGAGCCTCGTCATCATGGCGTTTCATCCCGGCGTTTGTTGCTTGCCGCAACGCTAGCGCCGCGGCCGCGCGCGGCCCAATCCAAAGTCGATATGCCGGGTATCGGCGCGGTGAATTCCCGGCCGCGCCGTGCAATCGCGCGATGGGCCCTGGCTTTGCGGAACAGGCGGTTGAAAGCGCGACCCGGCAAATATTGCCCAACGCAACGGCTAAAATTAACGATCATTTTTAGCGGCTTCGCAATCGATTGCCGTTACACCTTAGGCACCGGCGCGAAAGTATTTCGCGCCTTTCCCGACATCCCAGAAGGGTACGAACTCCAACCTCACCGTTGGAAACGGAGCTCGTACACATGCGTAATCTCATCGCGCGTTTCATCGCCGACCAGAGCGGCGCCACCGCCATCGAATACGGCCTGATCGCCGCCGGCATTTCGCTCGTCATCATCGCCACGGTGAACGGCATCGGCACCAAGCTGAACACAAAATTGACGTCGATCTCGACCCAACTGCGCTGAGCGGCGTTGTCGCTCCAGCGAGTTGCTTTGGATGGAGGCGGTCATGATCGGCCGGCAGCCCTCGCCGAGGGTCGTCTGTTGCGCGCGCTGCGGCGCGCCCAACGTCATCAAGGACTGGCATGTCGTCACCGACGAGTTCTCGGTGAAATGCCGAAGCTGCGACCGGCGCGCCATCTACCGGGCGAAGGACCTCAAGCCGCTCGAGGGAGCCGGCGCCGCCGAGCCGCCGCCCGCGCCGCGGCGCGGGCCCGTCAATTTCGGCGTCAAGCGCAGCGCCTGAGCGCGGCGAGCGGCGGCGTTCCGATTCAGTTGTCAAACAGCTTGGCGTGCGGCCCCGCCTGCGCGAAGTCGCGCGTCGTCGCCCGTGTTGTTTGTCGAGGCGCCGGGTTCGCCTGTCTTTGCCTTTGAATTCCTGAACCTCTCGAACGAGAGGGTGTGGCGCGCCGAAAGGCGCTGCCATTTGCGCATCCGTTGCCGGATGCGCCTCGCGCCCAGCGGCGCGCCACGGCGGCGTTCTTCCTTAAGTCCGCGGGGCCGTAGCTTCCGGGCGACGGTCACGATCGGCGCCCCTCGCGGAGCGACGACCTCCGGCAGGCTTTCGCCCGCCTTCACCGGCACCGCGTCCAGCCCACTGAAGGGCGGGGGCTCGTAGTAGCCCCGGACGGCTGCCCGCGGACTCCCGGACGCCAGGTTACGAGCCTGGCGCGCAGGCGCCGCACCGCCATTCCGAGGTTGCCCTCGTCACGGCCTTCCCTTGCGGGGAGGCGGCTCCATCATCGGAACGTCTCGCGACGACGCCCTCTCATGAGCCCGGCAAAAGGGATAAAAGCATAGGAAGAAAGGCGGGTCAAGGGCGGTGGGATAGAAATCTGGCGCGGGCGCCCGGCCATGCGCGCCTTTGATGGGGCATAAGGGCTGACCCATAATTTCGGACCATGCGCTTTGCAAATCTACCGGATCGTCAAGGCGCGCAAACTGGCGCAGGCCGCCGCCGCGCTCGGCATCAAGCAGCCGAATGTCTCGGCGCTGCTGCGCAATCGCGGCGGTCCGTTCTCGGTCGGGCGCTTGCTGGAGTTTCTGACCGCGCTCGGACAGGACGTAACGGTGACGGTGAAGCCGACGAAGAAAGCGGTAGGGGAGTTGGAGGTTGTCGAGGGGTGAGGACTCTTCCGCCTCATCATGAGGAGCGGCCGCAGGCCGCGTCTCGAAGGATGGGGCGGCCTCGATCCTCCGAGACGCATTGCTTCGCAATGCTCCTCGGGATGAGGCCGGGAGAGGTCGTGCGTAGGGCGCGTTAGCCGCAGGCGTAACGCGCCGGATTGTGGGGGAAGGCGGATTGCGCTGCGCTAAGCCAGGCCTGCGGGCTACTAGCTTGAACGAATCCCTGCTTGGATAGAAGTTCGGTCCGACGAATGTGCCGCTGGGATTTGGGGGAGTGGGTGATGCCGATACTTAGCCGAAGTCAGATCTCGCTAAAGGATATAATAGCTGGCTATGCCGAGTCTTCAGCCCGCGCGAGTACATATGACCTCCGAATAGGATGTGTCATCGATTCGAAAGGGACAGTTCATCGCGAAGAATACAAGCTCAAGCCGCAAGAAGTTGCGTGGATCGTATCTAGCGAAATAGTGTCGCTTCCTAGCGATGTTACGGCGATGGCGCACATAAAAACTGGCCTTTGCAATGAAGGCATACTTGCTCTCAATACAGGTATGGTCGATCCCTTGTGGAGCGGGCCACTATCAACCCCGCTCCTTAACTTTGGTAAGTCTACCCATTTGCTCAAGGCGGGTGATCAGTTCCTCAGATTAACATTTCATTCGCACGCTTCGGAAGCAGTGAGTCCAATCGTCTTTGGAATGGAAAAGTATGTATCTGAGAAGCGAACGCAGGCCATTCAAAATTTTGGCGACAAGTTTCTCGACGCAAATGAAATTCTGAAGGAGGCTTTGAATGCAAATCTCATAAAGTTCGCGGGGGCAATTGGCATTGCGTCGGCGATTTTTGTAGCGGTGGTGGCGGCTGTTCTTACGCTAGGTGCTATCATAATAAACTCAAATGCATATTTCGCACAGAGCTATTATAATGACTATCATGCGCCCGGTATCAAGGCAGAGAAGGATGCTCTTGAGAAAAGGTTGCGCAAACTCGATGATAGGCTGAGCGCAATGGAGAATCGCTGATTTGTTGACATTTTCAAGCGCCGATGAGGCTTATGTTGAGTTGCTTGGCGCTGCGGCAAGTAGTTCCGTTAGGTCAAGTCCGCGTGGACTTGAAACCCGTGAGATTGACCACCTGGTCTGTAGAATTGAGAATCCTCGCAATCGCTTAATCACAAACGCTACGCGTCGTTGGAACATTGGTCTGGCGTTCGGAGAATTGGCTTGGCACTTGTCAGGCTCGCGGGACGTGGAGGGTTTGGCCGCATATGCTCGGGTATGGCGCCGGTTTGCCGTTGGGCAGGAGATTCATGGAAGCTGCTATGGCTACCGAATGTTTTCTCCTATGTCGCAAGGACGTAGTCAGTGGGAGATTTGTCGCGAGCTTTTGGTTGCGGACCCAGACACGCGTCGGGCTGTAATACAGCTGTATGACCCCGATCAAAATTATGTAGGCTCGCCCGACGTAAGTTGCGCAATGAGCGTTCAGTTCAATATTCGAGATGGCAATTTGGATTTAACCGTGCTTATGCGCAGTAACGATGCTTATTTTGGATTTCCATACGACGTATATCTTTACACGGTCTTGCAAGAGCTTATGGCGGTTGAGATTGGTCGGCCAATAGGACGCTATACGCACTTGGCGACCTCATTCCATCTCTACGAAAAGGATATTCGGAAGGTGGATGGAGTTCTTTCAGGGCGTCGCCGCGGGTATGGCGAGGATTTGCCCATCAGTATTCCCGGCGAAAGGGCTAAGTATTGCGATGCTGAGAGACATCTTCGGCTATGGCCGGACGCATCTGCAAATTTTGAGTTCTCAGATGAGTTTTGGCGACATAAATACCTCTATTTATTAGGCGAGACTGACGGTCGATCTCGTAGCTATTACCGAGATTTCTGAGGGGTTGGTGGTTAGTGCTCCGGTCGCTTTATCCGTTCGCGCAGAATATGATCTTATGGCGGTCGGGCACTACTTGATGACGACCCACTTGAGACCGTCTAAAAGGTGCCCGAACTAGCATTCGGAGCCACCAAGATGAACGCCCCCATCCCATCGCCCTTGCCCGCCTACCACCATTCGCCCCTGTTTCCGCTGGGGCCGGACACCACGAAGTACCGCAAGATCACGTCCGAGGGCGTGCGGGTCGAGAAGGTGATGGGCCGCGACATGCTGGTGGTCGAGGGCTCGGCCATCAAGGCGCTGTCGGAGGCGGCGTTCGAGGACATCAACCATCTGCTGCGCCCCGCGCATCTCGCGCAGCTGCGCAAGGTGCTGGACGATCCGGAATCCACCGCGAACGACAAGTTCGTCGCCTATGACCTTTTGAAAAACGCCAACATCGCCGCCGGCGGCGTGCTGCCGATGTGCCAGGACACCGGCACCGCCATCATCATGGGCAAGAAGGGCCGGCTGGTGTTCACCGACGGCTCCGACGAGGCGGCGCTCGCCGAGGGCGCGCGCGATGCGTACCTCAAGAAGAACCTGCGCTATTCGCAGCTGGCGCCGATCTCGATGTTCGAGGAGAAGAACACCCGCTCGAACATGCCGGCGCAGGTCGAGATCTATGCGGAGGGCGAGGACGCCTACAAGTTCCTGTTCGTCGCCAAGGGCGGCGGCTCGGCCAACAAGACGTTCCTGTTCCAGGCGACGCCGTCGATCCTGACGCATGACCGGCTGGTGGCGTTCCTTAAAGAGAAGATCCTGACGCTCGGCACCGCGGCGTGCCCGCCTTACCATCTCGCCATCGTCATCGGCGGCACTTCGGCCGAGCTGACCTTGAAGACGGTGAAGCTCGCCTCGACCAAGTATCTCGACAACCTGCCGACGCAAGGCTCGGAGGACGGCCACGCCTTCCGCGACGTCGCGATGGAGCAGGAGATCCACAAGCTCACGCAGTCGCTCGGCGTCGGCGCGCAGTTCGGCGGCAAGTATTTCTGCCATGACGTGCGCGTCATCCGGCTGCCGCGTCACGGCGCGTCGCTTCCCATTGGTCTCGGCGTGTCGTGCTCGGCCGATCGCCAGGCGCTCGGCAAGATCACCAAGGACGGCGTCTTCCTCGAGGAGCTCGAGCATCACCCGGCGCAGTATCTGCCGGAGGTCGATCAGGAGAAGCTCGGCGGCGAGGTCGTGAAGGTCGATCTCGGCAAGCCGATGAAGGAGATCCTGGCGCAGCTGTCGCAGTATCCGGTGAAGACGCGGCTGTCGCTGACCGGCACCATGATCGTCGCGCGCGATCTGGCGCACGCCAAATTGCGCGAGCGGCTGGAGAGCGGGCAGGGCCTGCCGGACTACTTCAAGAACCATCCGGTGTATTACGCCGGTCCGGCCAAGACGCCGGACGGCTATGCCTCCGGCGCCTTCGGCCCGACCACCGCGGGGCGCATGGATAGTTATGTCGATGCCTTCCAGGCTGCGGGCGGTTCGATGATTTCGGTTGCCAAGGGCAACCGTTCCTCGGCCGTGCGCGACGCCTGCACGAAGCATGGCGGCTTCTATCTCGCCTCCATCGGCGGCTCGGCCGCGAATCTTGCCGAGCACTGCATCAAGAAGGTGGAAGTGCAGGAATTCCCCGAGCTCGGCATGGAAGCGATCTGGAAGATCGAGGTCGTCGATTTCCCGGCCTTCATCGTCATCGACGACAAGGGCAACGACTTCTTCAAGGAACTGAACTTGGGTTGATATTCACGAAACGCGATGCGTAAGCGGCGGCGCCGGGTGATCCATCCGGCGCCGTCCTGCGTTATGGCTCAAGAGGAGCGCGCATCATGGACGGCATCAAGACCAGGCAGGCGAAAACCCCGCCCTGGAAGAAGAAAAACCCGCGCAAGACGCACGGCAAGCTGACGCCGGCGCAGCGCGAAAAGGCCGAGGCGCGCGCCAAAAAGGCCGGCCGGCCTTATCCGAACCTCATCGACAATATGTGGGCGGCGCAGCACTAGCGGCCGTGCGCGCGCGTCAGGTGTCCGCGCGCGCGATTCACCGTGCCGCTGTCGCGCGCCCGGACTGTCGGCATGCCGGCCCGTGCGCCGGCCCGTTAACCGCCCGTGGGCAAAGCCACGAATGGCGCTTGTGGACTCGCGGGTTCCCGTGCCACGCTACGGTTGCCTGATACCGTACAAGAAACGCGCCTAATACACTGCAGAAGGGGCCCGCGCCGGATGGCGGACGACAGCGTCGATTTCGATGCGCCCGACCTCGTCGCGCGCATCGAGCAACTCAGCCAGCATCAACTGGATCAATTGCCGTTCGGCGTCGTGCTGCTCGACCGCCGCTGCGTCGTGCAGTTCTACAGCGCGACCGAAGCGCGCGAGAGCGGTTACGGCATGGCGCCGCTCGGCCGCGATTTCTTCGACGTGTCGCATTGCGACAGCAAGCGCGATTTCCGCGCCCGGCTGACGCGGGCGATGGAAGAGGGCCATGTGGATTTCGAGCTGGCGCTGCCGGGCGATCTGGCCAATCCCGATCGCGAAGTGCGCATCCGCGTTTTGTCGGCGCGCAACGGCGGGGTCTGGCTGTTCATGGAGCGCGATCGGCGCTGACGCCGATCATGGAGCGCGATCGGCGCTGGAGCCGATCATGGAGCGCAACCGGCGCTGAAGCCGGTTGGCGGGCGCCGGAGCGGCGCCGCGCCGTTGTGCCGGGCGGGCGGGGCGCTTTCGCCCCGCGCCGTTCACGCCGCCGGCCGGCCGGCCTGGGTGGCCTGGGCGGTGCTGAGGCTGCGGTAATATTCGAGCACGAAGACGCGGATCGCCGACGACATGTTGGCATTGCCGCGCTGGCCATCGATGGTCTGCAACAGCGCCGGCAGCGGCGTGCGTTTGACCTCGGCGATGAAACGCAGGCCGTCCCAGAACTGGTCCTCGAGCGATACGCTGGTCTTGTGGCCGTGCAGTTCGATCGAGCGCTTGATGATCGCGGACTTGTGGCTCAATTCCGGATCCTGCCGCGGGCGCTTCTGCGCAGGCATGACTTGCGGGGTCTCTGAAGCTTCCGACATCGCGACGGTCTCCTCGGTGGCGCGGCTATCGCTGGGCACTCGAGCGGCCCAGCTCATGTCAATTCGATAGGCGCGTTCGCGGTGTGGAATATTGAGCGATGTCAAAAACCGGACACATAATTCACGGCGGCGTGATTCAGGCGTCGTCGTCCTGCGCTTCGCCGTCCGGTACCGGCGTCGCCACGATCGTCGTGTGGCAGTTCAGGCATTCGAAGCGATCGAAATGCTCCGCCTCGGGTAACGACTTCCGGGCTTGCATGGCGATGCCGCAGATCGGGCAATGGCGCAGCGGCGGACGTTGGGGCATGCCAATTCAAATGACGTGAGAGACGGCGGTTGGCCATAATCGCGACGCGCCGCGCGGCTGAATTGATAAATGTCAAAAGCCGGCCAATCCTTTGCCAGCTGGAGTTAAATGCAACGAGAATTCGGCACGCCAGGATGGCGGCGTGGTCGCCGGACAACGCGCGGACGAGGTCAGGCCGGATCGAGGGCGGTATCGCCTGCGGCTGTCAGTTCAGCGGCGTGAACACCGGCGTCATGCCGTCGGGCCGGGCATGGCCGGAGAACTGGTAGAGCGAGAAAGAAATCACCGCGATCAGGGCGAGCGCCAGTCCGAGGCGCACACACTGCTCGGTCACGTTGGTCAGCATGGATCGTCCCCTTCGACCGCGATCGTCACGGCAGCGCCGGTCCCCAGGCGCCGCGCGGGACTTCCCTCCGAGTCCCGATGCGACGAGGCGTAAATTCGAAACCGGGCCGCTTCAGGACAGACGTGCGGCAATAGAGCGGCACGGTGAATGAGACGTTAATTGGCTACCGTGCGCGCCGGAAATACCGCACAGGGCGCCCCGCACCGCGCTAGTCGACGATGCCGTCGCGGCTGTGGATCGTCATCATCGTCGCGGTCAGCAGCGCGATCAGCTTCTCGGCGCCATCCTTCACGGCGAAGACTTCGGCCTGCGACAGCGTGAGCGTGCGGCCGGCTTTGACGACGCGGCCGCGGGCGATGATCTTGTCGCCGGCCGCCGGCGCCAGAAGGTTGATCTTGAACTCGGCGGTGAGCACGCCGGAGCCCGCCGGCATCACGCTCAACGCGGCATAGCCGGCGGCGCTGTCGGCGATCGCGCTCACTGCACCGGCATGGACAAAGCCGTGCTGCTGCGAGATCGCCGGCGAGGGCGTCATGACGATCTCGACGAAGCCGGGCTCGACGGTCTCGAGCCGCGCGCCGAGCGTGTTCATCAGCCCTTGTTTGGCGAAGCTCGGTTGAATGCGGGATAACGGCATGGCGGGGTCCGGAGCGGCGAGGGAAGAACTGCGGCGAGACTAGACCGGAACGCCCTTGATCCAGAAGCGCGTTCGCCAGGGCGCCCGGGCTCTCGGACCGCTCGCGCTTGCTCTAGATCAAGGGGCAAACTTGCCGGCCTGCTAGGCATGAACGCTGAGTCTCGCACAGGGAAGCGGCGATGGCGCATCGCGGTTGGAAACGGCAGGCGCTGCTTGCGGCAGTGTTGGCGGCGGCGTTCACGATTCCCGCGCCGAAGGCGCATGCCCTGATCGTCTTTTGTCCTGCCGGCACGCACATGATCCCGCCGGGGATATGCGTGGCGGAGACCATCGCGTCGCCGTCATCGTCTGCGTCATCGGTGTCGCCGTGGCCGGTGATCGCGGTCGGCATCGGCGTCATCAGCATCATGGTCAATGCCACGGTGGTCGGCCGCACCCAGTGCCGCGAACTGACCTTGCGCGAGGCCATGACCTCGCTGGCGCTGCCGTTCCTCGGCATGGCGTTCAACGAGCGCAGCAACCGGTGCCGGGTGCCGCTGCGGAGCCGGGCCCGGCGCTGACGCCGGGCGTGTTCATTGGCTCTTGTTTGGCAAGACTGTGCTGGATGCGGGACAGGGCATGGCAAGTCCGGAGCCGCGCGCCTGACGGGGTTACGCGAAGAAGAACAGGCCGAGGCCGATCAGGGCAAGACCGGCGCCGAGCCATTTGCCGATCAGGATCGGCTGGTTCATCGAATTGCTGTCGGCATGGCGCGCGGCGTTTTCGGCGCGGTCCATGGGATGCGACGGTGCCGCCCGCATCGCCCAGACGTCCGACGTCGCGCTCTTGTCGAGGTCGGCCTGCACGGCGATGAACAGGATCAGCAGGCCGAGGAGGCCGACGCCAAGTGAACCGGCCAACCGAGACGCCCCATAGATCAGCAGCGCGATGGCGAGCGCGGCGGCGATCTCGTAGCGAAGTTGCTTGTCCGGAGACATCATCGCGGGCCCCAACCACATTGAGTCCAGGGTGGGGCTGGCTCACCCGCAACCGGCGTTGAACCGGCAAAAACCAACCCTTGGATGTGCGCGCTCAGTCGTCCTGCTTCGGCGGCGGCGGAGTGTCTTTCGCCTCTTCCTCGGCGATGAGCTTTTCAAGCTTGCGACGCTGCGCCTCGTCCGTGGTCTGGGCCAGCAGACGTCGGAAATGTTCGAGATTGGCGCGGTGAACGAATCTTTCCATGGGGTGTCTCCATGGCTGCAATATTACGGTATCAGGATATCGGCAATGTCCGGTGTACTACAATACTCCGGCACAGAAATCTCTAATCAGAAGGGAGGGTTGCCCGCTACCAGCGGAGCGCTGTGGAATTGACGGCGTCCGGCGGTCAACGCCCGGCTTCCAGCGGACTGCCGCGGCTTTCGGCCTCGGAATCGGTCGAGACCTCGCAAACGGGACATTCGAAGGTCCGCCACTCGCGGCCTTTGACGTCCGGCGAAATGCGGGCGAGCCACATTTGCGAGCCGCAGCGCGCGCAAACCGGGCGATCGATTTCGGGAGCGTTGGTGGAATTTGTCTGGGTTTTCGACATCGACTTCCCTTCCTGCTGTTCGCGAGGGCGGGAGTACACTCTGTCTCTCAGCCAACGGATCATTCGGTCCGGACAAGAACGATCGTCGGACCGACGAACAATCGTAATGCTCGTCACTCAATAGCACGGCAAAGGTGACGGTTTTATGTTGCGCGTTCGCGCGCGTCGCGACGCATCGATTATTTTATCTTCAATTTCATCGATATGCCGCAACTGCGATGCGCCGGCGGCGCTGCAAGGGCCGATGTGTCGCGCCGCATGACGATGTCGTGACATTGCGAGCGATGCACGCGCGCGGCGCGCATTCACTTACTTGATGCCGCCCGAGAGGCCGACGATGCGCGGCCGGCCGTGGCCGTTGCAACGCGGACATCTCACTTCGCGCAGCGCGATGCGAATCGAGGCGTCCGGGGGGCGCGGCTTCATTCGCAGATCGAGATCGGTGACGCCGTCGCAGCTTTCGCACAGGATCGACAGCCACGGTCGCTTCGCCGTCAGCGCGGCGGCGATCGTCGCCACGCCCATATGGCGCGGCCCGCACGGAGCCGATCGTTGAAGTCGCGGATTGCGGCGAGCGCGTCGGCTTCGGTCTCGGACGCACGCTTCATGCGTTCGGCGAGCTGCACACGCTCATGATGATGCGGGCGACGATATTGTTCGGGCATGAGGCGATCGCGGTTGGCTGGCAAGTGCCACACCAGACGCCGGCGCGGCGGCCGAATCAAGTGCCGCGCTTCCTCGCCGCGCGCGGTTGCGATTAAGCCGTTGAACGATCCTCTGCATTCGGCGTTAGCCCGGAGTTGCACATTTGGAGGAACCCATGGCTGACATCAAGGAGCACATGAAGGTAATCGGCAAGGACGGCGCGCCGGTCGGCACCGTCGATCGCATCGAGGGCGATCGCATCAAGCTGACCAAGAAGGACAGCGGCGCCGGCCACCAGGGCCATCATCACTATATCGATCGCAAGCTGGTCGGCTCGGTCGAAGGCGACACCGTGAAACTGTCGGTCAATGCCTCGGCGGTGCCGGAGACCGAAGCCTCCGGCGCCAAGGTCTGAGCGGGAGGATACGGCAATGGCGCAACCCGCATGGAAGCGGCCCGGCTCGCCGATCGGCAAGAAGGGACCGCGCAAGGCCCACCCGAAGTATAAGCGCCGGCTCGGCGAACGCTGGACGCCGCAGGAGCTGCGTCAGCTGCGCTCGCTGGCGCGGGCCAACACGCCGACCGGCGTGCTCAGCCTCAAGCTCGGACGGCCGCCGGCCGCGATCCGCAGCAAGGCGCAGCGCGAAGGCATCTCGCTCAAGCCGGCCAACCGCTCGCCGTATAACCGGCGGCGCCGCGGTTAGAACCTTTCGCGTGCGGCCGCGTTAATTGACCAAAGGCCTCGGCCTCTCGCGACAAGGAGATGTCCGCGTCGATGAGCAAGGCCGAGGAACGGAGAGCCCGGACTGGCAAGGCCCGGGCTCTCCTTTTTTTTGGCGGCGACGGGGTTTGACGTAAAAAAAGAGGAGGGCGCTCCGTCGCCGGAGCGCCGCTCCGTCAGGCGGCCTTCTGGTTGATCGCGGACTCGGCGAGCTTGTTCAGCAGCGCATCCGTCTTCTTTTCTTCCTCGAGAGTCTGCTGGAGGAGCTTCGCGGCTTCCTTCATGCCGAGCTGTTCGGCCCAGGCGACCAAAGTGCCGTAGCGCGCCATCTCGTAATGCTCGACGGCCTGCGCGCCGGACAACAGGCCGGCATCCAGCGCCGGCGAATCCTCGAAGTCTTCCATGACCTCTTCGCCTTCCTCGACCAGACCGAGAATGGCGGGACAGGTTTTGCCCTTCGGCGCCTGCTCGATCATCTTGAACACCTGCTTGAGGCGTTCGACTTGACCTTTCGTCTCCTCGACATGCTTTTCGAACGCGGCGCGGAGCTGATCCGAATTGACGGCCTTGGCCATCTTCGGCAGCGCGACGAGGATCTTGCGTTCGGCGTAATAAATATCTTTCAGGTTTTCGTGGAAGAGATCTTCCAGCGATTTGTTCTGACCTGGCATGGGAAACTCCCTGTTTGTTTTGCGTCCCACGCCAACGCAATGTTTTCGCCGCAGTTCCGGCCGCGCCGCGGGCAACGCGCTTTGCATGATCATTTGTTTATTGGCGCTGCGACAATACGCCCGATGGGCGTCATCCGGAGCCGCGGCGCCGTGGAAGAAGCCGGGGCGGCGCCGAGTTTGACCGGTCAGATCGGCGGCGCGGTGCGATCGCTGTCGCTGCGGCCGTTGCCGGTCGATACCTCGCACACCGGACATTCGAAGGTGCGCAGCTCGCGGCCCTGGACCGGTGCCGATACGCGCGACAGCCACATGCGCGAACCGCAATCGCGGCACGTCGGGCGATCGATATCCGAAAGATGCGTGGGATTGATCCGTGTCGTCGGCATCGCATGTCTCCTGCCGGTTCGGCCAGGCGGGAGCACACGCTGTCTCTCTGCCACCGGCGCCCAGGAATCTGCGTTGCCGGCGATGCACCTAATGTAGGTGGCGCGGTGTTGGATAGAAGTGTCAAAAGACACGAAGCGGTTTGATTTAACCGAAACTCGCGGCGCTAGATGGCGCTGATGTGTCAGCCGCGCGGCCGTCCGGTGTCGTCGACGCTGCGGGTCGTCTCGTCGCCGCATTGTACGCAGCGGAAGATTTGAATTTCGTAATTGCCGCCAAAGTCGGGATGCGGCGAGCGCCGTGTCAGAATGCGATCGCCGCCGCACTGCTGACAGAGGAGCCGGTCGCTGGCGCCGTAACTCGCCGGATGGTCGATGATCATGACGTCGGTCTCCGCTCTTTCAGGCGCGAGCGCGACCGGTCTCACGGGCGCCGGGCGTGCCTGTCTCGGATGCCGGCGATCATCAAGCGTGGGCCGTAATTCCCGTCGAGTCGAGGCGTAATATTCGGCAATCCCGGCTGTCGATTGCCAGCGCGAATTGCCGAGCGAATTCAGCGGCTGTTTGTTCGCGCGCGAAGTGCATCCGGCATTCGAGGAGCCGCTGCGGTTGATCGGAATCGAAAGAGGCCGCCATGAACAGGCGGCCTCTCGATCAAGACGGTGGGGCGATCAGCGGCCGGTGTACGGCTTGCAGACGCCGTCCTGGATCGTGTAGTTCGGCCGGCCGCAGCGCGGATCGCCGTAATTGTGCCGGTAGCCGTAAGGGTGAGCCTCGTCGCCATAACGCGGCCGGTAGTACTCGCGCTCCCGATAGTAATAGCGCGGCCGCTCGTCGTAATAGCCATAGCGCGGGCCGCGCATCGGCACGCAGCGATAGCCATTATTGTACCAGCCGCGGCCGCACCCGTCGGCCGCCTGGCTCGGGGCCGGCAGCGCCGAAAGCGCGGCCAGGCCGATGATCGCAGCAATTAACGTCTTCATGTCCTCTACTCCGTTCGCCCCAGTTCGGACCATTGAACAGCCGTGAAGATGAACGCCGACGGAACAATTTCGTTCGGAAATCAGATTCTTGGCCGGGATCCGGCCGGGCTGAGCCGGGGCGAACGGGGTATTTCTCTGCCGAACCGGATAAGAACATATTGCGAACAGAGAACAAATAGTGTACGGTTGATTCAACGTCGATCACGGCCTGCCGGGGGAGGGGGACAGCCCCGAACCCTTCGTTGTCGGGGGTCGAATCTGAGGCCATATAGGAGCGCCATCATGAGTCAGCCTGCCCTGCGTGTCGTCGAAGGATCGTCCATGGACAAGTCGAAAGCCCTTTCCGCGGCGCTGAGCCAGATCGAGCGCCAGTTCGGCAAGGGCTCGATCATGAAGCTCGGCAAGAACGACAAGACCATGGATATCGAGTCGATCTCGACCGGGTCGCTGGGCCTCGACGTGGCGCTCGGCATTGGCGGCCTGCCGCGCGGCCGCATCGTCGAAATCTACGGGCCGGAATCCTCCGGCAAGACCACTTTGGCGCTGCACACCATTGCCGAAGCCCAGAAGAAGGGCGGCATCTGCGCCTTCGTCGACGCCGAGCACGCGCTCGACGTGGTCTATGCCCGCAAGCTCGGCGTTTCCACCGACGATCTTCTGATTTCGCAGCCGGATGCCGGCGAGCAGGCGCTCGAGATCGCCGACACCTTGGTGCGCTCCGGCGCCATCGACGTGCTGGTGGTCGACTCGGTCGCCGCGCTGGTGCCGCGTTCCGAACTCGAAGGCGAAATGGGCGACGTGCAGCCCGGCTCGCAGGCGCGCCTGATGAGCCAGGCGCTGCGCAAGCTCACCGCGTCGATCAACAAGTCGAAGACCATGGTGATCTTCATCAACCAGATCCGCATGAAGATCGGCGTCATGTACGGCTCGCCCGAGACGACCTCAGGCGGCAACGCGCTCAAGTTCTACGCCTCGGTGCGCCTCGACATTCGCCGCATCGGCGCCATTAAGGACCGCGACGAGGTGATCGGCAACCAGACCCGCGTCAAGGTGGTCAAGAACAAGCTGGCGCCGCCGTTCAAGCAGGTCGAATTCGACATCATGTACGGCGAGGGCGTGTCCAAGACCGGCGAGCTCATCGACCTCGGCGTCAAGGCCAATGTCGTGGAGAAGTCCGGCGCCTGGTACTCGTTCGACAGCCAGCGCATCGGCCAGGGCCGCGAGAACGCCAAGGTGTTCCTGCGCGAGAATCCCGACGTCGCCGCCAAGATCGAAGCCGCGGTGCGCGCCAATTCCGGCGTCATCGCCGACGTCATCGACGCCGGTGAAGCCGGCGACAAGGACGACGACGCCGCGGCCGAAGCTTGAAAAGCTCCGGGCACGCCGGACCAGGATAGCGATACGCTACGGTCCGGCGCCGGTCCCGACGGTGAAAGCCTCTCCGTGACGGGAGAGGCGGCAGCCGCCGCGGAGCCGGCACAGGCGGAGACTCTGTCTTCGCTTGCAGCGCCCAAGCCGACCCATGACAGGCCGACCCATGACAAGCCGGCCCATGAAGAGAAACCGGCGGTCGAGGCTGCGGCCGCGATCGAGATGATCGAGCCCGGCAATGTTGAACCTTTGCCCGGCGAGATCATCGTGCTGGCGCAGCGCAAGCCTGCGAACCCGGCGAAAGCCGAGGAGCAGGTGACGCCACTGGCCAAACCGGAGAAGCGCAAGAACGCCAAGGAGCGTTCGCAGGGCAAACTGAAGTCCAAGCCCGCCGAGGACGAGACCACGCCGGATACGACGGCAACGGCAAAGTCCGATGCGGGTGCCAAAACGGGCGCCGGTTCGGGTGCCAAATCGGCCGAGGTGCTGGCCGCCAACGAAGCGCGCAAGGCGCGTAAAGCGGCGGACAAAGCCAAGGCGAAGGGCAAAGCCAAAGCCAAGGCCGATTCCAAGCCCGAGCCGAAGACGAAAACCGGCAAGGGCGCGGCGAAGAAGAAAGCAGGCGGCCGCTAGACCGGCCGCCGAAGAGAGGCTGATGTCGCGGGCTCGAGGGTCCGTCAGGTTCAGGTTGTGCGTAAACGTTTGTCGCCCCCGTCGGCACCCGGCTGCATAAAGCGGCCGCCACCGAGGACGGGGGCGTCGGCGTGCCCGAAAAGGCGTCTCGCGCCGCGCGGACGGGTCGCGGCGTCGTGTACCGCTACCGGGCACCCTGGCGCGCTGCGGTTCCGCCTGCGTCATCCTGTCATCGCCCTGCGGCGCTGCGTTCACTTGCGCTAAAACGCCGCCGTACCGACATTTTTCGCGGAACACAGGACGTGCCGGCGCGCCGTGCAGCGGCACCGGCGTTGCCGCGCGTGGACGGCCCCCGCGCGTCCGCTACGAGGATCGCAATGAACTATTTTCGCACGGCGCTGCTGCTCGCGGGTCTGACCGCGCTGTTCATGGGCGTCGGCTTTCTCATCGGCGGCGCCGGCGGCGCTATGATCGCTCTTGTCGTGGCCGCCGGCATGAATCTGTTCGCCTACTGGAATTCCGACAAGATGGTCTTGTCGATGCACGGCGCGCAGGAGATCGATCCGCGCACGGCGCCCGATCTTTATGCCATGGTTGCCGAACTTGCCCGCCGCGCCGATCTGCCAATGCCGCGTCTCTACGTCATGGACAATCCGCAGCCCAACGCCTTCGCCACCGGACGCAATCCGCAGAACGCCGCGATCGCGGTGACGACCGGCCTCTTGCGCTCGCTGGACCAGAGCGAAATCGCCGGCGTCGTCGCTCATGAGCTGGCGCACATCGCCAATCGCGACACGCTGATCATGACGGTCACCGCGACCATTGCCGGCGCCATATCGATGCTCGGCAATTTCGCGATGTTCTCCGGGCTGACCGGCAACCGCGACAACAACAACGGCTTCGGCCTGATCGGCACCATGGCGATGGTGATCCTGGCGCCGATCGCGGCGCTGCTGGTGCAGATGGCCATCAGCCGGACGCGCGAATACGCCGCCGACAATCTCGGCGCGCGGATTTCCGGCGAGCCGCTGGCGCTGGCCTCGGCGCTCGGCAAGATCGCCAGCATCGCGCACCTGGTGCCGAACGACACCGCGGAGCATCAGCCGGCGACGGCGCACATGTTCATCATCAATCCTTTGTCCGGCGAGCGCATGGACAACCTGTTCTCGACCCATCCGGCGACCGAGAACCGCATCGCGGCGCTTCAGCAACTGGCCGCCGCCTTCGGCATGCGCCCGGCTGCGCCGCCGCGGCACGGCGTCTGGGGTGGCGGGCAGGGCGGCCCGGACGGCGGACCCTGGGGTAGCGGTGGCGGCAGCCGCCGCGGCCCGTGGGGGTAGTAAGACGCCGTCGTCGCCCGCGAAGGCGGGCGACCTAGCGCTGGAGCTGAATGGCTGGATGGCCCGCTGTCGCGGGGCATGACGCGGGGGCCCCCCGGCGATAGGCCCCCTCCCTCGACTCCTCCGCCCCCCGTCGCTAAATAGAACCCGGAAAAATCAAAGCCGGACGGGCCTTTATGCCTCCGGCCGGGGCGCGGAGCCGGGGGCCCGCGGCGCTCCGCAACAACAGGGTTCCCCGCAAGGGGTATTTGGGCGTTCGGACATGAGTGGCGTCAACGAGATCAGAAAAGGCTTCCTGGATTACTTCGCCAAGGCGGAGCACCGCGTGGTGCCGTCCTCGGCGCTGGTGCCGCGCAATGACCCGACCCTGATGTTCACCAATGCCGGCATGGTGCAGTTCAAGAACGTCTTCACCGGCGTCGAGAAGCGCGACTACGTCCGCGCCACCACCGCGCAGAAATGCGTGCGCGCCGGCGGCAAGCACAACGACCTCGACAATGTCGGCTACACGGCGCGGCATCACACCTTCTTCGAGATGCTCGGCAACTTCTCGTTCGGCGACTACTTCAAGGAGCGCGCCATCGAGCTCGCCTGGAACCTGATCACCAAGGAGTTCGGGCTGCCCAAGGACAAGCTGCTCGTCACCGTCTATGCCGACGACGACGAGGCCTTCGGGTTGTGGAAGAAGATCGCCGGCTTTTCCGACGACCGCATCATCCGCATCGGCACCTCGGACAATTTCTGGCAGATGGGCGACACCGGCCCGTGCGGCCCGTGCTCGGAAATCTTCATCGACCAGGGCCCGGCGCTGCAGGGCGGCCCGCCGGGATCGCCCGACGAGGATGGCGACCGCTTCCTCGAGTTCTGGAATCTCGTGTTCATGCAATACGAGCAGATCGAGCCGGGCAATCGCGTACCGCTGCCGCGGCCGTCGATCGACACCGGCATGGGCCTCGAGCGCATCGCCGCGATCCTGCAGGGCGTGCACTCGAACTACGACACCGACCTGTTCCGCGTGCTGATCGAAGCCGTGGCGCACGCGTTGTCGCGCGGCCCGACCGATGAGACCCGGGCCTCGTACCGCGTCATCGCCGATCATTTGCGCGCGGCTTCGTTCCTCGTCGCCGACGGCGTGCTGCCGTCGAACGAAGGCCGCGGCTACGTGCTCCGCCGCATCATGCGGAGAGCTATGCGCCACGCCGAGTTGCTCGGCGCGCGCGAGCCGCTGATGTTCAAGCTAGTGCCGGCGCTGACCCGCGAGATGGGCCAGGCCTATCCGGAACTGACACGCGCCGAGGCGCTGATCACCGAGACGCTCAAGCTCGAAGAAACGCGCTTCCGCAACACGCTCGCCAAGGGCCTGTCGATTCTCGACGACGCCTCGAAGTCGCTGAAGAAGGGCGACATGTTCGACGGCGAGACTGCGTTCACGCTCTATGACACCTACGGCTTCCCGCTCGATCTGACGCAGGACGCGCTGAAGACGCGTGGCATCTCGGTCGATGTCGCCTCGTTCTCGGACGCGATGGAGCGCCAGCGCGCCAAGGCGCGCGAGAGCTGGAAGGGCTCGGGCGATGCCGCGAGCGAGACGATCTGGTTTCCGCTGCGCGAGCGGCTCGGCTCCACCGAATTCCTCGGCTACGAGACCGAGAGCGCCGAGGGCGTGGTGTCGGCGCTGGTCAAGGACGGCAAGGAAATTGCCGAGCTGAAAGCCGGCGATACCGGCCAGATTGTGCTCAATCAGACGCCGTTCTACGGCGAGTCCGGTGGCCAGGTCGGCGATACCGGCGAGATGCGCGCCACCGGCGTGAAGATCGCCGTTACCGATACGCAGAAGAAGCAGGGCGACCTGTTCGTCCACAACGTCAAGGTCCTCGAGGGTACGGTGAAGGCCGGCGATCCGCTGCTGCTGGAGGTCGATCACGGCCGCCGCTCCGCGATCCGGCAGAACCATTCGGCGACGCATCTGCTGCACGAGGCGCTGCGCCTGGTGCTCGGCGATCACGTTGCGCAGAAGGGCTCGATGGTCTCGCCCGACCGCCTGCGTTTCGACTTCTCGCATCCCAAGCCGGTGACCGCGCACGAACTGGCGCAGGTCGAGGAAATCGCCAACGACATCGTCTTGCAGAACGCGCCGGTGACGACGCGGCTGATGGCGCTCGACGATGCGCGCGCCTCCGGCGCCCGCGCTTTGTTCGGCGAAAAGTATGGCGACGAAGTGCGCGTCGTGGCGATGGGCGAAGGTTCGGGCAACACGCTCGGCTGGTCGGTCGAATTGTGCGGCGGCACCCATGTCAAGCGCACCGGCGACATCGGCTTCATCACCGGCCTCACGGACAGCGGAGTTGCCGCCGGCGTGCGCCGACTCGAGGCGATGACCGGCAAGGCCGCCCGCCACGCCGTCAACAAGGAGCTGAACATCGCGCGGCACGCCGCGGCCGAACTCAAGGCGCCGGTGGACGAGATGCCGGCGCGCATCGCCGCGCTGCTGGATGAGCGCAAGAAGCTGGAGCGCGAACTTGCCGATGCGCGCAAGAAGCTGGCAATGGGCGGCGGCGCTAGCGCCGCGGCGGGCGGTGCGCCGGGCGATATCCGCACCGTCGGCGACATCAAGCTGATGGCGCGCGCTGTCACCGGTATCGACATCAAGGACCTCAAGTCGCTGGCCGACGAAGGCAAGAAGCAGATCGGCTCCGGCGTCGTGGCGCTGGTCGCCACCAGCGAGGACGGCAAGGCCGGCATCGTCGTCGGCGTCACTGCCGACCTAACGTCGCGGTTCAACGCGGTCGATCTGGTGCGCAAGGCCTCCGAAGCGCTCGGTGGCAAGGGCGGCGGCGGCCGGCCCGACATGGCGCAGGCCGGCGGTCCCGACGGCGCCAAGGCCGATGCGGCCTTGAAGGCGGTTGAGGCGGCGCTGGCCGGCTGATGCGCGAGGCTGTCGCCGTTACGCGGCTGACCGACCCGGCCCGGGCCGAAGAACTCCTCGCGCTGGTTCAGGCCACCTTCGGCGCGCTCGACATCGATCCGCCGTCCGGCGTGCTCAAGGAGACGGCGGCGGATTTCGCCGCGCGGCTGCAATCCGAAACCTGTTTCGTCATCGAGCAGGGCGGCCGTATCGTCGCCAGCGTTTTCTGCATCCCGCAGGGCGACGCGCTCTATATCGGCCGGTTGGCGGTGGCGCCTGACCAGCGGCGGCGCGGTCTGGCCGGCGCGCTGGTCGATGCCGCCAAGCGTGAGGCGCGCCGGCTCGGCGCCAAACGTGTGACGCTGCGGGTGCGGATCTCCTTGGCGGACAATGTCGCGCTGTTTCAGCGGCACGGCTTTGCGATTGTGGCCGAGGATACCCATGCCGGCTATCCGGGGCCGACCCAGTACGCGATGGAACTGATGCTGGCGGGGTAGTTGATCGCTCCCGGGAGTTCAACCAAACTCCGTTCATCCCCGCGAAAGCGGGAAACCAGAAAAGCGTTGAAGTTCGGCAATGCCGTACTGGGTCCCCGCCTGCGCGGGGACGAACGGAGACTGCGGCGGCCGGACAATGACACGATCTCAACGAGTGTAAGCAATCCATGATCGGCCACATCCACCTTTCCCTCATCATGATCGCCGCGCTCATTGCCGTGGCCAGTCCCGGGCCCGCCGTGCTGGCGATCGCCGGTACCTCGATGAAAGCCGGGCGCCGCAGCGGCCTGGTGTTCGCCTCGGGCGTCACCACCGGCTCGCTGACCTGGTCGGTCGGCGCCGCAGCGGGCCTGTCGGCGGTGATGCTGGCCAATGCCTGGCTGATCGAGCTGATCCGCTATTTCGGCGCCGCCTATCTGCTGTTCCTCGCCTTCAAGTCGGCGCGCTCGGCGCTGACGCCGGGCGTGGCCGCGCTGCAGGGCCTCGCCGCGCCGTCGCCGCGCCGCGCCTTCGTTCGCGGTCTGACGCTGCATCTCACCAACCCGAAGGCGATCCTATTTTTCGGCTCGCTCTATTCGTTCGGCGTGCCGGCCGACGCGACTTTGGCCGACCTGGC
Source organism: Pseudomonadota bacterium (assembly GCA_018240595.1). Classification (GTDB taxonomy): domain Bacteria; phylum Pseudomonadota; class Alphaproteobacteria; order Rhizobiales; family Xanthobacteraceae; genus Pseudolabrys. The sequence goes on along the minus strand of JAFEFL010000025.1, from coordinate 68,845 downwards.
GCTCATCGTCGCCGCCGTCGGCCTGCAAAGCGCCATCGTGCTGCACGGCTACGCCGTGCTGTTCTCCAACCCGACGGTGGTCACGGGCTATCTGAAGCTGCGACGCTGGTTCGACGGCGTGTTCGCCGTCGCCTTCGGCTACGCCGGCTACAAGATCCTGTCGGCACGGCTCTAGCCCGGGATCGCCGATACCGGCCCGCCCCCGATCCGGCTCGTGTATTCTGTGACGGTCGATTCGGGGCAGGCAATGGCGCGCCGCAAGTCCAGGGATTTCCGTCAGCGGGTGCACCTCATCCTCGAGCAGGGGCAGGTCGGCGATCCGGTCAGCGTCGTCGTCGATCGCTTCCTCGTGGTGCTGCTGCTCGTCAACCTGATCGCGGTGGCGCTCGAATCCGTGCCGGCGATCGAGGCGCGCCATGGCCGACTGTTCGCGGTCATCGAGTATTTATCGCTGACCGTGTTCAGCATCGAATACATCGCGCGCATCTGGTCGTCGGTTGAACATCCGCCGCACCGGCACCTGTCGGCGTGGCGAGCGCGGGCCAAATACATCTTCAGCGCCGCCGGTTTCGTCGACCTGGTGTCGGTGCTGCCGTTCTGGTTCGCCATCGTGTCGCCGATCGACCTTCGCTTCGTGCTGGTGTTCCGCATGGTGCGCTTCTTCAAGTTCGCGCGCTATTCGCCGGCCATGCGTTCGCTGATCGACGTGCTCTATCGCGAGCGCCGCGCGCTGTTCGGCTGCGTGGTGATGACCGCGGGCGCGACCCTGGTGCTGGCGTCGATGATGCACCTTGCCGAGGCGAGCGCGCAGCCCGATAAGCTCGGTACCATTCCCGACGCGATGTGGTGGGCGATCGTGACCATCGGCACCATCGGCTACGGTGACGTCGTGCCGATCACACCGCTCGGCAAGATCATCGCCACGGTCGGCATCTTCACCGGCGTCGTGTTCCTGGCCTTGCCGGTCGGCATCATCGCCACCGCCTTCTCCGAACAGATCCACCGCCGCGATTTCATCGTCACCTGGGGCATGGTCGCCAAGGTGCCGCTGTTCTCCGAACTCGACGCCAGCGAGATCGCCAACGTCATGGAGCTGCTGCGCGCGCAGGTGGCCGAGCCCGGCGAGGCGATCATCCGCGAAGGCGAAGTGGCGCACGCCATCTACTTCATCGCCGATGGCAAGGTCGAGGTGGCGCTGAAGAAGCGGGAGAACGCCGTGCTCGGCCCGGGCCAGTTCTTCGGCGAGGTTGCCGTGCTCAAGCGGGGCCGCCGCTCGGCGACCGCAGTCGCGCTGACGCGCGTCAGCTTGCTGGTGCTCTCGGCGCAGGACCTGCACGCGCTGATGCGCCGCGACGACCACATCGCCGCGCGCATCCAGGACACCGTCAAGAATCGCGTCGGCGAGGAAGTGCCGCCGGCGGACGGCGACGACGTCTGAGCACGGGGCGGATCAGCGCCGTACCAGCGGCGCGATGCGATCGACGCGGTTGGTCCAGATGCCGCCGTCGTAGCCTTGCGGCAGCGCCTTGAATTGCGCGGCGTCGTCGATGCCGCTGGTGCCGTTGCCGCCGTCATAAGGGCCGGCGACCAGCACGATCGAGCCGGCGTGGCGCAGGCGCGCCACGAGCTTGTGCGGCCAGCCCCAGGCGAACGGCGCGAAATTCGACGGCAGGATGATCAGCGTGTGCCGGCATTCCTTCGGCACGAAGCCGGACCAGCCGAACAGCGTGTAGCGCACGGCGCATTCCTTCAGCGTGTGCTTCGACATCGCCGCGACATCCGGCAGCTTGTCGTGTATCGCCTCGATCGGCTTGTCGCCGCCATAGATCATCAGCCGGGCGCGCGCCTGCGGCGTGAGTGCGGCGAGGCGCGCTGCCAGCCGCTCGCCTTCGGTCGGATCGTTGCTTTTTACGTCGATCAGAAAGCGCTTGTCGGGAAAGGCAGCGAGCACCTCGTCGAGCGACGGCATCAGCCCAACGCCCTTGCCGCGGAACGGGAAGGTCCTGCCGTTATCGGCGGTGTAGCCATAGCCGATGTCGAGTTTCTTGAGTTCGGCGAGCGAATGCTCGCGTGTTGGACCATGGCCGTCGGTGCGGCAGTCCAGCGTCCAGTCGTGGAAGATGGCAAAGCCGCCATCGGTGGTCGGCTGCACGTCGAACTCGACGATACCGGCGCCGTCGGCGAAGGCCGCCTGCATCGAGGCGATGGTGTTCTCGAGATAAGGATGCTCGGGCGGATCGATCCGCGTCGCGGTGCAGGTCGAATTGGTCAGAGCCTCGCGATGAAAGGTCTGCGCCAGGCCGCGGTGCGCCAGCAGCGTCGGCGGCGCGCCCGACGGGGTCGCCAGCATGTTGGTGTTGTTGAAGAAGCAGAAGGCGGCGAACAGCAGAACCACCAGGGCCGCCCAGCGAAGAAGACGCATCATGGCTCGCCCTTGCTCGGGATGCTCTCAATGAATCGCATCTGCGGCGGAAAGACGGCGTGGCCCGCATACGGCAACGGCGCGGCGATGTGCCGCGCCGTCCGGGATCGCAGCGGGCGGCAGCTCACGCCGGCCCTTTCTTAGGGCCGCCTACGCGGCCATGGCCTTCTTCATGTTGTCGTCGATCTTGTCGAGGAAGCCCGCGGTCGACAGCCATCGCTGGTCGGGACCGACGAGCAGGGCGAGATCCTTGGTCATGAAACCGCTTTCGACGGTATCGATGCAGACCTTTTCCAGGGTCGTCGAGAACTTCATCAGCGCGTCGTTGCCGTCGAGCTTGGCGCGATGCGCCAGGCCGCGACTCCAGGCGAAGATCGAGGCGATCGAGTTGGTCGAGGTTTCCTGGCCCTGTTGATGCTGACGGTAATGACGCGTCACGGTGCCGTGCGCGGCTTCCGCTTCCACCACCTTGCCGTCCGGCGTCATCAGCACCGAGGTCATCAGGCCGAGCGAGCCAAAGCCTTGCGCCACCGTGTCGGACTGCACGTCGCCGTCGTAGTTCTTGCAGGCCCAGACATAGCCGCCCGACCACTTCAGCGCCGAGGCAACCATGTCGTCGATCAGGCGGTGCTGATAGGTCAGCTTCTTCGCCTCGAACTTGTCCTTGAACTCCTCGTCGAACACCTTCTGGAACAGCTCCATGAAGCGGCCGTCGTACTGCTTCAGGATGGTGTTCTTGGTCGACAGGTAGAGCGGATAGCCGCGGTTCAGCGCATAGTTCATCGAGGCGCGGGCAAAATCGACAATCGAGTCGTCGAGATTGTACATCGCCATGGTGACGCCGGAGCCGGGCGTCTTGAACACTTCCTTCTCGATTATCTGGCCGTCGTCGCCGACGAATTTGAGCGTCAGCGTGCCCTTGCCGGGGAACCTGAAATCCGTGGCGCGGTACTGGTCGCCATAGGCATGGCGGCCGATGATGATCGGCTGCGTCCAGCCGGGCACGAGACGCGGCACGTTCTTGCAGATGATCGGCTCGCGGAAGATGGTGCCGCCGAGGATGTTGCGGATGGTGCCGTTCGGCGAGCGCCACATTTCCTTGAGATTGAACTCCTTCACGCGGCCTTCGTCCGGCGTGATGGTGGCGCATTTGACGGCGACGCCGACTTCCTTGGTCTTGTTCGCGGCGTCGATGGTGATCTGATCGCTGGTCTCGTCGCGCTTCTGCACCGACAGGTCGTAGTAGAGCAGGCCGATGTCGAGATAGGGGTGGATCAGCTTGTCCTTGATGAGCTGCCAGATGATGCGGGTCATCTCATCGCCGTCCATTTCGACGACGGGGTTCTTCACTTTGATCTTGGCCATAGTCACGAAACCATCACTGGAGAGCCGGCAGCAGCATCGGATAGCAAAAACCAAAACCGGCGCGCCGTTCTGGCGCGCCGGGCGTTCCCGGATCAGAGCGCGTCGAGCGCGTCGTTCAGCGTCTTGCTCGGCCGCATTGCCGCGGAAGTCTTCTTGTTGTCGGGCAGGTAGTAACCGCCGGTATCGACCGGCTTGCCCTGTGCGGCGATCAGTTCGGCGTCGATCTTGGCCTCATTGGCCGCCAGCGTCTCCGCCAGCGGCTTGAAGCGCGCGGCGAGGCCGGAGCTGTTGTCGCGGCGGGCCAGCGCCTTGGCCCAGTAAAGCGCCAGGTAGAAATGGCTGCCGCGATTGTCCAGTTCGCCGACCTTGCGCGCCGGTGAGCGGTTGTGCTCGAGGATCTCGCTGTTGGCCTCGTCGAGCGTTTCGGCCAGGACCTTGACATCCTCGTTGCCGCTGACCTGCGCCAGATGCTCGAGTGAGGCGCCGAGCGCCAGGAACTCGCCCAGCGAATCCCAGCGCAGATAACCTTCCTGCTTGAACTGCTCGACATGCTTGGGCGCCGAACCGCCGGCGCCGGTCTCGAACAGGCCGCCGCCCTGCAGCAGCGGCACGATCGACAGCATCTTGGCCGAGGTGCCGAGCTCCATGATCGGGAACAGATCGGTCAGGTAATCGCGCAGCACGTTGCCGGTGACGGAGATGGTGTCGAGGCCCTTGCGGATGCGCTCGAGCGAGAACTTCGTCGCCTCGACCGGCGGCAGGATGCGCAGGTCCAGCCCCTTGGTGTCCTCGTTCTTCAGGTACTTCTCGACCTTGGCGATGAGCTGCGCGTCGTGCGCGCGGTTCTTGTCGAGCCAGAACACGGCCGGGGTATTGGTGAGGCGCGCGCGGCGCACCGCGAGCTTGACCCAGTCCTGGATCGGCGCGTCCTTGACCTGGCACATGCGGAAGATGTCGCCGGCCTCGACCTTCTGCGTCATCAGGACCTTGCCGTCCTCGGCGACCACGTTGACCGTGCCGCCCGCCGGCATGCGGAAGGTCTTGTCGTGCGAGCCGTATTCCTCGGCTGCCTGCGCCATCAAGCCGACATTTGGTACACTGCCCATCGTCTTGGGATCGAACGCGCCGTTCGCCTTGCAGTCGTCGATGACGGCCTGGAACAGGGTCGAGTAGCAGCGGTCCGGGATCGCGGCGATGCAGTCGTGCAGCTTGCCGTCAGGACCCCACATCTTGCCGGACTCGCGGATCATGGCCGGCATCGACGCATCGATGATCACATCGCTCGGCACGTGCAGATTGGTGATGCCCTTGTCGGAGTTGACCATGGCGAGAGCGGGCCGCTTCTTGTATTCGGCTTCGATGTCCGCCTTGATCATCGCCTTCTCGGCCTCGGGCAGGGTTTCGATCTTGGCCATCATCTCGCCGACGCCGGTGTCGGGATTGACGCCGAGCTTGGCGAAGGTGGCGCCGTGCTTCTTGAACACGTCGGCGAAGAACACCGAGATGCAATGACCGAACAGGATGGGATCGGAGATCTTCATCATGGTGGTCTTGACGTGCAGCGAGAACAGGATGCCGTCCTTCTTCGCCGCCTCGATCGTGCCTTCGTAGAACGCGTCCAGTGCCTTCACGTTCATCACCGAGCAGTCGATGACCTCGCCGGCCTGAAGCGGAGTCTTGGGCTTCAGCACGGTGGTCGTGCCGTCCTTGGCGACCAGCTCGATGCGGGCGTTGGTGGCGGCAGCCATCGTGGTCGCGACTTCCGAACCGTAGAAATCGCCACCCGTCATATGGGCGACGCGGGTTTTCGAATCCTTGCTCCAGGCGCCCATCTTGTGCGGGTGGCTGCGCGCATAGGCCTTCACGGCGCCGGCGGCGCGGCGGTCGGAGTTGCCCTCGCGCAGCACCGGGTTGACCGCGCTGCCGAGCACCTTGCCGTAACGGGCGCGGATTTCCTTGTCCGCCGGCGTCGCATCGCTGTCGGGATAGTCGGGGACGTCGTAGCCCTTGCTCTGAAGCTCCTTGATCGCGGCCTTGAGCTGCGGGATCGAGGCGGAGATGTTGGGCAGCTTGATGATGTTGGCTTCCGGCTTCATCGCCAGCTTGCCGAGCTCGGCGAGTTCGTCGTTGATCCTCTGCTCCGGCTTCAGCTTCTCGGGGAAGTTGGCGATGATGCGGCCCGTCAGCGAGATGTCCTTCAGCTTCATCTTCACGCCAGCGGTGGCCACGAAGGCCTCGACGATCGGCAACAGGGAAAACGTCGCGAGGCCGGGCGCTTCGTCAACTTTCGTCCACACGATTTCGAGATCTGGCATGCATAACCCCTGATGGCGGTGCTGGTTGCGGGCCCTATAGCACCCCGTTTTCGGGGACGAAAGCCGCGCTTTCGCATGGTCCGGTAGGGCGTTATAGAGCCCCGGAACGGAGCTTTCTGCCATGCCCGGAGCCGGGACCGACAAGACCAGACGCTGGATCGAGCAGCCCGGACCGGTGGTGATTCTGGTCGAGCCGCAGATGGGCGAGAACATCGGCGCCGCCGCGCGGGCCATGGCCAATTTCGGCCTCGGCCGGCTGCGCCTGGTCAAGCCGCGCCAGGGCTGGCCGAACGAGAAGGCCGTGACGATGGCGGCCGGCGCCGACCGCATTCTCGACGGCGCGCGGCTTTACGAAACGTTGGAGGAGGCGGTCGCCGACTGCTCCTTCGTGATCGCCACCACGGCTCGGCATCACGACCAACACAAACCGATCATCGACGCGCAGCAGGCCGCGGCCGAGACAGCTCCGCGCGTCGCCGGCGGCGAGACCGTGGCGCTGGTGTTCGGCCGCGAGCGAAATGGCCTGGAAAATCACGAGGTCGGCCTTGCCGACCGTATCCTGACACTGCCGGTCAACCCGGCCTTCGCCTCGCTCAATCTGGCGCAGGCGGTGATCGTCGTCGCCTATGAGTGGTTCAAGCTCGCCGGCAGCGAGGCTGTCCGCGAGGACGCGCCGCGCAGTTCGCCGCCGGTCGGCAAGCAGCAGTTGGGTGCCTTCTTCCGCGACCTCGAGCGCGAACTGGAAAAGGTCGAATTTTTCCGTCCCGCCGAAAAGCGCGAGACCATGACCATCAACCTGCGCAACATCTTCACGCGCATGGAGCTGACGCAGCAGGACATCCGCACACTGCACGGCGTCGTCATGTCGATTGCCAATGGCCGCAAGGGTCCGGCGCGCGGCGGCACGCTCGATCCGGCCGCGGCCGAGGAATTGCGCGGCATCATCGCCGACCACGGCGCCGGTACCGTGGCGCAGGAGCGCGCGCCGGTGAAAGGACTTGCCCGGCTGCTACGGCGTAATCCGACCGAGGCCGAGCGGACGTTCTGGACGGCGCTGACCAACGACCGGCGCTTTGCAGGCCTCGGCTTCAAGCGCCAGGTGCCGCTCGGTCCGCATATGGCCGATCTGGTCTCGATCCCGCTGCGCTGCGTGATCGAAATTCTGTCGGCGACCGAAACCGGTACGGCCCGCGACATGCGGCCGGCGCGGCACGAGTGGCTCAAGGCGCGCAATTATCGCGTCATCACCGTCGCGGCGGACGACGTCGAGAAGGATGTGAAGGCGGTGCTGGATGACTTGGCGCCGCGCGTCACCGCGCCGACACCCTAGAACGCGTCGCGCGCGCCGGTCGCCTTCATCGGCAGCATCTTCAGCGCCGCGGCCGAGCCTTCGCGCACCGCGCTGAAGTCGCTGCCGACGGTCATGAAGCGAAAGCCGCGCTTGGCCATGTCGAGCGCGCGCTGCGCGTCGCGGCAGTAGATGCCGGGAATTTTGCCGGCCTTGATGGCGGCGGCGCAGATCTTGTCGATCGCCGCGTTCACTGCGGGCGCCTCGATGTCCTGCGCCTTGCCGGCCGACAGCGAGGTCGACAGGTCGTAGGGGCCGATGAACATCGCGTCGATGCCGGGCGTGCCGGCGATCGCGTCCACATTCTCGAGCGCCTCCGGCGTCTCGATCATGGCGAAGGTGAGCGTGCCGTCATTGGCCGCCGGCAGATAGTCGGTCGGTGGCATCTGGCCTTGCAGCATCGTGGCGCGCGGCGGCCCGAACGAACGCTCGCCGAGCGGCGGGTATTTGGCGGCGGCGGCAAAGCGCCGCGCATCATCCGCGTTGTTGATCATCGGTGCGATGATGCCTTCGGCGCCGAAATCGAGCGCGCGGCTGGTGAGCGCGGCATCATCGAGCGGCACCCGCACGAAGGGCGCGGCTCCGGCGTGATGGACTCCGCCGATACCGGCAATGAGCGAGGACACGTCCCACAGCCCGTGCTGGGCGTCGAGGACGACGGCCGGAAAGCCTTCGCGCGCAATGGTCTCGGCCACGATGGGCGAGCCCATCATGCACCAGCCGGAGAACACGGTCTCGCCCGCGCGAAGCCGGCGGGCGAGCGAGAAGGCGGCCATCGGCGTCCGGCCCTCAGCTCTTCTGGATTTGCGCGATCGCCTGCGCCAGAAGCTCGTTCATCTGGGCGCGGATTTGCTGCTCGGTGACGCCCTTGCCAGCGAGATCCGCGGAGACCTTCTTGAAGACGTCGTGATCGCCGGCTTCCTCGAAGTCCGACAGCACGACCTCCTTGGCATAGGCTTCGGCGTCCGGCCCGGTCTTGCCGAGCAGGCTCGCGGCCCACAGGCCGAGAAGCTTGTTGCGGCGAGCCATCGCCTTGAACTGCAATTCCTCGTCATGCGCGAACTTCTTTTCGAAGCCTTCCTCGCGCTTGTCGAACGTCGTCATGCCGCCCTCGTGATTGACAGGATTATAATGCGCTTGCATATCGCCCGACGGGGGTCAAGGCAACCTACGCGCCTCTTATTACGGCAAAATTGCGAAGTGGAAAACGTCGCACCCCGTCGATTGTGCTGCCCGAACCGTTGGGCTAGGTTGACCTCGTGGCCCAGCCGTTTTAGCGCAGAGCGACTTTCGCTTGCGTTGAACCGATCAGCCTAGACCACAGCCGCGGATCTTGACGCTTTTGATTTAAAAGGGAACCACGGCACCCATGGACATTCACCAACCACGGTACATCCCGATGAGCCGACGCCGCCGCATTTACGAAGGCAAGGCGAAGGTCCTCTATGAGGGCCCGGAGCCAGGGACGCTGATTCAGCATTTCAAGGACGACGCCACCGCCTTCAACGCCAAAAAGCATGAGGTGATCGAAGGCAAGGGCGTGCTGAACAACCGTATCTCGGAATACGTCTTCCAGCACTTGAACGATATCGGCGTGCCCACCCACTTCATCCGCCGGCTCAACATGCGCGAGCAGTTGATCCGCGAGGTGGAAATCATTCCGCTCGAAGTCGTAGTGCGCAACGTCGCCGCCGGGTCGCTGGCGACCCGCCTCGGCATCGAGGAAGGTACGCAGTTGCCGCGCTCGATCATCGAGTTCTACTACAAGAACGACAAGCTCAATGACCCGATGGTGTCGGAAGAGCACATCACGGCGTTCGGCTGGGCTTCGCCCCAGGAGATCGACGACATCATGGCGCTCGCCATCCGCGTCAACGACTTCCTGTCCGGCCTGTTTCTCGGCGTCGGCATCCGTCTCGTCGACTTCAAGATGGAGACCGGCCGGCTGTGGGAAAACGACGTGATGCGCATCGTCGTCGCCGACGAGATCTCGCCGGATTCCTGCCGGTTGTGGGACATCAAGACCAACGACAAGATGGACAAGGACCGTTTCCGCCGCGACATGGGCGGGCTGGTCGAGGCCTATACCGAAGTCGCCAAGCGCCTTGGCATCGTTGCTGAGGGCGAGCGGCCGCAGGGCTCCGGCCCGGTGCTGGTGAAAGGCTGAGGACGGCGATTCGCCGTTATTGAGCCGAATCCGCAAGGATGCTAACCGGGGGCCTTGATGGCCCCCGTTTTGCTTCTAGATCCGCGTTGGAAACACCGATGAAAGCTCGCGTCACCGTTACCCTGAAAGCCGGCGTTCTCGATCCGCAAGGCAAGGCGATCGAAGGTGCGCTGCGCTCGCTCGGCGTCAACGGCGTCGCTTCAGTGCGGCAGGGCAAGGTGTTCGACATCGAGCTCGAGGGCGGCGACCCGAAAAAGGCTGAGGCGCTGCTCAACGAGGCCGCCGACAAGCTGCTGGCGAACACGGTCATCGAGAATTACCGCGTCGAGGTTCTTGGCTAGGAACGGGAGCGCACCATGAAAGCCGCCGTCCTCGTTTTCCCAGGCATTAATCGCGAACGGGATATGGCCCGGACGTTGCGCCTCACGTCGGGTCATGAACCGGCGATGGTGTGGCATGCCGAGCACGAGCTGCCGGCGGGCACCGATCTGGTCGTCGTGCCGGGCGGCTTTTCCTACGGCGACTACCTGCGCTGCGGCGCCATTGCCGCGCGCTCGCCGGTCATGGACGCGGTGCGCAAATTCGCCGCCAAAGGCGGCCTGGTGCTCGGCGTCTGCAACGGCTTCCAGATCCTGTGCGAATCCGGCCTGCTGCCGGGCGTGCTGATGCGCAACGAGAACCTGCGCTTCATCTGCCGCGACGTGTTCCTCAAGGTCGAGCGTTCCGACACGCCGTTCACCCGCGGCTACAATGCCGGTCAGGTGATCCGCGTGCCGGTGGCGCATGGCGAAGGCAATTACATTGCCGATGGCGAGACCATCGCCCGGCTGGAAGGCGAGGGGCGGGTCATCTTCCGCTACTCTTCGCCGGACGGCATGATCGATCCGGACTGGAACCATAACGGCGCCATCAACGCCATTGCCGGCATCGTCAACGACCGCGGTAATGTGCTCGGCATGATGCCGCATCCGGAAAACCACGTCGAAGCCGAGATCGGCTCGACCGATGGCCGCGGCCTGTTCGCTGGCCTGGCCGAGGCGCTCAAGCGCGCCGCCTGACCATGCGGCCGAGAGCGGCCTGACATCTCTGCCGAATTGAGCCTACCGGTGGTCCGCCAACGGACACTGCAACCGCCGGCTTGCCTTGTCTCGATAACTCTCATAAGTTGTATTATGTGATAATGCAACCGAAGATGGGGAGGCTTCAATGGCTACAGCGCGGTTAGGCTTTCTGTCGCTGCTCGCGGCGGTCGCGTTCGCCGGTTTGAGTGCGGCGCAGGCGGATACGCAGCAGGTCGTGGCCACCGTCAATCTCAGCGGCTTCACCAACAACTCGATCGTCACCGGTTTCGAATCGTCCGACGTGTTCGACGGCTACCACTCGTGTTCGACCGGCACCAACTCGAATTGCTCGGCGACCAATTCCTACGGCTCGATTCCGAAGAACATCGGCAACATGCTCTGTCTGCCCAGCGGCATGAGCTATTCGATCTCCGCGAGCTGCCAGAGCCTGATCGACGCCGGCAAATCGAACTCTTGCCAGAAGAATTCGGCCAGCGGCCGGTGCAGCGGCAACGCCATCTATCCGGTCTGCAACTACCGCACGGTCGATAACACCGGCGTCAAGCCGACCTGGACCTGGAATCTGAGCATTACGAACGGCGTCGTGCAGGTGAACTGCTCGCAGAGCAACTACCAGGGCTACACCCAGTAGCCGGATCGGATCGCTGGAGCCGGCAGCGGATGCGCTCGCGGACGGCGCGGGCGCATTCGGCGTTTGCGGGCGCCGGCTGAGCCGAAGTCGGCGTGCCGGCGCCGCCGAAATCTGCGCAAATCCGTGGGCAAACGCGCGCTTTTTCCTCTGGACGCTTCGGAAAAGGGGGGCTAGCCGCGGCCCCTATCTATGCTAGGTGAACCCCAATGCGCCTTGCGTTCGGGCCGGAAACCTATGCTCGCCAACAACGTCAAAATCACCCCTGAACTGGTCGCGGAACACGGCCTCAAGCCGGATGAGTACCAGCGCATCCTCGATCTGATCGGCCGCGAGCCGACCCTGACCGAGCTCGGCATCTTCTCGGCGATGTGGAACGAGCACTGCTCGTACAAGTCCTCCAAGGTCCACCTGCGCGGGCTGCCGACCAAGGCGCCATGGGTGATCCAGGGGCCGGGTGAAAACGCCGGCGTCATCGACATCGGCGACGGGCTGGCCTGCGTCTTCAAGATGGAGAGCCACAACCACCCGAGCTACATCGAGCCCTACCAGGGCGCGGCGACCGGCGTCGGGGGCATCCTGCGCGACGTCTTCACCATGGGCGCGCGGCCGATCGCCTGCCTCAACGCGCTGTCTTTCGGTGCGCCGGACCATCCGAAGACGCGGCATCTCGTCTCCGGTGTCGTCGCCGGCATCGGCGGCTACGGCAACTCCTTCGGCGTGCCGACGGTCGCTGGCTCGGTGCGGTTCCACAAGCGCTATGACGGCAACATCCTGGTCAACGCCATGGCCGTCGGCCTGGCCGAGAAGGACAAGATTTTCTACGCCGCCGCGTCTGGCGTCGGCATGCCGATCGTCTATCTCGGCTCCAAGACCGGCCGCGACGGCATTCACGGTGCGTCGATGGCCTCGGCCGAGTTCGACGACAACTCGGAAGAGAAGCGCCCGACGGTGCAGGTCGGCGATCCGTTCTCCGAAAAACTTCTGCTGGAAGCCTGCCTCGAGATCATGGCCAAGGATTGCGTCATCGCCATCCAGGACATGGGCGCTGCGGGCCTGACGTCGTCGGCCACGGAAATGGGCGCCAAGGGCAATCTCGGCGTCACGCTCGATCTCGACAAGGTGCCGTGCCGCGAAGAGGGCATGACCGCCTACGAGATGATGCTGTCGGAGAGCCAGGAGCGCATGCTCATGGTGCTCAAGCCCGACAAGGAAAAGGAAGCGGAAGCGATCTTCCGCAAATGGGGGCTCGACTTCGCGGTGGTCGGGGAGACGACGCCGTCGATGCGCTTCATCGTCAAGCACCACGGCGAGGTGATGGCCGACCTGCCGATCAAGCAGCTCGGCGACTCGGCGCCGGAATACAAGCGGCCCTTCGTCAGCCTTGAAAAGCCGGCGCCGGTCGATGCCGGCGTCATCGAGCCGCCGGGCTCGATCGCCGACGCGCTCGAGCGTCTCATCGCCACGCCCGACCTGTGCTCGAAGCGCTGGGTGTGGGAGCAGTACGACCACATCATCGGCGGCAACACCGTGCAGCGCCCGGGAGGCGATGCCGCGGTGGTGCGCGTGCTCGATGGGCCGAAGGGCCTCGCCATGACCACCGACGTGACGCCGCGCTACTGCGAGGCCAATCCGTTCGAGGGCGGCAAGCAGGCGGTCGCCGAATGCTGGCGCAATCTGACCGCCGTCGGCGCCACGCCGCTCGCCATCACCGACAATCTCAATTTCGGCAATCCGGAGCGGCCCGAGATCATGGGCCAGTTCGTCGGCTGCGTGCGCGGTATCGCCGAAGCGTGCAAGGCGCTCGACTTCCCGGTCGTATCCGGCAACGTCTCGCTCTACAACGAGACCAACGGCAAGGCGATCCTGCCGACGCCGTCGATCGGCGGTGTCGGCGTGCTTGCCGATTTCAAGAAAAGCGCCAGCATCGCTTTCAAGAAGAAGGGCGAGGCGATTTTGGTCGTCGGCGAGACCACCGGCTGGCTGGGTCAGTCGATCTATCTGCGCGAGATCTGCGCGCGCGAAGAGGGTGCGCCGCCGCCGGTCGATCTCACCGAGGAAAAGGAAAACGGCGACTTCGTCCGCGCGCTCATTCTCGATGGCGCGGTCAGCGCGGTGCACGACGTGTCCGACGGCGGCTTGCTGGTGGCTGTGGCCGAGATGGCGATGGCTTCCGGCATCGGCGCCAGGCTCGATGCCGCGCCGGACGATGTGCCGGAGCACGCCTACTGGTTCGGCGAGGACCAGGCGCGTTACGTCGTCACGGTGCCGGCGGGTGAGGCCGACGCGCTCACGGCGCGGGCCCGCGACGCCAACGTGCCGGTGTGGCGCATCGGTGAGACCGCCGGCGCCACGATTGCCATTTCCGGCCAGCGCGCCATCGAAGTCGGCGAACTGACCGAGCGCACCGAGCGCTGGCTGCCGTCCTACATGGCCGGCGAAGGCTAGGCGGCTTGTTTCTTCGGGATTTGTAGGCGCCGGCAGCCCGAATCCGCTTTTGGCAATGTAGATTAAACTTCGCCGAAAGGCTTTGTTTAATAGAGCCCGATTATCTTACCGGTGGTCGTGCCATGCCGCCCTATTTGGCGTGCCGAGGTGCACCGTTTGCCGGGCCCTATTTGGCCCGTTCCGCAACCTGACATTTCGCACCGGTCCGGAATCCAGCCATGACATTGTCGATCTCGCCGCCGCGCCGCCTTGCCCGGTGGACCAAGCGTTTCAGCTTGACCTCGCGCCTGACCCTGATGGCGATCCTCACCATGACGCTCGCCGTCGGCGTGTCGATCTGGACGTCGATCTCGATCACCAAGAGCGAGATGTATCGCCGCGCCCAGGAAGCGCTCGACATCAACATCAAGCTGCTCGACAGCGCGCTCGCCTCCTACGGCGCGCCGCGGCGCGACGGCGACAAGTTCTATTTCGGCAATACGCTGATCAACAACAACTTCGAGGCCGTCGATCGTGTCAAGACGATCGCCGGCGGCACCGCGACGGTGTTCATGGGCGATCAGCGCGTCTCGACCAACGTCGCCAAGCCCGATGGCTCGCGCGCGGTCGGCACCAAGCTCGCACCGGGACCGGCCTATGACGCCGTGTTCACCCGCAAGCAGACCTATCGCGGCGAAGCCAACATTCTCGGTACCGACTACCTGACGGTATACGAACCGATCATGAGCGGCAGCGACGTGCTCGGCATCGCCTATGTCGGCGTCAAGAAGGCCGAGTTCTTCAACGTGTTGCAGAGCCTGATGACGATGAGCCTGATCGGCGGCCTCATCGTGATCGTCGTGGCGGGCGCCGCGATCTTCTTTCTTGTCCGCCGCATTTTCGCGCCGGTCGGCTCGATGTGCGAGGAGCTCGTCGCCATGGCGAGCCGCGCCTCGGGCGAAAAGCTTGACACCGCGCATATGAGCCAGATCGAGGAAATGCACGCCGCAGTGACGGCGCTCGGCGAGGCGACGCGCGCCAAGGAAGAGGCCGAAGCCGAAGCGGCGGCGCTGCGCGAGCGCGTCGACGCCCAGCGCCGGCGGCGCGCCGATCAGGCCGCGCGCGACGCGCAGGAGCGCAGCCGCGCGGTCGCCGAACGCGCTCGCGCCATGGACGGCATCTCGGCGACGGTGAAGCGCAATGCCGGCGAAGCCGCCGAGGCCGACCGCGTCGCAACGCAAACCAGCGACGTCGCCGACCGCAGCGGGCAGATCGTCGCCCAGGCGGTCGAAGCGATGTCGCGCATTGAGCAGTCCTCGCACAAAATCTCGGACATCATTTCAGTCATCGACGAGATCGCGCGCCAGACCAATCTCCTTGCGCTCAATGCAGCCGTCGAGGCGGCGCGCGCCGGCGATGCGGGTCGCGGCTTTGCGGTGGTGGCGACCGAGGTGCGCAGCCTGGCGCAGCGCTCGTCCCAGGCCGCCAAGGACATCAAGCAACTCATCGGCTCGTCATCCGAGCGCGTGAAGGAGGGCGTCGATCTGGTCAACAGCGCCGGGTCCTCGCTCGCCGAGATCGTTGGGCAGATCCGCAAGGTCGCCGGCATCGTCTCCGGCATCGCGGTCGCCAACAACGAGCAGGCGGCCGGCCTCGAGCAGATCAACCGCACGCTGACTCAGCTCGATCAGTCGTCGCAGGATGCCGCCGCCTGGGCGGACGAGGACGAAGCGGCCGCCGCCTGAGCGGCCGCACCCGTCACTGCTGATTGCGCTCCATCACGCGGCGCAGGATGCGGCCGGCCGGGGTGATGCCCGGCGGCAGGCGGCGATGTTCCGTCGTGGTGGTTGTTGTCGTGGTCGTCGTCGTTGCCGCCGCGGCGGCCGGCGCGGCACCAGCCGGGATCGAGTCGGCGATATCCGCGAGCGACGTCTTGCAGTTCGGCGACAGCTTGGCGCCATTGCGCTGCAGGCAGGCGAGCGCCTCGGGGCCGCCCGGCGGCACGCCCTTGCAGTTGCGGGCAAAGTCTGCGCGGCAGGTGTTCTTGACCGCAGCCATCTGTTGGGCAGTCGGCGCCGGCGGTGCTTCCACGGCGACGGCGGCGGGAGCCGCGGCCGCAGCAGGAACGGCGGCCTGCTTCGGCATCGTGGCGCCGACGGCGGCCTGACAGGATGGGGACAGGCGCGCCGCGTTCTTCTGCAGGCACTGCAGCGCCGCCGCTCCGCCCGGCTGCACGCCGGAACAATTCGACATGAAATCGGAGCGGCAGGCCGACTTGATGGCCGATTGCTGTGCGGCAGTGACCTGCGGCGCCGCAGGTGCTGCGGCAGAGGCCTTCGGCGGGGCAATGCTGGCGGCCGGCGGCTTTGCGGCGGCGATGGCCGGAGCCGGTGCTGCGGCTGCTGCCGGAGCAGCGGGCGCCGGCGCAGGTGTGGCGGCGGCAGCGGGAGCCGGCGGCGGAGCGGCGGCCGGAGCCGCCGCGGCGGCAGCCGCCGGGGCGGGCTTCGGAATGGTGGCGCTGACGGCGCTCTGGCAGCTCGGCGACAGCTTCGCGACGTTCTTCTGCAGACATTGCAGCGCCTGCGCGCCGCCCGGCTGCACGCCGGAGCAGTTCGACATGAAATCCGACCGGCAGGACGACTTGATGGCGGCCTGCTGCTCGGCCGTGACCTGGGCGAAGGCGCCGGGCGCCAGCGTGACCCAAAGGGCGCCGCCCAGCGCGGCGGCCAGAATGCGGTGCGTGTGCGGCATGTTGTTCCTCCAAAGGCCGCGAATGGTGCGGCTCGCAAGCTCCTGCGGAGTTTATAGCGCGCGCCGGATTGACCCGGGACTGACATTTTTTGGGTGCAAATTCTGCGCTAAGGGCTGCCGCTGGCGGGCAGGTTGCGTATGGTGGCCGCTCAAGGAGGACCGACAATGGCAATGGATGCGGGCGAGATCGAGCGGCTGATCAAGGAAGGGATTCCGGATGCGCAGGTGACCATCCGGGACCTGGCCGGCGACGGTAACCACTATGCCGCCACCGTGCTGGCGCCGTCCTTTGCCGGCAAATCGCGCGTCCAGCAGCACCAGCTCGTCTACAACGCCCTGAAGGGCAATATGGGCGGCGTGCTGCACGCGCTGGCGCTGCAGACCGGAACGCCCTGAGGCGTCAAAATCTTCCAAAAGCTAAGAATTAATAGTCATTTCGTTCCGGTGTCGCCGACCCCCTTGGGGTGGCACGGCGAACTGGGGTACATATATCGGAGACGCCGGCAGATACCCGCGCCGATCGGCCGCGGCCCGCGCCGGACAACTGGATAGACAAGGATCCCGCTGCCATGGGCATCGAGCAATTCATCGATAACGAAGTGAAGTCGAACGACGTCGTACTGTTCATGAAGGGCACCCCG
This sequence comes from Pseudomonadota bacterium, assembly GCA_018240595.1. Lineage (GTDB taxonomy): Bacteria > Pseudomonadota > Alphaproteobacteria > Rhizobiales > Xanthobacteraceae > Pseudolabrys. Next base: position 51,699 of record JAFEFL010000025.1, on the reverse strand, counting down.
CAGTTCCCGCAGTGCGGGTTCTCCGGCCAGGTGGTGCAGATCCTCGACCATCTCGGCGTCGCCTATAAAGGGTTGAACGTGCTGGAGTCGATGGACCTGCGCGATGGCATCAAGGCCTACTCGAACTGGCCGACCATTCCGCAACTCTACATCAAGGGCGAGTTCGTCGGCGGTTGCGACATCGTGCGTGAGATGTTCCAGGCCGGTGAGCTGCAGCAGACGCTGAAGGACAAGGGCGTCGCGGTCGCCGCCGGCGCCTGATCGCCGCACCGGAAGTCTTATCTCGAGAACGCTCATCGCCGCAGCCGCGGCGGTGAGCGTTTTCGTTTGACCGGCGCGTCAGTGCGCCGGCGTTTTCTCGCTATGCGCGGCGATGCCGTTCAACTCTCTCATCGCATCTTCGGACAATTCGAGTTCGGCGACGTCGAGATTTTCGCGCAGATGCGCCACCGATGAGGTGCCCGGGATCAACAGGATGTTCGGCGCGCGGCGCAGCAGCCAGGCGAGCGCGACCTGCATTGGCGTGGCGCCCGCGCCTTCGGCGACCTTCGACAAGGTCGACGATTGCAGCGGCGTAAAGCCGCCGAGCGGGAAGAACGGCACATAGGGAATGCCGTCGCGCGCCAGGGCGTCGATCAGCGCATCGTCGTCGCGGTGCGCCAGGTTGTACTGGTTCTGCACGCAGACAATCTCGCAGATCCTGCGGCCTTCGGCGATCTGCGCCGGCGTGACGTTGCTCAGGCCGATGTGACGGATCAGGCCCTGGCGCTGCAAGTCGGCAAGCACGGTGAGCTGCGGTTCGATCGAGCCTTCGGCGGGGCCGTGAATGCCGTGCATGCTGCGGAAATTGACGACCTCGATGACGTCGATGCCGAGGTTGCGCAGATTGTCGTGCAGGGCTTGCGTCAGTTCGGCCGGCGACATGGCCGGGATCCAAGATGCATCGGCGCCGCGCCGCGCCGAGATTTTGGTGACGATGACGAGATCGTCCGGGTAGGGATGCAGCGCCGCGCGGATGGTCTGATTGGTGACGTGCGGCCCGTAGAAATCCGAGGTGTCGATATGGTTGACGCCGGCGGCGATTGCTTCGCGCAGCACGGCGCGCGCCGCGGCCGGATCCTTCGGCGGGCCGAACACGCCGGGGCCGGCGAGTTGCATGGCGCCGTAACCGAGGCGTTTCACGGTGCGGTGGCCGAGCTTATAGGTGCCGGCTTTGTCGAGTCTTGGCGTTGTCATGGGCAATCTCCGTTGCGGACAACGCGGAGATAGCCGTGAGGCGGCGCGCCGATAATCCGGAGTCATCAGGACGAGCCGTTCGGAAAGCCGAACAATCGCGGTCAGCCCGCCGCGACATAACGATAGCCGCCGTCCTTGAGCTCGACGGTGCTGATGGCCGGATGGGGCAGGTGGAAGCGGACAACGGGGCTCAATTGCGCGGGGCGGCGGGCCCGATCGTCAGCAGGAGGTCGCGGAAGCGCTGGGCCGCCGGCGAGAGCCGGCCTCGCCGGCGTTCCGTCAGTCCGATCGTCCGCCGTACTTCCGGAGTGCCGATCTGCTTCGTCACGATCGTCGGATGCCCTGCCGGCGGGGTCGCCAATCTCGGCAAAACGGACACACCGAGACCGCGCTCAACCAGCCCCAGCGAGGTCGTCAGGTGATTGACTTCGTAGCGGAAGCTGAGATGCACGCCGGCTTTCGATAACGCCTGGTCGAGAATGGCGCGGTTGCCGCTCGTCCGGCTGACGCCAATGAGGGGTTCGTCCTCGAGATCACTCCAGGACAATCGCTTGCGCCGTGCAAAGGCATGATCGCGGCGGCACGCCAGCACAAATGGATCGTCGATCAGCGGCTTGAATGTCAACTCCTCGTGCGTGCTTCCGGTCAGGTTGATGCCAAACTCGGCCTGTCCGCGCGCTACGCTGTCCAGGGCCTCGTTGGCCGACAGATCGAGGATGCGGAAGCGAATGCGCGGGAAATGCTTGTTGAAGCGCTCGATCGCGCGCGGCAGAAAATAGAAGGCGGCCGTCGGAATACAGGCGACCGTGATCTGCCCCTCGAGCCGCTCGCCGGCGCCCGTCAGAATCATCAATTGAGATTCGATATCCTCGATCGAGCGGCGCGCCAGTGGCTCAAAAGCGCGGCCGGTTGCTGTCGGCGCAACGTGTCGTGTCGTCCGTTCGAGCAGCGGCGCGCCCACGGCTTGTTCGAGCGCGCGAATGCGGCGGGACAACGCCGACTGGGACAGATTGAGCGCCGCCGCCGCCCGGTGGAAGCCGCCGAGATCCAGCACCGCGAGAAAGGCGCGAAGGTCGAGCAATTCGAAATTGATGCGCATAACGCATCAATAGAGCCGATTTCGGCATTTCACAAGAGGATCGCCCGACCGGTACGGTACGCGCAGCTGGACCGATGAAGCCGCACGGCTGTGGCCAGTTCCGAGGAGAGAGCGATCATGCCCAGTTTGCGCGTTCCATGCGTTCTCATGCGCGGCGGCACCTCGCGGGGCCCGTTCTTTCTCGCCGATGATTTGCCGCGTGCGATCGACGAGCGCGACGCCTTTCTTCTGGCGGCCATGGGTTCGGGTCACGAATTGCAGATCGACGGCATCGGCGGCGGCAACTCGTTGACGAGCAAGGTCGCAATCGTCGGTCCGGCGTCGGTGAAAGGCGCCGACGTCGATTACCTGTTCGCCCAGGTCAAGGTGACGGAGGCGGTCGTCGATACCTCGCCGAACTGCGGCAACATGCTCGCCGGCGTCGGGCCGTTCGCCATTGAAGCCGGACTGGTGCGCGCCGCGCACGGCACCACGCTGGTGCGCATCCACAACGTCAATACCGGCAAACTGATCGAGGCGCGCGTTGCGACGCCGGACGGTTACGTTACCTACGACGGCGATGCCGCCATCGATGGCGTGCCCGGGACCGCGGCCGCGGTCGAACTCGCATTCCTGAATGCCGCCGGTTCCAAGACCGGCAAGCTGCTGCCGACCGGCGCTGCAGTGGAGAAAATCGACGGCATTGAGGTCACCTGCATCGACGCCGCGACGCCGCTCGTCATCGTTCGTGCGCGCGATTTCGGCAAGAGCGGTCACGAGCGTCCCGACGAACTCGATGCCGACCGCGCGTTTCTCCGGCGGCTGGAAGCGGTGCGCATCGCGGCGGGCGAACGCATGGGCTTGTGCAATGTCGCAAACCTGGTGATCCCGAAGCCGGTTCTCATCTCCGAGCCCGCGCGCGGCGGGACGATCTGTGCGCGCTATTTCGTCCCGCATTCGTGCCACAAGTCGCTTGCCGTGACCGGTGCTGTCGGACTGGCGACGGCCTGCGCGACGCCCGGCACCATTGCGCAGCAGCTCGCGGGTGGACTCAGCCGGCCTGCCTCGGTCCGCATCGAGCATCCGTCCGGCGCGCTGGACGTGCGTCTCGAAGCGCAGGACGGCAGCAACGAAACGGTGGCTTTCGTTGTTCGTACGGCGCGGCGGCTGTTCGACGGTTTCGTATATGCGCCGGTCGCGGCGCTGCAGGACGAATACAGGGCCCGCTCGTCAGCGGAGTTGGTGGCCGTTTAGTGCCGGATGGCCGTTACGTCGCGGCGACGTAACGATAAGCGCCGTCCTTGCGCTCGACCCTGCCGACGCCCGGATAGGGCAGGTGGAAGCCGATGATTTTCGATTTGTCGGTGGCGAGGCGATCGAGCAGTTGCTTGCGCGTCGTCACGGCCTGATCGACCACATGATCGGCGGCTGGCTTCCATTCCGGGTGGACGAATGAAATCATCGGATGCGTCAGCACGTCGCCGGTGACGATGAGGCCGTCGCCGCCCTTGAGCGCCAGCGAGACGTGGCCCTGGGTGTGGCCCGGCGTCGACACGATCTGCAGGCCGGAGACGATCTCGTCGCCGTCCTTGAACATGGCGACGCGGTCCTTGATCGCCGCGTAATTGCGCCGTGCGCCGGTGACGAAGCCGGCGCGCTCGGCCGGCAGGCCGCGCATGGCGTTGTCGCCGTTCCAGAAATCCCATTCGGCGGCGGCGACGTGAAAACTCGCGTTCGGCAGCATCAGTTCGTCGAACTCGTCGACCGTGCCCCACAGATGATCCGGATGGCCGTGGGTGAAGACCACCTTGGTAATCTTGGCCTTGTCGATGCCGGCGGTCTTGAGGTTGTCCCACATCTTGCCGGCGGTCGGCATGAAGCGATCGCCCGAGCCGGTGTCGATCAGGATGAGATCGTTACCGTGCTTCAGCAGCGTGACATTGGTCGGCGAATTGTAAGTGTCGCCTGATTGGCCGGCGGCGGCGAGCATCGCGGCGCGCTCGGCCGGATCGGCGTCGGCGGCAAGGAAGCTCACCGGCAGCACCAGGTGGCCGTCGCTGACGACGGTGACGTCGAAGTCGCCGTGTTTGAACGCCGTGAGCGCGGCGAAGGCGGGCAGGGTGTAGGCCGCCGCGGTTGCGGCAGTACCGGCGATGAGCGCGCGGCGGGTCAGAGAGGTCATGATCATGGTCCCGGCGTCATATTCAGGACCACGAATAACAAATCCCCCGCCTTTTGGGCAGGGGATCTGGAAGCTTTGGCGCTGAAAAGCGAAGCGGCGCTTAGCGCGAATAGTATTCCACCACCAGGTGCGGTTCCATCTGCACCGGGTAGGGCACATCCGACGGCGCCGGGATGCGCGCGACCTGGGCGGTGAGCTTGCCGGTATCGACGCTGATGTAATCCGGCACGTCGCGCTCGGCCATCGCCTGGGCTTCGACGACGAGGTTCATCTCACGCGACTTCTCGCGCACCTCGACGACGTCGCCGACCTTGAGGCGGTACGAGGCGATGTTGACCTTCTTGCCGTTCACCTTGACGTGGCCGTGGTTGATGAACTGGCGGGCGGCGAACACGGTCGGCACGAACTTGGCGCGGTAGACGACCGCGTCGAGGCGGCGCTCCAGGAGGCCGATCATGTTGGCGCCCGAGTCACCCTTCATGCGGATGGCTTCGTCGTAGATGGCGCGGAACTGACGCTCCGAGATGTTGCCGTAGTAGCCGCGCAGCTTCTGCTTGGCCTTGAGCTGGACGCCGTAGTCGGACAGCTTGCCCTTGCGGCGCTGGCCGTGCTGGCCGGGGCCGTATTCGCGGCGGTTCACCGGGGACTTCGGACGGCCCCAGATGTTCTCGCCCATGCGGCGATCGATTTTGTACTTGGATTCCAAACGCTTGGTCATCGCGTCCTCATGAAAACAGAGATAAGGGTTGAGGAGACGCGCCCTCCTTTGTCCCGGGTCACCCCGGAACCGACAGCCAAGTCCTTGAAGCGTAAGGGCTTGTCGCGGGTCGCGAAACGCCGAACGGGCCCCTAGGGCCCGTCAGGTGGCGGTCTTTTAGGGGTACGGCGGGGCGCTGTCAAACCGCCCGTTGCGGCGACCGGCCGCGGCGTCAGGAGGGGGCTGTCAGCTGCCAGGACTTGCGAACCGGGGATTTTGCCCTATTTTGGCTGCCATCAGGCCGGGCCCCTCTGGCAGTCTTCGAGGACTGCGATGTCGGACTGATCGTCGACGAGGGTCCCATGAGCCGAGCCAACCGCACCCGCAATCCGCATTTTCGCCGTCCGCCGCCGGACGAAGGCCCGTTGCTGCCGCTGCTCGTTATGGCGCTGGTGCCGGCCGCTGGCCTGTTGGCCATGGGCTTTTGGCTGCCGGCCGACCTCATCCTGCCGGCCATCAGCGTCCTGGCGCTGGCCGCGGCCGCCCTCATTGGCATTGCCGCCTTCATCCTGCCTGCCTTGGGAAGGCCCCGGCCGGTTTCGGCCTGGGATCTCGCCGGGGCACTGACGCTGATAGGCTGCGCCGCTGCGATGCTGGGCGATATCGAGCCTGTCGTGGAGTTTTTCAAACCGATGCCTGAACGGAGCAATGCACGTGGTTGACCTGTCTCATCTTCTCACCCCCGAGGCGCTGACCGCCTTCGCCCAGGTCATCATGATCGACCTTGTGCTGGCCGGCGACAACGCGGTGGTCATCGGTCTCGCCGCCGCCGGCTTGCCGCACGAGCAGCGCCGGCGCGCCATTCTCGTTGGCATCATCGCAGCGACCGTGCTGCGTATCGCGTTCGCCGGCGTTGCCATCGAGCTTTTGCAGATCGTCGGCCTCCTGTTTGCCGGCGGCCTGTTGCTGCTGTGGGTGTGCTGGAAGATGTGGCGTGAACTGCGCTCGCATGGCCACGAGGGCGAGGGCGTTCTCAATGGCAACGGCGAGGCCGCGGCCGGCGCCACGGCGCCACGCAAGACATTCGCCCAGGCGGCGTGGCAGATCGTCATGGCCGATATTTCGATGTCGCTCGACAACGTGCTCGCGGTGGCGGGCGCCGCACGCGACCATCCCGCGGCGCTGATCTTCGGTCTCGGACTGTCGATCCTGCTGATGGGCGTGGCGGCGAACTACATCGCCGGCCTGCTGACCAAGCATCGCTGGATCGCCTATGTCGGCCTTGCGATCATTCTCTATGTCGCTGGCGACATGATCGTGCGCGGCGCGCTGGAGATCCGCGCCGAGGCGTTCACGGGCTGAAGCCGAAGCGCGCGAGCGCCGCTTTGAGCGGCGCCGGCGGCACGCGGCCCGAGGTGAAGACGATGCGCGGCGGCGTTCTCGCCGCCGCCGCGGGCCGCTCGTGCAACAGGTCGGCGACGCGCCGCGCGATCGCCGGCGCCGGATCGATCCAGTCCACCGGCCATGGCGCCAGCTTGCGGAAGCGGTCGGTCAGCAACGGATAATGCGTGCAGGCGAGCACGACGGTGTCGGTCTTGCGGCCGTCCGTATCGACGAAGCAGGGCGCGATCTCGGCGGCGATGTCGGCATCGGCCACCGGCATGCCTGACAATTCGTGCTCGGCGATGCTGGCGAGGCTCCGTGAGCCGACCAGCACGACATCGCAGCCCGAAGCGAATTCGCGGATCAGCGCCCGTGTATATTCGAGCGACACAGTGGCTTTGGTGCCGAGCACGGCGATGCGCTTCGACTTCGACTGCGCGCAGGCCGGCTTGATCGCCGGCACGGTGCCGACGAAGGGCACGGTGTAGCGCTTGCGCAGTTCGGCGAGCGCCAGCGTCGAGGCGGTGTTGCAGGCGATGACGATGAGATCGGGACGATGCTCGGCGATGGCCTCACCCATCACGCGGACGATGCGCTCGATGAGCGCGTCCGGCGGCTGATTGCCGTAGGGAAAGCCGGCATCGTCGGCGACATAGACAAAGCGCGCATCGGGCCGCGCCGCGATGACTTCGCGGAACACGGTCAGGCCGCCGACGCCGGAATCGAAAATCAGGATCGCAGGGGCATCATTTCCTGAATGGTCGATTGAATTCGGCATGAAACCGCAGCGGTGTCTTATGACTCGCCGAACACGCGCTTGAAGATGGTGTCGACTTGGCGGAAGTGATGATCGAGGTCGAAATTGGCTTCGAGCTCCTTGTCGTTCAGCGCCTTCTTCACCTCCGGATCGGCTTTGAGCAGCGACAGGAAGTCGTTGCTCTCGCCGCGCCACACCTTCATGGCGTTGCGCTGCACGAGGCGATAGGCGTCCTCGCGGGTGACGCCCGCTTTGGTCAGCGCGATCAGGATGCGCTGTGAGTGGATCAGGCCGCCGAGGCGGTCGAGGTTCTTCTGCATGTTGGCCGGATAGACCAGCAGCTTGTCGATCAGGCCCGAGAGGCGGGCGAGCGCGAAGTCGAGCGTCACCGTGGCGTCGGGGCCGATCATGCGCTCGACCGAGGAGTGCGAGATGTCGCGCTCGTGCCACAGCGCCACGTTCTCCAGCGCCGGCGTCACGTAGCCGCGCACCATGCGGGCAAGGCCGGTGATGTTCTCCGACAGCACCGGGTTGCGCTTGTGCGGCATCGCCGAGGAGCCCTTCTGCTTTTCCGAGAAGAACTCTTCGGCCTCCAGCACTTCGGTGCGTTGCAGGTGGCGCACCTCGACGGCGAGGCGCTCCATCGACGAGGCGACGACGCCGAGCGTGGCAAAGAACATGGCGTGGCGATCACGCGGGATCACCTGCGTCGACACCGGCTCGACTTCGAGGCCCATCTGTTTGGCGACATAGGCTTCGACGCGCGGATCGACCTGGGCGAAGGTGCCGACGGCGCCGGAAATGGCGCAGGTCGCGACTTCCTTGCGCGCCGCGACCATGCGCTCGCGGCAGCGCGCGAACTCGGCGTAGGCCTGCGCCATTTTCAGGCCGAAGGTGGTCGGCTCTGCATGGATGCCGTGCGAGCGGCCGACCGTCGGCGTCAGCTTGTGTTCGAAGGCGCGGCGCTTGAGCGCGGCCAGCAGCGTGTCGATGTCCTTGATCAGGATGTCGGCGGCGCGCACGAGTTGCACGTTGAGACAGGTGTCGAGCACGTCCGACGACGTCATGCCGGAATGCATGTAGCGCGCTTCCGGCCCGACGATCTCCGACACGTGGGTCAGGAAGGCGATGACATCGTGCTTGACCTCGGCCTCGATGGCGTCGATGCGCTCGACGTCGAACTTGGCGTCCTTGCCCTTGGCCCAGATGGTGGCGGCGGCTTCCTTCGGGATGACGCCGAGTTCGCCCATGGCGGTCGCGGCATGCGCCTCGATCTCGAACCAGATGCGGAACTTGGTTTCCGGCGACCAGATCGCGGCCATGTCGGGGCGGGAGTAACGGGGGATCATTCTTTTACCTCACTGTCATTCCGGGACGCTCGCGAAGCGAGCGGACCCGGAATCCAGATGCTCGCACTGACCATGTCACTGGATTCCGGGTTCGCGTGCTGCGCACGCGCCCCGGAATGACCATCACGCCGCTTCGCCGCGGGCCAGGCTGCCAGCCTGGCGGATCGCGGCGATGTTTTCCTTGTAGGCGCCGCCCTTGAACACGGCCGAGCCGGCGACCAGCACATTGGCCCCAGCACGCACCACATCGGCGGCGTTGGCCGCGGTGACACCGCCATCGACTTCGAGATCGATCGGCCGGCCGCCGATCATGGCGCGGATCGCGCGGATCTTGTCGAGCGCCGACGGGATGAAGCTCTGGCCGCCGAAGCCGGGATTGACCGACATGACGAGAATGAGATCGACCATGTCGATGACATTTTCGATGGACGAGGCGGGCGTGCCCGGGTTCATCACCACGCCGGCCTTCTTGCCGAGCGCGCGGATCGCCTGCAGCGAGCGGTGCACATGCGGGCCGGCCTCGACATGCACGGTGATGATGTCGGCGCCGGCCTTGGCGAAGGCTTCGATATAGGGATCAACCGGCGCGATCATCAGGTGCACGTCGAAGACCTTCTTGGAGGCGCCGCGCACCGATTTCATCACATCCGGCCCGAACGAGATGTTGGGCACGAAATGCCCGTCCATGATGTCGACATGCACCCAGTCGGCGCCGGCGGCGTCGATGGCGCGGACCTCGTCGCCGAGCTTGGAAAAATCAGCGGCCAGAATCGACGGCGCGATGAGGAGAGGGCGGGTCATGAGGCACGTTTCTCCGGGACGGGTTCGGGTATCACGGCGTCCGGGACCGGGCAAATTGCTTCCTGTGAGACGGCAGAAATTGCCGGTTTCAGGCCGCGTAAACGCCGCGCCGCAGGCCGGCCCCTGTGGACAACTGCCTGAGGCGTCACGCCATTTGCCGCCGCCGCGTTGCTGGCAAAGCTCTTGCACCGGCCGTCGCGGGGCGAAGAGTGCCGGCTGTCCGGCGTTTCAGAGGAGTAGCGTAGATGTCCCTCTCCGTGGGCTCGGCGACCAGCCCGCTGTCCTCCTGGCAGCAACTGCTGCAGCAGGGCGGCGCCAGCGGCGTCAACAAGGCCGGGCAACCTTTCGATCCGCTGTCATTTCTGATGCCGGGCGGCAGCGACTCGTCGTCGTCGAATTCCGCCACATCGTCATCCGGCTCGGCCTCGTCGCAGTCGCCGTTCGGCCCCGACATGATGAGCCAGCTCATCGACTTGCAGCAGAAGGCCAACGCCGCCGGTTCGACCGGTGCCAGCGATCCGGGCAATTCCAAGCTGTTCGCCAAGCTCGACACCAATGGCGACGGCACGGTCAGCAAATCGGAATTCGAGGCGGCGGCCTCGCAGCACGGCATCAGCACCTCGATCTCGGACGCCGTGTTCGCCAAGCTCGACAGCAACGGCGACGGCTCGGTCAGCAGCAGCGAACTGGCGTCGGCTGCGAAGGGCCACGGCCATCACGGCCATCACATGGGCGGTGCTGGCGGAGCCGGTGGCGCCGATGGCGATGCCGACGACTCGTCGAGCAGCGGCGCCGACGGCAGCAAGACCGTCACCACCACCAATGCCGACGGATCGGTGACCACGACCGTCACCTATGCGGACGGTAGCTCGGCCTCGACGACGAGCCCGCCGTCCGGCATGAGCGCCGGCCAGTCCGACTCGGACAAGCCGCAAGGCAACGGCGCTTCGGGCAATGGCGGCTCGGCGCTGATGAAGGAATTGATGGCGCTGCAAAGCCATCTGATGAGCGCGGCCGGTTCGGCCGTCTCCGCGCTGGTCTGATCGCTATTGCGCAAGGCCGGGCCGGTCCGCGCTACATGCGGGCCGGCCTTGCCACGTCAGGACGATGGCGTGGACCGGCGGCGGACGAACGGCTTGATCAGCGCCGGGAAAAGATAGATCGGAAACTGCACCAGCGCGAAATAGAACCAGGCCTGATCGGGCAGGGTGGTGCCGATCGCGGCCATGATGGTGCCGAGGTTGCGAAAGCCGGCGATCATGCCGACCACCGTGCCGAGTTTGAAACCGGCGCGCATGAACACCAGCGCGCTCACCCCGAACATCGACGCCGCGAGCAGGATGACGATGCCGAGCAGCAGCGCGGCGCCGAGCGGATCGGCGATGACGTGCCGCGGAACGCCGTCCATGGCGGCAATGGCGAAAACGAACACGGCGATCACATTGAGGCCGTCGAGGGTTTCCTTATGCGCGTCGATGCGCGCCTGCCCCGCGATGCGCCGAATGGCCATGGCGACAAGGCCCGATACCAGGAGGAAGACCAGGAGCTTGACGCCGAGATCGAGCGGCGAGATCAGCGAGGTGCCGAGAAAGAACGTGCTGACGGCGACAGTGGTGACGGGCGACAGCACATTGCAGAGGATCACCGACACCATGGTGAAGGCGATGTCGAGCCCGAGCAGCGCCGCGAAGGCGGCCGACGACACGATCGGCGCGATCGCCACGTGGAGGATCATGATGGTGTAGAGGTCGGGCGCCAGCTTCGGCAGGCCGATCAGATTGAGCGCGCCGCCGGCCAGAACCGGGGCCGCGATCATGGCCCAGAGCGAGGCGACGAGGGCGAGGCCAGGGGCGCGCACCACCTGGCGCAGTTTTTCCGGCTCGGTGCGCAAATAGGAAAACACCAGCAGCACGAAGACGGCTGCGGCAAGGTGCGGCTTCACATAGGCCGCCAGCGGCGGCACTGCGATGCTGAGGAAGATGGCGACGACGAGCCCCGTCGTGCCCTGCCGGCCGATCCAGGCGAGCGCGGCCAAGGGCAAGCGCAGAAATGGCATATCAGATGAACTCCCGGCGTACGCCGCCTAGATAGCGCGGCGCCGCGTCTTGATCCATATTCGCCGGGACAGATCCCGGTTGCCCATGCCGGGGTTGAACTGAGTGACGGAAAAGGCCAGCAGGCACTATGGCACGCACCGATGTGATCGTTCTTGGCGCCGGCATCGTCGGCACATCGATCGCCCTGCAACTCGCGAAACGCAACATGGCGGTGGCGCTGGTCGATCGCGCCGGCCTCGGCGAGCAGACATCGTACGGCAATTCTGGCGTGCTCGAGGGCTCGACCATCCTGCCGCCGGCGTTTCCGTCCAGCCTCAGCGCGCTGATGCGGGTGGCGCTCAAGCAGGCGAGCGACGCCAATTATCACATGAGCTTCCTGCCGTGGGCTGCGCCCTGGCTGATGAAATTCCGCGCCGCCTCGCGGCCGGCGGCGATCATGGAGACTGCGCGCATCAACCGGCCGCTGTTCGCCCGCGCCATCGCCGAGCACGAGGCGCTGATGCTCGAATCCGGGGCAACGCAGTACTTGCGGCGCAATGGCTGGATCAAGCTCTACCGTAGCGACGCGGCCTTCGCGGCCCTGCGCAAGGAGCTCGATCTGGCGCGTGAATTCGGCATCGTCGTCGAAACCATGGATGCCGACGGTGCACGCAAGCTCGAGCCATCGCTCAGTTCGGTGTTTCGGCATGCCGCCTACTGGCCGGCGGCGGTGAGCCTGAGCGATCCGCTGGCGGTAACGCGAGCCTATGCCGCGCGCTTCAGCACGCTCGGCGGCATCACGCTCAAGGGCGATGCGCTGAGCCTGCACCGCTCGGGGAGCGGCTGGCGCGTCGAGACCGCGGAAGGTCCGATCGATGCGCCGGAGGTGGTCGTCGCTCTCGGCCCGTGGGCGCCCGATCTGCTCGAGCCGCTCGGTCTCAAACTGCCGATGGGTTTCAAGCGTGGCTATCACCGCCATTTCAAGACGGAAGAGAGCGCGCCGCTGACGCGCCCGGTGGTCGATGTCTATTACGGCTATCTGATCACGCCGATGCGGCAGGGCATCCGCGTCACCACCGGCGCGGAATTCGCCGCGCGCGACGCCGCGCCGACGCCGGTGCAGTTCGACCGCCTCAGGCCGCACCTCGACGCGCTCTACCGGATCGGATCGCGCGCCGAAGACCGCACCTGGCTTGGCGCGCGGCCGTGCTTCCCGGACTCGCGGCCGGTGATCGGCCGGGCGCCTGGGCAAAAGGGAATGTGGCTCGCGATCGGCCATGCGCACTGGGGGCTGACGCTCGGCCCCGTCACCGGCCGTCTGCTCGGCGAGATGATGAGCGGCGAGACGCCGTTCCTCGATCCGAAGGGTTTTGCCGCGGAACGGTTTCTCGCCTAGGCGGCCTTGATCTCGCGGCAGTGATAGCGGTCGCGGATGAATTTGTTGAAATACGTCCCCTTGGACCGCGACCCGCGAAACCCGGCCGCCACCGACGGCGGCACCAGGTAGTATTCATAAACGCGGCCGCTGACGAACGTGACCGTGAGGCGGCTGTGTTCGCTGTCGTAGACGAAGGTCTGGACGACGCTCGAAGGCATGTCCGGGAAACGCCTTGGCGGCCGATAAGGTTTCAGGTTCAGCCGAAGCGGTCGCGCCAGGCCGGCACCGTGCCAGGGTAGGGCAGGGCCTTGGCCTCGTAGACGCCGCGCGCCGCCGCGCGGGCCATCACATTGGCGGCCACCATGCCGAGCTCGGCGAGACCGTAATAGGGGTCGGCCAGTTTCTTCTTGCCGGTTGCCGCGGCGAAGACGACGTCGCCGTCGAGCGGCGTGTGCACCGGATAGATGGCGCGCGCCAGGCCGTCCTGCGCCATGACGGCAAGGCGGTTGCACTGCGCCTTGTTGAGTTTGGCATCGGTCGCGATCAGCGCGATCGTGGTGTTCTCCTGCGGGCCGCCTTTGGCGCGGATGGCGAGATCGCTGCGCTTGAGCTGCGGCGGCATGCCGCGGCCGCCGAACTCGGCATCCTGCTCGAACGGCGCCGCCCAGAAATGCGGGCCGTCGCCGACCACGGCGGTGCCGACGGCATTGATGACGACGATGGCGCCGACGGTGATGCCGCCGCGCGATTTGGCCGAGGCCGAGCCGACGCCGCCCTTGAAGTTGACGGTGGTGGCGCCGAGACCGGCGCCGACGCTGCCGAGCTTGAAGTCGACCGACGCCGAGCGCGCCGCCTCGTAGCCGAATTCGCGATAGGGCGGGTAGCGACCCCATTTCTTGTCGCCGCCGTTGAGCAGGTCAAACATGATCGCGCCGGGAACGATCGGCACGACGGCATCGCGGATGCGGAAACCGCGGCCTTTTTCGCGCAGGAAGGCTTGCGTTCCGGACGGCGCGTCGAGACCGAAGGCGGAGCCGCCGGACAGCACGATGGCGTCGACGTGCTCGACAGTGAAGTGAGGCTCGAGCAGCGAGGTTTCGCGGGTGCCGGGGCCGCCGCCGCGCACGTCCACCGCCGCGGTGATGGCGCGGTCGAAGAGGATGGCGGTCGTACCGGATGCCAGCTTCTTGTCGTGGGCGTGGCCGACGCGCAGGCCTTCGACATCGGTGATGAGATTGCGCATGACCGGCGTCTCCTTCATTCCGATCACCCGCATATCACAACTCCGCAACCGTCGTCACGGCACCCTTGCCATCGCCACATTGTCGGGCGCATATCCGGGCCATGCACACCGACGTTTCCTACCTGGCCGCGCTCATCGCCGGCCTCGTCTCCTTCCTGTCGCCCTGCGTCCTGCCGCTGGTGCCGCCTTATCTGGTTTACCTGGCCGGCACCTCGCTGGAGCGCTTCGAGGCACATGAGCCCGAGCGCATGGTCAAGCGCGAGACGGTGGCCGCCGCGGCGCTGTTCGTGCTCGGCTTCTCGACGATTTTCGTCGCCCTCGGCGCCAGCGCCAGCGTCATCGGTACGTTGATCCGCGCTTATTCCGAGCCGCTCGCCATCGTCGCCGGCATCCTGATTATCGTCATGGGTCTGCATTTCCTCGGCATCACGCCGATTGCCTGGCTATACCGGCAGAAGCGCATGGAGGTGACCAAGCCGGTCGGCCTGTGGGGCGCCTATCTGATGGGGCTCGCCTTCGCCTTCGGCTGGACGCCGTGCATCGGCCCGATCCTCGCGGCGATCCTCGCGGTGGCGGCCTCCGAACAGACGGTGAGCAAGGGCGCCAGCCTGCTGGCGGTTTATTCGCTCGGCCTCGGCATTCCCTTCGTCGCTGCGGCGCTGGCGATCGAACCCTTCGCCGCGTTCATGGCCCGCTTCAAGAGGCACATGCATCGCGTCGAACAGGTGATGGGTGGACTGCTGGTGCTGACCGGCGTCGCCTTTCTCACCGGCAGCATCAACCTCCTGAGCATCTGGCTGCTCGAGACCTTCCCGGTGCTTGGCAAGATCGGCTGATTGCCACAGCGGAAGGTGCGAAGCTCGAGGCGCAAAGCTAAAGCTAAAGCTAAAGCTGAAGCGCAAAAGAAAACGCCCGCCCCGGAAACCGGAGCGGGCGTCTTTGCTTTCGCGAGCGATGAAAGCGGTGCGACTTAGTTGGTCGCCGCCGGGTTCATCTCGACATAGGTGATCTTGCCGCTCGCGTCCTTCTTCCAGATGTACATGGTGTAATCCAGACGGGTGATGTCACCCTTCTTGTCGTAGGACAGCGGGCCGATAACCGTGTCGAACTTCATGCCCGAGTGCATCTTCTCGGCGACCTTCTTGGGGTCGTTCGACTTGGCAGCCTTGGCCGCTTCGGCCATGACCTGCACCGCCGCGTAGCTGTACAGCGTGTAGGCTTCCGGCTCGAACTTGGCGGCGCGGAACTTGGCGACGACGGCCTTGGCGGCCGGGTTGTTGCGCGGGTCCGGCGGGAAGGTCATCAGCGTGCCTTCGACGCCCGGGCCGCCGACCTGAGCGAACTCGTCGGTGGTGATGCCGTCAGCGCCCATCAGCGGCGCCTTGATGCCCTGGTCGCGCATCTGGCGAACGATCAGGCCGCCTTCGGTGTGCAGACCGCCCCAGTAGACGAGGTCGGCGCCTGACGACTTGATCTTCGACACCAGCGCCGAGAAGTCCTTCTCGCCGACGTTGATGCCTTCATAGAGGGCCGGCTTCATGCCGCCCTTTTCCATGGCCTTGATCGTCTCGTCGGCCAGACCCTTGCCGTAGGTGGTCTTGTCGTGAACGACGGCGATCTTCTTGCCCTTGAAGTGCTTGAGGATGTAGGCGCCGGCAACCGCGCCCTGCTGGTCGTCGCGACCGCAGGTGCGGAACACGTTCCACATCTTGCGCTCGGTAACCTGCGGGTTAGTCGAAGCGGGCGTCACCGCGATGATGCCGTTCTCCTGATAGACCTCGGAGGAGGGCATGGTGACGCCGGAGTTGAAGGCGCCGACCACGAACTTGACGCCGTCAGCGGCAAACTTGTTGGCGACCGACACGCCTTGCTTCGGATCGGAGACGTCGTCACCGAACGACAGGGTGATCTTCTGGCCGTTGATGCCGCCGGCGGCGTTGATGTCATCGACCGCCTGCTGCGCGCCGTTCTTGAGCTGAGCACCGAAAGCGGCGTTCGGCCCGGTGATCGGCCCCTGCACGCCGAACTTCACTTGCGCGGAGGCGGTACCGGCCATCGCAACGGCAAAGCCGAGCGCGAGGCCTAGTGTCGAGATCCTCTTCATTCGTTTTTTCCCCTTCAACAAAAAACAGTGAACTTGATCCGGCAGTCTACTTAGCTGGCACGATCCTACGTCAACGCGGATTTCGGCGCCAGCGCAAAGCTCCGGCCGGTTCGTTGATCCAGCGATACTGGGTGAGCATCTGCGAGACGCGTGCCGCCCGAAAGCCCAAGAATCCGAACACCATAAGCAGGACCGTATCCACGAGATAGTAGTACGGTGACAGCAGCGTGCCGCCGAACAGGCTGAAATGAATAAACCGCACGGCGCAGCCCAGGATCAGACTGTAAACAAAGACCTGCCAGATCGGGCGCCACGTCTGCGCGATGGCGCGGCCGGACAGCCAGGCGGCGCCGCCGCCGAGGATGAGAGTCACCAGGATAAAGGTCCAGAGCGAATCTTCCTCGTAAAGAAAATGGAAAATCGAGGTGGGTGAGGTGTGGAGGTCCATCACGCGCCTCCTTCGAGATAGGCTTGTTTGATTTCGGGCCGTTCGAGAAGTTCCTTGCCGGTGCCGGACAAGGTAATCAGCCCGTTGACCATGACGTAGCCGCGGTGCGCGAGCTTGAGCGCGTGATAGGCGTTCTGTTCGACCAAAAACACGGTCAGGCCGTCCTGGGCGTTGAGCGCCTTGATGGCATCGAAGATCTGCCGCACGATCAGCGGCGCCAGACCCAATGACGGCTCGTCGAGCAGCAGCAGGCGCGGCCGCGCCATCAGCGCGCGGGCGATGGCGAGCATCTGTTGTTCGCCGCCCGACAACGTGCCGCCGCGCTGACCGATGCGCTGCTTGAGGCGCGGAAACAAGGTGAGCATGCGCTCGAGGTTGCTGTCGAATTCGCTTTCGTCGGCGACCAGCGCGCCCATCTGCAGGTTCTCGAGCACGGTCATGCGCGAGAAGATGCGGCGGCCTTCCGGCGATTGCGCCAGCTTCAGCCGTGCGATCTCGTGCGTCGGCAGGCGCGTGATGTTCTGGCCTGCGAACTCGATGCTGCCCTCGCGGGCGCGCGGGTTGCCGCAGATGGTCATCATCAGCGTCGACTTGCCGGCGCCGTTGGCGCCGATAAGCGTGACGATCTCGCCTTCCTTGACCTCGAGATCGACGCCCTTGAGCGCCATGACCCGGCCGTAGAAAGTTTTGACGCCGCGGACGGCGAGCAGGGTGGTCATAGGCCCACCTCCGCCTCGACCTTTTCGACCTCTTCATCGGCGACGCCGAGATAGGCGGCGATCACCTTCGGGTCGTTGCGGATTTCCTCCGGCGTGCCGTCGGAAATCTTGACGCCGTAGTCGAGCACGATGACGTGGTCCGAGATCTCCATGACCACCGACATGTCATGCTCGATCAGCAGGATCGACAGGTTGAACTGGTCGCGGATCGACAGCAGCAGTTCGTTGAGCTCGGCGCTTTCGCGCGGGTTGAGGCCGGCGGCGGGCTCGTCGAGGCACAGCAGCACCGGATCCGTGCACATCGCGCGGGCAATCTCGAGCCGGCGTTGCGCGCCGTAGGGCAGGTCGCCGGCCGGATCGTCGGCGCGGTCGATGAGGCCGACGCGGTTGAGCCATTCGCGCGCCACGTCGATCGCCGCACGTTCGGCGATGCCGTACGATGGGATGCCAAGCACGCCGAGCAGTGTATAGCCGGACGCCAGCATCAGGCTGTTGTGCTGGGCGACCATGAGATTTTCCAGCACGGTCATGCCGGCGAACAGGCGGATGTTCTGGAATGTGCGGGCTACGCGCGCCTGCTGCGTCACCAGATAATCGGGCATGCGCTCGAGCTGAAACAACGACCCGGTCGCTGCGGTAAGGTGCCGCTTGCCGCGGTCGGTGAGACTTTCGAGCTCATCCCAGATCGCCGGATCGCCGTGGCGCAGCGCGATGCGGCCCTCGGTCGGCTTGTAGAAGCCGGTGATGCAGTTGAACACCGTCGTCTTGCCGGCGCCGTTCGGCCCGATCAGCGCGGTGATGTCTCTCTCTCTCGCCTGCCAGGACAGATTATCGACGGCAACCAGGCCGCCGAAACGCATGGTGAGGTGCTCGACCTTGAGCAGAGGTTCGCCGCGTCCCGCCATCAGCCGTGCCCTTCCTTGACGAGATCGGAGGAGATTGTCTTGCGTTCCTTCAGGAAGATCGAGGGCGAGCGTGTCGAGATCAGGCCGCGCGGCCTGAACACCATGATGATCACCATACCGAAGCCGAACAGCAGCATGCGGTATTGCGTCGGGTCGAACGATGGTCCGAAAATCTGCTTGAGGAAGTCGAGATCGCGCATGATCTCGGTGCCGCCGATGAACAATGCCGCGGCGATGGCGACGCCGATCTGGCTGCCCATGCCGCCAAGCACGACGATGGACAGCACGGTCGCCGATTCGAGGAAGGTGAAGCTTTCCGGCGAGATGAAGCCCTGACGGGCGGCGAAGAAAGAGCCGGCAAAGCCGCCGAACATGGCGCCGATGGCGAAGGCGGTGAGCTTGGTGTTGGTGGTGTTGATGCCGAGCGAGCGGCAGGCAATCTCGTCTTCGCGCAGCGCTTCCCAGGCGCGACCGACCGGCAGGCGCCGCAGCCGGACGGTAACGAAGGCGGTGAGGAAGGCGAGCGCCAGGATCAGATAGTAAAGGAATATCGTGCGATAGACCGGCGTGAACTCCAGGCCGAACACCGCGGCGAAGCCGTCGTCGCCGGCGGTGAACGGGATGCCGAAGAAACTCGGTCGCGGAATGCCGCCGATGCCGGCATAGCCGTTGGTCAGATCGACGAAGTTGATGAGCACGATGCGAATGATCTCGCCGAAGGCGAGCGTCACGATGGCGAGGTAGTCACCGCGCAGGCGCAGCACCGGGAAGCCGAGCAGGATGCCCCAGAACGACGACAGAATGCCGGCGAGCGGCAGCAGGATCCAGAACGAGAAGCCGAAGTTCTTGGCCAGCAGGGCGTAGGAGTAGGCGCCGACGGCATAGAAGGCGACGTAACCGAGGTCGAGCAGGCCGGCGAGGCCGACGACGATGTTGAGGCCCCAGCCCAGCATCACGTAGATCAGGATCTGGATGCCGAAATTGTCGACCCATTTCAGCGCGCTGCTGAAGCCGCCCAGGCTCACGACGAGGATGGGATAGACGATGGCGAAGCCGACGGCGAAAGGGCCAAACCAACGGCCGATGACGGACAGCCACGTTGCGGCGGCGGTCGCGGCGGGAGTCACCGGGCGCACGCGGCGCTGCGCCAGCCGCGGCGCGATCACAAGCGCCATCAGCAAACGGCCGACGCCGACGATGGCGACGATCGAGAACAGCAGCCCCCAACGCGTGTGGAGCACGAGTTTGTTGTCGATGTTGCTGACGGTCTCAAAGCCGATCAGCGGCAGCAGGACGCCGAAGGTGATCGCGGCAGCGAGGCAGGCTTCCTTGACGGCGTGGACGACGTCCACGTCCTGGCGTTGCGCGGTCGTGTCCATGTCAGACCTTTTCGACATCGGGGCGGCCGAACAGACCTTGCGGCAGGAATATCAGCGTGATCGCCAGCACCGAGAAGGCGGCAACGTCCTTGTAGTCGATGGTGAAATAGGCCGACCAGAAGGTTTCGATCAGCCCGATCAGCAGGCCGCCGATCACCGCGCCCGGCAATGAGCCGATGCCGCCGAGCACCGCCGCGGTGAAAGCCTTGACGCCAGGCACGAAGCCGTCGGCAAAACTCACGACGCCGTAATACATCAGGTACATGGTGCCGGCGACGGCGGCGAGCGCCGCGGCGATGACGAAGGTCATCGAGATCGTGCGGTCGACGTTGACGCCGACCAGCGCCGCCATTTTCTGGTCCTGCTCGCAGGCCCGCTGCTCGCGGCCGAGCCGGGTCTTGGCGACCAGATACCAGAACGCCGCTAGCAGCACGGCCGTAATGCCCCAGATGATCAGTTGTTTGTAGGACAGGGCGACGGCGTAATTGTTGTGATCGAGCAGGATGAATTCGCCGCGCACGATGGGCTGGATCGCCTTGTTGCGCGGGCCCTGCGTGACCTGGACGAAGTTGGACAGGAAGATCGACATGCCGATTGCCGAGATCAGCGGCGCCAGGCGGAACGAGCCGCGCAACGGCCGGTAAGCGAGGCGCTCGATCACCCAGTTCACCAGCGAGGTGAACAGCATGGCGACGATCAGCACGATCAGCAAGGCAACGGTGATGGAGGCTATGCCGAGCCATGCCGTGACCAAAAGAAACGCGATCAAGGCGATGAACACCGACACCATGAACACGTCGCCATGGGCGAAGTTCACCATGCCGATGATGCCGAAGACCATCGTGTAGCCGATTGCGATCAAACCATAGATGGATCCGAGTGTGATGCCGTTAATGAGCTGCTGGAGGAATACTTCCATGCACTTGCCCGCCTCTCCGAAGGGACAGCCCGGCTGCCGTCCATTTCGCCCCTCAAATGCTTAACAGGGAGCCGCCGCAGCGGCAACGCCGAGTTCCGACATGTTATTAAGTCATTCGTCGCAAGCAACGTGCCAAAAGGAGAACGGGCGACCGCGTCGCCGCAGGCCGCAACTCCGCGCCAAGGTCCAGCGGTGGACATAATACCAAAGCGGCGGCCGGTCGCTGGACCGGGCCGCCGCGGGGATCGCCTCTGTCGGGATCGCTAAGGTGGCGCAGGCGCGGCCTCCTTAGTGCAGGCCGCCGAAGACCCAGATCAACGCCAGGATCGGCAGCGGTACGCCGAGAAGCCACAGCAAAAGATAACGTCCCATGTTCAGCTCCTTCGTCCTCAGGAATGTTCGAGGAGGGAACTGCGAGCGGCGCCGATCGGTTCCGCGCGCCTGAGTTTGCAGCATTCGCCGGAACCAGAATGCCAGGCTCGCGGTTACATTGGTCGGCCGGAAGCAGGTTTGCGCGCGGCCGGCGCGAAACGTTGCGCCAGTCCCGATTGCTCGATCTTGCGGTCCCGTTGGTGCGCGTCGGCGCGCGCAGCATTAAGCTTGACGAACGCGCTTAACGGCGCGCGGCGGTAAGGTAAAATTTCGGTTTCCTTTGTGGCTCGCATTTGAAAGGCTTACGCATGATCCCACGCGATAATGGGAGCGGCTCATGCGTAAGGTATCCGCGGCTACGGTTGCGACGATCATGGCGATCGCGCTGTATTTCACCTTGTTCTGGGGTTACGACGCGCTGCGCGTCCTGACGTCGCCGACCTACGGGCTGGACGATGTCTGGCGCTCGCAATTCGTCTTCGGCATCGGCAGCTATTTCAAACTGTCGCCCTACGGATTGATGAAACTCGCGGCCTTCTTCGGCGCAGTGAAGCTCGCAGTGGCGCTGGCCTGCGCCGTGCACATCGCCGACCGTCTGCGCAGCCTCGCCGGCGGCAAGGCAAATTCCGACATTCTCGAAGGCGGGCTCATCGTGGTCGTCGCCGTCAGCCTGGCTTCGGTCGGCCCGTCGGTGTGGTCGCAAAATGCCGAGCTGCTGCGTGAACAGGTGCTGCAGCTGCTGCTCGCGGCGCTGGCCGTCGCGCTCTGCCTCGTCGAGCGCAACTATTCGCGTCGCAACGGCGCTCCTTCGGTCGCCGCGTTGCGGATCGAGCGGTTGTCGGCCTCGCACTGAATAAGCGTCGGCCGGCTCAGGAGCCGGCCACGCCCGCCGCCGGGGGATCGACGATCCGGCGCAGATCCTGGCGCAGGCCAAGGGCCATCAGCACTTCGGCCATGATGAACATCGGGCCGATGAAGGCCTGAAACAGATTGTCGACCAGCGCCGGCCGCCGGCCCTCGAAGACATGGCCGACGAGCTGGAACACCCAGCCGCCGACAAAGAAAACAGCGAAGACGATCCACGCGGTGCGGCTGCCTTGCGCCGCCGCGATCCATTCCGCCACCAGCAGCATCGGCACCATCATCACCGCCATCGCGATGCCGACGCCGCGGTCGAGTGCGATCCAGCCGATCAAAGCGATCACCGCGACGATACTCGCCAGCGACAGGCCACCGGTCAGGCGCACCAGCGCCAGCGGCACCAGGATCGAGAACACGATCGCCGGAATGCCGATCAGGTGCGTCAGGCGGTTGCGCGGGTCGCGATGATAGCTCGCATAGGCGCCGAGCTGGCGCGCGAAGAAGCCGTTGACCATGGCGTTGCTCCCTGGCCGGCCTGTTCCGGCCCTGCGCCGATCATAGCGGGCCGGCGGGCAAATGCAGCGCGGATCGATGCTTCGTTCCGCTATTTTTTCAGCTCGGCGATGATCGCCGCCGTTTCCTTGAACGCATGGTTGGCCGCCGGCACGCCGCAATAGATCGCCTGCTGCAGGAGGATTTCCTTGATGTCGTCGGCGGTAAAGCCGCCTTCGGTCAGCGCGGCGCGCACATGCATGTTGAATTCGTCCCAGTGGCCGAGCGCCAGCATGGTGCCGATGACGAGGATGCGGCGCGTACGTTCGTCGTAATGCGGGCGGGTCCACACCTCGCCCCAGGCGGCGCGGGTGATGAAGTCCTGGAATTCGGAGTTGAGCGGTGTCTTGTTGGCATTGGCGCGATCGACCCAGGCCGCGCCGAGAACCTTGCGGCGCTTCGCCATGCCGGCATCGTAGCGTTGTTTCTCGTCCATAATTCACCTCGCGTGTTTTGCCCGCTCGTCCCCGTGAAAGCGTGGGTCCAATTTTTGTCACATCCGGCAAGCGGCGGATTCCCGCCTGCGCGGGAATGAGCGGAGATTGGTTCAGCTTTTCAGGAAGTCGAGCACCGCCTTGGTGAAGGCGGCCGGCTGCTCGACGTTGGAAATATGCGCGGCGTCGATGCTGAAGACCTTGGCGCCCTTGATCTGCCGCGCGATGGCTTCGCCTTGGGCGGGGGGCGTCGCCGCATCCTGCGCGCCGACAATCACCAAAGTCGGTGTGGTGATCGATTGATTGGACGTACGGAAATCCATGTCGCGGATCGCCTGGCAACAAGCCACGTAGCCTGCCTTGTCTGTGGTGAGGAAGATGTCCTTCATCCGGGCGATTGCCTGCGGCGCGCTTTCCCGAAACGAGGGGGTGAACCAGCGTCCCATCGTCGCGTCGAGAAGCTTGTCCAGCGGATTGTCGCGTAGGAACCGGATTCGGTCGTCCCAGGTCTTCTTGTCCTCGTAGAAAGCATTGGTATTCGCCAGGATCAGCTTGTCGAAGCGCTCCGGCGCGTTCGCCCCGAGCCATTGGCCGACCATGCCGCCGATCGACAGGCCGCACCAAAGGACGCTGCGAACCTCGAGGGCGTCGAGCACCGATAAGGCGTCGCGGCCGAGCCGCTCCATCGAGTACGGGCCGGGCGGAGCGTCAGAACCGCCATGGCCTCGGCGGTCATAGCGGATGACGCGAAAGTGGCGGGCGAAATCCTCGGCCTGATCGTCCCACATGTGAAGATTGGTGCCGACAGAGGACGACAGCATCAGCGCCGGCGCGCGCTCGCTACCCGAGACCTCGACATTGATGCGGCAGCCATCGTCGGTTGTAATCAGCGGCATGAAATTTCTCCGGTGACGTGAAGAACAGGATTAAAGCGGCCGGAGCCATGCTGCAAAGCCCTTTTCAGCGGGCGCGCGAAGCCTTAAGTCCTTCCCCGGGCCGGCGACGGGCCTGTCGAGAAGGAGATAGCGGCCATGGCGATGACGATGACGGGCGAAGTGCAGCTTCCTGCGAGCCGGGAAGTGGTTTACGCGAAGCTCAACGACCCCGAGGTCCTCAAGGCCTGCATCCCCGGCTGCGAGACCCTGACGACGACGTCGCCGACCGACTTCGAGGCGGTCGCCGTGACGAAGATCGGCCCGGTCAAGGCGCGCTTCAAGGGCAAGGTCCATCTCACCGACCTCGATCCGCCGAACGGCTACAAGATTTCCGGCGAGGGCGACGGCGGCGTCGCCGGCTTCGCCAAGGGTGGCGCGACCGTGACGCTGACCGAAAAGGACGGCGGTACGTTGCTCACCTACAACGTCGAGGCGCAGATTGGCGGCAAGCTCGCCCAGCTCGGTCAGCGCCTGGTCAACGGCGCGGCCAAGAAGACCGCGGACGATTTCTTCAAGAACTTCGCTGCCAATATCGGCGGTCAGCCGGCCGCCTGATCCAATTTCGGAATCGGAAAAAGCCGCCCGATATGGGCGGCTTTTTGCTTTGGCGCGTCATCCGGCCTCGTTACGGGCAGGGGTGGCGGTAGCCGTCATAACCGAGATAGGTCCCTGACGCCGGATCGTACGATTTGAAGCGCTGCATGCAGTAGCCGGTGGCGTCGCCGCCGTAGTAACCCGGCTCGGCTTCATAATAGACCGGGCCGGACCCGTAATACGGTCGCTGTGCTGCGAGCGCGCCGCCGAGGATGGCGCCGGCCGCGAAGCCGCCGAGCGCCGCGCCGCCGCCCCAGCCGCCGCGATGATGGTGATGATAGTAGCCGCCGTGGCGCCGCCACTGCGCGTCCGCCGGGGTCACGGCTGCGACGGTCGTCGCAGCGACGAGCAGGGCGGCGATCGCCGCTGTCAGTTTCAAACGCATGATGCAACCTTTCGTCGATATGACACTGTCCTGCGACGTTAAGTGCCGCGCGCGGGGTCCGTTCCGTGAATTCGCGGTAAGTTGGCGAAAAACATCGACTTTCGACGCAATACGACAATTGTGCATCGCAACTATGCTCACTTCGCGTCGATTTGAGGCTGGAAGCGCTTGACCCGCGTGCATCGCGAGGTTCAAGTTAGTCGAGTTCAAAAGCGGATTCCGGTTCTAAATCGGCCGGCACTTTGGACGGGTGAGCCGGCGTCAGGCGTGACGAAGGCTAAAAGCGGGGCGATGGTCCCCAGTTTTGGGAGGAAGTCATGGCGAAAGTGTCCATGACGGTGAACGGCAAGGCCGTCACCGGCGATGTCGAACCGCGAACGCTGTTGGTACAATTTCTGCGCGAGAACCTGCGGCTCACCGGCACGCATGTCGGCTGCGACACCTCGCAGTGCGGCGCCTGCGTCGTGCACATCGACGGCATCGCAGCCAAATCCTGCACCACGCTTGCCGTTCAATGCGAAGGTCAGTCGATCACCACGATCGAAGGTCTGGCCAGCCCCGACGGCAAGCTGCACCCGATGCAGGAAGCCTTCCGCGAAAATCACGGCCTGCAGTGCGGCTACTGCACGCCCGGCATGATCATGGCGGCACTCGACATCGTGCGCCGCAACGGCAACTCGCTCGACGAGCACACGATCCGCGAACAGCTCGACGGCAACATCTGCCGCTGCACCGGCTATCACAACATCGTCAAGGCGATTGAAGCGGGCGCGCGGGCGATGGCCAAATAAAGCCGCCGCCGCTCGCGACCTGGCTACCGAACAACGTCGATAAGAAGACAATGGGAGGAAGCTGCCAATGACCGCCAATGGGATCGGGGCGCCGGTGCGCCGGAAGGAAGACTTCCGCTTCATCACCGGCCAGGGCCAGTACACCGACGACGTGGTGCGGCCGGGCGAGACCCGCGCTGTGTTCGTGCGCTCGCCGCATGCCCACGCCAAGATCAAGAAGATCGACGTTGCCGCCGCCAAGAAGATGCCGGGCGTGGTCGACGTGCTGACCGGCGCGCAGCTCGCGACCGACAAGGTCGGCAACCTGATCTGCGGCTGGATGATCCATTCCAAGGACGGCTCGCCAATGAAGATGGCGCCGCATCCGGCGCTGGCGGCGAGCACGGTCAATCATGTCGGCGACGCGGTCGCGGTGGTGATCGCCGAGACGACGGCGCAGGGCAAGGACGCGGCCGAGAAGGTCGTGGTCGATTACGAGGTGCTGCCGGCGGTGGTCGATCCGGCCAAGGCGCAGGCCAAGGGCGCGCCGCAGATCCACGCCGACGTGCCGAACAACACCATCTACCAGTGGCACCTCGGCGACCAGAAGGCGGTCGAGGCCGCGTTCAAGGCAGCCAAGCACGTCACCAAGCTCGACATCGTCAACAACCGGCTGGTGCCGAACGCCATGGAGCCGCGCGCCGCGCTCGCCGATTACGACGCCGGCAACGACTCGCTGACCTTGTGGAACACCTCGCAGAATCCGCACGTCGCGCGCCTGGTCATTTCGGCCTTCGTCGGCATCGCGCCCGAGCACAAGCTGCGCGTCATCGCGCCGGATGTCGGCGGCGGTTTCGGCTCGAAGATCTTCATCTATCCTGAAGAAGTCGTCTGCCTGTGGGCGGCGCGCAAGGTGAAGCGGCCGGTGAAGTGGACGTCGGAGCGCTCGGAAGCCTTCCTCACCGACGCGCACGGCCGCGATCACATCACCCGCGCCGAACTCGCACTCGATTCCAACGGCAAGATTCTCGCTTTGCGGGCGAAGACCATCGCCAATCTCGGCGCCTACATGTCGACCTTCTCGTCGTCGGTGCCGACTTATCTCTACGCCACGCTGCTGTCGGGCCAGTACGACATTCCGCAGATCTATTGCGAGGTCGATGCGGTCTACACCAACACGGTGCCGGTCGACGCCTATCGCGGCGCCGGACGTCCGGAAGCGACTTTCGTCGTCGAGCGCCTCGTCGAAGTGGCGGCGCGTCAGCTCGGCCTCGACCCGACCGACCTGCGCAAGCGCAACTTCATCAAGAACTTCCCGCACCAGACGCCGGTGATCATGGCCTATGACGCCGGCGACTATAATGCGTCGCTGAAGAAGGCGATTGAGCTCGCCGACGTCAAGAATTTCGGCAAGCGCAAGCGCGAGAGCGCCCGCCACGGCAAGCTGCGCGGCATCGGCTACTCGACCTATATCGAGGCCTGCGGCATCGCGCCGTCGCAGGCGGTCGGTTCGCTCGGTGCCGGCGTCGGCCTGTGGGAGAGCGCGGAAGTGCGCGTCAATCCGACCGGCTCGGTGGAAGTGCTCACCGGCACCCACGCGCACGGCCAGGGCCACGAGACCACCTTCGCGCAGCTCGTGTCGGAGCGCCTCGGCATTCCGTTCGAGAGCGTATCGATCGTGCACGGCGACACCGACAAGGTGCAGTTCGGCATGGGCACCTACGGCTCGCGCTCCGGCGCCGTCGGCATGTCGGCCATCGTCAAGGCGCTCGACAAGATCGAAGCCAAGGCCAAGAAGGTCGCGGGCTTCATGATGGAAGCCTCCGAGAACGACATCGAGTTCAAGGACGGCAAGTTCACCGTCAAGGGCACCGACAAGTCGGTCGGCTTCGGCGACGTGGCGCTCAACGCCTACATCGCGCACAAGTTCACCGGCGCCGAACTGGAGCCGGGGCTGAAGGAAACCTCGTTCTACGACCCGACCAACTTCACGTTCCCGGCCGGCTGCCACATCTGCGAGGTCGAGATCGACCAGGAGACCGGCAAGACCGAGATCGCCAACTGGGTCGCGGTCGACGACTTCGGCACCGTCATCAATCCGATGATCGTCGAAGGCCAGGTTCATGGCGGCATCGCCCAGGGCGTCGGCCAGGCGCTGCTCGAGGGCGCGGTCTACGACGCCAACGGCCAACTGGTGACCGGCTCGCTGATGGATTACACCATGCCGCGCGCGCACGACCTGCCGTCGTTCCACGTCGGTCTGACCGAGACCAAGTCGCCGTCAAATCCGCTCGGCATCAAGGGCTGCGGCGAGGCTGGCGCGATCGCGGCGCCGGCGGCGGTGATCAACGCCATCACCGACGCGCTCGGGACCGAAGATATCGCCATGCCGGCCACCGCCAACGCGGTGTGGCAGGCCATGCAAAAGCATCCGCCGAAAGCGGCGTAAGAATTAGAACGGAGAGACCGATGTACAACTTCACCTTCCATCGCCCGACCACGGTGCGTCAGGCTGCCGGTCTTCTGGCGCGCAATCCCGAAGGCAAGCTGCTGGCCGGCGGGCACTCGCTGCTGCCGGTGATGAAGCAGCGCCTGGCGCAGCCCTCGGCGCTGGTCGATCTGTCGCAGGTCGAAGGCATGACCGGCGTCGAACTGAAGGGCCGCTCGGTGGTGATCGGCGCCATGACGCGCCACGCCGACGTCGCCAAGTCCGACGTGCTCAAGGAAGTGCTGCCGGGGCTCGCCTCCGTGCCGGGCTCGATCGGCGATCCGCAGGTGCGCAATCGCGGCACCATCGGCGGTTCGATCGCCAATAACGATCCGAACGCCGATTATCCGGCCGCTTGCCTCGGTCTTGGCGCCACCATCATCACCAACAAGCGCCGCATCGCCGCCGACGATTTCTTCACCGGCATGTTCTCGACCGCGCTTGAAGACGGCGAGATCATCGTCAAGGTGTCGTTCCCGATCGCCAAGAAGGCGGCCTACGAGAAGTTCAAGCATCCGGCCTCGGGCTTCGCGCTGGTCGGCGTCTTCGTGTCGAAGCGCGGCCCCGATATTCGCGTCGCCGTCACCGGCGCCGGCTCGAACGGCGTGTTCCGCGTCAAGTCGTTCGAGGAGGCGCTGAAGAAGCGTTTCTCGCCGAAGTCGATCGAGGGCATGACGATTCCCGCCTCCGGCATGAACTCCGACATCCACGCCACGCCGGAATATCGCGCGCACCTCGTTGGCGTGCTGGCCAAGCGCGCTCTGGCGAAAGCGACGGCGTAACGCCGCTTCGGCGCCGGACTTCTCCTCGTGGCCGCCGCCGCGAAACAAGGGCGCTCGCCGGCCGCGGCGGGCGCCACTCTCATTCTCGCCGCCGGTTTCCTGGTGCTGTTCATCGGCGGCGGCGCGCGCTTTGCCGTCGGCCTGACGCTGAAGCCGATCGTCGACGGCTTCGGCTGGGGCCGCAGCGACATCGGGCTCGCGGTCGCGCTGTTTCAGGCCGTTTCGGCCGCAGCCATGCTCGCCGCCGGGTATCTCGCGGATCGCGCCAGCCCGCGCCTGGTGCTCAGCGCCGGGCTGGTCATTGCCGGTCTCGGCATCGGCGCGATGAGCGCCATCGCGGCGCCCTGGCATGCGCTGGCGGCTTATGGCGTGATCTTCGCGCTCGGCAATGGCGCCGCCTCCCTGATCCCGGTGAGCGTGATGGTGACGCGCGCCTTTCCGGCGCGCACCGGCATCGCCAACGCCGTGGTGATTTCCGGCATGAGCGTCGGCCAGCTCGTCGTCATCGCCACCTTGGCGGCGGTGATGCTGTCGGTGACGTGGCAGTCGATCTATGTCTGGCTCGGCATCGCGCATCTGGCGCTGCTGCCGCTCGTCCTCCTCGCCATTCCGAAACATACGCCGGCGCAGGCGAAGGCCGCGCAGCCGGCCGCCGGCCTCGGCGTGCGTGAAGCGGCGCGCACGCGGCAATTCTGGCTGCTGCTGGTGATCTACGCGATTTGCGGCTTCGACGATTTCTTCGTCTCGACCCATGTCGTCGCTTTTGCGCAGGATCGCGGCGTCAATGCCTTTCTCGCCGGCAATCTGCTGGCGGTGATGGGGCTCACGGGGCTCATCGGCGTCGTCGCCGCCGGCGCGATGAGCGACCGCGCCGGCCCGATCTGGCCGACGGCCTTGTCCTTCGTGGCGCGGGTCGGCGTCTTTGCTCTGGTCATGGTGAACCAGTCGACCCTGTCGGTCGCCGTGTTCGCGCTGGTCTTCGGCATCACCTTCATGGTCACGGCGCCGCTCACCGTCGTCTTCGTCAAGGAGAGTTTCGGCACGCGGCATCTCGGCGTGCTGACCGGGCTGATCACGCTGGTCCACCAGGTCTTCGGCGGCATCGGCGCCTATCTCGGCGCCGCGATCTTCGATGCCACCGGCACTTACGAGGCCGGCTTTGCCTTGATGTTCGGCGTCTCGCTGCTCGCCGCGGCGCTGACCTTCATGCTGCGGCGGCCCGCGGCAGCGTTAGTGTAGCGGCGAGCCCGCCGGCGCCGGCCCGGGCCAGCGACAGCGCGCCGCCATAGAGCTCGGCAAGTTCGCGCGCGATCGGCAGGCCGAAACCGAAGCCCGGCATGCTTTCATCGAGGCGGGCGCCGGGCTGCAGAACGGTGGCGATGTCCTTGTCGGACAAGCCGGGACCATCGTCCGCGATCGTCAGTTCGACCTTGGCATCGACGGCGAGCGCGCGCACGGCGATGCGGCCTTGCGCCCACTTGAAAGCATTGTCGATCAGGTTGCCGGCCATTTCGTCGAAGTCCTGCTGCTCGCAGGCGACGTTCAGCGCCGGATCGACCTCGAACGCGACCGTGATGTCTTTGCCGGCGTGAATTTTCTGCATCGCGTCGACGATGTCGCGCAGACGCGGCGCCAGCGGCGTGCGGGCGCGCGCCGGACCGCTGAGCGCCGCCATGCGGGCGCGGCCGAGGTGATGGCGGATGCGCCGCTCCATCAGGGCGACGAGCTGCACCGAGCCTTGCGCGTCGTCGGCGTCTTGTTGTTTGCGGCCGCTCAACGCAAGCGACAGAGTGGCGAGTGGCGTCTTCAGCGCATGCGCGAGATTGGCGACGTGCGCGCGCGCACGTTCGAGATTGGCGGCGTTCTCGGCGAGCAGGGCATTGAGCTCGTGCACCAGCGGCGCCACTTCGCGCGGCTGGTCCTCCGGCACGCGCTCGATGGTGCCGCTGCGCACGTCGCCGATGCTGCGGCGCAGTTTTTCGAGCGGCCGCAGGCCAAGCCGGACCTGGAAGATCATCGCCAGGACCAGCGCCGCGCCGAGGATCAGCAGCGAGATCGCCAGCGTGGTCAGCGCGGCGCGCAGCGGCGCGAAGATCGCGGCGCGCGGCGCCGAGGCGATGATGGTGATCGGTTTGTCGCCGGCCAGCGTTTCGAAAATACGGAAGTGCAGGGCCATGCCGTTCGGCGCCCGGCCGTCGCCGGGACGAACGCCGTCGAGCGCGACGTCTTCGAGGCGCGGCGGTTTCGGCGGCGGCTTCGGCGGCTTCGGCGGTAGATCGGGCAAAGCAAGGTCTGCGCCTTCCAGCGCCTGCGAGCGCAGCGTATTCGCCGGGCCGTTGATCTGCCAGTACCAGCCGCGGCCCGGCCGATCGAAGGGCGGGCCGTCGGTCGCGCCGCTGATGGCGATGCGGCCGTCGCCCGTCGTGGTCACCACCGACGACAGAAAGATGATCTGGGTGTCGAGCCGCTGGTCGATCTGGCTCTGCACGAAATGGCGCAGCACGAAGCCGATGGAGACGGTCGCGACGATCAGCGCCAGGGCAATGAACACGCCGGCGCCGAGCAGCAGCCGGCGGCTGAGCGAAGCGCCGCGCGCCATCACGCCGATCCTGGATCGACGAGGCGATAGCCGCGGCCGCGCACGGTCTCGATGGCGTCCTTGCCGACCTTGCGGCGCAGCCGCGCCACGATCACCTCGAGCGAATTGGAGTCGGTGCCGGCATCGCCCTCATAGACCTTCTCCGACAGTTCGGTGCGGTCGACCACGACATCCTTGCGCATGATCAGGCACTCGAGCACGCGCCATTCCAGCGCCGTCAGCTTCAGCGGCAAGCCGTCCAGTTCGAACACGCCGGTCTGCGCCTCGAAGGTGAGGGCGCCGCAGGCGATGCGCGGCGAGGCATGGCCGGCGGCGCGGCGCACCAAAGCGCGCAGCCGCATCACCAGTTCCTCGATGCGAAACGGTTTGGTCAGGTAATCGTCGGCGCCGGCCTTGAAGCCGTCGACCTTGTCGGTCCAGCCGTCGCGCGCGGTCAGGATCAGCACCGGCAACTGCCGGCCGTTCTCGCGCCAGCCGCGCAGCACCTTGGTGCCGGGAATTTTCGGCAGGCCGAGGTCGAGTACCGCGGCGTCGTAGAACTCGGTATCGCCGAGATGCAGGCCGTCCTCGCCGTTGCCGGCGACATCGACGGCGAAGTTTTCCTCGCGCAACGCCCCGGCGATTTCGCCCGCCAGCAGGGCATCGTCTTCAACCAGGAGTATTTTCATCGCGGCTCTGGGCATCCTGCGCCAGGGGTTAAGTCCGCCACCTTAACTCAACCTGAACCGTTCGGTTCAGCCTGCCGAATGGGGCGCTGCGTAAGCTGCAGTCATCGGCTTTCAAACAGGAGAAACAAGATGACCGACAGCAATGCCCCTCTCGAACAAACGCCGGCGCCGGCCCCGCGCGAGCCCGCGCGCCCGCGCCGCCGCAACGCTTTGATCGGCGTTTCGCTGGTCGCGGCGATCGCGCTCGGCGCGCTTGGCGGCGCCGGCGCCAGCCGGCTGGCGCACCGCTACATGCCGCAACAGGTCATGCTGCTGCAGCCCGCCGCCATCGGCCAGATGAAGCCGGATACGATGGTCGCCGCCAAGGGCAAGGTGGCCGAACTGTTCGGCAACAAGTTCATTCTCGACGACGGCTCGGGCCGCGTCCTGGTCGACACCGGGCCGCAGGGCGACAACGCGCCGGTTGCCGACAAGGACGAGACCGTGACGGTGCAGGGCCATTTCGATCGCGGCCAGATCCACGCCCAGCTTCTGGTGCGCGCCAATGGCGACACGCTGGCATTTGGACCGCCGCCGCCGCCGCACGGTCCGAAAGGACCAAAGGGGCCCAAGGAAGCCCGCCGCGGTCCGCCGCCGCCGCCCGATGCCGGTCCGGATGCGCCGCCGCCGGTTCCGCCGCGGTGATCGCGGCCTGAACCGTCAGGCTTCCCGTCCGGCGCGCCGTGTCTGCGGCGCGCCGTTCTTTTCCTCCGGCACCAGCAGGACGAACTTGGTGTCGGGCCGGTCGGCGGGCGCGAAGCTGTGCTGCGTGTAGACGAGGGCGCCGTCGCGCGGATGCGTGAAGCCGCGGCGGCCGCCTTCGCGCCCGAGCACCGTCTGCGCCTGCCATTCGGCATCGAACAGGGCGCTGTCGCGGCGCAGTCCATCGACGAGATCGCGCAGACGCGGATCGTTGAGGCTGCGGCTGAAATCGGCGCGGAATTCGGCGAGCAGGCGGCGGGCGCGATCCTGCCAGTTGTCGATCAGTCGCCGCGCCGCCTCATCGACGAAGACGAAGCGCAGCAAATTGCGCTGGTGATCGCCGTCGAGCCAGCCGACGAATAGGCGGGCGGCAGCCTCGTTCCAGCAGCACGCGTTCCACAGGCGGTCGAGCCCGTAGGCCGGATAGGTGGCGGCGCTCACGGCCGCCTTGAGCGAGGCCGGCGCATCGGCGCTTTCATCGGGAGCTGGTGCGCGCGGGTCGCGGCGGTCGGCGAGCTCGAACAGATAGGCGCGCTCGGCGCGCGTCAGCGCCAAAGCTTCCGCCAGGCGGCCGAGCGCGTGGCCGGAGACCTGCACGTCGCGGCCTTGCTCGATGAAGGTGCACCAGGTCGCGCTGATGCCGGCGCGCGCCGCCAGCTCTTCGCGGCGCAGGCCGGGCGTGCGGCGGCGGGTGGAGGCCGGCTCCGGCGGCAGCGCCTCGCGATGGGTGCGGACGAACTGGCCGAGCAGGCGGCGGCGGTCGGGATCGGACATCGGCGGGCGCCTAGCGTGGCAGTTAATATACCAGGATAATTGCTTTATTGTACCAGTCTATACGCCGCGCCATGATCCTTAGGCAATCCAGGGGGCCAGCCGGGAAACAGCCATGTCGCGAGCACACGAAGCCGTCGTCGATGATCAATTCGGCCCACGGGCCAAGGCCTATGTCGAAAGCGCCGTCCATTCGGCCGGGCGCGACCTCGAGGCGCTCGACGCGCTGGTCGCCGCGGCGCGGCCGAGGCACGCGCTCGATCTCGGCTGCGGCGGCGGCCACGTCGCCTACCGGCTGGCGAAGCATGCCGAGCGCGTGACCGCGAGCGACCTGTCGGCCGAGATGCTGGCGGCGGTGCGCGCCACGGCGAAGGACAAGGGCCTCGTCAATATCGAGACGCAGCAGGCGCCGGCGGAGAAGCTGCCGTTCGCCGACGGCACCTTCGACTTCCTCGGCTGCCGCTATTCGGCGCATCACTGGCGGCGTTTTCCGGTCGGCATCCGCGAGGCGCGCCGTGTCCTGAAGGCGGGCGCGCCGGCGGTGTTCATCGACGCCTATGCGCCGGGCGAGCCGCTGTTCGACACCCATATCCAGGCCGTCGAACTGCTGCGCGACACATCGCATGTCCGCGACTATACACTGTCCGAATGGTCGGCGGCGCTGGAGGCCGCGGGCTTTGCGGTGCGCGCGCTGACGACGTGGCAGTTGCGGATGGATTATCCGGTCTGGATCGCGCGCATGCGGACGCCGGACGACAACGCGCGGGCGATCCGGGCGCTGCAAACGGCGGCCTCCGCCGAGGTGCGCGAGCATTTCGCCATCGAGCAGGACGGCTCGTTCATGCTCGACATCATGATGATGGAGACGGTCGCGGCCTAGCCGCGCAGCCGCACCGGGACGAACCAGCGGAAGCTGCCGCGGCCGGACGCCTTGGCGGCGTAGAGCGCGATATCGGCCTGTTCGAGGGCCTCGGCCGAGCCGACGCCGCGCAGCGCGACCAGTCCGATCGAGACGCCGACCTGGAAATGGCGCCAGCCGACGCGCATTGGCGGCGCCATGGCGGCGGCGATCTTGCGGGCGAGCAGCGTGGCGCTGGCGCGCCCCTCCGCCACGACCAGCACTGCAAATTCGTCTCCGCCCAGCCGCGCCACCACATCACCGGCATCGCAGGCCGCGGCGATGCGCCGTGAAGCTTCCTTCAGGCATTCGTCGCCGATCGCATGGCCGAGCGAGTCGTTGACCGACTTGAAGCCGTCGAGGTCGAGCAGCATGAGCGTGCCGCCGGCCTCGCCATCGGTGTCGCAGGCGACCGAGAGCTTTGTCCGGAACTGGTGACGATTGGCGAGCCCGGTCAGTTCGTCGAATTCGGCGAGATAGCGCGTGCGCTGCCAGCGGTCGTGCTCCTCGGTAATGTCCTGCTTGAGACCGAACAGGCGGACCGCCCGGTTGCCGGCGCATTCGACGGTCGCGGTGATGCGGATGAAGCGTCGGCCGCCCGTCGGCGTCTCGATCTCAGTGTCCAGGTTGAAGCCGGTGCGCTCGGCGATGGCGCGGCCGCGGACCTCGTTCAGCGTCTTGAGGGATTCGGCGGGGTAGCGGATCAGGCACTGCCGGCGCTTGAGCGGACGGTCGCGCGCGATGTCGAACATGTCGTAGGTGCCGCCGGACCATTGCAGCGTCTCGGTGGCGAGGTCGCATTCCCAGAGCCCGAGGCGGGCGGCGGCGGATGCGCGTTCGAACACCTCGCGGCTGCGCGCCATGGCCGATTCATAATGGCCGATGGTGCGCGCCTGGGCCTCGATCACGGCGGTCAGCCGCGCCACCGCCGCGGCGGTCTGGTCGTGCGAGTAGGGATCGACCGCGGCGATGCCGCTAGCCGGCGCATGGCCATTCTGCCGCCGCTCGGCGCTCGACATCGTTTCTCCCCCGGAAAGGCGATGTTATGCGCACGAGAATTAACGTTTGGTAGCGGGGTGTCGGCCGGTCAGGGGTCCATCGGCCGCGGGCTCAAGCATAAGCCCCGCGGCCGGACTTTACCGCGCCCGATCTAGCGCACCGCGATATGCGCGCGCTGGATGACATCGGCCCATTTCGCGATCTCTTTTTTCTCCATGGGCTCGATATCGCTGAGTTTCATCGTCATCGGCTCGCCGGCGCCGGCCTCAATCTTCCGGAGCACCTCGGGGTCGGCGACCGCCTTGGCGATTTCGGCGTTCAGCTTCGCGACGATGTCCGGCGGCGTGCCCTTGGGCGCCCACAGCCCGAACCAGACCGTGTTTTCGTAGCCCGGCACGCCGGCCTCGGCGACCGTCGGCACATCGGGAAGCAGCGTCGATCGTTTGCTGCCGGTGACCGCGAGCGCGCGCACCTGGTCGCCCTTGATCTTGCCGATGGCGCTCGACAGGTTGTCGAAGAACACCGGCGTCGCGCCGGACATCACATCGGGATAAGCGGGCGCCGCCCCGCGATACGGCACGTGCGTCAGGTTGACGCCGGTCATCAGCTTGAACAGCTCCAGCGACAGATGCTGCCCGGTGCCGTTGCCCGCCGAGGCGACGTTGATGGAGCCCGGCTTTTCCTTGGCCAGCGCGATCAGCTCCTTCACCGAATGCGCCGGGAAGTCCTTGTTGACGACCAGGACGAAGGGATACTCCGCCATCATGCCGAGCGGCGTGAAGTCGCGGATCGGATCGTAGGACAGGTTGGCGAACAGGCTGGGATTGACCGCCATGTTCGCGGTCAAGCCGGCGAGCAGCGTGTAGCCGTCGGGCACGGCCTTGGCCGCCGCCGCGGTGCCGACCAGTGTGCCGGCGCCGGTGCGGTTCTCGATGACCACCGGCTGGCCGAGCTGCGTCGAAAGTTGTTGGCCGACAATGCGTGTCACGATGTCGGTGCCGCCGCCGGGCGGCTGCGGCACGATGATGACGATCGATCTGTTCGGATAAGTCTCTGCTGCGCTCGGCCCGCTCAGGCCGCTGACAAGACATGCGCCGGCAAGCACCACGGCGCCCAATCGCCAAAGCATTGCATCCTCCCGATGTTGTCCGTTCACGAGAGGCGGCAACGGCTGCCGCATCGCGCCGGCGTGAGGCGCAATCGCGTCCGCCATGGTGCGGAAGAGGCCGAAGCCTCATCCGCGCCTGGCGGCGTGTTGTCTGGTCTTTTCAGATCGCGCCGGAGGCAAGGCTATCCGCCCCGCCATTGCCCTGTCCATCGGCGCGCGATGGTTGCGCTGACAACTAGCGCTCGAGCTCCTGCAG
Organism: Pseudomonadota bacterium; assembly: GCA_018240595.1. Lineage (GTDB taxonomy): Bacteria > Pseudomonadota > Alphaproteobacteria > Rhizobiales > Xanthobacteraceae > Pseudolabrys. The sequence goes on along the minus strand of JAFEFL010000025.1, from coordinate 14,872 downwards.
CAGATCGTGCAGGTCGAGCGGCCGGGTGAACATGTGCAGCGAGCCGTCCGGCTTCTTGGGCCACTGCTCCTGCGGTCTGTCCCAATAGAGTTCGACGCCGTTCTGATCCGGATCGCGCAAATAGAGCGCCTCCGAGACGCCGTGATCGGACGCGCCGTCGAGCGGGATCTTGGCGACGATCAGCCGCTGCAGCGCGTCGGCCAGCGCCTTGCGCGTCGGGTACAGGATCGCGGTGTGAAAGAGGCCGGTGGTGCCGGGAGGCGGCGGCGAGCCGCCTTTGCTCTCCCAGGTGTTCAGGCCCAGGTGATGATGGTAGCCGCCGGCCGAGATGAAGGCGGCGCCGGGATAGGTCGTGGTCAGGGAGAAGCCGAGCACGCCGCAATAGAAGTCGAGGGCGCGCGTGAGGTCGGCCACCTTGAGGTGGACATGGCCGATCCGGGCCCCGGCGTCGATGGTCGGGAAGCGGACCGGGGCGTTCTGGCTATCGGTGGCGGTGGTCATGGTCTGACGTCCAATCTGCCGTAAAATGATGGCTGCCATCCCGAATTCGCTGCGAAAGGCGGCTGTTTCGGCTGGTTTGGCGGCTGTTCCGCCATTAGATGTAGGCCGGTGCACCGACCTGATAAAGTGTCAGCGAGGGTACTGACGCAAGGTATTGAAGAATGGCCGTTTCACCGCTTCCCGACAGCATCGACGCCACGCTCGGCCTGCTGGCCAAGGCCGACTATGTGGCCGACCGGTCACTGGCGACCGTGCTCTATCTGGCGCTCAAGATGGGGCGGCCGCTGTTCCTGGAGGGCGAGGCCGGCGTCGGCAAGACCGAGATCGCCAAGGTGCTGTCCGCCGCGCTCGGACGGCGGCTGATCCGCCTGCAGTGCTACGAGGGCCTCGACGTCGCCGCCGCCGTCTACGAGTGGAATTACGGCGCGCAGATGATCGCCATCCGCATGGCGGAAGCGCAAGGCGAGGGCGACCGCGCCCGGCTCGAACACGACGTGTTTTCCGAGCAGTATCTGATCAAGCGCCCGCTGTTGCAGGCGCTCGAACCCGATCCCGCCGGCGCGCCGGTGCTGCTGATCGACGAACTCGACCGCACCGACGAAGCCTTCGAGGCCTTTCTGCTCGAGGTGCTGGCCGACTTCCAGGTCACCATTCCCGAACTCGGCACGGTCAAGGCGGCGGAGCCACCGATCGTCATCGTCACCTCGAACCGCACCCGCGAAGTGCACGACGCGCTCAAGCGCCGCTGTCTCTATCACTGGGTCGGTTACCCGAACGCGGAGCGCGAACTCGCCATCCTGCGCGCCAAGGTGCCGGGCATCGCCAAGAAGCTGTCGCAGCAGGTCGTCGCCTTCGTCCAGGCGCTGCGCAAGGAAGACCTGTTCAAGTCGCCCGGCGTCGCCGAGACGCTCGACTGGGCCGGCGCGCTGACCGAACTCGATGTCGTCGCGCTCGATCCGGCGACCGTGTCCGACACGCTCGGCGTGCTGCTGAAGTATCAGGACGACATCGCCAAGCTCGACGGCACCAAGGTGAAGGCGCTGCTCGACGAGGTGAAGTCGGAGATGAGGGCGGCGGAGTAGCAGCAAACTCCGCTCATTCCCGCGCAAGCGGGAATCCAGTGCTGGGTCCCCGCTTTCGCGGGGACGAGCGGGTGGATGGAATTGAGTATGGCAGAAACCGAAGGCCGGCTCGCCGAAAACATCGTCTACTTCGCGCGGGCGCTGCGCGCAGCCGGCATCCCGGTCGGACCCGGCAGCGTGCTCGACGCGCTCGAGGCAGTGAACGTCGCGCGCATCGGCACCAAGGAGGATTTCTACTGGACGCTGCACGCCGTATTCGTGAAGCGGCACGAGCACACGATCCTGTTCGATCAGGCGTTCCGCATCTTCTTCCGTCGCCGCGGCTATATCGACAAGCTGATCGCCTCGATGCTGCCGGACACGCTGCCGACCGCGCCGAAGCAGCCTGAAGCGGGCGCACAGCGCATTCAGGAGGCGCTGTTTGCCGGTGCCAGCAAGGGCAAGATGGAGGAGCAGGAGGTCGAGATCGACGCCCGGCTCACCGTGTCCGACCGCGAAGTGCTGCAGAAGAAAGACTTCGCGCAAATGACCGGCGCCGAAATCGCGCAGGCGAGGGCGGCGATCGCGCGGCTGGCGCTGCCGCTCGACGAGGTGAAGACGCGGCGCGTGCGGCCGGCGCGTCACGGCCGGCTGATCGACATGCGCCGCACCTTGCGCTCCAGCATGAAGGCCGGCGGCGCGCTCATTGATTTGAAGTACCTCGGTCCTCGCGTGAAAGAGCCGCCGATCGTGGCGCTGCTCGATATCTCAGGGTCGATGAGCCAGTACACGCGGCTGTTCCTGCATTTCCTGCATTCGATCACCGATGCGCGCAAGCGCGTCACCACCTTCCTGTTCGGCACGCGGCTGACCAATGTGACGCGCTCGATCCGCCAGCGCGATCCCGACGAGGCGCTCGCCGCCTGCGGCGCGCATGTCGTGGACTGGTCGGGCGGCACGCGCATCGCCACCTCGCTGCACGACTTCAACAAGCACTGGGCGCGGCGCGTGCTCGGGCAGGGCGCGGTGGTGCTGCTGATCACCGACGGGCTCGAGCGCGACGCCGACGATACGCTCGCCTTCGAGATGGACCGGCTGCATCGCTCGTGCCGGCGGCTGATCTGGCTCAATCCGCTCTTGCGCTTCGACGGTTTCGAACCGCGCGCCAAGGGCGTGAAAACCATGCTGGCGCATGTTGACGAACTGCGCCCGGTGCACAATCTGGAATCGATGACGACTTTGGTGCGGGCGCTGTCGGGCAGCCCGGACAAGGGCTACGATACCAAGGCGATGCTGCGGAAGGTTGCCTAGCAAGGAGAAACCACATGCTTGGTCGCGACGAAGACATCCTCAAAGCCGCGGAAGACTGGTCGAAGGCCGGCCGCGGCGTGGCGCTGGCGACGGTGGTCGAGACCTGGGGCTCGGCGCCCCGTCCCGTCGGCTCCAATCTGGTGATCGATGAGGAAGGCAACTTCCTTGGCAGCGTGTCGGGCGGCTGCGTCGAAGGCGCGGTGGTGACCGAAGCCATCGACGTCATCGAGAGCGGCAAGCCGAAGACGCTGGAATTCGGCGTCGCCGACGAGACGGCCTGGAAGGTCGGGCTGTCCTGCGGCGGCACTATCAGGGTGTATGTGGAGAAAGTTTCTTGACTGACGCGCGTCGCTTGCTTGCTTCACCTCCCCCTGGAGGGGGGAGGTCGCCAGCCTGAGCGAAGCGAAGGCTGGCGGGAGGGGGTGATCTTCACCCCACCCCGGCTCGCATCTTCGATGCTCGCCGACCCTCCCCCTCCAGGGGAGGGTGAAGACCGGAGAATGAAATGAAACTCGATCTCTTACACACCCTCAACGCCGAGCGCGCCGCGCGCCGTGCCGTGGTGGTCGTCACCGGCACCGAGACCGGCACGCAGCGCCTGGTGAAGGCCGCCGACGTCGCGACCGATCCGCTGGCCGAGGTGATCGAGAAGCGCCTGCGCATGGGCAAAAGCGGCATGGAAGAAACCGCGCAAGGCCGCGTCTTCCTCACCGTGCATGTGCCGTCGCCGCAGCTCGTCATCACCGGCGCCGTGCATATCTCGCAAACCCTGGCGCCGCTCGGGCAGATGCTCGATTACGACGTCAGCATCGTCGATCCGCGCACGGCCTTTGCGACGCCCGAGCGCTTTCCCGGCGTCAAGGTGCTGGCCGAATGGCCGGACGCGGCGCTGCCGCCGCTCAATGTCGATCGCTACACCGCCTTCGTCACGCTGACGCACGACCCGAAGATCGACGATCCGGCGCTGCTGCATGCGCTATCGCGCGACTGTTTCTATATCGGCGCACTCGGCTCGCGGAAAACGCATGGCCGCCGGCTCGAGCGCCTGAAGGCGGAAGGCGTGTCGGACGCGGCGCTGGCGCGCATCCATGCGCCGATCGGGCTCGCCATCGGCGCGGTGTCGCCGGCCGAGATCGCGGTGGCGATCATGGCCGAGATCACGATGCGGCTGCGCGTCAAGCAGGACAAGGCGGAAGCGGCATGAAATTCGGTCCCGTTGCCCCCAAGGATGCGCGTGGCGCCACGGCGGTGCACTCGATCCGTCAGGGCGAGCTCGTGCTCAAGAAGGGCACTGTGATCGGCGATGCCGAGATCGCCGCGCTCGAAGCGGCCGGCATCAAGGAGATCGTGGTCGCGCGCATCGAAGCCGGCGACGTGTCCGAAGACCAAGCCGCCGCCGAGATCGCAGCCGCGGTCGCCGGCGACGGCGCGCGCACCGACCGCGCCTTCACCGGACGCTGCAATCTGTTTGCCGAGACCGCCGGCGTGCTCGTCGTCGACAAGGATGCCATCGATCGTCTCAATCGCATCGACGAAGCGGTGACTTTGGCGACGCTGCCCGCCTACAAGCCGGTGGTCGAAGGCGAAATGATCGCCACCGTGAAGATCATTCCTTTCGCGGTCGCAGGAGGCGCGCGCGACAAGGCGGTGTCGGAAGCGGCCAGGGCAAAGCCGGTGATCCGCATCGCGCCTTATGTCGTGCGCAAGGTCGGCGTGGTGTCGACCGAACTGCCGGGCCTGTCGCCCAAGGTCATCGACAAGACGCTGAGGATCACCGAGGCGCGGCTTGCGCCCGCGGGCGCGACGATCGTCGCCGAAAGGCGCGTGCCGCACGACGAGGCGGCGCTGACGAAAGCGATCGGTGAGGTGCGCAAGGCCGGCGCCGAAATGGTCATCGTGTTCGGCGCCTCGGCCATCGCCGACCGCCGCGATGTCATTCCGATGGCCGTCGAAAGCGCCGGCGGCGTGATCGAACAATTCGGCATGCCGGTCGATCCCGGCAACCTGATGCTGATCGGCCGTATCGACCGGCTGCCGGTGATCGGCGCGCCGGGTTGCGCGCGCTCGCCGAAGGAAAACGGTTTCGACTGGGTGTTGATGCGGCTGCTCGCCGGCCTCGATGTGTCGCGCGCCGATATCACCGGCATGGGCGTCGGCGGCCTGCTGATGGAGATCGTCACGCGGCCGCAGCCGCGCATCGAGCCTGCCACCCAGGAGGGGCGCAACGTCGCCGCCGTGGTGCTCGCCGCCGGGCGTTCGACCCGGATGGGCGCGGTGAACAAGATGCTGGCCGAGATCGGTGGCAAGCCGCTGGTCCGCATCGCCGCCGAGCAGGCGCTGGCCTCGCGTGCGCGGCCGGTCATCGTCGTCACCGGCCATCAGCACGAGCAGATCGAGAAGGCGCTCGCCGGGCTGCCGGTGCGCTTCGTGCACAACGCGCATTACGCCGACGGCCTCGGCACCTCGCTCGCTGCCGGCATTGCCGCCGTACCGGCCGAAGCCGGCGGCGCCGTTGTTTGTCTCGGCGACATGCCGCAGGTTGACAGCGGCCTGATCGATAAATTGCTCGCCGCCTTCGACCCGGAGAAGGGCGCGTTGATCGTGGCGCCGTCGATCGACGGCAAGCGCGGCAATCCGGTGGTGTGGTCGCGCCGCTTCTTCAATGAACTGATGGCGATCAGCGGCGATGTCGGCGCCCGTCACCTCATCGGCCAGTATGCCGAAGTCATGACCGAGGTTCAGGTTTCGGGCGAAGCGGCGCTGACCGACGTCGATACCCCCGAGTCGCTGAATGCGGTCAAGGCCGAAATCGAGCGCGCCTGAGATTCGAATCATTGATCGGAACTCGCGACTCGCGATTCATCCGTGCGTCAGTTGAGCGGAGACCTCGGGCGACCGATGGCCGATACCTACACGCCTGCCATGCGCATGGTCGTGATCGCGAGCCTGCTGTTCGCCATCGCGACGATGACGTTCGTCACGGTCAGCGTCGCGCGCGCCGCCGGCGCGCTGGCCGTTGGGTCGTGCGGCGCGTTCGGCGAGGCTTACGACTTCGATTCGGCGAACGCGGCGCGTGAATCGGCGATGGCGAAATGCCAGGGCGAGGGCTGCCGCGTCGTGGCGACGACCTCGAAGCGGAATTGTGCCGCCTTTGCCGTGGATTACGCGAATCCCTGCGGCGCCTTCGGCTGGGGCAGGGGCGCCAAGCTCGGCGCCACCCAGAACGCGGCGCTGCAGGCCTGCTACCGCGAGGGCGGCAAGGAGTGCGTGATCCGCACCTTCTTCTGCGACGCCAAGGGCTGAAGCCGGTATCGGCCATGTTCGCGATCCAACTGCCACGGCGGTCGGCCGCGCCGTTGTCCCATCGCCCTTTGGCCCTCTCATTTGCATTGTGTTGGTGAGCCTCCTTGGGGCGCAAGAGGGCGGGTTGCACCGGTCTGGCATCGGGTGTAGAAATGACTGACCAGTCAGTCATAACCGGATACGGTCATGAGCCCCGGCAAGCCTGCGGCGCGGAAGACGAAGAAGAGGGCCGGTACAGCCGGTGCGGGGAAGCGCGGCGCGCGAAGCGCTGCGGCCAAGGCGCCCGCCGTCCTGGTGCCGGACGGAGCCACCGGCGGAGCCCGCGGCGCGCGCGGCGCTGACCGGCGCGAGGCGATCCTCGCCGCGGCGCTGGATGAGTTCGCCGAGCGGGGTTTCGAGGCGGCGCGGCTCGATGATGTCGCCAAGCGTGCCGGCATCGCCAAGGGCACCATCTATCTCTATTTCCGCGACAAGGAGACGCTGTTTCAGGAACTGCTGCGCGCGATGCTGACGCCGATCATCGGCGGCTTCGAGAGCCTGGGCCAGACCGACATCCCGACCAAGAAGCTCGCCGAGCACATGCGCGATGTCTTCGTGCATGAAGTGTTCGAGACGAGGCGCAAGGATGTCATCCGCCTGATGATCGCCGAAGGCCGGCGCTTCCCCAAGCTCGCCGAGTTCTATTACCGCGAAGTGCTGTCGCGCATCTTCGAGGCGCTGCGGGCCATCCTCAAGCGCGGCGCCGCGCGTGGCGAAGTGCCCGAGCAGCTCGTGGAGTTTCCGCAGCTCATGGCGGCGCCCGGTCTTGTCGCCATCATCTGGACCGGCCTGTTCGGCGACATCGCGCCGCTCGACGTGCGCAGGATGATGCAGGCCCATATCGACATTCTGTTTGCTCCGAGGAGTTGAGTCATGACGTTCCGTTATGCCGCGCTGGCGATGGCGGCGCTGGCGCTCAGCGCCTGCAGCAAGAGCGACGACCGCCAGCTTCAGGGCTGGGTCGAGGCCGAAACCATCTTCGTGTCGCCGGACGAGCAGGGGCGCGTCGAGGAGCTGAAGGTGCGCCAGGGCGACAAGGCGTCCAAGGGGGACCTCCTATTCACGCTCGACAACGACATGCAGAAGGCCGACGTGCAGGTGCGCGAGGCGACACTGGCGTCCGCGCAGCAGGCTTTTGCCCGCGCCCAGGAGCTTCTGAAGACCGCGGCCGGCACGCAGAAGACGCTCGACGACGCCAAGGCGGCACTCCAGCAGGCGCAGGCTAATCTCGACGCCGCGCAGACGCGCCTGACGCGGCGGCGGCAGTTGAGCCCTGTCACCGGGACGGTCGAGGAAGTCTATTACCGGCCCGGCGAGACCGTGCAGCCGGGCAAGCCGGTCGTGGCGCTGCTGCCGCCGGCCAACCTCAAGATCCGTTTCTTCGCGCCGGAGCGCGAACTCGCCGCCATCCAGATCGGCGAGAGCGTCGGCGTAAGCTGCGACAGTTGTGCGGCGGGCCTGACCGCCAAGGTCACCTTCATCGCGCGCAGCGCCGAATACACTCCACCGGTCATTTACAGCCTCGAGGAGCGCGCCAAGCTCGTCTACCTGATCGAGGCACGGCCGGACGATCCGTCCAAATTCCGCGTCGGCCAACCCGTCACCGTCACACGCGGAGTGGCGCCATGAATGCGGCCATCGCCAGGGGCGATGACGGCCGCGACATCGTCATCGACGTGCAGCACCTGACCAAGCGTTTCGACGGCCGCGCCGTGGTGCGCGACGTGTCGATGCAGGTGAAGCGCGGCACCATCTACGGTTTTCTCGGGCCGAACGGGTCCGGCAAGACGACCACCATCCGCATGTTGTGCGGCCTGCTGACGCCGGACGAAGGCACCGGCACCTGTCTCGGCTTCGACATCCGCACCGAAACCGACAAGATCAAGCGCAAGGTCGGTTACATGACGCAGCGCTTTAGCCTCTATCAAGATCTGTCGGTGCGCGAGAACCTCGAATTTATCGGCCGCATTTACGGGCTGCAGAAGCCGCGCGCCGCAGCGCGCGCGGCGATCGAGCGCCTCGGCCTGTCCGGCCGCGAGGAACAGCTCGCTGGAGAACTCTCGGGCGGCTGGAAGCAACGCCTCGCGCTCGGGGCCTGCACCATGCCGAGCCCGCAGCTTCTCCTGCTTGACGAGCCGACGGCGGGCGTCGATCCGAAGGCGCGACGCGAGTTCTGGAACGAAATCCACGCACTCGCCGCCGACGGCCTGACTGTGCTGGTGTCGACACATTACATGGACGAAGCCGAGCGCTGCCACGAGATTGCCTATATCGCTTACGGCGAACTTCTCGTACGTGGCACGGTCGACGAAGTGATCGCGGCATCGCACCTGACGACCTATGTCGTGTCGTCGCGCAGTGCCGGCGGCATCGGCTTGAGCGCGCTCGTCCATGAACTCGAGCACAGACCGGGCATCGACATGGTAGCGCCCTTCGGCACCAGCCTTCACGTATCGGGTCGCGATGCCGATGCGCTCGAGAGGGCGATCGGACCGTATAAGGAGCGGCGCGATCTTGACTGGCAGCGCTCCGAGGCCTCGCTTGAGGACGTGTTCATCGATTTGATGGGCCGGGCGAAAGACAACTTCCAATGAACCAGGTTATCCCCGACGAAGCGCCTCGGCGCACGCGCGGCGACGGCTTCTGGCGCAAAACCTGGGCCGTATTGATCAAGGAGTTCATCCAGCTCAGGCGCGATCGCGTATCCTTCATCATGATCGTCACTATCCCGCTGGTGCAGCTTCTGCTGTTCGGCTACGCCATCAATACGACGCCGCGCGATCTGCCGACGGCGCTGCTGTTGCAGGAATCGAGCGACGTCGGCCGCTCGATCCTCGCCGCGCTCAACAACACGCGTTATTTCAAGGTAACGGAACTGCCGCGCACCGAGGCCGAGCTGGATCGGCTGCTGGCGTCCGGCAAAGTGCTGTTCGGCATCGAGATTCCGGCGAATTTCGAGCGCGAATTGCGCCGCGGCGACGTGCCGGCGATGCTGGTCGCGGCCGATGCGACCGATCCCGTCGCCGCCAGCTCGGCGCTCAGTGCGCTCGGCCGCCTGGTGCAGACCGCACTGGCGCATGACTACGCGATTCCGCAGGCGGGTACTGCCCCGTTCGAGATCCGGACCCACGCGCGCTACAATCCAGCGGCCAAAACCGAGCTGAACATCGTGCCCGGGCTCGTCGGCACGATCCTGACCATGACCATGCTGATCTATACGGCGCTGTCGGTGACGCGCGAGATCGAGCGCGGCACCATGGAAAACCTGCTTGCCATGCCGATCACGCCAATCGAGATCATGCTTGGCAAGATTATCCCCTATGTGCTCGTCGGCTTCGTGCAGGCGGCGATGATTATCGCCATCGGCGTCCTCCTGTTCGGCGTGCCGATGCTCGGTAATCTCGGCGTGCTGGCGGCACTCAGCACCCTTTTCATCGCCGCCAATCTATCGATCGGCTACACCTTCTCGACCGTGGCGCAGAACCAGCTTCAGGCGATGCAGATGTCGATCATGTTCTTTCTGCCGAACATCCTGTTGTCGGGCTTCATGTTTCCGTTTGCCGGCATGCCCGCCTGGGCGCGCGCGGTCGGCGAGGCACTGCCGCTGACGCATTACCTGCGTATCGTGCGCTCGATCATGCTCAAGGGGGCGACTATTGGCGATCTTCGCTACGACGCCGCCGCACTCGCCGTTCTGATGCTGATTGCGATGACTATCGCGGTGACCCGCTTCAGGCGCACGCTCGACTGACCGGCGTCAGATCACCTGCCGCTTTGCCGCGGTCGCGCGATCGCCCGTGTTCGGCGTGCCGGTCGGCTCGATCAGCAGCATGTGGACTTCCTCGCGTGCGACCGGCCGGTGCTCAACGCCCTTGGGAACGATGAACATCTCGCCCGGGCCGAGCGTGACAGTCTGCTCGCGCATTTCGATATCGAGCGTGCCCTTGAGCACCAGGAAGAAGTCATCGGTGTCCGGATGCGAGTGCCAGTTGAACTCGCCGAGAACTTTGACGACCATGATATCGTGTCCGTTGAACTCCGACACCGTTCGCGGCGACCAGCGCTGATCGAAGGTCGCAAGTTTCTCGGCAAGATTGATCGCGCATTCCATCGGAAGGTCTCCAGAGCGCCGGTTGTTCCGCGTGTTCTAACGGTATCAGAGGCGCTGCGCGAGACCCAGCCGGACATAGGGACTCGAATGGCCGTCGCTGTCGCGGGCGTAGCCGATGCCGACCGACCACTCGATGTCTTCGGTCCTCAGGCTGGTGACATGCAGGCCGATGCGGGTCTGGGCGTAGCCGTCGGCGCCGAAATACTGCACCTCGGGGCCGACGTAAAAGCTCTCGTCGTTTAGCAGTTCGCCGGTGATCCGCCAGCCATAGGCCAGTCGCGCCGAATGGCTGGTGGCGAGGGTTGACAGCGACGCGTCGCCGGCAATCAGCGTGTCTGGCGTCCTTTCCCACCACAGTTCGCTGGCGAAGCGCAGGCCGAAATTGCGGCCGCGCAGACGGTTGCCGGGATCGTCAGGTTCGAGCCAGTGTGTTTGCCATTCCGGACCGAAGAAGAGCTTCATTTCGGCTTCGCCGCGCTTGATGCGGAAGCCGGGCATGAACTGGGTTTGCCACTCGGCGCCGATCACGCGCTCACCCGGCATGCTGCTGGGCCAGTAGCGATAGAGGCCGCCATTCATCAGAACCTTCAGCATCAAGCCGTCGCGGTCGAAGCCTCCCGGTGCGAACAGGAAGCCGGAATAGGCGAAGACGCCGTTGCGCCACAGGTCGCGGCCGGAGAACTGCATGACCTGCGAATATTCTTCCTCGGCGGCGACGCGTGACGCCGGCCACAGGACGCAGCAAGAGAAGGCCGCGGCGATCGTGATCGCCGCGCGGACGCGCCTCCGGCAACGCATGGCGGCCCCCCGACCGCTTGTATTGACAGGTTGCGCAACTACAGCGTGCTGCCCTGGCGCTGTCCACAACGCACCCGATTCGCGCAAGGGTTGTGGTTGCTCTATGAGGCTGCGTGACGGGTGAGCAACCGCGGTGGACCGCCCAAGGTGCGATGGATCATCGCTGAGAAGGCCGAGGCGCTGGCATAACCGACCGCGCCCGCGGTCTCGGCGACCGACGCGCCGTTCGACAATCGCGCCAGGCCGTCAATGGCGCGGAGGCGGGCGCGCCATTCCGCGAAACCCAGCCCGGTTTCGTGACGGAACAGCCGCGCCAGCGTGCGGCGGCTGGCGCCGGCTTCGTCGGCCCAGCGGTCGAGATCGTGGTCGATCGCGGGGTCGTCGAGCAGGGCGTGCGCTACACGTAATGCCCGTTCGTCTCGCGGCATCGGCACATCGAAACGCCGCGCATCGAGCCGGCCGAGTTCGGTGAGGATGAGCCGGGCGATGGCGCCGCCGCGGTCGGCCTCGCCGTAATCGACGGGCTCGTCGAGCAACGCGAGGATCAGTTCGCGCAACAGCCCGGAAATCTCGGCCAACACCGGCGTGGCCGGCAGGGTGCGGCACAAATCGGCGTCGATGTAGACGGTGCGCATCTCGACCTTGCTGCGCATCCGCACGCTGTGCGGCATCTGCGGCGGCAGCCACACCGCCCGGGCAGGCGGCAGGATCCAGGCCGAACGCGCGGTCTCGACGCGCATGATGCCGCTGGTCGCATGGAGCAACTGCCCACGTCGGTGGATGTGCAGGGGGATGTGCTCGGTGGCGCCGCAGGTCTTGGCCATCACCGCAACCGGGCGCGGTGCATTGTCCATATTGGCTCGGTATTCGGGAACTTCGGTCATGCCCGTCGCCTGGCTCGTTCGCGACGAAAATCGACCGAACATCGCCAAAAGGCAAGCCTATAGTAGCGGGGTAAATGAGGGCGATTCCGCCCAGAAAGCGCATGCCAATGACCCCGACACCAGCCGCCGCCCTGACCGATGACAGCGCCCGCCGGCGTTCGATCTCCTTCCTCAACATCGCGCACGGCTTCGACCATTTCGTCCTGCTGATCTATCCGACGGTCGTGATCGGGCTCGAGGCGGTCTATGGCCGGCCCTACAGCGAATTGATCGTGCTCTCGAGCGCGGCCTTCCTTGCTTTCGGCATCTTCTCACTGCCGGCCGGCTGGCTCGCCGACCGCTGGAGTCGCCGCAACATGATGGCCACCTTCTATCTCGGCTGCGGCGCCTCGATGCTCGCGGTGGCGCTGGCGCCGAACCTGATCGTGCTGTCGGCGGCGATGTTCGCGCTCGGCATTTTCGCCGCGATCTATCACCCGGTCGGCATGGCGATGCTGATCGAGGCCGCCAGCGCCCATGGCAACGCCATGGGGCGCACGCTCGCCTTCAATGGCGTGTGCGGCAATCTCGGCGTGTCGCTCGCCGCCGGCGTGTCCGCCGCGCTCGCCTACTGGATCAGCTGGCGCGCCGCGTTCTATGCGCCGGCCGCGCTGCTGCTGCTGACCGGCATCTTCTATTTGCGCATGACGCCGGACGACCGGCACCACGCCAGCAAGCGGCAGTCGAAGCCGGCGATCGCGTTGACGGCGAAGCTTATGGCGGTGATGTTCGGCCTGTTCCTGGTGATCGCGCTGAGCGCCGGCCTCGTGTTCAACGTACTGACCATCGCGCTGCCGAAGATCGTCGACGAGGGCATGGTTCAGGGCGTGCCGCTGGTGCTGGTCGGCAGCGTCGCCACCGCGGTGCTGCTGTGCGGCGCGCTGGCGCAGCTGGCGATTGGCCGCCTGGTGGAATGGTTCGCGCCGCACTACCTGTTCGCCGTGGTGACCGCGCTCGGCTTCCTCGGCAATCTTTGGGCATCCTATGCCGATGGCGTGGCGCTGATGATCGCGCTCGCTATCGCCATTGCCGCGATCTATGCCCAAGTGACAGTGAACGACATGATCCTGGCGCGCTACACCGCGGATGCCTGGCGCGGCCGTGTCTATGCCGTGCGCTATTTCACGTTGTTCATTTCATCGACGATCGCTGTCGGCATGATCGCTTACCTGCATCAGGCCGGCGGCTTCGGCCTGGTGCTCGGCGCCAACGCGGCAGTGGCGTTTCTGATGTTCCTCGCCACCGTGGCGCTGGTGGTGATGATCGTGACCATCGAGGGCCGCCAGGCCGAGATGCAGCCGGCGGAATAAGCGCCGGCGTGCGGCGCTGCGCGCGAGATCACGCGCGCGGCGCCGACAAGACCGGAAATGGCCGGGCGCTCTCGAACGCTCGCGCGGCCCGCAAGACCAGCGCATCGTCGCGCGGTGGACCAACGATCTGCAGCGCCATCGGCAAACCATCTCTCGCGAATCCGCAGGGCACTGACGCAGCCGGCTGCTGCGTCAGGTTGAACGGGTAGGTGTAGGGCGACCAATTGATCCATTCGTCGCCGAAGCGGCCGTCGGCCGGCGTCACGCGGCCGGCCTCGATGGCCGTGGTCGGCATCTGTGGCGTCAGCAACAGATCGTAGCGCTCATGGAAGCGCAGCATGTGCAGCGCCAGTTCGGTGCGCTGCGCATGGGCGGCAAGATGCTCGGCGAGCGTCACGCGGCGGCCGAACTCGGCCATGCGGCGCAGGCCCTCGTCCATTTGTTCACGCTGCGCTGGCGGCACCGCATCGACGATGGTGGCGGCGACCGCGTACCAGATGTTCTTTTCCATCGCGATCGGCTCGGCGAAGCCCGGATCGACTTCTTCGACAGTCGCGCCGAGTTCGGTAAACACCTGAGCCGCCTTGCGCGCTGCGGCTTCGATCTCTGAATCGAGCTCCTTCACGTAGCCGAGCCGCGGCGAATAGGCGATGCGCAAGCCGCGCACGCCGTCATCGAGGCTGGCGCGATAATCCGGCGCCGGCGTGTTCCACGCGGTGGTGTCGCGCATGTCAGGCTGGCCGATGATGCTGAGCATCAGCGCCGCGTCGCTCACCGTTCGCGTCAGCGGGCCCTGATGCGCCAGCACGGTGAAGGCCGAAGCGGGATAGGCCGGCACGCGGCCATAGCTCGGCTTGATGCCGAAGGTGCCGGTGAACGCCGCGGGAATGCGGATCGAGCCGGCGCCGTCGGTGCCGAGATGCAGGACGCCGAGATTGAGCAGCGCCGCCGCCACCGCGCCCCCGGACGAACCGCCGGTGGTGCGCGACAAATTCCATGGATTGCGGGTGATGCCGGTGAGCGGCGAATGACAGGCGCCGATCCAGCCGAATTCCGGCGTCGTCGTCTTGCCGAGGATGACGGCGCCGTGCTCCTTCAGCCGCGCCACGGCCGGGGCATCGTGTGGCGCCGGGGTGTCGGGCGTGGTCAGCGAGCCCTTCCGAGTCGGCCAACCCTTGACGTCGATGATGTCCTTGATGGTGGCGGGCAGCCCGTCGGCGAGACCCATCGGCTCGCCTTTGCGCCAGCGCGCTTCCGACGCTTGCGCGGCGGCCAGTGCGCCGTCGCGATCGACCAGCACGAAGGCGGTGATCGCCGGCTCGAAACGGTCAATGCGCCCGAGCGCGTCGCGCGTCACCTCGACCGGCGACAATTCGCGCCGGCTATAAAGGCCGGTGAGTCCGGCGGCATTCAGGTCGGAAATAGCCGCCATCGCTGCGCTCCGCTAAAGCCGTTCGATCAAGGCCATCGCCGCCGCCGGCATCTTCACCTTGGCCTCGTGGATGAAGTAGATGA
>JAFEFL010000024.1 GCA_018240595.1 Pseudomonadota bacterium | reverse complement strand
TCGTACGGCCCGGCTTGGGACTCGGTTGTCACCGGCGTCGGCACTGCCGACCTGACCACCGGCTGGTCGATCACCGGCGGCTTCGAGCACTTCTGGGTGCCGAACCTGAAGACCTCGCTGTACGGCGCGTACGGCAAGCTTCAGTACTCGGCCGCGGCCAGCGCCGCGCTGCAGCTCGCTGCGGCCGGCACCGCCGTCGGCTCGTCGGCCAACTGGTCGTACTGGCAGGTTGGCTCGCGTACCGTCTGGACGCCGGTCACCAACCTCGATCTGAGCGTCGAAGTGATGTACAACTCCCAGCAGACTGCGTTCACCGGTGCTACCATCGGCGACAACAGCTGGTGGTCGGGCATCGTCCGCGCCCAGCGCAACTTCTATCCCTGATCGGATAGTCTGAGATGAAGAACCCCCGGCGAGAAATCGCCGGGGGTTTTTTTCCAAGCGGATCGGCCACAGGCCGCCGCTGCGGTGTTCAAGTTTCGTGCGTTTGCGAGTGTGCCATGCCGGCCCAGGACGCGCCCGTCGATCAGTTCGATCTAGTCCATCTGATGCGGATGGAGCGCATGGCCTTCGCGGCCAAGGTGCGCCTGGCGCGTGCCGTCGCAGGTCTGAGCCAGAGCGATCTCGCGGCCCGCGTCGGCATGACTCAGCGATCCATTCACAAGCTGGAGCAGGGCGGCACCGAGCCGCGTCGCTCGACCGTGGCCGCCATCGAGATGCTGTGGCGCGAGTATGGAATCGAATTCGAGGATCTCGGCGATGGCGGCTTTCGTGCCGTTGTGCGCGCGCCGGCATTTGCCCGTCCGGTGACGACGACGCCTCGGCGCGGTCGGCCAGGGCGACTGGCCGGACGGCCTCACGCGACACCTGCTGGCCTCCGCTCCTGAGTTTACGGCTGCATCGGCCGCCAAACCTTCACCGTCATGCGCGGCGGCGTGATCCGGTTCGAAGCCGGGTATCCGGAACGGGGTGCGTTGCAACGGTCGCAACGACCGCTTATACGGGCTCGGGTGCTTGCGCCGGACCGAGAATCGGCCGGGCCCCGCATCGAGAAGCCGTCCGGATCCATCGCCATGACCGCTCGCATCTATCGTCCGTCGAAAACCGCCATGCAGTCGGGTGTCGCCAACACCCGTAAATGGGTCGTCGAACATGACCTCGCGGAGCCGCGCACGGTTGAGCCGCTGATGGGCTGGACCTCGTCCGGCGACACGCGCCAGCAGGTGAAACTCCGCTTCGACTCGGAAGGCGAGGCGATTGGATATTGCGAGCGGAACGGAATTCCGTACCAGGTCTTCGAACCGAAGACCTCGGCGCGCCGCGTCATTTCCTATTCGGACAATTTCGCCTTCAAGCGCCGCGACGCCTGGACACATTAAAGACGTCGGCGGATCGCTCGCGCTTCGGCGCGTGGCATCCATTTACCTCTTGGCGACCCCGGCTGGATTCGAACCAGCGACCCTCAGCTTAGAAGGCTGATGCTCTATCCAACTGAGCTACGGGGCCATCGGTGTCATGCTTACCGGGCCGCTGCCGATTTTGAAAGGCGCGGTCGCGACCTCAGTCAATCTCTAGTGATTTCAATGAATTACGGGGCGAAGCTCACGTCCTTAAAGTGATTCATCAGAATCGCCAGTCGGCGATCGGCGATCGGCGGCAGCGGGCGGTCGATCGTGCGGCCAGACCCTCGCGGTATGACCTAGCGCAAAGACGCCGCGCCACGGCCTCGACACGATCCGGCGCTGCAATATGGTGGCACGGCTGGAATCGGGGAGGTTTTCGCCATGGCAAAGTTGACGCGCGCTGGTTTCGGCGGCGCATTTGCCCTTGTCCTGTGGGCCGCTTTGACATTGCCGGGATGGGCCGCCGACAAGGCCTACCAGAATCCCGATCTCGACCAGGCCGCGATTACGCTGGAAGCGCAAATCAAGACCGACTCCGGCACCGTCACCAAGACGCCGCAGGTCCTCAAACGCGAAGCCGACGCCGCCTTCCAGAAGAAGGACGTGCGCGCTGCGATGCTGCTGCTCGGCCAATTGGTCGCTGTGGCGCCGGACGATAGCGACAACTGGCTGCGGCTCGCCCGCGCCGTGATGCAGATCAAGGGCCGCGATCAGCGCGAGCAGGCGACGCTCAACGAACGCGCCACCACGGCGGCCTATGTCGCCTACGTGCGGGCCAAACAGCCGGCGGCCGAAGCCGACGGCCTCCGGGCGCTGGGTGATGCCTTCGCCGTCCGCAAGCAATGGCGGCCGGCGCTCGATACGATGCGGCTGTCGCTGGAACTTCGCGAGACCGCCGATCTGCGCGGCCAGTACGAGCGCCTGCGCCTCGAGCACGGCTTCCGCATGTTGGACTACACCGTCGATTCCGACGCGGTGTCGCCGCGCGCCTGCTTCCAGTTCTCCGAAACGCTGCCGGAGAAGAAGACGGATTTCTCGCCCTTCGTCGCCGTGCCCGGTCAGGACAAGCCGGCGATCTCGGTGTCCGACAAGCAACTGTGCGTCGACGGCCTGAAGCACGGCGAGCGCTATGCCATCACCTTGCGCGCCGGTCTGCCGTCGACCGTGCATGAGACTTTGGCCAAGACCACCGAATTCACGATTTTCGTACGCGATCGCAAACCGTTCGTGCGCTTCTCGGGCAAGGCCTATGTGCTGCCGAAGACCGGCCAGCGCGGCATTCCGGTGCTCAGCGTCAACACCTCGGCCGTCAATCTCAACGTCTACCGCGTCGGCGACCGCAACCTGATCGACACCGTGCTGGGCTACGATTTCCAGCGCAACATGAGCGTGTACCAGGGCGACCAGATCGCCGCCGAGCGCGGCAGCAAGGTGTGGAGCGGCGAACTTTCCGTTGAGCAGAAGCTCAACACCGAGGTGGTCACGGCATTCCCGGTCGATCAAGCGCTGCCCGATCTGGCGCCCGGCGTCTATGCGATGACGGCTACGCCGAAGGACGCGCTCACCGCCAACGACTACGACCAGGTCGCGACGCAGTGGTTCATCGTTTCCGACTACGGCCTGACGGCCTATTCAGGCCAGGACGGCATCGACGTTTTCGTGCATTCGCTGGCCAGTGCCCAGCCGCTCAACAGCATCGAAGTGCGGCTGATGGCGCGCAACAACGAAGTGCTTGCGGTCAAGTCCACCGACTTCCACGGCCACATCCATTTCGACGCCGGGCTGACGCGCGGCGAGGGAGGCCAGTCGCCCGCCGCCGTGATTGCCAGCGGCAAGAACGACTATGCCTTCCTCAGCCTGAAATCGTCGGCCTTCGATCTGTCGGATCGCGGCGTCGGCGGCCGGGCCACGCCGGCCGGGCTCGACGCTTTCGTCTATACCGAGCGCGGCGTCTATCGCACCGGAGAAATGGTGGCGATCACCGCGCTGCTGCGGGATGCGCGCGGCGTCGCCGCGCCGAACGTGCCGCTGACGCTCGTCGTCGAGCGGCCCGATGGCGTCGATTACAAGCGCGTCGTCGTGCCCGATCAGGGCCTGGGGGGGCGCAGCCTCGAGCTGCCGATCGTGTCGACGGCGGCGACCGGCACCTGGCGCGTGCGCGCCTTTACCGATCCGAAACGCCCGGCGGTCGGCGAAACCACCTTCATGGTCGAGGACTACGTGCCCGACCGCATCGAATTCGACCTGACGACGAAAGCCAAGGCGATTCCGCGCGGCGGCTCGGTCGATCTGTCGGTCGATGGCCATTTCCTCTACGGCGCGCCGGCCTCGAATCTCGAGCTGAGCGGTTCGGTGTCGATCGACGCCGCCAAGGAGCGCGCCGGTTTCCCGGGCTATCGCTTCGGCCTCTATGACGATGAAGTCACCGCCACGCGGCAGGAGATCACCGAACTGCCGGTGACGGACGACAAGGGCAAGGCGACGTTCCCGGTGGCGCTCGAGAGCGTGCCGGAAACGACGCGGCCGCTCGAAGCGAACATCGCCATCAGCATGGTCGAATCCGGCGGACGCGCCGTCGAGCGCAAGCTGACGCTGCCGCTGGCCCCGGCCGGTCCGATGATCGGCGTCAAGCCGGCCTTCAACGGGCTGTCGCTCGCCGACGGCGCCAATGCCGACTTCGATGTCATCATGGCGGCACCCGATGGCGCCATGCTCGAGCGCAAGGGGCTGAAATACGAACTGCTGAAGGTCGAGACGACCTATCAGTGGTACCGCGAGAACGGCCAGTGGAACTACGAGCCGATCCGCCGCACGCAGCGCGTCGCCAACGGCGCGGTCGATGTTGCGGCCGGCAAGCCGGCGCGGCTGTCGCTGCCGGTGAAGTGGGGCCGCTACCGCCTTGAGGTTTCGGAAGCCGATCCGAACGGCGCCGTGACGTCGATGACCTTCGATGCCGGTTTCTACGCGGAGTCGAGCGCCGATACGCCCGACCTGCTCGAGATCGCCCTCGACAAGCCGGGCTATGCCAGCGGCGACACCATGAATGTCGCGGTGACGGCACGCAGCGCCGGCCGCCTTACGCTCAACGTCTTCACCGACCGCCTGGTGCAAAGCGTCGCGCAGGACGTCGCGGCGGCGGGCACGGTGAAGGTGGCGCTGCCGGTCGGCAAGGATTGGGGCACGGGCGCCTACGTCGTTGCCACCTTGCGCCGCCCGCTCGATCAGCCGGCGCAGCGCATGCCGGGCCGCGCCATCGGCGTGCAGTGGTTTTCGATCGACCGCACCCAGCGCACGCTCAACGTGGCGATGACGCTGCCGCAGACGATGCGGCCGGACAACGCGCTCAACATCCCGATCAAGATCGGCGGCCTCACTGCCGGCGAACAGGCGAGGGTCGTGCTCGCCGCGGTCGATGTCGGCATTCTCAACCTCACCAACTACAAACCGCCGGCGCCGGATGACTACTATCTCGGCCAGCGTCGGCTCACCGCCGAGGTGCGCGACCTCTACGGCCAGTTGATCGACGGCATGCAGGGCGCGCGCGGTCAGATCCGCTCCGGCGGCGACATGGGCGCGGCCGAACTGTCTGGCTCACCGCCGACGCAGGCGCCCTTGGCGTTTTACTCTGGCATCGTCACGGTCGGCGCCGACGGCACGGCCAACGTCTCGTTCGACATCCCGGCCTTCGCCGGCACCGTGCGCGTCATGGCGGTCGCCTGGAGCAACGACAAGGTCGGCAAGGCGTCCGGCGACGTCATTGTGCGCGATCCGGTGGTGCTGACGGCGACGCTGCCGCGCTTCCTGCGCACGGGCGATCGCGGCGCGGTGCAGGTCGAACTCGACAATGTCGAAGGCGCGGCCGGCGCCTACAAGATCGCGGTCGACACCGCTGGCTCGATCAAGCGCGACGGCGCGGAGCCGGCGCCGCTGACTTTGGCGGCCAAGGCGCGCGGCCGGCTGTCGGTGCCGGTCTCCGCCGCAGGCTCCGGCGCCAGCACGGTGGTCATCAATGTCGAAGGGCCGAACGGCTTCAAGCTGGCGCGCAGCTTCCCGCTCGACGTGCTGCCGGCGACGCAGATCCTGACGCGGCGCACGGTGCGGCAACTGGCCAAGGGCGAGACGTTGACCTTGTCCAACGATGTCTTTGCCGACTTCGTGCCAGGCACGGGAAGGGCCGGGCTGTCAGTCGCGATTTCGACGTCGCTCGACGCCGCGACGCTGCTGAACTCGCTCGACCGCTATCCGTTCGGCTGCTCCGAGCAGATCACCAGCCGCGCGGTGGCGATGCTCTACATCAATGATCTGGCAGCGCAGGCTCGGCTGGCGCCGGACGGCGAGATCGACGCCCGTATCAAGGATGCGATCGCGCGGCTGACGGCCAGGCAGGGGGCGAATGGTTCGTTCGGCCTGTGGTCGGTGGGCGGCGACGATCCTTGGTTAGATGCCTATGTCACCGACTTCCTGACGCGGGCGCGGGAAAAGAAGTTCGACGTACCGCAGACGGCGATGATTTTGGCGCTCGATCGTCTTCGCAACTACGTCGCGACAGCGCCGGAAGCCGACAAGAACGGCGGGCGCGAACTCGCCTATGCGTTCTACGTGCTGGCACGCAATGGCGCGGCGCCAATCGGCGATCTGCGTTACATCGCCGACGTCAAGCTCAATGCGCTGGCGACACCGATCGCCAAGGCTCAGGTCGCTGCGGCGCTCGCCATGCTCGGCGACAAGACGCGGGCCGACCGCGTCTACCGCGCCGCGCTCGATGCGCTGCCGGTACAGCCCAAGCTCGAGATCGGCCGCGAGGATTATGGCTCGGTGCTGCGCGATGCCGCGGCGCTGGTGACGCTCGCCTCCGAAGGTCATGCGCCGCAGGCGACGATCACGCAGGCGGTAGCGCGCATAGATGCCGCGCGCGGGTTGGCGACCTATCTCTCGACGCAGGAAGATGCCTGGCTGGTGATGGCGGCGCGGGCGCTCGCCGGCGAAATGAACGCCATCCGGCTCGACGTCGATGGCGACAAGCGGCAGGGCGCGTTCTATCGCAGCTTCAAGCCCGATCAGCTGGCATCGCCGGTGCGTGTCAGCAACAGCGGCGATGGCGCGGTGCAGGCGGTGGTGTCGGTGTCCGGCGCGCCGCTGACGCCGGAACCGGCGGCGTCGAACGGCTTCAAGATCGAGCGCAATTATTTCACGCTCGCGGGCGAGCCGGCCGACCCGGCCAAGGCCAAGCAGAACGACCGCTTTGTCGTCGTGCTGAAAACGACAGAGGCGCAGCCGCAGTTCGGCCGCGTCATCGTCGCCGATTATCTGCCGGCCGGTTTCGAGATCGACAATCCGCGGCTGGTGTCGTCGGGCGAGACGGGCACGCTCGGCTGGATCGTCGACGCGGTGCCGCCGGTGAACAGCGAATTCCGCGACGATCGTTTCACCGCGGCCTTCGACCGCCGCGCGGATTCACCGCCGGTGTTCAGCGTGGCCTATGTCGTCCGCGCGGTGTCGCCCGGGCATTACACGCTGCCGCAGGCCAAGGTCGAGGACATGTACCGGCCCGACCGCTTTGCCCGCACGGCGACCGGAGTGATCGACGTGACGGGTAAATGAAGCGCGCAAAACTCATCCTGGCGTCGATCGTTGGCGCCGTCGCCCTGGTGGCGGCGGCCAGCGCCGGGTGGGTCTATTCGCTCGGTCCGGCGCCGCTCGGCAGGCACATCGAATTGTCGCATGTCGTGCTCGATCGCGACGGGCGTTTGCTGCGCGCCTACGCGACCAAGGACGGCTACTGGCGTCTGCCGGCGACCGTCGAGGATGTCGATCCGCGCTTCTTCAAATTGCTGTTCGGCTATGAGGACAAGCGCTTTTACGCGCATCACGGCGTCGATGCTTTCGCCATGGCGCGGGCGGCCTGGCAGCTCGTATCGAAGGGCCATATCGTCTCCGGCGGCTCGACCTTGACGATGCAGGTCGCGCGCCTCCTGGAGCCGCGCGAGCACCGCACCTTCATCGCCAAGCTCCGTCAGGTAACACGTGCCTTCGAATTGGAGCACGCCCTGACCAAGGACCAGGTCCTGTCGCTCTACCTCACGCTGGCGCCCTATGGCGGCAATCTTGAAGGCATCCGCGCCGCATCGCTTGCCTATTTCGGCAAGGAGCCGCGGCGGCTGTCGCTCAGCGAAGCGGCCTTGCTCGTCGCCTTGCCGCAATCGCCGGAAAAGCGGCGGCCCGACCGCCATGCCGACGACGCTCGCGCCGCACGCGACCGCGTGCTCGATCGCGTCGCTCTCGCTCATATCGTGCCGCGCGACGAAATTGCCCGCGCCAAGGCCGAGCCGGTGCCGGCGTCGCGCAAGCCGATGCCGGTCTTCGCGCCGCATTCGGCCGATCACATCGTGCAGCTCGAGCCCGCGCAGCGCATTCACAAGCTGACCATCGACCAGCCGCTGCAGGCGCGGTTGCAGATAATGGCGCAGGAGCGCGCCGCCGCGATGGGGCCCGACATCTCGGTGGCGATCCTCGTCGTCGATAATCAGTCGAACGAGGTGAGGGCGCGCGTTGCCTCGTCGGATTATTTCGATGCGCGCCGTTCCGGCCAGATCGATATGACGATGGCCCTGCGCTCGCCCGGCTCGACGCTGAAGCCCTTCATCTACGGTCTCGGTTTCGAGGACGGCCTCATCCATCCCGAGACGCTGATCGACGACCGGCCGCAGCGCTACGGCAGCTATCAGCCGGAGAATTTCGATCTGACCTTCCAGGGCACGGTGACGGTGCGGCGCGCGCTGCAACTGTCGCTCAACGTGCCGGCCATCGCCATCCTCAACAAAGTCGGCGTCAACCGCCTGAGCGCGCGCCTGACGCAAGCCGGCGCGGCGCTGGTGTTGCCGAAGGAGGAAGCGCCGGGTCTCGCCATGGGCTTGGGCGGCGTCGGCGTTACGCTGAACGATCTCACTATGCTCTATGCCGGGCTCGCCCGCGGCGGCGAGACGGAACCGCTGGTCGAGCGCGCCGGCGCACCGGACCTGAGACCGCACCGCCTGCTCGATCCGGTTGCCGCTTGGTATGTCGGCAATGTCCTGATCGGTGCGCCGCCGCCGGAGAATGCGCCGCATGGCCGCATCGCCTTCAAGACTGGCACCTCCTACGGCTACCGCGACGCCTGGGCGGTCGGCTTCGACGGTCGCATGACCATCGGCGTCTGGGTCGGGCGGCCGGATGGTGCGCCGGTTCCGGGCCTCGTCGGGCGTGCCAGCGCCGCGCCGATCCTGTTCGATGCCTTCGCCCGCTCCGGTGAGACGCCGATGGCGCTGGGGCCGGCCCCGAAGGGCGCCGTCTTCGCGACCACCGCCAGACTGCCGCCGCCGTTGCAGCGCTTCGACGCCACGCGCTACGGCGTCGCGGCGCCGCCGCCGCGCATCATGTTCCCGCCGGACGGGGTACGCCTTGAGTTGGCCGGCAGCGGAGTCGGCGGGAAGGCGGGCTCCGCGCCGCCCGATCCGGTGGCGCTCAAGGTCGCCGGCGGCGTGCCGCCGCTTTCGGTCATGGTCAATGGCGTGCCGATCGCGGGCGCGGGCAGCCGGCGCACGCTGTATTTCCAGCCGGACGGGCCGGGTTTCGTCCGGCTCACGGTGATGGATGCCCGCGGCGCCGCTGACAGCGTGATGGTCCGCCTGCAATAGCCGTGACATTCCGGCGCGGGCGGCGGTGTTCGGCCATGCCAAAACAGACCTGCCATGACAGACTCGCCTGGGGGCTTTATGGTGCGCCGCAAGGTGTGGAATAAGCCGCTCACTGAACTCGAACCTCCATCCCAAGCAGACCATGAGCACGACCACTGACGAGGCGCCGCAATCCCAAGCGCCGTCGCGCGGCCTCGCCGCCGTGCTGGACGTCGCCACGGCTTCGCATGGCCGGGCGGTGGCGCTGCTGTTCGCCTTCTGCCTGATCGCCTTCCTGCCGGGCTTCTTCCAGATCCCGCCGGTCGACCGCGACGAGGCGCGCTTCGCGCAGGCCACCAAGCAGATGCTCGAGAGCCACGAGTATGTCGACATCCGCTTCCAGGACGAGGTCCGCTACAAGAAGCCGGTCGGCATCTACTGGCTGCAAGTTGCGGCGGTGAAGACCGGCGAGGCGCTCGGCGTACGCGACGCCCAGACCACGATCTGGCTGTACCGGCTGCCGTCGCTCGTCGGCGCCATCGGCGCGGTGCTGATGACTTACTGGGCGGCGCTCGCCTTCGTTGCGCGCCGCACGGCGCTGCTCGCCGGCCTGATGATGGCGAGTTCGATCCTGCTCGGCGTCGAGGCACGACTCGCCAAGACCGACGCCATGCTGCTGTTCATGAGCGTGACGACGATGGGCGCCCTGGCGCGCATCTATCTCGCGTCGCGGCGCACGCCGGCGGAGCCGGTCGGCTGGCAAATGCCGGCTCTGATGTGGACGGCGATGGCCGGCGGCATGCTGATCAAGGGGCCGCTGGTGCTGATGTTCGTCGGCCTAACCATAGCGACCCTCGGCATCGCCGATCGTTCCGTGCGCTGGGTTAAGGCGACGCGGCCGCTCGTCGGCTTCCTTTGGATGCTGCTGCTGGTCGCGCCCTGGTTCATCGCCATCGTCGCCAAGTCCGGCGACAACTTCTTCGTCCAGTCGGTTGGCGACGACATGCTCGCCAAGGTGACGAGCGGGCAGGAGGCCCACGGGGCGCCGCCCGGCTACTACTTCCTGTTATTCTGGATCACGTTCTGGCCGGGCTCGGTGCTGGCCGGCCTTGCCGCGCCGACCATCTGGAAGGCGCGGCGGGAATCCGGCGCGCGCTTCCTGCTGGCCTGGCTGGTGCCGTCGTGGATCGTATTCGAAGCGGTGATGACCAAGCTGCCGCACTATGTGCTGCCGCTCTATCCCGCCATCGCCATCCTGATCGCCGGCATCGTCGAGAAGAATGGCCTGTGGCGCAACCGCTGGATCCAGCACGGCACCGTCGGTTGGTTCCTGTTTCCCGGGGCTATTGCCGTGGCGGTCCCGATCATCTTTTTCGCGATGAGCCGCGATCTCGGTCTGGTGGCGTGGCCCTTTGCCGCGGCGGCGGCGATCATGGGCTTGTTCGCCTGGTGGCTTTACGAGGTCGATGGCCCCGAGCGCGCCCTGCTGCGCGGCATGGTGGCCTCGGTCTTCATCGCCGTGACCGTCTATGCGATCACTTTCCCGATGCTGCCGTCGCTGTTTCCGAGCCAGCTCGTGGCGCGCGAGGTGCGGGCCAAGGGTTGTGAGGATCCGCATCTGGCGTCGACCTACAATTATCAGGAGCCGAGTCTGGTCTTCCTGCTCGGCACCAAGACGCGGTTCACCGACGGCCCCGGCGCCGCGGAATTCCTCAACGGAGGTCCGTGCCGCTTCGCGCTCGTCGATCCGCGTAGCGAACGCGCTTTCGTGCAACGCGCCAACGCACTCGGCGTCCGCTTCACGCTCGGCAACCGCATCGAGGGTTTCAACGTCAGCAACGGCAAGCGCTTCGCGATGGCCATGTTCTACACGGCCACGCCATGAGTGCTGAAAAGGTCCTTCCGCCCGCGCTACGGCGTTTGCACGTCAACGTCATCGGTTCGCTCAAGCGCCTCAGCCGGCCGATCGACTGGGCGAAGACCTTTCCGTGGATCCGCGACCCGCGTCGGTTGCTGATCGGCGCCGCGGTCGTCCTCGTCGCTGTGCTGCTCTCCATGGCGCTCATCGATGCGGCGGCGACGAATTTTGTCCGCACCTTGCCGCGCGGCATCGTCGACTTCTTCAACTTCCTCACCGATTTCGGTAAAGGCGCTTGGGTGCTGTGGCCGCTCGGTCTGGCATTCGTCGTCCTCGCCGCATTGCCGCGCGCCGTCACGCCGATCGCGCAGGCCGTGCAGGCGGCGATCCTGGTGCGGGTCGGCTTTCTGTTCGTCGCGATCGGGCTGCCGGGCCTGTTCTCGTCGATCGTCAAGAACATGATCGGACGCGCCCGACCGGGCGTTCCCGGTCGCATCGACCCGTGGGTCTTCGATCCGTTCCACTGGGCCCCGGCCTGGGCCGGCATGCCGTCGGGGCACGCGACCACGGCCTTCGCGGTACTGGCCGCTGTCGGCACATTGTGGCCGCGCTGGCGGACGGTGGCGTTGATCTACGCCATCGTCATTATGATCAGCCGCATCGTGGTGCAGGCGCATTTCTTCAGCGACACGCTGCTGGGCGCCGTCGTCGGCATTACCGGGGTGATCCTGATCCGGCGCTGGTTCGCCGCCCAACGCCTCGGCTTCTCGATCCTGCCGGACGGCCATGTGCACCAGTTTCCCGGGCCGTCGGTGCGCCGGATCAAAGCTGTTGCCCGCGAGCTATTGGCTTAATAAAGAGCAGCCTCGGGCCGGCGAGGCCGCGCCCGACCCGGTCGCCATTCCGGTGCTGGGTCTTTCGGCAAGAGAATCATAGAGTTATGAGTAGCCCGCAGCCCGCAGTGGCGGTCGTGGTGCCGGTCCGCAACGAAGCCGGCAATGTCGCACCGTTGGTCGCTGAAATCGCCGCCGCGCTCGAGGGGCAGTGGCCGTTCGAAATCGTCTACGTCAATGACGGCTCGACGGACGGCACCGAGGCCGAACTGCACCGCCTGATTGCGTTGCATCCGTTCCTCCGCCGCGTCGCCCACAAGCAGTCCTGCGGCCAGTCGGCGGCCGTGCGCACCGGCGTCACGGCGGCGCGTGCGCCGGTCATCGTCACCATCGACGGCGACGGTCAGAACGACCCCGCCTTTATCCCAGCTCTTATCCGCGCGCTCGAAGCCGGTAGCCCGAAGGTCGGCCTCATCGCGGGGCAACGCCTCGCCCGCAAGGGCGGCTTCAAACGTTTCCAGTCGCGCATTGCCAATGCCGTGCGCGGCGCCGTGCTGCGCGACGGCACCCGTGACACCGGCTGCGGCCTCAAGGCGTTTCGCCGCGATGTCTATCTGCGCCTGCCGTATTTCGATGCGCTTCATCGTTTCATGCCGGCGCTTGTCAAGCGCGAGGGTCTCGCCATCGGCTATGTCGATGTCGTGGATCGTCCGCGTGGTTCCGGCGTATCGAATTATGGCCTGTGGGACCGGCTCTGGGTCGGCATTCTTGATCTCGCCGGCGTCTGGTGGCTGATCCGACGCCGCAAGCGCGTACCGGACGTCATCGAAAATTGATGGCTCGCGCGCGCTGCCGCGGAGCCGACTTTCGTCGAACAAAGGAAAGTGAGCCATGCTGATCGATATCGCCCAAACCGTCGGCGGGTATCTCCATGACGTGTTCGTTGGCGGCGCCGATTGGGGTGTGCTGCTTGGTTATGTCGCGCAGTTTCTTTTCGCGATGCGTTTCGTCGTGCAGTGGATCGCGTCGGAACGTGCCGGCCGCAGCGTCGTGCCGATGACGTTCTGGGTGTTCTCGATCGGCGGCGGCCTCATGCTTCTCGGTTACGCACTGTATCGCAAGGATCCGGTGTTCATCATCGGACAGGCCTTCGGTGTCTTCGTCTATATCCGCAATCTGCAATTTGTCTTGCGTGGTCGCGGTGAGGGTGCCGCCGCCTGAAAGGGGCGGCATAGAATTTGCGTGCCGTTACGTGTCGGCTTGTATGATTGTCGCATGTGAAAGGTGCCGCGTTCCGCGTTTGCGAAAAATTCGAGCAAAACCCTGCTTCCACGGAGGCAGGGCGGGTTCGCTTTGTGCATCGCGAATACGTTTAAGCCCTTGACCTTGCGCCGCGATCGTTCTGAGATACCAAGCAGGAGCGATACTCTGGGAATGGCGAAGGCAGCCGCGGCACAATTTCGCGCCACGCTGCCTTTGGAGGGGAAACCAGTGCCTTTCGAGGGGAAGGCATGCCAGCTCCGAGGGGCTTAAACTAAATCAACAAGCATGGGATGAGGCTGCACAATGAAACGAGTATTCGGTGTTGTTGCTTTGGCCGCGGCGGTTTTCGTCGCCCAAGGCGCGTCGGCTCAAACGCTCAAACAGGTCAAGGATCGTGGGGTCCTGAATTGCGGCGCCAACGGTCAGCTCGCCGGCTTCGGCTTGCCGGACGCGCAGGGTAACTGGTCGGGTCTTGACGTCGACGTCTGCCGCGCGGTGGCCGCTGCGGTTCTCGGCGACGCCAAGAAGGTCAAGTTCGTGCCGTTGACGGCGAAGGACCGCTTCACCGCTCTGCAGTCGGGTGACGTCGATCTCCTGGCGCGCAACACCACCTGGACTGAATCCCGCGATACCACGCTCGGCCTCAACTTCACCGGGGTGAATTATTATGACGGCCAGGGTTTCATGGTCCGCAAGTCGCTCAAGGTGAATTCGGCGCTGGAACTCAACGGCGCTTCGGTTTGCGTGCAGCAGGGCACGACGACCGAGCTGAACCTCGCGGACTACTTCCGCGCCAACAAGATGCAGCTCAAGTCGGTGACCTTCGCCGACGCCGACCAGACCGTGAAGGCCTATGACGCTGGCCGCTGCGACGCGTTCACCACCGACGCGTCGGGCCTGTATTCGGAGCGCCTGCGTCTCGCCAAGCCGGACGATCACATCGTTCTGCCGGAGATCATCTCGAAGGAGCCGCTCGGTCCGTCCGTGCGTCACGGCGACGATCAGTGGTTCGACGTCGTCAAGTGGGTTGGCTTCGCGATGGTCGACGCCGAAGACCTCGGCGTAGACTCCAAGAACGTCGACGAAATGATGAAGTCGACCAATCCGGAAATCCGCCGTCTGCTCGGCGTCGAGGGCAACTTCGGCGAACAGCTCGGCCTGACCAAGGACACCTTCTACAAGGTCATCAAGCAGGTCGGTAACTACGGCGAGTCGTTCGAACGCAACGTCGGCAGCGGCTCGCCGCTGAAGATCGACCGCGGTCTCAACAAACTGTGGACCAAGGGCGGCATCATGTACGCCCCGCCGATCCACTGATCCGTTGATTGCGATGGCCGCGGACCCAAAGGTCCGCGGCCAAAATGTTTCGGCGACGCGCCCAGGCGTTATAACAAGGGCGCTCCGGATGAGGGGATCATGGCGGTCGAGAGCGTGGGAGCTCAGCAACCGGCGCGGGTTGCTTTCTATAACGATCCGAAATTCCGCAGCATCGCCTATCAGGTCGTGCTGTGCGTCTTGGTCGTGCTGGTCATCTATGCGGCGACCACCAACGCGCTCGATAACCTTCAGCGCGCTCATGTCGCCTCGGGCTTCGGCTTCTGGAACCAGGCCGCCGGCTTCGACATCTCGCAATCGCTGATCGAATACAGCGCTTCGGTTTCGACTTACGGTACCGCCTTCTGGGTCGGCCTGCTCAATACGCTTCTGGTCGCGGTGCTCGGCATCATTCTCGCGACCATTCTCGGCTTCACCATCGGTATCAGCCGCCTTTCCAAGAACTGGCTGCTGGCCAAGGTGGCGACCGGTTACGTCGAGACCATCCGCAATATCCCGGTGCTGCTGCAGCTTCTGTTCTGGTACAACGCCGTGCTCAAGGCGCTGCCGGACATCCGCGACAGCACCAAGTTCATGGGCTCGTTCCTCAATAACCGCGGCCTGTTTGTGCCCGAACCAATCGCCGATCCGCGCTTCGGCTGGGTCGGCGCCGTCTTCTTTTTCGGCATCGTATCGGCGATCGGTTTTTACATTTGGGCGCGCAAACGCCAGATGGCGACCGGCCAACAGGCGCCGATCCTGCTTGTCACGCTCGCGCTGGTGGTCGGCCTGCCGCTCGTCGTCTTCCTGGTGACCGGCATGCCGCTGCATTTCGATGCACCGCAGGTCGGGCGTTTCAACATCACCGGCGGCCTGGCGCTGCAGCCGGAATTCGTCGCCCTGCTGCTCGGCCTCAGCATCTACACGGCGGCCTTCATTGCCGAGGTGGTGCGCGCCGGCATTTTGGCGGTGTCGCACGGGCAGACCGAAGCGGCTTATTCGCTCGGCATGAAGCCGGGGCCGACCTTGCGCTTGATCATCGTGCCGCAGGCCATGCGCGTGATCGTGCCGCCGCTCACCAGCCAGTATCTCAACCTGACCAAGAACTCGTCGCTGGCGGTCGCCGTCGGCTATCCGGATCTGGTGCAGGTCTTCACCGGCACCGTGCTCAATCAGACCGGCCAGGCGGTTGAGGTCGTCGCCATCACCATGCTGGTTTATCTGTGCATCAGCCTGTTCACGTCGCTGGTGATGAATATCTACAACAGCCGCGTCAAGCTGGTGGAACGGTGAGGGCGGCGCCATGACGATGTCCGAAGGCGAACTCGCCATTGCCAAGCTGCACTTCGTTCGCACCGAAACGCTGGAGCAACAGCCGCCTCCGGCGTCGATGACCGGCCCGATCGGCTGGGCGCGTCAGAACCTGTTTTCCTCGCCGCTCAACATCGCGCTGACGATACTGATCGTGCTGCTGGCGCTATGGATCATCCCCGACCTGCTGAGGTTCGTGATCATCGACGCGGTGTGGACTGGGGCCGATCGCAATGCCTGTCTCGAAGCCGTGCAGAACCGGCCGATTGGCGCCTGCTGGCCCTTCGTGTGGGAGCGCCTGCCGTATTTCATCTACGGCTCCTATCCGATCCCGGAACGCTGGCGCGTCGACGTCTTCTTCGTGCTGCTCGCCATCGGCGTCGCGTGGCTGCTTTGGCTGAACGCGCCGCGGCGCGATCTCGGCGTGTTCTACAGCTTCATCGTCCTGCCGATCCTATCCTACATCCTGCTGAGCGGCTTTCCTGCGATCGGCCTGCCGGCGGTTGACACCGTCTACTGGGGCGGCGTGCTGGTCACCCTCGTCGTCGCTTCGGTGGGCATCGTCTGCTCGCTGCCGATCGGCATCCTGTTGGCGCTCGGCCGGCGCTCGAACATGCCGACGGTCAAGCTGTTCTCGGTGTTCTTCATCGAGTTCGTCCGCGGCGTGCCGCTGATCACGGTGCTGTTCATGGCGAGCGTGATGCTGCCACTGTTCGTTCCCGAGGAGCTGTCGCCGAACAAGCTGCTGCGCGCGCTGATCGGCATCGCGATGTTCGCCTCGGCCTACATGGCGGAAGTGGTGCGCGCCGGTCTCGCCGCCATCCCGAAGGGACAGTTCGAAGGCGCGATGGCCGTCGGCCTCGGCTACTGGCAGATGATGCGACTGATCATCCTGCCGCAGGCCCTCAAGATCACGATCCCGAACATCGTCAATACCTTCATCGGCATGTTCAAGGATACCTCGCTGGTGTTCATCGTCGGCATCTTCGACCTGCTGCGCACCATCGAGGTGTCGCGCATCGATCCAAAGTGGGCGACGCCGGTGACGTCGACGACCGGCTACCTGGTGGCGGCGTTGTTCTATCTCGTCTTCTGCTACGGCATGTCGCGCTACGCGCGCATGACCGAAGCGCGCCTCGGCAAGGCCGACCGGCGATAGGAATATCCGGTGTGGCGGTGAGGGGCCGCCGCACCGAATGCAGGACTGAAGCGAAGAGAGGGGTCGCGATGGCCGAAACCGCGGTGAAGATCAAGCCGACGAAGTTGACCAACCAGGTCGCCGTCGAAATCCGCAACATGAACAAGTGGTACGGCGACTTCCACGTGTTGCGCGACATTAATCTGCGCGTGACCGGCGGCGAGCGCATCGTCATCTGCGGGCCGTCCGGCTCCGGCAAGTCGACCATGATCCGCTGCATCAATCGGTTGGAGGAATTCCAGAAGGGCCAGGTCGTCGTCGACGGCGTCGAACTCACCGACGACCTGAAGAAGATCGACGAAGTGCGCCGCGAGGTCGGCATGGTGTTCCAGCACTTCAACCTGTTTCCGCATCTGACCGTTCTGGAGAACTGCACGCTGGCGCCGATCTGGGTGCGCAAGATGCCGAAGAAGGACGCCGAGGAAATTGCGATGCACTTCCTCACCCGCGTCAAGATTCCGAACCAGGCGCTGAAATATCCGGGCCAGCTCTCCGGCGGCCAGCAGCAGCGCGTAGCGATCGCCCGCGCCCTGTGCATGAGCCCGAAGATCATGCTGTTCGACGAACCGACCTCGGCGCTCGATCCGGAAATGGTCAAGGAAGTGCTCGACACCATGGTGTCGCTCGCCGAGGAAGGCATGACCATGCTGTGCGTAACCCACGAAATGGGCTTCGCCCGGCAGGTCGCCAATCGCGTCATCTTCATGGACGCTGGCCAGATCGTCGAGATGAACACGCCGGACGAGTTCTTCAGCCATCCGCAGCACGAGCGGACTAAGCTGTTCCTCAGCCAGATCCTGCACTAACTCAGACGGGGGGCGCTGCGTCGCCCTCGAACAGCCGCAGCACGTGCGCGCGGACGTCGGCGGGCCAGGTGGCTATGTGCGTTTCCATTTCGGCGATCTTGCCGGCGAACAGCGCACGCGAGGCTTCCTCGAAGCCGGGCAGGTTGCCGGCCATCGCCGCCATGAAACGGTAGGTGCGCTCCTGAAGATCGCGCAGCACGGCGCGGTCGTCGCCGCCCGCGCGCGACGCGGTCTCCACCAGCCGGCGCAAGGCGGCCGAGGCGCCGCCGGGCTGCGCCGCCAGCCACTCCCAGTGCCGCGGCAGCAGCGTGACCTCGCGGGCGACGACGCCGAGCTTCGGTCGGCCGGCGCTGCGCGCCGGCTCGCTCGCGGCGGCGAATTGCCTGGCGACGCGCTCGGCGATGTCGCGGTCCGAGCCGCGCAGGTCAAAGTCGATCTCGCGGCCGGACCGGTCGTCGAAGATGAGGATGGCGGCGTCCGGCTCATCGCGCACGCGCTGTTTCACGGCAACGGCGACTTCGGCATAAGGGCCGGAGGCGAGACGCCGGGTGCCGTCGAAGGCAGTGCAGCGCAGGGCGGAAGTGGGCTGAGCGGGAATGTTTGTCATTCCGGCTAATTACCCGGATAAAAAAACCTTGTCAAATTATCCGGGTAATAATTCAGTCAGTCCTTCACGACCGGCAGGTCGGGGCGGGAGCCCCATTCCGACCAGGAGCCGTCATAGACCGGCGGCAGCGGCTTGCCGATGGCATCGAGGCCGAGCGCCAGGATCACCGCCGAGACGCCGGAGCCGCAGCTCGCGATGATCGGCTTGTCGAGGTCGACGCCGGCCTTGTCGAAGGCGGCTTTGATCTTGTCCGGGCCGGCCAGCCGGCCATTGTCGACGAGTTCGGTCGACGGCACGTTGAAGGCGCCCGGCATGTGACCGGCGCGCAGGCCGGGCCGCGGCTCGGGATCGCGGCCGGCGAAACGGCCGGCGGGCCGCGCATCGACCACCTGGATATCGGTGCCGGTCAGCGCCATGGAGACGTCGTCGGTGATGGCGACGGCGTTGGTCGCCATCTCGGCGTTGAAGGTCTTGACCGCCGGCTTGACCTCGCCGGCTTCGGTGGGCCGGCTCTCGGACTTCCAGGCCGGCATGCCGCCGTCGAGGATATAGACCTTCTTGGCGCCGAAGATGCGGAACGTCCACCACACGCGCGGTGCGCCGCCGAGACCGGAACCGTCATAGACGACAATGGTGTCGGTATCGCTGATGCCGAGCTTGCCGACCGCGTCGGCAAATTCTTTCGGCCCCGGCAACATGTGCGGCAGATCGCTGGAGTGGTCGGCGATACGGTCGATGTCGAAGAACACCGCGCCGGGAATGTGCGCGGCCTGATACTCGGCCTTGGCGTCGCGCTTCAGCGTCGGCAGATAGAACGAACCATCGACAATCGCGACATTCGGCTTGCCGAGCTGGCCGGCCAGCCATTCAGTCGAACGCAGCCATTTGCTGTGAAGAGTGTCGGCCATGGGATTCCCTTGTCTGCTCTAGACGTCAATGCGGCGCCGGCGCCAATCGTTCCGGTGTTTCAGGCCAGCGCGATGCGCACGCGGCGGTTCTGTTTGCCCTTTTTCTCAATCCCCGTCACCGTCACGGCGCCGATTTCGCCAACCGTTCGCACATGGGTGCCGCCGCAGGGCTGCAGATCGAGGTTCGCGATCTCGATCAGGCGCACCCGGCCGGTGCCCATCGGCGGGCGCACCGACATCGACTTGATGAGGCCGGGATTGGCTTCGAGTTCGGCGTCGCTGATCCAGCGGCTCGAGACGGCGGCGTCGGTCGCGATCATCTCGGCGAGTTTCGCCGTGATCGCCTCCTTGTCCTGGCCGGCTTCGGGAATGTCGAAATCGGCGCGGCCGTCGACATCGCCCACGGAAGCCCCGGTGATCGGGTAGGGCAGCACTACCGACAGGAGATGCAGAGCCGTATGAATCTTCATGCGGCCGTAGCGCTTGTCCCAGTCGATGGCGGCGCGCACGACGTCGCCGATCTTGAGCGCCGGCGCACCCGGCGCGGCGACATGGGCAATCTCGGTCTTGGATTTGTCGGTATAGATCGCGTCGGCAATCGCCAGCCGCGTGCCGTCGGCCAGCAGCAGCGCGCCGGTGTCGCCCGGCTGGCCGCCCGAATTGGCGTAGAACACCGTGCGGTCGAGCACGATGCCGCCTTGCTCAGTCAGCGCCACGACGCGCGCCTCGCAATCCTTCCGATAGGAGTCGTCGCGGAACAGGCACTCGGTCGGCATCGCAGATCCTAAGGCAAAGTCCTAGACGAAAGGCGGCTTGATGTCGGTCTTGCGCGTCAGCCAGTCCGGCACCGGCAGTTTCTTCGAGCGCAGGAAATCCGGGTTGAACAGCTTGGACTGATAGCGCCCGCCGCTGTCGCACAGCATCGTCACGACGGTGTGGCCGGGTCCAAGATCCTTGGCGAGGCGGATGGCGCCGGCGATGTTGACGCCGCTCGAGCCGCCGAGGCACAGGCCTTCGTGTTCGGTCAATTCGAACACGATCGGCACCGCTTCCTCGTCCGGAATGAGATAGGCCTTGTCCACCTTCATCTGTTCGACGATCGCGGTGACGCGGCCGAGGCCGATGCCTTCGGTGATAGAACCGCCTTCGGTCGATTTGACTTCGCCGTGGTCGAAGTAATTGTACATCGCGGCGCCGCGCGGATCGGCGACGCCGATGGTGATGCCCGGCTTCTTCTCCTTGAGATACATCGAGACGCCGGCCAGCGTGCCGCCGGAGCCGACCGAGCAGATGAAGCCGTCGATCTTGCCGTTAGTGTCGTTCCAGATCTCCGGCCCGGTCGAGACGTAATGCGCCTTGCTGTTGTCGAGGTTATTCCATTGGTCGGCGAAGATGACGCCGTTCTTCTCCGTCTTCTTCAATTCCTCCGCGAGGCGGCGGCCGACATGCTGATAATTGTTGGGATTGCCGTAGGGCAGCGCCGGCACTTCGACCAGTTCGGCGCCGGCAAGCCGCAGCGTGTCTTTCTTTTCCTGGCTCTGCGTCTCCGGAATGACGATCAGGGTGCGATAGCCGCGGGCGGCGGCGACCACCGCCAATCCGATCCCGGTGTTGCCGGCGGTGGATTCGACCACCAGGCCCCCGGGCCGCAGCTCACCGCGGGCCTCGGCTTCCAGGATCATCTGCCGGCCGGCGCGATCCTTGACCGAGCCGCCGGGGTTCATGAATTCGGCCTTGCCGTAGATGTCGCAGCCGGTCGCCTCCGAAGCGCGTTTGAGGCGGATCAGGGGAGTGTTGCCGATGGCGTCGATGATGCCGTTGCGCGTTTGCATTCTCATTCCAGTCGGATTCTCGAGCGGAGCGGGAGCCTAGAGGAGCCCTGTACCAGCGACAAGGCCGCCGGCCGCCGAGAAATTCGTTCTGCTTTTCAGGGTGTTGACAGCCGGGCCAGCTGGTCTGGCTCGCTTTGCGAGCAAATATGTTTCCGGCGGAAACCGCTTCGAAACCATATTTGTGGTCGGTTCCGATTTCTATCGCACATTCACCAGTTGTTTTATTGGCCGATTGTATTGATCGATCATGGCCGCAAAGCCGGTGTCTGTCTCGCGTCCGTTTGGGTAGCGGTAGAGATGAATCTCGACGTCAATACGCTTTTCCAAGTCACAGTATATGTCGAGGCCATCCTCGGCCTGCTCCTGCTGTTCGCTTGGGCCCAGAACATGGCGGTGCGCGCCGTCGCGTGGTGGGGATTTGCCCATCTCATCCGCGCCTCTTCGATCGTGCTGTTCGGCCTCTACGGATCGGCGCCAGATATCGTGACCATCGATCTTGCCAACGCGCTGCTCTTCACGGCGTTCGCTGTGACGTGGACCGGAGCGCGCGTTTTCGACGGCCGCCCGGTCGAACCCGTCTATCTCGTCACCGGCGCCGTGTTGTGGCTGCTGGTCTGCCGCCTGCCTGTCCTCACGGGCGCCGTCGAGGCGCGCGCGCTGATCGCCTCGGCCATCATTACGTCCTATACGTGGCTGACCGCCTGGGAGTTCTGGCGTGGCCGCAAGGAGCAACTGGTATCGCGCTGGCCGGCGGTCTTTATGCTGTTCGCGCATGGCGCGCTGTTTTTGCTGCGCACGCCTCTGGTCGCGCTGCTGCCCTTCTCGATGACGACCGACAAGATGTTCAACAGCGTCTGGATGACGGTGTTGAGCTTCGAGGCGCTGCTCTTCACCATCTCGATCGCCTTCATCCTGCTGGCGATGGCCAAGGAGCGCACCGAGCTTCGCCATCGCACCGCGGCCATGATCGATCCCCTGACCGGCATCGCCAACCGCCGCGCCTTTCTCGAGGACGCGGCTGATCTGGCCAAGCGTCACGGCTCCGATCCGCGTCCGGCCGCGGTCATGCTCATTGACCTCGACCACTTCAAGTCGATCAACGATCGCTTCGGTCACGCGGTAGGTGACCGGGTGCTGAAAATCTTCACTGCCGCCGCGAGCGAGTCGATGCGTTCGTCGGACCTGTTCGGTCGTATCGGCGGCGAGGAATTTGCGGCGGTCCTGCACGACACGCGTTCAGGCGAGGCAATCGCCATTGCGCAACGCATTCGCGAAACCTTCGCCTATGTCGCCTGCGAGGTTGACGGACGCCCGGTCGCGGCGACCGTCAGTATTGGGCTGGTTCATTGCGATGGGCCGGTTCTCGATATTGCCGAACTGCTGTCGCAAGCCGATCAGGCGCTTTACTTCGCCAAGGAAAACGGCCGCAACCGCGTCGAAGTGGCCTCCCTCGATCTGGTGCTTGGCCATGGTGGTGCCGAGGCGGCGACCGAGGCCGGCGCCTCGCCGAATGCCCGCACAGCCGCGGCGTAACGGCGCCCCGCGAAATCGCTTGCGAGCCATGAGCGGTTGGGCGATGCCCACCGTTGCATTTCGCTGCGTGACGTCTCATAGCTCTGCGTAATGACAAGTGAGCAGGGCAGGCACGTTCCATGAAGCGCAGCACCGATCGCATCCTTACAACGCATGTCGGAAGCCTGATCCGGCCGCCCGAGTTGCAGGAGTTCTTGCGTTCCGTGCAAAGCGGCAAGCCTTATGACGAAGCGGCTTACCAGCGTTGCCTGACCGACAGCGTGGCGGCAATCGTCGAGCAGCAGGCCAAAACCGGCATCGACGTGCCGAGCGACGGCGAGTTCGGCAAGTCGATCTCCTGGGCGCAGTACGCACTGACGCGGCTGTCGGGTTTCGAGCGCCGGCCGATCAAGGAAGACAAGGCCAATCCCTTCAAGCGCGGTGCCGACCGCACGCGGTTTGCCGATTTCTACGCCGAACTTGATGCCAAGGAAGCGGTGTCGACCACGACCGAAGCGATCTGCGTCGGGCCGATCAGTTATTCCGGACAGGCCGAGTTGCCGCGCGACATCGCGAACTTCAAGGCGGCGCTGGCCAAGGTGAAGGTGGCGGACGCCTTCCTGCCGGTCGCGGCGCCGGCCAGCGTCATTCCCGATCGCAAGAATGAGTACTACAAGACCGACGAGGAGTTGCAATCGGCGATCGCCGGCGCCATGCGCACCGAATACAAGGCGATCATCGATGCCGGCCTGGTGGTGCAACTCGACGACGCGCGCTCGGCCGTGACCTATGACCGCATGGTGCCGCCGGCCAGCTTCGCCGATTACAAGAGCTGGCTCGAGAAGCAGATCGAGATCATGAACGAGGCGATCAAGGGATTGCCGTCCGAACAGATCCGCTATCACGTCTGTTGGGGATCGTGGCCGGGACCGCATGTCTCCGACGTGCCACTCAAGGACATCGTCGACATCATCCTCAAGGCCAAGGTCGGCGCCTTCGTCATCGAAGGCGCCAATCCGCGGCACGAGCACGAATGGAAGGTGTGGAAGAACGCCAGGCTCGACGGCCGCGTTCTC
The DNA here is from genome assembly GCA_018240595.1 of Pseudomonadota bacterium. Lineage (GTDB taxonomy): Bacteria > Pseudomonadota > Alphaproteobacteria > Rhizobiales > Xanthobacteraceae > Pseudolabrys. Next base: position 36,925 of record JAFEFL010000024.1, on the reverse strand, counting down.
ATTCCCGGCGTGATCAGTCACGCGACCAATGTCGTCGAGCACCCGGAGCTGGTGGCGGAGCGCATCGTGCGCCTGGCCGGAGTCGTCGGCCGCGAGAATGTCATCGGCGGCACCGACTGCGGCTTCGCTCAAGGGCCGTTCTATCGCCGCGTCCATCCGACCGTGATGTGGGCGAAACTGGAAGCGCTGGTCGCCGGTGCGCGGCTGGCGAGCCAGGAACTGTGGGGCCGCGCCGCGGCCTGATCATGGCGGCACGGCAGATGTGAAGCGGGCGGGGTGGCCAAAAGGTCCCCCGCGGCGCTAGGCTTTGCGCAACCCGCGCGCCTCGACGCGGAACCGGGAGCATCGCCCATGAACGTCAATGCCGCCGCGGCAGGCGCGCAAGGCCTCGCCATACCCTTCGATCACCACCGCCTTGACCGGCTGATGGATCAGGCCGGCATCGACGTCATCGTCGTGACGTCGAAACACAACGCGCAGTATTTCACCGGCGGCCACCGCGCCAATTTCTTCGACTACATGGATGCGTCGGGGCTGAGCCGCTATCTGCCGGTCTTCGTCTATCCCAAGGGCGCGCCGGAGAAGGCGGCCTATATCGGCCACCGGCTGGAAGGCTTTCAGGTGCGGGCGCAGCCGCTATGGGTGCCGGAGACGCAGACCAATTCCGGCACCTCGGTCGATGCCGTGGAGAAGGCCGCCGCCTACATGGCCAAGGCCGGCTTCAAGATCCAACGCATGGCCGTCGAATTTGCCTTCCTGCCTTACGACGCGGCCAAGGTGCTGCGCGATGCCTATCCGGACGCCGACTGGGTCGATGCCGTCCATGTGATGGAGCGCCAGCGCCTGAAGAAATCGCCGGCGGAGCTGGCGCTGCTCAAGCAGGCTTCCGAGCGTGTGCTCGCCTCGATGCAGGCCGTGATCGAGCACACCGCGCCGGGCGCGACCAAAGCGGACGTCGTCGAAGCCCTGCGCCGCGAAGAAGTGGGGCGCGGTCTCACCTTCGAATATTGCCTGATCACCGCCGGCACCAATCTCAATCGCGCGCCGACCGAGCAGCGCTGGGAGAAAGGCGACATCATGTCGATCGACTCCGGCGGCCAGTACCGCGGCTATATCGGCGACATTTGCCGCATGGCGATCCACGGCGAGCCCGATGCCGAACTTCAGGACATGCTCGCCGAGATCGAGACGATCCAGCGCGCGGCGATGAAGCCGATCAAGGCCGGCGCGCCCGGACGGGTCATCTATGAGGCTGCCGAGCCGCTGCGCGCGAAGTCGAAATATCAGCCGCTCGATTTCCTCGCCCACGGCATGGGGCTGGTCAGCCACGAAGCGCCGCATCTCACCGCGACCGGGCCGATTCCGTATCCGGCGACCGATGCCGACCTGCCGCTCGAAGCCGGCACCGTGATCTCGGTCGAGACGACACTGCCGCATCCAAAGCGGGGCTTCGTCAAGCTCGAGGATACGGTGGTCGTCACCGACACCGGTTTCGAGATCTATGGCGAAGGCCTGCGCGGCTGGAACAGGGCGGGGATAAGGGCTTAACGCTCTTATCGTTTTCTCTCCGCTCGTCCCCGCGGAAGCGGGGACCCAGACTTTGCTCAAGAACTGGACCCCCGCCTTCGCGGGGGTGAGCGGAACGCGAGGCTATCGCTTCGTCCTGGCGTCGGCTTCCTTGGCCAGCGCGACGAGGCTGTCGGCAACCTTGACCGGATACTCGGTGTCGGGCTGCAACTGCTGCAGCGGCTCCGGCAGGCGTTCGAGATCGCGTGCGGCGCGTTCGCGGATCTCCGCCAGGGCTGGAGCCGGCGCCAGACGTTTGCCGGCGCGCATCACCTGGGTGATCAGCGGTTCGCCCTCCGCCTTGTCGGCTTCGAGCGCCAACAGGTCGCCGCTCATGCGGCCATCGCTGCCATAGCGCCGGAAGACCTGCTTCCGCCCCGGCCAGGTCTGCTTGCCTTCCGATAATTTGCGCTTCGGCGTGCCTTTATATTCCTGCAGCTTGTAGGCGCAGTCGAGCGACGGCGCGTCGATCGAAGCGTCGAGATTGACGCCGATGCCGAAGCCGTCGATCGGCGCGGCTTCTTTCATCATCGTTTGCAGCACGTCCTCGTTGATGCCGCCGCTGACGAGAATGACGGTGTCCTTGAGGCCGCCCTGATCGAGGATGACGCGCACCTGACGCGCCGATGCGATGAGATCGCCGGAATCGATGCGCACGCCGCGCACGGCGACGCCGTCGGCCTTCAGCCGCGGCGCCAGTTCGACGACTTTGCGGGCGCCGGCTGCGGTGTCGTACGTGTCGATCAAAAGGATCACGTCCTGCGGCCGTGCGCGGGCGAAGGTCTCGAAGGCCACCGCCTCGTCGTCATGCACCTGAATGAAGGAATGCGCCATGGTGCCGACCACCGGGATGCCGTAGCGCTCGCCCGCCAGCACATTGGCCGCACCGCCGAAGCCGGCGATATAGCTGGCGCGCGCCGAATAGAGTCCGGCTTCGGCGCCGTGCGCGGTGCGCAGCCCGAAGTCGGACAGGATCTTGCCCGGCGCCGCCAGCACCATGCGCGCCGCCTTCGAGGCGATCAGCGTCTGGAAATGCAGGATGTTGATGAGCCGCGACTCGACGATCTGCGCCTGCGGGAGGGGCGCGGTGATGCGGACCAGTGGCTCGTGCGGGTAACACACCGTACCTTCCGGAATGGCGTGGACATCGCCGGTGAAGCGGAAGTTTCTCAGGTAGTCGAGGAAGTTGTCGCGGAAGCGGCCGGTGCTCTTGAGCCACTCGATCTCACTCGGCGAGAAGCACAAGGTCTCCAGGTAATCCAGGACGTCCTCGAGCCCGGCCGCGACCAGGAAGCCACGCCGCGCGGGCAGCCGGCGCACGAAGAATTCGAATACGGCTTCGCCGTTCTCGCCGTTGTCCAGATAGGCCTGGACCATGTTGAGTTCGTAGAGGTCGGTCAGCAGGGGACTGACGACGGGAGAAGATGGAGTGGTCATGGCGTCCGGGCCGGGTGGTGAGGGCCGGGTGGACATATCACGGAACGAAGCCGGACGAGCGGCATCATGCGCTCCGACAAAGAGCTTCTGCTGATGCCTGCAAGGTATTGAACTAGAAAGAGAAAGTGGCTCCCGAGGCTGGGATCGAACCAGCGACCATTCGATTAACAGTCGAATGCTCTACCGCTGAGCTACTCGGGAACAAGGCGGTGTGCCTGCCGGGGTGGGCTATAACAAAGCCGTTCCGATTTGCAAGCATCAAGGCCGCACGAAAGGTTCCGGCTGTGGAGCCGTGACCGCCCGAAGACGACCTGAATGAAAGTGGAGGCCTCGCCCGGAATCGAACCGGGGTGCAAGGATTTGCAGTCCTCTGCGTAACCACTCCGCCACGAGGCCATTTGGGAGGCCAAGCCTCCCGAAGCGGCCCCAGCCTATATAGGACGAAAGCGCGGTCGACAACGCCCCCTTGCCGGTCCGCTTGGCTTGCCTTTTGCCGAACCTTGCCGCAAAAAGCCTGCGCCTTTTGCGCACGCATCGAGGAGCTGATGACCGACTTTGCCACCCTCCGCCGCCACATGGTGGACGGCCAGGTCCGCCCCGCCGATGTGACCGACATCCGCATTCTCACGGCGATGCTGGAGATTCCGCGCGAACGCTTCGTGCCGGAAAAGTCGCAGGCGCTGGCTTATCTCGATCAGGATCTCGGCCTTTCCGCTGCCGGCGCGGCGACGCGCCGCCTGATGAAGCCGATGGTGCTCTCCAAGCTCATTCAGGCTCTCTCGCTCGAATCGACCGATCGCGTCCTCATCGTCGGCGCCGCGACCGGCTATTCGGCCGCCGTTATCGGCCGCATCGCCGCCGAAGTCGTTGCGCTCGAGCAGGATGCCGCGCTCGCGCAGATCGCCAAATCGGCCCTGGCCGGCACGGCCAATGTCCAGGTCGTCAGCGGCACGCTGGTGCAAGGCTATGCTGCTGCGGCGCCCTACGACGCCATTCTGGTCGAGGGCGCGGTCGAGGAACTTCCCGGATCGTTCTGCACCCAGCTCAAGGAAGGCGGTCTCCTTGCCTGTGTCGAGGGCACGTCGCCGGCCAGCAGCGCCATGCTGTATTGCCGCAGCGGCGCCGAACTCGGTGGCCGCCGCATCTTCGATGCCGCTGCCTCGCTGCTCCCTGGCTTTGCAAAGGCGCAGGTTTTCGCTTTCTAGAGCGGCGTTACCGGATACCGTGGCGAAAATGCCCCATCCCCCCGCATTCTTCTGGGGATGGGGGCGGAAGGGGTTTTAACCGGCTTCCGCAGTGCCTATTGTTCCGGTCGCACCCGGTAAAGCACTGGGGCAAAACGATTCGTGCCGTTGGAGAGCGGCGCTCGTCGGGGGGTAAGGTTAGGGTCGAGAATGCTGCGTTATCGTGTGGGGCGGAGTGTCGGTGTCGCCGGCGTTGTGGCGGTCATGGCGTGGCCGTCCGCGTGGGCCGATACATTGGAATCGGCTCTCGTCCAGACTTACGTCAACAATCCAACGCTGAACTCCCAGCGCGCCGCCGTGCGTGCGACCGATGAAAACGTGCCGCAGGCCCTGGCTGGCTATCGGCCGAAGGTCTCGATCACCGCGACCGGCGGCCAGCAGTCGGTCAGCTCCGTGACCAAAGTTACGACGACGACGCCGTCAACCTATTCGACGCTCAGCGGCTACAATTCGCCGGTCAGCCTCGGCACCACGATTTCGCAGACGCTGTTCAATGGCTTCCAGACCGCGAACCGCACGCGCCAGGCCGAGGCACAGGTGCTTGCCGCTCGCGAGACCTTGCGTTCGACCGAGCAGACGGTGCTGCTGAACGCGGCGACCGCCTACATGAACCTGCTGCGCGATACCGCCATCCTCGACCTGCAGCGGCGCAACGTTGAAGTGCTGCAGGAGCAGCTTCGGCAGACGCGCGATCGCTTCAATGTTGGCGAAGTGACGCGCACCGACGTCGCGCAGTCGGAAGCTTCGCTCGCCTCCGGCCGTTCCTCGGTGCTGACCGCGGAATCGAACTACAAGACGTCGGCCGCGGTGTACCGTCAGGTGATCGGCGTCGAGCCGGGCAAGCTGGCGGCGGCATCGCCCGTCGATCGCTTTTCGCCAGGCAATCTGGCGGCCGCGGTCTCGACGGGCAGCGCCATTCATCCGTCGATCACCAGCGCGCAGTTCAATATCGATGTCGCGCAGCAGGCGGTGAAGGTGGCCGAAGGCGCGCTGTATCCGACCGTGTCGGTGCAGGGCAACTTCACCAAGAACTATCTCGGCGTGGGCAACCTTTCGACCATGGAAAGCTACAACGCCTCGGTGCTCGGTACGCTCAGCGTGCCGATCTATCAGGGCGGTTCGGAGTATTCGCTGATCCGCCAGAGCAAGGAGACGCTCGGCCAGCGCCGCATCGACATGGACACGGCGCGTGACCAGGTGCGCCAAGGCATCGTGCAAGCCTGGGGCCAGCTCGAAGCCGCCAAGGGCAATATCGAAGCGACGACGGCGCAGGTGCAATCGTCGGAAATCGCGCTCAACGGCGTGCGCGAAGAAGCGCGCGTCGGTCAGCGCACCACGCTTGACGTCTTGAACGCGCAGCAGGCGCTGGTGAATGCCCGCGTGTCGCTGGTGTCGGCGCAGCGCGACCGTGTCGTGGCGTCCTACAGCCTCCTGGCCGCGGTCGGCCGGTTGTCGCCGCAGGTGCTCGGCCTGCACGTGACCTCCTACAAGGCCGAGGTGCATTACGATCAGGTCCGCGATAGCTGGGCCGGCGTGCGCACGCCGGACGGCAAATAGGAACCGACGGGCCAGCAGTAAAAGCTTAGCGCCGCTCCTCGTGGGCGGCGCTTTGATTCGGCATCAGCAGGGAACCCCGTACATTCGGCGATGCTGGTGTCCACAGTTGATTGTCCTGCCGAGCTTTTCCGGCTGCCTCGCACCGCCGCGGTGTCGTATAAACGATAGATACTGACGATTCGCCGCCGCATCGCGGCTGCGCGGTGACGTGTCAGCATCTGTCGTCTGCAAGGACGGTGTTCGGGGTCCCGTAATGAACCAACCGGCCAAGGCTCAAGAGCCTTCGATGGAGGAGATTCTCGCCTCCATCCGGCGCATCATTGCGGATGAGGACACCGGCAAGGCTGCCAAGCCTGCGGTCGCTGCGCCTGCGCCGCCACCACCGCCGAAGCCTGTCCCCGCGCCGCCGCCGGTCGCGGCCAAGCCCGCGCCGCCACCACCGCCACCGCCGAAGCCGGCCAACAATCAGGCCGATGTCGACGCCATGCTGGCCAGCATGGATGCTGCGCCGAAGCCGGCGCCCAAGCCGCCCGAGGCAGTGGCGCCGCCGCCACCTCCGCCCGCGCCGCCGGCCGCCGATGTCCTCGATCTGACCGAGGCAATGGCGACGCCGTCACCCGCGGCGCAGAGTTTTCGCCGCATCGACGCCGCGTCCGACGTTGTCTTCGCCGAAGGGGCGGCCGAGCCGGCCGATCCATCGCCGCCGTCGGCAATCGACCGGGGACTGTTGTCGAATGCGACGCGCTCGGCAGTCGACAGCGCGTTCCACTCGCTCGCCAACACCGTGCTCGGCAACAATGCCCGCACGCTGGAAGATCTGGTGAAGGAGATGTTGCGGCCGATGCTGAAGAGCTGGCTCGACGACAACCTGCCGGGTCTTGTCGAGCGCATCGTGCGCGCCGAGATCGAACGCGTCTCGCGCGGCGGCAGGTAATTATACGCCGAGTGCGGCGTGCCGCTTGAGATGCCGCGATATCCATAATCCCAGCCAAAGCAGCGACGCGGCCGCGATGACGAAGGTCGGCACGGCGGTGAAGTGGTCGTAAATGACCGCGAACACCGCGACGCCGGCGGTTTGCCCCAGGTAGAGCGCCGACGAGAAGATCGCGACCGCCGTGCCGCGCGCCTGCGGCGACATCTGCGTGGCGTTCACCTGCAGCGTATTGTGCAGCATGTAGAAGCCGAGCCCGATGCCGGCGGTGGCGAGCGGCGCCAGCGCGTAGTGCGGGGTGAAGGCGAGCAGCAGGAACGAGGCGCACAGCATGAGGCCGCCGGTGCGTGACAAGCCGATTTGGCCGAGCCTGCGCACCATGACGCGGACCGACAGGCTGTAGGCCAGCCCGCCAATGGCGAAGGCGCCAACGAAGAGGCCGACCAGCGTGAACGAAACGTCGAAGCGGCTGTGCAGGTAGGCGCCGACATAGGTCAGCGCGCCGAACATGGCCGCGCTTTCGACGAAGGCGGCGAAGACGACTTTGCGCGCCCAGGACGAACTCAGAACGATCTTGTAACCCTCAACCAGTCCGGGGCCGCCTTTGCCGGAAGAGTGGTGTGAACGGGTGATCGGATTGCGGATCAGTTCGAACACCAGGCACGCCGTGGCGGCGGCGAGCAGCGCGGCGAGGATGAAGAACACGTTGCGCCAGCCGAAATAATCGCCGAGCACGCCGCTGGCGGCCTGGCCGAACATCTGGCCGAGGATCTGGCCGGAGAGGAAGGTGCCGAGCACCTGCTGACGGCGCTCCATCGGGATGACATCGCCGATGAAGGCCATGGCCAGCGGAATGATCCAGCCGGTGGCCAGACCGCAGATGACACGCGCCGCGACCAGCGCCGGCAGGCTGGTGGCGAGCCCGCAGGCGACGACCATCACGGCGGCGAAGCCGGCGGCCAGCGTCACGCACAGGTACTTGCCGTAGCGGTCGCCGATCGTTCCGACCACGAGCTGCACCGAGCCGTGCGCCAGGAGGTAGAGCGTGACGATGATCGAGGTGGCGCCGACCGTGGCGTTGAGGTCGGCGGCGATCTGCGGCAGCAGCGAGTCGGTCGAGCGCACCATGGCCTGCGCCGCGAAGGACGCGGTCGCGAGCAGGGCAATGGCTCTGGTGGCGTTGCCCGCCGGTGGCGGGGTGGCGGGCGAGGAGAGGTCGGTCAATGTTGACACCCGGTGGCGTGGCAGGCTTTCTACCCGCCCAATCGCATCGCACGAAACGAATTCCGACCCCCAAAACCGCATGATTGACAAGACTTATCAGCCATCCGACGTCGAAGGCCGCATTTCGAAGGCTTGGGAGGACGTGGGCGCCTTCAAGGCCGGCCGGCCGGAACGGGCCGGGGCCGAGACCTACGCCATCGTCATCCCGCCGCCGAACGTCACAGGCTCGCTGCACATGGGCCACGCCCTCAACAACACGTTGCAGGACGTGCTGTGCCGGTTCGAGCGCATGCGCGGCAAGGACGTGCTGTGGCAGCCGGGCACCGACCATGCCGGCATCGCGACGCAGATGGTGGTCGAGCGGCAAATGATGGAGCGGCAGGAGCCGTCGCGCCGCGAGATCGGCCGCGACAAGTTCCTGGAGAAGGTCTGGGCCTGGAAGGCGGAGTCGGGCGGCACCATCGTCAATCAGCTCAAGCGCCTTGGCGCGTCCTGCGACTGGTCGCGCGAGCGCTTCACCATGGACGAGGGCCTGTCCAAGGCCGTTCTTAAAGTTTTCGTTGAGCTTTATCGCGAGGGCCTGATCTATAAAGACAAGCGCCTGGTCAATTGGGATCCCAAGCTTTTGACCGCGATCTCGGATCTCGAGGTCGTGCCGGTCGAGACCAAGGGCTCGCTTTGGCATCTGCGCTATCCGCTCGAAGGCAAGACCTTCAATCCGGAAGATCCCTCGACCTATATCGTCGTCGCCACCACGCGTCCGGAGACGATGCTGGGCGATAGCGGCGTCGCCGTGCATCCCGACGACGAGCGCTACAAGGCGCTGGTCGGCAAGAACGTCATCCTGCCGCTGGTCGGCCGCCGCATTCCGATCGTGGCCGATGAATATTCCGACCCGGAGAAGGGCTCGGGCGCGGTGAAGATCACGCCGGCGCACGACTTCAACGACTTCGAGGTCGGCAAGCGGCACAATCTGGCGCAGATCAATATCTTCAGTGTCGAGGCCAAGCTGGCGTTGCAGGGCAACGAGGCTTTCATGGCCGGCGTGCCGGCCTCCGCCGATCTCGATGCAACGCTGGCGATGCACGGCTCCGATCGTTTCGCCGCGCGCAAGGCGCTGGTGGCGCGTCTCGAGGAGAAGGGCCTGGTCGAAAAGATCGAGCCGCACGGCCTGTCGGTGCCGCATGGCGACCGCTCCAACGTGGTCATCGAGCCGTTCCTCACCGACCAGTGGTACGTCAACGCCCATGAACTGGCGAAGCCGGCGATTGCCGCGGTGCGCGACGGCCGCTCGGCCTTCGTGCCGAAGAACTGGGAAGCGACCTATTTCAACTGGATGGAAAACATCCAGCCCTGGTGCATCTCGCGCCAGCTCTGGTGGGGCCATCAGATTCCGGCGTGGTACGGGCCCGACGGCAAGGTCTTCGTCGCCGAGAGCGAAGCCGAGGCGCAAGCCGAGGCCGACAAGCACTATGGCAGCAGAACTGCGCTGAAGCGCGACGAGGACGTGCTCGACACCTGGTTCTCGTCGGCGCTGTGGCCGTTCTCGACGCTCGGCTGGCCGGACAAGACCAAGGAGCTCGCGCGCTTCTATCCGACCAATACCTTGGTCACCGGCTTCGACATCATCTTCTTCTGGGTCGCCCGCATGATGATGATGGGCCTTCATTTCATGAAGGACGACAAGGGCGCGCCGCAGATCCCGTTCAAGGACATCTACATCCACCGCCTGGTGCGCGATGCGTCCGGCGCCAAGATGTCGAAGTCCAAGGGCAACGTCGTCGATCCGCTCGGCATCATCGACGAGTTCGGCGCCGACGCGCTGCGCTTCACCTTGATGCGCAACGTCGCGCCGTCGCACGATATCCGCCTCGGCCCGCAGGACGTCGAGAACAACCGCAACTTCGCGACCAAGCTGTGGAACGCTGCGCGGTTCGTCGAATTCAACGGCGCGGCGCGCGTCGCCGGCTTCGATCCGAAATCCGCCAAGGAAGTGCTCAACCGCTGGATCGCGCACGAGACGCAGAAGGCGCTGGACGAAGTCACCGCCGCGCTCGGCGAGTTCAAGTTCGCCGAAGCCGCCAACGCGGCCTATCGCTTCGTCTGGAACGTCTATTGCGACTGGTATGTCGAACTGTCGAAGCCGCTGCTGACCGGCCCGGACGGCGCGGCCAAGACCGAGACCCGCGCCACGGCCGCCTGGGCGCTCGATGAAATCATCAAGATGCTGCATCCGTTCATGCCCTTCATCACCGAAGAGCTGTGGCGGGTGACGGCGGAGCAGGGCCCGCAACGCGAGACGTTGCTGGCGCTGGCGCCATGGTCGAAGCTCGAGGGCCTCACCGACGACAAGGCGGAGGCCGAGATCGGCTGGGTGATCGATCTCATCACCGCGATCCGCTCGATCCGCGCCGAGATGAACATCAACGTCAACATCCCGCTGGTGCTCTCGGGTGTCTCGGCCGAGACGCAGGCGCGCGCCGAACGCTGGGCCGAGTTCATCAAGCGGCTTGCCCGCGTGTCGGAGATGTCGGCGGCGGCGACGCCGCCGCAGGGCTCGGCGCAGCTCGTGGTGCGCGGCGATCTGGTGGCGCTGCCGCTCATCGGCGTCATCGATATCGCCGCCGAGCGCGCGCGCCTCGCCAAGGAAATGAAGAAGGCCGAGGACGATATCGACCGCGTCGAGAAGAAGCTCGGCAATCCGAAATTCGTCGAGCGCGCCGAACCCGAGGTGGTCGAGGAGGAGAGGGCCAAGCGCGAGGAAGCGCTGGCCCGCAAGACCAAGATCGCCGAGGCGATCGAGCGGCTCAAGGGCGCGGAGTAGCCGGCAGTCGCCGGCTTCGTGTGGTGGACCTACAGCCGCGCGCTGTTGTTCCAACGCACAAATATACGGCTTGTCCACTTTTTGACCCCAAAGCGCTGCTGAGATCGCCGGCATGAAAGTGTTCTTTGCCGGCGCCGGCGGTGCCATTGGTCGGCGTCTGACGCCATTGCTGCTCGCCGTCGGTCACACCGTCGTCGGGACGACCCGCTCGGCCGACAAGGCCGAAGCCGTTGCCAAGCTCGGGGCGCAAGCCGTCGTCGTCGACGTATTCAACGCCACGGCGTTGCATGATGCCGTCGTCGTTGCAAAGCCGGACGTCATCATTCATCAGCTCACCGATCTCGCTTTCGCGCCCGGTACGCCGCAATACGAAGAGGGCCTCAAGCGCAACGCGCGTATCCGCGCCGAAGGCACCGCCAAACTCGTTGCTGCCGCCAAGTCGGCAGGGGTCCGCCGCATGATCGCGCAGAGCGTCGCCTGGCTGTACAAGCCGGGTCCGCGCGCGCATGTCGAAACCGATCCGCTGGCGCCGGCCGAGGGCGCCGCCGCCACGACGATCGACGGCGTCAACGCGCTCGAAACCGCGGTGCTGTCGCTGCCGGAAGGCGTCGTGCTGCGTTACGGTTTCTTCTACGGCCCGGGCACCTGGTCGCCCGGCGGTCCGTCGCGACCGCCGGCCGTGCATATCGATGCCGCCGCCCAGGCGACCGCGCTGGCGCTGACCAAGGGGCGGCCGGGCATCTACAACGTCGCCGACGACGATCCGGCACTGTCGAGCGAGAAAGCCAAACGCGAGCTCGGCTTCAAGCCGGCTTTCCGCGTCAAGCCTTGAACGGCTTGCTCAAAAACCTCGACCCTTTTAGGCCATAGCGCCAGGGGTGCTCGACCGCCTTGGTGATGCCGATGCGCGGGCCGGTCACGATCTCAGGCGACCCAGCGCGGGCCCGCAGGTCGAACGGCGGTCGGTCGAGCGGTAGGGCGTTGTGTTTGATCGTGACGCCGAGCGCTTCGCAAAGCTTGCCGGGGCCGGAGCACAGGGCGCGCTCGTCCGGCAGGCCGCGCCGGCGCCGCATGGCCGCCAGCCCTGCCGTCGGCTCGATCGCCCGGATCAGCACGGCGCTGGCCGAGCCTTCGGCCTCGCAGACGAAGTTCAGGCACCAGTGGATGCCATAGGACCGGTAGACATAGGCAAAGCCGGGAGGGCCGAACATCACGGCATTGCGCGGGGTCGGGCCCCGGTAGCTGTGCGCCGCCGGGTCCGTGTGATGGTAGGCCTCGACCTCGACGATGATGCCGCCGGCGCCGCCCACCAGCAGCGTGGCGCCGATCAGTTCGGGCGCAACCTCATGCACGGAGCGGTCGAAGAATTGGCGGGCCAGGCGAGGGGACATTGGTTCTTTAAAGCCGCCGGCGGCGGAAGTTTCTGTGTCCGGCTTGCAACACTTAAGAAACAATCAAGCTGTCGCGGCCAATGATGGCTCGCCACGCCGCGATTTGGCCATACCCTTCAACCACATCGAAGGCCTCCAAGTTGCGGCGCAAGCCGTTGCGGGAGTTTCGGATTTCGTGACTGCCGGGTGTCTCGTTTTGGGGCTGCCAGGACCGGAATCGAAGCTTTCCGCGGGGGCCGACAAAGCCGGCCGGAACGCAACTGGCGGCGCTGGAAGGGGCGGGGGCCCGAAGGACCGATGGACGCCAAGACCAATATCAAATCGCGACTGCCTTCCCGGCACGTGACCGAGGGTCCGGCCCGTGCGCCGCACCGTTCCTATTACTACGCGATGGGCCTGACCAAGGAGCAGATCCACCAGCCCTTCGTCGGCGTGGCCTCCTGCTGGAACGAGGCCGCCCCCTGCAACATCTCGCTGATGCGCCAGGCGCAGGCCGCCAAGAAGGGCGTCGCCTCGGCCGGCGGCACTCCGCGCGAGTTCTGTACCATCACCGTGACCGACGGCATCGCCATGGGTCATGCCGGCATGTACGCCTCGCTGCCCTCGCGCGACCTCATCGCCGACTCCGTCGAACTGACCATGCGCGGCCATGGCTATGACGCGCTGATCGGCCTTGCCGGCTGCGACAAGTCGCTGCCCGGCATGATGATGGCGATGGTGCGCATGAACGTGCCGTCGATCTTCATCTATGGCGGTTCGATCCTGCCCGGTTCCTGGAAGGGCCAGCCGATCACGGTGCAGGACATGTTCGAAGCCGTCGGCAAGAATTCGGTCGGCGCGCTGTCGGACGAAGATCTCGACGCCATGGAGCAGGTGGCGTGCCCGTCGGCCGGCGCCTGCGGTGCCCAGTTCACCGCGAACACCATGGCGACGGTGTCGGAAGCTATTGGTCTGGCGCTGCCGTATTCGGCCGGCGCCCCGGCGCCTTACGAAATCCGCGACAAGTTCTGCGCGCTGGCCGGCGAAAAGATCATGGAACTGCTGCAGCTCAATCTGCGGCCGCGCGACATCGTCACGCGCAAAGCGTTGGAAAATGCGGCCGCGGTGGTCGCGGCGAGCGGCGGTTCGACCAATGCTGCGCTGCATCTGCCGGCGATCGCGCATGAAGCCGGTATCGAATTCACGCTTTTTGATGTCGCCGAAATCTTCAAAAAGACTCCTTACGTCGCAGATTTGAAACCGGGTGGCCGTTATGTCGCCAAAGACATGTTCGAGGTTGGCGGCATCCCGTTGTTGATGAAAACCCTGCTCGACAACGGTTTTCTTCACGGCGACTGCATGACTGTGACCGGGCGTACCATTGCCGAGAACCTGAAGTCGGTGAAGTGGAATCCGAACCAGGACGTCGTGCGTCCGGCGGACAAGCCGATCACGGTCACCGGCGGCGTCGTCGGTCTCAAGGGCAATCTGGCTCCGCAGGGCGCGATCGTGAAGGTCGCCGGCATGAGCGAACTGAAATTCACCGGTCCGGCACGTTGCTTCGACGGCGAGGAAGCCTGCTTCGAAGCCGTGAAGAACAAGCAGTACAAGGAAGGCGAGGTTCTCGTCATCCGCTACGAAGGTCCTCGCGGCGGTCCGGGCATGCGCGAAATGCTGTCGACCACGGCGGCGCTGTACGGCCAGGGCATGGGCGGCAAGGTGGCGCTGATCACCGACGGCCGTTTCTCCGGCGCGACGCGCGGCTTCTGCATCGGCCATGTCGGCCCCGAGGCGGCGGTCGGCGGTCCGATCGCGCTCATCAAGGACGGCGACATCATCTCGATCGACGCCGTCAACGGCACCATCGACGTCAAGCTGACGGACGACGAACTCAACGCGCGCAAGAAGGACTGGAAGCCGCGCGAGACGCATTTCGGCTCCGGTTATCTGTGGAAGTACGCACAGCAGGTCGGTCCTGCGGTCGACGGGGCGGTGACGCATCCGGGCGGCGCGGCCGAGAAGGAGTGCTATGCGGACGGCTGACGCATACTTACGCGTTGCAACGCTCGGCCTTGGTCTGACGCTCGCGATCGTGGCCGCGCCGTCGCTCGCCTTCGACGGCACCAAGTCGGACGACGATGTCGTCGCGGCGCCGCCCTCGGCCCTGAAGTCGATGGACGAGGCGTTCCGCTCGGGCGCGCACTGGCTCAAGACCGGCGACAAGGAAAAGGCGCTGCATTCCCTCGAATATGCAGCCGAGCGCGGCCACGCCGTGGCACAGTGGAAGCTTGGCCGCATGTACCAGGCCGGCGACGGCGTCGCGCAGGACGATCTCAAGGCTTTCGAATACTTCCGCAGCATCGCGGCCAATCACGCCGACGACAATCCGGACGGGCCGCAGTCGCGCTTCGTCGCCTCGGCTTTCGTCGCGCTCGGCCACTATTATCTCGAGGGCATTCCGAACACGAAGATCAAGGCCGAGCCGGAACGGGCGCGGCAGATGTTCGATTACGCCGCCTCGTATTTCCGCGACGCCGACGCGCAGTATTATCTGGCGCGGCTCTATCTCAACGGTACCGGTGCGCCGCACGATCCGCGCACCGCGGCGCGCTGGTTCGGCCTGTCGGCCCAGAAAGGCCAGTGCAAGTCGCAGGCGATGCTGGGGGCCATGCTGTTTTCGGGCGACCACGTGCCGCGGCAGGCGGCTCGCGGCCTGATGTGGCTGACCCTGGCGCGGGACGCCTCGCGCGCCAGTCCCGACGAGACCTGGGTCGCCAAGCTCTATGACAGCGCCTATGCGCAGTCGACCGAGGACGAACGCGCTTTGGCGCTCGTCTATCTCAAGCGCTGGATGGAAAGCCGGCGCGAGTAGCGCGCCGGTCTCGCTCTCTCAGCGGCCGATATCCAGATCGACATAGACCGGCACGTGATCCGAGGGCTTGTCCCAGGAGCGGACGTGCTTGTCGATGCCGGCATCGGTGAGCCGGTCGGCGGCCTGCGGCGATAGCAGCAGATGATCGATGCGAATGCCGTCGTTCTTCTGCCAGGCGCCAGCCTGATAATCCCAGAAGCTGTAAACACCGCCGTCGTCGTTGACCGCCCGGATCGCGTCGGTGAAGCCGAGATTGATGAGCGCGCGGAAACGCTCGCGCGTCTGCGGCAGGAACAGCGCGTCATTGGTCCAGACCTCTGGACGCTTGGCGTCGAGTGGCGCGGGGATGACGTTGTAATCGCCGGCGAGCACCAGCGGCTCCTCGAGCTTGAGACGCTCGCGCGCGAACGCGATCAGCCGGTCCATCCAGCGCAGCTTGTAATCGTATTTGTCGCCGGGGGCAGGGTTGCCGTTGGGCAGGTAGAGACTGACCACGCGCACGACGCCGCCTTTGGTCGAGACCAGCGCTTCGAGGAAGCGCGCCTGAACGTCGGCTTCGTCGCCGATCAGGCCGGGAGCGACTTCGTCGAAGGGCAGTTTGGACAACAGCGCCACGCCGTTGAATGTCTTCTGGCCATGGACTGCGACGTTATATCCCATGGCCTCGAAGGTCTCTCGCGGGAAAGCATCGTCCTGACACTTGATCTCTTGCAGGCAGACGATGTCCGGCGCCCGCTCCTTCAGCCAGGCCTGAAGGCTGTCGAGGCGCTGGCGAATCGAGTTGACGTTCCAGGTGGCTATTCGCATTGCGGATGGTTCCGGCGGGTGTGTTTTGCGGTCTGCGGCGTAAAGAGCACATAAACGCGGGCAAAATAAATAGTTTCGGCTCTTTACCAGACCGCCGCAGGGAAGTGCCATAACGCCCGTTAATATGATACACAGGCGCCCAGCGCGGCGCCAAAGTCCGTGATTTCGGCGGGATTTGCGCCGTGCAGAGGGAGAACGTCCCGGGGGGTGGGGCAATGCAACCCGGGCGAACGAAGAACGCGAATGACGAAACGCAAATGGCTTTTTGGCGTGGCCGTGCTCGCCTTGATCGGCGTCGCGGTGCTCACCAAGGGATTCTGGACTGCTGACAAGGGCGACGCCCATGCGCAGGGGGCGCGCGCGCCGGCTTCGCGCGCCGTGCCGGTCGAGATCGGCAAGGCCGAGCGCAAGCAGGTTCCGGTTCGTCTCGATGCCTTGGGAACCGTCACCCCGATCGCCAGCGTCGCCCTTAAGGCGCGCGTCGATACCACCATCACCGGCGTCCATTTCGCCGACGGCGCGCATGTTACCAAGGGCGACAACCTGTTCACGCTCGACTGCCGCGTTACGGAAGCGCTGATCGCGGTGACCGAAGGCAACATCGCCCGCGACAAGGCGCAACTCGCCGGCGCGCAGCGCGACGTGACGCGCTACACCGATCTGGTCGGCAAGGGCGCGACGCCTGTCACTAATCTCGACAACGCCAAGACCCAGGCCGACATCTACACCGCCGCGATCAAGTCCGATCAGGGCACGCTCGACAATCTCAAGGCGCAGCGTTCGTACTGCGACGTCACCGCGCCGATCACCGGGCTGATCAGCGCCGCCAACGTCAAGGCCGGCAACTTCGTGCGCCAGGCCGATACGCAGCCGATGGCGACCATCATCCAGATGGCGCCGGTCTATGTCTCCTTCACCGTGCCGCAGAAGAACCTGCCGGCAATCCGCGATGCGATCTCGGCCGGCACCGCCTCGGTGCAGGTGATGATCCCGGGTCAGGCCAAGCGCGCCGAAGGCAAGGTGTCGATGATCGAGAACACCGTCGACCCGACCACCGGCATGGCGACCTTGCGCGCGACGATGCCGAACACCGACGAACTGTTGTGGCCGGGCACGCTGGTGACGGCGGAGATGACCTTGCGCAGCGAGGAGGCGGTGGTCGTGCCGTCGACCGCGGTGCAAGTCAGCCAGGCCGGCAGCTTCGTTTTCGTCGTCGACGGCGACGAGGCCAAGGTGCAGCCGATCAAGGTCGAGCGTCAGATCGGCGATCTGTCGGTCGTGACCTCGGGCCTTAAGGGCGGCGAGACCGTCGTCACCGACGGCCAGTTGCAACTGTCGAACGGCAGCAAGATCAGTCCGCGTCCCGGCAACAAGCCGGTCGCGCAGAAGGACAAGGCGGAAGCGAGCTAAGGCCGGCTTCGGCGACATCGAACGGCGGGCGATCATCAGGACAGGGCGAGCGGGCTCAACAGCATGAATATCTCCGAAGTCTGCATCCGCCGGCCGGTGCTGACCACCTTGATGATCGCGTCGGTCATTGTCCTCGGCGTTTTCGGATATCGTCTGCTCGCGGTTGCGGCCTTGCCCGCCGTCGACTTCCCCACCATTCGCATCACCGCGACGTTGCCGGGCGCTTCGCCCGAGACCATGGCGGCCTCGGTCGCGTCGCCGATCGAGCGCCAGCTCTCGACCATCGCCGGCATTTCCTCGATGACGTCGTCGTCGTCGTCGGGCAATACCTCGATCACCATCCAGTTCGACCTCAACCGCAACATCGACGGCGCGGCGCTCGACGTGCAGACGGCGCTCACCACCGCGCAGCGCAAGCTGCCGGTCGAAATGACGACGCCGCCGTCGTTCCGCAAGGTCAATCCGGGCGACTTCCCGGTGCTCTACGTGTCGATGCGCTCCGACACCATGCCGCTCTCGGTGATCGACGACTACGCCGAAACCGTGCTGGCGCCGCAGCTCTCGCAGCTCAGCGGCGTTGCCCAGGTGTCGGTCTACGGCGCGCAGAAATTCGCCGTCCGCGTCCAGGTCGACCCGGCCGCCGCCGCGGCGCGCAACATCTCGCTCGACGATATCCGCAACGTCGTCGCCAAAGCGAACTCCGCAGCCCCGGTCGGCACGCTTGACGGTCCGCAACAGTCGCTGACGCTGCTTGCGACCAGCGCCATGCGCCGCGCTGCCGACTATCGCGAGGTCGTCGTCAAATACGTCAACGGCGCGCCGATCAAGCTCAGCGAGGTCGCCCGCGTCATCGACAGCGTCGAGAACGACAAGGTCGCGACCTGGTTCAACGACGCCCGCGCCATCGTGCTCGCCATCCAGCGCCAGCCCGACGCCAACACCGTCGAGGTCGTCGATCTGGTGCGAAACGCGCTGGTGACGGCGCGCGCGCAGATCCCGCCGTCGATCAGCATGGCGCCGTTGTTCGACCGCTCGATTTCGATCCGCGACGCCGTGCACGACGTGCAGGAGACGCTCGCCATCGCCATCGCGCTGGTCATCATGGTGATCTTCCTGTTCCTGCGCAAAGTGTCGGCGACCATCATCCCGGCGCTCGCCGTGCCGATCTCGCTGGTCGGCACCTGCGCCGCCATGTACCTGTTCGGCTTCTCCATCAACAACATGACGCTGCTGGCGCTGACCCTGTCGGTCGGCTTCGTGGTCGACGACGCCATCGTCATGCTGGAGAACATCGTCCGCCACATCGAGGGCGGCATGCGGCCGTTCGAGGCGGCGCTCAAGGGCGCGCGAGAAATCGGCTTCACGATCGTGTCGATCACCTTCTCGCTGATCGCCGTGTTCATCCCGGTGCTGCTGATGGGCGGCATGGTCGGGCGCGTGTTCCGCGAATTCGCCGTGACCGTGTCGGTCGCCATCATCGTCTCGGGCTTCGTGTCGCTGACGCTGACGCCGATGCTGTGCGCCCGCGTGCTGCGCGGCCACCGTCCGGGCGAGGAGGAGAAACTCAACGTCGTGCTGCGCTCGTTCGAATACGCCTTCGACCGCGTGCTGCGCTTCTACGAGTGGTCGCTCGAGCGGGTGCTGGCCTACAAGTCGATCATGCTCGGCGTGACGTTCCTGACCATCATCGCCACGGTCTGGCTCTACATCATCGTGCCGAAGGGCTTTTTCCCGATCGAGGACACCGGTTATCTCAGCGGCATCACCGAGGCGCGCAGCGACATCTCCTATGCGGCGATGGTCGAGCACCAGCGCAAGGTGGCCGACATCATCCGCAAGGACCCGGCGGTCGACTACGTCAATTCGACGGTCGGCAATGGCGGCCCGAACTCGCTGGTCAACAGCGGCCGCATGCTGGTCGCGCTGAAGCCGCGCAGCGAGCGCGACAGCGCGCAGACCATCATTGCGCGCCTGCGCCGCAATGCCGGGCAGGTCGTCGGCATGCAGCTCTTCCTGCAGCCGATCCAGAACATCAATCTCGGCGGCCGCCCGTCCAAGAGCCAGTACCAGTACACGATGCAGTCGAACGATACCGACACGCTGTACAAGCTGGCGCCGGAAATGCGCGACAAGATCGCCAAGATCCCGGGCCTGCTCGACGTCACCACCGACCTCTACGTGAAAAACCCGCAGGTCACCGTCGAAGTCGACCGCGAGAAGGCCGGCGTCTACGGCTTCACGATCGACCAGATCCGCCAGGAGCTCTACAACGCCTTCGGCACGCGCCAGGTGGCGACGATCTACACCCCGGCCAACGACTACCAGGTCATCCTGGAGAGCCTGCCGGAGTATCAGACCGGCGCCAACGACCTCGACCGCATCTTCCTCAAGACGTCGAGCGGCACTTCGGTGCCCCTGTCGGCGGTCACGCATTTCGTGCGCACCGTCGGCCCGTTGCAGGTCAACCACCAGGGCCAGCAGCCGGCGGTGACGATCTCGTTCAACCTGCAGCCCGGCACCTCGCTCGGCCAGGCGGTCGACTCCATCCAGAAGCTGGAGCGTGACGAGCGCCTGCCGGCCTCGATCACCACCGGATTCCAGGGCACTGCGCAGGTGTTCCAGGATTCGCTGCGCGGGCAGGGCGTGCTCATCCTCGCCGCGATCTTCGCCGCCTATGTTGTGCTCGGCATTCTCTACGAGAGCTTCATCCACCCGATCACCATCATCTCTGGCCTGCCGTCGGCCGGCATCGGCGCCATCCTGACGCTGCTGCTGTTCAAGATGGACCTGTCGGTCATCGCCATGATCGGCATCGTCATGCTGGTCGGCATCGTCAAGAAGAACGCGATCATGATGATCGACTTCGCCATCGAGCGCCGCCGCGTCGGCCTGTCGGCGGAGGCCGCGATCCGCGAAGCCGCCAGCCTGCGTTTCCGCCCGATCATGATGACGACCTTCGCCGCGATCTTCGGCACGCTGCCGATCGCGCTCGGCACCGGCGCCGGCGCCGAACTGCGCCAGCCGCTCGGCGTCGCCGTGGTCGGCGGCCTCTGCGTCTCGCAGCTCCTGACGCTCTACATCACGCCGGTGATCTACCTCTACCTCGACCGCTTCGACCGCATGCTCAAGCGCCGCCTCGAGCCGCAGCTCGAGGAAGTGTCGGAAGCGCCGGCCCAGGTGGCGGCGGAATAGGCAAGGTGCGCGGCGGCCCGCGCCGGCCCTTCGTCAATTCGTTAACGATCAAGCAGGCCCCGGGCGCAAGCCCGGGGCCTTGCGGTTCCATGCGCCGTTTTGATGCTATGATCCCCCGGCGCCAAGGCTCTGTCCGGGAGGTATCATGGAATCGCTCGTCTTCCTCGTTGCGCTGGTCGTTCTCACGCTCGCCGTCATCGCCGCGGGCGTCAAAACCGTGCCGCAGGGCTATCAGTGGACGGTCGAGCGCTTCGGCCGCTACCGCACGACCCTGATGCCGGGCCTCAACCTGATCGTGCCGTTCATCGATTCCATCGGTCACAAGATCAACGTGCAAGAGACCGTATTCGAAATTCCGAGCCAGGACGTCATCACCAAGGACAATGCTTCGGTTACGGTCGACGGCATCGTTTTTTATCAGGTGCTGCAGGCGGCCAAGGCCGCATACGAAGTGCAAAACCTCCAGGCCGCCGTCACCAACATGGCGATGACCAATATCCGCACCGCCATCGGTGCGCTCGACCTCGACGAGACCTTGTCGAAGCGCGACGAAATCAATGATCGCCTGTTGCACGTGCTCGATGCCGCGACCCAACCGTGGGGCACCAAGATCACGCGCGTCGAGTTGAAGGACATCAGCCCGCCGGACAATGTCGTCGCCTCGATGGCGATGCAGCTTACCGCCGAGCGTGAAAAGCGTGCGGCCATCTTGACCGCGGAAGGCGTCAAGCAGGCCGCCATCCTCAAGGCCGAAGGCGAAAAGCAGTCGCAGATCCTCGCCGCGGAAGGCCGCCTCGCGGCCGCCAACCGCGATGCCGAGGCGCGCGAACGCCTCGCCGCGGCCGAAGCCGAAGCGACGCGCTCGGTGTCCAAGGCGGTGGAAGAAGGCAGCGTGCAGGCGCTCAACTATTTCGTCGCGCAGAAATACGTCGATGCGCTCAACCAGATCGGCCACTCGCCGAACGTGCGCCTGATGCTGATGCCGATGGAAATGTCGAGCGTCGTCGGCGCCATTTCCGGCATCGCCGAGCTCACCAAGGGCGCCAAAGCGGGTGAGGCGAAATGATGGGGCCGCCCACCCTGACGCCCTGGGCCTGGGCCGTCGCCGCGGTGGTGATCGCCTTCCTCGAACTGCCGGTGCCGGGCAGCTACCTGATCTGGATCGCCTGCGCCGCGGCGCTGACGGCGCTCGCCGGTTTCGTCATCGGCTGGTCGCTGTCGGCGCAGCTCACCTTCTTCGTCGTCGCCTGCATCGGCACCTGCGTCGCCGGCTATTTCGTCTATCGGCACCTCGACCGCCGCGGCAAGGAAGCCGAGCCGGTCAACCGGCGCGATCTCGATCTGGTGGGCGTGGCGGCGACCGCTACCGAAGCATTCGCCAACGGCCAGGGCCGGGTGCGGCTGGGCGATACGGTCTGGCTGGCCGAGTGCGGCGAGGACCTGGCTGCCGGCACGCCGGTCACGGTGACCGCGGTACGCGGCACGACTCTCGTCGTGGCGCGAAAGGCGCGAACGCCCTGAAAAACCGGAGCGCCGTGGGCCGACCTGTGGCATGCTCCTTGCTCGATAAGACGTCCAACGTGTCCCGAGGGGAAATCATAATGCGTCGCGGTCGTAGTCTACTGTTTGCTCTCTCACTGGTCGTATCGCCGCTCGTTTTGTCCGGCGCGCAGGCGACCGACTGGCCGACCAAACCGGTCCGCGTCATCATTCCGTTCGGCGCCGGCAGCGCCACCGACATCATCCCGCGCATCGTTTTCGATCAGGTCGGCCGCGATCTCGGCCAGCAGTTCATCATCGAAAATCGCGGCGGCGCCGGCGGTACGATCGGCGAGGCGGCGGTCGCCAAGGCGGACCCCGACGGCTACACGTTCCTCGCGGCGTCCTCGGCGCATGCCATCGCGCCGGCGCTGTATTCGAAGCTGACCTATTCGCCGAAGGACGATTTCACCGGCGTCGGCATCATCGGCAGCGTGCCGAGCGTGATGATCATCTCGCCGTCGAAGGGCATCAAGACCATCCAGGATTTCGTCAAGGACGCCAAGGCCCACCCCAACAAGTTCACCTTCGCGACGCTCGGCGTCGGTTCCGCCGTGCATCTGGCCGCCGAGCGCTTCCGCATGAGCGCCGGCTACGAGGCCGTGAACGTGCCGTTCAAGGGCGGCGCCGAGGCACTGACCGAAGTGATCGCCGGCCGCGTCGATTACTATTTCTGCCCGATCGCCACCGCGCTTCCCTACATCAAGGAAGGCAAGCTGCTGGGTCTCACCGTGTCGAACCCGACGCGCTCGCCGCTGTTGCCGGATGTGCCGACGACGGAGGAGGCGGGTTATCAGGATAGTGCCAGCGCCTTCTGGATCGGTGTTTTCGCGCTGAAGAAGACCGACAAGGCGATTGTCGAAAAGCTCAATGAAGCGCTGACCAAGGCCGTCAACAATCCGGAGGTCAAGGCCAAGCTCGCCAAGATCGGCGCCGACACCGAGCCGATGTCGGCCGATGCCTTCGAAAAACTGGTGCAGAAGGACTTCGTCACTTACGCCGATTTCGCCCACAAGACCGGCATGAAGCTGAACTGAAGCCGGGCAGGGCCGTCGCTTCGCGAGCGCGGGGCGGCGACCCATGGGCTCTGCCATGCCCCGTGCCAGCGGGGCGCCCCATGCGCCGTCATGCCCCGCCACGGCGGGGCATCCGGCAATGCCGGGTGATTAGAGCGAGAAGCTGGTGCCGCAGCCGCAGGACGCGGTGGCGTTCGGGTTCTTGACCTTGAACGAGGCGCCGATCAGGTCATCGACGAAATCGATCTCCGAGCCGGCCATGTATTCGACCGACATCGGATCGATCAGCACGGTCGCGCCGTCGCGGCTGATGACGATGTCGTCGCCGGCCTTCTCGCGTTCCATGTCGAACTTGTACTGGAAGCCGGAGCAGCCGCCGCCTTCCACGCTGACGCGCAGCATGGTGCCGGCCGGCTCGTTCTTCAGGATTTCGCCGATCCGGCGGGCGGCCCGCTCGCTGACGGTGACGCTGGCGTCCATTGTCGTCGCTTCCATGGTCGTCCTCGGGGCGTTGCGTTACGCCTTTTCCGATAGTTAAGTGCGCCGAGCCGCAACGTCAATGCGACCCGATTCGCCTGCTGCGGGAGCGTCTCCATGAAATGGCCCTGGTTTTCAGTCGGCCCAAGAGACGTTTTGGCCATCGCGGTGGGCATCGTCATCGTCGCTGGCCTGGCGTACGTCCTCATTCTGCGGCCGGATTGGCGCATGTGGGCAAATTTTGGCTTCGGTCCGGAGTGGCGGTGCACCTATGTCGGAAGCGCTGATCCGGTCTGCACGAAGCCGGTCAAAAGCGGCAGCAGTGGAAGTTAGACGCGGAGAAGTGCCCCATGGCCATCGATAGCGGCCGTCCCCGCGCACTTTACGCCGCCGTCCCGGCCTCGAGCCGCGGCCGGCTGGTGGCCGAGCCGCCGAGCCCGACCCGCAACGACTTCCGCCGCGACTGCGACCGCATCATTCATTCGGCGGCGTTCCGGCGGCTCGCCTACAAGACCCAGGTCTTCATTTTTCACGAGGGCGACCACTACCGCACCCGCCTGACCCACACGCTGGAAGTGGCGCAGATCGCCCGCTCGCTGGCGCGGGCGCTGGGCTGCGATGAGGACCTCGCCGAAGTGGTGGCGCTGAGCCACGACCTCGGCCACACGCCGTTCGGCCATGCCGGCGAGCGCGCGCTCGACCGCGTGCTGAGCGAGGCCGGCGGCTTCGACCACAATGCCCAGGCGCTGCGCATCGTCTCCGATCTCGAGCGCCGCTATGCCGACTTCGACGGCCTCAATCTGACGTGGGAGACGCTCGAGGGGCTGGTCAAGCACAACGGCCCGCTGATGGACCGCGCCGGCGCGCCGACCAAGCGCTACGCCGCGCATGGCGTGCCGCGGCCGATCCTCGCCTTCAACCGGCGCTTCGATCTGGACTTGTGGTCACAAGCTTCCGCCGAGGCGCAGATCGCCGCCGTCGCCGACGACATCGCCTACAACGCCCACGACATCGACGACGGCCTGCGCGCCGACCTGTTCACGCTGGACGACATCGCAACGGTGCCGTTCCTCGGCGGCATCGTCCGTGAGATCGAAGCGCGCTATCCGCATCTTGAGACGACGCGCCGTGTCCATGAAGTGACGCGCCGTGTCATCACCCGCATGATCGAGGACGTCATCGCCGAGAGCGAGCGGCGCCTCGCTGCGCTGAAGCCGCAAAGCGTCGACGATATCCGCAACGCCGCAACCGCGGTCGTTGGTTTCTCCGCGGCGATGACTGCGGTCGACGCCGCGATCAAGGGCTTCCTCTATCCGCGCATGTACCGCCACGACCGCGTCATGCGCGTGATGCACGACGCCGAAGAGGTTGTCGCCGGCCTGTTCGCGCATTTCCTGAAGGTGCCGGCCGATCTGCCGGCCGAGTGGCGCGACGGTTTCGATGCGCTCGACGACACGGGCAGAGCGCGCCGCGCCGCCGATTACATCGCCGGCATGACCGACCGCTACGCGCTCGCCGAGCACGCCCGCTTCTTCACGGCGACGCCGGAATTGCGCTGATCGTCAGGTCCGGAAGGCGTCGCGCATTCGGCTCGCGACCGCGAAGGCGATCGGAATGGCGATGATGAATCCGGCGATCGCGGCGTAGGGGATGTACTGGCGATCGTGCAAGGCGAGCGACGGCACGCTGAGCACGATCATGACGGCGATGCCGGCGAGCGTCGTGCCGACGATGCCCCAAACGGGGGCGACGATCTTGAGCATGGTGACCTCCTGAATCGCGCACACATTCAGGAGCGTCTATGCGATCGCGGCCTTGATCTTCCTCAAGGCTACCGGCGTTTACCGCCGCGCCTTGGTATCGCTACACCTTGAAGCCGATGCGGAAGCCGCCCCAGTGCCGGCCGTTGACCTTGATCGGCGCCGACACGTCCTTCATCAGCACGAAGGCGCCGCCGCCCATGTCGCGGCGATAGGTCTGCAACAGGAAGGGGCGCTCGCTGCGTCCGGCGGACAGGCCGGTGCGGTCGTTGAAGATGCGCCTGTTGCGGCAATTGGCGGCGTTCCACGCCGGATCGCTGCCCTGCGGCTTCGAGTATTTGAGGTTGTGCGTCGGCAGGAAGCCGTTGCGGTCGATCGCCGCGCAGAACACGATGCGCGCGTCGGCTTCGAGCAGCGGCTCCTGGATCTCCGGCAGCACCTTGTCGGTGAAGCCGACGAAGCGCGTCATCATTTGCTGCGGATCGGTGTTCGGGATCGGCACGTAACGTTCGTCGAACAGGTCGGCGGCGCTGATCATTCCTTTGGCGATGGCGCGCTCGAATTGCGCGGCGATCGCCGCGGCGGTCTTCTGGCACAAGGCGACCAGCGGCGTATCCGGCGTCTTGATGCCGGACTCGGCGATGAAGATCAGGAAATCCTCGCTGATCGTCAGGATCGAATCCGTGCGCGCCTTGGCCTGCGTCAGCTTGCCGGCGCCGGCTTCGACCGCGCCGACGAGGCCGGTCAGTTCGGTGTTGAGCGCGTCGAAGCTTGCACTGTTGCGATCGACCTGCTCGGCCATGGTGCCGATCTCACGGGTGACGGCCTGTACGGTGTCGACCAGCGAATGCAGCGTCGAAATCGACTCCTGCGCGCCGGCCGACTCGGCCTTGGCGGCGATGGCGATCTGCGTATTGCCGTCGGCCTGGCCGACCAGTTCGTTCAGCGTCTGCGCCAGCTTCTCGAGCTGCGCCTGCGCATCCTTGGTCGATTGCCGCGATTGTTCGGCGAGCCGCTTGACCGCCGCGGCGATCACCGCGAAGCCGGCGCCGGCGGCGCCGGCATGCACCGCCTCGATCGAGGCATTGAGCGCGAGCAGCTCGGTTTCGTCGGCGATGCGACGAACCGCCGCGCTGGTCTGCTGGACGTCCTGGATGGTCGTGGCGACCTTTTCGATCGTGGCCTTGAGCGCAATGGCGCCGTCGCCGAGCGCCTCGATCTTCTCGATCGAACGGGTGAGCGAGGTCGAGACGTGGCCGGCGCTGTCGCGCAAGGTCGCTTCGGTGGCGTCGGCGGAAACCCGCGCGGTCTCCATCGCCGCTGCGAGCACGGCATTGGTCTCGGCCATCTGGCGGGCCGCGGCAATGGCGCCCTGGGCGCTTTTCGACTGGGTCTGGCCGAGCGAGGTGAGGTCGCCGATGAGGCCGGCGGCGTCGGCGATCTCGACGCTGAGACGCCCGGCGCGGTCGCCAATATCCGACAGCGACGACGGGCGGCTATCCCTCCGCAAGGGCAGTCGCAGGATTCGTGCCGCCATTCGCGTCGCCCAACGTTTTTAAGACTTATCGCGACGAAACCTACTAAACTACGGTTAATACATGTTTATCGGTTCCCGCGCTGCGATACCGCGAGATGGCCGATCGGCGTACCGCTTCGCGGCAACGGCGGCTGAACGTCAGGGCTTACGAGCGCCGCACCATGTCGGCGACGATGCGGCCGATCTCGGCATGGCCGGCATTGATCGCTTCGTCGCCCTCATGGGCGCCGGTGACATAGACCGCTGCGAATAACGGCGGCTTGCCCGGCGGGCGCAGCAGCGCCACGACATTGCCGGTGTTGTTGGCGCCGGAGCCGGTCTTGTCGGCGACCGTCCAGTCGCCCGGCAGTCCGGCACGCAGCCGCTTGAGGCCGGTCTTCGACGACGTCATCCAGCCTTCGAGCATCTGCAGCGACGCGGGCGACAGCGCGTCGCCGGCGAGGATGCGGCGCACATCCTCGGCAATCGCCCGCGGCGTCGTGGTGTCGCGCGGATCGCCGGGAATGGCGGAATTCAACTCCGGCTCGATGCGGTCGAGCTGGGTGTCGTTGTCGTGGATCGAGCGGGCGAAAGCGGTTACGGCCGCCGGCCCACCGATCGCGCGCATGATCAAGTTCGCCGCCGTGTTGTCGCTGACGGTGACGGCGGCGGCGCACAGGTCGTGCAGGCTCATGCCGCCTTTGCCGACATTCGCCGTGGTGATCGGCGCGTAGCTGAGCAAATCGGCCTTGCCGAAGGGCAGCACCTGGTCGAGCGTGACGGTGCCCTGTTCGGCGCGGCGGAGCGCGGCGGCCGCGAGCAGGAATTTGAAAGTGCTGCACATCGGGAAGCGCTCGGTGTCGCGATGCGCGATCAGCACGCGGCCGGTGGCATCGCTGACATAGACGCCGAGGCGGCCGCCGAGTTTGGTCTCGACATCGGCCACCCGCTTGGCCGGCGGGTCGATGGCGAAGGCCGGCTGCGCGGCCGCGAGCAGCGTCAGCGAGCCGAGCCCGGCGAGCGCATGGCGGCGGGTGAAGGCGTCCGAACGGGAGGGCATGAAGGGCATTCCAATGCTGGTAGCGGCCGCGGGGCGGCGATAAAGCCTTTCAATCGTGGCGATCACGCGGCATATACCACGCTCGGCTCAGACTCGCTTTCCGAAAACCCTGACCCCCGGCACTCATGATGGCAAAAGCGAAGAAACGATCGGCGAAACGCACGGCCAAAACCAAGGCCAGGACCAAGGCCAAAAAGGCCGGTCTGAAGCGTAGCCGGACGCGCGCCGAAGGGAAGGCGCGGGCCGCCAAAAAGAAGGCCCCGGCGGCAAAAGCCGTCAGGAAGGTAACGAAGAAGGTAACGAAAAAAGCCAAGGCGGCGCCGAAGAAGGCGTCGCGCCGCGGCGCCTCGAAAACCGCGAAGGTGGCGCGCAAGACCCGGGCGGCAAAGCCCACCGCAGTGGCCAAGAAGGCCCCGGCCGTTGTGACGGCGAAGACTGCAGTCGCCCCCGTCGCCAAGCCGCCGAAGAAGCCGGCGACCAAGCCTGTTGCCAAGCCTGCGACCAAGCCTGTTGCCAAGCCTGTTGCCAAGCGCGGCGCGGCACCGGAGTCGCCATCGCTTCTGGCCAGCGTGGTCGAGACCGTGCGCGCCGCCGCGGCGGCCGTGATCGAGGCGGTGACCCCAGCACCGGCGCCGCAGCCGCATTTGTTCGCCGAGATGCTGACCAAGGTTCGCGACGCTGCCGCGTCGGTGCTGCCCGAGGGCAGCGATCTTTCGCGCATCGTCGTCGAGCCGCCGCGCGACGCCTCGCACGGCGACATGGCAACCAACGCCGCCATGGTGCTGGCCAAGGAAGCGGGCAAGAACCCGCGTGAGCTCGCCACCGCCATTGCCGAGAAACTGCGTGCCGACCAGCAGATCGAGAAGGTCGATATCGCCGGTCCGGGCTTCATCAACCTGACGCTCAAGGCCGAGGTCTGGCCGGAGGCGCTGCGCGCCGTGCTCGAGCAGGGCAAGACCTACGGCAAGAGCGCGATCGGCGCCGGCCACAAGGTCAATGTCGAATACGTCTCCGCCAATCCGACCGGTCCGCTGCATGTCGGCCACGGCCGCGGCGCGGTGTTCGGCGATGCGCTGGCGAGCCTGCTGGTCGCCGCGGGCTACGACGTCACGCGCGAATATTACATCAACGATGCCGGCGCCCAGGTCGACGTGCTCGCGCGCTCGGCGTTCCTGCGCTACCGCGAGGCGCTGGGCGAGGCCATCGGCGAGATTCCCGAAGGCCTGTATCCTGGCGATTATCTGAAGGAATGCGGCGCCGAGCTCGCCGCCGATTACGGCGACAAGCTCAAGAATATGCCGGAGGCCGAGTGGCTGCCGATCGTGCGCCGCAGGGCCACCGACATGATGATGGCCGAAATCCGCAATGATCTGGCGCGCCTGCGCATCGTGCCGGACGTGTTCTTTTCCGAGCGTTCGCTGATCGAGGGCGAGGAGCAGGATCCGTTCGCCACCGATCTGCCGCTGGCGCGCGCCGACGATGTCGTCGCCGAGACCATCGATACGCTGCGCGCGCAGGGCCACGTCTATGAGGGCCGGCTGCCGCCGCCGAAGAGCGGCAATCTCGAGGATTGGGAAGACCGCGAGCAGACGCTTTTCCGCTCGACCGGATTCGGCGACGACGTCGACCGTCCGCTGCTCAAGTCGGACGGCAGCTACACCTATTTCGCCACCGACATCGCCTATCACAAATCGAAGTTCGATCGCGGCTTCGCCGAAATGATCGACGTCTGGGGCGCCGACCATGGCGGCTACGTCAAGCGCATGCAGGCTGCGGTCAAGGCGGTGAGCGGCGGCAAGGCGGTGCTCGACGTCAAGCTGGTGCAGCTCGTGCGTCTGCTGCGCAACGGCGAGCCGGTGAAGATGTCGAAGCGCGCCGGCGATTACATCACGTTGCGCGAGGTGGTCGACGAAGTCGGCAAGGACGCCGTGCGTTTCGACATGCTGTATCGCAAGAACGACGCCGTGCTCGACTTCGATCTCGCCAAGGTCATCGAGCAGAGCCGCGAGAACCCGGTGTTCTACGTGCAGTACGGCCACGCCCGCGGCCGTTCGATTTTCCGCACGGTGGCCGCTGACATGCCGCAACTGGCGACCGGCGCCGCGGCGCTCAAATCGGCCGATCTGACGCGGCTCAGCGATGCCGGCGAACTGTCGATCATCAAGAAACTGGCGCTGTTCCCGCGCATGATCGAGGCCGCCGCCCAGGCCCATGAGCCGCACCGGATCGCCTTCTATCTCTATGAATTGGCGAGCGAATTCCATGCGCAATGGACCCGCGGAGGCAAGGAATCGCCGCATTTACGGTTCATTATCCAGGATGATCCACAAACGACCCTGGCGCGGCTCGCCCTGGTGCAGGGCATCGTGACCGTGCTGGCTTCAGGCCTGGATCTTCTGGGGGTCGAAGCACCTGACGAAATGCGGTAGTTTGGAAGCTACCGGAAACGCGCATGACGCGAACCCTGAGGGACAGGGCGATCGCAGTGGGGACGGTGCGCGCTTTGTAGATTAGTACCGGGGACGCTATGGCGGACGACCACAATCAGCAGGCTTATCGCGTCGGCGACGCTTCGCCGCGCGGGCAGGGCGGTGGCACGGGTAACGATCCGCTTGCCGAGCTCGCGCGTCTGATCGGCCAGAACGATCCGTTTGGCGAATACGGTCGCAACAACGGCAATCGTAACGCCGCCGCTCCGGTGGAGCAGAGTTGGCCGGGCGAGGCCGCGGCGCAGCCGACCGAAAAGCCGACCTTGCCGAACCAGAGCGCCTATCAGGAACAGCCTTACGGCGCGCCCGGATTCGGCCGCCAGGCCTTCGGCAGCGCGCCGCTGTCGACCGACACCACCGAATTCTATCCGGTCGATGCTCATGCCCCGGGCTATCGCTCGCAGGGCTACGACCAGGCCGACTATCAGCAACAGCACGGCACCGTGCCGGGCTACGAAGATGCGTTCCCGCCGTCGCAGGAGCCGCTGCACGACGTCCATCAGCAGTTCGGCCCCGCCGCCTCGGACGAATACTACGATGACGTCGCGCCGAGCCGGCGCCGCCTCGGCGTGACCGCGATCGCCGGCATCTTCGCGCTGGCGGTGCTCGGCACCGCCGCCGCGCTCGGCTACCGGGCCGTCTTCGGTCCGTCCTCGGCGCCGACCAATCCGCCGGTCATCAAGGCCGACAATGCGCCGAGCAAGATCGTGCCGGCGACGCCGAACCAGGACGCCGGCAAGACCATCACCGACCGCGTCGGCAATAGCGGCAACGGCCAGATCGAAAAGCTGTTGTCGCGCGAGGAGCAGCCGGTCCCGGTGACCACCGCTGCCAACACGCCGGCCAATGCCAATCCGCCGGCCATGGGCAGCGGAGTGGTCGGCGACCCGAAGAAGATCAGGACCATCGCCATCCGCCCCGACCAGGGCGCTGACAACGCGGCTGCCGACGTCGCGCCGACACCGGCCGCCGTCAGCGCCGCCGAGCCGACGCCGCGTCCGGTGACCGTCACGCCGCGTCCGATCGCCACGACCGCGGAACCGCCGCGTCCGGCACCGTCGCAGGCCATGCGGCCGGCGCCGGCCCCTGCGGCGCCGGCTCCCGCCCCGGCGCCAGCGCCAGCCCCGCGGCAGGCGACCAATGCGCCGCTGTCGCTCAATCCGAACGCCGCGCCGGCTCCGGCGCGCCAGGAGCGCGTCGCCTCGACGACGCCGGCGGCGCCGCCGGCGCCCGCGAGCACGGCCGGCGGCTATGCCGTCCAGGTTTCCGCCCAGCGCAGCGAGGCCGAGGCCCAGGCGGCGTTCCGCGCGCTGCAGGGCAAGTTCCCGGACCAACTTGGCGGCCGCCAGCCGGTGATCCGGCGCGCTGATCTCGGCGCAAAAGGCATCTACTACCGCGCCATGGTCGTCGTCGGCTCCAACAGCGAGGCGGGCGAGCTGTGCTCCAGCCTGAAAGCTGCGGGCGGGTCCTGCATCATCCAGCGCAACTAGGTCCAAAGGCGGCCTGAGCCATCAACAGGCTAGCTGCCGGGCTTGCTTGCCCATGCCCAGGCCCCGGGTTAAGCCGCGCCCATGGGCTCGCGCGCTTTCATCACCGGACTGTCGGGACTGACGATTTTGCCCTTGGAGCGCGCCTTTCTGCGCGAAGCGGCGCCGTGGGGCCTCATCATCTTCAAGAGGAACATCAGCACGCCGCAGCAAGTGGCTGATCTCGTGCGAGATTTCCGCGATATGGTCGGCTGGGAGGCGCCCGTGCTGGTGGATCAGGAAGGCGGCCGGGTGCAGCGCCTCGGCCCGCCGCACTGGCCGGCCTATCCGCCGGGCGCCGTTTATGGCGCGCTCTATGACCGCGACCCGGCTTCCGGGCTGGCGGCGGCGCGGCTCGGCGCTCACCTGATCGCCGCGGATCTGACCGCGCTCGGCATCGACGTCGATTGCCTGCCTTTGGCCGATGTCCCGATCCCCGGCGGCGATCCGGTGATCGGCGACCGCGCCTACGGCACGACGCCCGCCAAGGTCGCCGCCATTGCCGGCGCGGTGGCGGACGGGCTTCTGGCCGGCGGCGTCCTGCCGGTGCTCAAGCATTTGCCCGGCCACGGCCGCGCCCATGCCGACAGCCACAAGGAACTCCCGGTGGTCGATACCGACCGCGCCACGCTGGAACAAACCGACTTCGCCGCATTCCGGCCGCTCAAGGCGCTGCCGCTCGGCATGACCGCGCATGTTGTGTTCAGCGCCATCGATCGTCTCGCTCCGGCCACCACTTCCGTCACAATGGTGCGCGAAGTGATTCGCGGATCGATCGGATTCGCCGGGCTGCTGATGAGCGACGACGTCTCGATGGGCGCTTTGTCGGGGACAATTGCCGAGCGCAGCACGCAAGCGCTCGCCGCCGGATGCGATGTCGTGCTTCATTGCAACGGCGATCTGAATGAAATGCGCGAGGTCGCCGGTGTCGCGCCCGAACTTTCCGGTGTGGCCGCCGAGCGTGCATCTGCCGCGCTCGCGATGCGGTCGCAACGCGAAGAGTTCGACGTCGCGGAAGCTCGCGGGATTTTCAACGCGATGGTGGCGTAACGCTTCTATCGAACGCGTGAAGGATGACAGGCTGATGACGCCTGAGGAATTCGACAGCAATCTGGCGACGGCGCTGACCGACGACATCGGCTCGACCGAGCAGGCGATGATCGTCGACGTCGAGGGCTTCGAAGGGCCGCTCGATCTGTTGCTGACGCTGGCGCGCCAGCAGAAGGTCGACCTGCACAAGATCTCGATCCTGGCGCTGGCCGATCAGTATCTGATGTTCATCGAGCAGGCGCGCAAAGTGCGGCTCGAACTCGCCGCCGATTATCTGGTGATGGCGGCCTGGCTCGCTTACCTCAAGTCGCGCCTCTTGCTGCCGGAAGCGGCGCCGGGCGAGGGGCCGTCCGCCGAGGACATGGCGATGGCGCTCGCCAACCGCCTGCGCCGCCTCGAAGCGATCCGCGAATTTGCGACGAAGATGATGGAGCGCCCGCAGCTCGGCCGCGACGTCTTCGAGCGCGGCTTGCCGGAGCCGATCGCCGAGATCAAGAAGCCGGAATGGACGGCGACGCTCTACGACCTTCTGTCGGCCTATGCGACGCAGCGCCAGCGCACGTCGTTGTCGCGCGTGCAGTTCAAGAAGCGCACCGTCTGGTCGCTGGCCGACGCGCGCCAGACTTTGGAGCGGCTGATCGGGCAGTCGACCGACTGGTCGCGTATCGACAGCTTCCTCATCCAGTACGTGGTCGAGCCGGCGCTCGCCGCCACCGTGTTCGCCTCGTCGTTCGCCTCGGCGCTCGAACTGGTGCGCGAGGGCCAGGCGGAAATCCATCAGAAGAATACTTTCGCGCCGATCTACATGCGCAAGCGGGTCAGCGCGAACGGCATTGCATCGTCGCATGACGCACAAGAAAACGCATAAGGAGACGGAGACCATGCCCTCAGCGGCCAAAAAGCTCGTGGTGGTTTCGAACGACGAGCCGGCACCCGCTTCCGTCGAGATCGACGAAACCGTGATCATCGAAGTCGCCGAGGGCGACTCGATGGAGCCGGTGTCGCGTCCGGAGGAATTGCGCCTGCTCGAGGCGTTGCTGTTTGCCGCCTCCGAGCCGCTCGACGAGCCGACGCTCGTGCGCGCGCTGCCGGACGGCGTCGACGTCAAGGCGGCGCTCGCCGCGCTGCAGGCCGAGTATGCAACGCGCGGCGTCAACCTGGTGCGCGTCGGCAAGAAGTGGACCTTCCGCACCGCGTCCGATCTGTCGTGGCTCCTCACCAAGGAAACCGTCGAGCAGCGCAAGTTGTCGCGCGCGGCCATCGAGACGCTCGCCATCATCGCCTATCACCAGCCGGTGACGCGCGCCGAGATCGAGGAAATCCGCGGCGTCGCCACCGCCGCCGGCACGCTCGACGTGCTGCTCAAGACCGGCTGGATCCGCCCGCGCGGCCGCCGCAAGGTGCCGGGCCGTCCGATCACCTACGGCACCAACGAGGCCTTCCTGTCGCATTTCGGCCTGGAGGAGGTCACCGACCTGCCGGGTCTCGACGAGCTGAAGGGCTCGGGCCTGCTCGAGGGCAACATGCCGCCGGGATTCTCCGTGCCGATGCCGTCGGACGACACGACCTTGCGCGACGACGAGGACCCGCTCGAGCCGGGCGATCTCGATCTCGGCCTTGCCCCGGCGCCGGAAGCCTCCGCTGAGCCCGAGCCGTCGGGCGGCGAGGGCGAGAAGTAGTAGTTGTCATTCCGGGACGGCCCGCTTCGGGCCGGGCCCGGAATCCATATTCACAAACCGGGGTTATGGATTCCGGGCTCGCCGCTTCGCGGCGCCCCGGAATGACGGCGATTAACCGCCACAGCCGCGCCATTTCGCCCTTAACCAAGCCCGGTTAACTCCTTGTTTTTGCCGCCACCGCGGCCTAGTTTCTGAACCAAACATCAGGCGGGACGAGGCTCGGGGGAACCTGGTTGGGGCCAAAGCCTGTCGCCGCGGAGGATAGGGTAATGGGTTCCTTTAGTGTCTGGCACTGGCTGATCGTCATCGTCGTGGTGATGCTGATGTTCGGCGGCCGGGGCAAGATTTCCGGCCTGATGGGCGACTTCGCCCAGGGCATCAAGGCCTTCAAGAAGGGCATGGCCGAAGACGACAAGACCGCCGAGACCAAGTCCGAGCCGGTCAAGTCGATCGAAGGCAGCGCCCAGAAGACCGAAGCCGAGCGGCGCGCCGAAGGCGCACACTCCTAAGCGGACCGCGCGGGCGCGGTTTTGGCCTTGGTCGTGGCCTGGGTCGCGTCGTGAGGACGTGGCCGCCAGGTCCGGCTTGGTGAGGGCCGGCTTGGTGAGATCCGGCTTGGTCAGGTCGAATTCGGGATCGGAGCAATGTTCAATTTCGGTTGGGGCGAGATCGTCCTCATCGGCATCGTCGCGTTGATCGCGATCGGGCCGAAGGAGCTGCCCACCGTTTTGCGCAGCGTCGGCCAGATGGTGGCCAAGCTCCGCCGCATGGCCAATGAATTCCAGGGCCAGTTCCAGGAAGCGCTGCGCGAAGCCGAAATCGCCGACCTCAAGAAGTCGGCCGAGGAGCTGCACGCCGCGGTGAAAGGTCATGTCTCCGAACTGACCAACCTCGATCCGCTCGCCGAGACCCGCAAGGACATCGAAAAGGCGTTCGAGGAGCCGGCCGGTTCGCCGACCTCGACCGCTGCCGATTTCTCGACCGACACGGCGCCCCAGGGCGCTCCGCTGACGCCGGTCGAGACGACCGAAGCCCTGCCGCCGCCGCCGGAGCGCGAGGCGCTGCCGCCGCCGGCCGAACAGCACGTCGACTTGGCCAAGATTGACGTGCCGCTGCCCGAGCCGGTGCCGCCGCCGACGTCGGCGGATTTCGCGCCTGATGAGACCGCGAATGCGCCCGCCGCGCCCGACAAGAAAGCCGGAGGCGCGGCGTGAGCCACGACGATATCGAGGCCAGCAAGGCACCGCTGCTCGACCATCTGATCGAGTTGCGCTCGCGCCTGATCAAGGCGCTGATCGCCTTCGGCATCACCTTCGCGCTGTGCTTCATCTTCGCCAAGGACATCTACAACGTCCTGGTCTGGCCCTTCGTCTGGGTCGCCGGACCGGAGAACTCCAAGTTCATCTATACGGCGCTGCTCGAATATTTCATCACCCAGCTCAAGCTGGCGATGTTCGGCGCCGCCTTCCTGTCGTTTCCGGTGGTCGCCGGGCAGATCTACATGTTCGTCGCGCCGGGGCTCTACAAGCACGAGCGCAAGGCGTTCCTGCCGTATCTGATCGCGACGCCGTTCTTCTTCGCGCTCGGCGCGACGGTCGTCTATTTCCTGGTGCTGCCGATGCTGGTGCGCTTCTCGCTGCACATGCAGCAGCCCGGCACGGCGACCGAGGCGTCGATCGCGCTGATGCCGAAGGTCGGCGAATACCTGTCGCTGATGATGACGCTGGTGCTCGCCTTCGGCGCCGCATTCCAGTTGCCGGTGATCCTGACCTTGCTCGGCCGCATCGGCATCATCACCTCGCAGACGCTCAAGGAGAAGCGGCGCTATTTCATCGTCGGCGCCTTCATCCTCGCCGCGGTGCTGACGCCGCCGGACGTCATCAGCCAGCTCTCGCTCGCGATACCGCTGCTGCTGCTGTACGAGGGCTCGATCATTTCGGTCGGCATGGTCGAGAAGAAGGCCGCCGCCGAGCAGGCCGCCAAGGAAGCGGCGGATGCCGACGCCGCCGCCAAGGTCGGCGCCGGGCCGGATTGAGGCGCCTTGCTTCGATCAGTGTGATGCGCCGCGGCCGCGGGGCATCCGGTAACCGCAGGCCGTGGCTGCCGGGTCGTCCGCCTTCGCGGACGAGGACAGCGTGACCCTCCTGGATGCCAAACTCCGTTCGCCCACGCGAAAGCGGGGGCCCCGTCTTCCTTGCCGAAGCGTGACGCAAAGCCTGGGTCGCCGCTTCCGCGGGGAAGCACGGGTGTCGCTTAGAAAATAGTCCTTGACTCTTATTCCTATCATAGGATAGCCTTCACGCGTCCGGCTCCAGCCGAGGGCGCTGTCATGAGGCGTCGTTACAGTGGGGGCAGGATGCGGTGCCCGCGGGCCCGGGG
>JAFEFL010000023.1 GCA_018240595.1 Pseudomonadota bacterium | reverse complement strand
TCACCATCAGCGAGCTCCTCGCGGCCGGTCCTAGTGCCGGCGGGCGGAGCCCCGGCGCCGCCCGAGCGCCCGGGATGCGTAATCCCCGGGCCCGCGGGCACCGCATCCTGCTCCCACTGTAACGACGCCTCATGACAGCGCCCTCGGCCGGAACAGAACGGAATGCATATAGTCCTTAAATAGGATGATTGTCAAGAGGACATCGGTGTGCGCCCTGACCGTCCCCCGAACCGTGCGCCGCGGGCGCCTTGGTACGCCTCTTGCTTCGAATCCGGCGCCGGTTCGCTAGAGGAGTGTTTCGCCATGTCCGTATCGTCGATGTCCGCACCGGCCGCATCGTCCCTATCGACCACGCGCTGGACCCAGCTCGGGCTCGGCCTGATCGCCATGATGTCGATCTCCAGTCCGCAATATGTCTGGACCCTGTTCACCAAGCCGCTCACCGACACGCTGCACGTGCCGCTGTCGGCGGTGCAGGTCACGCTGACGATCCTGATCGTGTTGCAGACCTGGCTGTCGCCGGCGCAGGGCTATCTCGTCGACAAGTTCGGTCCGAAACTATTGATCGCCGCGGGCTGCATCCTGTCCGGCCTCGGCTGGGTCACGGCCGCTTACGTCAGCAGCCTGACCGGGCTCTACCTCACCTACGGCCTGCTGTGCGGCGCCGGCACCGGCATCGTCTATATCGGCATTGTCGGCCTGATGGTGCGCTGGTTCCCCGACCGCCGCGGCTTCGCCACCGGCATGGTCGCCGCCGGCTACGGCTTCGGCGCCATCGCCACCACCTTCCCGATCGACGCCATGCTCAAGTCGGCCGGCTATCAGCACACGCTCGTCGTGTTCGGCATCATTCTCGGCGCCGTCGGTGCGCTGGCCGCGCTGATGATGCGCTCGCCGCGCAGCGACGACATGCTGCCCGCCCCGGCGGTCGCGACCTCGCTGCGCGACGTCGCGCCCAAGGACATGCTCAAGACCAAGGTGTTCTGGCTGATGTTCGTCATGATGACCATGATGTCCACCGGCGGCCTGATGGTGATCTCGCAATTCGCCACCTTCTCGCGCGCCTTCGGCGTCGCCGACGTCGTGATCTTCGGGCTGGCCGCGCTGCCGCTCGCGCTCACCGTCGACCGCATCACCAACGGGCTGACGCGGCCGTTCTTCGGCTGGCTCTCCGACCGCATCGGCCGCGAAAATACGATGGCGATCGCCTTCCTGTTCGAGGCGCTCGGCGTCGCGGCGATGGTCTATTTCCGCACCGACGCGCTGCTGTTCGTCATCCTGTCGGCGGTGGTGTTCTTCGGCTGGGGCGAGATTTTCTCGCTGTTCCCCTCGACGCTGACCGACACCTTCGGCACCAAGAACGCGACGACGAACTACGGCTTCCTCTACATGGCGCAGGGCGTCGGCTCGGTGCTCGGCGCGCCGGTCGCGGCCTATATCGCCGAGAAGACCGGAAGCTGGCTGCCCGTGTTCTCGATCATCATCGCCATGGATGTGATCACCGGGCTGCTGGCGCTGTTCGTGCTCAAGCCGATGCGCAAGGCCTACACCAGCGCGGCGTAAGCCGCCGCGCGATGCCGCGTCGGCTGCGACATCAGCCGACGCGGAAGCCGCGGGTCTCGTCGCTCGGGCGCATGTCGGCGAGAATGGTCTCGCCGGCGAGCGCGGTCTGGCCAACGGCAACGAGCGGCTGCGTGCCTTCCGGCAGATAGACGTCGAGGCGCGAGCCGAAACGGATCATGCCGAAGCGCTCGCCGGCGCCGACCGGCTGGCCTTCCTTGACGTAGCAGACGATGCGCCGCGCGATCAGGCCGGCGATCTGCACCACCGCGATGCGCGTGCCGCCGGTGGCGATGACCAGCGAATTGCGCTCGTTGTCGACCGAGGCCTTGTCGAGATCGGCGTTCACGAATTTGCCGGGCTGGTAAAGGATCTTCTCGACGCGGCCGGCGACCGGCGAGCGGTTCACGTGGCAGTCGAACACGCTCATGAAGACCGAGATGCGCAGCATCGGCTTGGGTCCGAGGCCGAGCTCGTGCGGCGGCGGCGCCGTGGTCACCTGGCTGACGCGGCCGTCGGCCGGCGACACGATCAGGCCGTCGCGCACCGGCGTGACGCGCGGCGGATCGCGGAAGAAATAGATGCACCACAGCGTCAGCACTGTGCCGATCCAGCCGAGCGGCGTCCACAGCCAGAACAGCACCAGGCTGACGAAGGCAAAGGCGCCAATGAAGGGATAACCCTCAGGCGTGATCGGCACCAACTGCTTGCGGATGGAGTCGTAGATGGACATGGCGAATTCTTACTCGTTTTCTCGACCGTGGCCTGGACCTGTCTTTCCCCTCTCCCCATCGGGGAGAGGGTGGACGCGAGCGCAGCGAGCGGCCGGGAGAGGGGCCGAGGCATCCTCTAGTGCCGCAAGAATCCCTTCCAGCGCACTGTCGGTCTGCCTCAACACGTCATTATTCCAGAAGCGTATGACGCGATAGCCCTGCTCACGCAAGAAGACATCACGCCGCCGGTCCGCCTCGCTGTGGGCATGTTGACCGCCATCGACCTCGACAATCAGTCGGCGTTCCAGCGACGCGAAATCGACAATGTAAGGGCCAATCGGTACCTGCCGCTTGAATTTCACCCCGTTCAATCGGTGCACGCGCAACCTGTACCAGAGCCGACGCTCGGCGTCGGTCATCCAGCCGCGGAGACCTTTGGCGCGTTCGCGAGACATGCCCCCGGACTTGCCCCCCTCTCCCGGCTCGACCTTCGGTCGAGCCACCCTCTCCCCATTCGGGGAGAGGGGAAAGAGTGCCCGCGGAACGTACGAGTTCGCAAGCCAGCGCTTGCGGCCCCTCGCCGGAAGCCCGTAAATGGCCGCGGGGAGCGACGCGACCAGTGAAGGCCGGACCATGGCGACAGAAACGAATTCCGCGGCAAAACTGACGCAAAGCTACGTCCATGGCGCCTCGACCGTGCCGCTGATCGGTCAGACGCTCGGCGCCTATTTCGACCAGGCCGCGGCGCGCTGGGCCAACGAGCTGGCGCTGGTGGTGCGCCAGCAAGGCGTGCGCTGGACCTACCGGGAGCTGTCGCGGCGCGTCGACGACCTCGCCGCCGGGCTGCTGGCGCTCGGTCTGAAGACCGGCGACCGCATCGGCATCTGGTCGCCGAACAACGCCGAGTGGGTGATCACGCAATTCGCCACCGCCAAGGCCGGGCTGATCCTGGTCAACATCAATCCGGCCTATCGCCTCGCCGAAATCGAATACGCGCTCAACAAGGTCGGCTGCAAGGCGCTGATCACCGCCGACAGCTTCAAGACCAGCGCCTATGTCGGCATGCTGCGCGAGCTGGCGCCCGAGCTCGACCGCTGCGCCCCCGGCGCGCTGGTGGCCAAACGCCTGCCCTCCCTGTCCGCCGTGATCCGCATCGGCGCCGACGAGCGGCCTGGCATGTTCCGCTTCGACGACGTCATGCGCGCCGGCACCGACGCGCATCGGCGGCAGTTGCGCGACATCGGCCCGAAGCTGCAATTCGACGACCCGATCAACATCCAGTTCACCAGCGGCACCACCGGCGCGCCCAAGGGCGCGACGCTGACGCACCACAACATCCTCAACAACGGCTTCTTCATCGGCGAGGCGCAGCGCCTGTCGCCCGCCGACCGCGTCTGCATTCCGGTGCCGCTCTATCACTGCTTCGGCATGGTGCTGGGCAACCTCGCCTGCGTCACCCACGGCGCGGCGATGATCTATCCCGGCGAAGGCTTCGATCCGCTGGCGGTGCTGGAGACGGTCGAGGCCGAGCGCTGCACCGCGCTGTACGGCGTGCCGACCATGTTCATCGCCGAACTCGGCCATCCCGACTTCAAGCGCTTCGACCTGTCGAGTTTGCGCACCGGCATCATGGCCGGCTCGCCCTGCCCGATCGAGGTGATGCGACGCTGCATCAGCGAGATGAACATGAGCGAGGTGACCATCGCCTATGGCATGACCGAGACCAGCCCGGTCAGCTTCCAGACCTCGTATGACGATCCATTGGAACGCCGCGTCGGCACCGTCGGCCGCATCCATCCGCATGTCGAAGTCAAGATCGTCGATGGCGACGGGCGGATCGTACCGCCGGGCACGCCGGGCGAACTGTGCACCCGCGGCTATTCGGTGATGCTCGGCTACTGGGACGACGCCGAGCGCACCGCCGAGGCGATCGACCGCGCGCGCTGGATGCACACCGGCGATCTCGCCACGCTCGACGCGGACGGCTACTGCAACATCGTCGGCCGCCTCAAGGACATGGTGATCCGCGGCGGCGAGAATGTGTATCCGCGCGAGATCGAGGAATTCCTGTACCGGCATCCCAAGGTCGCCGACGTGCAGGTGGTCGGCGTGCCCGACGTGAAGTACGGCGAGGAGCTGTGTGCCTGGATCAAGCTCAAGCCCGGCGAGAAAGCCGACGCCGACGAGATCCGCGCCTTCTGCCAGGGCCAGATCGCGCATTACAAGATCCCGCGCTACGTGCGCTTCGTCGACGCCTTCCCGATGACGGTGACCGGCAAGGTGCAGAAGTTCCTGATGCGCGCCGAGACGGTGCGCGAACTCGGCCTGAGCGAACAGAAGACGGCGTAACGCGCGGCCGCTTTATTCCGCGGCGTCCACCGCGGCCGCCGCCAGCGCCGGATCGTCGACCGGCGGCGGGTTGCGGTTCGGCGCCGCCTCGTTCTCGGCGGCGCGGGCGAGCCGCTCGCGTGCTTCCTCGGCCTCGCGCTGCCGGTTCCACATGCTGGCATAGAGCCCGTCCTGCGCCAGCAGCGCGTGATGGCTGCCACGCTCGACGATCTGGCCCTTGTCGAGCACGATGATCTCGTCGGCGCCGACGATGGTCGAGAGCCGGTGCGCGATGACGAGCGTGGTGCGGCCCTTGGACACGCGCTCCAGCGCGTCCTGGATTTCCTTCTCGGTGTGGCTGTCGAGCGCCGAGGTTGCCTCGTCGAGCACCAGGATCGGCGGACCCTTGAGGATGGTGCGGGCAATGGCGACGCGCTGCTTCTCGCCGCCTGACAGTTTCAGACCGCGCTCGCCGACCTCGGTCTCGTAGCCCTTCGGCGACAGGCGAATGAAGCCGTCGATCTGCGCCAGCTTGGCCGCCTCCTCCACCTCGGCGTCGGTCGCTTCCCAGCGGCCATAACGGATGTTGTAGCGGATGGTGTCGTTGAACAGCACGGTGTCCTGCGGCACCATGCCGATCTTCTCGCGCAGCGACTTCTGCGTCACCCTGGCGATGTCCTGGCCGTCGATGGTGATGGCACCGCTCGACAAATCGTAGAAGCGATACAGCAGCCGCGACAATGTCGACTTGCCGGCGCCGGACGGGCCGACCACGGCCACCGTCTTGCCGGCCGGCACGGTGAAGCTGATGCCCTTGAGGATCGGCCGCGCCGGATCGTAGGCGAAGGCGACATTGTCGAAGCGGATGTCGCCGGCAGTGACAGCGATCGGCCGCGCGCCCGGCGCATCGACGATCTCCGGCGGCCGGCCGAGGATCGAGAACATGATCTCGATGTCGGTGATGGCCTGCTTGATCTCGCGATAGACCATGCCCATGAAGTTCAGCGGCTGGTAGAGCTGGATCATCATGGCGTTGATCAGCACGAAATCGCCGACCGTCTTCGAGCCGGCGCGGATCTCGAAGGCGCACATCGCCATGGCGAAGGCGAGCCCGAAGGTGAAGATGATGGCCTGACCGGCGTTGAGCACGGCGAGCGAGGTATAGGCCTTGGTCGATGCGCTCTCGTAGCGCGCCATGGCGCGGTCGTAACGCTCGGACTCGCGCTCCT
Organism: Pseudomonadota bacterium; assembly: GCA_018240595.1. Taxonomy (GTDB): domain Bacteria; phylum Pseudomonadota; class Alphaproteobacteria; order Rhizobiales; family Xanthobacteraceae; genus Pseudolabrys. The sequence continues at coordinate 11,449 of JAFEFL010000023.1, read as the reverse complement.
CGGCGGAGAAGTATTTGACGGTCTCGTAATTGAGCAGCGAGTCGATCGCCTTGATGTTGGCGTCGGTGTCGCTGTCGTTCATCTTGCGGCGGATGCCGATGCGCCACTCGGTCGCGTAATAGGTGTAGACGAGATACAGCGCGACGGTGACGAGGATGACGGCGACATAGCGCCAGTCGAACTGCCACATCAGCACGCCGCAAATCAGCGCCAGCTCGATGATGGTCGGCGCCAGTTGCAGGATGACCATGCGCACGATGGTCTCGATGCCGTTGCGGCCGCGCTCGAGCACGCGCGTCAGGCCGCCGGTCTTGCGCTCGAGATGGAAGCGCAGCGACAATTCGTGCATGTGGACGAAGGTGCGGTAGGCAAGCCGGCGCACCGCGTGCATCGCCACCTTGGCGAAGACACCGTCGCGCAGTTGCGTCGTCACCGCCATGGCGATGCGCATGCCGCCATAGGCCAGCGTCATCACGATCGGCGCGGCCATGGCCCAGACCAGCCAGTCGTCGGCGCCGATCGGGGCGCTGCCCTTGCCGGCGAGCGCATCGGTCGCCCATTTGAAGGTGAAAGGCGTGACGATGGTGGCGAGCTTGGCGATGAGCAGCAGCACCGCGGCGCCGAGCACGCGCAGCTTGAGGTCGCGCCGGTCCGACGGCCAGATATAGGGCCAGAGGTGAACGATGGTGGCCATCAGCGCGCCGCGGTCGGCGGACACGCGGGGTTGCTGGTCGGCGGGGCGTTGGTGGGCGGCAGTCATCGAGGAATCCGCAGGCGGCGTCGGGAACCTTCATATAGGTCTAAACTGCCGGGCAATCACCCTTTCTGCCTGTATTTCCTACGGATTTTTCGCCGCCATCTTGACGATACCGCCGCCCATGGGCACATCCAGAGCATGAACGCACCTCAAAAGACCGCCTCCATCGCCAGAATCTGCGTCTATTGCGGCTCCGGGCCGGGCACCGACCCGGCCTTCATCGCGGCCGCCACCGCGCTGGGCGCGGCCATGGCCAAGGCCGGTATCGGCCTGGTGTTCGGCGGCGGCGGCGAAGGCATGATGGGCGCCACCGCCCGCGCCGTGATCGACAACGGCGGCATCGTCACCGGCATCATTCCGGAATTCCTGATCGGCCGCGAACACCCGCTGACCGGCAAGCATCAGCTCATCGTCACCCGCGACATGCACGAGCGCAAACGCAAGATGTTCGAGATGGCCGACGCCTTCGTCGCCATGCCCGGCGGCATCGGCACGCTGGAGGAGATCGTCGAGCAGATGACCTGGGCCCAGCTCGGCCGCCACAAGAAGCCGATCCTGCTCGCCAACATCAAGGGCTTCTGGGACCCGCTCTCCGCCCTGCTCGACCACATGAAGGCGATGGCCTTCATCCGCAACGGCATGGAATTCGATCTGCTGGTCGCCGAGGCGGTGGAAGACATCATCCCGATGTTGCAGCGCGCCGCGCAGCAGGTCTCCGAGACGGAAAAGCAGTTGCCGCCGGCGGTCGCGGAGAAGCTGTAGCTATTTCGTGAAGGTCACCGCCTCGATGCGATTGCCGTCGAGGTCGCGGATGAAGGCGGCATAGTAGCCGCCCTCGCCGTCATGCGCGCGCAGGCCCGGTGCACCGTCGCTGGCGCCACCATTGGCCAGCGCGGCGGCATGGAAGGCATCGACCATCTCGGTCGAGCGCGCGCGGAAGCAGATGTGGGCGCCGCTGCCCGCCGCGACCGCCGCCATGTCGGCGCGCCGGTTGATCCAGAACTCCGAATATTGCTTGCCGTAGCCGACGGTCGCGGCACGGACGTCGATCTTCGCCATGCCGATGGCGCCGAGCACGGCGTCGTAGAACCGCGTCGAGGCGGCGAGATCGCGGACGGCAACGGAGACGTGGTCGATCATGGCGAGCCTGTAAGATCACGCCGGCGCGCCGGACTTCACCAGCTTGTAGACGATCGAATCCATCAGCGCCTGAAACGAGGCGTCGATGATGTTCGGCGACACGCCGATCGTGGTCCAGTGCTCGCCGTTCTCGTCCTCGCTCTCGATCAGCACGCGCGTCACGGCCTCGGTACCGCCATTGAGGATACGCACACGATAGTCGGTGAGCTTGAGGCCCTTGATGTAATCCTGGTACTTGCCGAGATCCTTGCGCAGCGCGTGGTCGAGCGCGTTGACCGGGCCGTTGCCTTCCGCCGCCGAGATCAGGCTTTCGTTGCCGACCTTGACCTTGACCACCGCCATGGTGACGGTGACGCGCTGGCCGAGCGCGTTGTCGCGCTGCTCGACATTGACGTCGAACTGCGAGACGTCGAAATACTCCGGCACGGTGCCGAGCGTGCGCCGCGCCAGCAGTTCGAACGAGGCGTCGGCCGCGTCATAGGCATAGCCGATGGCCTCGCGCTCCTTGACGATCTCCAAGAGGCGGCCGATGCGGCGGTCGTCCTTGTCGACCTTGAGGCCGATGCGATCGAGTTCGGCCAGCACGTTCGATTTGCCGGCCTGATCCGACACCAGCACCTTGCGCCTGTTGCCGACGGCATCCGGGCTGACGTGCTCGTAGGTCTCCGGCTCCTTCATGATCGCCGAAGCGTGGATGCCGGCCTTGGTGGCGAAGGCGTTCTCGCCGACGTAAGGCGCATAACGGAAGGACGGCCGGTTCAGCCGCTCGTCGAGCGCGCGCGACACCTTGGGAAGCGTCTTGAGCGCATCATCGGTGATGCCGATATCGAACTTGTCGGCGAACTCCTTCTTCAACTTCAGCGTCGGGATGATCGACACGAGATTGGCGTTGCCGCAGCGCTCCCCGAGGCCGTTGAGCGTGCCCTGGATCTGCCGCGCGCCGGCGCGCACCGCGGCCAGCGAATTGGCCACCGCCTGCTCGGTGTCGTTATGGGCGTGAATGCCGACGTGGCCGCCGGGAATGACCTTGACCACCTCGCCGACGATGCGCTCGACCTCGTGCGGCAGCGTGCCGCCATTGGTGTCGCACAGCACCACCCAGCGCGCGCCTTCGTCATACGCCGCCTTGGCGCAGGCCAGCGCGAATTGCGGATTGGCCTTGTAGCCGTCGAAGAAATGCTCGCAGTCGAGCAGCACTTCCTTGCCGGAAGCCTTGGCCGCCTTCACGCTGTCGCGGATCGAGGCGAGGTTTTCCTCCAGCGTCGTCTCCAGCGCCACCTTGACGTGATAGTCCCACGATTTGGCGACAAAACAGATGGCGTCGGCCTTGGCGTCGATCAGCGCGGCGACGCCGGGATCGTTCGAGGCCGAGCGGCCCGAGCGCCGCGTCATGCCGAAGGCGGTGAACTTGCCCTTGTGCGGCCGGCTCACCGCAAACAATTCGGTGTCGGTGGCGTTGGCGCCGGGATAGCCGCCTTCGACATAGTCGATGCCGAGCTGGTCGAGCATCGCGGCAATGGCGATCTTATCGGCGAGCGTGAAATCGACGCCGTTGGTCTGCGCGCCGTCGCGCAAGGTGGTGTCGAACAGATACAGACGTTCTTTACTCATGACGCACCTTTGTGACCTTCCGCGTCACCACAAACCGAAATACTTGGTCGCCAGCGCCACGGCGGCGGCGATGACCACGACCTTGAGGACGATGTAGTAAAGCCAGTGCCGCGGGAACGGCGTGTCGGGCTTCTTCATGACGGTTTTGTCGCCTCCGGTTTGGCCGCGAGCGTGCGCGACAACGTGGTGTTGGCAAGCCATTCGTCACCGACCGATACCGAATTGCGTTGCTGCGCGGTGTAGCCGCGCTTCTCGAAGAAGCCGCGCGCGGTGTCGCTGGCGTCGACGGTGAGCTTTTCGGCGCCGCGGGCGCCGGCGAGCTTCTCCAGCGCATCGATCAGCAGCGCCGCCGCGCCCTGCCCGGCCGCGGCCGGATGGACGTAGAGCATGTCGATCTTCGTATTGCCGGCGAGCGAAGCAAAGGCCACGGGCGAACCGTCGAAGGTCGCGATCAGCGTCAGCTGGTTGCCGAGCCGATGCGACAGGTCGCCGAGGTCGTCGGCGCGCTCGATCCAGGCTTCCTGCTGCGCCTCGCTGTAATCCTCGCCGGTCAGTTCGAGGATGCTCTCGCGGAAGATTTCGGCGAGCAGCGGCGTGTCCTCCGGCAGGAACGGCCGCAGCGCCAGTTTCGGTGTCGCGGTCGCCATCAGCGCCCTCCCATTTTCGCCGACGTGGGCGGCCATTGCGCCGTGTCGCGATCGGGATGCTGGTGGCTGACGACCGACGCCTTGAAGGCTTCCTGCTGCGGCTCGGCGCCTTCGGCGCGCACCGGCAGCGTACACAGGCCGTCGAAAAACGGCTGCTTGCTCTCCGGATTGACCTGGATGGTCGGCGGCGCGACCGACGGATCGTCAAAGGTGCAGACCGCGATTTCGGTCGGCCCGCCGTACTCGTAGGTGAGCGGCGTGCCGCAGTCGGCGCAGAAGCCGCGCTCGACCTTGTTCGAGGAGCGGAAGCGCTTGGGTTCGCCGCGCGTCCATTCGAGATCATGCACGGTGACGAGCAGCGCGAAAGGCGAGCCGAAGGCCTTCTGGCACATGCGGCAATGGCAGATCGAGGCGCGGCCGAACCTGGAGCCGCGATAGCGCACCGCGCCGCACTGGCAGCCGCCGGAGTGCATCTGGCTCATCGCGCGATCTCCCAATGCGCGTTCATCGCGCGATCTCCCAGGTCGTGCCGTCCTTGGAGTCCTTGAGCACGACGCCCATAGCGGCGAGCTCGTCGCGAATGCGGTCGGATTCCTTGAAGTCCTTCGCCGCGCGCGCCGCCTTGCGCGCCGCGATCAGGCTCTCGACCTTGGCGGCATCGACGCCGCTGGCCACCTGGCGGCGGCTCGCCCAGTCCTTGGCGCTCTCGCGCAGGAAGCCGAGCGCCCGCAACGTGCCGGCGAATTCGCCGCGCAAGTTCTCCTCGCCGGCCTGGATGCGGTTGCGCAGACCATGCAGCGCCGTGATCACCTGATGCGTATTGAGATCGTCGCACAACGCCTCGAGCACCGGCGCCGAGAGCTTCTGGCCCGGCGCGTCATTGGCGATCCAGTACCAGTCGTCGAGCGTCTTCCAGGCTTCTTCCAGACCCTTCACCGTCCAGTCGATCGGCTGGCGGTAGTGCGTCTTGAGCATGTTGAAGCGCGCCACCTCGCCCGGCCAGTCCTTGAGCACGTCGCGGATGGTGATGAAGTTGCCGAGCGACTTCGACATCTTCTCGCCTTCGACCTGCAGGAAGCCATTGTGCATCCAGGTATTCGCCATCACCGGCGTGTGGAAGGCGCAGCGCGATTGCGCGATTTCGTTCTCGTGATGCGGAAAGACGAGGTCGATGCCGCCGCCGTGGATGTCGAAGGTCTCGCCGAGATGCTTCCACGACATCGCCGAGCATTCGATGTGCCAGCCCGGCCGGCCCGGCGTCTTGATGCCGCCCGGCGACGGCCAGCCCGGCTCGCCCGGCTTCGACGGCTTCCACAGCACGAAGTCCTGCGCGTCTTTCTTATAGGGCGCGACCTCGACGCGGGCGCCGGCGATCATCTCGTCCATCGGCCGCTTGGAGAGCTGGCCGTAATCCGTCATCGACGGCACGTTGAACAGCACATTGTCTTCGGCGACATAGGCATGGCCGGAGGCAATCAGGCGCTCGATGATCGCCTTCATCTCCGCGATGTGCTCGGTGGCGCGCGGCTCGACCGTCGGCGGCAGGCAGCCGAGCGCGGCGACGTCTTCCTTGAAGTTCTTGTAGGTCTCTTCGGTCAGCTCACGGATGTCGATGCCGCGCTCGGCGGCCCGCGCATTGATCTTGTCGTCGACGTCGGTGATGTTGCGCACGTATTTGACGTGGGCTTCGCCGTAAAGGTGGCGCAGCAGCCGGAACAGCACGTCGAAAACGATGACCGGCCGCGCATTGCCGATATGGGCATAGTCGTAGACCGTCGGCCCGCACACATACATGCGCACGTTCGCCGGGTCGATCGGCGTGAACACGCGCTTTTCGCGCGACAAAGTATCGTAAAGCCGCAATTCCATAAGGGTCACCACGTGCCGGCGCTTCCGCTGGCCGGAGGTCCCTTTGTATCTCGATTCGAGAAAAGACGGCCTCAGCCAGCGTTTGGGCGCTAGCTAATAATCTCCCGGCAAATGCCGCAGATGAGGGTCGGGCCAGTCATGGGCCGCACCATGCGCGAACTGATGGCCGAGCGTCAAGCGGCAGAATCCCGAGCCCGGAGAGGTGGTTGACGCTCGCCTGGCATCGGCCGCGCCCGCCCGGCGGGCGGCGGTTAAGCGGACCTTAACAAAGCCCAAGCAATATGCGGGCTCGGCTTTATCAAACAGCCTCATCGAAGCCAGCGCGGGCGCCGCCCCGCCAGCAGAACGGATGTGTCATGCGTCGCCTTCTGGCCGGCATCGGCCTCCTCGCCAGCCTCGTCGTCGCCCCCGCCGCCCAGGCCGAACGCAAGATGTTCATCATCGGTGCCGATGCGAACGGTTACGGCGTCGATCGCTGCCTGGTCAGCGGTGCGCCCTGCGGCGCCGCGGCGGCGGCCGCCTACTGCCACACCCAGAACTTCTCTACGGCGATGTCGTACCGGAAGGTCGACCGCGACGATATTACCGGCGCGATCCCGGCCGGCGGCGGCTGCAAGGGCGCGGCCTGCGACGACGTCGTCGCCATCGTCTGCAACCGCTGACGCCGTCATCCACAGAAGTTCCCTGATAATACGCCTCGCCGACGCCGGACGTCGGTAAATGCCGTGCCGCGGTTGAGTTATGGCCGCCATCCCGGTACGTAGGAACTCTTGGTTCCTCGACCGCACGGGCTCATGACAACGGCACGCGAGACCCCGACCCCTACGGCCGCAGAACGAGCCGCCAGCCTGGCCGAGCGCCCGCTGAAACTGCTGATCGCGGCTTCCGTCGTCCTGCCGCTGACCATCTTCGCGATCGCCTCCTGGATCTCCTACGACCAGCACATGGTCGAGGCCAGCGACCGCCTGCAACGCACCGTCGGCACGATGCAGGAACACGCCATCAAGGTGTTCGAGACCTTCGCGATCAGCGAGCGCTATCTCGAAGAACTTTTCAACGACGTTCCGGACGCCGCCATCCGCGCCGACGAGCAAACCTACAACGAGCGCCTGCGCAACTTCACCAAGACGCTGCCGCAGTTGCGCGACCTCTGGGTGATCGACCGGCACGGCCGGCCTTTGGTCTCCGGCACGATCTATCCGATGCCGCGCGACCTCGATCTGACGGACCGCAGGTTCTTCGCAATCCACACCACCGGAAAGGCCGACACCTATATCAGCGAGGTGCTTAAGGCGCGCGCCGCCAACACCGACTTCTTCGCCATCACGCGCCGGCGCGAGAACGCCGCCGGCCAGTTCGACGGCGTTTACCTCGTCTCGATCGCGCCCGAATATTTCACCCGCTACTACTCGCAGCTGCCGCAATCGGACGTCAGCGTCGCCGGCCTCGTTCGCGCCGACGGCAAGACGCTGGCGCGCTATCCGTCGGTGACGCCGTCGGCGCTGCCGTCGACGACGCCGATGATGAAAGCCATCGCCATGCAGCCGATCGCCGGGCTGACGTCGGGCGTCTCCGCGCTCGACGGCGAGAAACGCATCATCGCCTATCGCAAGCTGCCGGATTACGACGTCTATGTTTACGCGGCGCTGAACACCGCCACGGTTCGCTCCGAGTGGATCAGCGACATGTCGGCGCATCTGGTGTTCGGCATTCCGGCGACGCTCGCCATGGTCGGCCTCGGCATCCTCACCTTGCGGCACACGCGGCGCGAAGCCGAGATCAACGCGCAGCTCGCCCAGGAAGCGGCGCGGCGGCAATCGACCGAGCTCGCCTTGCGCCAGGCGCAGAAGATGGAGGCGGTCGGCCGCCTGACCGGGGGCATCGCCCACGACTTCAACAACCTGCTCACCGCCATCATCGGCAATGTCGAACTGGCGCTGCGGCGCAACTCCTCCGAAGACACGCGCGTCGCCAATTCGCTCAACGCCATCCGCCAGGCCTCGATGCGCGCCGCGACGCTGGTGCAGCGGCTGCTCACCTTCTCGCGCCAGCATCCGCAGGAGGTGAAGGTCGTCGACGTCAACCGGCTGGTCACCGACATGTCCGAGCTGTTGCACCGCTCGATCGGCGAGACGGTGCGCGTGGAAACGGTGCTCGCCGGCGGCCTGTGGAAGGCCGCGCTCGACCCCAATCAGTTCGAAAGCGCAATCCTGAACCTCGCCGTCAACGCCCGCGATTCGATGCCGAACGGCGGACGGCTGACGATCGAGACGTCGAACGCCTATCTCGACGAAGCCTACATCAAGCAGTCGAACGCCGAGGTCGAAGCCGGACAGTTCGTGCTCGTGGCGGTCAGCGACACCGGCAGCGGCATGACACCGGAAGTGCGCGACCGCGCCTTCGATCCGTTCTTCACCACCAAGCCGGCCGGCGTCGGCTCGGGCCTCGGCCTGAGCATGGTCTACGGCTTCGTCAAGCAGTCGCACGGCCACATCCAGATCTACAGCGAGATCGGTCAGGGCACGGCAATCAAGATGTATTTCCCGCGGCTCACCGATCCATCGGCCTATCCGGCCTGGGAAGCGGTTTCCGAACTCGGCGCCGAGCGCCAGGGCAAGCACACCGAGACGATCCTGCTCGTCGAGGACGACCCCGACGTCAGCCGCTTCGTCATCGATGCCCTGAGCGACATCGGCTATCGCGTGATCCACGCCGACAACGCCGCCGCCGCGCTCGACAAGCTGAAGGCCACGCCGGAGGTCGCGCTGTTGTTCACCGACGTTGTGCTTCCGGGCGGCATGAACGGCCGTGAACTGGCCAACGAGGTCAAGAAGCTGCGGCCCGAACTGCCGGTCGTGTTCGCCACAGGCTATACGCGCAACGCCATCATTCATCACGGCCGGCTCGACACCGACGTCGATCTCCTGACCAAGCCGTTCACCACCGACGCGCTGGCCAAGAAGTTGCGTCAGGCGCTTGACGACACCGCCAAGCGGCGCGGCTCCTAGCTAGACTTCCACGCCGATGGCGCGGTCGAGCGACCAGCGTCCGCCGCCGCGCACCAGGAAGTGAAACACCACGATTGCCCAGAACAGCGGATATTCGACGCCGAGCTTGTTCCAGACAAAGCCGTTGGGCGCGTGGAATTGGATCGCGACAAGCAGGAAGACCAGCACCGGCACGGCGGCGAGCCGCGTCAGCAGTCCCGCCGCGAGACAGAGCCCGCCGAAGAACTGCGCGGCGCCGGCCAGGATCGTCCAGAAAGCGGCTGGGTGAAATCCGGCCTGCTCGAAGAAGGCGATGTTCGCCTCGCGCGCGCCGAACAGGATCAGATAGCCGTGCACGGCCATCGAAAGCCCGGCGCAGAGCCGGATGAAAAGCTCGGTGACCGGCGTCAGCGCCCTATAGAGGCCGCCAAGGGCCGGAATCAAAAGTCGCGGCTCACCGGTCATGCTCGCCCTCGCCCGTTCGTCACCTCGACGCCGGCCGCTCCAGGCCGACGACCCATGGTACCTGTTTGAAACGCGGCGGGCGCGGCGCGTTCGCACCCGGCTCTCGGTATCCCTGCCCTTCCGGCAGCACCGTCCGGTAGCATCAGAACTCATTGCCATCCGGAGGTTTTAGCTCAGCTACATCATTAGGTTAGAATCCTTCCAAACAGGTTGCGTGGCGCCGCCCAATCGGCCAAATTCACGGGCGCGCACTGGACGATAGCCATCGATCCACGATCCGGCGCGGAGGATTTCGGCAGCGGCGATGAAGGAACGAACGGGCCAACGGTTTTCCGCGCAGGCGGCCGACGCAAGCCATCTGCCGCTGAAGCTGGAGAGCTTCCTGCCGCATCGGCTGCTGGTTTGCGCGCAACTGGTTTCGCTCGCGCTGGCCAAGGTCCATGCCGCCCGCCATCAGATCGGCGTCCCGGAATGGCGCGTACTCGTGGTGCTCGCCGAATTCGGCAGCATGACCGCCAAGGCGGTCGGCCAGCGCAGCAACATGCACAAAACCAAGGTGTCGCGCGCCGTCGCCGTTCTCGAGCAGCGCGGTCTCGTAACGCGGCGCAGCAACAGCGCCGACCTGCGCGAGGCCTTCCTGTCGCTCACTCCGGCCGGCCGCGCCGTCTACGAAGAACTGGCGCCGGGCGCGCTGGAATTCGCCGATCGGCTGCTGTCCGCCGTCGACCCCGCCGACCGCGAGACGCTGCAACGGATCCTCGAGCAGCTCACGCAGCAATCCGCGCAGATCGCCGCCGATATCGCCAAAGGCCCCTCGGCCCGCTAAATTCCCCGCGCTCAGCCGCCCATCCTGCCGGGGGACCGTTTCGTGAAGCTGTACAGCTATTTCCGTTCATCCGCCGCCTATCGCGTGCGGATCGCGCTCAATTTGAAGAACCTGCCCTACGAGATGGCGTCGGTGCACCTGACCAAGGACGGCGGCCAGCAGTTCCAGGACGACTTCCGCGCCATCAATCCACAGGCGCGCGTGCCGGCGCTGAAATTGTCCGGCGGCGAAGTGCTCACGCAGTCGCTCGCCATCATCGGTTATCTCGACGAAGTCTATCCCGACCCGCCGCTGCTGCCGGTGGAGGCGCTCGATCGCGCCCGCGTACGCGCGGCGGCGCAGATCATCGCCTGCGATATTCATCCGCTCAACAACCTGTGCACGCTGCGCTACCTCAAGCGTGAGCTCAATCAGGAGCAGCCGGCCATCGACGCCTGGTACCATCACTGGGTGATCGAGGGCTTCAAGGCGCTGGAGCAGATGATCGCGCCGGGTCCATACTGCTTCGGCTCACACGTTTCGCTCGCCGATGTGTGTCTGGTGCCGCAGGTATTCAACGCGCGCCGCCTCAAGGTGCCGCTCGATGCCTTCCCGAAGATCGTGGCCGTCGAGGCCGCCTGTCTCAAGCTCGCCGCCTTCGACAAAGCGCGTCCGGAAAAACAACCGGACGCCGAGTAATCGTCGCCGCGCCCCCATCCGAGACGGCGCACGCCACATCCCTCCGACAACGATCCGCGACCATGCCCGTGTCTGCCGCCAATCTTGTTCGCGTCGTCCTGTGGATGGCCGGCGCCCTGCTGTCGTTCTCGGCGATGGCGATCTCGATCCGCGAACTGTCGCGCGGCGGCCTGAGCATTTTCGAGATCCTCTCCATCCGCAGCGGCCTGTCGCTCGTGATCCTGCTGCTGCTGATGCTGGCCAAGCCGGAATTGCGGCATCTGGCGCGGCCGATGAACATGCGCCTCAATCTGCTGCGCAACACCATCCACTACGCCGCGCAATTCGCCTGGGCCGTCAGCCTGACCATGCTGCCGCTCGCCATGGTGTTCGCGCTGGAATTCACGACGCCGGCCTGGACTGCGCTGTTCGCCGTGTGGTTTCTCGGCGAGCGCATGACGGTAAGCCGCGCCGGCGTCGTCGTGCTCGG
>JAFEFL010000022.1 GCA_018240595.1 Pseudomonadota bacterium | reverse complement strand
GGCCGTGAAGATGGCGCCGGCGGGTTCGGGATTGGAGCCGAGCGGAAGCGGCGCGGCGGCGGACGCCGCCACGGATGCGGAAATCAGGGTCATGATGTAAGCCTCGGGAGAGCGGGAACGGACGAGCCGCGCGGCGCTCTCTCTCGACCGCACCGGCTCAAACCCGTCCCGGCCGCCCTCTCACTCTCGGGACGGTGGCATGGAAAAAGCGCCCGACCGTGAGGTGGGGCGCTTTTCCGGGGGTCAGCTCCAGTGTCCGTCCGCGATCTCGCAGGCGACGAGCGCGCGGGCCTTGCGGATGAGGTCATCGCCGCAGGTGTCGATGTGGCCGAAAAACCTGGCGCGGGCGCCGTTCTCGGCCCAATCGGCATAGGCGCAATATTCGCGAGCCCCGGATCGGAAGGCCCGCATGTCGTTGGTCCAATGCGGCTTGGGCTCGACGACGACGGTGACGCCGTCCCTGACTTCCGGCCAGGGCAAAGACCGTTCGTGCGGCGGATGCTGGCGATCCGCCGCGAAGATGGCGTCGATGTCGGTCATGGCGCCTCTCCCGCGTCGGGACGTACGAAGCCTTCGGGATCGCCGGGATCGGGCGGCAGATAGGCGTAATAGGGATTGCCGTCGGCGAGATGGCCGAAGGGCGTGAAGACGTAATCGCCATCGTCCCGCCCCACGGCGCAGATGACATAGCGGGGGCTGCCCGTCACCGCGTCGAGGCATTCCATGAGGGCGAGATTGCCGTCGCCCGCCGCGCGCAGCAGGGTCTGGAAATTGGTCCGGGCGTAGGAGGGGATGCTCATAGCGATCCTCCCTCGCCGGAGATGGTCTGATCGAGCCAGCCATCGGTGTAGATCCAGTCCACGGTCGCGCCGGTGGCGAGGTCGAGGACATGCGCGCCGCCGCCGAATCCATCGAGCCGGGGCTTCGAGCAGGTGTTGGCGTATTGGAAGCCCCATCTGCCGGTCAGGCCGAACTCGACGGCGCAGCGCTTCACGAACTGGATGAGGCGTTCGGGATCGCCGGTCACGTCGTCGCGCATCCAGAGTTGGCTGCCGCCATGTTCCGGCTGGATCGAGAGGAGGAAGCCTTCGGAGGGTGGTTCCTCCGATGCTCCGTCCTCGGACAGGCGGTTGTAGAGATCGAGCGCTCGGGCGGCGTTCTCGGGTGTGCCGACGTCGAGCAGGCACGAGAAATGGGTGAAATAGTCGGCCATGACAGGCTCCTGAAACGAGAAAGCCCGGCGCGATGGCCGGGCTGGGTTGGGGGGATCGAAGGCGGTCAGCAGCCGAACCGCCAGGATGGCCAGGGCTGGCCATCGTCGGCGGCGGCGACGGCTTCCGAAAGGTAGCCGGCATCGCCTTCGACCAGGGATGGATCGCGCACCGGCGTTTCGTCGATGACAGTGACGCAAACGACGAGACCGTCTTCGACCTCGACGTGAACGGGCACGAGATACTGGAAGACGACGCGGCGCGCGGCGGACCGGTCGGGTTCAATCATGGAAGGTCTCCTTGCGACGATGCGGGGAAGCGACCCCAAGCCGCTCCCCCGCCGTGAGGGTCATTCGGCCGCGATCGTCAGGGCGTCCTCGTCCTCGATCCCGTCGGCTTCCTCGTCGTCCCCATCCTCGCAGAGGAAGTCTGGCTAGGCTGCCTCGTCCGCGGCGTCGGCCTCCGCGCCCGGTTCGACGGTCTGGCCATCGTTGGGATCGACCAGGCGCAGCGGCTCGGGCAGCCAGCCGGTGTCGGCCAACAGGCGCTCGGCCTCCTTGGCCATGTCGCCCTTCTTCAGATGGTCGATGAGCTGGGCAGCCCGCTCACCGGCACCCTCTCGCACGGCTTCGAGGATGCGGGGCTTGGTGACGCGGCCGAGATAGTTGCCGACCGTCGGCCTCCCGCCCGCCGCCACCATGTCGAGGCCGGTGGCTCGCGCCAGCCGGTCGGCCTGCGAGAGGCGCACGTCCAGCCCATGCTGGCTGACGCCCGATCCGTAAGGGTTCGGCCGCTCGAACAGGGCGTTCACGCCGTAGCTGACGCAATGGGCGAGCAGATCGAGCCGCCTGCCGTCATCGAGCTGCGTCAACCACTCCCAGAGCGCCTGATCATCGGCGGGAACGTGGTCGCCCCAGCGTTCGTGCCGCTCGGCGACCTCCCGCGCCGCTGTGCTGTCCTTCAACTCCTCGGACTGTGCCGAGAAGAAGATGTGATTGACGCGAGCTTCGAGGCAGCCGGCCGGTGCGGTGCGCCGGAAGGTGTCGCTGACCAGCTTGTGTAAAAGCATAGTCATGGCGACGTCGGGATGCTCGGCGACCGCGTTGCGCAGGGCAAGGGTGCGATGCGCGGTCAGTTCAATGACGAGGCGCTCGGGCAACGGCTTGATGCCGTCCTCCTCGTCGTCCTCCGGCTCGGTGGGCTGGCCGCCGATGGTGATGACGGCGCGCTGCACGGCGGGCGTGGCCGACTGGCCGGTGTCACTGTCAGCATCCGGCGCATCGCTGCCTTTGGTCTCGACGGGCCGTTCATCTTCGGGACGGACATAGCCGCGATCCACCGACAATGAGCCGTCGGAGTCGAGGCTGACGAAGACGCCGGCGATGGCGATGTCGGCCGGATCGTAGATCGCTGGGCGCTGCTCGAAGGCGCCGAGCGCCTGTTCGATCTCGCCGAGCCGCGCGTCGATCTCGTCGGGCAGCTCGTCGGCCTCGGAATATTCGGCTTCGAGGCGATCATACTCGTCGCGCAACGCCTCGCGGGTGGCGCGCTCCTCCTCGGTCAGGTCGACCGTGACGCCAGCCAGTTCGCGAAGCCCATGCTGGTGGCCGTAGGGAAAGCTCAAGGCGGCCTCGACCCATTTCCAGCCTTCGCTCGCGATCTCGTCGGCGGTGGTCTTCAGCTTCTCGGCTACCAGGCGGTCGAGCAGGGCCGGATCTTGCAGCCAGCCACCATCGTCCGACTGGAACAGGTCGCGCAGCACGGTGCCGCCGGCCGCCTCATAAGCTTCGACGCCGATGAATACGGCCCTTTTGTCGGAAGCGCGTACCGAGGTCTCGGTCAGCATCCGACGGATCTGATAGGGCTCCTTCTGCCAGCTATCCTTGACTGCCTCCCAGACCTGTTCCTGACGGGCGTGGTCTGAGCTGACGGTGAAGGCCATGAGCTGTTCGAGCGTCATGCCATCCTCGGCATAGATCTCGAGCAAAGTCGGCGAGACGGAGGCGAGGCGCAGGCGCTGCTTCACGACATTGACGCCGACGAAGAAGGCGGCGGCGATGGCTTCCTCGGTCATGCCCTTGTCGCGCATGGCCTGGAAGGCGCGGAACTGGTCGAGTGGATGCAACGGCGCGCGCTCCATGTTCTCGACCAGCGAGACCTCATCGACCAGGATGTCGCTGTTGGCGTCGCCGACGACGCAAGGCACCGGCGCAGTCTTGGCCAGGCGCTTCTGCTTCGCGAGCAGTTCGAGCGCCCGATAGCGGCGGCCGCCGGCGGGCACTTCGAACATGCCGCTCTCGGCGCCATCGGCGTCGAGGACGGGACGGACATGGAGGCTCTGGATGAGACCGCGCCGGGCGATGGACTCGGCCAGTTCCTCGATCGAGACGCCGGCCTTGACGCGCCGGACATTGGACTGGCTCAGCACCAGCTTGTTGAAGGGGATGTCGCGCGCCGACGACAGGGTGATCTTCTGAATGGCAGTCGCCATGTTCGTTACTCCGCGACGGGCGGCCGGGAGCCTCTCTCTCGACCTCCAACCCGTCACGAAGCGAAGCGCCGCCCTCTCACTCTCGGAGGGCAGCGCCAGGCGGGCGGAAAGGCGTAAAGCCGGAAGCCCGCTTCTCCGCCTTTCCGGCTTTCAGGCTCGTTACGCCGCCCGCCGTTCGTGGTCGGCCGCATCGACATCGGCGCCCGGCAGGAACCCGAGCAGCCAGTCGGCCGCCTTGCTGGCCTGGGAAGCGGCGCGCACGATGGCGCGATTGTCCTCGCGCAGCACCTCGAGCCAGGAGCCGATATAGTCGGCATGGCGGACGGTGGGCGTGATGCCGAGGGACGCGCAGCAGAAGGCACCGTTGATCTCGGCCACCAGCTCTTCGAGAGCGTATTTCTTCGTGCCGGATCCGCCCGCCAGTGCACGGCCGAGCCGGGAGGCATGGCGGGTGGCGTGCCCGAGTTCGTGCAGGGCCGTGCGGTGCCAGTTGATCGGCTCGAAAT
>JAFEFL010000021.1 GCA_018240595.1 Pseudomonadota bacterium | reverse complement strand
CCCCGGGCCCGCGGGCACCGCATCCTGCCCCCACTGTAACGACGCCTCATGACAGCGCCCTCGGCTGGAGCCGGACGCGTGAAGGCTATCCTATGATAGGAATAAGAGTCAAGGACTATTTTCTAGCCCTCTGCCGTCCCGGGCGACTGAGCGCAGCGAAGGAGGCCCGGGACCCATACCCCCAGCGCCATCGAGAGGACACGGGCTATGGGTCCCCGCCTTCGCGGGGACGACAGAAAAACTCACACCCCCGCCGCGCCGCCGTCGGCGCGCGGGTCGTGGCCGCCTTCCAGCGTGCCGTTCGCATGCAGCACCACGGCGCCGGCATGGCCCATGGTGTCGGAGTAATCGGCGTCCAGCACCTCGACGTCGTGGCGCGCCGACATCAGGCGGTCGATGAGGTTTTCATCGAAGCGCCGCTCCAGCCGCAGGTTCATGTGCGAGGAGCCCCAGGTGCGGCCGAGCAGCCAGCGCGGCGCATCGAGCGCGCGTTCGAGCGGCTGCTTGTAGGTGACGTGCCGCGTGAACAGTGCGCTCTGCGTCTGCGGCTGGCCCTCGCCGCCCATGGTGCCGTAAGCCATGACGCGGCCGTCTTTCAGCACGGCGAGCGCCGGATTGAGCGTGTGAAACGGACGGCGGCCCGGCGCCAATGCGTTGAGCGCCTTTTCGTTCAGGGAGAAACTGGCGCCGCGGTTCTGCATCAGCACGCCGGTTTTCGGCAGCACGCAGCCGGAGCCGAACTCCCAGTAGATCGACTGGATGTAGGAGACGACGAGGCCGGACTTGTCCGCCGCGCCCATCCAGATGGTGTCACCGCGCGCGGAGGGATCGGGCCAGGGCGCGGCTTTCTTCATGTCGATCTTCGCCGCTTCGCCATCGAGGAAAGCCGCCTCGAGGAAACGCGACAGCGGCCCGTCGACATGATCGGGATCGGTGACGACGCGGTCGCGCACGATGAAGGCGCGCTTGGTCGCTTCGATGAGGCCGTGGATATGGGCGAAGCTCTCGCCATCGGCGACGCGCAGGCGGTCGTACAAAGCGAGGATGATCAGCGAGGCGAGACCCTGCGTCGGCGGCGGCGCGTTATACAGCGTGCCGGCACTCACATTGACGCTGAGCGGATCGGCGACCCAGGCTTGGTACTTCACCAAATCGTCGCGCGTGACCGGCGCGCCGATGCGCTCGAGATCGGCGGCGATCTCGCGGCCGACATCACCGCGGTAGAAATCGCCAAGGCCGGCATGGGCGAGATGATCGAGCGTCGCGGCAAAAGCCGGCTGCTTCAGCATCACGCCTTCGTCGGGCGCCTTGCCGTCGACAAGGAATGTGTCGGCGAAGCCCGGGGCCTTCTGCAGCTCAATAAGCTTGTCGCGCGTCAGCTGCGCCTGGCTGCGCGTCACCTTGTAGCCGCCCTGCGCATGCTTGATCGCCGGCGCCAGCAGCAGATCCAGCGGCAGCTTGCCGCCGTGCTGGCTGGCCGCTTCGAGCGCCATCATCCAGCCGGCAACGGCGCCGGGCACGGTGAGCGCGGCCCGCGGCCCGCGCGTCGGGATCTCGTGTAGCCCGGCGTCGCGATAGAAGCGGATGGTGGCGCGCGAACCGGCCCGGCCGGCGCCCATCAGCGCGCGCACGCGGCCGCGCGGCTCGCGGATCAGCCAGAAGCCGTCGCCGCCGATATGGTTCATGTGCGGATAGACGGCGGCGATCGACGCCGCCATGGCGATCAACGCCTCGATGGCGTTGCCACCCTCGGCGAGGATGGCGCAGCCGTCCTCGACGGCAGCGGCATGCGGCGCGGCAACGACGCCGCGGCGATGACCGGCGGTGTGGAGGTTCATTTTCTCCCCTCCCCGCCGCTTCGCGGGGGGAGGGGAATGGCGCGTTGCACGCGCATGACACTAAGCCGCCTCATCGAGTCCCCGCTTCTTGAGCAGCGCATCGACCGACGGCAGCTTGCCGCGGAACGCTTTGTAGGCCTCGGCCGGGTCGCGCAGATTGCCGGCGCTGTAGATGTAGTCGCGCAGCCGCTTCGCCGTTTCCGGATCGAAAGCGTCGCCGGTTTCCTCGAAGGCCTGGAAGGCGTCGGCGTCGAGCACCTCCGACCACATGTACGAGTAATAGCCGGCGGCGTAGCCGTCGCCGGAGAACAGATGCCCGAAATGCGGCAGGCGGTGCCGCATCACGATCTCCTCCGGCATCTGGATGGCGGCCAGCCGATCCTTCTCGTATTGCGTCACGTCGAGGCCGTCGGCGACGCCCCTGGCGTGGATATCGAGATCGACCAGCGCGCAGGAGGTGTATTCGACCGTGGCGAAGCCCTGATTGAAGGTGCGCGTCGCCAGCACCTTGTCGAGCAGCGCCTTCGGCATCGGCGCTCCCGTTTTGGCGTGGCGCGCATATTTCTCGAGGATCGCCGGCACTTCCAGCCAGTGCTCGTAGAGCTGCGACGGCAGTTCGACGAAGTCGCGCGCCACCGCCGTGCCCGACAAGGTCGGATAGGTCACGTTGGACAACAGGCCGTGCAGGCCGTGGCCGAATTCGTGGAACAAGGTGCGCGCGTCGTCGAACGACAGCAGTGCCGGCTCGCCCGGCGCCGGCTTGGAGAAATTGCAGACGTTGAGAATGACCGGCCGCGTATCGCCGATCAGTTTCTGCTGGTCGCGCAGCGACGTCATCCAGGCGCCGGAATGCTTCGAGGGCCGCGCGAAGTAATCGCCGACGAACAGCCCGACATGGTTGCCCGACGCGTCGGTGACGTCCCAGGCGCGGGCATCGGGATGATACAGCGGCACCTCGACCGGCTTGAAGTTCAGGCCGAACAGCCGATGCGCGGTGTCGAACGAGGCCTCGATGATCTTGTCGAGCTGGAAATACGGCTTGATCTCGGACTCGTCGAGGTCGTACTTCGCCTTGCGCAGCTTCTCGGCGTAATAGCGCCAGTCCCACGGCGCCAGTTTGAAATTGCCGCCTTCGGCCGCGATCATGTCCTGCAGCGCGTCGCGCTCGCGGCCGGCCTTGGCGCGGGCGCGGCCCCAGACTTCGTTGAGCAGCTTGCGCGCCTCGTCCGGCGTCTTGGCCATGGTGTCGTCGAGGCGATAGTCGGCGAACGAGGAGAAGCCGAGCAGGCGCGCGCGCTCGTCGCGCAGCTTCACCATCTCGGCGATCACGGCGCGGTTGTCGGTGGCGCCGCCGTTCTCGCCGCGCTTGATCCAGGCGGCGAACACTTTTTCGCGCAGGTCTCTTCGTGACGAGAATTGCAGGAAGCCTTCGCAGGACGAGCGCGCCAGCGTGATGGCGAATTTACCGGGATGGCCGCGATCGGCGGCCGCCGCGCCGGCCGCCGCCTTCGCGAAGTCCGGCAAGCCGGCAAGATCGCCCTCCTCCAGGATCAGCGCCCAGGACTTCTCGTCGGCGAGCACGTTCTGGCCGAATTGCGTGCCGAGCGACGCAAGCCGCTCGTTGATGGCGGCGAGGCGATCCTGTCTGCCCTTGTCGAGCGCGCCGCCGGCGCGGACGAAGCGCAGGTGATAGCGCTCGAGCAGCCGCGCCTGCTCCGCATTCAAGCCGAGCGTGTCGCGCCGCGCATAGAGGTCGGCGATGCGGGCATAGAGCGCGCGGTTGAGATACATCGCGTTGGAATGGCGGGCGAGCAGCGGCGAGACATCGCGCTCGATGGCTTCGATCTCGTCGCCGGTGTCGGCGCCGGCCTTGATGAAAAAGACATTGGCCACCTTGTCGAGATCGCGGCCGCTCTTCTCGAGCGCCTCGATGGTGTTGGCGAAGGTCGGCGCCGCAGCATCGGCGGCGATGGCGTCGATCTCGGCGCGGTGACGCTCCAGCGCGGCGTCGAAGGCCGGTCGGAAATGTTCGGGCTTGAGGTCGGCAAAGGACGGCAGGCCGAAAGCCTGGGTCCAGTCGGCGAGCAGCGGGTTCGTGGCGGTGTTTGTCATGCTCCTGATCTAGGGCATGCGGGGCGCAAACTAAAGACCGTCCCGCCACCTGCCCCCGGCACGCTGCAGCACGAACACGCACCGCGCTGCGCCCGGAACAAGAATAGAGACAGACACAAAAAGACCCTGACCTTGCGGGTCAAGGTCTTTTCGGGCCGCAGCGGCATCCTGCCAGGCCGCTCGGCCTTCACTGCCCGGAGGGAATGGGCAGCGACTTTCTCGTCAGCCGCCGATGCGGCCGTCTACGCAGCCTTCTACGCAGCCTTCTACGCAGCCTTGGCGTTGATGCCGCGCTCGGCGAGACCGGTGAGCTTGGCGTCGGCCGCCTTCTCTTCATTCAGCGTCTGCTCGAACAGGCTGGCAACGTCGGCGCGGCCGAGCTGCTTGGCCCAGGCGATCAGCGTGCCGTAGCGGGTCATCTCGTAGTGCTCCACCGCCTGGCCGGCGGCGATCAGCGCGGCGTCGAGAACCTTCTTGTCCGCAACCTCTCCCGCGATCTCGTTGGTCTCGTCGATGATGCCGTCGATGGCCGGGCAGTCGACGCCCTCGGGCTTCATGCCCAGGACCTTGAACGCCTGGTCGAGGCGGGCGACATGGTTCTTGGTCTCGGCAAGATGGCTGGTGAGGCCTTGCTTGAGCCCGCTGTCGCTCGCCTTCTCGATCATGTCGGGCAGCGCCTTCAGGATCTGGTTTTCGGCGTAATAGATGTCTTTCATCGTGTGGACGAACAAATCGTCCATGGTCTTGATGTCGCTGCTGAACAAACCCATTGGGCCCTCCTTATCGAACGCATGTTTCTGGGAGCCGGCGCATCCGGTTGTTCAGTCAATGCACGACACGCAAGGCCGTTCCTGTTCCAATCGCAACGATTGGGCGCGACACGGCGCCACGCGTGCGGAACTCAGCCGCGCAGAGCGCGCAGCGCGTTGAAGATGACGGCGACGTCGATGACTTCCTGCAGCAGCGCGCCTTCGACCGGCACGAGATAGCCCGCCGCCGCGGCGAGCATCGCCAGGATCGACAGGCCCATGCCGACGGCGACGCTTTGCAGCGCGATGGCACGCGAGCGCCGCGCGATGGCAATCGCCGGCAGGATGCGATCGAGCTGATCGACCAGCAGCACGACATCGGCGGCCTCGGAACTCGCCGCCGCGCCGCGCGCGCCCATCGCCACGCCGACATCGGCGGCGGCCAGCGCCGGCGCGTCGTTGACGCCGTCGCCGACCATCATCACCGGGCCGACCTTGCGCTCCGACAGCACCGTGAGAACCTTCTGATCGGGCGTCAGTTCGGCGCGCACGAGGTCGAGCCCCAGCCCGTGGCTGATGAAGCGGGCGACGTCGGCGCGGTCGCCGGTCGCCAGCACCAGGCGCTCGATGCCGGCGGCGCGCAGGTCGCCAAGCAGCTTCTCGGTGCCGGGCCGCAACGTGTCGGCGAGGATAATGACGCCGGCGGCCTTGCCGTCGATGGCGACGACGACGGCGGCCGCGCCGGGGGCGTGAGCGCGGCTGAGGTGATGGAGGTGTTCTTCACCGATGCGCTCGGCCACATAGCGAAAGCCGCCGACGGACACGGCGTGGCCGTCGACCTGGCCGCTGATGCCCTCGCCCGGCGTTTCCTCGACCGTGGACGGGATGGTCAGCGACAGGCCCTGCTCGCGCGCCGCCGCGACCAGGGTCTGGGCGATGATGTGCTTGGAGGCCTGGTCGAGCGAGGCGGCGACCCGCAACATCTCGGTGCGCTCGACAACGCCCGCCACACGCATGTCGACGATCCGCGCTTCGCCATCGGTCAGGGTGCCGGTCTTGTCGATGACCAGCGCCTTGACCTGAGCCAGCATTTCCAGCGCCTTGCCGCCCTTGATCAGGATACCGGCGTGGGCGGCGCGCGACAGTCCGGACATCAGCGCCACCGGAACCGCCAGGATCAAAGGACAGGGCGTCGCCGCCACCAGCACGGCGACGACGCGGACCGGATCGCCGGTGAGCCAGCCGGCCAGCCCGGCGAGCAGAACGGTCGCAGCCAGAAAGACGAGCGCGTAGCGGTCGGCCATGCGCGCCATCGGCGGCCGCGAGCGCTGCGCCGAGGCGACCAGCCGGACGATGCCGGCATAGGTCGAATCGGCCGCCCGCCGTGTCGCCACCAGGTCGAAGGCGTCGCCGGCATTGGTCGCGCCGCTGAGCGCGGTGTCGCCGGCCTTCAGCCGCGCCGGCAGCGATTCGCCAGTCAGCGCCGACTGATCGAGCACCGCGACGCCGTCGGCCACCGTGCCGTCAACCGGGACGACATCGCCGCGGCGGATCAGCACACGGTCGCCGGGCCCGAGTTCATCGAGCCCCACCTCCTCGAGCTGGCCGTCATGGTGGCGCATGGCGGTGCGCGGCACCCGCGCCAGCAGTGTCGTCATCTCCTTCTGCGCCCGCCGCGCGGCGAAGCCCTCGAGCACCTGACCACTGGCATACATCAGCGCCACGATGGCGGCGGCGAGGGTCTCCCCGGCCGCCAGCGCCGCCGACATCGACAGCACGGCAACGATGTCGAGGCCGAAGTCGCCGCGGCGCAGGCTTATCGCGATCTCGGCGGCGAGCAGGAGCAGCACCGGAGCGCTGGCCGCGGCCCATAATGTCGCAGCCAGCGCCGGCTGACCGGCAAAATGCGCAGCCGCGCCGGCGGCAAGCCCGGCGGCCGGCCAGATGATCAAAAGCGGTTGCAAACGGCCCATAAACGGCATTTCCGACATGCCGGCGAGCCTGACCGGGTGCTTCGCGGCCCGCCATGCGCCAGATCAAACGACGGCGCGCGGCGCCTGCGGCCTTGATCCCGCCACCGGTTTCGGAGAGATTGCGGCCGCTCGAAGGAGAGGTCTATGGCTCAAGGTCGCCGCATCGTCTGGCTCAACGTCATCACCGTCGTCTCGGCGGCGATCCTGATCGGCGCCGAGGTCTTCGGCGCGGCCTTCGCCGGCTCGTGGGCGCTCGCCACGCTGTTCGAGCTCGGCTCGACCGGCCAGCGCATCCTCGACGTCAGCTTCGTGCTGATCGGCCTTCTCGTGATGGCGCAGTTCGTCCGCTTCGCGCACCGCATCGAGCCTTTCACCGCGCGCGGCTGAGCGCTCACGACACCGGCGAAGCAGCGAAGCACCCGCGCTCCATCCAAAAGTTAAGGATGATTTGAGCCGCGCAGTAGAAATTCTCTTGCAAGCTGCGCGAAAGGTGTTATTTCCACTCTTGCCCAATTTCGCACGTGCCTGTGGTCGTGTGTCAATCGGTAGGTAGCCGGACAAGAGGCCGGCCAGCCGCCTGAGGCGAGCGAGCTCCTTCCCACGGGAAGAGTAAGTAACCTCAAGTCTTCTGATTGGCAGCCGGAGGCGAAACCGGCGCACTCTGCTCTCCGCAGGGGACGCGACTTAAAGCAACGACGGAGCGGGCTTCTTTGGTCTCTGCTGGCCTTCCACCGCCAGCGACGGGTTACCGACGAGGCTTGTCCATCTTTGCCAACAGTGCGGCGGGGTCTCCCCTCCAATCTCACGGCAGCACCTAGCGGTTAAGAGCCTGCGGCACGGCTGCGTCCCCAAAGCGCACCGGTCTCAAGGCTCCCAAACGCATCATCCGGGCGGCATGAGTCGCCCCCTTGAGCTGGGAGTTTGCGCCAATGACCGAGCGCATCCGTGAGTTTCTGCGTGACCGCCGCGAGCGCGGCATCGACGAGGGCCCCGTCCTGGTCGTCGACCTCGACGTGGTCAAGGACAACTACACCGCCTTCGCCAAGGCGTTGCCGGACACGCGCGTGTTCTACGCCGTGAAGGCGAACCCGGCGCCGGAAGTGCTCGCGCTTCTGGCTCGGCTCGGCTCGTGCTTCGACACCGCCTCGGTCCAGGAGATCGAGATGGCGCTCGCGGCCGGCGCCAGCCCGGATCGCATCTCGTTCGGCAACACGATCAAGAAGGAACGCGATGTCGCGCGCGCCTACGCGCTCGGCATCCGCCTCTTCGCGGTCGACTGCCAGGCCGAGGTCGAGAAGGTCGCCCGCGCGGCGCCCGGCTCGAAGGTCTTCTGCCGCATCCTGTCGGATTGCGCCGGCGCCGAATGGCCGCTGTCGCGCAAGTTCGGCTGCGAGCCCGGCATGGCCGTCGATGTCCTGGAGCACGCGCTGCGCCAGGGCCTCGAACCCTACGGCGTCTCGTTCCATGTCGGTTCGCAGCAGCGCAACCAGCATGCCTGGGACCGTGCGCTCGCCTCGGCGGCGTCGGTATTCAAGGAGTGCGGCGAGCGCGGCATCAACCTGTCGATGGTCAACCTGGGCGGCGGTTTCCCGACCAAGTACCTGAAGAACGTGCCGACGGTGAAGACCTACGGCAACGCCATCTTCAAGGCGCTGCGCAAGCACTTCGGCAACCGCATCCCGGAGACGATCATCGAGCCGGGCCGCGGCATGGTCGGCAATGCCGGCATGATCGAGACCGAAGTCGTCCTCGTCTCGAAGAAGAGCGAGGAAGACGACGTGCGCTGGGTCTACCTGGACATCGGCAAGTTCGGCGGTCTCGCCGAGACGATGGACGAGTCGATCCGCTACGCGATCAAGACGCCGCGTGACGGCGACGTGATGGCTCCGTGCGTGCTCGCCGGTCCGACCTGCGACTCGGCCGACGTGCTGTACGAAAAGCAGCCCTACCCGCTCCCGGTCAGCCTGGAGATCGGGGACAAGCTGCTGATCGAAGGCACCGGCGCCTATACGTCGACCTACTCGGCGGTGGCGTTCAACGGCTTCCCGCCGCTGAAGACGATCCACATCTGACGGCTCATACCGTCTGATTGTTAAGGGAGGCGGTTCTCCGCCTCCCCCTTTCCTCCGAACTTGAACTGACGGCGCTCTCGTCGCACGCGCTTGCGCGCGCCTGGGAGCGGGGAAGGAGTACGGCCATGATCCAGATCCGCCACGAACGGCTCGCCGATGTCGACGCGCGCGAAGCGTTGCTCGACGCCGCCTTCGGCGACACGCGCTATCGCAAGTCGTCGGAGCGGCTGCGCGAGGACCGTCTGCCGGCCGAAGGTCTGTCCTTCATCGCGTCGGAAGGCCGTAGAGTCATCGGCACCGTGCGGCTGTGGGACATCTCGATCGGCAATGGCCGCCGCGCGCTCTTGCTCGGCCCGGTCGCGGTGGCCGAGGACTGCCGCTCGCAAGGCCTCGGCGGCGCGCTGGTGCGCCGCGCGATCCAGGCGGCGCGCAAGCTCGGCCATGACGCCATCGTGCTGGTCGGCGACCCGGAATACTACGAGCGCTTCGGCTTCTCCGGCGCCAAGACCGGCGCGCTGTGGATGCCGGGGCCGTTCGAGCGGCGCCGCCTGCTCGGCCGCGAGCTCATTGCCGGCGCGCTCGACGGCGCGCGCGGCATGATCGCGCCGGCCGGGCGCTTCGCGCCGACGCCGGACCTCCACGAACTCGTGGCGCAGGATGCCCGCGCCAACGGTCTTCGCCGGGTCTCGCGCGCCGCGTAACCGCAGAAGAAGGCCGTTCCCGGCCTAACCTTGGGACGCTCCGCCAACCGCGGGGCGTCCCTTCCGTTTGTCACACAGGCCGGATAAGACGGCACGTTTTCTTGAAGGAGTTGCGACATGCCCGATTGGCCCATCTACGCCACCATTACCGGACCGATCGTGATGGTCGGCTTCGGCTCGATCGGCAAAGGCACGCTGCCGATGATCGAGCGCCACTTCAAATACGACAAATCGCGCATGGTGGTGCTCGATCCCAAGGACGAGGGCCGCAAGGCGCTGTGCGACAAGCACGGCGTGCGCTTCATCCAGCAGGGCCTGACCCGGGACAATTACCGCGAGATCCTGAAGCCGCTGCTCACCGCGGGCGGCGGCCAGGGCTTCTGCGTCAACCTGTCGGTCGACACCGGCTCGGTCGACATCATGGAGTTCTGCAACGAGATCGGCGCGCTTTATATCGACACCGTCAACGAGCCGTGGCTCGGCTTCTACTTCGACAAGTCGAAGGGCGCCGAGGCGCGCTCGAACTATGCGCTGCGCGAGATGACGCTCGCCGCCAAGAAGGCGCGAAAGCCCGGCTCGACCACCGCGGTGTCCTGCTGCGGCGCCAATCCCGGCATGGTGTCGTTCTTCGTCAAGCAGGCGCTGCTCAACGTCGCCGCCGATCTCAAGCTCAACGTCCCCGAGCCGAAGTCGAAGGCCGAATGGGCCGACCTGATGCGCCACGCCGGCATCAAGGGCATCCACATCGCCGAGCGCGACACGCAGCGCTGCAGGACGCCGAAGGAAGCCGAGGTGTTCGTCAACACCTGGTCGGTCGAGGGCTTCCTGTCGGAAGGCATGCAGCCGGCCGAGCTCGGCTGGGGCACGCACGAGACGTGGATGCCGGACAACGCGCATACCCACGAGACCGGCTGCGGCGCCGCGATCTACCTGATGCAGCCCGGCGCCAATACGCGCGTGCGCACCTGGTGCCCGACGCGCGGCGCGCAATACGGCTTCCTGGTCACGCACAACGAGTCGATCTCGATCTCCGACTATTTCACCGTGCGCGACTCCGCGGGCAAGGCGGTGTACCGGCCGACCTGCCACTACGCCTATCACCCGGCCGACGACGCCGTGGTGTCGCTGCATGAATTGTTCGGCTCGGGCAAGATGCAGGAGAAGCATCACATCCTCGAGGAGGACGAGATCGTCGACGGCATCGACGAACTCGGCGTGCTGCTCTACGGCCACGGCAAGAACGCCTACTGGTTCGGCTCGCAGCTCTCGATCGAGGAGACGCGCGAACTGGCGCCGTATCAGAACGCCACGGCGCTGCAGGTGACCTCGGCGGTGGTCGGCGGCATGGTCTGGGCGCTGGAGCATCCGAAGGAAGGCATCGTCGAAGCCGACGAGATGGACTTCCATCGCCTCTTGGAAATCCAGCTGCCCTATCTTGGCCCGGTGAAGGGTTACTACACCGAGTGGACGCCGCTCACCGGCCGCCCGGGGCTGTTTCCGGAAGACCTCGACACGTCCGATCCGTGGCAGTTCAGGAACGTGCTGGTGCGGTGATGACATGCAAAGGGCGGCTGGCGGGCCGCCCTTTTTTGAGCCGTTGCGCTTGATCAATCTCCGCTCGTCCCCGCGGAAGCGGGAACCCAGGCTAAGCCGCACAAAGAAAAGAACTGGATTCCCGCTTTCGCGGGAATGAGCGGAGTACGAGCCGACGCTCTGCGCCGACTACAGCGTCAGCACCCTTGCATCGCCCTGCTCGGTGCCGAAGGCGAGCACCTGGCCCTCGGGACTCCAGGCCAAAGCGCTGATCGGCTGGCCGTCGGCCTCGCGCGCCATGATGAGCGCGCCGTCCTCCAGACGCACCATCAGCACCGTGCCGTCGGCGAAGCCGGCGGCGCAGACCGGCTGCTTCGGGTGGCAGGCGACGCGCGTGCAGCGCGCCGGCGACTGCGCGAACATCGTCGGCTGGCGGCCCATCGGACCGTCCTTGCCGTCGAAGTGCCAGAGGATGAGCTGCTCGGAGCCGGAGGTCGCCAGCAGCGCGCCGTCATGCGACCACGACAGCGAGCGCACGCGCGCCGAATAACCCGACATGCGCATGTGCTTGGCATCGGCGAGGCGCCAGCCGTGCAAGGTCGGCTCCTGCATCATGGTGACGAGGAAGCGGCCGTCCGGGCTCAGCGTGACGCCGAGATGCGAGCCCTTCCACTCCAGCGTCTCCGGTTTGGCGCCCGACGCATTGGGAAACCACAGCGTCACGCCATTGTAGTGCGCAACGGCGAGGCGAAAGCCTTTCGGGAAGAACGCCAGGCCACCGACGGTCGAGGCGGCCTGATGCTCGCGCACCTCGCCCTTGCCGGTCCGCACGCGCGCGGTCTTGCCGGTGGACCAGGCCACCGCGCCGTCCGGGCCGAGCGCGACCTGATCGATCCAGCGCTTGCGCTCGTCGGTGGCGAGCACTTCGGTGGCGCCGTCACGATCTGTCGCAACCAGTTTGCCGTCGTCGCCGCCGGTGACGATGCGCGCCTGATCCGCGGCGCTGACGAGAATGCCGCCGTCATGCGCGGCGACGCGCGTGCGCTTCTCCGCCGGCGCGAACAGCAGCGCTTCCTCGCCGAGCACGAAGACCGGCGTCTGGCGCAGGAAGTGCACGCCGACGATGGTCGAGCCCTCGGCTTCCGAAACGATGCGCGCACGATCGGCCAGAGAGGGCAGCGTGGTGTTGAGGTCGGTCATGGAGAAGCGTCGTCCCCGCGACGGCGGGGATCCATAACCCCTGTGAGCGAGATTGAAAACATATTCATCTTGAAACGGACTCAGGCGCAGATCGAGACGACACGGCGTATGGGTCCCCGACGTCGCGGGGACGACCAAATATCACGCCACGCAGGCCGCGAAGCCCTTGCGGATCTTGTCTTCCGGCAGATGGCGGCCGATGAACACGGCGCGGCTGATGCGTTCCTCGCCGTCCTTCCATTTGCGCTGGTGATCGCCGTCGAGGATCATGTGCACGCCCTGGAAGACGAAGCGCTCGTCGTCGTCCTTGAACGACAGGATGCCCTTGCAGCGCAGGATGTCCTTGCCGTCGGTCTGCACCAGTTCCTGAATCCAGGGGAAGAACTTGTCCGGGTTGAGCGGCTTGTCCGACGACACCGAAATGCTCTGCATATCCTCGTCGTGGTAGTGCTTCAGCCCGCCGTGATGATGGTGATCATGGCCGTGATCATGATCGTGGTGGTGATGATCGTGGTCGTGATCATGGTCGTCGGCCTCGAGGAAGGCCGGCTCGATCTCGAGGATGCGGTCGAGGTCGAAGGCATTGCGGCCGAGCACGTCCTTGATGTCGACGCGCGCCCGCTCGGTGCGATGCAGCTTGGCGTAAGGATTGATGCCGCGGATGCGCGCCTCGACTTCCTCAAGCTCGGCGGGCGTCACGAGATCGGTCTTGTTGAGCACGATGACGTCGGCGAAGGCGATCTGGTTCTTGGCTTCCGGCGCGTCCTTGAGACGATCCTTGAGCCACTTGGCGTCGGCGACGGTGACGACGGCGTCGAGCCTGGTCTTGGCGCCGACATTCTCGTCCATGAAGAAGGTCTGGGCGACCGGCGCCGGATCGGCGAGGCCGGTGGTCTCGACGATGATGGCGTCGAACTTGCCCTTGCGGCGCATCAGGCCGTCGATGATGCGGACGAGGTCGCCGCGCACCGTGCAGCAGATGCAGCCATTGTTCATCTCGAACACTTCCTCGTCGGCGTCCACCACGAGGTCGTTGTCGATGCCGATCTCGCCGAATTCATTGACGATGACGGCGTATTTCTGCCCGTGCGGCTCCGACAGGATGCGGTTGAGCAGCGTGGTCTTGCCGGCGCCGAGATAGCCGGTGAGCACGGTGACGGGAATCTTGCCGGAGGCGGCGGCTGCGGAAGTGGCGTCGGTCATAAGAAATGGCTCCTTGGGCCAGACATATAGGGCGTCCCCGCCGCCCGTGCAAAACCGGCTTTTTGCCCTTCGGAATGCAAAAAGGCCGCCCCGAGGGGCGGCCTTTCGTTGAGCCGAAGCCCAGAAGGCTTAGCGGCAGCGCACGTAGTGGCGGCGACCGTAGCGGTCGCGCCAGTAGCAGCGGCCCGGATTGGTCGCATCGGCAATGATTGCGCCGGCTGCGGCGCCGACCAGACCGCCGGCGACCGCGCCGCCGACCGAATTAGAAGCCAGACCACCGATCAGGGCACCGGTGCCGCCGCCGATGAGGGCGCCGCCGGCAACGCGATCCTGCCGCGCGGTTTCGCAGCCGGCCAGCGCCAGAGCCATGACGCTCACAACCAAGACCTTCTTGAGCATGTTCAATCTCCCGGGGTGTCGAATTGACGTACGAATCATTACAGGCCGCCTGACTAGCACATGGCCCGTTTTGTAATGCTCAAGCCAGCCGAGAGTTCCATGGCTCAGCCCTGAATCACCTTGACCTGGGTGCCCACCGGGACGCGGTTGTACAGGTCAATGATGTCCTGGTTGTAGAGACGGATGCAGCCGCTCGACACCGCGGTGCCGATGGTCTCCGGCTCGATCGTGCCGTGCAGCCGGAAGTAGGTATCTTTCCCGCCCCGATAGAGATAGAGCGCGCGCGGGCCGAGCGGGTTGTCCGGGCCGCCGGCCATGCCGCCGGCGTAAGCGCGGTAGCGCGGAATCGCCGACATCATGTTCGCGGTCGGCGTCCAGCGCGGCCACATTTCCTTGCGGCCGATGACGGCGCTGCCGCGGAAATTCAGCGCTTCGCTGCGGCCGACGCCGACGCTGTAGCGCACGGCCTTGCCGCCGGCCTCGACCAGATAAAGCTTACGCTGCGGCACGTTTACCACGATGGTGCCGGCCTTTTCGCTGCCGCTCCACGATACCTCGGTCCGCGCCAGGCTCGGATCCATGTTCTCGACAGCGGAAATCGTATGCCCACCGTCGCTCATGCCGCCGTAATCTGCGGTGACGCAGCCCGCCACCAACAGCGGCAGACCTAAGGTAAATGCGCGTCGGCTGAGACGGGCGGCGGAGTCGGCGTCGGGAAGTTCGATTTTCGGTCTTTTCATGGTCCACTCGAAGCGTTTGCGGCATTTTGCGGACATCCGTCGCATATGCAACCGCCCCGCGGCGAAACCCACACCGCTGTGGCCTTCAAGTGACAAGTGTTAACGCGACGCGACGCCCCGCTTGTGGCCGCACGCTTTACCACGCCGATTAACTACCAGAACAAGCTGAAGCCGCGACCTTCGCGCCCGGCTGGTAGTCTGGTTCCAGCCCATGGACAGATTAGTGATGCCGTTTGTCCGGGCGAGAGGCAGCCGGGTGGTCACACATCCGGTTGCCTCGCTTGATTCTGCGGCTCTTTCCGGCGCCGGCACGGCCGCCGCGGAAACGTCCGAGGCCAAGTTTTAGCGGCAATTTTTCAGTTTTGTTCACTCTTGCCGCCTAGGCTCATGCGGAACAACGCATTCAGGTTGGCCCATGTCGCTCACGGCTATCGAAAATTTCCTGCAAAACGCGCGAGGCCAGATCTCGCAGCGGGACATCAACGAGAGCTATCTGCGCGCGCTCACCGAGATGACCCGCGAGATCAAGCGCCTGGAAGACGAACTGCGCCGCGTTCAGCGCGACGTCCGCGTCGGTCGCCGATTCGGCTAGACGTCTCGCCTCGGCGCTCCCTAGCGCTTGCGTAGCTCGTAGCGCGCCTCGGCAATATCCTGCACGACATCGCAGCCGCATTTGTCGGCAAAGGCACGTAGCGCCGCGCGCGCGAACGGGTCCGGCTCGCCTGGCGGAAACAGCCCCGCGAATTGGCCGTAGGTCAGATCGAAGACATGGCCGCTCGGCATTTCGGCCAGATAGCTGCTCAATACTTCGCGGGTCAGCAGTGCGGCCATTGCCACTTCCCTCCGGGCCGAGCGGCTGCGTCGGCGACGCCTCCTGATAGCGCCAGGCGCCCCCGGATCAAGGCCGCCGCCCCGGGTCACGCCATAGTGTTGCCAAAAGAAATGTTATAATGTTACATCTGTGGTTCACCCCGTGAGGATTGCCATGCACGCCCGTCTCGCCGCCCTGCTCGCCCTGATCGCCGTTCCCTTCATCAGCCAGCCGGCCCGAGCGGCGGACGGCACCATTTCCGTGGTCGCCGCCGAGAACTTCTATGGCGAGATCGCGCGCGACATTGGCGGCGCGCATGTGACCGTGACCAGCATCATGTCCAATCCGGACCAGGATCCGCATCTGTTCGAGACCACGCCGGGCATCGTCAAGCAGATCGCCGACGCGCAGATCGTCATCCTCAACGGCGCCGACTACGACCCGTGGATGCCCAAGCTGATGCAGGCGGCGCCGCGTCCGAATCGCGTCGTCATCAATGCCGGCGAGATCGTCGGTGCCAAGACCGGCGGCAACCCGCATCTGTGGTACGCGCCGGCGACCATGCCGGCCGTCGCCAAGGCGATCGCCGCGGCCTTCACCAAGGCCGACGGCGCGCACGCCACCGACTTTGCCAACAACCTCGACAAGACGCTGGCGCAACT
The DNA here is from genome assembly GCA_018240595.1 of Pseudomonadota bacterium. GTDB lineage: Bacteria > Pseudomonadota > Alphaproteobacteria > Rhizobiales > Xanthobacteraceae > Pseudolabrys. Next base: position 63,134 of record JAFEFL010000021.1, on the reverse strand, counting down.
CGAGCGCATCACCCAGCGCGTCGGGCAGGTTCGCGACAAGCACAAGGGTAAGGCCGTGACCGCCACCGAGCCGGTGTTCGGGCTGATGGCACAGGCGGCGGGCCTGACCATGCGCAACGAGAAATTCCAGCTCGCGATGATGAACGACACCGAACCGAGCGCCCGCGACGTCGCCGCCTTCGAGGACGACCTGAAGAACCACAAGGTCAAGGCGATGATCTACAACAAGCAGGTCTCGGAGAAGCTGACCGAGCGACTGCTGGCGGTGGCGAAGAAAGCCAAGGTGCCGGTCGTGGCCGTGACCGAGACCCAGCCGCAAGGCACGACCTTCACCGAGTGGATGCTCGGCGAGCTCGACGCGCTCGACAAGGCGCTCGACGGCGCCAATTCGTGAGGCTCAAAGCGTCCGCGCTTGCTGCTTTCCTCCCCCGCGAAGCGTGGGGAGGGGTTGGGGGTTGGGGGCTCTTACTAGTTGAAAGGCCCGAGCCGTAGTGACAGCTTCCCCCCACCCCTGACCCCCGCCACGCGCAAGCGAGCCTGGCGGCGACGGGGACACTGCCGTCAACGCAACAGCAAGTTCATGCCCCCCATCGTCGAACTCAATCACGCCACCATCACGCTCGGCCACCGCGCCGTGCTGCGCGACATTAGCTTCTCGATCGAGGCCGGCGACTTCGTCGGCGTGCTCGGCCCCAACGGCGCCGGCAAGACGACGCTGATGCGCTCCATCCTCGGCCTGCTGCCGCCGACCGCCGGTGCGGTCCGGGTCTTCGGCGAAGCGCCGAAATTCGGCGCCTCGACGATCGGCTATCTGCCGCAGCTCCGCACGGTGTTGCCCGATCTTCGCGTCCGCGGCCTCGATTACATCGCCAGTTCGCTGCACGGCGAACGCTGGGGCCTGCCGTCGCTCGCCGCGGCCGACCGCCACTCCATCGAGGAAACCTTGCACGCCGTCGGCGCCAGCGATCTGGCGCGGCGGTCTTTGTCCGACATGTCCGGCGGCGAGCGCCAGCGGCTGCTTCTGGCGCAGGCGCTGATCGGAAATCCGAAACTCCTGCTGCTCGACGAGCCGCTGATCAGTCTCGACGCCCGCCATCAGGAAGTCGTCATCGACGTCGTACGCAGAATCGCGCGCGAGCGCGGCATTACAGTTTTATTCTCGGCGCACGAACTGAACCAGCTGCTCGGCGCCATCGACAAGGTGCTTTATCTCGGCAACGGCCACGCCGCGCTTGGCACCGTCGACGAGGTGGTCACGGCGCCGGTGCTGTCGCAGCTTTACGGCACCGAGATCGAGGTGCTGCGCGCCGGCGGCCACATCTTCGTCATGTCGCGCGGCCGCGACGTCGAACGCGAGGCGCATCAGCATGATCACGATCATGGGCATTCGCACGGGGATCATGGCCATGCGCATTGATCGGTCATTCCGGGACGGCGCGCAGCGCCGGACCCGGAATCCAGATGCAGGGACTGAATATGTTGCTGGATTCCGGGTTCGCTCGCTGACGCGAGCGCCCCGGAATGACGAGGAATAAAATGTTCCAGTACGAATTCATCACCAACGCCTTCATCGCCGCCGGCATCGTCGCCATCGTGTCCGGCGTCACCGGATATTTCCTGGTCATGCGCGGACAGACCTTCGCCGGTCACGCGCTGTCGCATATCGGCTTTGCCGGCGCGACCGGCGCCGGACTGATCGGCCTGTCGCCGCTGTGGGGACTCGTCGGCTTCACGCTGATGGCCGGCATCGGCATGGGCCTGATGAGCGAGCGCATCTCGAATCGCGACGTCGCCATCGGCGTCGTGCTGGCGCTGGCGCTCGGCTTCGGCCTCCTGTTCCTGCACTACTACACAGCGTTCGCTTCGCAGGCGACGGCGCTGCTGTTCGGCAACGTGCTCGCCGTCGATCGCGACATGATCGGCGCGCTCGGCGCGCTCGGCGCCGCCGTCGTCGTCGGCCTCGGCGTGATCATGCGGCCGCTCATCTTCGCGACGCTGCAGCCGGAACTGGCCGAGGCCAAGGGCGTGCCGATGCGCTTCATCTCCACCGCCTTCCTCGCCATCGTGGCGCTGGCGGTCGCCGCCTGCGCGCAGATCGTCGGCGTGCTGATGGTGTTCACGCTGATGGTCGGCCCCGGCGCCGCGACGCAGCGCGTCACCGGCGGTCTGTGGAGCGGGCTCGCCGTCGCCGCCCTGCTCGCGCTCGGCGAAGCCTGGCTCGGCATCGCCATCGCCTTCCAGACCGACTGGCCGGTGAGCTTCTGCATCGCCGTGCTCAGCGCCATCGGCTATTTCGCGGCGCTGATGTGGCCCTCGGCGGCGCGCCACGCGCATTGAAAAGCAAAACGGCCCCGCCGAAGCGGGGCCGCCGGATCGTTTGGCGACGCAAAGCGCCGGTCTTACATCTTGGCGCCGCGCTCCTTGAAGAACTTCACCGCCCCCGGATGCCACGGAACGGGCGAGTTGTCCTTGATCTGGTTCTCGACCGAGAAGCTGTTGGCTTCCTTGTGCACGGCGACGAGGTCGGCCTTCTTGTCGACGATCAGCTTGACGATATTGTAGGCCTCCTGGTCCGACATCTTGTCGCCGGTGACGAGGATGTTCCACACCGCCGTCGCCTTGTTCGGCTTGCTCTGGTTCGGATAGGTGCCGGCCTTGATGTCGGTCGCCGCGTAGAGATTATTGTACTTCTCGTTCATCTTCTTCACGACGTCCGAGTGATCGACGAGCTTCATGGTGACGCCGGGCGTCGCGCCGAGATCGGTCACCGCCGCCGTCGGCAGGCCGCCGACCCAGAAGAAGGCGTCGATCTTGTGGTCCTTGATGGCGTTGACCGATTCCGCGACGCCGAGGCGTTCGCGCTTCATGTCCTTGTCCTTGTCGAGGCCGGCGGCCTCGATGACGCGGAACGCCATGACCTCGGTGGCGCTGCCCGGCGAGCCGGTCGACACGCGCTTGCCCTTGAGATCCGCCACCGTGTTGACGCCGGTGCCTTCGATGGTCACGACGTGCATGACGTTCGGATAGAGCACCATCAGCGTCTGCAGACCGACCTTGTGGCCCTTGAACTTGTCGACGCCGCTATAGGCATCGAGCGCCGCGTCGGCCATCGAGAAGCCGATCTCGCTCTGCCCGGAGCCGATGAGCTTGAGATTGTCGACCGAGCCGCCGGTGACTTCGGCGGTCGCCTGCGTGTTCGGCAGGTTCTTCGACAGCAGATTGGCGAGACCGCCGCCGATCGGATAGTAGACACCGCCCGTGCCGCCGGTGCCGATGGCGATCGTCCGCTGCTGAGCCGCGGCGCCGCCGAGTGAAAGCGCCACGGTGGCCGCAGCCGCCAGTGCGCCGACGAAAAGTTTATTCATTGTTGTCGCCTCCCATTGCTGATTTGCATGCCGGCCGGGTGGCCCCGGCTTCTTTCCTTATTGTGCCGTCTCGAGACGGCAATTCCAACGCCGTTGAGGGCGTCAGACGGACGCAGCCGAAATTTTCGGCCGCCGCCACTGCCAAAGCAGCAGCAGCGCCCCGAGCGCCAGGCCGAACGGCGCCGGATGCGGAATATCGAGCCCGGTGACGTATTCCAGCATCGCCTCGAGCAGGCTGGGGAACACCAGCAGCAGCCCCGAGATCAGGAACAGGACACGCTCGGCCGGCGTGGTGTGCCGCAGCGCCCAGCTCTGCGCCGCCGCGGACAGCGCCCCGAGGCCGGCCGCGGTGACGGCGGCGATCCAGACGACGTCGAGCCACGAACCATCCTTCGGGATTTTCATCAGGAGGCCGATGCCGAGCGGATCGAGCACGAAGACGAAGGGCACGAGGAAGGCCGGCAGCGTGTATTTCCACGCCTGCAAGGTGGTCTTGTAGGGATCGCCGCCGGTGATCGCGGCCGCCGCGAAGGGCGACAGCGCCGTCGGCGGCGACACTTCCGAGAGCACCGCGTAATAGAAGATGAACATGTGCGCGGCGTAATCCGGCACGCCGAGCTTGATCAGCGCCGGCGCGGCGATGACGGCGCAGATGATGTAGGACGCCGTCACCGGCACGGCGAGGCCGATGATCCAGACGACGAGCGATGTGTAGATCGCCGTCATCAGCAGGCTGCCGCCGGCCATGTCGATGACGATCGACGAGAACTTGAGGCCGAGGCCGGTCAGCGTGACGACGCCGACGATGATGCCGGCGGCGGCGCAGGTCGTCGCCGCACTGAGCACGCCGATCGAGCCGTCGGCCAGCGCCGAGGTGAGCTTGGCCGCGCTCGGCATCTTCTCGCGTCCGCGCTGCGCCAGGCCGATGAAGGCGATCACCGCCATGACGATCAGGATGAGCAGCGGGAAGTAGGTCTGCAAGGCGCCGCCCAGCGCCGACAGCGACAGGCCCGGAATGCCGAGCACCACGGCGACGGCAAGACTGGCGGCGAGCAGGCCCAACAGCAGACGCCGCGGCCCGAGCGCGGTCTCCGGCGCCAACGCGCTCATGGTGAAGGCCAGCACCGTCGAATAGAACACCGAGAGCATCGGCGAGAAGCCGATGACCATGAAGATGACGACCGCCACCAGCGAGACGAAGTGGAAGCCGTAGCGCCGGGTCATCTGCGCGATGCTCATGTCCTGCCTGAACACCACCTCGCGGGCGCCGAAACGCAGCGCGTCCAGCTCGACCATGAAGACGAGCGACAGGTAGTAGAGACAGGTCGGGATGGTCGCCATCCAGATGACGTCGAGATAGCCGATCTTGAGGAACTCGGCGATCAGGAAGGCGGCGGCGCCGAGCACCGGCGGCGAAATGATCGCGCCGAGACCGCCGGCGGCGAGCAGGCCGCCCGCCGCGTTGGCCTCGAAGCCGGCCTTCTTCAGCATCGGCCAGGCCACCGTGCCGATCATCACCGTGGTCGCGACGCCCGAGCCCGACGGGCCGCCCAGCAGGAACGACGAGGCGACCACCGCGCGGCCGGCGCTCGACGGCTTGCCGCCCATGACGGCGAGCGAGAAGTCGATGAAGAACTTGCCGGCGCCGGAATGCTGCAGGATGGCGCCGTAGATCGTGAACATGATGATCAGCGACGCCGACACATCGACCGCGACGCCGAAGATGCCTTCGAGCGTGATGAACAGATGGCCGACGAGGCGCGCGATGTCGAAGCCGCGATGCGTCCACGGCGGCGGCAGATACGGCCCGAGCATCGCATAGGCGATGAACAGGATGGCGACGATCGGCATGATCGGCCCCGTCGTGCGGCGCGCCGCCTCGAGCACGAGCACGATGAAGATGGCGCCCATGATGACGTCCATCCGGTCCGGCACCGTGGCGCGGTCGGTGAAGTCCTCGCCGCCCCAGAGTGCGTAGAGGATGATGACGATGCCGGCGAGCGCGGGAATGACGTCAAACCACTGCAGGCGATTGCGGAAGCGATCCGCCATCGGGAACAGCATGAAGCTGAGCAGCAGCACGAAGGCGACGTGGATGTAGCGCAGCGGCTGTGTCGGAACGATGTCGTAGGCCGCATAGAGGTGGAACAGCGTCATCGCGATGGCGATGCCGATGACGGCGGTGCCGACCCAGCCGGTCAGGCGGTTCCCTGCGCCCTCTTCCTGCTGAACATACTCTTCCGCCTTGCGTAGACCTTCGGCCGAAATGGTCTCGTCGCCTGTGACGGCAGATTTCGGATCCACGCTCATCGCCCCCCCAATTCACTCTCGTCGATCGGCCGGGCTTCCCGCCCTCGTCTCGATCGCAGTCCGTCGCCCTCCGGCCATATCACGTTTGCGCAGCGGGCAAAACATTCGATACGTTGCAATGCAAACGAAAACGGCGCCGCCGCGAAATGCGGAAGCGCCGGGAGTGATTCCGGGTTTGAGCTGAAGGCTTAGCTCGCGAGCGTCAGGCCAGCACGTCGTTGTCGACCTCGCCCGGCAGCTCGGCGAACTGCTGCGGCACCAGATCGAGCGGTTCATCGACCGGCGGCAGCGCCGCAGCCGGCTGGCCGTTGGCCTCGCCGACGCTCGGCGCATCGACCGCCTTCTCGAGGCGGCGCGACGAGCCTTCGAACACCACATTCGGCTCGATGCTGAGCGACTTGTTGTAGACCTCGCCGTCGACCCGGGCCTCGCCTTGCAGCTTGACGGCGTTGGCGTAGAGCGTGCCCTTGAAGGTGCCCTGCACCACCGCGTCGCGGGCGGTGACGGTGCCCTCGACGTAAGCGCCCTGGCCGATGATGAGGTGCGCGGCGCGGATGTCGCCGAGCACCCGGCCGAAGATCTGCACCGCGCCGGCGCAGACCACATTGCCGGTGACCAGCATGCCTGAGCCAAAGGTGGTGACGATATCGGGCTGCTGCGCCCGGAGCGAGGAACCGAACCGCGGTTCGACGGCCGAATTGTCCTTGGACATGAAGCTCATGTCGTCACCCTCTGCAACGGGCCGCGGCGGGCCGCCGGCGGCGTGGATTGAATGGCCCGCAAAAGGTAGCGCCTGCCCGGCTCGCCGCCAGCACATCCTCCGTTAATGACTAATGCCCGTGTTTATTAACTTAACGCGCGACGGATGCGGGCCGCGAACTTGTTAATAACGGGCCGGTCCGATTAAATAGCTTCATGCAGAACAGCGCGTTGCAGAAGCAGGTCGCGTCCGGCGCTTCGGCGCAAGACCGGGTCATCGAGGCGGCCGTTCGCCAGTTCATGCGGACGATCGATCACGCCGCGCGCCGCGAGCTGGAAAAGCACATCCGCAAGGCGATCGCCGATGGCCGCGTCAAGCCCGGCGACAGCCTCACCACCGGCATGGGCGTTACGAGCCGCGCGCTCGATCTCGACGTCACCGTGTACGGCAAGATCGAGCTCTAGTTCTCACCGCTCAAAAAAATGAGCCGCCGGCCCGAGGGAGACGGCGGCTCGAGTTTGAGGCTTCGCGGGAAAGCTATTCGGCCGGCACCGCGTCCGGCATGCGTTGGGCCGGCACCGCGGCCGCCGCCGGCTGCTTCGACAGCGCGAACAGGAAGCCGGAGACGATCAGGTAGGCCAGCGCCACCTGCGGCGTGACGCCGAAGCCGTGACCGATGCCGACCTGCTCGCCATGCATGAAGCCGAAATAGGTCAGCACCGCGCCGGCGAGCGCGAAGCCGGCGGCGTTGGCGAACTTCTTCTCGATGATGAAGACGCCGATGGCGCCGAGCACCAGGCCGACCAGGATCGAGCCGCTGCCCATCAGTTCAAGGCCGTGCAACAGCACGCCGTTCTGCCCTGCCTTGGCGACGAAATCCGGCGCGTGCTGGGCGCCGAAGTTCATCCCGGCCGCGCCGAGCGCGCCGCCCAGCAAGGTCGTCGCCCAGGCGGCCAGATGCGGCGTCAGCGCCAGCGCAATCGCCGGCGCATGCTCGCGCGGCGTGGTCTGGAAGGCCTGCGCGCAGATCAGCATGCCGATGTATAGAAGGATCGGCGAGATCGCCACCACCGGCACGATCGCCAGCATCAGCGAAATCACGCCGAACCACGACAGCACGATGACCATCAGGCCGGTCGCGGCCGAATAGCCGATGCGGCCGCCCATCGCCTTCCAGCCGGGATGGCCGATATAGACGGCGTTGATGAAGGGGTTGCCCATCAGGCAGCCGATCAGGCTGACGATGCCGTCGGCGGTCAGCACCCGCGTGGTTGGATAAGTGTCGCCGGCGGCTTCCGCGCTTTCGACATTGTCCATCGCCTCGACCAGATCGTAGATGCCGTAAGGGATCGCGGTGACGAGGATGACGCCGAGATACTGGAAGCCACTAAACACGTGACCGACCGCCGGCAGCGGCACCGAGAAGCCGAAATTGGCGAAAGCCGCCTTGACGCCGGCGCCGCTGACGCCGCCGATGTCGAGGCCGAACAAGGTCGAGCCCCAGGCGATCGCCATGCCGACGCCGATGGCAACGAGGCCGGCGGGAATGCCGCGCGGATAGCGGTAGCCGCCGAACCAGCTCACCAGGATGATGGCGAAGCAGGTCAGCCCGATCACCGGCGTCATGAACATTTCCAGCGCCGGGCGCATGGCGATGAAGGCGATCGACACGCCGGCCAATGTGCCGAGCAGCGCGGCGCGCGGGGTGATCTTGCGAATGATCGGCGCGATGAAACCGCCGATCATCAGGATGAAGCTCTGGAAGAACACCCAGACCAGACCGGCCTCCCAGCCCTTGACCGGATCGCCGGTCTGAATCGCGATCGGCAGCATGATGACGAAGGTGACGATGAACATGTGCGGCACGCTGACGCCCGAGGGCAGCGCGCAGACATCGGTGCGGCCGGTCTTTTTCGCCAGATTGTAGGCGAGGAAGGCGTAGTAGAACGTCGACAGGCACATCATCAGGCCGAGCGCCGGCAGGATGCGGCCGAAGACGATGGCGTCCGGCATCTTCAGCACGAAGCGCAACAGGCCGGTGAGCACCAGCATGTTGACGAGAATGTTGGTGCCGAAGCCGAAGAAGGCGTTCCAGTCGCCCGGCGTCCACAGCACCGGCAGTCCCTTGGTCTTGGTCATGGAATTGATCATGGCCGTCGTTCCCCTGTCAGATCGCTTTCAGCGTCCGCCCCGCATTCATTGCCGCCATCGCGGCGAGCAATTGCCGTGAACCCGTCACCCAGCCGAAAATGCCGCCCTGCGCCTTGATCATCGCGAGGCCGGCTTCGTGGAATTCCGGGAAATATGAAGCGCAGCAGTCGGCCAGCACGACGCAGCGGAAGCCGCGGTCATTGGCCTCGCGCACCGTGGTGTTGACGCAGACCTCGGTGGTCACGCCGGCGACCAGCAAGTCCTCGATGCCGCGATTGGCGAGGATCAGTCCGAGATTGGTGGCGTAGAATGCGCCCTTGCCCGGCTTGTCGATGACCGGTTCGCCGGCGATCGGATAAAGTTCGTCGATGATGTCGTGGCCCGGCTCGCCCCGGATCAGGATGCGGCCCATCGGCCCGACGTCGCCGATGCGCTTGCTCGGCGCGCCGCGCGCCACCTTGGCCGGCGGCGCATCGTGCATGTCCGGCGCGTGGCCTTCGCGCGTATGGATGACCAGCATGCCGGCCGCGCGCGCGGCCTCGAGCACCGCCTGACACGGCGCCACCGCGGCCTTGAGGAGCGACACGTCATTGCCGAGCGTTTCGCCGAAGCCGCCCGGCTCCAGGAAGTCGCGCTGCATGTCGATGATGACGAGCGCGGTGCGCGCCGGATCGATCGCGATCGGCGCGGGCTCGGCGGCAATCTTCATGACCAAGGGCTTTCCCTCCTTCAGGGGAAGCGACGCCTTGGGGAGGTCTCAGCAAGCCGCGTGCCAACGGTACACAATCGCAGCGAATTGCCCGCGGATCGGTCAATTCCGGCGATTCGCTACGAATACCATCGGTTTAACAGGGCGATTGCCGCTGCCGATCAAACAGGCAGCGGCCGGCGCATCGTATAACGGCGCTGAGAAATTAGGCGGCGACGCGTAAAGCCGCGCCGCCCGGTCCTACTCCGCCGGCATGCCCTGCTTGGCCAGCCGCCGCGCGGCGCGGCGCTCTCGCCAGCGATCGCGCCGGGCGGCGAGATTGGCGATGCCCATCAACGCCGCCGGCGTCACGATCAGCGTCAGCACGGTGGCGAAGCCGAGACCGAACACGATGGCGGTCGACAGGCTGATCCACCACTGCGTCGCCGGCGCGCCGTGCGTCACCTCGCGATGCAGGAAGTCGAGATTGATGCCGAAGGCGATCGGCAGCACGCCGAGAATCGCCGTCACCGCGGTCAGCACCACCGGACGCGCGCGCTCGCGGCAGGTCTCGAGGATCGCCTCATAGGCGTCCTGCCCCTCGCGGCGCAGCCGGTCGTAGGTGTCGATCAGCACGATGTTGTTGTTCACGATGACGCCGGCATTGGCGATGATGCCGATGCCGGTCATCACCACGCCGAACGGCTGGCCCATGATCAGGAGGCCGAGCAGCACGCCGATGGTCGAGAGCAGCACCGCCGACAGCACCAGTCCGACCGAGATGAAGCGGTTGAACTGCGCCAGCAGGATCGCGAAGATCAGGAACAGCGCCGTGCCGAAGGCCTTGCCGAGGAAGGCGCCGGCCTTGTCGCGCTCCTCGTCCTCGCCCTTGAGCTTGAAGGTGACGCCGCTGCCGAGATCCATCTTGGCGAGCTTGTCGGTGATTTCCTTCTGCACCACCGCGTTCTGCACGCCGTCGGCGATGTTCGACGACACCGTCATCACCCGGTTGCCGTTGACGCGGTTGATGTAGCCGACGCGCTGCGCCGGCTTGCGCTCGACGAAATTGCCGATCGGCACGTAACCGGCCGGCGTCTGCACGCGCAGTTCATCGATCGTGTCGAGGCTGCGGCGGTCCTCCGGGAAGCGGACGATGATGTCCACCGCCTTGTCGTTGTCGGACGGGCGATATTCGGTGACCTTGACCCCGTTGGTAACGAGCTGCACGGCGTTACCGACCGAGCCCAGGCTGGCGCCGTACTTCGCGGCCTCGGTCTTGTCGACCTCGATCTTCCAGTCGATGCCGGGCAGCGGCAGGCCGTCGTCGAGGTCGCGCACCTCCGGCATGGTGGCGAGCGCCGCCGCCACCTTCCTTGCCGCCGCCGGCAACTTGTCGGGATCGAGCGCCGCCAGCTGCACCTGGATCGGCTTGCCGGTCGGCGGACCGGCGCGCGGCGCCGTCACCTCGACCAGCACGCCAGGAATATTGCGGGTCTGCTCGCGGATCTGATCCATGATCGTGTGCGCCGGCAGCCGCTTCTGCCAGTCGGCGAATTCGAACTGGATGACGCCGATCGTGTCCTCGGTGATTTCGTTGGAGCCGCGCGGCTGCTCACCGACGCGGGTGTAGACGGTCTTCAGCCCGTCTGTCGCCAGCACCACCTTCTCGACCTGGCGGATGACCTTGTCCTTTTCCTCGAGCGAGACGTTGCCGCGGGCATGCACGATCACCTGGCCGTAATCCGGCTCGACCGAGGGGAAGAACTCGACGCCGTTGCCGAACTTGCCGTAGGTGAATATCACCGCGATGAGGAGGCCGACGGCGAGGCTGAGGATCAGTGCCGGGCGATGCAGGGCAAAGCGCACCGTGCGCATATAGAAGCCGCGGTCGGAGGCGCGCTCGTCGTGCGGCACGGGCGCGGCGCGGCCGAGCAGTGCCCCGAGCGTCGGCGTGAAGAACAGCGCCACCGCAAGCGATGCCGACAAGGTCGCGATCAGTGTAATCGGCATGTACTTCATGAACTCGCCGACGATGCCCGGCCAGAACAAGAGCGGCGAGAACGCGGCAACGCGGGTCGCGGTCGCAGCGATCACCGGGCCGGCCATGCGGCTCGCGGCCTGCCGGTACGCCTCCTTCGGCGGCGTGCCCTCCGCCATGCGCCGTTCGGCGAATTCCGAGACGATGATGGCGTCGTCCACCAACATGCCGACGGCGAGAATGAGCGAGAACAGCACGACGATGTTGACCGTCAGCCCGGCCAATTGCAGGCCGAGCACGCCGGCGAGGAACGAGGCCGGGATGGCGATGCCGATGAACAGCGAGGCGCGGAAGCCGAGCGCGAACAGGATGATGACGGCGACCAGCAGCACGCCGGTGGCGACCGAGTTCTGCAGGTCGGCCAGCATCTGGCGGATCAGCTTCGACTTGTCCTGGGTGTAGCCGACCTCGACGCCCTGCGGCCAGGTCGGCTGCATGCGCGCCACCTGGCGCTTCACCGCATCGACGGTTTCAATGAGGTTGGCGCCGGTGCGCTTCGACACTTCGATGGTCATGGCCGGGCGGCCGTTGACCCGCGTGATCGAGGTCGCGTCCTTGAAGGTCGGGCGCACGGTGGCGACGTCGCCGAGCGACACCGAGGCGCCGGCGGTCGAGGCGATCGGAATGTTCAGCATGTCCTGCGGCCGTTCGATCAGGCCCGGCACCTTCACGGCGAAGCGTCCGGTCGCGCTCTCCAGCGCGCCGGCGGCGATCAGGCTGTTGGACTGCTGCGTCACCTGGATGAGCTGATCGAGCGAGATGCCGTAGCTCTTCATCAGCATCGGCTCGGCGACGACCTCGACGGCCTCGTCGCGGGCGCCGCGCAACTCGGCCTTCAGGACGCCAGGCTGCTGCTCGATCTGGTTCTTGGCCTCGCGCGCGATATGCAACAGCGTGCGCTCCGGCACGTTGCCGGCCAATGTCACCACCAGCACCGGATAGAGCGAGAGGTTGACCTCCTGCACCGACGGCTCGTCGGCATCCTTCGGCAGATCGTGCTTGGCCTGATCGACCTTGGCGCGCACATCGGCCAGTGCGGCGTTGGAATTGAAGCCGGCCTCGAATTCGAGCAGCACGTAGCCGCCGCCTTCGTAACCGGTGGCGCGCATTTCCTTGACGTTCGACACCGACTTGAGCTGGGTCTCGACCGGGCGGATCAGCAGGCGCTCGGCGTCCTCGGGGCTGATGCCGCGCTGCGTGAGCTGCACGTAGATGATCGGCACCTTGACGTCGGGCTCGGCCTCCTTCGGGATCGTGACATAGGCGATGAGACCCGCGACCAGCAGGAAGGCGAGCGTCGCCAGCGTCAGACGCGCATGCGAGATGGCGTAGTTGATGAAGGTGGACATCTGTTTCGTCGCCCCGCTCTGCCGCGGCCTACTTCGCCGCCGTCGCGTTCGGCTCGTCGACTGCTTCGACGAGTTGCCCGTCGCGCACGAAATCCTGACCGCGCACGATGACGCGGGCGCCGTCCGGCACGCCGGACAGCCACATCGTGTCCTGCATGTCCTCGACGATCTTGACCGGCACGAACTGGACCTTCGACTGCGCATCGACGACGCGCACGCCGATATCGCCGGCGGACGAGATTGTCAGCGCCGAGCGCGGCACTTTCGCCGACGGCACCGCCTTCAGCGACACCACGACTTCGGCGGTGATGCCGTCGGGAATTTTACCGTCGGGATTGCTCATCTCGACTTCCACGCGATACGTGCGCGTGGTGGCGCTGGCCGACTTCGACACATAGCGCACGCGGCCGTTCACCGTATGGCCGGTGATCAGCTTGACCGCCGCGTCTTCGCCGGCCTTGACGCCGGCAAGCTTGCGCTCGGACACTTCGACCACCGCCAGCATCGGATCGAGCGCCACCAGCGTGGCGATCTCCTTGCCGGCCATCGAGAAGGCGGCGCCACCGACTTCCGCGGGGACGTCGGTGATGACGCCGGCCCACGGCGCGCGCACGATGCTGCGGTCGAGCTCGGCGCGCGCGGCGCTGAGCGAGGCCTCGGCCGCCTTGAATTGCGACTCGAGATTGACCATGTCGAGCTTCGGCAGCGCGCCGCTCTGGATCAGCGTGCGCTTGGCTTCGAGCTCGGCGCGGCGCTGTTCGACCAGCGCCTCGGCCTGCGCGACCTGCGCCTTGCGCGCGTCGTCGGACAACACCGCGACGACTTCGTCCTTCTCGACATGCTGGCCGCGTTTGACCCGCAGCTCGGTGAGCGTGCCGCCGGTGCGCGCGGTGATGTTCACCTTGTGATCGGCCTCGGTGCGCCCCGACAACGTCAGCGTCGGCGAATGCGGCTCGATCGCCACGTTCATGACCGAAACTCTGAAAGCCGGCTGCTGCTTGGCCTCGCCCGGACGCACCGCGGCCTGGCCCTCCGCGCTGTCGCGCGGCAGCAGGTGGCCGGAAGCGATCCAGAGCACTGCGGCAATCACGATGCCGACCGCGCTAATACGACTTGCCTTCATCATGACTTCGCCCCGTCGCCGCCGGTCCCCGGTTTCGGAACTGCCAGCAGGCCATGCACCATGTTGAGAATGAGCGGCAGCGCCTCTTCGGCGCTGAATTTCGGATCGACCGAGCGGCGCCACGACATGCCGTCGCCGATCGCCATCAGCAGGCCGGCGATCGCATGGGTGTCGAGGTCGGCGCGGATTTCGCCGCGCGCCGCGGCTCGCTTGAGCATCTCCGCCATGCGATCGCGGATGTCGTTTTCGATGGTCTGGTAAAGCTGCCGGATGTCCGGGTGCCGGCGGCTCTCCGCCATGATCTCGGCGCAGATGCTGACTTCATCGTCGGTGCGGTCGACCAGATGATAGCGCGCCAGCCCGGCCAGAGCCTCGAAGAACTCCGGCGCGTCCTGCACGTGGTTGAAGCTGTCGACCGCATCGGCGCGGTTGCGCTCGCAGATGCCGGCGATGAGCGCTTCCTTCGACGGAAAGTAGCGATAGAGATTGCCCGGGCTCATCCCCGCCTCGCTGCAGATGTCCTGCATCGAGGCGCGGTGGAAGCCGGCGCGGGCAAAGCAGCGCTCGGCAGCGTCGAGAATCTCGGTGCGGCGATCGGATTGCCGCTGCAGGTTGGGGTGCCGCATATCGCTTCCAGCTCGTGCCGAACAATCCAGTCAAAACGCGCCGGGCTGTTGCCCGCCGCACCGCGCTTGATAATGAGAATGAACGTTCACTCTATAATTTGGTAACCCTGCACCTGTCAATTGAGATCTAATCGCCTTCCAGACCTTGAGGGCCGCCGCCAGGTAGCCAGTTGACCGGTTTCCGCGCCGGCCATAGGGTCCGCGGCGATGGGGATGGGGTCCCCCGAAACCGCCGGAATGGCTGATGACTCCTGCCAGATGCAAAGCGCGTGGCCGCAACGGCCTCGCGAATGGCAGGATTCCAACCGTTTCAGGCGGCTTTTTTGCGCCTGAAACCTGAGAACAGGTGACGCATATGCTTTACGCAATCGTTTTCATCGGCGGCGGCATCGGCGCGGCGCTGCGCCACGGGGTCAATCTCGCCGCCGCCCGGTTGTTCGGTACGTCGTTCCCTTACGGCACCCTGACGGTGAACGTCGTCGGGTCGTTGGTGATGGGGCTTCTGACCGCCTATTTCGCCTTTAAAATCGACATGCCGCAGCACTGGCGGCTGTTCCTGACCACCGGGATCCTTGGCGGTTTCACCACTTTCTCGAGCTTCTCGCTCGATGTCGCGGTCCTGTACGAGCGTGGCCAGATCGGCCTTGCCGCTCTCTATGTCCTGGCTTCGTTAATCGTCTCGATCGCGGCGCTGTTCGCCGGCCTGGCGCTGGTGCGCAGCCTCACCTGAGCACCGTCTTCCGGGGCGGCCTATTTATTCAAGGATTTCAGCCGATTGAGGCACCGCCACCGGCGTGTTAGTTTGCCTTAAACTCATCGCAAAGAGCGAGCAGAAGCCGGTCGCAAGGCGACGGCTTCGGGAAACGCCGCAGGAGACAGTACCGTGAAGAGGCTTTTGGTTTCAGCCCTGGTTCTGGCCGGTTTGCTAGCCCAACCGGCTTTCGCGCAGACCGGACGCAAGCCGTTCAGCGCCATGTCGGACGAGGAAAAGGCGAACGCGAAGATCGCCGAATCCGTCGACGCGCAGTATCGCAACACGATCAAGAACACCGACAAGACCGCGAACGAGATCTCGGTCGATCCGTGGTCGAATATGCGCGGAACCGAGACGTCGCCGAAGAAGAAGAAATAGCGCTACCAGCGGTGGCGCCAGCCCCAATACGGGCCGTAATAGTGCCGCCGGTAGTAAGGCGTGTAGTAGACCGGCGGCGGTGGCGGCGGCACGTAATAGACCGGCGGCTCCTCGACATAGTAGCGGCGGCGCACGGCGGGCCGCGGCGGCACGCGGCCTGAAGCGTCGATCGCGGTCTCGATGGCAAAGCCGCTCTTGCCCTGCCAGGTCACCGCGCACCAGCCATTGGTGCAGTCGCCGACGTCGATCAGGCTGCCGCTCGGGATCTTGCCGAGAATCTCCTTGTCGGTGCCGGGGCCGGCCCGCAGGTTGACCGTCGAAGGCACGTAGGCCGGTTTGGCCAGCGCCGGGACGGCGGTGGCGAAGGCCGCCGCAGCCATCGCCAATCCTAAAAGCCTTGTGCGCATCGACCCGCCTCGCCTGTCCAAACAGCCGGCCCGCCAATCTTAATCGAACCGCCATCTAGGCCGTCAAAAGGGGCGGCTTCGCGGCAATTTGCAAGCCCGCCGAGGGCCGTGGCGGCTTGCAAAAAGCCTTATCTCTGTGAGAGAAGCGCGCCATGTCCGACGAACAGAAAACTTCGAATGCCGCCGCAGCCGACACGCCGCCCGACCGCCTGTCGACCGATCCGCGTAGCCCCTATTTCAATGCCGAGGTTCTGGCCCGCGACGTCGGCATCCGTTTCAAGGGTGCCGAGAAAACCAACGTCGAGGAATATTGCGTGAGCGAGGGTTGGGTTCGCGTCGCCGCCGGCAAGGCGCTCGACCGCTACGGCAATCCGCTCACCATCAAGCTCACTGGCACGGTCGAGCCGTATTTCCGCAGCAAGACGTCCGACTGAGGTCAGCCGGCGGGTGATGACGGCGACCGCGCATGAACGACGAAATCGCCCACTCTGAGATCACCCGGCTGGAAGAGCGCATCGAAGAGTTGCATCAGTCGATTGCGCGCTGCGACAAGATCGCGCTGGCGGCCCGGATCGCGATTGGCGGCGGCGCGCTATGGCTGCTGCTGGCGCTTGTTACCATCCTGCCCTTTTCGCCGACCGGACTGTTTGGTGCGCTGGCCTCTGTGCTGGGCGGCGTGGTGCTGCTCGGCTCCAACAAGACGACGCGGGACGAGCTCGAAGCGCAACTCGGCGCCGCCGAGGACCGCCGGCGGGCGCTGATCGACCCCATGGGCCTGCGCCTCGTCGAGGACCCTGGCGTCACGCTGCACTGACGCGAGCCGCCCAGAATCGCCATGGTTAAGACGATCGCTCGACTTGTCCCGACCGTTTCCGCCGATTGTTAGGGGCTGCCAAGCAACATGCGGCCCTGGAGCGACGTTGGGAGACTTGAAGGTGATCCGCATTCCGATCAACGGCGACATCGACGCCGCACTCGATAAATTCAACACCGCGAAGAAAGAGCAGGAGAAGGCGTTCAACGAGCGCGTCGCCGCCGTTCTCGCCGGGCCGGCGCACACGCAGTCCGCCAAGCCGTCGCAGCCGTTGCCGCCGCAGCAACCGAGGCCGCCGGCCCCGTCCTACGAAAGCATCCTGGCGCGCTCGCGCCGAATGGGGTGACCCTATCGAATACCATTTCAGCCGATCATGCCCCGCTCCGGCGGGGCATTTTTTTCGCTTCGGGCGGGTCCCGCGATAGATAAAGGCTATTAATTTCGTGACTTCTAAGAGCTATATTTACAGCAAAGAAAGCCGCCGCTTCCAATTAAGTTATTGAATTAACAAGGCTATCACTGTGATCGACAAGCTCGAATTCCTGCTGGCGCTGGCCCGCGAAAAGCACTTTGGCCGGGCCGCGGACGCCTGCGGCGTGACCCAGCCGACTTTATCGGCTGGGGTTAAGCACCTCGAAGAGCAGATGGGGGTGCTTTTGGTCAAACGCGGCTCGCGCTTCCAGGGCTTCACCCCAGAAGGCGACCGCGTGCTGGAATGGGCGCGCCGCATAGTCGGCGACAGCCGCGCCATGCGCGAGGACATCAGCGCGTTGCGCCACGGTCTTTCCGGCCGCCTGCGCATCGCCGCGATCCCGACCGCGCTCGCCATGGTGGCAACGATCACGACGCCCTATCGCGACAAGCATCCGAACGTGCAGTTCACCATCTACTCGCGCACGTCGCTGGAAATCCTCGAGCTGCTCGAAAATCTCGAGATCGACGCCGGGATCACTTACATCGGCAACGAACCGATCGGCCGGGTCAGCATCGTGCCGCTTTACCAGGAGCACTACCGTCTGGTGACCTCGGCCGACGCGCCGCTGGGCGACCGCGAGAGCGTCACCTGGGCCGAAGTCAGCCAGGTGCCGCTTTGCCTCCTCACGCCCGACATGCAGAACCGGCGCATCATCAACCGGCTATTGAAGAGCGCCGGCGGCGAATCGCGGCCGACGCTCGAGTCGGATTCGATGATCCTCCTCTTCAGCCACGTTCGCACCGGTCGCTGGGCCAGTGTGATGCCGGAAAAAATTGCGCAGACTCTCGGCCTCACCGAGCCCATCCGCGCCATTCCCATCCTGCAGCCTGACGCAGTGCAAACCATTGGCCTCGTGGTGCCGCAACGGGAGCCGATGACGCCGACGACCGCCGCTCTCGTCAACGAAGCGCGCCGCATCGCTCCGTCATTGTGACCTGAAATCAGACGCTTCGACTGGAGATGTGCGTCTTTAGTCGTACATCCTGCCGCAGCCAGGCCCTTATATATCGCACCGCGATATTCCAGTTTGACACGGGCCACGTCCCAAGATCAGGCGCCGAGTCTTTCGCGACTGCGGCATGAGGATTTGCTATTGCGTGATCGAATTTCTGAATTTGATTAAATATCGGGCCCTCCGCACTCTTTAAACAGCAGACGTGGGGGCAACGTCGCTCATTCGCGATCTGTAAGAAAACAAAAAGCAATCCGCATCGGACATATGGGGAGATTCGCACAATGAGCTTTCTCGACCGCAGTCACACAGTGGCAGGGCCCGGCTTCAGCCGCTGGTTAGTGCCCCCTGCCGCGCTGTGTGTGCATCTTTGCATCGGCCAGGCCTACGCCTTCAGCGTGTTCAATCTGCCGATGAGCAAATTGCTCGGCATCACGCAATCGACGCCCGAAGACTGGAAGCTGACCGAGCTCGGCTGGATCTTCTCAATCGCCATCCTCTTCCTCGGCATCTCGTCGGCCGTATTCGGACGCTGGGTCGAGGAAGGCGGCCCGCGCAAGGCGATGTTCACTGCCGCGCTGTGCTGGGCCGGCGGATTCTTCATTTCCGCGATCGGCGTCTACGTCCATAACTTGTGGCTCATTTATCTCGGCTACGGCGTCCTGGGCGGCATTGCGCTCGGCATCGGCTACATCTCGCCGGTATCGACGCTCATCAAGTGGTTCCCGGACCGCCCAGGCATGGCGACGGGCATGGCCATCATGGGCTTCGGCGGTGGCGCCTTCATTGCCTCGCCGCTATCGGTCTGGCTGATGGCAAAGTTCTCGACCGCCACCCACGTCGGCGTGGCCGAGACCTTCATCGTACTCGGCGTCGTCTATCTGTTCTTCATGATCGTCGGCTCGATCATCGTCCGCGTCCCGGCTCCGGGCTGGAAGCCGGAGGGCTATACGCCGCCGGTGGTGGCGCAGAAGCTGATTACCAAGGACGATGTCTACGTCTATGACGCGCTGAAGACCCCGCAGTTCTGGCTGATCTGGTGGGTGCTTTGCCTGAACGTGACCGCCGGCATCGGCGTGCTCGGCCAGGCGTCCGCCATGAGCCAGGAAATGTTCCCCGGCCACATCACGCCCGTCGCCGCCGCCGGCTTCGTCGGCCTGATGAGCCTGTTCAACATGGGCGGCCGTTTCTTCTGGGCCTCCACGTCGGACTTCATCGGACGCCGCAACACCTACTTCGTCTTCATGGTGCTCGGTTTCTTCCTGTACTGCGCCGTGCCTTACACCGGGTCGGTCGGCAGCGTCGCGCTGTTCGTCATCTGCTTCCTGATCATCATCTCGATGTATGGTGGCGGCTTCGCTACCGTGCCGGCTTATCTCAAGGACATGTTCGGCACGCGCTATGTCGGCGCCATCCACGGCCTCCTGCTCACCGCGTGGTCGGCGGCGGGCATCTTCGGGCCGGTGCTGGTGAACTACATCCGCGAGTACAATGTCACGCACGGCGTGCCGAAGGCGCAGGCCTACAACACGACCATGTACATCATGGCCGGGCTTCTGGTGATCGGCTTCATTTGCAACCTCATGATCAAGGCCGTGCACCACCGCTTCCACATGAAACCCGACCACGAGGCCGAGCGCGCACAGGCGGAAGTCGCCGCCGTGAGCGAACCGGCCGGCGCCTGAGGGAGAAGGTAAAATGCAGCAAGCACAAGAAACCTCGATCGGCCTCAAGCTGGCTCTGGCCTGGGCCTTCGTCGGCATCCCGCTGGCCTGGGGCGTCATCCAGACGCTGATCAACGCGATGAAGCTGTTCCAGTAGCGGCTATCATTTGACACGGCAGGGCGCCGCCTTCGGCAACGAGGGCGGCGTCTTTTTTTTGGGCCGTCGTCCCGGGATTCCCGTCAGGGAACTGACCGGCCCACTGTCCCGTTATCAGGCGGGACTTTCTCCAACGCCGGGGCTCCATGATTAAACAACTCAATCCGCCGCTGCCGCTCGAGACCCCGAAAGGCTCGGGGCTGGCTCACTTCGTCATCGATTACGGGCCGGAGGCCAACCTGATCTGGGTCGTTTTCATGGACAAGGACGGCGCCTGCTGGTCGGTGCCGAATCCCGATGTCCGCATGTCCTTCAACTGGACCATGGGCCGGCGGCCACCGGCGGCCGAAACGCCGTCGCCGCCGACGGCTCCCGAGGTACCCGGCAAGGTGCACCCCTTCCCGCGCGCGAACGAAAGCTGAGGCGCGGTTGAATCAAGCGGCGGCCGCCTTCACCGGTGATCCTGGAGGTGCCCGCCAGCCGGCGCTGTACGGACGTTACTTCTTCCCGGCCTTCTTCGCCGACTTGACCTTGCCCTTGTCGGCCTTTTCCGCCTTGCCGGCTGCCTTGTTCTTGGCCTTGGCGCGCTTGACGCCTTCGATGATCAGCGTTTCGGCTTCGCGGGCATCGAGCCATTTGACGATCGACACCCACTTGCCCTTCTCCAGATCCTTGTAGTGCTGGAAGAAGTGAGCGATCTGCTCGATCATCACGTCCGGCAGGTCGCGATAGCTGGTGATGCCCTTGTAGAACGGGTGCAGCTTGTCGACCGGCACGGCGAGAATCTTCTCGTCGTTACCGGCTTCGTCTTCCATCAGCAACGCGCCGACCGGACGGCAACGGATCACCGCGCCCGGCACCACCGGCACCTGGGTGATCACCATGACGTCGCAAGGATCGCCGTCGTCGGACAAGGTGTGCGGGATGAAGCCGTAGTTTCCCGGATAGAACATCGCCGTGTGCAGGAAGCGATCGACGAGCAACGCGCCCGAGGTCTTGTCGAATTCGTATTTGACCGGCACGCCGCCGAGCGGCACTTCGATAATGGCGTACACATCGTGCGGCGGGTTGAGGCCGGTCGGTATCCGGGTCAGGTCCATCTTGCATATCTCGGTTTGAGCGACGTTACGGCACGCATGGGCGGCCAACAAGGTGAGAAGATGGCAGCTATGTACTGCCAACCCCGGCTCCCGCCCTTTAGCGTCTCCAGCGTTACCGAGGGACTAAAAACGCAACGGCCGGAACTGAGACCAATGTCTAAGTCCCGGCCGCGTTGTTTCCGCCGCTGTCAGGCCGTCAGGCGACCTTCTCGCTCATATGCCTGAACATGGCGCGCTTGGCTTCGTCGTCGAACTCGGTCTTGAACGTATGCTTGTCCTTGATGGCGAGCGCGCGGGCCGCGGCCGGTCGCGCACTGATCTCGTCGATCAGGCGCTTCAGGTTGGGGAATTTGGCCCAGTAGGTTTCGCCGAGCGCCATCGGGACGAGACGCGCCCAGCCCCACAGCGCCATGTCGACGATCGTGTAGCTGTCGCCGACCATGTACTTCTGCTTGCCGAGACGGTCGTTGAGAATGTTGTAGTGGCGCTGCGCCTCGTACATGTAACGGTTGATGGCGTACTCGATCTTCTCGGGCGCGTAGTTGCGGAAATGCACCGCCTGGCCCGAATAGGGTCCGACGCCGGAGGCGATGAACATCAGCCACGACAGCAATTCGCCGCGCAGCTTGTCGCCGGCCGGCGGCATGAACTTGCCGGTCTTCTCGCCGAGGAAGAGCAGGATCGCATTCGAATCGAATACGGTAACGTCGCCGTCGACGATCGCGGGCACCTTCGCGTTCGGATTGATGGCGGTGTATTCCGGCTTGTGCTGGTCGCCCTTGCGGGTGTCGACCGGGATGGCCTCGTAGGGCAAACCCGACTCTTCGAGGAAAAGCGCCACCTTCATCGGGTTCGGCGCGCCGGAATAATAGAACTTGAGCATCAGCATCTCCCTGGGATGTCCCGGTTCAAATCGGCGCGCAGTCGATCATTCCCCTTTGCACCGCGCAAGCAGCCGATCCCGCAAAAATCTGTGATCTGACATGCGCCGGGCCCGGCCTGGCAGCGGCGCTCCTCAGCGCCCGGATAGATGATGCCCGAGCATCAGCCGTATCTCATCGAGCACGGCGGCGCGTCCTTCGAGGTCGGCCTCGCCTTCGATAGCCACGGCGACACGCAGCAGATGGAGGATGACGATGGCCAGCGCCTGGGCCCTCGGGCGCGGCACCGGCGGCTTTGCGGCCGCGAGCAGCTTCACGATTTCGCCGCGCAATTTCTGGCGTGTCGCCTTCTTGCGCTTGGGGTCGATACTGCGCCGGTCAGCCAGCGCGACAAAGGCGGGATGCTCGGCCAGAAAGCCGGAGAACTCGCCGAACAGAATATCGGCCAGCGCCTCGGCGGGCTTACCGGCCAGGCGCGGCGCCAGCGCTTCCAGCAACGCGACCAGCGCATCGGCGTTGGCGGCATGCAGCGCCTCGGCGATCAGCTCCTTGGTCGGGAAGAACTGGTAGAGCGAGCCGATCGAGGCGCCGGCGCGCGCCGCGATCTCGGTCATGGTCGCGGCGTCATAGCCCTTGTCGGCAAACACCGCGGTGGCGGCGCCGAGCAGCGCAGCGACGCGGGCGCGGCCGCGCTCGCGTTGCGGGGCGCGGGCGGCGATGGTGGCGCTTGACTTTTGTGAGGGCATCCTCATATATCCACGAACATGAGCCGACCCTCATATAACCCGGGCCGGCCGCGTTCCAAACCGAAGGCCCCCGTCATGCTCGAACTCAACGCCAAAAACACCGCGCTCATCCTCATCGACCTGCAAAAGGGCATCCTCGCCCGGCCGCTATCACCCTATTCCGCCGATCAGGTCGTCTCAACGGCCGCGCGGCTCGGTCGCGCCGTCGCGGATGTCGGCGGCGTCGTCGTTCTCGTCAACGTCGATTTCGGGGCCGATCTCGGCGCGGCGCCGCGCGGCCTGACCGATCAGCCGCTGGCGGTGCCGCCCGGCGGCCTGCCGCCGGACTGGTCGGAGATCGTCGGCGAGGTCGCGCATCTGCCGCACCTGCCGATCAAGAAGCGCACCTGGAGCGCCTTCCACGGCACCGAGCTCGACCTGCAACTGCGCCGCCGCGGCATCGACACCATCATCGTCGGCGGCGTCGCGACCAACTTCGGCGGCGAGCAGACGGCGCGCGACGGCTGGCATCTCAACTACAACGTCGTCGTCGCCGAGGACGCCTCCACCAGCATGGGCGAAGGCTTGCACCAGTTCGCCATCGAGAAAGTGCTGCCGCGCGTGTCGCGCGTGCGCAAAAGCGACGAGATCATCGCCGCGCTCAAGGCCTGAGCGGCCAACAAAAAGGCCGCCGGCAGAACCGGCGGCCTTGAGTCTTCGCACATGAATCTCTGATCAGAACAGCCCGACGATCTTGCCGTCCTTGACGTCGATCGCATCGGCCGACGGCACCTTCGGCAGGCCCGGCATGGTCATGATCTCACCGCAGATCGCGACGATGAACTCGGCGCCGGCCGACAGCCGCACTTCGCGCACCGGGATGGTGAAGCCGGTCGGCGCGCCCTTGGCGTCGGGATTGGTCGAGAACGAGTACTGCGTCTTGGCGATGCAAACCGGCAGCTTGCCAAAGCCCATCTCTTCCCACTGCTTGAGCTGATCCTTGACCGACTTGTCGGCGGTCGCATCGTCGGCGCGGTACAGCTCCTTGGCGATGGTGCGCACCTTCTCGAACAGCGGCATCTCGTCCGGATAGAGGAACTTCAGGTTCGCCTTGCCCTCGTCGCAGATCTTGACGACGGCCTTGGCGACGTCGGCCGCGCCCTCGCCGCCCATGGCCCAGTGATCGGCCATCAGCGCCTCGACGCCGAGCGCCTTGCACTTCTCCTTGACCAGCGCGACTTCGGCGTCGGTATCGGCGGAGAAGCGGTTGATCGACACCACCGCCGGAAGGCCGAACTTCTTCACGTTCTCGATGTGACGCTGCAGGTTGGCCATGCCGGCCTCGAGCGCCTTGAGGTCTTCCTTCTTCAGATCTTCTTTCTTGACGCCGCCGTGCATCTTCAGCGCGCGGATGGTGGCGACCAGCACCACGCAGTCCGGCTTCAGACCGGCCTTGCGGCATTTGATGTCGATGAACTTTTCGGCGCCGAGATCGGCGCCGAAACCGGCTTCGGTCACCACGTAGTCGGCGAGCTTGAGCGCCGTGGTGGTGGCGACCACCGAGTTGCAGCCATGCGCGATATTGGCGAACGGACCGCCGTGGATGAAAGCCGGGGTGCCTTCCAGCGTCTGCACCAAGTTGGGCGCGATCGCTTCCTTGAGCAGCGCGGTCATGGCGCCGTGCGCGTTAAGGTCCTTGGCGCGGATCGGCTTACGATCGCGGGTATAGGCAACGATGATGTTGCCGAGACGCTCCTTGAGATCGTCGAGATTCTTGGCGAGGCAGAAGATTGCCATGACTTCCGAGGCGACGGTGATGTCGAAGCCGGCCTCGCGCGGATAGCCATTGGCGACCCCGCCGAGCGAGCAGACGATCTCGCGCAGCGCGCGGTCGTTCATGTCGAGAACGCGGCGCCAGGCGACGCGGCGGCTATCGATCCCGAGCGCGTTGCCCCAGTAGATGTGGTTGTCGATCAGCGCCGAGAGCAGGTTATGCGCCGAGGTGATGGCATGGAAGTCGCCAGTGAAATGGAGGTTGATGTCCTCCATCGGGATCACCTGGGCGTAGCCGCCGCCGGCGGCGCCGCCCTTCATACCGAAGGACGGCCCGAGTGACGGCTCGCGCAGCGCGCACATCGCCTTCTTGCCGATAAAATTTAGCGCATCGGTGAGACCGACCGTGGTCGTGGTCTTGCCCTCGCCGGCCGGGGTCGGCGAGATCGCGGTGACCAGGATTAGCTTGCCGTTCGGCTTGCCCTGAAGCGAGTTGACGTAGTCCATCGACACCTTGGCCTTGTAGTGGCCATAGGGTTCGAGGTTCTCGGCGGCGACGCCGAGCTTGTCCTTGGCGACGTCAAGGATGCGCCGCTTGGTGGCGGACTGGGAGATTTCGATGTCGGATTTCGGGGACTGGTGCTGCGAAGCGGGCATGGTGCGTTTCCAACTAGTACGGTGAACCGGCGGTTTTTCTTTCTTCGTCATGGCCGGGCTTGTCCCGGCCATCTACGTCTTGCCTGGAAGAAGGCGTGGATGCCCGGCACATAGGCGTTTGAAAAACGCCGTTCTTCGAACGGCTATGGCCGGGCATGACGCGGAGAGTTACGTAAAACGAGTCTTCGGCGCGAGATTGGCGGACTTCGCCCACTCGCCCGCGCTAATCTTCTTGCCGCCGTCCGGCTGCACGCGGGTGATATTGAAGCGGCCGTCGGCGCAAACCACGGTGATGCTGTTGTCATCGCTGGCGACGATCTCGCCGAGCTTGCCGCCGATGCCCTTCGGATCGCGGGCCGGCAGCGGCTTGGCGTCGAAGATCTTGACGGTGGCGCCGTTCAAGGTCGTCCAGGCGCCCGGCGCCGGATTGCAGCCGCGGATCAGGCGGTCGATCTGCTCCCACGGCTTGCCCCAGTCGATCTTGGCGTTCTCTGCGCGGCACAGGCCTTCGTAGGTCGCCTTCGATTCATCCTGCTTGATCTTCGGCGCCTTGCCGGCCTTCACCAGATCGACGCCCTCGAGCATGGCATCGACGCCCATCGGGAACAGGCGGTCGAAATAGACGGTGCCGAGCGTGTCGGTGTCGGAGATCGGCGTCTTCTTCTGGATGAGGATGTCGCCGGTATCGAGACCGTTGTCCGGCCAGAAGATCGACAGGCCGGTTTCCTTCTCGCCCTTGATGATCGGCCAGTTAATCGCGGACGCCCCACGATAGGCCGGCAGTAGCGAGGGGTGATACTGGATCGACCCATGGGTCGGGATGTTGAGGAACTCCTCCGGCACGAAGAGCGTGACGAAGGCCATGACCTGCAGGTCCGGCTTCATCGCCTTGAACTCCTCCCAGACCTTCGGATCCTTGTAGGACGACGGCTGGTGCACCGGCAGACCGGCGGCCAGCGCCGCTTCCTTGAGCGGGTCGGCCTTGGCGCCTTCCTTCTCCGGCGCAACGAAGACGGCGATGACGTTGTCGCCGCGCTTCAACAACGCCTCGAGAACCGCCTTGCCGAAGGCCTGCTGGCCATGGACCACGATACGCATTCAATTGCCTCCTAGAACATCCGATTTGTCGTCCCCGCGAAGGCGGGGACCATAGCCCCTGCGCCATCTAGAGAACACGGCGTATGGGCCCCCGCTTTCGCGGGGGCGACAGTTTCTTACGCCGCCTTTTCCTTCTTCTCCGGCGCGCTGAGGGCGCCGGAGTTCTTGATGTCGGCGATCTCGGCCGCCTTGAAGCCGAGCACGCTGGACAGGATCTCGTCGGTGTGTTCGCCCAGCAGCGGCGAACGCTTCACTTCCGAGATCGAGTCCGACAGCTTGATCGGGTTGCCGACGGTCAGATACTTGCCGCGGGTCGGGTGGTCGACTTCGACCACCGTGCCGGTCTTGCGCAGCGACTGATCCTCGGCGAGTTCCTTCATCGACAGGATCGGGCCGCAGGGGATGTCGAACTTGTTGAGGATTTCCATGGCCTCGAACTTCGTCTTGGTCATGGTCCACTCTTCGATGCGCGCGAAGATCTGGTTGAGCTTCGGCAGGCGCGCCTTCGGCGTGGCGAACTCCGGATCGGTCTTCCAGGTCGGCTCGCCGATGACGTCGCAGATCTCGCCCCAGACCGGCGCCTGGGTAATGAAGTAGATGTAGGCGTTCGGATCCTGCGGCGCGCCCTTGCACTTGAGGATGCGGCCCGGCTGGCCGCCGCCGGAGTCGTTGCCGGCGCGCGGCGTCGCATCGCCGAACGGAACGCCCTCGCCGTACTGCGAGTACTCGGTGAGCGGGCCGTGCTTGAGGCGCTGCTGGTCGCGCAGCTTGACGCGTGCGAGGTTGAGGACGCCGTCCTGCATGGCGCAGAGCACCTTCTGGCCGCGGCCGGTGCGCGTGCGCTGATAGAGCGCGGTGACGATGCCGAGCGCGAGATGCAGGCCGGTGCCACTGTCGCCGATCTGGGCGCCGGTGACGAGCGGCGGGCCGTCGCGGAAACCGGTGGTCGAAGCCGAGCCGCCGGTGCACTGCGCGACGTTCTCGTAAACCTTGCAGTCCTCGTACGGGCCGGGGCCGAAGCCCTTAACCGAGGCGACGATCATGCGCGGATTGAGCTTGTGGATGTGCTCCCAGGTCAGGCCCATGCGATCGAGCGCGCCGGGCGCGAAGTTCTCGACCAGCACGTCGCACTTCTTGATCAGTTCATCGAGCACGCGCTTGCCCTGCGGGTGCTTGGAGTCGATGGTGATCGAGCGCTTGTTGTGGTTGAGCATGGTGAAGTAGAGCGAGTCGGCGCCCTTCACGTCGACGAGCTGGCCGCGCGTGATGTCGCCGACGCCCGGGCGCTCGACCTTGATGACGTCCGCGCCGAACCAGGCGAGGAGCTGCGTGCAGGTCGGGCCCGACTGCACATGCGTGAAGTCGAGGATGCGGACGCCCTGGAGGGCCTTGCCGTCCTGGCCGAACGGCTTCGACGAGGGCTTGGGATAAGCGCCGTTGCCGTTGGCGGCCTTCTTCGGCGCCGCCTTCTTGGCCGCGGGCCGCGATGCGGCTTTCGCGACTTTGCGCGCGGGCTTTTTCGCCGCCGGTTTCGATTTGGCTTTCGCCTTCTGCTTCTTCTTGGCCATCTCGTGGTCCTCCATTTCCTTCGGCTGTCATGCCCCGCGCAGGCGGGGCATCCAGCGTTTGTCTTAAGGGCCGGGTCCCCGCTTTCGCGGGGACGACGGCATTACTTCTTCTTCAACTGGCTCTGCGGGTTGAGATTGCCGATGCGGCCCGACTCGCTGCCGGCGGCCGGATCGAGCACGGCGTTGATCAGGGTCGGCTTGCGGGAATCCATCGCCGCGTTGACGGCGCGCCTGAGCTCGTCCGGCGAGGTCGCGTTGACGCCGACGCCGCCGAAGGCCTCGATCATCTTGTCGTAGCGCGCGCCCTTGACGAACACGGTGGTCGCCGGATCGTCGCTCGTCTTGTTGATGTCGGTGCCGCGATAGATGCCGTCATTGTTGAAGATGACGATGCAGACCGGCAGGTTGTAGCGGCAGATGGTCTCGATCTCCATGCCCGAGAAACCGAACGCCGAGTCGCCCTCGACGCAGAGCACCGGATTGCCGGTCTCGACGGCGGCGGCGATGGCGTAGCCCATGCCGATGCCCATGATGCCCCAGGTGCCGACGTCGATGCGCTTGCGCGGCTTGTAGACGTCGATGATGCCGCGGGCGAGGTCGAGCGTGTTGGCGCCCTCGTTGACAAGCATGGCGTCCGGACGTTCCTTGACGATGGTTTTCAGCACGCCGAGCGCGCCGTGATAGTCCATCGGCACGTTGTTGTTCATCAGGCGCGGCGCCATCTTGGCGACGTTCTCGTCGCGCTTCGACGTCACCGTCTTGATCCAGTCGGCGGCAGGCGCCGTCCAGTTGCCCATCGCGGCGTTGAATGCGGCGACACACGAGCCGATATCGCCGACCACCGGCGCCACGATCTCGACGTTGGAATCCATTTCCTTGGGCTCGATGTCGACCTGGATGAACTTCTTCGGCTCGGTGCCCCAGGCCTTGCCCTTGCCGTGCGACAGCAGCCAGTTGAGCCGGGCGCCGATCAGCATGACAACGTCGGACTGCGCCAGCACGGTCGAGCGGGCCGCGCCCGCGCACTGCGGATGCGTGTCCGGCAGCAGGCCCTTGGCCATCGACATCGGCAGGAACGGCACGCCCGACTTCTCGACGAAGGCGCGGATCGCGTCGTCGGCCTGGGCATAGGCGGCGCCCTTGCCGAGGATGATCAGCGGGCGCTTGGCCGACTTGAGGGTGTCGAGCGCGCGCTTGACCGAGTCCGGCGACGGCAGCTGCGCCGGCGCGGCGTCGATGACCTTGACGAGCTTCGCCTTGGCGGCGGGAACAACCTGGCCGAACAATTTCGCCGGCAAGTCGAGATAGACGCCGCCCGGACGGCCGGACACCGCGGCGCGGATGGCGCGGGCGATGCCGATGCCGATGTCCTCGGCGTGCAGCACGCGGTAGGCCGCTTTGCAGAGCGGCTTGGCGATGGCGAGCTGGTCCATCTCCTCGTAGTCGCCCTGCTGCAGATCGACGATCTCGCGCTCCGACGAGCCGGAGATCAGGATCATCGGGAAGCAGTTGGTGGTGGCGTGCGCCAGCGCGGTCAGGCCGTTGAGGAAACCCGGCGCCGACACGGTGACGCAGACGCCCGGCTGCTTGGTCAGATAACCGGCGATCGACGCGGCGTAGCCGGCGTTCTGCTCATGGCGGAACGACAGGACGCGCAGGCCCTCGGCCTGCGACATGCGCAGGAAGTCGGTGATCGGAATGCCGGGAACGGCATAAAGCGTCTTGATGTCATTGAGCTTGAGCGCGTCAATGATCAGGTTGAAGCCGTCGGTCAACTCCTGCTCGGTCTCCGGCGCGCTTTTCGCCGCTGCTTCAGCCATAGTTTCTACTCCCCTTCTTTCCTTTTGCTCGCCTGCCGCCGCTCACCCTGGGCGCGACGCGGGCATGTCAGCCTTTTGCTTCAGTCGAGATAATCGGCGAATTTGGCGACGTGATCGGCAAGGCCCAAAGCGTGATCGCGCACCAGTTGCTCGGCGCGCTTGGTGTCGCGCGCCTCCAGCGCCTCGATGATCGCCATGTGATCCTTGATCGAACGGTCGGCACGATCCTTTTCGCCAATGGTGGTGCGGCGGATCATGCGCATATGCGTGAACAGATTGGCCGCCAGATCCATCAGCACCTGATTCTTGCTGAGCCGGATGATGGTCTGATGGAATTCGATGTTGGCGTCGGAATATTCATCGAGGTGCGCGCGCAGCTCGCCGTCGATGAAGGCGGCGAACATTTCGCGCAGGCTCTCGATTTCGTCATCGGTCGCGGCGATGGTGATCAGGCGCGCCGCCATGCTTTCCAGCGCCGCCCAGGCGGTGATCATTTCGATCACTTCCTGCTTGGTCTTTCGCACCACGTAGATGCCGCGGCGCGGCACCGAACGGACGAAGCCTTCGCTCTCGAGCTGCGCCATGGCCTCGCGCACCGGCGTACGGCTGATGCCGAAGTCCTGTGCCAGCTTGCGCTCGTCGAGGCGGATCTCTTCGCGGCTGTGATAGACGTCCATCGCCACGATGGCGTTCTTCAGCGCGGCGTAGGCCTTGTGCTTGAAGCTGGGCGATTCTGCGATCGGCGCCAAAGTCGGGCGCTGCGCCACGGCCGGCGTACGCGCCGCGCTGCCGGCCCGGCTGCGGGGAGAGACGTTACGGGTACTGACGCCTTTGGTGCTCATGAGCGGCTTCTTACCGTGCTGGTATACATAATGCCAGAGGGCCGGAAGGACCGCAAACAGATTGTCGTGCTGCGCTGCGGAATCAGGCCCGGTTTATTCCCAGTTCCGGCCGCCACACCGCTTCGATGTGGCGGCCAAGCTCTTCAGCAAAAGGGCTTTCCAGCGCCGCGCACCTACGCGGCGCCTGAAGCCTCAGCCCTTCGCCATCGCGCGGATGCGCATCGGTTTCAGCACGAGCAGCGCCATCACCGCCGCGATCACGTTCAAGATCGCCGCGGCGACGAACACCGCATGCCAGTTGCCGGTCAGGTCCGTCAGAACGCTGGAGAACGGCACCAGCAGCGCGGCGGTGCCCTTCGCCGTGTACAGCAGACCGTAATTGGTCGTCGCGAACTTGCGCCCGAAGATGTCCGTCGCGGTCGCCGGGAACAGCGAGTAGATCTCACCCCAGGCGAAGAATACGAGGCCGGACAGGATGACAAAGTACAGCGGGTTGTTGGCCAGATAGAACAGCGCATAGATGCCGATGCCTTCGAGAAGGAAGGCGATGAACATCGTGTTCTCGCGGCCGATATTGTCCGACACCCAGCCGAAGAACGGCCGGCAGACGCCATTGAGCACGCGGTCGATCGACAGCGCGAAGGTGAGCGCCGGCAAGGTCAGGCCGAGAATGGAAACCGGCACGTTGCCGACGTTGAAGTCCTTGGCAATCGGCGCGAGTTGAGCAGTCGCCATCAGACCGCCGGCGCCGACCATCACGAACATCAGGTACATCACCCAGAACACCGGCGCCTTGAGGGCTTCCTGCGGCGTATAATCGCGACGCGACTGCGCGACGGCGGCCGCCGCCGGCAGCTCGCCACTCTGCGGCGCGCGCAGGAACAGCGAGACCACCACGACGATCAGACCTTGCCCGAGGCCGAACCAGAGGAATGCCGCTTCATAGCCGCTGGTCGAGATCATGTTGGCGATCGGAATGACCGTCAGGGCGGAGCCAGCGCCGAAGCCAGCGGCCGTGAGTCCCGCGGCGAGTCCGCGACGATCCGGAAACCACTTCAGCGCATTACCAACCGACGCGCCGTAGATCACGCCGGCGCCGATGCCGCCGATCGCCGCGCCGAGGTAGAGCATGAACAGCGAAGAGGCGATGGAATTAATGTACCAGGCAATCGCGACAAGAACCCCCGAGCCGCAAACCATCAGCTTCGGTCCGAACTTGTCGATCAGATACCCTTCGATGGGAACGAGCCAGGTCTCGGTCAGAACGAAGATCGTGAACGCGATCTGAATCGCGGCGCGGCCCCAGTGATACTTCTGATCGATCGGATTGACGAACAACGTCCATCCGTATTGCAGGTTCGCAATCATCACCATGCAGACGATGCCGGCAACGAGTTGGCCCCACCGCGAAGCTTCAGATGCGCGCGCCACTGCCGGCGCGCCGACGACTTGACTCATTGGACATTCTCCCTACCAGCGCGTTCTCGCGCAGCGCGAAAACCGCTTTCTGACCCACGGCTTATGTGTCTGCCGCTGGTATAAAGTATTACGCCACAACGCCGCGCCCGCCCCTTAATTCCATGTAAATAATGGATTTCTGTCATGGCCGGTGTCAGCGTTGGTACGGGAGAACTCCAGTTACTCCGCCGGGTGCGGCTCGCCCGCCGAGCCGCGCAATCTGGTCCAGGTGCTCTGAATAAGCGGCCAGAACAGCGCGATCAGACCGAGCGTCATGATCGTCGAGACGAGTCCGCTCGACCAGAACACGCTGAACGCGCCTTGCGAACCGAGCAGCGACTGGCGGAACGACTCTTCCGCCTTGTCGCCGAGCACGATGGCCAGAACCATCGGCGCCAGCGGATAGTTCGTCTTCTTCATCAGATAGCCGGCGATGCCGAACACCACCATCATGACGACGTCGAAGGTGTTGTTGTGCACGGTGTAGGCGCCGATGGCGCAGAACACGAGGATCACCGGGGCGATGACGCTGAAGGGAATGCGCAGGATCGCGGCGAACACCGGCACGCAGGTCAGCACGATGATGAGGCCGACGATGTTGCCCATGTACATCGAGGCGATCAGGCCCCAGACGAAGTCCTTCTGCTCGGTGAACAGCAGCGGGCCAGGCTGCAGACCCCAGATCAGCAGGCCGCCCAGCAGCACGGCCGCGGTCGGCGAACCGGGAACGCCGAGCGAGATCATCGGCAGCAGCGCCGAGGTGCCGGCGGCGTGGGCCGCTGTTTCCGGCGCAACCACGCCTTCGATCTCGCCGGTGCCGAAGAAGCGGCCGCGCTTGGAGATGCGCTTGGCGATGCCGTAGCTCATGAACGACGCCGGCGTCGCGCCCGCCGGGCTGATGCCCATCCAGCAGCCGATCAGGCAGGAGCGCAGCGACAGCATCCAGTAACGAGGCAGCTCGGCCCAGGTCTGAAGGACGACCCGCATGTTGAGCTTGGCCGCCTTGCCGCGGAACGACAGCCCTTCCTCCATGGTAAGCAGGATTTCACCGATGCCGAACAGACCGATGACGGCGATGAGGAAGTCGAAGCCGTTCAGCATCGACTCCATACCAAACGTCATGCGCAACTGACCGGTCATCTGGTCGAGGCCCACGGCGCCAAGTCCGAAGCCGAGCATCATCGACGCGATGGTCTTGAACGGCGGCTCCTTGGACAGGCCGACAAAGCTGCAGAAAGCCAGGAAGTAGACCGAGAAGATCTCCGGCGGTCCGAACGACAGCGCAAAGCTCGCGACCAGCGGCGCCACCAGCGTAATCATGATGACGGCAAACAGCGCGCCGACAAAGGACGAGGTGAAGGCGGCGGTCAACGCTTCGCCGGCCTTGCCCTTCTGCGCCATGGGATAGCCATCGAATGTCGTGGCGACTGACCATGGCTCGCCGGGTATGTTGAACAGAATGGAAGTGATGGCGCCGCCGAACAGCGCGCCCCAGTAGATACAGGACAGCATGATGATCGCCGAGGTCGGCGACATCGAGAATGTCAGCGGCAGCAGGATGGCGATGCCGTTGGCGCCGCCGAGACCCGGCAGCACGCCGACGATGACGCCGAGGACGATGCCGACGACCATCAGCACCAGATTGTACGGCTGGACGACAACCGCGAAGCCGTGAAACAGATTGCCGATGTCTTCAAGCATGGCCGGTGTCTTTCGCCTTCACTGATGGTTCTTGTTCAGGTCCGTTGGCGCGCGTCTTCAGAAACCCAAGGCGGCTTCGAGCGGCCCTTTGGGCAGCGGCACCAGGAACCAGATTTCGAATGTGATGAAGGTTACGATCGGCAGGCCGATTGCGACGGCGGCGACGATCGCCCAGTTGTAGCGGCCGAACCAGCGCATGAAGAGCGCGATCAGCAGCGCCGAGGCGACGTAAATGCCGCTGTAGGGAACGACCAGCGCATAGATGGCGGTTGGGATCAGTACCTGGCACACCTTCGCCAGCTGGCTCCACTCGGCGAAGACCGCGCCGTCAGCCGGCTTGGCGAGCGCCGAGACGATGTTCACCACGGAGGAGATCAGCACGATCAGGCTGACGTAGAACGGGAAGAACCCGGCGCGCGGACCTTCGGCGGCCCAGCCGATGCCCACCTTGAGACTGCCGATGATGCCGATGATCGCGATGAGCCCCATAATGGCCGCGACCCCGACCTCGGCACTGCGTTGGGACGGCCCCGACCCGGCGGTTTCGTTGACGCTTTGGTTCATACGCTCCTCGCGCTTGGCATGAGAGTGGCCGGCGCCGTCCGCAGACGGCGCCAGGCCGTTGGCATGAGACTTCGGTTCGTCAGATCAGTTGGTCAGATCAGTCGGACAGATCAGTTGGTCTTGGCCATGAAGCCGGCTTCTTTCATCAAGCCTTCATGGAGCTTCTCGGCGTCCGCGACCCACTTGGCGTATTCGTCGCCGGTCATGAAGGACTGGTTGAAAGCGCCGTCGCTCATCAGCTTCTTCCACTCCGGCGTCTCACGCACCTTCTTGAACAGGTCGACGTAATAGGCGACCGCGTCCGGGCTGACGCCCGGCGGCATGAAGTAGCCGCGCAGCATCAGGTATTCGACGTCCAGGCCGGCCGACTTGCAGGTCGGGATCGAGTCCCAGGCCAGGTCGCCCGCGATCTTCTCGTGGTAGTCGAGCTTCTTGTTGTCGAAGACGCAGAGCGGGCGGAGCTTGCCGGCGCGCCAGTGCGCCACCGCTTCGATCGGGTTGTTGACCGACGAGTCGATGTGATTGCCGACGAGCTGCACCGCGACCTCGCCGCCGCCCTTGTACGGGATGTAGGTCATCTTCTTGCCGGTGGCCTTCTGCAGCGCGACCGTAATGATCTGGTCTTCCTGCTTGGAGCCCGTGCCGCCCATCTTGAAGCTGTTGTCAGGCTTGGACTTGATGTCGTCGACATAATCCTTCGCCGTCTTGTAGGGCTTGTCGGCGTTCACCCAGAGGATGAATTCGTCGAGCGCCATCATCGCGACCGGCGTCATGTCCTTCCAGCTGAACGGAATGCCGGTGGCCATCGGCGTCGTGAACAGGTTCGAAAGCGTGATGATCAGTTTGTGATCGTTACCCTTCGAGTTCTTCACGTCGAGGAAACCCTCGCCGCCGGCGCCGCCGGATTTATTGATGACCACCACCGACTGCTTCGACAGATTGTGCTTGGTGATGATGCCTTGCATGGCACGCGCCATCTGATCGGCGCCGCCACCCGTGCCCGCGGGCACGATGATTTCGATCGGGTGACTGGGCTCCCAGGCGTTAGCCGGCAATGCAGACAGCGCGAACACGCCGCTTGCGAAAGCGGCGGTACCGATCGTCAGGACTGTTTTGGCAACAGACATCAAAGCCTCCCTTTTCGTTATTGTGCGCGGCCAATCTTGTCGTCGGCTCTTTTATGTCTGCAAGCTTGGTTGCTGCAGCCGCCATATACTTCTTGGCGTATATTATACATTATACCAATACAAATTCGGGAGCTCTGCAAGCGGAATCGACCTGATAACGCAGGTGCATGCGCAGCAAAAAACGCTGCAGCGCAAAAATCTCCAAACAGAAAAAGTAAGAATAGCAACGGCAAGGCGCAGCCTTGCGACCTCAATCAACGGATTGAAACTCGTGTGCGATCACGGTGATGGAACAAACAAACCCGACGGCGGCAACGCCATCGGGTTTCCAAGTGTCGCGATCCGTTTGCACACACATGCGATCAAAGGCCGCAGCGGCCGCCGATCGCCTGCGCGTCACCGCCAGTCGGCGACGCGCTGCAATTCGCTGGCATTGAGAATGGTGAGCGAACGTCCGCTGATCTCGATCATGCCGGCGCGTTGCAGCTCGCCGAGTATCTTGCTGACATGCACCGGCGTCAGGCCGGTCGCATCGGCAATATGGCGCTGGCGCAGCGGGAAATCGAAGGTCTGAGTCCGCACCAGCGAGCGCTTGGCGACTTTTTCCGACAACCGCAGGATCAACCGGGCGATGCGTTCGTCGGCGCGGCGGCGGCCGAGGTCGAGCGCCAGTTGGTCGGCGCGCGCCTTGGCTTCGTTCCACAATGTGAACAGCCGCTCCAGCAGATCCGAACGAGCGAAGAGCAGGTCCTTGATCTCCTGACGCTTGAACTTGCGATAGGTCACTTCCGTGATCGCCTCGACCGTATGTCCGGATAGCGGCGCCAGCAGGCTGCCGACGGAGACGATGTCACCGGGCAACAGGAATGAAATGACCTGGCGCCGCCCGTCCGGCAGCGCGATCGACGACATGGCCCAGCCGCTGCAGACGATCGGCACGAATTCGGACCATTCCTTCGGGTGCAGGATAAGCCGGCGCGCGGGAATGGTGTGCAGCGTACTGGCGATCGGCAGGGCCGAGAGGCCGCCGTCGGCTTCTTTCGACATGCCGCCGCAAAGCAGATTATGAGCCGGACAGAGCGAACAGGCGGTATCGCAAGAGACCGCGCACATCGCTGTCGACGATGTCTGCTCGGGCATCCTGAAGGCCCCGGGAGACGCGGCCATCACCTCGGCGGCCACTTGCCCGGCCAGATAGCGCGGCGTGTCCTGCTGAGGGGCTTCCAATTCCGGTTTTAGAGTGTTCTTGGTTGCGAGGTTGGTCGCGGTTCGGCACCCCGGTTAGCGATAACGCGAGCATTTACACGCAAGCACTACAACCGCGGATGGTGCTGTTCTGAAATTAAACGTCTGCATCCGTAGCATTGCGACGCAACACGGAAGTCGAGTGCGAATCACTTCTATCAACTTCCGCATGAACATACGTCTTCTACATATAGTGTACAGTCGGAATGCAATAATCCAGATTGCGACTCCGTACTGCTGCACCGCAAATACAGTCGAATCCTGGCCAAAGCCCGAACTCCGCCTAGTATTTGCTGGGTAGCAGCTTGCCTCCCGACGGGATTCGTACTCTCCGTCCGCCAGCCCCCGGCAGCGCCACCGATACACTCGGAGCGTGCACCTGTTTGTTATTCCAGATTGTCATTCTTATCGATGAAATGCGTTAACGAGCCGTTATCCTGAATCGGCAAAATTAGGTGCGCTAGCAAGATCCCGGAACGCAGGATTAGGCGATGGTTCGGCGCGCGCGGTCTATGGACTCCCCACCGATCCGCCGAACTGCGGTCGTCCATTCGACCGCCCAAGGCCCTGAATGAAAAACTCCACGATCAACCTGCGCGACCTGATGATTCTCGTCGCCGACCCGAATTCGTATCTGCGCCGGGTCGTGAACGGCATGTTGCGCGGCTTCGGCGCCAACAAGGTGATGGAAGTCGACAACGCGACCGGCCTGTTTCAGGCGCTTTCGAGTCAAAAGATCGATATTCTGTTATGCGACATGCGCCTGCCGCCGCACGGCGGCCTGAAGCTGACGCGCACCATTCGGCGCAATGCCGACAACGAAAATCGCACCATTCCGATCCTGCTGATGTCGAGCGACACCAGCGAGTCCACGGTTAAGAACGCGCGCGACGCCGGCGCCAATATCGTCGTTGCAAAACCGATGTCACCGAGCGGGCTCTATGATAGGCTCGGATGGATCGTCTTCAATCCGCGGCCGTTCGTCGACTGCGCGACTTATTTCGGACCCGACCGGCGCTTCAAGATCGAGGGCTATCCCGGCGGCGTCGGCCGCCGCAAGGGCGACAAGGAGATCGAGGTGGCGGCCGAGTCCGGACCGTCGCTCGGCCAAGACGATATCGATAGCCTGTTTTCGAATGCACGTTCAGGACAAGACTGATGGCTGACAAGCAAGGCAACTCGGAAGCCACGATCTTCTTTGCCGATACGCGCTTCGAGCGGATGGCACGGCGGCCCGGCGGCGTCTCGCGTGAGGAAGCCCTTGAGCGAGCACAGGGCGCCGTCGAGGAACTGAAGACCGATTTCACCGACTGGATCGATCAGCAGTACGGCGAGCTCAGCGAAAGCCTGGCCGCTATCGCCAGCGATCCGTCGGACAAAGGCGCTTTGGAGCGCGCGCACCAGAAGTGCGCCTATCTGCGCGATGTCGGCAGCACCATGGGCTATACGCTGGTGACCTTCGTAGCCACGACCCTGTGCGACATCCTCGAGGCCTATATCGCCGGCGCGCCGTTCGACAAGGAAGTGACCGACTGTCACATGGACGCATTCCTCCTGGCGCGCACTGACGAATATCGCCATCGCCGCCCGGAAGAAGTGCCGGAGCTGGCCAACGGCCTGCTGCGCGTCGTCGAAATGGCGAGCATCGTGCCGCCGTCCGCCCCGAAGGACTGACGGGAAAGCTCGCCCGGCCGCGCGAACGCGGCGCATGGAGCCACTGCGAAAAACTAGACCTGCAGGCGGCTGCGCTGGAAGGCGATGACCTGCGCCGCCGTTTCCGGCTTCATCTTGTTGAAGATGGTCCGGCAGTTCTCGACGGTGTCGGCGGCCAGGCCGCCGCGGCCGGCGCACAGCATCAGGATGGCGCGCGCCGTCGCCCAGGACATGTTCAGCGTCTTGGCAACGAGCAGGATCGGCTCGACGCGGTCGAGCACCATGGCGCGCTCGACCAGTGTGAACGGCAGATCGCCGAGCACCGACAGCGCCACCGCCGTTTCCTCGAACTTGCCGGCGCGGGCAAAGGCGTCGATGTCGCGTTCCGACAGATTGTGCGAACGCTTCATGTTCTCGATCAGGTCGCGGGCCGCGGTGTAGTCACGCGACATCGCCGCCTGCTTCTGGATGTCGACGGCGACGCGATCGACGACGGCTTCGACATGGGCGGCGATCTCGGGATGGGCGTTCTGCAGCGAAATGCGGACGGCCTTCGAGGCGGTCGAGAGCAGCCGCAGGAAATGCTGGCGCGGAATTTCCGGGCGCGAACCGACGGTGCGCGCCAGCTCCTCGTCGCCCTCGGATCGCTTGACGAGGCGCAGGTAGCCGATGTTGGAGAACCGGGCGCCTTTGTTGCGCGCGACGTTGAGCGCGACGTCGCGATTGCCGCGCTCGACCAGGACGTCGGTCACGGTCTCGGCAATCTCCTTGCGGTTGGAGATGGCCATCAGGTGCGGCTGGCTCTTGGTGCGCGCGGTCTCGACCAGCGAGGCATTGTCGATGCGCTCCGACTCGGTCAGCACCGGCCCGGCCACGGAAATATCGTCGTCCATCGCCAGCGCGCGGATCACGCCGGTCGGCGCATTGGTCACCGACTTCAGCCGCTCGGCCAGCGCCGCCCGCGCCGAAGTCTCGATGTTGACCATGAGGTTCTGAAACACCCCATCGAACATCGCCACATGGTCTTCGGTGAAGTGACTGGCGCCGAAGACGAAGAGATCCGTGACGCGGCGCAAGGTCTTGGCGCGCTTGTCCGCCGGACCGTTGGTCAAAGCCTCTTCGAGTTCTGTGAGAAAGGCGTTGTTCGACATCAGACCCTCGCAACGGCTTTGGGTGCGATAAGCTCGGATTTTTCAGTACTGGACATCGACGCCAACCTCCGCCGCCTGTTCCGCCGAAATCTCCGGCAGCAGCATTTCGTCCTGCTCCGGCACCAGACGGCTTAGCAGGCGGTCCTTCAGATCCGCGACCGTGATGCCCGAGATGACGTCGTGTCCAAGCTGGAAGCGCGCTTCGCCGGTTTCCGGCGTCGCCGCGTGGGCCTGGGCATAGCGCGCCAGCGCGTCGCCGAGCGCTTCGAACTCTTGCTTGATGCGGTCGAAGCTCTGCAAGGTGACTACGGTGTCGCGATCCGGCTTGTTGTTCATCACGAAGTCGGTGACACGACCCACCGTTTCGTCGAGCTGCAGGACGTTGTCCAGCAACAAGGCGGCAAGCACGGCCAGAAACGCGCTCACGTCGTTGTCCAAGTCTTCGTCCGCCACTAACCTTCCCCCGGCCGGTTCAACCGCATCCGCGCATTACGCCAGCTTGCCGATGACCTGCTCGATCTTGCCGCGCAGAATCGCCGACGTGAACGGCTTGACCAGGTAGTTGTTGACGCCGGCCTGAGCCGCCTTGACCACCAGCTCTCGGTCGCCGCGGCCGGTCAGCATGATGAACGGCACCTTGCGCGCGACGGGGTGACCGCGGACGGCGCGCAGCAGGCCGAGACCGTCCATTTCCGGCATGTTGTAGTCGGAAATGATGAGGTCGAGCGGCTGCACGGCGGCGGTTTCCATGGCCTGGACGCCGTTTTCAGCCTCCTGGATGTGGCGGAACCCGATCTCCTCCAGCGCCATGCGGGTCATCTGCCGAACGCTGTTCTGGTCGTCGACGATGAGGACCTTGATTGCTCCTGCAACTGGCATTTTTTCTTACTCCTTATGCGACCAGCGCGTCGTCGGACGCGCAGGATCGATCCTAGTTCAAGGCGGGCTGAGCCGCTTTCATGGTTGCGTTGTTGGTAACCGGTGTGTGTACGGCGAGGTCGGCGAGCTTCTCCACGTCGAGAATGAAGGCAACGCGTCCGTTGCCGAGGATCGTGGCAGCTGCGATGCCGGGAACGGCGCCATAGCTCTCCTCGATGCTCTTGATCACCACCTGCTGATGGCCGAGCAACTCGTCGACGACCAAACCGATGCGAGAGCCCTCGCCCGTGTCGGTGATGATGACGACGCGTTCGGTGTTGTTGACCGAAGACGAGCCGATGCCCAGCAGATCGCTCAGCATGACGATGGGGACGAATTCTCCGCGTAGTTGCAGCATGCCATGGGTACCGATCAGGGCCGAGATTTCGCCGCGGGACGGCCGCAAGCATTCGACGATCGCCGACAACGGCATCACATAGGTCTGGGTTCCGACCTTGATCACCATGCCGTCCATGACCGCCAGCGTCAGCGGCAGCGCGAGCTGAATGGTCATGCCCTGACCGCGCACCGACTTGAGCGTGATGCGGCCGCCGAGGTCCTGAATGTTGCTGCGGACGACGTCCATGCCGACGCCGCGGCCCGAGATGTCCGAGATCGTCTCCGCCGTGGAGAAGCCCGGCATCATGATCAGGTTGTTGATCT
This sequence comes from Pseudomonadota bacterium, assembly GCA_018240595.1. Taxonomy (GTDB): domain Bacteria; phylum Pseudomonadota; class Alphaproteobacteria; order Rhizobiales; family Xanthobacteraceae; genus Pseudolabrys. The sequence continues at coordinate 22,239 of JAFEFL010000021.1, read as the reverse complement.
CGTCCTCGGTGAGCTGCGCGTCCGGTCCGACCAGGCCCTTTTCGCGGGCGATCTTGAGCACGCGGTCCGAGTTGATGCCGGCGCCGTCGTCCTTGATCTCGATGACGATACGGCCACCGCGGTGCTCCGCGGACAGGCGGATGACGCCCTCTTCCGGCTTGCCGGCGGCAAGACGGGCGGCCGGCGCTTCGACGCCGTGGTCCACCGAATTGCGGATGATATGGGTGAGCGGATCGCCGAGCCGCTCGATGATCGAACGGTCGACTTCCGTGGTTTCACCGTGGGTCTCGAGGCGGACTTTCTTGTGCGTCTTGGCGGCGACCTCGCGGACCAGACGCGGCATGCGCTGGAACACCGAGCCGACCGGCTGGGCGCGCATGGACATCACGCTGTCCTTGAGTTCGCGGGTGTGATGCGCGACTTCGTCCAGGATCTGGATCAGCCGCATGCTGGTGGATTCCGGCAAGTCCTGGACGATCTGGCCGAGCATGGCCTGCGAGATGACGAGCTCGCCGACCATGTTGACGACGCGGTCGATACGGTCGAGCTCGATGCGGGTGGTCGTCGCGGCGGGCTTGGTGCGGCCGGCGCCAGCGGCGGGGCGTCGATCGTCGGCATGGCCGCCGGCGCGGCGATGATCGGGGTCTTGGCGGCGTCCTCGATCGTGAGGTCGCAGTCGCCGGAGACGAATTCGAACACCTCGTCGACCTGCTCGCGGGCCGCCTCGGTGCGCAGGATCGCGCTCCACCACAAGTACGGGACATCTGTCTCGATGTCGCCCAGCCCCGGCAAATGCTCGGTGTTGGCGGTCAGTTCGACATCGCCGAGCTTACGCAGCTCGCGCAGGACGTAAAGCGGCTCGTTGGCCTTCTTCAGCATTTCCGGCTTCGGCCGAAACGTAATGTTGTAAATGCGCTGGCCCTCGGCCGGCCGGTCGGACGCGACGTCGTCGAGATCGACAGCCACCGGCATGAAGTCGAGACCTTCGAAATCTGCCGGCGCCACCTCGCCGCCGTCGGCACTTCCGCCACCGCCCTGCTCGATGATCTGCTCGAGCGCGTTGCGGCACTCGCCGCCGAAGCCCGACGGGATTTCCTGGCCCGAGCGCGACATCTGCACAAGATCGGACAGCACGTCGCTCGACGACAGCAGAACGTCAAGATTATCCGACGTCGCCGTCAGGCTGCCGTTGCGCAGGCCGTCGAGAACCGTCTCGAAAACGTGAGCGAAGCCGACAAGTTGTTCGAAGCCGAAGATGCCGGCACCGCCCTTGACGGAATGCACGCCGCGGAACACGGCGTTGATCGTCTCGTCATTGCCTTCGCCCGATCGGATATCGGTGAGGCCGATCTCGATCTGCTGCATCGCTTCGTCGCATTCGTCGAAGAATGTCTTCTTCAGATCGTCTAAACTTGCCATGTTCGTTAGCCTTGTCGGTCAGACTTTTTCCGTCAGCCTTGCCAAAACTCAGGGTGCAACCTTGCGCACGGTGGCCACCAATCGCTCCGGATCGAACGGCTTGACCATCCAGCCGGTGGCGCCCGCCTCGCGCGCCAGGTTCTTCTTGTCACCGTCGCTTTCGGTGGTGAGCACCAGGATCGGTTTCGACTTGTAGGTCGGGTCGCGCCGCAGGTTGCGGATCACTTCGTAGCCGTCCATGCGGGGCATGTTGATGTCGGTGATGATAACATCGACCTCCGACTGCTCCTTGGCCAGAACGTCGAGGCCATCCTGACCGTCGACGGCCTGGATCACATCGAAACCCGCTTCGGCGAGCGTCAGCATCAGCATGTCGCGTATCGTCTTGGAATCGTCGATTGTCAGAATGCGTTTGCTCATGACTTTCTCGCTGATGGGAGGAGTTTCGGCGTCGACATCCGGCGTCGCCTCAGCCGGCGGGGCGTCAGGCGCCTCGCCAGTAATTTCTTGTTGATCGGCAATTTCTTCAGAAATCTGGCTTTGATCGAGATGGGACTGCCAGTCGAGGCCGAAATCCTCGAAGGAAGCGACGAAGGCCGCCGACGGGTTCCTGATCTTGATGCTTTCGCCGACGCGAAGCGCGGCGAGCACGATCTGCGTACAGGGAAGCGTCAAAGTTTCGACCTCGGAAGCATCCAACGCCAGAGGCGCATCGCCGCTGACCCGGTGACGCATGAGTTCAAGAAAGGATTCCGCCGCCGCCTGATCGAGGTTGGACGGCAGCATCACGACGTTCTGTTCGGCGTTGCCCATCATCGCATCGTTCCTATGCTCGTGCCGCGGCTTTGGTAGTCGGGGTCGTGCCCTCGCAGGCATCGAGGATTGCTTCGGCCATGTGCGAGAGCGACACCTGCCGCATCACCGCGCCGCGCTCGAAGGCGACGCGCGGCATGCCGTAAATGAGCGCCGAGGCCTCGTCCTGGCCAAGCGTGAAGGCGCCGGCCTGGCGCATCGCCAGCAGGCCATCGGCGCCGTCCTTGCCCATGCCGGTCAGGATCGATCCGACCGCGGCCTTGCCGGCGGCTTTCGCCACCGAACGGAACAGGACATCGACCGACGGCCGGTGACCGGAAACCGGCGCGCCGTCGCTCAGGGTGCAGCGATATTCGCTGCCGGCGCGCACCACCTCGAGATGATGCGAGCCCGGCGCGATGTAGACGTGGCCGGCCTCGATGACGTCGTTATGCGCCGCTTCCGACACCTTCATCGGGCACTCGCGGTTGAGGCGCTCGGCGAAGGCGGCTGTGAAGCGCGGCGGCATGTGCTGGGTGACGACGATCGGCGGGCACTCGGCCGGCAAATGCATCAGCACCTTTTTGAGCGCTTCGACGCCACCGGTCGAGGCACCGATAGCGACGAGACGCTCGCCGGTCCCGCCGCTATAGGCGCGGCGCGGCTTGGCCGGCGCCAGCGTCGCGGCGCCGCGGCCCACCCGGGCGCGCGCGGCCTGCTTCACCTTGGCCTGCAATTCGCCGGCGATTTCCGTCAGACCTTGCGCCGCATCCTTGACCGGCTTGGCGACGAAATCGACGGCGCCGATTTCCAGCGCCTCGAGCGTCGTTTCGGCGCCCGCCTGGGTGAGGGTCGAGACCATGACCACCGGCATCGGCCGCAGCGTCATGATTTTGCGCAGGAAGGTGACGCCGTCCATGTTCGGCATCTCGACATCGAGCGTCACGACATCGGGGTTGAGGGCTTTGATGCGGTCGCGAGCGATGAGCGGATCGCCGGCGGTGCCGACAACCTCGATCTCCGGATCCTGCGACAGCAGCATCTGCAACAACTGCCGGATGACGGCGGAGTCGTCGACGATAAGAACCCTGACCTTCTTGTCCATTGGCGTTTCCGTTCAATCGAAGAGCGTGATTTCGCCGCCCGTCTGTTTCTTCGAGATGCGGCTGACGTATTCCTTTTCCTCGCGCACGACCGCCGGAGATTCGCCGGAGCCGAGCAGGCGACGGATGACTTTGCCGGTCGATGGCGCGTACTGGATGCGACGCGGCAGGTTGCCGCGCAGATCCTGTGCAGCGCAGCGCAAACCTTCGGCTTCGAGGTAGCGCAGGATGAAGTCGGAGTTATCGGTTCCGATGGCGTTTTGCGTATCGGTAACGTTACCGCCGCCAAAAACCTTGATTTCAAGCGAGGCGCGGGAACATCCGGCCTTCAACAGTTCGTTGATCAGCTTTTCCATGGCGAAATTGCCGAACCGGGTCGACTGCATGTCGCCGGCCCAGTTGCCCGCCTTGCTGTGCGGCAACATGAAGTGGTTCATGCCGCCGATCCCGAGGCGCGGATCGCGAATGCATGCGGCGACGCACGAGCCGAGGATGGTCACAAGGACTTCGTCGGGCTTCGAGGTGACGTAGTATTCGCCGGGGAACACCTTGACCATCCAGGTCTGACTGGCGGTGTCGAAGAACTTGCGCGATGCGAATGCAGCGTTGCTGGCGTCCGCCGCCGCATCGCCCGGGCGCGTCATCGTGGCAAAGCTCATGCGGTCCTCCGGTAGATGGTACGACCGACCAGGCTGATACCGGGGTGGACGCCGTTGAGCGATTCAGAATGCCCGATGTAGAGAAAGCCGCCGGGCCTTATCATGGCGGTGAAGCGATCGATTAAATTCGCCTTCGTCGGCGCGTCGAAATAGATCATGACGTTGCGGCAGAAGATGGCGTCGAACGGGCCCTTGAACGGCCAGGTTTCCATCAGATTGAGCCGCTTGAAGGCAATCAGACTGCGCACCGCGCGGGCAACGACCAGGTTGTCGGCCTTGGTCGCCGAGCGCTCGAAATACTCGTGATAGGGACGCGGCACTTCTTCCAGCGACGACGACGGATATTCGCCGCGTGTGCCGCGGGCAACCATCTCGGTGTCGATGTCGGTGGCGAGGATGCGCACGTCCTGGCGTTCGACGTCGCGAATCTCGCGCTTGAGGACCATGGCGATGGTGTGCGGCTCCTCGCCGCTGGAGCAGCCCGCCGACCAGATGCGCAACCGCCCACCGGCTTTGTTCCGGGCATAGGGGACGGCAACGTGGTCGCGAAAATGATCGAAGTGATGCGACTCGCGGAAAAACTTCGTCAGGTTCGTCGAGATAGCGTTGATGAAGTTCTCGCGTTCGGCATCGGTCTCGTCGAGATAAGTGCGATACTCCGCGAAGGTCCGAAGCCCGAGCGCACGCAGGCGCCGCGACAGGCGGCTGTAGACCAGATTGCGCTTGCTGTCGGCGAGGGCGATGCCGGCATATTGATAGGCCAGCTCGACGAGGCCGCGAAAGTCGGCGTCCGAGAAGTGAAATTCGCGCATCGCGTCGTTCGGCGCGGGCAGCGGGAGCGCTGCCGGCATCGCCGTAGTCCGGGATGACGCTGACGAACTTTTCATTGCGACACGTCTTTCCACTCGGCCCTGGGGCGCATCAAGTTGGCGGGGTGAACGCCCGCCGCGTCACTTCCTAGAATTCCTTCCAGTCGTCGGCGTTGACCGCACTGGCCAACGCCGTCTGCATGCGCCGGGCGGGCCCGACATTGGCCGCAGCGCGCGGCGCCGTAACTGCTCTGACGGTCCTCTGCTTCTTCGCGGCCGGCGCGGGCCGTATCGCCGCCATCGCCGCGCGCGGCGCGGCTTGCGGCGCGACTGACGCCTTCACGGCGCCGACACCGGCATCGTGACCGGCGGCGATCTGGAAGAAGGCGACCTGGCTGTCCATGGCCTTGGCCTGCTGCTCGAGCGTCTTGGCCGTCGCCGCGTTTTCCTCGACCAGCGCCGAATTCTGCTGCGTGACCTCATCCATCTGGTTGAGTGCGCGGTTGATCTCGTCGATGCCGGTGGCCTGTTCGGCGCTGGCATTGGCGATCTCGGCAACGACAACCGAAACCTTCTTGATCGATTCGACGATCTCGTTCAGCGACTGGCCGGCCTTGTTGACGAGGTTGACGCCATCCTTCACCTGACCGTTCGAATTCGTGATCAGGTCCTTGATGTCCTTGGCCGCTTGAGACGAGCGCTGCGCCAGACTGCGCACTTCGGAGGCGACGACCGCGAAGCCGCGGCCGGCCTCGCCGGCACGCGCCGCTTCGACGGCGGCGTTGAGCGCCAGCAGGTTGGTCTGGCGCGCGATCTCGTCGATGACGCCGATGATGTCGGAGATCTTGCGCGAAGAGTCCTCGATTTTCGCCATGGCTTCGACAGCGCTGGCAACCACCTGGCCGCCCCTATCGGCAACCTCGCGCGTCGAATTGGCGTCTTCATTGGCGAGCCGCGCGTTCTCGGCGTTCTTGCGCACCGTCGCCGAGAGCTGCTCCATTGCCGCCGAGGTTTCCTCCAAGCTCGCCGCCTGTTCCTCGGTGCGCTGCGACAGGTCGGTGGTCGACGTCGCGATCTCGGCCGAGGCGTTGGTGACTTCGCGGCCTGATGCCTTGATCTCGGCGATCGTAGTGCTGACCTTCTGGGCCATCGATTCGACGGCCGTCGCGATCTGGCCGACTTCGTCCTTGCGATTGGCGCCCGGCACCTTGATGGCGAAATTGCCGCTCGCGACGGTTTCCAGCGGCGCGACCATGGCGCGCAGCGGCCTCGCGATGCCGACGGCGCCGAGCACCGCGTTGATGATCGCGACGGCGATGGTCAGCAGACCGAGTACGATGGTCATGAGGCTGGCGAAACCGATGCTCTGCGCCGCCTCGGCCTGCGAGATTTCCGCCGACTTGGTGGTGGCGGTGACGATCTCGTCGGTGATTTTCGTCAGCGCGATCGCCGCCGGGATGTTGGCGTTCGACGCCTTCAGGATCGCTTCGTTGAGTTCGGTGATGCGGGTGGCGTCGCCCGGCGTCGCCTGGCCGTCGCCTTTGGCGGCGATGGCGAGCAGTTCGGTCCGTGCTGCGGCATTGGCCGCGACGTTCTTGACGTAGGCCTCGGCAGTGACTTTCATCTGCTCGGCCTGCTCGAGGCCGGCCGGCAGCACGGTCAGCGAGAGGATGTGGTCGACCTTGGCATCGAAGTCGCTATGCGCAGCCTTCAGATCCTTCATCTGCGCATCGAGCGCCTTTTCATTCTCGGCGTAACGCACGTTGATGGCCGCGATGCGCATAGCGCGGAGCGCTGCTTTCGCAAGAGCGGCATCGAGCGCCAGATCGGTGCGGCGGTCGGTGGCCTCGTTGGCCTTTCTGATTTGGGAGGCGGTGACCAGCTGGCTGATAATGAGCACGGCGACCAGACCCATGGTCACGGTCGCCATGATCGCCAATTTCATACCGATACGAATATCCGACAGCCGGGGCATTTCGCGGGACTTCCAGGAGCAGGCGTTGCGATCGCAGGATGAGGAATCGAGCGCCGGCCGCCGCGGTGAGCAGCGAGCCGGCGCATAACGTTAGTGCTCGGTACCGGCTTCATCCTGCACGGACAGCAGGTTCGGCAGGTCGATGAGAGCGATCATGACGTTGTCGTGGGTCACGAGGCCGGACAGGAAGTCGGTCTGGTGACCGTTGCCGGTGCGCGGCACTTTCTGGATCTGCGCGGCATCCACCGACACGATGTCGAGAACGCGGTCGCCGATGAGACCGATCTGACGGCCTCCGATCTGCACGATAATGACGATGTGCAGCGGCGTGGTTTCCGTGAGGCCCTGGCCGAAACGGCAGCGCAGATCGACGATCGGAACGATCGCGCCGCGCAGGTTCAACACGCCGCGAACGTATTCCGGCTGCTTCGGCAGGTGCGTTATGTCGGACCAACCCTTGATCTCGCGCACCGCCATGATGTCGACGCCGTACTGGTCATCGCCAATGGCAAAACTGATGAATTGAGTCTGGTTGCCCGTGCTGTGCGCGGCGCCGGAGCCGCTCCAATCGTTCGGCTGTACGGCGGCAACGGCGGTGTCCGCAGCGACTATCTGGTTCATGGGATCGTAACTCGCCCGTAATGGCCTTGCGCAAGGCCGGTGACAAACATACCGCTCCGAAGATGCCTCCGCGGACGCGCCAAAATTGCGCGTTTTCGGCGAGCCTCCGACGGCGATGGGGCCCGCTTTCGCGATTCCCACCCAACAAGTCTAGAAAAGCCCCGTGACAAAAGACTTTAATTGTCACTAGAGACGGCACGATAAATCGAATTGATAAAATAGATTGTTAATTTCGGCGCACAGACAGACGGTTGCCGGATGCCGCGGACGGCATCCGGACACCGCTCCTAGAATTCCTTCCAGGCGTCCTCGTTAACCGCGGCCGCGAGCGCGGTCTGCATGCGGCGCGCCGGTCCGTTGCGACCGGCTGCCGGAGCCGGCTTCATTGCAACCGCAGCCGGTGCAGGCTTGGCGGCGGCAACGGCCTTAACCGCGGGAAAGGTCGGTCGAGCGAGCACATCCTGGCCGGCTGCGATCTGGAAGAAGGCCACCTGGTCATCCATCGCCTTGGCCTGATGCTCGAGCGTCTTGGCGGTCGCCGCATTCTCCTCGACTAGCGCCGAGTTCTGCTGCGTCGCCTCGTCCATTTGCGTCAGCGCGCGGTTGATCTCGTCGATGCCGGTCGCCTGTTCGGCGCTGGCATTGGCTATCTCCGACACCACGCTGGCGACCTTCTTGATCGACGCCACGATCTCGGTCAGCGACTCGCCAGCCTTGTTGACCAGATCGACGCCGTCCTTCACTTGGCCGTTCGAGTTCGTGATCAGATCCTTGATGTCCTTTGCCGCCTGCGAGGAACGTTGCGCCAGGCTGCGGACTTCCGAAGCCACCACGGCGAAGCCACGGCCGGCCTCTCCGGCGCGCGCTGCTTCGACCGCGGCGTTGAGCGCCAAGAGGTTGGTCTGCCGGGCGATCTCGTCGATGACACCGATGATGTCAGAAATTTTGCGTGAGGATTCCTCGATCCGCGCCATGGCCTTCACGGCGCGGGCGACCACCTCGCCGCCGCGATCGGCGACTTCCTGAGTGGTTGTGGCGTCATGATTTGCGAGCTGGGCGTTTTCGGCGTTCTTGCGCACCGTCGCCGAGAGCTGCTCCATGGCCGCGGAGGTTTCCTCCAGGCTCGCGGCCTGCTCTTCGGTTCGCTGCGACAGGTCGGTCGTCGAGGTCGCGATCTCGGCGGAAGCGTTGGTGACTTCACGACCCGAAGCCTTGATCTCGGCAATGGTGGTGCTGACTTTCTGCGCCATCGACTGTACGGCAACGGCGATGTGCCCGATCTCGTCGCCGCGATCGGCGCCCGGTACCTTGATCGCGAAATTGCCGCCGGCAACGCTTTCCAGCGGTCCCAGCAGTGCGCGGAGGGGCCGGCCGATGGTCGCCGCGCCGAAGAACACCGACGCGCCGAGAATGGCGATTGCAATACAGGCGACGGCGATACCGACCGTCCGGCTCGACGCCATTGTCGACACGACGGTGTTGAAGCCTTCGGCGGCGTCGTGGGAAACCAGGCCGTCAAGCTTGGCGACATTGGCTTCGACGTCGACGCCGATGGGACGCAAGCCGTCACGCGCGAGTGACATGACGTCGCCGGTCAGCTTATCGGCCTTGTCGACATCGTCCGGCAGCCCATTGGTGCGAAGTGTGATGATTTGCGCCTTGATCGCGCCGATCTTCTTGGCCTCCCCGGCATATCGGTCGACGAGATCGCGGATCCTCTCGGCCTGCGCCCGGCGATCCGGCTGGATGAACTGCGGGATCATCGGATCGATGCCGCTGCGCGCCGCTTTGTGATGAGTCTCGAGCAGCGCTTGCGCCTTGGTGAGTTCCTCGTTCGAGACGGCCATGATCGATTGCACAACGGCGAACTGCATTCCGCGTTCAGCGGCCAGCACCGACTGCAAGGCACGGGCCTTGAGCAGACGCTCATTGGCTTTGTGAACGGCAGCCGAAATCGATGAATCGGCCCGCAGCTGGTTGGCCAGGATGCCTGCCACCAGCAGAATGCCGATGCCGGATATCACCGCGAGCTTGATGCTGATCTTCACGTTCGACAGCTTGAGCATTTGCCCCCCTTGCAAAACTTGCAACTTGCCGCGGACCCCACATTCGCGCGGCTGCAGTCAGACATCGCGCTGACCGGAATTAGAATTCCTTCCAATCGTCCTCATTCAACGCCGTTGCCAGCGCGGTCTGCATGCGTCGAGCCGGGCCGACATGCGCCGCGGTCGGCGCCGCCGAGATGGCAGCCGGCTTGACGGACGCAGGCTTGACGGACGCAGGCTTGACAGACGCAGGCTTGGCAGCCGGGGCCGGGCTGGCCGGCTTCGCCGCAGGCGCCGGCATCGACGACGCCGCGGCGCTCCGGGCGGTCTGCGCCGCCGGGACGGGTGCCGACCCGGAAACATCGTGACCGGCCGCAATCTGGAAGAAGGCCACCTGATCGTCCATCGCCTTGGCCTGATGCTCGAGCGTCTTGGCGGTCGCGGCATTTTCCTCGACCAGCGCCGAGTTCTGCTGCGTAGCCTCGTCCATCTGCGTCAACGCGCGGTTGATCTCGTCGATGCCGGTGGCCTGCTCGGCACTGGCATTGGCGATCTCGGCGACAACGATCGAGACCTTCTTGATCGAGTCGACGATGTCGGTGAGCGATTGACCGGCGCGATTGACGAGCTGCACGCCGTTCTTCACCAGGCCGTTGGAGTTGGTGATCAGATCCTTGATGTCCTTGGCCGCCTGCGACGAGCGCTGCGCCAGGCTGCGGACTTCGGAGGCGACGACCGCGAAGCCGCGGCCAGCCTCGCCGGCGCGCGCCGCTTCGACGGCGGCATTGAGCGCGAGCAGGTTGGTCTGACGAGCGATCTCGTCGATGACGCCGATGATGTCGGAAATCCTGCGCGAGGATTCTTCGATACGCGCCATTGCGGTGACTGCCTCGCCGACCACGGCGCCGCCGCGCTCGGCGACGTCGCGTGTGGCATTGGCGTCCTGGTTGGCGAGCTGGGCGTTCTCGGCGTTCTTGCGCACGGTGGCGGCGAGCTCTTCCATCGCCGCCGACGTCTCCTCGAGGCTGGCAGCCTGTTCCTCGGTGCGCTGGGAGAGATCCGTCGTCGCAGTCGAAATCTCCGCCGACGCGTTCGTCACTTCGCGGCCAGATGCCTTGATTTCGGCAATGGTGGCGCTGACCTTTTCCGCCATAGCCTGAACGGCGGCAGCGATCTGGCCGACCTCGTCTTTGCGGTCGGCGCCGGGGACGGCAATCGCGAAATTGCCGCCGGCGACGCTTTCAAGCGGCGTCACCAGCGCGCGCAGCGGACGGGCAATGGTGGACACGCCGAGCACCGCGGTGGCGATCAGCATGAGTACCGCGAGGCAACCGAGCCCCATCGCGAGGCGGAAAGCCCGAGCCTGGGAGTGATCGGCGAGGACCTGCGCTTCATGGCGGGCGGCGATGGCCCGCTGATCCGTCTCATCGATGAGCTTTTCCGCCTCGGCGGCGACCGGCTTCATGTCCATTGCCGTGCCCATCTCCTGCGCATCGAGCATCTCGATGTCCATGCCGAGAGACAGATATTCACCCGACTGCTTGACGATGGCGGCCTTCTGCTTCGCCACCGTTGCGAAGCGCTCGGTCATGATCGGCACGATCGCCTCAGCCAGCTTGAAGTATTTGTCGCTCAGCGCGATGACCTTCTCCACCCGCGCGCGAGCCTCCCCCGCCGGCAGGTGCGGCAACAGCGGCCCCGCCTTGTCGTGAACATCCTTGAGACGCGCCTTCGCGACCTGCATCGCGCTATTTAGATCGGCGTCGTTGCGGGTTGCCAGCACGTCCTGCACCGCCATCTGCAGGCCTCGAAACGAGGCCCTGGTCATCAGGATGCTGCGGCCGATTTCGCTTTCGATATCCGACGCGCGCTGTGCTGAATCGACGGCGGCGCTGCCGATGATCTGCCCGATGATCATACCGACGACGAGCAGAACGCCCATTCCGGACATGATCGCAAGCTTCGTGCCGATGCGGATATTCGAGAGACGGATCATCCCTGAAGACTCCTTATTCCAGACCGGACGCGCCCGATCACCGCAGCCGGCGCACCCGAGCCCGACGACCGACGCTTCGGCAGGCGTGATTTGCCGCGATCAAAGCGAGCAGCGGCATTCAATGGGGAGTCATGGTTGAAGCAAAACGCATAATTATATTTTTATTTGAGACGCCGTATCGATTGTCGAACAATGTTGACATGATCGATTAAGGCGTTTGGAAATGAAGAATTAACAATTGCCGCCTGCCGCCGGCTGTGGCACACGCCCACGACGCGATGACCCGCTTGGCAGATTTGGACGTGTCACCGTCGACAACGGCATAGCCGTCGGCGGCCGCTCGGCCATCGAGCTTAAATGACATGTTAATTGAAGTTTGATCTGTTGCCGGGTGTCAACCGTACCGACCCCTCGGTCCGGCCAATCGAAGAAGATAGCGCGTTCAGGAACCGCCGGAGATGACGACGGCTACGCAATCGCTGATCCTGGAACTCGATGCTGTGCTCAGCAAAGCATCGAACTTTCGGCAATTGCAGATTCTGCGCAGCATCACCGATCTGTTCATCCTCGGCGCCGATTCCTATACCGATGATCAGATCGCGATCTTCGACGACGTCATCACCCGCCTGATCGAAAAGATGGACCCACGCTCGCTCGGCGAACTGTCGGCCCGCCTCGCCAACGTCGCCAATCCGCCGAGGGGCGTGGTCGCCCAGCTTTCGGGCTCTGACAACATCGCGATTTCCGGGCCCGCGCTCGAGAAGTCCGAAGGCCTCAGCGACGAAGCGCTGGTCAGCATCGCCGCCAGCAAGAGTCAGAAACACCTCAAGGCCATTGCCGGCCGCCGCACCCTCAGCGAGGTGGTGACCGACGTATTGGTCGAACGCGGCGACCCGGAAGTATCGCGCCGGGTCAGCGCCAATCTCGGCGCGCGGCTGTCGGAAATGGGCTTCGTCAAGCTGATCAATCGCGCCAAGAAGGACCGTAGTCTGGCTGACGCGATTTCGAGCCGGAACGACCTGCCGCCCGAACTCGTGCCCTTCCTCAAGCTCGCGCTTGAGTCCTGAGGCGGTGGCGGCGCAAGACGGCTGCGAGGCGCGCAAGTCTGCTGCGAGGCGCGCAAGTCCGCCCGGCTGGCCGTAAGTATCTGTAATTAAATGGAAAACTTTGGTTGCGGGGGCAGGATTTGAACCTGCGACCTTCAGGTTATGAGCCTGACGAGCTACCGGGCTGCTCCACCCCGCGCCAAAGAGATTGGCCTGATATAACAATTACATGTCAGATGCAAAGGCTTCTTCGCCCGGCAGCGGCATTTCTTGGATTTAATTTCGCCCCTGCGCCCGATCCTTGGCCAATTGATGCGGAACAAGCGTCTGGCGCCCCGGTCATGCGCTAATGTCCTGCGGGCCGGCCGCCCCCGCGTCGCAAAGGGGGCTGAAACTGTCCTCTTTTCATCGACTTGACACATGTTCACGAGAAAAGACGCAGCATGAGCGAGGCTGGGGCGATCGACCAACAGGCGGATGACACCTTCGGCGGCAGCCTCGCCGCCGCCGCCCGCGCCATTATCGCGGATGGCCGGTCGGTGCTGTCCGATCCGCAGCTCAGCGACGCCGACGCGGTCCACGACATTCGCCGGGCCTTCAAGCGCTGGCGCGCCCTGATGCGGCTGCTGGCCAAACCGATCGGCGAGTCCGCCGAGCAATCCCGCACCGCGGCCCGCGACCTGATGCGCTCGCTGTCCGGCAGCCGCGACGCGCAGGCCGCGCTCGACGCGCTGGCCGATCTCGGCAAATCCGGCATTCCGTTGTCGCCGACCTCGATGCGGACGATCGAAAGCCGTTTGACCCGGCTGCGCGGCGAAGCCGAAGCGGCCCATTTCACGCCGGAGACGCGTCAGCGTGTCGTGGACCATATCGATGCGGCGGCAGCCATGATCGAGCAATGGCCGCTCGCCGGCATCGAGTTCGGCACCATCGCCGACCAACTGACGCGGACCTACCGGCGCGCCCGCGGCCTCGTTCCCCGCGACTGGACCGAAGCCCAATCGGAGGAATTGCACGAACTGCGCAAGCGCGTCGTCGAGCATCGCCATCAGATGGAGCTGCTCGAGCCGCTGTGGCCGCGGCTCGCCAAGGTGTGGGCCCAGGAAGCCCAGCGCCTGCGCGAGCGTCTCGGCGCCTGTCAGGATCTCACGGTGTTCGAAGGTCTCATGGCGCCGCGCGGTCCGCTCGCGCCCTGGCGTTCGCGGCTGACGCCGCTGATCGCCGAGCGCCGCGCCGCGCATCTGAAAGCCGCCGCCAAGCTCGCCGGCCGGCTGTTCGCCGAAAAGCCGAGCGCATTTCGCGCCCGCGTCGGCGCGCTCTGGGACGCGCGCGAGGATTTCAAGACCGCCGAGACGGAAACGTAAAAAGCCCGGTGCCGCGCACCGGGCTTTTCGCTTTGTGAAGACGCGCGAGCGACGTCAGGTGCGGGCGGCAGCGGTCGCGACCGGCACCGCCGCGGTGTTCTCCGCCTTGCGCGCACCCAGCACGACCGCAAGACCGATCAGGCTGGTGACCACCATGCACAATGCCACCGGCCAGGAGGCGTTGGTCGAGGCCACCAGCGCGGTGGCAATGACCGGCGCCAGGCCGCCGCCGATGATCGTTGCGCCTTCGCGGCCGATCGAGATGCCGCTGTAGCGGAAGTTGACGCCGAAGAAGCGCGCGAAATAGTCGGGCTGAACCGACGAAATCGCGCCGTTGGCCATGGCGAAGCCGATGACGATCGCCAGCATCACCAGCCCCGGCGCCTTGGTTTCCATCAGCCAGAAGAACGGAAACGCGAAGATCACCTGGAAGGCGAGGCCGAACAGCATCACCTTGCGGCTGCCGATGCGGTCCGCGACCATGCCGAACAGCACCGCCGTGACGCATTCGACCAGCGCCGCGACGATGACGGCATTGAGCGCCAGCGAGCGCGGCAATCCCAGCACCGTCGAGACATAGGTCAGGCTGAACGCCGCGAAGGTGTAGAAGCTGAAGTTCTCGGCGATGCGGATGAAGAAGATGATCAGAATGTTCTTGGGGTGCTTGAGCGCCTCGAGCAGCGGCACCTTCTGCGTCTCGCCGCGCTTGGACGCATTGGCGAACTCGGTCGATTCGCCGACGTTGAGACGGATGTAGAGACCGACGGCGACCAGCACCGCGCTGAGCAGGAACGGCACGCGCCAGCCCCAGCTCAGGAAGGCCTGTTCGGCAACCGCGCTGTTGACCACGGTGAAGGCCACCGACGCCAGGACGAGGCCGAGCAGAATGCCGACGGTGATGAGGCTGCCCCAGACATTGCGCTTCTCGGGCGGAGCCGATTCGACAACCATCAGGGCCGCGCCGCCCCATTCGCCGCCGGTGGCGAAGCCCTGCACGATACGCAGCGCCAGCAGCATGATCGGCGCCGCGACGCCGACGCTGGCATAGGTCGGCAGCAACCCGATCAGGAAGGTCGAAACGCCCATGACGAGCAGCGTGACGATCAGCAGCGCCTTGCGGCCGACGCGGTCGCCGTAATGGCCGGCGACGATGGCGCCGAGCGGACGCGCCAGGAAGCCCGTCGCATAGGTGCCGAACGCCAGCAGCGTGCCGGTGAGCGGCTCGGCCTGCGGAAAGAACAGCTTGTTGAACACCAGCGCCGCCGCCGGCAAATAGACGAAGAAGTCGTACCATTCAATCAGAGTGCCGACCGTGGCGGCCGTCGCGACCTTACGCATGGATATCATCGTTGCCTCCCTTGCCGTCGTTGACGGCGTTTGTCGTTTATTGTGATTCAGTCCGTTATCGACTTTCCGCTTCAGGCTCCTCGTAGGGAATATTCTGCTCGACGAGGTGCCAGATGTGCCTTGCCGCATGGGTCTCGCGCTCTTCGGCAAGATGTCCGGCAAGCCCCCCGGAGCGCGATACGACGGCGATGCTGCGCATGACGTGCGGAGCAAGGCCGATCTCGAGCAGCAGCGCGGCCATCGCGCCGGTCGCGTTGATGGTGATGTGGCGGCCGAGGACGCGATCGAACTCGGCCGACAATTCGAGCAGCAGGGCGATGTAGTCGCCTTTGCAGCCGGCCTCGCGCGCAATCTCGAACAGCCGCGGCGTGCGCGGATCGTCGGGCTTGTGAATCGGGTGGCCGAAGCCGGGCAGCGGGCGGCGCGCCGCGCGATGCTCGGCGACGACGCCGCGGCAATAGGCTTGCTTGTCCGCCTGCGTGATGCCGGCCTCGAGAATGCGGCCGGCGCCTTCCATCGTTCCGGCGAACACATCGCCCACCGCCAGCAGGCCGGCGGCGATGCCGACCTGCGCCTCGGTCGGCACGCTGTCGATCGCCAGCCGGGCGATCAGCGAGGTCGGCGTCCAGCCGTGCTCCATCAAGGTCACCAGGCAGGCGTCGAGCACCTGGGTCTGGCTGTCGGTCGGCATGTGGCCGCTGAGCAGGAAATACAGCATCGCGGTGAAGCTGCGTTTTCCCATCAGGTCGTTGACGAGGTCGCGGCCGCGGACGGTGATGCTGGTCGTGTCCGAGGTCGCGATATGGGTCTTGATGTCGGTCATCGGTTCGCCCCCGCTGCGCTCATTGAGCCGCCGTGCTGAAATCGACGAGCTTGGTCTTGTATTCGCTGCGCGGCAGCGAGCCGTAAGGCACGAGGTCGATCTTCGTGCCGACGACGAGCCGGGAGCGGATCGCCTGTTCGATGGCCTGGGCAAGGCCGGCATCGGCCGCCGTCTCGGCGCCGAGTTCGACAGCGATCGGCAACGGCGGGTCCTGGCGCACGCCCTTCTTCGCCGGCTTGATGGCAATGGCGCCGCTGACCTGCGGCGCGAACTCCGCGACAATCGAGCGGATTGCGGTCGGGAATACATTGACGCCGCGCACGATCAGCAGATCGTCGGTGCGGCCGATGCAGCGCACGCGCATGGTGCTGCGGCCGCAGGTGCAGCGGCCGGTGTGGACGACGACGTGATCGCGGCTGCGGAAGCGCAGCATCGGCGCGGCTTCACGCTGAAGCGCGGTGTAGACCAGTTCGCCGCGCGCGCCGTCCTCGATCGGAACCGGCTTTTCGGTTTCCGGATCGATCAGTTCGACGTGGACGTAGTCGCCGCCGCAGAAGTGCATGCCCTGCTGCGCGTCGCACTCGCCCCACAGCGAAATCGAAACGTCGCCGATGCCCATGGCTTCGCAGACCATGGCACCGAACGCGGTCTGCAGCCGCTCGCGGATCAGCGGATCGCCGCCGCCCGGCTCGCCGGCGACCGAGATGCGCTTGAGGCCGAGTTGGTCCGCGGCGATGCCGTGGTCGGCCAGATGTTCGGCGAGGTACACGGCATAGGACGGCGTGCAGAGCAGGCCTTGCGGGCGAATGAGCTGCATCGCGCGCACCAGGCGCGTGGTGTTGCCGGTGCCGACGGGAACGTGGCAGACGCCGAGGCTCGCCACCGTGTCGAGGGCGACGCCGGCGACGAACGGACCGGCGTTATAGGTCGAGGTGATCGTCATGCCCGGCCGCATGCCGGTGGCAAAATAGGAGCGCGACGAGATTTCGACCCACATCGCGATGTCGGCCTTGGTCACCGGGATGTAGACCGGATCGCCGGTGGTGCCGCTGGTGGAGAAGACGCGGGCGATCTTGTCGCGCGGCGCGGCGACGTGGGTGCCGAACGGCGGCGCTTCCGCCTGGCTGGCGCGGATTTCGTCCTTCTCGGTGAAGGGCAGATTGGCGATGTCGGATAGTTCGCCGGCATCGCGCGCCGAGCGGAATCCGGCGGCCTGCAGCTTGCGCTGATAGAAGGCCGAATTGGCTAACAGGTAATCGAGCTGCGCCCGGTAGCTGGGTTGATCCAGTGCCGTTTGTTCGGCCGGTGTGCGCGTCTCGATCCCCGGACGCAGCATGTCACCCGCTACGCGACCAACCATCCACAACTCCCTGGCTTTCCTCTTGACGGGATCCGTCATTTCTTACATTGTCCGCTAGACGGACAATTGTTCGTATAACGGTCAAACTATGAGGCTGCGATGGCGCGCGTGTCAACCAGGGCCGGGCTCGAGCACGGCGACGACGATCCGGATTTCGTGCGCGCGCTGGCCCGCGGCCTGTCAGTCCTCGAGTGCTTCGACCCGCAGCACGGCGCGATGACGCTGTCGGAGGTCGCCGATCGCATTGGACTGACGCGCGGCTCGACCCGCCGTCTGCTGCTGACGCTGCAACATCTCGGCTATCTCGGCACCGAGCAGGGCCGCTATTTCCTGCGGCCGCGCGTGCTCAAACTGGGTTTCGGCTTTCTGTCGGTGCTGCCGGTGTGGTCCGCCGCGCAATCGTCGATCGCCGAGGTCGCGCGCGCCACGAATGAGAGCTGCTCGGTCGCGGTGCTTGACGAGTTCGATATCGTCTATGTCGCGCGGCAACCGGCCAAGCGCATTCTCCACGACTACATCCCGATTGGCACGCGCTATCCGGCGCATTCGACGTCGATGGGCAAGGTGCTGCTGGCCGGCTCGAGCGACGCGAAGCTCAATGCGTTTCTGGCGCAAGGCCTGCCGAAGATGACGCCGAAGACGGTGACCGATCCCGCAGCGATGCGGCGCGAGATCGAGCGCACCCGCGCCGAAGGCTACGCGATCAACGACGAGGAAATCGAGATCGGGCTGCGATCGATCGCGGTGCCGATCCGCGATCAGGCCGGCGCCACCTGCGCGGCCATCAATGTCAGCGCACCGGCGGCCCGCGTCTCGGTCGAACAACTGCGCGACTGGCTGCCGGTGCTGCGCAGCGCCTCGGAAGCCATTGGGCTGTTGTTGACGCACCGCTAGCGTAAACGGCGCGCGGACCGCGCGCGCCGTCTGCCGGCATCCGACGCTCAGGCGACCAGCGGCCGCAGCAACGCATTGTCCCTGACGAAGCGCCGGTTCTCGAGCCAGCCGTCGAGGCCGAGAACATGCCCCGCGTGCTTATAGATCAGGTAGGACAGCACGCCGGCATAGACCAGGTGATAGTCGAAGATCAGGTTGTTGCTGTTCTCGACGAACGGCCAGTCCATATGCGCCATCCAGTAGATGAACATCAGGGCGATGCCGAAGGCGGCGCTGACGCGCGTCATCAGGCCGAACAGCAGCGACAGGCCGATGAGCAGGTGGCCATATTCGACGAGGAAGGTCGTGATCGGCGCCATCGTCGGGGTCGTGAAGAAGGCAAACTGGTCGTGAAACGTCTTCGTCGATTTGAGAAAACCGACCACGCTGAAATCGTGGACGAAGACCTGGTGCGAGGCGGCGTAGAGGAAGGTCCACGCCATGGTGAAGCGGAAGAAGACGATCAGGAATTTCTCGGTGGTCGAGTTTGTCATGGCCGGTCTCGCAATCATCGCGTCGCCCCGCGCCAAGGCTGCTGCCGCGGCGTCAGGATCGAATTGACCCAGCGCAAGAGCTGAACGCTTTGTAATGATGGCGGCGCCGCCGACCGGACACGGCAGCCTAAATGAAAAGCCGCCGCGGATCCCCCACGGCGGCTTCTCTGTTTTTGGAGGGCAGCTCCAAAAACAAAACGGCCGCCATCTCGGACGGCCGTTTTTTCTATTCGTTGCTGGAGCGGAATCTAACGGCCGGGGCCGCCAATAGCAAGGCTTTCCCGGCCGCCAATACTGCTTTTTCTGGCTATTTTTCTCAATATAATCAGATACTTAGTTGCAGGCCAAGTTCCATCGTCAAAGCCGGAAAACCCGCTCCGCCGTGGTCTGGAAAAAGGCCTTTTTGTCGGCGTCGCTGATCGCCAGGGCGTCCTGCGCCCGCACCTCGTCATGGACGTATTCATAGGGGTAATCCATCGAATACATGACGCGGTCCATGCCGATCACCGACTGCGTGAAGGCGATCGCCGGCTCCCAGGCCATGCCGCTGGTCGTGTAATAGAAGTTGTCGCGCAGGTAATCGCTCGGCTTCTTCTGCAGCGGCTTGAGGAAATCGTAGCGGCCCGACGTCACCGTGCCGCGGTGCATGTAGTCGAGGCGGAACAGCCAGAACGGCAGCGCCTCGCCGAGATGGCCGAGGATCACCGTGAGATCCGGGTAGCGGTCGAACACGCCCTTCACGACCAGCCGCAGCGCGTGCATGCCGGTCTCCACGGCAAAGCCGTAGATCGCGCCGTCGAGGCCCGACTCGAGCAACGGCTCGATCATGCGCTTCGACGGCGTGTTCGGATGCAGGTAGACCGGCACCTTGAGCGCCGTCGCCGCTTCGAAGATCGGAAAGAACTTCGGATCGTCGAGATATTCGCCGAGCGTATGCGAATTGATGATGACGCCCTTCATGCCGAGCTTGGTGACGGCGCGCTCGAGCTCCTTGGCGGCCTCGGCCGGGTTTTGCGGCGCCACCGCCGCCAGTGCGGCAAAGCGCGTCGGATGCCGGCGCACCGCCTCGGCGGCCTGGTCGTTGGCGAGCCGCGCCATCTCCACGGCGACGTCGGGCTTGAGCACCTGCACGCCCGGCGACGTCAGCGACAATATCTGCATGTCGATGCCGGCCGAATCCATATCGGCGAGGCGCCGCTCGCCGATGTCCTGCAAGCGCTCGCTGACATTGCGCGCGCGTTCGCTGGGATGACGCAGATAGTAGCCGACGAGGCTGTTGAAGCCCGGATCGTCCACCGCCCCCTCCTCGACCAGCTTACACTGCATGCGGTGCAGCTCGGGCGGGATGAAGGCTTCCTCGGTCGCGATGCGGCGATAACCCTTGGCAGGGCCGACAGGCGTAACGGTCGACATGCGTAAACACTCCCGGTCAATTGCTGGCGAGAGTGTAGGAGTATTCCGCACCCAAGGTCGAGCGCCGCGCCGATCCAGGTTCAGGTGGGCCGCGGCCCATGATCGACGGCACATCTCGCATGGGCGCAAACCGCGTGCCGCGTGCTCTTGCGTTGACGCGCGTTCGGCGCTGGAATGACGGCACAACAAGAACACGCGGAGGAACTATCCCATGAGCCGGGTCTTGCTTGCCACGACGGCACTCCTGCTCGCGGCACTGTCTTCAGTCGCAACCGTCCGGCCATCGCGCGCCGAGTATCCGGACCGGCCGATCAAGCTGATCGTCGTGTTCCCGGCCGGCGGCAGCAGCGACTCGATGGCGCGCATCGTGCAGAACTTCGTCGAGACGCGGCTCGGGCAGACCATCATCATCGAGAACCGCGCCGGCGCCGGCGGCGTCGTCGGCCTCGAGGTGCTGAAGAAGTCGGCGCCGGACGGCTACACCATCGCCATGGCCGGCGCCGGCGCGCTGGTGACCGACATCGACTCGCGGCAGGCGAGCTACGATCCGCGCCGCGACTTCACGCCGATCACCGGCATTGGCTCGTCGCCGTTCTTGCTCACCGCCGCGAAATCGCTCGACGGCAAGACGCTCAAGGACGTGATCGCCATCGGCAAGAAGCGCGGCGCATCGCTGATCGCCCATGGCGGCAACGGCACGCTGATGCAGCTCACCGCCGAGATGTTCAATCAGAAGGCGGGCACCTATTTCGACTTGGTTCCCTATCGCGGCATGGCGCCGGTGCTGACCGATGTCATGGGCGGCCACGTGCCGCTCGGCATTCTCGATCCCCCATCGGCAAAGGCCGCGATCGACGCCGGACAGATCAACGCATTGGCGATCACCTCGAAGGCGCGCTTCAGCATCCTGCCCAACGTGCCGACGATGACGGAGGCGGGCCTGCCCGGCTTCGAGGCCACCGGTTGGTTCGGCATCATGGCGCCGCGCGGCCTGCCGCCGGACATCGCGAACAAGCTCAATGCCGCTTTCGTCGCCGCACTCAAGGATCCGGCAATCGCCGAGAAGATTCGCGCGCTCGGCAGCGAGCCGATGCCGATGACCACCGCTGAGTTTCGCAGCTACATCGACAGCGAGATCGAGAAGTGGAGCGCGGTGAGCAAGGCCGCGGCGACGCCGCCGAAATAGCGTCGCGTCCTAACCGGCAGGCCATCGCGACGGCGGACGAACTGACGCCTTAGGCCGGCCACTTGTCCAGCCAACAAAAAACCCTCCGCGCGATGCGCGGAGGGTTTTTCAGTTTGTTCGTTCTAACATCTGAAGAGGATCTTCGTTTTTGGCAGGACTGGCAGCGACCTACTCTTCCGAGCCTTGAGACTCAGTACCATTGGCGCTGGGGAGTTTTACGGCCGAGTTCGAGATGGGATCGGGTACAGGCCCCCCGCTAAGACCACCAGTCCGGCGAAAAACGAAGTGAAGCAAACCGGTCTTCAAAGACCGCATTTCAATGGTTTTCGATCGTAACGCTTGTCGCGTCGATCGAGAGTGTTGCCATTGATTGTCAGTTTTCCGGTCCAGACATCGCTTTCGCGATGCGTGAACATTGGAAATGAGAGCAATCAAGCCAATCGAGCTATTAGTACCGGTAAGCTACACGCATTACTGCGCTTCCACACCCGGCCTATCAACGTGGTGGTCTACCACGGCTCTCAAGGGAGAACTCGTTTCGAGGTGGGTTTCTCGCTTAGATGCTTTCAGCGATTATCCCGTCCGTACATAGCTACGCTGCATTGCGGCTGGCGCCACAACAGCTCCACCAGAGGTACGTTCATCCCGGTCCTCTCGTACTAGGGACAAATCCTCTCAATTCTCCTACACCCACGGCAGATAGGGACCGAACTGTCTCACGACGTTCTGAACCCAGCTCACGTACCACTTTAATCGGCGAACAGCCGAACCCTTGGGACCTTCTCCAGCCCCAGGATGTGATGAGCCGACATCGAGGTGCCAAACAACTCCGTCGATATGGACTCTTGGGAGTT
>JAFEFL010000020.1 GCA_018240595.1 Pseudomonadota bacterium | reverse complement strand
GCTCCTTGATGTTCACCGAATAGGCGGTGTTCTGCAGCGACACGCCCATCTGCTCGGCGATCGACATGAACAGGTTGTTGAACACCTCGAGCATGATCGGGTCGGCGTGGGTGCCGATGGCGGCGACGCGCTTGAGCTTCTTGATGCGCGTGAGAACAAGATGGTTCTTGGCCGTCAGCTCGGCCTGCCAGCCGGGCTCGACCACGATGGTCTGGTGCGGTTCGATGATGATCGCCGCGCCCTTGACCCTGGCGCCGATCTTGAGCTGGTCGCGGGTATAGACATTGGCGTTATGCCATTCGCCCTGCGAGAAGAACCGGGTCTTCTTGGCGGGCTTTGGCAGCGTCGCGGCCGAGCGCCGCGCCGCCTTTTCGTTGAACTTGGCGCCACCGCCGACGGCTTCGACCGACACGGCTTCGATTACCATGTCCTTGTTGCGGTCGATGAAGCCGAAACGCGCTTTGTGCGCCTGCTCGAAGGCGCGCTGCATCGCGGGCAGGGCGCCGGCATTGACCACCAGCGCGGTGTCGGTGCCGGCGTAGCGGATATGCGCGCGCACGATCAGCCTCGCCTTGGCGACGCCCTGGCCGGCGACTTCCGCCATCGCTTCCTTGCCGAGGCGCTGCGCGGTGCGGTTCAGCGCCGCAAGGCCCTTGGCGCCGAAGCCGAGCTCGATCGCCTGTTCGCGCGTGGCGCGAATATCGGCGAGACCCATGCCGTAAGCCGACAGCAGCGACGAGAACGGATGGATCAGCACCTTGGTCATGCCGAGCGCGTCGGCGACGAGGCAGGCGTGCTGGCCGCCGGCGCCGCCGAAGCAGTTCAGCGCGTAGCGCGTCACGTCATAGCCGCGCTGCACCGAGATCTTCTTGATGGCGTTGGCCATGTTCTCGACGGCGATCTTGATGAAACCGTCGGCGATCTGCTCGCGCTTGAGGCCGCCGCGCATCTCGCCTTCGAGCTCGTCGAAGGCCTTGCGCACCGCCTCGGCGTCGAGCGGCTGGTCCTGATGCGGGCCGAAGATCTTCGGAAAGAATTCGGGAATGAGCTTGCCGACTTCGACATTGGCGTCGGTGACGGCGAGCGGCCCGCCACGGCGGTAGCACTTCGGTCCGGGGTTGGCGCCGGCGGAATCCGGGCCGACGCGGAAGCGCGAGCCGTCGAAGTGCAGGATCGAGCCGCCGCCGGCGGCGACGGTGTGAATGAGCATCATCGGTGCACGCATGCGCACGCCGGCGACCTCGGTCTCGAAGGTGCGTTCGTATTCGCCGTCAAAGTGCGACACGTCGGTCGAGGTGCCGCCCATGTCGAAGCCGATGAGGCGATCGAAGCCGGCCTGCTTGCCGGTCTCGGCCATCGACACGACGCCGCCGGCCGGGCCGGACAGGATGGCGTCCTTGCCCTGGAACAGGTCTGCCGCGGTGAGGCCGCCGGATGACATCATGAACATCAGCCGCGCACCGGACTCCTTGGTGTCGAGCGCGTCGGTGACGCGCGCCACATAACGCCGCAGGATCGGCGACAGATAAGCATCGACGACGGTGGTGTCGCCGCGGCCGACCAGCTTGATCAGCGGCGAGACTTCATGGCTGACCGAAACCTGGGCAAAGCCCATGTCGCGGGCGAGCTGCGCCACCTTCTTCTCATGGTCGGGGAAGCGATAGGCATGCATGAAGACAATGGCGACAGCGTCGATGCCGTCGGCCCTGGCGGCCTCCAGCGCGGTCCGCGCGCTGTCGAGATCGAGTGCTTGCTCGACGGCGCCGTCGGCGCGCACGCGCTCATCGACCTCGGCGACGCGCTCGTAGAGCATGTCGGGCTTGATGATGTGCTTGGCGAAGATCTTCGGCCGGGCCTGATAACCGATCTTGAGCGCATCGCGGAAACCCTTGCTGATGAGCAGCAGAACGCGGTCGCCCTTGCGCTCGAGCAGGGCGTTGGTGGCGACGGTGGTGCCCATCTTCACGGCGTTGACGCGCCCGGCCGGGATCGGCTCGCCGGCCTTGAGGTCGAGAAGGTCGCGAATGCCTTGCACCGCGGCATCGGCGTAAGCTTCGGGATTTTCGGAAAGAAGCTTGTGGGCGACGAGGCTGCCGTCGGGGCGCCGGCCGACCACGTCGGTGAAGGTGCCCCCGCGATCGATCCAGAAGTCCCAGGCCCGGCGCGCGGTTTGAGCCGCTTTCTGGCCCGCACCTTGCTTGGCCACCTGTGTTTTCGCAGCCTTCTTCTTCCGCGTCGCCCGTACAGCCATCTCGCCCTCCTTGCGCCGACGCGAATAAAACAGAGCTGAAAAAAATCGTCAATAATTCGTTGACAATTTATTGGAGGCCGGTACGCTTTTCCAAATCTCGCGAGGGGCTGGGATGACAAAAGCAGGGGGCGCGGCGAAATCCGACGCGGAGCTGACGCTGGGGCCGATCGTTTCGTCGGCGCACCTGGCGTCGGGCGCAATGCCCGTCTTGTCCGAACTCGAATTCGGCCTCATCCTGCTCGACCATGCGTTCGAGCGGTGGATGGTGCGTTGCATGGCCGCCGCCGGCGTGCCTGATTTGTCGCCACTCGACGTCCTTGTTTTGCACACCATCGCGCACCGCGCCCGTGCTAAGCGCGTCGCCGATATCTGCCTCGTCCTCAATATCGAAGACACCCACCTCGTGACCTACTCGCTGAAGAAGCTCGATGCGCACAAGCTCCTGTTGAGCGGCAAGCGCGGCAGCGAGCGGACCATCGCCTTGACGTCGAAGGGCGAGGAGGTGGTGAAACGCTATCGCAAAGTGCGCGAGGCATTGCTGGTTCAATCGGTGAAGAGCGCCGGGCTCGACGAGAAGCGGCTGTCGGACATTGCCGCGATGATGCGGGTGCTGTCCGGACATTACGACCAGGCCGCGCGCGCCGCGGCGAGCCTGTGACGAGGCCAGACGATCGATGCTGAAAGCAGAATCCATCCCACGCGCCTTAATCCTACCCGCGGCGGCGGTAACAACGGAGATCGCATGATGCGAACTGCCCTGGACAAGCTCTATTTGTGGTCGGGCTACGCCGCCGGCTTCTTCCTGGTGGCGATCTTCGCCATCATGATGATCATGTCGGTCGGCCGGGAGTTCGATCTCAACATCCCGGCCGGCGACGACTTCGCCTCCTGGTGCATGGCGGCGATGGCCTTTCTCGGCCTTGCCCACACCTTCAAGCGCGGCGAGATGATCCGCGTCGGCATCGTGGTCGAAAAGGTGACAGGCAAGAAGCGCTGGGCGGTGGAAATGCTCGCGCTTAGCATTGCCACGATTTTCACGCTGTACTTCGCGTGGTTCGCGGTGCGGATGACATACGACTCCTTCCGCTTCCACGACATGTCGACCGGCGTCATTTCCGTGCCGCTGTGGATCCCGCAGCTCGGCTACTGCGCGGGCTTGATCATTCTCTGCATCGCGCTCATCGACGAGATGGTCCACGTAATCAAGGGCAACAAGCCGAGCTTTGAGAAGGAGCCGCCGAGCTCGCCCGACGAATTCGTCGAGCTCGTCGCCTCCGGGGGAGCCGGCTGATGTCGCTCCCGCTCATCGACCTGGCGCTGGTCCTTCTGGCGGCGCTCATCTTCATTCTCGGCAGCGGCGTCTGGATCGCGGTGGCGATCGGCATCGTCGGCTATATCGCGATGATCTTGTCGACCAGCGTGCCGGTCGGCTCGGTGCTGGCGACCACGGTGTGGAGCTCGAGCGCCTCGTGGACCCTTGCCGCGCTGCCGCTGTTCATCTGGATGGGGGAAATCCTGTTCCGCACGCGGCTGTCGGAAGAGATGTTCCGCGGCCTGTCGCCGTGGCTGCAATGGCTGCCCGGCCGTCTCGTGCATGTGAACGTCGTCGGCTGCGGCATCTTCGCGGCTGTGTCCGGCTCGTCGGCGGCGACCTGTGCCACCATCGGCAAGATCTCGCTGCCGGAGCTGGAGAAGCGCGGCTACGATCCGGGCCTCAGCCTCGGTTCACTGGCCGGCTCCGGCACGCTCGGCCTGCTCATACCGCCGTCGATCCCGATGGTGGTCTACGCCGTGACCGCCAACGTCTCGGTGCTCCAGGTCTTTCTCGCCGGCTTCCTGCCGGGCCTTCTGGTGATCGTCCTGTATTCGGGCTACATCGCCGGCTGGTCGCTGCTCAATCCGTCGAAGGTGCCGCCGCGCGATCCGCCGATGCCGTTCGGGGAGAAGCTGCGGCAGTCGACCAAGCTCATTCCGTGTTTGCTGCTGATCCTCGCGGTGTTCTTTGCGCTGGTGCTCGGCTTCGCCACCGCCACGGAGTGCGCCGCGTGGGGCGTCGCAGGCGCGCTCATCCTGGCGTGGTGGAGCGGCACGCTGACGCGCAAGACGTTCTTCGAGAGCGTCATGAGCGCTACGCGACTCACCTGCATGATCATGTTCATTCTCGCCGGCGCCGCCTTCGCCACTGCCGCGATGGCCTATACCGGCATTCCGGCGGCGCTTGCCGAGTGGGTCAAGGGTCAGAACCTGACGCCGAGCATGCTCGCGCTGTACCTGTCGATCATGTACATCATTCTCGGCTGTCTGATCGACGGCATCTCGATGATCGTGCTGACCGCGGTCGTCGTGCTGCCGATGGTGCAGCAGGCCGGTCTCGATCTGATCTGGTTCGGCATTTATCTGATCATCCACGTCGAAATGGCGCAGATCACGCCGCCGGTCGGATTTAACCTGTTCGTGCTGCAGAACATGAGCGGCAAGGACACGATGACCGTGGCGAAGGCGGCGTTCCCGTTCTTCGTTCTGTTGCTCGTCGCCGTGTTCATCATCACCGAATTCCCTCAAATCGCTCTGGTTCTACCGCGAATGGCATTCCCGCCCGGTTGAGGGGCTTGCTATGGCGGGGACGTTTTCTGATAGGATTTAGGCAATAACAACAGCTAGGTGTGAGGCAAACAATGTCAAAACAGATGACCCGTACTGCCGTGCTCGGCCTGCTTGCCGCGGCGGCGCTCAGCGTGCAGCCGGCCGCTGCGCAGACCAAGTGGAATCTGCCTGCGGCTTATCCGGCGGACAATCCGCATAGCGTCAACCTGACGATGTTCGCGAAGGACGTCGCCGACGCGACCAAGGGCAAGCTCGAGATCACGGTTCACCCGGGCGCGTCGCTGTTCAAGGCGCCGGACATCAAGCGCGCGGTGCAGACCGGACAGGCGCAGGCCGGCGAAGTGCTGATCTCGCTTCACGAGAACGAAGATCCGGTATTCGGCGTCGATGTCGTGCCGTTCCTGGCGACCAGCTTCCCGGAGGCCAAGAAGCTGTGGCTCGCCTCGAAGCCGACCATCGAGAAGAAGCTGGCGGCGCAGGGCCTGATGGTGCTGTTCGCCGTGCCGTGGGCGCCGCAGGGCATCTACACCAAGAAAGACCTCAACACGATCGAGGACATGAAGGGCCTCAAGTGGCGCGCCTATAACGTCGGCACCGCGCGGATCGGCGAACTGGTCGGCGCCCAGTCGGTGACCATCCAGGCGGCGGAACTGCCGCAGGCGCTCGCCACCGGCGTGGTCAACTCGTTCATGTCGTCGGGCGGCACGGGCTACGATTCGAAGGCCTGGGAAACGCTGACCAACTTCTACGATGTGCAGGCCTGGATTCCGAAGGACCTCACCTTCGTCAACAAGGCGGCCTTCGATGCGCTCGACAAGCCGACGCAGGAAGCCGTGCTGAAGGCGGCGGCGACCGCGGAAACCCGCGGCTGGAAGATGTGGGAAGAGAAGGCCGGCTGGTATCTCGAGCAGCTCAAGGCCAAGGGCATGAAGGTGCAGCCGCCGAGCGATGCGCTGAAGGCCAGCCTGAAGAAGATCGGTGAGCAGCTCACCGCCGACTGGAAGAAGAAGGCCGGCGCCGACGGCGAGGCGATCCTGGCGGCCTACAACAAGAAATAAGACCTTCAAGGCGATCGAAACGGAAGAAGCCGGCGCATGCGGACCGCATGCGCCGGCTTTCTGTTTTGCGGCCGGTGCTGCTTTACAACCGTCCCATCAGGACGAGGATCAGCAGCACGATGATCACGAGGCCCAGGCCGCCGCCACCGTAATAGCCGGTGCCGTAGAACGGGCCGCCGCCGATGCCGGAAAAGCCGCCCAGCAGCGCGATAACCAGAATAATCAGAATGATGGTGCCGACAGACATCGCACGATCTCCTTGGGAATCTTGTGTCGCCTCAATGCGCCGCCTGCGAGCCTCGCGGCCCCATAGTTCCAGCGACGTTGCTTCTGACAACGGGAGCGGTGCGACAAAGTTCCGCAGATTCCGGCGGCGCGGTGGCGATTAAAAACAAACAGCCCCCGGCTTTTCTGCCGGGGGCTGTCTGGTTTGCCGCTCAGGTGTCCATCGAAATCAGCGGTTCGCCTGGCGGTCGATCAGCGGCGTGATGCGGCGGATGGCGACGCGCCGGTTTTCGCGAGACGGGCCGTCGGTCTGCACCTTGGGATATTGCTCGCCGTAGCCCTGCGTGACGAGGTTTTCCGGCGGCACCTGGAATTGCTGCGTGAGCGCCACGGCCACGGCTTCGGCACGGCGATCGGACAGCGACAGGTTGTCCTCGGCCGAGCCGACGGCGTCGGTGTGGCCTTCGATCAGGAATACCTCGCGCGGATTGCGCGACACCGCGCGGTTGATGCCGTCGGCAATCTCGGCGAGGCGGTCGATCTGGTCGGGCGTCAACTGCCACGAGCCCGTATCGAAATGCACGTCGAGATCGACACGCGGCATGTAGGCGCGCAACGGCTCGCTGTAGCGCACTTCCTCGAGGGTATAGCGGCGGTCGATCTCTTGAATCGGCGGCGCCTCGAAAATCGTGAAGATGGCGTCGCGTGAAGCACGATCGGCATCGAGGATGTAGCGGTCTTCCGGGCCGCGCCAGCGCGGCGGCGGCACATTGACGAAAATGTTCTGCCGCGGGCCGCTGTAGCGGTTGTCGATGATGACGATTTCCTGGCCGCCGCGATCACGCCGCACGCGGCGCAGCAATCGTCCGTTGCTATCCGTCGTGGTCACGATCTGCGTGCCATCCGGCCGCACGATGACGCTGACCGTTTCGTCGCCGCGTTGCATGACGCGCACGTCGCGCGCATTGACCGCGAAGCGGTCCGCTTCGTTGTGGCGGATAAAGAACCGGTCGCCTTCGCGCACAATGGTGCGGTCACCTTCGGTGATGATGGTGCGATTGCCCTCGCGGATTTCGTGGCGTTCGCGGCGCAGATCCTCGACGCCGCGAGTCGGCGCCTGGTTGTCGCGACGGATGAAGTCGCTGGCCGGACGGGCCTGGGTGGGCGGCGGCGGCGGTGCAGCGGCGGGACGCGCGGCCTGGATCGCGCGGCCGGCAATGCTGTTCGGCGGCTGGTTTGGCGCGGGCGCGTTCTGCGCGGCCGGCGGCGGAGCGCCCGGAGCCGGAGCAGGCTGAGCAGCAGGCGGAGCGCCCGGCTGGGTGTGCGCAGCAGGTGGCGGCGGTGCGCCCGGGCGGGTCGCGGCGCCGGGAGGCGTCGTTCCCGGTCGGCCGTGCGGAGCGGCATTCGGCTGAGCGTCTGCCGGCGGCGGTGGGGTTGCCGAGTTCGGCTGAGCCGCGGGCGGCGGCGGCGCGACGGGCTTTGGCTGCGCGGCCGGAGGCGGCGGTGCGACAGGCTTGGGCTGAGCAGCCGGAGGCGGCGGCGGCGCGGCAGGCTTGGGATGAGCAGCCGGAGGCGGCGCCTCCGGACGATGCACGGCCGGGGGTGGCGGCGCAGCTGGATGCTGCACAGCGGGTGGCGGCGGCGGAGCGGGGCGCTGAACGGCGGGCGGCGGCGGCGCCGGTGGTTTGGCAGCCGGAGGCGGAGCCGGCGGATGGGCCGCCGGCGGTGGCGCCGGAGGGTGAGCCGCGGGCGGCGGGCCGGGCGGGTGAGCGGCTGGCGGCGCCGGCGGCCTGGCGGCAGGCGGCTTGCCGGGTTGTTCTTTCTTTTTCTCTTCCGGCTGTCCGGGTTGTGCCGGCGGTGGTGCACCCTGCGCGACGACCAGATTGGATGATGCGGCAGCCTGCGGCGCGGGCATCGCAACCCCGGCGAACGCGGTCAGTGCGGTGCAAGCGAGCAGGATTGATCGGGCGGATGTCATCGAGGCAGCACTCCGAATTGATGAAGATGCATCGCAACGGTGGCAGGAAAAACGTTGCGTACTCTTGGCCGAAGATGGGCCAATGGAAAGCTCCTATTAACGCTTGGGGGGATGATGCAGTTCCGCGGCTGAATTGCGGCTGAACGGATTGCGGCGGAATTGTCACCAACTCTTTTGCAATCGCAGCGGGCCACCACTAATGTCCCGCCCGCCGAAGTTGGGAGCAGGGCTTGTCGAGCGACGATCACGATCAACGTCTCAACCGCGCGCTGGCCGCCTATTTGCGCCAGGAGATTCAGGCGCCGGCGCTGGCGATCGGCGATTTCCTCGAACTCATCAGCGAGGAAGCGCGGCGTCTGGGCGCGGACGACATAGCGAGCGATGTCGAGCGCATGCAGACGGCCGCCGGCAAGCTCAACGCCTTCGTCGCCGCGGTCGTCGCCGATCAGGGCTCCGACCGCGCGCTCGGCGAGAACGATCACGAATTCAACCGCCGTCTCCGCCACGACCTGCGCACGCCGCTCAACGCCATCATCGGCTACAGCGAGATGCTGATCGAGGACATGGAAGGCGCGAGCGACAACGGTTTGCGTGACGATCTCGTCAAGCTCAAGCAGGCCGGCGATCAATTGCTCGGGCAGATCGACGCCATGGTGGCGCTCAGCCACGGCGACGCGGCGCCGATCGCGCGGGAGGACAAGCTTGCCGCTCACGCCGGCATCGTCGCCGACGTGCTGCGCACCGTGCAGCCCTTGCAGGCCGGCACGTCGCATCTGCTCGACCGGCAAAGCCGTATCCTCGTCGTCGACGACAATGCCGCCAACCGCGACGTGCTGGAGCGGCGGCTGACGCGCGAGGGCCATGCCGTCGTCACAGCCGCGGATGGCGCGCAGGGGCTCAAACTCGCCGCGGAGGGCGACTTCGATCTCGTTCTGCTCGACCTCATCATGCCGGAGGTCAGCGGCTTCGAGGTGCTGACACGGCTCAAGGGCGACGCGCGCACAGCGCATGTACCGGTCATCGTCATCTCGGCGCTCGACGAACTCGACAGCGTCGTTCGCTGCATCGAGGCCGGGGCCGAGGATTACCTGCCGAAGCCGTTCGACCCGATCCTGCTGCGCACGCGCATCAACTCGTCGCTGGAAAAGAAGTGGCTACGCGACCGCGAAAAGCAGTTCATCGCCGACCTCGAGGCGGAGAAGAAGAAGTCGGAGACGCTGCTGCTCAACATCCTGCCGTCAAGCATCGTGAGCCGCATGCGCGAGGGCGAACTGAAAATCGCCGACCGGGTCGCCGAGTCGACCATCCTGTTCTGCGACCTCGCCGGCTTCACAGTCCTGTCCGGTACGATGCCGGCCGAGGGCGTCCTCGATTTTCTCGGGCGCATTTTCACCATGTTCGACGCGCTCGCCGCCGAAGCCGGCGTCGAGAAGATCAAGACCATCGGCGATGCCTATATGGCGGCGGCCGGCATTCCCGAGCCGCAGGCCGACCACGCCGAGCGCATCGTCGCCCTGGCGCCGCGCATGATGCGCGCCGTGCGCGACGTCGCCGCCGAAACCGGCCTCGCGCTCAATGCTCGCATCGGCATCCACACCGGCCCGATCGTCGCCGGCGTCATCGGCACGCACAAATTCGCCTATGACGTCTGGGGCGATAGCGTGAACACCGCCAGCCGCATGGAATCGCATTCGGTCACCGGCCGCATTCACCTGACCGACGCGACCCGCCGGGCGCTGGGCGGCCGCTTTCCGCTCGAGCCGCGCGGCATCGTCGAGGTCAAGGGCAAGGGCCCGATGGAAACGTATTTTCTGCTGGAGGAATGAGCGCGGCTGGCCTAAAGCTCGGGCCGCTGGGCAATTGCGGGGCTGACCGGTGCAGGTCCATCTGAAGCGAACATTGTCGCCTGAAGAAGAGCACGCCTTCCTGCGTGCGACGCTCGATTACATGCAGCATGGCGTCGCCATGTACGACGCCGAGCACAAGCTGGTCACCTGGAACCAGCGCTTCGTCGATTATCTGCAAATGCCGGAGGAATTCCTCGGCACCGATCGCACCTTCTCCGATTATATCCGCTATCTCGGCGCCCGCGGCGAATTCGGCGAGGACGCCGACATCGAGAAGGAACTCGAGAAGCGCCTCAAGGTGCTGGCGACCTCGCATTCTTTCGAGCGCACCCGGCCGGACGGCATGGTCATGGAAGTGCGGCGCGACCCGGTGCCGGGCGGCGGCTTCATCGCCATCTACACCGACATCACCGAGCGCAAGAAGCAGGAACTGGCGCTGCGCAAGGCGATGGAGGACGCCGAATCCGCCAACAAGGTGAAGTCGTCCTTCCTCGCCAATATGAGCCACGAGCTGCGCACGCCGCTCAACGCCATCATCGGCTACAGCGAGCTCCTGGCCGAGGACGCGCAGGACCGCGGCGACAAGGCGGCGCTCGGCGATCTGGAAAAGATCAGCGCCGCCGGCAAGCATCTGCTGGGCCTCATCAACGAAATCCTCGATCTGTCCAAGATCGAGGCCGGCAAGATGGAGGTCTATCTCGAGCGCGTCGATCTCCAGAAGGCGATTGCCGACGTCAAGACCATCGTCGATCCGATGATCGCCAAGAACGGCAACCGGCTGGTGGTCGAATGCCCGGTCGATATCGGTGCGCTCAAGACCGACATCACCAAGATCAAGCAATGCCTGATCAACCTGTTGAGCAACGCTGCCAAGTTCACCAAGCAGGGCACGATCCTGCTCAGGCTGTCGCGCGGGAAGGGCGAGCACGGGGTCGATCAGGTTCGCTTCGACGTCGGCGACAGCGGCATCGGCATGACGCCGGAGCAACTCGGCCGCTTGTTTCAGGCCTTCACCCAGGCCGATTCCTCGACCACGCGCAATTTCGGCGGCACCGGTCTCGGTCTCACCATCACCCGGCACTTCGTCACCATGCTCGGCGGCGCCATCAATGTCGTTAGCGAACCGGGCAAAGGCACGACCTTCACCATCGTACTGCCGGATCGCGAAGGCGGCGCTGGTGAGGCGACCACCGCCGACGAGCTCGGGCTGGAGCCTGAGGGTGTCGCTTCGGCGATCACCGTGCTGATCGTCGATGACGATCCGGCCGTGCACGACGTGCTGTCGGCCACGCTCGGCCGCGAGGGTTACGTGCTGCTGCATGCGCGCGACGGCGCCGAAGCGCTGGCGATCATGCGCAAGACTCCGCCCGATATCGTCACGCTCGACGTGCAAATGCCCAAGGTGGACGGCTGGTCGGTGCTCGGCATCATGAAATCGGAACCGGCGCTCGAGCACATCCCGGTCATCATGCTGACCATCGTCGACGATCGCAATCTCGGCTTCTCCCTCGGCGCCTCGGAATTCATGACCAAGCCGATCGACCGCAACCGGCTGACCGCGCTCTTGCGGAAGCTGGCGCCGGCCAAGGCCGACTCGGTCATCCTCATCGTCGATGACGATGCCGACGTGCGCGAGGTCGTGTCCTCGACGGTCAGGGCCGCGGGGCTGACGCCGGCGCAGGCCGCCAATGGCCGCGAAGCGCTTGGCTGGCTGGCCGGCAACAAGGCGCCCTCGCTGATCCTGCTGGACCTGATGATGCCCGAGGTCGACGGTTTCGAGTTTCTTGAGAAGGCGCGTGAATTCGAGAGCCTGAACGAAGTACCGATCGTGGTGCTCACCGCCAAGGATCTCAGCGAAGCCGAGCGCAGTTTTCTTGCCGAGCGCACGCTGCTGGTGCTCAGCAAGAGCGGGCAGCCGATCGGCACTTTGGGTACCGCGCTGTCGGCGCTGGCGCGCCGGCATCATGACGCGCACCATCACGACGGAATGTAAGAAGGTTTCGAAATGAAAGTTCTGCTGGTCGAAGACAACGAGATGAACCGCGACATGCTCTCGCGCCGCCTCGCGCGCAACGGCTATGAGGTGGTGATGGCGGTCGACGGCCAGCAGGCGGTGACCATGGCGGCTTCGGAGCATCCCGACATCATTCTCATGGACATGAGCCTGCCGGTGATCGACGGCTGGGAAGCGACGCGCCGTGTCAAGGCCGATCCGGCGACGCAGAAAATCCCGGTGATCGCGCTCACCGCACACGCCATGGCCGAGGACGAGAGCAAGGCGCGCAACGCCGGCTGTGACGACTTCGACACCAAACCGGTCGATATCCAGCGTCTGATCGGCAAGATGAAGGCGCTCACCGGCGCGGCTGACGGCGAGTAAAGCCGGCGATTCAACAAACGGTTGTCGATATGGCTTGTTTATTATCTCTGGCCGCGGAATAACAAACAGCGCACCCCCACTTGTCGGCACTGGACCGATGCGCGACAATTTAACCCGGACCCGTGGGGGGATCTGGGGGCATGACGACAAAATTGGCGGCGCGGGCGGCCGGGCGGTTGGCCGCCGGCTTTCTTGTCTGTTCGGCGCTGATCGCCGTTGTCACGGACAAGGCGGTAGCGCAGACGCACGAAGCCATCATCGAGAAGTGCCGTGAAACGGTGGGGCGACCCATCGTGCAGGCCTGCATGGCGGGCTCGCGCGACAGCGGTATGCTCGAGAAATGCCGGGCGCAGGCTACGCCGAAAGTGCGCGGCTGTGTCATGGCAGCGGAGCAGAAGATGGCCGCCGGCAAAGCCGCGCCGTCTGCGCCAAAAGGCGATCAACCTTCGCTCGCGCAGGTCGCGCTCGGCGCGATCCGCGCCATCTTCGTCAAGCCGCCGCGCACCATCGCCGACATCACCGCGATTCTCGATCAGGAAAAACCGGACCCGGGCAAGATCGCGAAAGCCCGAGCGGCGGCGGATGCCCAGCCGGACGGCAAATTGTCCGGCGAGAAGCTGGTTCAGTTCTATTACGACCGCGCCGCCGCGCGCGCCTTCCTTGGGCGCGACCGCGACGCGCTCGCCGACGCGCAACAGTCGCTGCAAATCGCTCAGAAATCGTCGGTGCCGGTCAGGCAGATCAATCGCATCAGGCAGATGCTGGGCATCCAGTATCTGTCGGTCAGCGAGCCCAAGCAGGCGGTGGAGGTTCTCAAGGCGACCGTCGCCTCGGCCGATGCAGCGCCGAACAACCGGGGCGCCATGATCAATGCCGCTCGCATCATCGCGCAAACCTATCTCGCGATCGGCGAAGTGGAGCAGGCCGATGCCTTTGCCCAGAAGGTCGTCGGCCGCGTGCAGGAAGCGCGCGGCAGCCCCCATCCGAACTGGCGTGACGCCTATCGCCGCTACGGCAATTCCTGGGAGGCCGATTCGGACGAGGCGCGCGCGCTCGTCTTCGAAGCGCGCGGTCAGTATCGCGAAGCGATCGAGGCCTACAAACGGGCCGAAGCGTTCCGCAAGGCGACCGTCAAGGATATCCCGCTCTTCGAATATCCGGTGCCGGTGACGCAGGTTGAAATCTCGGCCTGGCACAGCGTGCGCGCCCAGGCGCGGGTGCTTTCGCGTCAGGCCCGCTACGCGGAGGCCGAGGCGGAGTCGCGGCGCGCGCTGCTCGGGGCGCTCAAGTCGGTCGGCAAGTATTATTCGCAGATGCCTTATTTCGTCATGGGGCTGGCTTCGATCCTGGTGGACCAAGGCCGCTACGACGAGGCTGAGAAACTTGCGCGATCCGCGCTCGAGATTCGCACGTCGATGGGCGCGGCGGAGGACAGCCAGCTCACGGTCGGCGTGCTGTCTCAACTCGCGTCGATCCTGACCCTTGAGCGTAAGCATGATGACGCCGCGCCGATTTACGCCCAGATCGAGAAAGCGGCGGCGAACTGGGAGCCGAAGCGCCGTGACGCGGTCCTGGTCAACGGCGCGCGCGTTTCGGCGCTTTACGCGGCCGGACGCATCGAGGACGGCATTGTTCTTGCGCAGACGATGGTGAGCCGTCAGCAGGCGCGCAAGACTTCCGAAGCGGATTTCGAACTGGCCTCCGCGCGGGGACGGCTTGCCATCGGCTATGCGCTGGCCCGGCGCGACGATGACGCGATACGAGAATTCAAGGTTGCGCTGCCGGCCATGATGGCAACGGCGCATGAAAACGCCGACGACGAAGATACGGCGACCGTGGCGACGCGCAGCCGCCTTCTGCAAAGCGTCGCCGAATCCTACATGGCGGTCATGGCGCGGCGAGGGGCGAACGACGCGGCCGGAGAAACCTTCGCGCTGGCCGACGCCGTGCGCGGCCGATCGGTGCAGCAGGCCCTTGCGGCCTCGAGTGCGCGCATGACCGTCAAGGACCCGGCGTTGGCCGAGATGGTGCGCGGCGAGCAGGACCTTACCAAGCAAGTCAACGCCCAGCTTGGCACACTCAACAATGTGCTGTCGCTGCCGTCCTCGGAGCGCGACGACAATACCGTACGCGCGCTCAACGCCACGATCATCAAGCTGCGCTCCGATCGCGACAAGATGCGCGGCGAGATCACCCGGCGCTTCCCGTCTTACGCCGATCTCGTCGATCCCAAGCCGCCGACCGTCGATCAGATCAAAGCGGCGCTGAAACCCGGCGAGGCGCTGCTGTCGTTCTATTTCGGCGAACGCGGGAGCTTCGTCTGGGCGGTGCCGAAGGATGGCGCGATGGCCTTCGCCAGTATCCCCGCCACGGCAGCCGACATCGAGGCGAAGGTGAAGAAGCTGCGCGAAGCGCTCGAGCCGCAGGCAGCGATGATCTCCGATATCCCGGCATTCGATCTCACGCTTGCCTACCAATTGTACGGGTTGCTGTTGAAGCCGGTCGAGAGCGGGTGGAAATCCGCCGGCAGTCTCGTCGTCGTCACCAATGGCGCTTTGGGGCTGTTGCCGCTGTCGCTGCTGCCCACGGCGCCGACGGAGCTGAAGAGCGGCGGCGTTCCGTTCGCCGCCTATCGCGACGTGCCGTGGCTTGCCCGCAGCCACGCGGTGACGATGGTGCCATCGGCCGCTGCGTTGCGTACCTTGCGCGCGCTGCCGCCCGGAGCGCCGTCGCGCTCGGCTCTGGTCGCCTTCGGCGATCCCTACTTCAGCAAGGAAGAGGCGGACGCGGCCGAGAAGGAGACCGTCATCGCCTCCGCCGACGGCGGCGCCAACGTCACGCGCGGCGTGCCGCTGTTGCGCCGTTCGAGTCCGAAAACCGAAGGCGTCAACAGCGCCGACCTCGCGCTGCTGCCGCGCCTGCCCGACACGGCCGACGAATTGCGCTCGATCGCCGCCGCGCTGCAGGCCGATCCCGCCAAAGTGTTGTATCTCGGCAAGGCGGCCAACGAGAAAAACGTCAAGACCCTCGACCTCGCCAAGACCAAGGTCGTCGCCTTCGCGACCCACGGCCTGGTGCCCGGCGAACTCGACGGTCTGACGCAGCCGGCGCTGGCGCTGTCGGCGCCCCAGGTTGCCGATGTCGACGGCGACGGCTTGCTGACGATGGAGGAGATCCTTTCGCTCAAGCTCGACGCTGACTGGGTCGTGCTCTCGGCCTGCAACACCGGCGCCGGCGCGGGAGCCGGTGCCGAGGCCGCGTCGGGATTGGGCCGCGCGTTCTTCTATGCCGGAACCCGCGCCATTCTCGTCACCAACTGGTCGGTGCATTCGCAGTCGGCGCGCGAGCTGGTGTCGGACCTGTTCCGCCGCCAGGCCGATGGCCAGACCGGCCGCGGCGAAGCCTTGCGTCAGGCCATGCTGGCGCTGATCGACGGCAAGGGCTTCGCCAACGACAAGGGCGACACCGTGTTCGCTTATGCACACCCGCTGTTCTGGGCGCCCTATACCATCATCGGCGACGGCGGCAAGTAATGAAGTGCCCTTATTGCGCCGAAGACATCAAGGACGAGGCCGTCGTCTGCAAGCATTGCCGGCGCGACTTCTTCGTCGTCCAGCCGATGATGATGAAGCTGAAGGCGGCGGAAGATCGCATCAAGGAGCTCGAAAAGGCGCTCAGGGACGGCCATGGAGCCGATGCTGCGGCGGCCGGCGGAGGGGATGGTGCGGACGGCAAGGCGCCGCCGACGATGATCGCGAACAAGGCGGCGGTCGTCGCCGCGGTCGTCGACGACCGCCTTCCGACCTTGAACTCGCTGCTCGCGGCGGCGCTGACCGTCGCGCTGCTGGCGGCGGCGCACTACCTGATCATCATCGTCTTCGACGCGCCGCTGATCTATCTCCGCGTGGTGTCGATCGCCGTGCCGCTTGTCTTCGGCTTCATGTATCGCAAGGCGCTCGACCGCTGGCTGGCGTGGGATCTCTTCACCGGCATCGCCATCGCTGTTGTATCGATCATGATAATGTCGTGGGCGGTGTCGATAACGGACAAGGTGCCGCTGCTGCCGACCGACCGGCAGGGCTGGATTGAGTCCGCGCAATATGCCGCGAGCATCGGATTCGGTTTTTTCGCCGGCTGCGTTATCCGGCACGGCCTGATGGTGGCGCGTGCGCCGTCGCCCAAAGTGAGTTTCCTGGTCGAGGTCCTGGCGCGCTATGCCGCGCGCAAGATGAAGAAGGACGACGACAAGGACGGCGAGGAGCGTCCGCAGGACGACATCGACCGCACCGTCAAGAAACTCGAATCCCTGGTGACCAGCGGTATCGCCGCCGGTTCCGTCGTCATATCGATCTACACTGGTGTATCCGGCTTCCTGGGGAAATGACCTCATGCAAAAGACCGCCATCCTCGCCATCGCCTTGGCCGCGCCGGCCGTGCTCGGCCTGTCCACCGTGCCATCCGCTTTCGCCGAACCGCTCATCAGCGAGACGGAAGCCGCGCTCCCGGCGGCGGCAGACGCCGGCATGACCTTACGCGGCATCACGCGGGGCCCCGCCATCGAAGTCGTCTCGCCTTCCGGGGACAAGGCGGTGAAGTCGCCGATGGCGCTGGTGGTCAAGTTCAACGCGCGCAACAACGCCGGCATCGACAAGGACAGCGTCAAGGTCACCTATATCAAGGCGCAATCGGTGGACCTGACGCCGCGCGTGAAGGCCTTCATCAAGGACGAGGGCATCGAGATGAAGGCGGCCGAGGTGCCGCCGGGTCAGCATTTGCTGCGCGTCGACGTCAAGGATTCGCAGGGCCGCGCAGCGACCAGCATCTTCAAGGTCGTGGTCGAGAAATAGGGCGAGCCGGTCGCAAACGTTCGCATCCTGCCACGCCGGGCTGAACCGAACCTGAACCGATCCGTTCAGGCTGGATTGCCGGTCTACCTCCTAGTGTCTCCTTGAACCCCGCAGGTACGAGGAGAACGTTCAGTGCCGCATCATCAAGAAAGAAAAGTCACCGGAACCATTGCCCATGTGTTCGGGCATCGCTTCGTGGTCGAAGCCGCGTCCGGCTTTGTGCTCGCCGACCTGACGCCGCACGGTGCCGAGAAAATCAAGCTCCGCATCGGTGACGAGGTCACGATCGAAGGCGAAATGAAGCCGACGGAGCTTAAAGTCTTTGCCTTCACGCATGGCGGCACGACGGTGCACATCGAGCACGGCCCCAAGCATGGCCCCAAGCACCACCACCATCATCACGACCATCATCATCACCCCGACGCCGATCCGGCCGTGGCGACCGACGCGGCCAAGGCGGCCGGATACGACGTCATCGGCGAGCCGCGGCGCAAGCCGAAGCATTTCGAAGTGCTCGGGCGCCGTAACAGGAAGTTGAGCGAATTGCACATCGAGCTCGACGGTCACATCCGCAAGGTCAAGCCGGTCGAGCGCGACGACCACAAGTGGGCGGATGTCGCCGGGGCGCGGGCATGAGCGCGGTACGACCTTGAACCATGATCGGGCCGCCGCGTGGAACCTTCGCGTCGCGGCCCGGTTCTTGGCCTGC
>JAFEFL010000001.1 GCA_018240595.1 Pseudomonadota bacterium | reverse complement strand
TAGGCGCGCCGGGACCGAGCGGCTTGGACCGCCGGGAGGGGAAATTCGCGCCGCATCTCCGACGCCCCGCCCCCGGCCACCGCTCCCCGCCCCGCATCTGAAGATGCTGCACAGACACCCCTCGCATCGGGGCGGGATGGGAATATATGGGATGGGAATTATGGCAGAAGTAAGGATTTTATTCTAGATTACGAGGAAGGTGCTGCTGGCGAGGCTAGGGGCGCCAGCCCCATCCGGCGGCCGAGCGCGGCGGCGAGATCGAGGGGTTCTAGCAGCGCGTCGGCGGCCGACAGTCGCAATCGATTTTGGGGTTGAGCATATAATAATTACAGCCTAGGTTTGAAGCCTCGGGGACAGCCTCAACCATTCTACTTAGCTCTACCTATGCAGCTTTCACGCGCCGAGTTACAGAACGATCTTGCTCGCCTGCGTTCATCTCGTTCTGCTCCCGACCGTGCGGTCGGCGACAATTTTGAATTCGAGGAACGCGTCTGCGATACACGGCGTGACGCTTTCGAGGCGGATGGGCCTGCGACAAACCAACTCTTGACCTTGTTGGCTGATCATTTTCGACTGCGGGTGCAAGGGGCATTGCGTAGCCACATTCCCGTGACCTTCACGTCCATCAATGAGGACGCGATCTACAGGCCTGACATTGAGGCCAACCAGAAGGTCGTGCGACTTGAATGTATTGATGACGCCTTAAGGAAGATCGGTCGCAATTATACCGACATCGAAGAGGCCACGAGACCCGGTCGCAGGGATAACGGCCTCATCACGCAGCTACTCGATCAGTGGCAGCTTTATCCCGGAGCTCGGCCGGCCTTTATCGCCTTCAAGTCTGAAGTAGCAGCAGACCTTGGCGCGGCCGACTGGCTCCTGCGGCTGCGCAATAGACTGGGCCTCGGGCACTATGACCCTGCGCCGGGCCAACGACAACGATTTGCCCTGATGGAATATCTCGTTAAGGATGTCATCGCGGAGTGGCGGCCCCTCGAAACGCGTGGCGCGCAACGCCCCTTTGCCTTTCCGACGGTTCTGGAGAGCCAGGGAAGCCCCCATTTCTTTCCAAGCCCACATGAACTAGCGTCTGGCTTCACCGTTGACTTTGGCGGGCCCGGCCAGGCATCGATCCGCGAAATGCTTCATATTAGAATAACTTATCTGCCCGATCATCTGATGAAGGTCGGAGAACTGGTCGGTCCGTTAGACCCATTTCAGCTAGGTGCCATACGCGACGGCCATTTGGAACAGTTGCGGCGGGACTCTGGCCGGGCCGATTTCGGAAGCCCTATGAGCACTGAGGTGG
The DNA here is from genome assembly GCA_018240595.1 of Pseudomonadota bacterium. Lineage (GTDB taxonomy): Bacteria > Pseudomonadota > Alphaproteobacteria > Rhizobiales > Xanthobacteraceae > Pseudolabrys. The sequence continues at coordinate 6,351 of JAFEFL010000001.1, read as the reverse complement.
ACGAGTAGAATGGACGCTGTGACCGCAGAGGCGCCGCTTCGACATCCTTGGCTGGACCGGCTAATTGCCGCCCCGGCCGCTGAGGTGCGGGCGCTCGCGGAGGGCACCGCGAACATCCACCCCTATAGGCGCGCCGAACCTAGCGATGCGGCCGCCGCATTGCTGTTTGGCCTCGGGGCAGACGATCCGGCAATCAAAGCCTTTGATCAGGGCACGCTCGAAACACTTGCACAGTTCCGTGCGGCGACAGGACGCTCTGATAGAGACGAGTTCAGTCGGATTGCGCTGGCGGCGCTCGAATTGATGACCGTGGTGCAGCGGTTGGCTCCGCGCGAGACCGTTATCGATCTCCACCGTCGCTTTCTCTACTGGAATGCTTGGGCGGAGACGCTTGTCCTAGATCGTGGGCTTGATTTGCGGCGCGAATACTGGCGCGCGCTTGCGCTGACACAGGATTTCGCGGCTGAGGCTAGTTTGGCGCCGCGTCGATTGCTGCCGTTCTGGCTCGATATTTGCGGCGAGGCCGGTCGACGGGGACGTTATGACGAAAGCTATCTGACGGTTGGATTGCTAGGGCTCCGTTCGTTGCCGCTCGGCGAAGAAGAGGCGGCGAATGAAGAAGCCGCACTTCATGGACTTGCGCGCTGGGCCGATGCGCAACGCCCGACCAGAAAGCGATTCCTGAGAGAATGGCATGTGCTAGAAGGCGCGTTTCCGCGCAATCCGACCTTCTGGACTAATCTCGTTGCCCGGGTGGTCAGTTCAGTTGAAGAAGAGATTGCACGCCAGACTAACAACGCACGAAAGACATTTGATGCTGCGGAATGGTGGCGTGACGATGTGGACGCTGTTCAAGGCGCGCACATCGAACCGCGCTCGGACGAACTAGATCCTCCACCGCGCGCATTGCGCGAGGCGCTGCTTGCAGACATTTCCGCTGATCGGCCCTTCAATACGCTTGAGTCGCGCCTAAACACGCTGATGCAGCGCCATGAGCGATACGCGACCCGCACAGGTGACACATTCTATCTCGTACGTACGGCCTGCAACATCGGTATGCAATTGCTTCGCGGCGACGACTTGCCGGAACGACGTGCGGCGAAGGCACGTGATCTTGCACAACTTGCGCTGCGGTTTGAGGGTTCAAACGTTTATGCTTGGGCGCTGTGGCGCGATGCGCTCGCCGCCGAAGGTCATCTAGAAGCGGCCGAGTTACTAGGCTGGGAGACGGTCCGGCGATTTCCTGAAAATTTGCAATGGCGCAACCAGCTTGCGTTGCTGCTCGCCCGGAAATCGGAGAAGTCGCAGGAAGCGGAAGGGCTATTACGGGAGACTATTGGTCTGTGTGGAAATGATAAGAAGAACAACGTAGTGGCCCATACGCAACTAGCCAATCTCGTCGGACGAGAAACTGGGCGCCTGAAAGAGGCTATTACGCTGTTGGAAGAAGCGCTTAAGATCGAGCCGACAGACGAAGTCGCTCAATCCATGAAACTTCGCTTCCAAATTGGTCAGACTAGTTCCTCGCCGCAGCATGTAACGCGAGCAGCACCGACTGTAGTTGGCAACGGTCTCACCAATTTGCCGGCCACTCTTGCTGCATCTGGTCGCATGCGTCGGGCACTATTCCTTGTTCGAACAGCGACGCCGGAGACGCGCGAGGTTGCTCAGCGCGAAGTGAAAGCAATACTAGGGGAAGAAGAAAGTCTCGCTTACGCTCGTTATCTTGCCGCCGCCGCCGGAATAGTTGAACCGGCATCTGATGATGGGGTGTCTGCGGTAGCCTATCTGGCAGTGGCCAAAGAAGGTTCGGCTGAAGCATTGCGGCGCTTCGACACACGATTGCAAGGCTTGGAAAGCATTGTCATCGGTTTGGGAGGCGCATCGCGCGGCGACGAAGTGGCCGCGACCAGCATAAAGACTTGGATGGCCGAGCCAGCCAACGATCTTTCGCCGCGCGATCTTGGGTTGCGTGCTGTTGCTGCTCGCGTTGTCGCTCCATTGCCGCCTGATTTCGTCGGCGACATGCTGGCAGCCTCGCTTGGTACAGCCATGGCGGCCTGACGCGATCGCACTTCGGTCCAGATGGGACCGACGTCCCTCCGCCAAGACAGGTAAGATCACCCCTCCCGAACGTTGCGCGGTTCGGCCTCCCCCTCCAGGGGGAGGTGAAGAGAGGGAGTCCCCCTTGCCATCCGCCCCCGTTCCATGCCCCCATTCCGGCCATGACGGCTGAGGTCACCATCGCAAACGGCGCGCGGCTCAAGGCGCATCCCCTGCGCGCGGCTATTCTCGGCGAGGTGCATGCCCGGCCGTTCACCGCGATGGCGACGCCGCGCCGCCTCATCCATTTCGCCTTCGCCACCCCGGGCGAGGCCGGCCGCAACGACCGCGCCGCGCTCGCCGCTTTCTGCGCGCGGGGCAAGCTCGAGCCGCTCGACGCCAGCGCCCGCCACCACCGCATCGCCGTCGGCGACGCCGTGCTGCGCTGGGAGCAGCATTCCGAATTCACCACCTATACCTGGGAGCTGGCGGCGCCGGCGGCGCAGCCGTTCTATCCGGACGCGACCTCGCTCGCCGCGCCGATGGCCTCGGTGCCGCAGCCCGGGCCGCTGCTGGTGGCGCTCGACCTCCACCTCATCGCCGACGATGCCGAGCGCAAGGTTGCGGTCGATTACCTGTTCGATCACGCCAGCCTCGCGGTGGCGGAGAATTCCGACGGCACCGCTTTGTTCGCCACCGACTTCCAGCCCGACGCCGGCGGCTTCGTGCGCATCGTCGTACTCGACCGCGGCCTGGGCGCCGAGCGCGCCGGCGCGCTGGTGCAGCGCATCGTCGAGACCGAGACCTATCGCACTTTGGCGCTGCTCGGCCTGCCGGAGGCGCAGCGCCTGTCGCCGTCGATTTCGCGCATCGAGACGCGGCTCGCCGACCTGACCGAGCAGATGCAGAGCGCCGAAGGCCTGAGCGACAATCAGCGCCTGCTCCATGAACTGACGGCGCTCGCCGCCGAACTCGAAGCCGGCGCCGGCGCCAGCCATTATCGCTTCGGCGCCAGCCGCGCCTATCACGAGATCGTCCGCCTGCGGCTCGAGACCATCGGTGAGCGCAAGGCCGGCGTCTTTCCGACCTGGTCGTCGTTCCTGGCGCGGCGGCTGACGCCGGCGATGCGCACCTGCATCACCACCGAGGAGCGGCAATCGACCCTGTCGCAGCGGCTGGCGCGCGCCGCCAACCTCTTGCGCACGCGCGTCGACGTCGAACTCGAACGGCAGAACCGCGATCTGCTCAAGTCGATGAACGAGCGCACGCGGCTGCAACTGCGCTTGCAGACCACGGTGGAAGGCCTGTCGGTCGCGGCGGTGAGCTATTACGTCGTCGGCCTGTTTCATTACCTCGCCGAGGGCGCGCATGCGCGCGGCCTGCCGGTCGACGTGACGCTGGCGACGGCCTTGTTCGTGCCGGTCGCCGTTCTGCTGATCTGGTTCCTGGTGCGCGGCATCCGCAAGCGGCACATCGGCGGCGAATAGATGATCTTCGCCGTCAAGACCGACATCGCCGAGCCGCGCGCGAAGACGTTCACCTTCATGGCGCAGAAGACGATGTATGGCGGCAAGACCATCGCCGCGGGCGACACCATTTATCTCTTCGCCAGCGAGAGCGAAGGCGGCGCGGGGCTGGTCGCGCGCGGCGTCGTCACATCGGCGCAGCCGGTGGCGAAGAAGCGCGGCATTGCGCGGCAGACGCCGCGCGTCAGCATCGCGGTCAAGCGCACGGCGCTGGCCAGGCGCCCGCTCGGCCGCGCCGACCTCAAGCCCTTCGCCGACTGGGACGATGGCCGGGCGCAGACCGAACTGAACTTCAAGTTCTATCGCCAGGCCACGAACAAGATCGTCGGCCTTTCCGACGAGGCGGCGGCGTTTCTCGCCGGCTATTTCTGAGCCGCTACTCCGCCGCCTGCGGCAGCGGCTCCTCGGCCAGCGCCAGCACCTGATGGATCTGCGACACCACCTGCGCGCCCTCGCCGATCGCGGCGCCGACGCGCTTGGTCGAGCCGGCGCGCACGTCGCCGATGGCGAAGATGCCGGGCACGCTGGTCTCCAGCGGCATCGGTGGGCGGCCGGCATCGCGGTCGAATGCCTCGCCGGTGACGATGAAGCCCTTGCCGTCGGTATTGACGCAGTTCGCCAGCCAGTGGCCGTTCGGATCGGCGCCGATGAACAGGAACAGGTGGCGCAGCGCGATCGATTTCTCGGCGCCGCTCCTGACCTCGCGGAAGGTGGCGCCGCGCAGGCCGCCGGTGCCGCCGTCGAGCGACACGATCTCCTTGCCGACATGCAGCGTGACGTTGGACAGCGCGCGGATGCGGTCGATGAGATATTTCGACATCGTCGCTTCCAGATCGCGGCGGACGATGAGATGCAGATGCTTCACCTTCGGCGCCAGATAGACCACCGCCTGCCCGGCGGAATTGCCGCCGCCGATCAGCGCCACCTCCTCGCCTTCGCACAACTTGGCTTCGATCGGCGAGGCCCAGTAGGAAATGCCGTTGTTGTCGAAGTCCGACAGGTTGTCGATCGACGGCCGGCGATAGCGCGCGCCGGAGGCGATGATCACGGTGCGCGCCTGCAAGGTGCCGCGGCCGTCGGCGAGTTCGAGCTTGAACGGCTTGCGCGCGTGGCAATCGCTATCGCCGCAGTCGAGCTTGTCGACGGTGAGCGGGATGGCGATTTCGGCGCCGAACTTCTGCGCCTGGTTGAAGGCGCGGCCGGCCAGCGCCATGCCGGAAATGCCGGTCGGGAAGCCGAGATAGTTTTCGATGCGCGCCGAAGCGCCGGCCTGGCCGCCGAAGGCACGGGTGTCGAGCACGATCATCGACAGGCCTTCCGACGCGCCATAGACCGCGGCGGCGAGGCCGGCGGGTCCGGCGCCGACCACGGCGACGTCGTAGATCTTGTCGTGGTTGAGTTCCGGCGTAATGCCGAGGCACGCGCCGGCCTCGGCATCGGTCGGCCGCTTCAACAGCTTGCCGTTCGGGCAGATCATCAGCGGCAGTTCGTCGTCGCGGATGGCGAAACGCTCGACCGCATCGCGCGCGTCGGCATCGGTCTCGATGTTCAGCACCGTGCAGGGATAGCCGTTGCGCGCCAGGAAGCCCTGCAGCCGCACCAGGTCCGGCATGTTCGGATGGCCGATGACGATCGAGCCGGCGCCCTCGCTCTGCAGCAGCGCGACGCGGCGCAGGATGAATGAGCGCATGACGATCTCGCCGATCTCGGCGGAACCGACCATCAGCGCGCGGATATGCGCGGCGTCGAACGGCAGCGCGGTGAGGCCCTCGGGGCCGGCGCGGCCGGAAGGAATCGAGCCGTTGCCGCTCAGCTGGCTGACCTCGCCGGAAAACTGGCCCGGGCCATGCGAGATCACCGAGGCGAAGCGATGCAGGCCGTCGCGGCGCACGATTTCCAGCGTGCCCTTGAGCACCAGATGCGACGGCACGTTACGCTCGCCGGTGTCGAAGATCAGTTCGCCCGGCGCGAAGGTCTCCGCCGGCCCGCTGGCGAAACGCACCATGGTCTCGACCTGAGCCGGGTCGAAAACCGGAAACATTTGTTCAAATCGTTCGTCGGCAAGGCTCATGTCACACTCCACGGGCATTCGGCATGCGGCCGGCCACAGATTACGCAATTTCCGCGCCGGACTCCACGGCCCGGGTTCCGTAGGCGCGGCTCATAACATCTGCGTCATGATCTGTCCTGGAACGATCCTGCGCGGCTTTGCTCAGATATAGTGCAAAAACCGCGACGCCAGAGCGACAGAGAAGACCGGACCATGCGCAGCAGCCGTTTCACCTTCCCCAATGCCAAAGGCGAGCTTCTCGCGGCGACACTCGACGAACCGCTGGGCAAGCCGACGGCCTATGCCCTGTTCGCGCACTGCTTCACCTGCGGGCAGAACAATCTTGCCGCCAGGCGCATCGCCGAGAAGCTGACCGGGCACGGCATCGCCGTGCTGCGTTTCGATTTCACCGGGCTCGGCTCGAGCGAAGGCGAATTCGCCAACACGCATTTTTCCTCGAATGTCGAGGATCTGGTCGCCGCCGCCGATCATCTGCGCCAGAGCTACGGCGCGCCGTCGATCCTGATCGGCCATTCGCTCGGCGGCGCCGCGGTGCTGGCGGCGGCGCACCGCATCGCCGATGCCCGCGCCGTGGTGACGATCGCCGCGCCTTGCGATCCGGCGCACGTCACCGGCATGTTCAAGGACGATGTCGAGGCGATCCGCGAAAAGGGCGAGGTCGAGGTCAAGCTGGCCGGCCGGCCCTTCACCATCACCCGCCAGTTCCTCGAC
>JAFEFL010000019.1 GCA_018240595.1 Pseudomonadota bacterium | reverse complement strand
GATGCGGTGCCCGCGGGCCCGGGGATTACGCATCCCGGGCGCTCGGGCGGCGCCGGGGCTCCGCCCGCCGGCACTAGGACCGGCCGCGAGGAGCTCGCTGATGGTGAGCGCTACCCGTTTTCCCGGTTGGAAGACGGATCAGCCGCCAGAAGCGCGGCCCGGCGTCGTAAAGACACCGCGATGGAGCGCCGCGCGGCGCAGGCCTTCTCCGATCGCAAGGAGGGGCCGTGCACCGCAAGGTGCACATTTTGGGCGCTTCGCGGCGCTCCATTCCCTCGGCTATTCGAGGGGGAAGGAAAGGGAAGGCAGGCCGCCCCGGGCCTTCGACAACAGGGGCGATACCGCACGTTTACGCGTCTTTCCCAGACCCCGAAATCCGACTAGAACGCCCGCCATGTATGACATTCGATGGATTCGCGAGAACCCCGAGGCTTTCGACCGCGGCCTGACCCGCCGCGGGCTGGAGCCGCTGTCCGGTAAATTGCTGGCGCTCGACGAGAAGCGCCGCGCCGCCATTGCCGCCTCCGAGCAGGCGCAGGCGCGCCGCAACGCTGCGTCGAAGGAAATCGGCCAGGCCAAGGCGAGGAAGGACGAGGCCGCGGCGCAGGCGCTGATGGCCGAGGTCGCGACGCTGAAGGAGACCATGCCGGCGCTCGAGGCCGAGGCCAAGCAGCACAGCGACGCGCTCGACAAGGAACTGGCGCAGATCCCAAACACGCCGCTCGACGACGTGCCGGACGGCGCCGACGAGCACGGCAATGTCGAGAAGTCGAAGTCGGGCGCGAAGCGTTCCTACGCCATCACGCCGAAGCAGCATTTCGAGCTCGGCGAAGACCTCAAGCAGATGGATTTCGAAGCCGCCGCCAAGCTGTCCGGCGCGCGCTTCGTCGTGTTGCAAAAGGGTCTGGCGCGGCTCGAGCGCGCGCTCGGGCAGTTCTTTCTCGACACCCATGTCGATGAGCACGGCTACACCGAAGTCAATCCGCCGCTCTTGGTGCGCGACGATGTCATGTTCGGCACCGCGCAGTTGCCGAAGTTCGAGGACGATCAGTTCTGGGCGGTCAGCGGCGACGTCTTTGCGAACAATGCGACGGCGTCGGACATGAAGGGCGCGCGCTGGGGCATGATCCCCACCGCCGAAGTGCCGCTGACCAATCTCGTGCGCGAGGCCATCGTCGCCGAAGATGAACTGCCGATGCGCCTGACCGCCTGCACGCCGTGCTTCCGCGCCGAAGCCGGCGCCGCCGGCCGCGACACGCGCGGCATGATCCGCCAGCACCAGTTCACCAAGGTCGAACTCGTCTCCATCACCACGCCGGAGAAATCGCGCGAGGAGCATGAGCGCATGCTTAGCTGCGCCGAGGCGGTGCTCAAGAAGCTCGACCTGCATTACCGCGTCGTCACGCTGTGCACCGGCGACATGGGCTTTGCCTCGCAGAAGACCTACGACATCGAGGTCTGGCTGCCGGGCCAGAACATGTTCCGCGAAATTTCGTCGTGCTCGGTGTGCGGCGACTTCCAGGCGCGGCGCATGAACGCGCGCTTCCGCGACAAGGACAACAAGGTGCGCCACGTCCACACGCTCAATGGCTCGGGCGTCGCCGTCGGCCGCGCGCTGATCGCGGTGATGGAAACCTATCAGCAGGACGGCGGCTCGATCGCCGTGCCCGACGTGCTGAAGAAGTACATGGGCGGCGTGAAGGTGATTGAGAAGAAGTGATTTCAGGCGCAGCGGTACACTCCTCTGTCATCACCGGGCTTGACCCGGTGATCCCGCTTAGGCGGGCACTGTGCGTCCCTAAGCGAGATGGCCGGGTCAGGCCCGGCCATGACAGGAAGGTGTAATGCGCATTCTCATCACCAATGACGACGGCATCCACGCGCCGGGGCTGGAAGCCTGCGAACAGATTGCGCGGGCGATCTCCGACGATGTCTGGATCGTCGCGCCGGAGACCGATCAGTCCGGCGTGTCGCATTCGCTGTCGCTGAACGATCCGCTGCGCCTGCGCGAAATCGACGAGCGCCGCTTCGCCGTCAAAGGCACGCCGACCGACTGCGTCATCATGGGCGTGCGCCACATCATGAAGGCGAAGCCCGACGTCATCATCTCCGGCGTCAATCGCGGCCGCAACGTCGCCGAGGACGTGCTCTATTCCGGCACGGTGGCCGGCGCCAAGGAAGGCACGGTGCTCGGCATTCCGTCCTTCGCGCTGTCGCAGGCCTACACCTTCACCACCAAGCATCTGCCGAACTGGCATACCGGCATCGCGCATGGGCCGAAGCTGATCGAGAAGATCCTCAAGGAGGGCATCCCGAAGGATGTCCTCATCAACATCAACTTTCCGGATTGCGAGCCGGACGAGGTCGCCGGCATTGCCGTGTCGACGCAGGGCAAGCGCGACGCCGAATTCCTGCACATCGACGCGCGGCACGACGGCCGCGGCAATCCGTATTACTGGATCGCGTTCGCGCGCGGCATCAAGCCGGCTTCGCCCTCGGGCAGCGATCTGGCGGCGCTTGACAACAAGCGCATCGCGGTGACGCCGCTGCGGCTCGATCTTACCGATGAGCCGTTCATGACCAGGCTGGCGGCTCTGCTCGTCTAGGCAGCCGGCGACAGCTTGATCAGCGCGGCTTCGAGCTTCTCCGACTGGAACGGCTTCTGCAATGTCGGCCGGCTGCGGAAACGCTCGGGCAATCCGCCGGCGCCGTAACCGGTGACGAAGATGAAGGGCAGGTTGCGTTCGGCCAGTATTTCGGCGACCGGGAAAATCTCCTTGCCCTCGAGATTGACGTCGAGAATGGCGAGGTCGAAGCCGCCGGCCACGGCCAGATTGCGCGCCTCGTCCACGGTCGCCGCCGAAGCCGCGATCTCATGGCCGAGATCGACCAACATATCCTCGAGCAATGTGCGAATAAGAAATTCGTCTTCGACCACAAGAATGCGGGTCGGTGTTGTCGAGCGTTCGCCCATTGATCGCCTGTACCCCCTGATCGGACCGCGCAACCAACCTCGCCGGGTTCCGGCGGTTCCGAACTTCCGTCGTTTATTGGCCAATCATGGCTGAATTGCCGCCCCTCATGCTACGATATTTTTGAGGAGACAGGTGTGACGAGCGAGAACGGCCAGCAAAACGACATCGACCGGGCGGGGTTCCTGCTGACCTTGCGGCAGCGCGGCATCACCGATCAGACCGTTTTGCGTGCCATGGAACAGGTTTCGCGCGCCGATTTCGTCGCCTCCGGGTCGCTCGCCAAGGCCCAAGCCGATCAGGCTTTGCCGATCGACTGCGGCCAGACCATCAGCCAGCCCTACGTGGTGGCCTACATGACCGAGCGGCTCGAGGTTAAGCCGCATCACCGCGTGCTCGAAATCGGCACCGGGTCGGGCTACCAGGCGGCGGTATTGTCCGAACTCGCCCGCGAGGTGGTGTCGATCGAGCGCTTCCGCACCTTGGCCGATCAGGCAAGGGAAAAGCTGAAAACCGGCGCTTACGACAATGTCGAGGTCATCCACGGCGACGGCATGGCGGGCTGTCCCGATCGCGCGCCGTTCGACCGCATCATCGTCACCGCGGCGGCCGAGGAGGCCCCGGCGGCCTTGGTCGAGCAGCTCGCCGACGGTGGCATCATGATCATGCCGCGCGGGCCGCACAACGGGCCGCAACACATCGTCAAGCTTACCAAAAGGCAAACGCCGGACGGCGTCGTGCTCGACGAAGAGCGGCTGATCGCGGTGCGTTTCGTGCCGCTGCTGCCCGGGCGGTCCCGCGAACTCTAGGCCGACCTGCATTTTTGCCAAATGAAATGGCCGCTTTTTCGCCGCCGTGACATTTTTGCCGGCCTGAGTATCCGCGGCGTAACCAAATCCGCGCGTCTTAAATGCTTATTTACTGACGACTGCTTTAGTTAAAGCGCAAATGATTTTGTATCCGAGTGAGTAACCTTATGTCACGCCGCACTGCGTCCGCTCGATTGCACGCTTGGCCGCGCGTTGCCGCTCTCGCCGTGATGGGCGCGGCACTGGCCGGTTGCTCGAACTCCGCCCGCTTCGATTCACCGTATCCGACCGCGTCGCGCCAGGCTCCGCCGCGCGGCGAGGTGACGGGTTCCATTTCGCACACTGCCGCGCCGACCAGCCGGGTCGTGTCGCAGCCGCTGCCGACCCCGCCGCAGACCGTTGCGTCCGGCGGCGGCTATTCGGCCGGCTCGCAAGGGCTCGGCGCCTATCGTCCCGCGCCGCAGGCGCAATACCAGCCGCAGCGCAATCCCGACGTGACCGGCAGCATTGCCGCGCCGGCGCAGCCTTCCGGTCACTGGACCTGGGATGGCGGCCAGCCGGTAACGGTCGGGCAGGGTGAATCCGTCGAAGCCATCGCCCGCCGCCACGGCGTGCCGGCGAGCGCGATCCTGCAGACCAACGGCATTTCCAGCGCGTCGCAGATTCGTCCCGGCCAGCGCCTCGTCATTCCGCGTTACGTCACGGGTCCGGCGGCCGCCGCGCAGGCGTCCGCTCCGGCCTATACGCCGGCTCAGCCGACGCAGCATGCCGCCGCGCCCGCGGCCGGCGAAAACGTCCATGTCGTCGCTGCCGGCGAAAGCCTGATCGGCATCTCGCGCCGCTATGGCACGACGCTGGCCTCGCTGGCGCGCCTCAACGGCATCTCGCCCTATACCCGTGTCAGCGTCGGCGACCGCATCAAGGTGCCGGGTGGCCGTCAGGCCGCCGCGCAGGCGCCGCGTGCTCTGCAGCAGCCGCAGTATCAGCCGCAGCGCGTCGCCACGGCAGCGCCGGCGCCGCAGCTCGCCCGGCCGCAGGTGACGCAGCCGCAAATGACCCAGCAGGCGAGCTGGCCGAACAACACCGTGCCCTCGGTGGCGCCGGCCCGCACCATTCCGATCGAGCGCGCGCCGTCTGCCGAACCGACGCAACGCGTGCGCATGGCAACGCAGGAAGCGCCGAAGGCCGAGGCGGCCCCGGTGAAGGCGGCCGAACCCGCCGGCGCCATGCCGTCCTTCCGCTGGCCGGTGCACGGCCGTGTCATCGCTGCCTTCGGCTCCAAGCCGAACGGTTCGCAGAACGACGGCATCAACATCGCGGTGCCGGAAGGCACGCAGATCAAGGCCGCCGACGATGGCGTCGTCGCCTATGCCGGCAACGAGCTCAAGGGCTACGGCAATCTCGTGCTGATCCGTCACTCGAACGGCTACGTGTCGGCCTACGCCAATGCCAGCGAATTGCTGGTCAAGCGCGGCGACACCATCCGCCGCGGCCAGGTGATCGCGCATTCCGGCCAGACCGGCAACGTGACCTCGCCGCAGCTGCACTTCGAGATCCGCAAGGGCTCGACGCCGGTCGACCCGACCAAATATCTCGGCGGCTGACCCAAACCGAAAGACGTGGATGCCCGGCTCAAGGCCGGGCATGACCGCGTTCTAGTCCTTCAGCATCACGCCCTGGCGTCCGGCGATCTCCTGGACGTATTGCCAGGCGACGCGGCCGGAGCGCGAGCCGCGCGTCGTCGCCCATTCCAGCGCCTCGCGTCGCAGTTCGTCTTCCGCGATCTTGATGCCGTAGTGGTTCACGTAGCCCTGCACCATGGCGAGGAACTCATCCTGGCTGCAGCGATGGAAGCCGAGCCACAGGCCGAAGCGATCGGACAGCGACACCTTCTCCTCGACCGCTTCGCCGGGATTGATGCCGGTCGAGCGCTCGTTCTCGATCATGTCGCGGGCGAGGAGATGGCGGCGGTTCGACGTCGCGTAGAAGATCACGTTTTCCGGCCGGCCTTCGATGCCGCCGTCGAGCACGGCTTTGAGCGACTTGTAGCTGGTGTCGTTGTTGTCGAAGGACAGGTCGTCGCAGAACAGCACGAAGCGGTAGGGCGAAGCGCGGGTGATCGCCATCAGCTCGGGCAGCGTCTCGATGTCCTCGCGGTGGATCTCGATCAGCTTGAGCGGCAGGCTGTTGCCCTTCCTCGCCAACTCGACATTGACGGCGGCGTGCGCGGCCTTCACCAGCGACGACTTGCCCATGCCGCGCGCGCCCCAGAGCAGGGCGTTGTTGGCCGGCAGGCTCTTGGCGAAACGCTCCGTGTTCTCCATCAGCGTGTCGCGCATGCGGTCGATGCCCTTGAGCAGCGACATTCCGACGCGGTTGACGTGCGGCACCGGCACGAGCTGCCCGTCCGGCTGCCAGACGAAGGCGTCGGCGGCATCGAGGTCGATCCGCCGCTTCGCCGGCGGTGCGAGGCGCTCCAGCGCATCGGCGATCCGGGTGAGCACCGCGGCGTCGGCGAGCGAGGCCGCCGGCGCGGCTGCGGCAGGCGCCCTGGCCGTCTTGACCTTCGGTTTGGCTGCGGTTTTGGCGGGCTTCGTCTTCGCCTTTGATTTGGCCATGGCGGTGCTTTTCGCTGATCTCACAAAAGTCGGGCTGCTCTTAGCGGGCAGGGGCTCGCCCCGCAACCGGAATGGGCCGGAAATGACTGAAAACGGCCATGATTCTGGGGTCTGGCAGCGTTGCAATTGGACGGGCGGCGGTTATAGTCCGCGCCGAATTCAGGGGAATTGAGCCGGATCAAGCCAGGCCCAGGCAGGCGCGTCCGATCACCACGCAAGGGATATTACCGATGTTCACGACGTCTGCTTTCGCGCAGGGTTTGGGAGGCGCCGGCGGCGAGGGCGGCATGCTGATGTCGCTTCTGCCCTTCGTCCTGATTTTCGTCATCATGTACTTCCTGATCCTTCGTCCGCAGCAGAAGCGCGTGAAGGCGCATCAGGAACTGGTCAAGAACGTGCGCCGGGGCGACACCGTCATCACCAATGGCGGCCTGGTCGGCAAAGTCACCAAGGTCGTCGACGACGACCAGATCGAAATCGAGATCGCCGACAACGTGCGCATCCGCCAGGTTCGCGGCATGATCAGCGACGTGCGCGCCAAGGGCGAGCCGGTGAAGGACGAAGCCGCCAGCTGACCAACCCCTCCGGGGACCGGTTACGCTCGCCCGATAAGCAAGTCAGGATCTCATGCTGTATTTTACGCGGTGGAAGGCGGCGGCGATTGTGCTCACGGCGCTCGTCGTCTGCCTGTTCGCCGTCCCCAATTTCATTCCGTCGCACGTCGTCGATACCTGGCCGAAATGGGCGCAGCGCCATCTGGTCCTCGGCCTCGACCTGCAGGGCGGCTCGCACATCCTGCTCGAGGTTGATTCCAACGCGGTGCGTAAGGAAAAGCTCGAGACCACGCGCGACGACGTCCGCCGCGTGCTGCGTGACGCCCGTGTCGGCTATACCGGCCTCGCCATCCGCGGCAGCAGCGTCGAAGTGCGCATTCGCGAGGAGAACAGCGTCGGCCAGGCGCTGACCAAGCTGCGCGAATTGTCGGTGCCGCTCGGCGGTCTGCTCGGCGGTTCCGGCCAGCGCAGCCTCGACATTACCTCTGATGGCACGCTGATCCGCCTCACCGTGACCGACGCTGCGATGCTCGAGCGCATCCGCCAGTCGGTCGATCAGTCGATCCAGATCATCGAGCGCCGCGTCAACGAACTCGGTACCGTCGAACCGCTGATTCAGCGCCAGGGCAACGACCGTATCCTGGTGCAGGTGCCGGGTCTGCAGGACCCGTCGCGCCTCAAGGAACTGCTCGGCAAGACCGCCAAACTCGATTTCCGCATGGTCGACGTCAACAACCAGGTCGATCAGGCGGTGCAGGGCCGCGTGCCCTCGGATGACGACCTGCTGTACAGCACCAGCCAGCCGAAGACGCCGTATCTCGTGGAGAAGCGCGTCCTCGTCTCGGGCGGGGATCTGACCGACGCCCAGCCGGGCTTCGACCAGCGCACCTCCGAGCCGATCGTCTCGTTCCGCTTCAACACCTCCGGCGCACGCAAGTTCGCGCAGGTGACGCAGGAGAATGTCGGCAAGCCGTTCGCCATCGTGCTCGACAATGAGGTGATCTCGGCGCCGGTGATCCGCGAACCGATCCTCGGTGGCTCGGGCCAGATCTCGGGCTCGTTCACGGTGCAGAGCGCCAACGACTTGGCCATCCTGCTGCGCGCCGGCGCGCTGCCGGCGCCGCTGACCATCATCGAAGAGCGCACCGTCGGCCCGGGCCTCGGCGCCGACTCGATCGCCAAGGGCAAGATGTCGTCCTATGTCGGTGCGACTCTCGTCATCGTCTTCATGCTGGTGACCTACGGCCTGTTCGGCTTGTTCGCCAATGTCGCGGTCGCCATCAACGTCGCCATGATCTTCGGCGTGCTGTCGCTGCTCAACGCCACGCTGACGCTGCCCGGCATCGCCGGCATCGTGCTCACCGTCGGCATCGCGGTCGATAGCAACGTGCTGATCTACGAGCGCATCCGCGAGGAAGTGCGCGGCGGCCGCTCGCCGATCAACGCCATCGACGCCGGCTTCAGCCGCGCGCTGGCGACCATTCTCGACTCCAACATCACCACCTTCATCGCCGCGGCTGTGCTGTTCTACATCGGTACCGGCCCGGTGCGCGGCTTCGCCGTGACGCTCGGCATCGGCATCATCACCACCGTGTTCACCGCCTTCACCGTCACGCGGCTCATGGTCGCGACCTGGGTGCGCTGGCGGCGGCCGCAGCGCGTTCCGATTTAAGGCGGAGATCACCTCATGCGTCTTCTCCGCATCGTTCCGGACAACACCAAGTTCGACTTCATGCGCTTCCGGCGCATCAGCTTTCCGCTGTCGGCCTTGCTGTCGATCGTCGCCATCCTGCTGTACTTCTACCACGGCCTGAATTTCGGCATCGACTTCAAGGGCGGCACCTTGATGGAAGTGCGCGAGACCGCCGGCCCCGCCGACCTTGCCAAAATGCGCGCCACGCTTGGCGGCCTTGGCCTCGGCGAAGTGCAGCTGCAGCAGTTCGGCGGTCCGAGCGAAGTCCTGATCCGCGTTGCGGAGCAGCCCGGTGGCGACGCCGCTCAGCAGGCGGCCGTGACCAAGGTGAAGGCGGCGCTGGGCGATCAGATCCAGTATCGCCGCGTCGAGGTGGTCGGCCCGCGCGTCTCCGGCGAGCTGTTGTCCTATGGCGTCATCGGCCTCGGCCTCGCCATCATCTGCATCCTCATTTACCTGTGGTTCCGCTTCGAGTGGCAGTTCGCGCTCGGCGCCATGATCGCCAACGTGCACGACCTCGTGCTCACCATCGGCTTCATGTCGCTGGCGCAGATCGACTTCGACCTGACCAGCATCGCGGCGCTGCTGACCATTCTCGGCTATTCGCTCAACGATACGGTCGTCATCTACGACCGTATCCGCGAGATGCTGCGGCGCTACAAGAAGATGCCGATGCCCGACCTGCTCAACGCCTCGGTCAACCAGACCCTGTCGCGCTCGGTCATCACCCACGTCACCGTGACGCTGGCGCTGCTGGCGCTGCTCTTGTTCGGCGGCCAGGCGATCCACTCCTTCACCGCCACCATGATGTTCGGCGTGGCGCTGGTCGGCACCTATACGTCGATTTTCATCGCGGCGCCGATCCTGATCTATCTCGGCGTCGGCACCGGGCGCGATGCCTTGTCGGCGGAAGCCGAGCCTGAGATCGTCAATCCGAACGCGATCCCGGCCCGCTTTGCCGAAGACACGCCGGACGGCGAAGTCGCCGATAAGCCGGCGGCGCGTCCGACCAAGACGTCGCCGACCAACAAGCCGAAGCCGAAAGGCCGCCGCTGACGATGGCGGGCGATCTCGGCAGCGACAAGCCGCACCTGCCGACGCCAGCGCCGATCGACGCTTACGGCAATGGCGGCTTTCGTTTCGGCGGCATGTCGCATCGCGGCTCGCTCATCTGTTTTCCGGATGGCATGTGGGCCTGGCCGGTGGCGTCGATGGCCGATGTCACCGAGCGGACACTGGCCCAGGCGTTCGCGCGCGGCGCGGTGCTCGATGTGTTTCTGATCGGCGCCGGGCCCGATCCGGCGCTGCTGCCGCCGCGGCTGCGGGACATGTTCCACGAGCATTCGATTTCGGTCGACGTCATGACGACCGGCGCCGCGGTGCGCACTTATAATGTGCTGCTCGCCGAGGACCGCCGCGCCGGCGTCGGACTGATTGCGGTCGACTGAGAGGATCATGCCGTCGAACGCTGACCATTGCGCGGCGCTGGTGCGCGAGGCCGACCGCGACCGCTATCTCGCCACCTTGTTCGCGCCGCAGGATCGGCGCGCGGCGCTGTTCGCGCTCTATGCCTTCAATAGCGAACTCATCCGCGTCCGCGATGTCGCGCGCGAGCCGATGCCCGGCGAGATTCGCCTGCAGTGGTGGCGTGAGGTGCTCGAAGGAAAGCGCGACGGCGAGGCCGCGGCGCACCCGGTTGCCTCGGCGCTGCTGGACGGCCTCAGGCGCCATGGCGTCACGCCGGACCGTCTCCTCGGCATCGTCGATGCGCATCAGTTCGATCTCTACGACGAACCGATGGGCACGCTCGACGATCTCGACAACTACGCGGTCATGACGCAGTCGGCGCTGCTCGATGTCGCCTTCGCCATCCTTGGCGGCGCCGGACCGGATGCCATGATGCTGATGCGCGGCGCCGGCATTGCCGCGACGGTGGCCTACGTTTTGACCAACCTCGCCAAGCACGTGTCGCGGCGGCAGCTGTTCGTGCCGCTGGAAGTGCTGGAGCGTCACAAGGTCGATCTCGGAGAGGTCTATGCGGGCAAGGTCAGCGAGGCGCTCAAGGCGGCGCTGGCCGAGCTGCGCCGCCACGCGCGGCGGCAGATGAACGCCGCGCGCGCCGAGGTGCCGCAGGTGCCGCAGGCGATCCTGCCGGCGCTGCTGCCGCTGGCGCTGATCGGCCCGACGCTGCGGCCGATGGACCGGCGCGGCTACGAGCCGTTCGACGTCGCGCCGCTGTCGTCGCTCAAGCGGCAGTGGCTGATCTGGCGTGCGGCAAGGAAGCCGGCGCGGATATTCGAAGGCTGACGATTCTGCGGATGTGACCGCAATCTCCGCTCAGGCCGGCATGGGCGAAGACTCGGCCAGGGCAAGAGCCGGAGCGCGGCGCCCGGTAGCGAGCGCGTGCACCATATCGTGACTGAGCATCCCGGCGGCGACGCCGCGATCGTAGCTCGTTAGCAGCGCCGGCAGGACCTGGACGCGCTGGCCGCCGCGCCCGTCGAGGCGCACCAGGCCGGCATCCTGGGCCTCGGTCATGATCGTTCGGACATGGGTCCGCGATATTCCGAAACGATCGCCAATCTCCGCATAGGGGACGGCGGCGTGCGTATCGGGCGTCGCCATGGTGGCCTGCACCAGGGCAGCCGACACCATGTGGCCGCCGGCATGTTTGAAGAACAAAAGCATCTCGGGAGAGACGGCCAGCAATCTGCCGGAGAAAGGCACGAAATCGATGGCAACCCGGCGATTGTCCCGCTGATATGCGGGATCCTCGCGCATCACGGCTTGATAGTCGGCAAACCGGCTCACCACCGTCAGCGGAGCATAGTGAGCCGCGAGCCAAGCGCGGTCGTGCGCCAGCATCTTGTCGGTCGGCGTCAGGATACGAACCCGGCGATCCCGCTCGGCGGCGTGCGAAGCAAGGAAGCCGACCTCACAGAGCCGCTCTATGATCTGATCGATATGCCGATCGGTCGCCACCCCAAACGCTGCCACGGCCTTCTTGAGCCGGCTGATCGTCAGCCAAGTCTCGCGGCGTGCCGGGTCCTGAGCGGCGCCCAGAATGACTGCGATGTGGTAGACGAGAAAGCGCCCGGTCTCGATGAGTAAACGCGCCATAAACGGATCGCGGTCATAGAGCGCGAGGAAACGCGACACGTAGAGCTTGCGCGCGTCCGCCATGCACGGATGCCGGACAATCTCGTCGTAGGACAGATGCGGCGCTCCCTGCGCCAGGCACAAAAAATCCGGATCGTCCACAACACCCCCCACGACAAGCGCCGCAGCCCCTCGGCATTTTATGGAGACCGGGATTTACACGCAATCTTCTCCGAGACCGTCGAAGCCGATGAGATAAGTTGTCAGCCGGCAGCGCCTCATCGACGAGCGGGGCAGGGCGCGGCGTTGCAGAACCTTTACCGCTGACTGGGTCAAGAAGCGGCATGAAAACCGGTGGGCTGAAGACTTATCTCGCGCGTCTCCATGCCGAAATCGAGTGCGCTCTGTGGGCGATGCTGTTCACGGGCATGTTGTTTTTCGCCGTGTTCGTCGCTCCCGGAATTCCCGAAGCGCAGCGGCGTGCAGCGGCCGCCGATGCCGAGCAGTTTATGAGCCGATGCTCGGAATACTGTGAAAAGTGGGGCCTTCCGCGCGGCTCGGTCCGGCATGCCGAGTGTATGCAGGACCTCAAGCAATTTCGAACAGAGATTGAAAATAAAATCGACGAGAACATGTTGCCGTAGAGCGATGCGTTTGGCGCTGCCCGAATACAAGCAACGTCTCCGAGACGAATAAGGACCATGCGATAGGTTGCCGGCCGCGCACCCGCCTCCGTTCATCTCCGCTCACGCGGGAATCCAGAATCAAATTGCCGTGGAATTACTCCGCTGCGTCCGCCCGCGCGCCATCCATCCATTGCGCCAGATCGGCCAGCGCCCTTGCGCTGAGCGCGCCCTTGCGCGCCACGTTCTTGGCCGAACCGCGGCCGTATTTGCGGCCGTTCTTGTCGTATTCGACGGCTTCTGTGATTGGCGGAAACAGGCCGAAGTTGATGTTCATCGGCTGGAACGACGAGGCGCCGGCGTCGATGGTCTCGATATGGCCGCCGGTGATATGCGCGAGCAGGGCGCCATGCGCCGTGGTCGGCGGCGGCGGTGCGAGCGTCTCGCCGCGGCGCTCGGCGGCGGCAAAGCGCGCCGCCATCAGCCCGACCGCGGCGCTCTCGACATAGCCCTCGCAGCCGGTGATCTGGCCGGCGAACCGCCAGGCCGGATTGGCCTTCAGCCGCAGCGTCTCGTCGAGCAGCTTCGGCGAATTGAGGAAGGTGTTGCGGTGCAGGCCGCCGAGGCGGGCGAACTCGGCGTTCTCGAGACCGGGGATGGTGCGGAAGATGCGCACCTGCTCGCCGTGCTTCAGCTTGGTCTGGAAGCCGACCATGTTGAACAAGGTGCCGAGCTTGTTGTCCTGGCGCAGTTGCACCACGGCGTAGGGCTTCTTCTCGGGCTCGCGCGGATTGGTCAGGCCGAACGGCTTCATCGGGCCGTGGCGCAAGGTCTCGCGGCCGCGCTCGGCCATCACTTCGATCGGCAGGCAGCCGTTGAAATAGGGCGTGTTCGCTTCCCATTCCTTGAACGAGGTCTTGTCGCCGGCGAGCAGCGCGTCGACGAAGGCGTCGTACTGCTCGCGTGACAGCGGGCAGTTGATGTAATCGGCGCCGGAGCCGCCGGGACCGGCCTTGTCGTAGCGCGACTGGAACCAGGCCTTCTCCATGTCGATCGAGTCAGCGTGCACGATCGGCGCGATGGCGTCGAAGAAGGCGAGTTGCGTTTCGCCGGTGCGTTGCGCAATCGCCGCGGCGAGATCGGGTGAGGTCAGCGGGCCGGTGGCGATGATGACATTGTCCCAGTCGGCCGGCGGTACCGCGACTTCGCCGCGCTCGAGCGTGATCAGCGGCTCGGCCTCGAGCGCCGCGGTGACGGCGGCGGAGAAGCCGTCGCGATCGACCGCCAGCGCGCCGCCGGCGGGCACCTGATGCGCGTCGGCCGCGCGCATGATCAGCGAGCCGAGGCGGCGCATTTCCGCATGCAGCAGGCCGACGGCGTTGGCGGCGGCGTCGTCGGAGCGGAACGAGTTCGAGCAGACGAGTTCGGCATAGCCGCCGGTTTTATGCGCCGGTGTCTCGCGCTGCGGCCGCATCTCATGCAGGATGACCGGGATGCCGGCTTTGGCGAGTTGCCAGGCGGCTTCTGAACCGGCTAGTCCGCCGCCGATGATGTGAACGGATTGAAATTTGGCCATCGTCATGGGGTTGATCATTAGGCGTTCGAGGCTTGAGCGGCAATGGTAGGTATTGCGATGAATATCGGGATGAAGGCCGCGCTGGCCGGGCTATTCGCGCTCGCCGCGGTGCTGCCGGCCGCGGCAGGGTCGGACGGCGTGGCCGCGGCGGCCTATGGCAGCCTGTCGTTGTCGCCGCCGACGACGTCGGAACTCACGGTCTGCCACGGCTTCGGCTGTCAGTACCGAGCGGAACTCGGGATCTCTGCCGCCGATCAGGCGGCGCTCCGCAAGCTCATGGCGGCAGGCAGCGGCTCGGCCGCCAAGGAGCGCCAGGCGGTCGCTGCGGCCGGCGCCTGGTTCGACAAGCGCATTGCCCAGGTCGCCGGCACCGCCGGCCACGTCGCCCGCGCCAACCGGGATTACATGTACGACAAGCGGCAGTTCGACTGCATCGACACCAGCCGCAACACGACCTCGCTGCTGCTGCTGCTTCAGGAGCTGGGGCTGCTGCGCTACCATACGGTGGCGGCGCCGGAAGCGCGCGGCCATATCTTCGATTTCAAGGCGCCACATGCGACCGCGGTGCTGGTCGAGAAGGAGACCGGCGTGAAGTGGTCCATCGATGCCTGGACCCGCGCCTACGGGCAGGCGCCGGAAATCATGACCCTCGATCGTTGGATGGAATCCGACTGAGGCCGGTTCCGTGGAATCAAAACGCCCGCGGCATCGCGGGCGTTTGGATCGAACATACACCGGAGGGCGGGGAGGCGCACGGAGGGGAAGTGCACCTACTCAGCTCTTAGAGCCGGTCTTACGCCTGGCGGGCGGCGCCCCAGGCAGCGCGCTCGATTTCCGAGCGGTTCAGGCCGATATCGGCCAATTCGCGGTCGTCGAGGCGCGAGAGCTCGCGAACGCTGCGGCTGTAACGCTTCCATTCCTGGACGAAGCGGACGAGGGCGGCAAACATGGTCATCTCTTTTCTAGCTATTCGGTTCTGCGATCCGAGCTTCTGCCCGGTCGGTGTGCCGTGAACATACTCATCTCTGCTCAGATGAGATGCAGAAATGTTGCGGTGCAGCTAAGCTAAAAATGCATGCCGTAAGGTATTGGTAGATCAAAATAAAAAGTGGAAATGTACGAAGACTGCGGCTTGGGCAGCGGAAATTGATGCTCAGTGATTGTGCAGCGCACTAAGGCGGCGGTTGAATATCCACAATTCGTAATGTTTTCCCGCCATTCGCGGATGGCATCGGCGCAACAAGCCTCGAATCACCCGTCTTTGGCGGAATTGAATTGTGCGTCGCAATATCGACCCATGCGTTAACGACATACTAACGTCTGGCCGCTCGAAGGAGGCCCGACTTGCGGTACCCGCCCGCAGCCGGGGCGTGTAGGGTAACGGCGCCGGGGGCGCCGCGCTTTGCCATCACCAACCATGCAGCAACGAGGCGATCTCGATCGCCGGCTCGTCGTCAGCGCGCTCGGCGCGGTCCAGATCCTGGCCTGGGGGACGTCGTTCTATATCCCGGCGGTCTTCGCCGTGCCGATCGTGGCCGATACCGGCTGGTCCCTCGGCATTGTCGTCTCCGGTGCCTCGATCGGTCTTTTGGTCGCCGGCCTGATCTCGCCGCAGGTCGGCCGCCTGATCGATCGCCATGGTGGGCGGCCGGTACTTGCCGCCAGCTCGCTGCTGTTCGCCGCGGGGCTGACGGGTCTCGGACTGGCGCCGAATGTCACCTTCTATCTCATCGCCTGGATGGTCATCGGCCTCGCCATGGGGACCGGCACGTACGACGCGGTCTTCGCCGCGCTCGGCCAGCGCTACGGCCATGAGGCGAGGGGGCCGATCACCAACCTGACCTTGTTCGGCGGCTTCGCCAGCACCATCTGCTGGCCACTCAGCACTTTGATGATCGAGCATACCGGCTGGCGAACCGCCTGCCTGATCTACGCGGCGCTGCATCTTGTCGTGGCGCTGCCGCTGCAGATGGCGGTCAGCGGCAGGCGCCCGATCTCGTCACGCGTCGATGCCGATGTCTCAATCGCTCTGGCGCCGACCTCGGAGCAACCGGTTCGCAACGAGCGGCTGATGTTCACTTTGGTCGCGGCCGTTTTGTGCTTCGCCGCCGGCATCGGCTCGATCGTCATCGTGCATTTCATGATCTTCCTGCAGGCCAAGGGCGTCGCCGAAACGGCGGCCGTCAGCTACGGCACCTTGTTCGGGCCGTCGCAGGTCGCGGCCCGCGTCATCGAGCGGCTGTTCGGGGCGGGGTATCACCCGGTCTGGACCATGATCGCCTGCTGCGTGCTGATGGCACTCGGTCTCGGTTTTCTTGCCGGCGGTTTCCCGTTTCTCGTGCTTACCATCCTCATCTACGGCGCAGGTTACGGCATTTCGTGGATTGGCCGCGGCACCTTGCCTCTCGCGTTGTTCGGACCGGCGCGATTTCCGCGGCTGATGGGCAAGATTGCATTTCCCAGCCTGATCGTGCAGGCCTTGGCGCCATCGGCCGGCGCTTTCGCGATCGAGCGCTTCGGCGCCGATACGACCATCGGCCTATTGACCGGTCTCGCTTTGATCAATGTGGTGCTGATCGGTTTTGTCCTGATGATCTACCGGTCGCAAAGACCAATGGATGTATGATGATGTTGCCGCTGCAGACGCTCTATTTCGAGGATCTCACCGTCGGGCAGACCGAGAAGCTGCTGAAAACGGTGTCGTCATCGGATGTCGTCGGCTTTGCCGAGATCAGCGGCGACCGCAATCCGATCCATCTGTCTGAGCATTTCGCGGCGCAGACGCCGTTCGGCACGCGCATCGCGCACGGTCTTTATACCGCGAGCCTGATCTCCGCGGTGCTCGGCACGCGGCTGCCGGGGCCGGGCGCGATCTACATCTCGCAAACACTGAATTTTCGCGCGCCAGTGAAGATCGGCGACACCGTCGAGGTCATCGTCTCGGTCGCCGAACTGATGCCGGAGAAATCGCGCGCGCGCCTGTCGTGCATTTGCCAGGTTGACGGCGACGTCGTTCTCGACGGCGAGGCCTGGGTGAAGGTGCCCTCCAAAGAGCAGGGTGGCCGGCCGCTGCCGCGCGTTTGATATGTACAATGGCCCGCCGCCAGCGCGGCGGCCAATTCAACTTCCGGAAGGCGGCGCGAAGAAACAGCGCGGTGTGCCGTCGGGCCGCTTGCAGCGCCAGTAGGCGCCGTCGGGCGATGGCAGCGTCTGGCTGTAGGGCACGATCTCGTTCAGGTTCTCTTGCCGCGTCGGCCCGTCGGCTTCGTTGCCGGTGGCCCCCATGCCGTAGGTAACCGGACCGCGCAGCGAATATCCACCTTTGCTGGTCTTCACGGCGTTCGGGGAGACCACGCCGCAATCTTCGGCGCCGCAGCACCACTCGCCGGCCGGATTGCGATAGGAGTTCCGGCTGATCCAGAGATCATGAGCGAAGGCTGAAGTTACAAACAGCGTTGAAATCGAAAGCACCGACATTCGCAGCACGGGTCTTAACAGAAGTCGCAGCATGGCTGACCTCCAGCAAGAGTAACCCCCGGCGTGGCAATAAGTCTGAGCCCCCCGTCTTCGGTGCTTCCCCCGATGCTCTGGCAACGGCCGCTTTCATCCGGCCTGTGCCGAGCACCGAACCCAATCGGACGAATCGCGACGTGGCAAAAATGCTAACAGGCCCGGCGCGGCGTCGTGATCAAATTTGCGAACTGCGGCGGGCCGGGGCATGATTGTCAAAAATGCGAAGCAGAACAAAGCGCTAAGTGCCACAGCAAGATGCGCTCGCAAGCTCACGGGCCGCTCACGCAGGCTTTAGCACTGAGCGGCGGACGCCTGTGCTACCCGCCGTTTGGGGAGGACGAGCGAGTGCAGGTCGAAGCACGATGAGGATATTCAATGTCGGCTCTTGAACTTTGGCGCGATCGCCGTGGCCGGCTGTCGACGTTGCGCATCGTTGCCCTGGCGCTCCTGTTGTTTCCGCTGGCGAAAGCCGTGGCCGATGCGAGCGTCATCGCTCACGGCGCGCGGCCGCTCAACGACCTGATCCATCGCGCCGGCTTCTGGACCCTGGTGTTGCTCGGCGTAACGCTGGCGATCACGCCGTTCCGCCGCATCGCCCGCTACGGCAATCTCATCGACGTGCGCCGCATGCTCGGCGTCGGCACCTTCTGTTATGCCGCCGCGCACCTGACGCTCTACATTGCCGATCAGGGCTACGATCTTGGTAAGGTGGTGCATGAGATCACGCACCGCGTCTATCTCATCATCGGTTTCATCGCCTGGCTCGGCCTGGCGGCGCTCGCTGCGACATCGACGGACAGGATGATGCGCAGGCTCGGCGGTATGCGCTGGCGCCGCCTGCATCAGGCGATCTACGTCGTCGCCTTGCTGGCGCTCATCCACTACTTCCAGCAGACCAAGGCCGATGTCACGGTGCCGATCTTCGTCGCCGGGCTGCTCGGCTGGCTGATTGTCTATCGCGTGCTGGCGTGGTGGCAGGACAGGAACGAACTCTCGACGCTGAGCCTGCTCGGGCTCGCGATTCTGGTCGCGGCGCTGACATTCGCCGGCGAGGCGATCGGCATTGCCATCGAATTCCATATTTCGCCGTTACGGGTGCTGGCGACGGCGTTCGATTTCGATGTCGGCATCCGTCCGGGTTGGGAAGTGCTGGCGGCGGGGCTGGCCGTGACCATGCTTGATTTCATCCGCGCGCGGTGGAACGGACGTGTGGCGCGTCCACGAACAGTCGCAGCCGAATAGGGAAGGCGGCATCCAAAATGACATTTGCAGTTGTCGCGCATGGCGCGTGGAGTTCAGCCTGGGCGTGGAAGAAAATGTATCCGCTGCTCGAGCCGCGTGGCATCCATCTTGTCATTCCGACCTTGACCGGGCTCGGCCAGCGCAGCCATCTGGCGCATCCCGGCATCGATCTCGAGACGCACATCGCCGATGTGCTGGCCTGTCTGTTCTATAACGATCTGCGCGATGTGTGCCTGATCGGCCATTCCTACGGCGGCATGGTTGCGACCGGTGCCGCCGACCGCGCGAGGGATCGCATCGCCAAGTTGATTTATGTCGACGCCTTCGTGCCGCGCGACGGCCAAAGCGCATTCGACTGCATGCCGGAGTCGACCCGGGCGCAGCGCCAGTCGGCTGCCAAGGAGGGGCCGGATTCCTGGCGGATCCCGCCCGGACCGATGCCGGCCGACACGTCGGCGGAGGATCAGGCCTGGTGCCAGCCGCGCCGCGTTGCGCAGCCGCTCAAGACCTTCGAGCAGAAGCTCAACTTCCGGAATGGCGAACTGACGCTGCCGCGGCACTATATCTACTGCACGAAGCACACGCCCGACGATCGCTTCCGTCCGTTCTACGAACGCGCGCAGACGGAGGCCGGCTGGACCGCGCATGAGATCGCTTCCAGTCACAATCCGCACATCACTGTACCTGAGGATTATGCCGACCTGCTGACCAGGCTCGCGCGCTGACCGCGTGGCCGTTTGCGGCAGATCAAGACCCGGAGACACCGCCCTTCATAGCCTCACCCAGCGCACATCGGCACAAACGGGATGAGGGCAAGGCATGGCCAAAATCGTCATCGTCGTCGGCACGGCGCTCCAGAACAGCTATTGCGAGGCCATCGGCCGGTCCTATCAGCGCGGCGCGGAGAGCGCCGGCCACGAGGCGAAGGTCTTCGTGCTCGGCGATATGAATTTCGATGCCGTGCTGCGCGAAGGCTATCGGCACGAGCAGCCCCTCGAGCCGGATCTCGTCGTCGCGCGCGAGGCATTCGCTGCCGCCGATCACGTCGTCCTGATTTTTCCGCTGTGGTGCGGCGACATGCCGGCGATCATGAAGGGCTTCATCGAACGCATCCTGCAGCCCGATCTGCTGCGAATCCAGCGCAGCGGCGGCAGCAAGAACTGGAAGCTCTTCAGGAACAAATCCGCCCGCGTCATCATGACCATGGGTATGCCTGGGTGGTTCTATCGCTGGTATTTCGGTGCCCATGCGCTGAAGCTGATGAAGCGGAACATCCTGCATTTCATTGGAATTAAGCCGGTCCGCTCGACCATCTTCGGCATGATCGAGGCGGTCGGCGATGACAAGCGCCAAGAATGGCTGCGCATGGTCGAGGCCATGGGGCACGCCGCGGATTAGTTCAGAGCTGCTCGCGTTGCGCGGCCGGCAGGGTGGCGCCCTTGCGCTCAGGCCACAGCGGCTTGAAGTGGGCCGCGGCGTCGATCAGGGGATTGACCAGTTCGCCCTTCACGGTGTGGGCGTCGCGATGCCCCGGAACGCCAAAGGTCAACGCCTCGCGCTCCCTGGCCGGGACGTAGAGCGTGCCGAACATCCAGTCCCACAATGCCAGGCAACTGCCGAAGTTCTTGTTGAAGTGACGCGGATCGGCCGAGTGATGCACCTGGTGGTGCGCCGGGGAGATCAAGATGCGTCCGAGCAAGCCGCGGAACGAGATCCACATGTGCGAGTGCTGGAGGTGCACGTAGCCGTGGATGAACAGCACCAGGATCATGTTGGTGTCGGACAGCGCGTAGGGCGGAATCGTCGCGCCGAACATGTAATGGCCGGCGCCATTGGCGAGAGCCGCCGAGAAGGCGAGGATGTTGGCAAAGATCCACGCATAGATGGGGTGAACGCGGAAGTTCGTCAGCGGCGTCAGGACTTCGGCGCTGTGGTGCACCTTATGGAATTCCCAGAGCAGCGGTACCTTGTGGCTGAGCCAGTGGTTGAACCAGTAACCGAGCTCATAGGCGAGAAACAGCATCACCGTGATAACGGTGCGCTGCAGCCATGATGGCAACGCGCTCGGCTCGGCCGGTCCGAACAGAGCGACGGCCAGTTCCATCATCCCGTTCGAGATCGACTGATAGGACAGCACGGCCCAGCCGAACACGACGCCGAAGACGAAGACGTTGAAGAACAGGTAGCCGATGTCGGCCTGATTGGATTTCGCTTCGACGATCCGCTTCGGGAACAACGCGCGCCAGATCGTGCGCCAGCGCAGCCTGCGGCCGCGCCGGAACCGCTGCGCGGCGAAGAAGGCGGTGGCGACGAGAAGCGCCATGCCCAGCGACGTCAGCGAGAAATGAGAACCGAGCGAGAACAGCAATTTCTCGCACTGTCCGAGAAAAAATTTCACTCCGACGGTCAGGTCCAATGCGCGCTCCAGGGATCGCATGCTGGCCCAATGTCTTACCGAAGCGTAAATTTAACGTTAGGCCGCGCCCGCAGAGTCGCTTGCTTAACGGATCGTTGCCGCGAGCCGTCTCCGCTCAGGCGACCAGATCGGCGTATTCCGGATGCTTGCCGATATAGGCCTTCACGAAGGGGCAGAGCGGCTTCACCTTGATCTCTTCGGCGCGGATCAATTCCATGAGGCCATGCGCCAGCGCCGTGCCGACGCCGCGCCCGCCTAGTTCCTTCGGCACTTCGGTATGTGTGATCGTGATGAGTGCGGGTGTCCGCTTGTATTCGGAAAAGGCGGTGTGACCGTCGACAATGAGTTCGAAGCGATGACGGTCCTTGTTGTCGTGAACGGCGTGTTCCATGGGCGTAGGTTTCCTGAGGCGGTGACGGCTTCATCCGATATGATGGGTGCCAGTCTTATCACGGCGAATCCTGTCGCCGCCAATGCCGGAGACCCGTCATGGCCGATCTCACGCTCTACCATGCTTCGCCGTCGCGCTCCTCGGTCGTGCTCTGGATGCTGGAGGAGGTCGGGCAGCCTTATGACATCAAGCTGCTGAGCCTGGAGAAGGGCGACAACCGGCAGGCCGACTATCTCGCCATCAATCCGATGGGCAAGGTGCCGGCGCTGCGCCACAAGGACACTGTGATCACTGAGCTGGCGGCGATCTGCACTTATCTCGCCGACGAATTTCCGCAGGCGCAGTTGAATGTGCCGATCGGCACGCCGCGGCGTGGGGTTTACCTGAAATGGCTTTTCTTCGGGCCGGGCTGTCTCGAGCCGGCTGTGGTCGATCGCGCGGCGCCGCGCAAGGAAGAAGCGCGCCGCGGCATGCTCGGCTACGGCGATTTCGACACGACGATGAACGTCATCGCGCAGGCGGTCGCCGAAGGCCCGTGGCTGATGGGCGGTCAGTTCACCGCTGCCGACGTGGTGATCGGCGCTAACCTGCGATGGGGCATGATCTTCAAGATGATTCCGGAGCGGCCGGAATTCGTCGCCTATGCGGCACGCATCGCGGCCCGTCCGGCCGCACAGCGAGCCGACGCCAAAGATAAGGCTCTGGCGTCGCGCTGAGTGGGCGGCCGATCAGCTGGCCGCGCGGACGCGCTGAATGTCGGCGGCGCCAGCCGGGCCATTCTGCGTGTGGTTGGTGTTGGCGGCGCCAGTCGGCGTGCCGGCATGCGTCTGCCTGGCGATGATCTTGCGATACTCTTCGGTGACCGCCAGCAGGTAGTTGATGACGAACTGCCGCACCGCCGAGGACAGGTTGGCGTTGCCGCGGTTCATTTCGATGTCGGCGAGCAGCGACGGCGTCGAGACCTGCCGCTCCGCGGCGATGCCGCGCAAGGCATTCCAGAAGGCGTCTTCCAGGCTGACGCTGGTCTTGCGGCCCTTGATCAGGACCGATCGTTTCACAATACCGCTATCCATTTTATCTTCCATCGATCTGTCGGACGGGATGCCGACGTGTTGCGGTACATCTGGTCGATGGATGGAACTGCCGCCAGCCGACGAAAAAATACGCTGCCAGCGAAAAACTGACGACTGCGGTCACACGCTGTCAGAATGTGGAGCGACGACGGGTGCGATTTACCGCATCGGGGCGGAACGCCGGAAATTTCGCTGAAACCGGCCGCTCTGCGCGTTGCATTTTGCGAAATAATGCCGTGGTGCACCGCGTTCAGAGCGAAACTTTTTTTGCCTGCGCATTTCCTGCCACGATCTTGAGCCGGTTTTCCTTGCGCGTCGGAAAAACGCCGGCTTCGCCGCTGGGCAAAACGAAAAAATCGACGCCGCCGGCGGACAGGGCGTCCTTCACCAGCAGCAGCGCCTGGCTGGCGCTGCGGTTATAGCCGTCATGCGCCTCGATCCGGCGCAGCGCGCCGGTCGACAGCCCGGTGCGGTCGGCGAGGTCTTTCACCGACCAATTGAGGATGCCGCGCGCGGCGCGGATCTGCGCGCCGGTGAGGAGGCCGGGCTCGGCCTGGGTGGCGGCCTGTTCCTGATTGATCAGCAGCGACAGGCCGACCCATTCGCGCACCGAGCCGTCGTCATTGACGATCGGCGAGCAATATTGCCGCCGCCAGTGATAGGCGTCGTCCTCGCCGAGAACGCGCAGATCGAGTGTGAAGCTCTGGAGGCGCTCCGGCGCCTCGGCCCACGCGGTGCGGGCGCGGGCGACGTCGTCGGGATGGACCCGCGTCAGCCAGTTGAAGCCCAGCCAGGTGCCGGGGACGGAGCGGCTGTTGGCGCTGCGTAGCAGCAGGTCGGTGCGGAAGCCGTCCGATCGCGCGGTCCACAGCCGGCCGTCGATGGCGGTCATGATGGCGCGGACGCGCTCGGAATCGACCTGCGAGGCGCGCATGGTCTCGGCATGGACGGTGACGTCCATCAGCACGCCGATGGCGCGGCTCTTGCGGCCGGAAGCATCGACCACGACCTCGCCGTGAATCGACAAATGCCGCACCCGGCCGTTCGGATGGATGACGCGGAAATTGCGGTCGAACGGCAGGCCGTCGGCGATGATGTGCTGGATCTCGGCGATCACAGGCATGTCGTCGGGATGCGTGACCCGCTCCAGCGCGGAAAACCGGCCGATTTCGCTGTTGCCGGCAGGCGTCGCGCCCTGCGCCGCCATGCCGAGCAGGCGCACCATGTTGCCAGAGCAGGTCATGGCGCCGGTCGCCAGATCGATCTGCCAGAGACCGAAGTGCGCGACTTCTTCCGCGAGCGCAAACGTGTCGCGAACCGCGTTGTCGCCGGTAAATAGGAGCAGCATCCGCGCCCTCAGCTTCGGCCCTGTTTAACTTTGCAGAAACCACGAGTGCGGGCAACAAAAACTGACTGCCTACGGTAATTAGGTCAGATGGACTGTCGAAAATTGCCGATCCTCATGCCGTCGCGCGACAAATTTTGTTTTGCGGCGCAATAGAACGAACGCGCGCGCGGTCGATACCGGCCGACCGAGGCGGGGGTGCTGCGGGTGGGGTGGTGGAGAGGCGCTAGATCTCGCGCGCCGGCTCGTGCGCCAGCGGCGATTGCCGGGCGACGAGGGGGCTGTGCCACTCGCGGGGCAATGCCTTGCCAACCAGCCAGGCGATCGGCGCGCCGACGAACATGCCGGCCGCGGTGAGCGCCGCGATCCACAGGCCGGCATTCGCCACCATCGGCGGAAACAGCGTGGCGGCGTAGACCGCGGCGGTGAAGGCGACGACGCAGAAGCACGAGTAGAACAGGAGGGCGATCTGCACGCGGGCCAGGGACGTCATGGGCCTCGACCTTTCGTTTCCTCGATCATGTTTATTCCGCGAAGCATGACGCGATGCTTCACATGTTATGGAGATGATGGGAGCATTGCCGCGCCGGCGCAAGGCTCGCCGATGAACAATCGTTTTTGCGTTGCAATCGAAACACGCGCCGCGTCATGCGCCGAAGGAAAGCGATACCGCCTCGCTCTCAATCCGGCGCGAAGGTCTTGGCGCTGCGCACGCCGAGTCCCTGCATGAAATTCTCGCGGATCAGCACCGGATCGCGGTGGGTCTGGCCGCGCGGCGGCTCTTTGTCGGTCTTGGCCGCGATCAGGGTCTTCTCGCCGCCGGTGATGGCCTTCTTCACCTGCGCCTCGAAATCATCCGGCGAGCGCGCCCACAGGCTCTGCTTGATGCCGCAGCCGCGCGCGACGTCGACAATGTCGGTGACGCGCGCGGTGGCGGTCGGCTGCGCGCCGGTGATCTGATAGCTCTGGTTGTCCCAGACGATCATCGTCAGGTTCTGCGCCTTGTGCGCGGCGATGGTGGCCAGCGCGCCGAGCTGCATCAGCAGCGAGCCGTCGCCCTCCAGCCCGATGACGTGACGCTTCGGCTGCGCGATGGCGACGCCGAGCGCGATCGGGAAGGCGAGCCCCATGCTGCCGAGCATGTAGAAATTCTGCGGCCGGCGGCCCGCCGCCCACAAATCGAAGTTGGTGTTGCCGATGCCGGCGACGACCGCCTCGTCGTTCTTCAGCAGGCGGACCAGCCGCTGCGACAGGTCGAACCGGTTCATGATCTCGACGGGGGCGTTGCCGATGGTGATGGTCTGGGTCATCTCAGCGCTTCCCGCTCACAACACTTTGCCGCCGGTGAGCAGCGGCGACAGAATCAAGGTCGCCGGGCTCTGCGTCTTCACCGCCTGCTGGATCGAGCGGTCGAGGATGAAATCGAACTCGTCGATGCGCGTCACGGTGTGATGCTCGGTGGCGAGTGAATCGAGCACCGGCCGCATGGTGCGGCAGACCAGCGCCTGGCCGATATTGAACTCGCCGAGCGTGCCGCGCTCCGAGACGATAAGGATGGCCGGGATCTGATACGGCACCAGCAGAGAGGCGATGACGTTCGGCAGCGTGGCGAAGCCGCTGGTCTGCATCAGCACCGCGCCGCGCACCCCGCCCATCCAGGCGCCGGAGACGATGCCGACGGCTTCCTCCTCGCGCGTCGTGCCGATGACCTCGAAATAGGGATCGCCCTCGAGGCCCTTGATCAGCGGCGTCAGCACGCGATCGGGCACGAAGGTGATGAGCTTGACCTCGTTGCGCTTGAGCGCCGCGATGGCGATGTCGAACCAGGAGGAGGGAGCCGTTTCCGCCATATGCCGTCTTTCTTGGATCATCCGCGAGGTCGAGCCCGCGGCGCCGGTCTGGACGGCTGTGGTGCCTTCGAAATGCCGATAATGCAAGCGCGCGCGGCGCATGCGGCCATGCGCGCCGGGCGCGGTGTCGCACTGGTTGCAAGGGCGATGGCGGACGCCTCAGCCGATCAGCAGCGACGGCCAGAATGTCTTGACCGCTTCCTGTTCCGGCTCGGGGCCGAACGAGGCCGCGCATTCCGTGGTGAACTGGTGGCCGCAATTGCCGCAGACCCAGACGAAGCGGACCATGCCCGGCGTGCTGAGATAATCGGCGTGGTCGGGCGCGGCCGGCGTCTCGCCGCAGTTTTCGCAAATGGCCGGCGGGATGGCGTGGTGCAGGGCGGGGGCGGCTGACATGGCGGACTCCATGACTGTTCTTGACGACTGTTCCTGACGACTGTTCCTGACGACTGTTCTTGGTGCCTGTTCTTGGTGCCTGTTCTTGGCGGCGCGGTCTCCGGCTGCCGGCAAGGTTAGCGGGCGCCGCCGCCGCCTTTGTTGCGCTTGATCAAACCGCGGTATGCGCGACTTGCCGCAGGCCGCATCAGGCCGCGGCGCGATGACGGCGCGATGAAGCGCCGGCGACAGCGGGGTACCTCGCGCGCAAGGCGGACGCCGCAGACGCCGTTATCCGGCGCTGCGCACGCGCGCACGGCCGCGCCGCGTCTTGCGGGCATCGAGCAAAAGCTCGGCGACCTTGGCCGGCGGCAACAGCGGCAGATAGACGGCGAGGCATTGCCTGGGCTCGCCGCAGCAGGCCCTGGTGCGGCGGCACAGTTTGCGCGAACACAGGAGTGGCGCGCGCACGATGTGCGCGAGCTGGCGCCGCGTCGCGTCGAGCGACAATTCATCCGCCGGCGCCGGCTGCTGCGTCGACGGCAGGCGATCGAGCAGCTCTTCGGCGCGATCGAGCACCTTGGCGGCGATGGCCTGAACGCGGGCGCGGTTCTGGCCTGCGGGCGTCGCGGCGAGGCGGGCTTCGCGGTCCTGCCGGGCGCGATCCCGCTGCTGCTGATACCAGCTGCGCGGTTCGGCAGGGGTGGAAGGGGGGACGATCTCGTTCATGGCTGTTTCCTCCTGATGCGATGCCGGTGATGGGGCAAGACGCGCGTCCGCGTTGCCGCGGCGCAAAGGCGCCCGGGCTTTGCCCTCTTGCCCCCGCCAAACGAGGCGAGGGGATGGAGCGCCGCAGGGCGCCCGAACATGCGCCTTGCGGCGCGGCCCCTCCTTGCGATCGGAGAAGGCCTGCGCCCCGCGGCGCTCCATCGCGGCGTCGTTACGGCGCCGGGCCGCGCTTCTGGCG
>JAFEFL010000018.1 GCA_018240595.1 Pseudomonadota bacterium | reverse complement strand
TCGCGACGCTCAAGAAATATCTCTTGCCGTATGGACTACTCACGAGCCAATTGAGAAACAGAGGCAAAACGCTGTTCGACCTGACCCGCACTCTAAAGATGTGATTTTGATGAATAACCTCGGGAAGCTCGCAGGCCCAGAGTGTGCCGCGGCCGAGTTTGTCGGGATCACCTCCTTCGGTCAACAGAAGGTCACCGTCCCGGAGGCGATAGCGGGAAATCTCTTCTTCAGAGGCCTCGATGGCCTTTACTGTCGATAAGTCGAGCTTTCTGTCTTGGACATTTACGACTGCCAAATAGGGCACTTCACGAGTTTTCTGCCCGCTCAGCTTTCGACCTTTGGTTATTCCGGAGCCGATATCGGCCAGGTCAGCAAGAGCAGTAGGCTTTCCCCAGCGCGAAACTTCATCGCTAGTGTGGCCGAACAGTTCAAAGAAGATAGACTGAGTAAACGTATCGACCAGTTCGATCGCGCGCATGCGCTTGAGGCGCAGCGCATCCGCCTTGTCCAGGATCGCCGCGATGCGCCGCTGCTCGTCGAGCGGGGGAAGCGGGATTAGCGAGCCCTTCACGATACGATCAGACACCGCCGGATAACTCGCGCCAGTCGCCTGCTTAACCATCGAATCGACGAACTGAGGTGAGCACACCCAATGCATTAGGTAATTGCTCGCAAGCTTTGTGGCTTTCGGCCGCAGAACGCAGAACCCGGTTGAAGCGGTAACCCCGTCATACTCGGCCGTAACTGGCGCAACACCATTTAGATTTGGACGAACAGTCGATACAAGGACATCGCCGCATTTGACCAGTTGTCGAGCACGACTAGGCGCCTCTGAACCGAGCATTGATGTGCTGGCGACTATCCGCTTCTCCGTTTGAGAGACGCCGCTCAGATCGATGTAATCAAAGCCATCTTGCGGCTTGGATGCGGGGTTCCAAGTCGAAACAGGATCAACATAGTCTCCCAGAGTCGCAAGGCGAACGTTCACAGCATCGCCTCCAGCTCTTCAAGCCCTCCCGCGATCTCCTTCTCCAGCGCCTTCAGCTCGGCAATGATCTCCTTCGGCGGCCGATGCTCGACCGCTTCATGCACGACCTCTCTGTAGCGGTTGATCGACAGGTCATAGCCCGCCGCGACGATCTCGGCCTTGGGCACGCAGAAGCTCTGCGCCGTGCGCGGACGCTTGCGCTCTGTGCCACCTCGCTCCTTCCAGCGCGCCGCGATGTCCGGCAGGTTGTTCTTGGCGTGCTCGTCTTCCGTGAGCTTCGCCTTCGGCCCGAGCTTGTCGTCCGCCAGCAGCGGCGTGCGCTTGTCGTCGAGCGATATGCCGTCGGCCTGACAATCATAGAACCAGACCTGATCGGTGCCGCCGGAATTGGTCTTGGTGAACAGCACGATCGCGGTCGAGACGCCGGCATAGGGCCGGAACACGCCGGAAGGCAGCTTGACGATGCCGTCCAGCCTGTGGTCCTCGACCAGCATCTTGCGGATCGTCTTGTGCGCCGTGGACGAGCCGAACAGCACGCCATCCGGCACGATGACCGCGGCGCGGCCGCCCGGTTTCAGGAGCTTGAGGAAAAGCGCCATGAACAGAAGCTCGGTCTTCTTGGTCTTGACGATGGCCAGCAGGTCCTTGGCGACCTGGTCATTATCGAGTGCGCCAGCAAAAGGAGGGTTGGCCAGTATTAGCGAATACTTGTCCTCGTCGCCGCCGTGTTCCTGGGACAGCGAATCCTTGTAGCGGATGTCTGGATCATCGACACCATGCAGCGTCATGTTCATCGAGCCGATGCGCAGCATCGTGCCGTCGAAATCGAAGCCGTGAAACATTTCCTGATTGAAATGGTCGCGGGCTTCCTTGTCCTGAAACAGCTTCGGATGGTTGTCGCGGAGATATTCCCCGGCCGCGACCAGGAAGCCGCAGGTGCCACAGGCGGGATCGACGATCACGTCCTTCGGCGTGGGCGCCATCATCTCGACCATCAGCGCAATGATGTGGCGCGGCGTGCGGAACTGGCCGTTCTGGCCGGCGGTGGCAATCTTCGCCAGCATGTATTCGTAGAGATCGCCCTTGGTGTCGCGATCTTCCATCGGAATGCCGGCGATGAGATCGACCACCTTGGCCAACAGCGCCGGCGTCGGGATGGTGAAGCGCGCGCCCTTCATGTGAGTGGCGTGGGCGGTGCCCTCCTCCGCCATGGTGCGCAGGAACGGGAAGACGTGTTCGGCCACGATCTCGTACATCTCGGCCGGCGCCTTGTTCTTCAGCCGCGACCAGCGCATCTCCTCATAGGGGACACCGCCGCCCTTGCCGATCTTGTCCTTGCCTTCCGGGAAGATGCGCCGCTCCATCGGCTTCTTGAGCCGGTTGGCCTTGTTCTCCTCAAGAGTGTGGGCGTCGTCGAGCCCGCGCATGAACAGGAGGTAAGTGATCTGCTCAATCACCTCGATCGGATTGGCGATCCCGCCCGCCCAGAAGGCATTCCAGACGGCGTCGATTTTGGATCGCAGTTCACCTGTGAGCATTCGGATCGTCCCGGTCGCTGAGAATGGTTCCAGTCCTAGCGGGCCTAACCCAGATTCTCAATCCATCAGAAAAAGGCGAACGATCGCCGGAGATTAAAACGCTTCATGCCGCCTTTGCCTCGCGCCTTTCCACCTCCAAGATGAGCGCCCGGAGGGTTTTGCCCTGGGCGTCGTATTCGATTTCGTCTTCTTGGCTCGCACCAAGCAAATGCTGCCCGAGGGAAGACTTGACCGATACGAAGCCGTTGACGATATCGTCCGTTTCCTCCGTGAGCTCCAGGCTCTCGGTACGGCCCTTTTCATCAATCAGACGGATGATGATCCGATCGCCAATTCGGATTCCCGGCTCTGATTGATGTTTCGTTCGCGTGGTCTCTGCCCCGAGCACCCTCGCCTCCGCACTGCGGATCTCACGATGCTCTGTGTACGCAGCCGCCGCAGCCGAGTCGCCGCCTGGGGCGATACCCATTCGATCGAGAGTATCCAGCAAATCTGCCATGCATCCGTCGGGATCGACCGTGAAGCTTGATGCCCAGCAACGCCAGAATTTCCAGCCGACGCGTTCCAGCACGCGCTGTCTCGCCATATCGTCCGCCCAACGCTCCGGGCCATGATAGGTATCCCCATCGCATTCGATCGCGAGACGTGCGTTTCCGTCGCCCTCGACAACCATATCAATGGAGTATCCCATTGCGCCGACCTGCGGCGTGACGCGATAGCCGCGTGCAAGAAGCCTCCGCAATATGTCCCGCTCAAAATCGGAGTCGCACAGTGCCTCAAGGTCCTCAGAAACGTTTGCGCGACCTTTCATGGGTTCGCGCATATGACGAATGATGGCCGCCTTGAGATCACGCGGGTTAAGCTCGTCCTCACGTACAGACCGCACAAGGTACAGTCGATCACGCGCGCGCGACATCGCCACGTTGAACCGTTGTTCAAAATGGGTTGCGGTCTGAGCCTGCTTCTTCGTCGAGTCGGCGACCATCGAAAGGAAAATAATATCGCGTTCATCGCCCTGGAATGTTGCGCTATCTCCGCAAGCAATGCGGTGACGCAACACCACTTCCTCGCCGAACCGCTCCAAGACCATGCGATTGATCAAAGCTGCCTGCTTCGATCCGATGAGCGATATAATGCCTATGGTGCGCCAATCATCCGCCGCCCCTTTTGTGGCGAGATGAGGCGTCTCAATTATCTTCCCGATCTCATCGAGGATAACTTCGACCTCTCGGAGGTTCAGCTTGTCACCGCTCCGCGCGCCGTCGCCGACATATATGTCAACAAGCGGCGGGGCGATCCTCTCGTGCGCTGTCGGCACACGGAGGGGAATGAGACCCTCCGTATAGAATTGGGCGGAAAAGCCGATAATCGGTTCCACACAGCGAAAATGCTCGCGGAGCATCACAAACTTATCAGGGAACATGACCTTCGCGAGGTCATAAAGGGAGGCCCCGGGAAGCAGCAAAGTCTTGAAAGGCTGTTTTGACAGATAAGTTCGCTCGAGCCGATCAATCTTGGCGTTTTCAATGAAAGCGGCCGTGGGACTAACCTGCTTATCGTCGCCAACAACCAGCACCTTCTTGCCGCGCAATAGAGTCGCGACCTCCTTGACATCGGACTGCGACGCTTCATCCATAATGACAAGATCGAACGTGCCGACTTCGCCCGGCAACTGTTCTGCGACCCGCCATGACGGCATGATCCAGCAAGGGACGCCGCCATAGCAAGCGGACATGGCTTGTTGAGCTGCCCGCCGATGCCTCGCGGCACCTAAGCTCTTTCCAGCGCCGATTTTTCTCAGGGCCGCCGCAAACATCATGAGCGCTGCTTTGACCGGCCCCGTCATCGTCTGCGTTAGAGCGTAGAAGGTCCGCTCGCGCACGAGACGCTCGTATGTCTCAGAAATATTACCGTCTAAGGTGGCGCGCTCGGCTGCGAGCTTTCGCATAGCGTCACGCTTATCGCTCGAAAGCAGGAAACTCATAGACGCCGCCCAATCCCAAGCCTCATCCCAATTTCCTGGAATCACAGGGTCATCGGTAACTGCTGGGATACCCCTAATGCGCTCAGCGCACTTCGGGGCGCCAGCAGCCTCGACTCGATTTGCTCCCTCCTCAATTCCCAAGAAGGCCGCCCGATGGTCAGCAATGTCTTTGATCGTCGCCAGCAAGGCTGACCATACCGAAAAGACCTTTTCAGCCTCGACACCCCGCTTTCCGACAACTTGTTCAAAGAAGTTCGAAACGAGCGGCCCAAGCTTTTTGGCTCGATCGTCGAACAACGCGGCCACGCGGGAAACCTCTGCGCGGGACGCCGAAAGCTTCGTGGCGGCCGAGGCATTCCGCAGACAGTCGCGTAACTCGCCCATTACGGCGCGATCCGGCCAAAGCTGGCCCGGAGCCTTCACCAGTACCTGAGGGAGACTTTGCTCAATCTGATCCAGCACCTTCGGCGCAGTTCTAAGCACCGCATTCAATGCGGCGACCAGCCCTCCAAGAGATGACTGATTGGCCGCATAATCCGTCGGAAGCTGAGCATCCGCCGCAATCGCGCTCCAGCGAGCCTCGATTTCTGACTGGCGGCCTCGCCAATGAAAATAAGACTGGACGTGAGACCACTCATCTGCGGACTGCGGGCTCCGGCCGATGTAGCGTATTTGCTCTATAAGCGGCTTTGCTTTCCGCTCGGCAAACGCAAAAATCCCAAAAGGATTCTCTCCTGCGGCCAATTTGTTTAAAATATCCGCCGTCTGCTGATGGCCTAGCACAATATCAGGGATCGATACTGGCGTTTTCACAAACGCTCGGTACTCCTCTTGATGCTTTGACGCAGCATCCAAGAAGGACACGATCGCCGGCAGGATGGCACTTTCTGCGGCTTTGCCAGCCACTGAAAGGTCGCAAAGCCACGGGTGGCGCTCGAAATGCGCGGCCATCTCTATAAGCGCTTCAAGATGCACGGCTGTCTGCTCTGCGAGTGCAACTGCCTCCAGAGACATAATTCTTGGAGAGAACTTTACGCTGGATGCGGCACGTTCGGAGTAGTCCTGCGCGCGCGAAATATCCTCGTGTAGATTGGTCATCGTTTGGGGCGACGGCAAATCAGAAATTGAGGGATACACTTCTCCGAGGTACTCTATGCGCGTCCCTAGCGATAGTCGCTGGCTGCGCATTTCCTCGATAGTGCGGCGCTCCAGCCCTGTTTCTGAGAGAAAACACGTCGGCCGATCATCAAACCAATCAGAGCTGTCTCGCGCTGCGACAGCCGCTTTTGCAAGTTCGGCGGGCGTAACATTTCGTCCCGGAACCTGCGTGAGTTGGGTGCGAGCGACTTCAGCCATTTCGCCGTCGATAGCGGCCAACCGCCGCCTCATACGAACAATGGATTGCTCGAGGTCGCGGATGACCCGCGACTGTTCTCCCGGTCTTAGTTCCTGAACAATCCGCTGCAGTAGGCGGACTGCGCCTTCAACTTGCTTTAG
Source organism: Pseudomonadota bacterium (assembly GCA_018240595.1). Taxonomy (GTDB): domain Bacteria; phylum Pseudomonadota; class Alphaproteobacteria; order Rhizobiales; family Xanthobacteraceae; genus Pseudolabrys. The sequence continues at coordinate 6,542 of JAFEFL010000018.1, read as the reverse complement.
TCCCTCGCGCTCCGACGTTGTGATACTGATCGCCAGATCGCGCACTCCTTCAGGAAGTTTTTCTCGAAGGACTGACAGGGCTGGTTCGGCATGTGAGACTACAAGGACACGCCTACCCGTCGCGAGATAATGGCAAATAATGTTGGCTATCGTATGCGTCTTACCGGTGCCGGGCGGGCCTTGGACAACGACGCCGTCCTCTTTATCGAGCCTGCGTATGATTTCGACTTGGGCGTCGTTGAAAGGCTTCGGAAAAAACAAATCGCCGACTGGCGAAATAGGCTCATCAGTATCGCCTGTCCCGACGGACTCCCCAATTGTTTGTGAGAGCGGCATCCACGCTTCCGAAGCGACGTCATCGGGGCCCATTACGAGGGTCTTTGCAGGCCCTGGAAGGTCGTCCTTATTGCGTTCAATCGAGGCCCGAAGGTTTTCGAGATCTTTCAGGATAAAATTGTCGCTACGTCGCCTTGCGAAAATGACCCATCGGTCTGTCACGGTGAGGTGCGCATCGGCTGCCGGTATGTCGGCAACTGGCTCGGCATCTCCGCTGTCCGGCAAATAGCGACCTTCAGGGTCGAGCTGCGATTGGCAAGCCCGCAATACAGGCTCAAACGTCTCGCGGGCAAATGGTGAAACCCCATCGCTCTCGGTGGCCAACGCCAATCCTCGGCGAGCGCTGTCTTGCGCAAGCGTTGCGCCGTCGAGGCGCAACTCTTCATATGGCCGGAGATTGATCGTGGCGTCGGCTTGGCGCGGGCGAATACGGATCGAACCGCCGGCCTTCTCGTCAATTTCAATTTCGACAAGGCGCTCGAGCAGCGGCAGGTCGATTAAGGTTTTGTCTTTAGTCCAACGGGACTGACCAATGCCCCAAACAATTTCAATCGCTTGTTCGGGGCCACCCAATTCCACGTATTGAGCCAATTCAAAAAGGCGCTGATAGAGAGCTATGCAGCGCCGGCGCGGCAACTCCTCCTGCGCCCATTGAAGCCAAGGTCCGGCAATGTATGCGTCAGCTTCGGCTGCGACCTCGGGGCTGTCTTCCAAGCGGACGCGGATATCGAATTCGCCTCTCGATTCTTGAGCTAGCGCAGGTTGGCAGTCCTCCGCGCGAGCCGATCCTGACGCCAGCAGTCGATCCTTTTCGGCCTCATCGACCGTAAAGAGAATGAACGGATGTACCACCGGTCTTTTTTCGGGATCGTTCGAGGTTTCAATCCATTGGGCGAGTTTCTTTGGGGGAGCGGGAGAATTGCTTCGGTTGAGACGATCGACGATGAGCCATATTGGACCATCATCTTCTGTTTGGTCATGTTTAACCCCGGGCAGCGCATGAAATTGGTGCTGGGGAAACTGGTAGGTCGCACCGTTGGGTAAACGGTAGTCGTTCAATTTGAACGCCGCCTGCTCGTCTAGCCTCACAACCTGCTCGACGTACCCCAGCAGTTCGCGCAACCGTTCGGCTGCCGTAACTTGTTCAACCATCAAATTCCCCAGCCTCAATTTGGATTCGCGCGAAAATACACAGTCGGATAAAATAGGTACCGGCGGATGCTTCATCGCGTTTTGGCAGAGTTCCGTCCACCAGCCCGGAAGGTATGCGAATACAGTGGGTTAAGGAAGGATTTTGGCGGGGAACTCACGGGACAACTTCATTCGCATTGCCCCGCCTTGGGTGGCCCCACCTTCGGTAGACTAACGAAAAAAGACCGTATAACTTCCGATAAAGTATATTCTCGGAAGTTATTCGCAGGCAATATCACATGAATTCCACGGCAATTACTGCCCTCGCCTCCCCGTCTGAATTGCACTCGCCGATTGACCGCGAGCTCAAACGTGCCGCTGGTTACGCCCGCGCGGAGAAGTCGGAGGCGACCCGGAAGGCCTACATGAGCGACTTCCAGCAATTCGCGCTCTGGGCCCAGGACCGCGAGCTCACGGTTCTCCCTGCGTCGCCGGAAAGCGTGGCCGCTTACCTCGCCGACCAAGCCTCATGCGGCGCCAAGCCCTCTACGCTCGGTCGGCGTTGCGCCGCCATCCAGTACGTCCACGGCCGCGGCGATCACCCCAATCCTATCGCCGACCCGCGGGTGAAAGCGGTGATGCGCGGCATCCGGCGCACGCACGGCGTGGCGCCGAAGCGGACTGCGCCGGCGACTGCGGAGCGGATCATCGCCATGGCGCCGCAGCCAGACGGTAGCCTAGCTACGCTGCGTGATCGTGCCCTGCTGTTGCTCGGCTTCGCCGGCGCCTTCCGCCGCTCTGAACTGGTTACGCTCGACGTCGAGGACATCGAGGAAGGCGCGGAAGGGTTACGCGTAACCATCCGTCGCGGCAAAACTGACCAGGAAGCGCGCGGTGCCGTCATTGCGATCGTGCGAGGCGAGATCGCATGCCCCGTAGCGGCCTTGTGGGCCTGGCTGGAAGCCGCAAACATCACCGAGGGGCCGATCTTCCGCCGCGTCCGCCGTGGCGATCACGTACAGGCAGAGAGGCTCTCAGACCGATCTGTCGCCGACATCGTCAAAGTGCACGCGCAGCGGGTTGGCTTGGACCCCACAATGTTCTCAGGCCATTCGCTCCGGTCTGGCTTTCTGACCAGCGCCGCTCGACGCGGCGCCACGCTCTTCAAAATGATGGCAACGAGCCGACATCGATCGGTGGAGACGGTTACGGCTTATGTCCGCGACCAGGAGCTGTTCAAGGACCACGCTGGAGCCGGGCTTCTCTGACCAGTCGAGCTGTAGCGATCGCTGACCGCAACATAAATTCATACGAAAGCGCCGATCAAAAGGAATGCGATGATGATCTGCACATGGATCGATGAACCGGGCCTCTTCGACCCCCCGGAGGCATGGGAGGAATACCTCGAGACTATTCGGCAGCTACCTGAGGACGAGCCGGTACGCGAACTGGCGATTGAAAAGGCTATGGAGGTGATCCAGCGCAAGCGCAAGAAAGCCGGCGGGTCCTTCTAGGCCGCAACGGACACTCCGTTCTCCGCCATATTTTTAGCGCCGTTTCTGGTGCCCATGGCAGAGTCCGGAAACTCGTAAGGCAGAGTCCCGAAATTAGCCGGGTTTGGAAACTCGCGGCGCAGTGCGCCTACCATTCGAGAGTGTCTCTCGTGACCCGAAAATCACGGCCGGGATATATCTTTCCGGTGACTTCCGCGGCATGCCAGCCGTAGCCCCGCCCAATGCTGGTAGGACGTAGCCTTCCGCGATCTGAGGCAGCTGCTCAGAATTGAGCCGAATACGCCGGACCGATCGGTTGCCTGACGCACTCGAGATTGGTCAGTCAACCGAACGGGCTACTGATGTAGCCTGATCACTCGCCTCCCCTCAGCGACACGATCCGAACTAGAGAGTCGTCCTCTTCGCCTCGCAACGCTGGCGGTCGGGAGAAACGACGGATGCGATCGACGAGAGCATCGGCTGCGGCAACGACGTCGCCGGTGTTTTTTGATCTATAATTCACCTTCGTTCTTGCGGCAGTGGCAGTCGGCAGCGGCGCGCTCTGGCGCGCGATGTGTTCAGCTATGCCCTTCTCGAAATAGTTGATCGAGTGCGGCGGGTCTGCCTTGCGTGCGGCCTGCTCGCGCACGGACGCGAGGATGTGTACCTCGGTCCATCCATCCTTTTCGAGCCAGGCTTCAACGCGCTGCGCGGCTCCGCCCCATCCCGTAATTTCGAACTCGTCGCCGCGGCCGGCGATGCTCGCGACCTTCTGGGCGAGCCCATAACCGGCGGTGCGCTGCCATGCCGGCGCATTGCTGGCCCACGGCCGGGAGGTCAGCAACGCGTCCGTAGCGGTGCTCCGTGCGGCGCCGGCAGTGCCTTTGCCCTTGGCGTCGGCCGGGTAGCCTGCGGCGATGATCTTGTTCGCATCCTGCCCATCAACGATGGCGGCCTGAAAGACAAATTCTTCGGCCATTTTCGGCCGGCCACCGTCCCGCTCGGGCATAGCCCTCACGGCCTCAATTGAAGCCGGTGCGAAGTCGGCCGAAACTCGCATGTTCTGTTCGACAACCGGCGGCGGCTCCCACGCGCTCTCGGCATCATCAGTGTCGAATTTCTTCTCTTCCGCTCCCTTCTCTTCACTTCCCTTCTCTTGGAGCTCGTTACGGCGTTCGTTACGAACACCGTCACGGTAGTCGTCACGTTCTCCGTAACGTTTAGCCGCCTTGGCGGCGGTTGCCGCCGCAGTGCGCTGCTTCTGGCTGTAGAGCTTGCCTTGTGCTTCGATCGCTTTTTCGGCGATTATCGGGTGGTAGAGACGACCGTCGGTGCAGAGAATGAATCCGCGCAAGGCGCCTTGCCTGACCTTTTGCCATGCTTCGAGATCGCGTCCGTATCCGGCAAGACTTGCAAGCACGCGATCGTCCGTGGGCAGACTGGCAGCAGGAAGCTGGTGCCACGCAGCACACCACAGCAGCATGGCAGCAAGAAACTCCTCCGGCGTCAGAACGACAACGGCCTCACTGTCCCGCAGCCGCACTACATCAACCGGCATGTACGGGAATTTGCGAAGATCGCAATTGGGCGGCGTGAGCGGCTCGGACATCGCTACGACAGCCGCTCGGGCGCCCAGCGGGGCCCATTGAGCATCCGAATCCAACGCTTCGCATCGGCATCCGCCTTGCGGAGCCGAACAATTTCCCGCATCGCGGTTACATCGAACCCCCTGGCCTTAGCGTGGTCGTACGTCAACCTGATTCGGCTGGACACTTCCTTCTTCGCGTCTTCCAGCGACTCAACGGCCTCGACGAGGCGCACCAGTTCTTGCTTTGCCTTTGCGTCGGGCGGCAGGTTTTCATCATCCTCGGCTTTGAAGTTTTCGCGATAGATATCTTCGAAAATCATAATTTCTTTCCTGTTTAGTGGTTTCAGTTCGTTCGACCAATCTGAAATTGAGTGTCGAGAGGGAGCCGCATTCGAGGTGCGCCGCTCCGCTCGGGATGTCTCGCCACGATCTTGCCGACAGGCCGGCTACGCGGTGCGCCGCTCGGCTTTGACGCTCAGCAGCTCCGCCAAGGCGGCATGCGGCACGAGGAGCCGCCGGCCGATGCGGATAACGGGCAGTTCCCCGTTGGCCGCCGCCTGAAAGGCGGAGGACCTGCTGATGCCCAAGATTTTAGCCGCCTGCTCGACGGACAGGGTCGCCTTGCGGGGGGAATCCTGGCCCACGCCGCCATCGATCATATTTTCCATCTTATGCCTCTTGATCTGGTTGGGTTTTTTGCCTGATACTCTATCCATGTGATCTTCTATGAACATTTCTGTGTTACAATAATTTGTCAACTAAGGATTGGTCGTGGCACGTCCAAAGTCCCCAACTCGTTCCATCTACACCCCGGTCCGCATTCCAGAGGATCTGCACCAGAAGCTGGCGGCGGCCGCATGGCAGGGGCTGGGCAGCGAAATCAAAAGACGCTTGGAGGAGTCGCTCGCGCTGGACGCCGTGCATCCAACCACCCGCGAACTATTGGCAACAGTTTTGGAAATGGCGGGTACGATCAAGCAGGACACCGGAACCGAATGGTTTTATCGGCCGTATCTGCGGGCCGCCCTTGCTGAAGCGATTGTCCGATGGCTTGAGGAACAGGTCCCGGACGACATAGACGAATCCGCGGTCAAGAACGCGGCGCCGGTTTCTTCCATTTCGTGGATTCGTCCAGGTGATACCGCAGAAACGGCAGGCGAGAACCTACTGCGCATTTGCAAATTGTTGCACCTGAAGGACCTCAACGAGGCAAATCGAAAGCCACTGGGACCTAACCTCCGAAATTCTGCTCCGGGTCTGGGGCAAAACGCATCTGGCATCAAACGGAAGCCGAGGGTTCCCAATGAAGGGACACGTTCGTGAACGCGGCGATGGCAACTGGTACGCCGTCCTAGACGTCCGCGATCCGCTGACCGGCGCGCGTAAGCGCAAGTGGGTCGCCCTCCCCGATGCTTCCGGCAAGCGCCAAGCGCAGCTCGCTTGCGCAAAGCTCATCTCGGATGCTCAGACGGGCGGATTGTCCCTGGAGCCGGCGAAAACCACAGTCTCCGACTACCTTGAGCGGTGGTTGGAATACGTGAAGCCAAATATCTCGCCACGATCGCATGAGCGATATACAGAGATTGTACGCAAAAATCTTGCTCCACGGCTCGGGTCAGCGAAGTTGTCACGTCTTCGGCCAGAGCACATTGCCGCAGCTTATAGCGATGCGCTAACGCGCGGGCGTCGAGATGGAAAAGGCGGCCTGTCGCCGCGATCGGTACACCACATGCACCGTATCCTGAAGCAAGCGCTTTCGCGGGCGGTACGCTGGCAACTCATCGCGCGAAACCCAGCTGATGCTGTTGATCCCCCGAAGGTGGAGCGGAAGGAGCTCGTCACCTACGATTTAGCCGCGAGCGTTCAGGCGATCGATGCATTTCGTGGGACCAGGATGTTCGTCCCAACTGTCCTCTCACTGCTCTGCGGCCTCCGCCGTGGTGAGGTTGCGGCGCTGCGTTGGCGTATCGTCGATCTTGATGGAGGCGCGTTGG
>JAFEFL010000017.1 GCA_018240595.1 Pseudomonadota bacterium | reverse complement strand
GAACGGGTTTGTCTGTGAGGGAGCTGACTTCGTGCTCGACGCACCAGTCGTCCCTGCGACCCTGAACGAGATTCTGGCGAAACGCCTATCAGCCTGCGAGGACAGCGCGTCATCAAACTGGACACTCTTTTCATTCTTGGCGCACCGCGCGAGTGATGATGTCGTCCAGCGCCTTCTGGTGGTCGATCCTGATATTCTGCGACGTGAAGCCTGGGTATTTTACCGGACCGGCGGTGATCCAAAACTCCGTACGCTGGCCCGCGCCCATGAGTTCGGATTGCTCTCCGATGAGCTGCGCGAGGACGCCGCTCGGCGCCTCGAATCGAGCGCTCTTCAGGATTTCGACCTGTCTTTCTTCGAGCGGAGGGACGTCCTAGCGCTTATCCCTCCGATGGACCTTGTCTCGCTCGGCATTCGCCTTAGGAACGATTTACTGCCGAACGCTACCGAGCACATCTCAACTACCAGTGAGGAAGCGGACCTATCAGAAGATCCGGAAAGCCATTTTGAGCGGATCAATGATGCTCTCGGCACCCTAGAGGACCTGGCGCCGTCGGACTCGGCGATTGCCGAGCTGATCAAGGAGGCCCGCGATGCTGTCAAGGCTGCCGTCGCGGACCTAGCAGAGCGCAAACGAGCCAAGGAAAAAGAAGAGGAAGACCATTCCGAGGAGTGGACCTATATGGCCTCGGCCCCACAGGCTGTGAAGCCCGCGGCACCATTGGCTACAGACAAGCGCAAGCGGTCGGTGTTCTCAGATGTCGATCAATAGAAGGGGGAACCTCGGTCAGCACAGTCGAATTCTATACGGATACCCGAGTGCCATGTCTCAACTTAGTCATTGCCGTAGTCAGGCTCGTACTCCATCTCGCGTTCTTGCTGATCCTCATGGATGTAGTTCAGGCCGGCCGCGTCGATCTCGTCGCTCCCCATCAGGGTCAGGTCGCACGTCGGACATCGAAACTCCTCGCCAGCAAATTCGCGATCGACGATTTCCCAGATGGCACCCTCGTCACGCTCTTCGCTGATGTCCTCGCCAGTCTGTTCGCCGGTCATGAAGGAGCGGCACTTGCAAGCGGGACAGGTCTCGATCCAGATCTCGTCATATTTGCCCTTGAAGAGCCCGGTCTGGTGCTGGGGCTCGCGGGTTTCGGCCTCGGTCGCCAAGCGCTCGCGTTCCGCCTTCTTCAGCGCCTCGAACTGCTCGCGGGCGGCTTGAACGCGAAGTTTTACGGCTGCCTCAAGGGCTTTGCCCGCCTCGTCGAGCAATTGGCGGGGAGCTGCCGCATCGGCTGCGCCCAACCATTTTTCGAGCGATGATCCCATCTGGTGGAGGATCGTGTCGCAGGCGTGCCAGTAGCGCGCTTCCCAAGCCTCGAGCTTCATGGTCTTGAACGGCAGGTCGGCCGAGTGCAACTCGGCGTTCCGGCGCTCCGCGATATCCTGGCAAAACTTTTGGACGGTCTTGTCGAAGCGCGGGACCAGGTGGGCTAGGCGCTCGAACAAGGTCTTGGCGGTGATCGTCTTTACGTCGGTGGTGACGTTGATACCGGCGGCGACGAACATTGACTGCCAGTGGGTCGGATCGACCACGAGGCTCGGATGCTTGCGTGCGAGAGCGGCCTTGCCGAGCAGTTCGAGCGCCAGTGATGACCAGAGCTGGTACTCATCGAGATCCCCGTGTGCCTTCCTCGCCAGAGCGCGGCCTATGTAGACCTTCGACTTGGCATGGAGGGCGTCGCCGCCGATGGCGATGAAGACGTTCTCAGGCATCTATGAGTATCCTCGCGAGACGGCGTCCGGCCCCCTGGTCCGAACGCGCGCGCCCGTGGAGGACGCGCCAGTTGTCGATGATCAGGATGTCGCCGCAGCGCCATTGATGAATTTCCGGAACGTCGGTGCCTAGCCGACGTTGGACAAGATCCAGGGCGGCGCGGCCGCGCTCGTCCACGGCCTCAAGGCAGCCAGGGTCGTAGCGGAGGAAGGCGCGGTTGGGCGGCAGTAGCGTCGAGTAGAACGATCGACGACCGGTACGAACGAGAATCGGTGCGCTTTCGAGGAAATGGAGCTCATCCGACGAAAGGCCGAGCGTTCGCCAATCGAGCAGCATCGTCGCGGCGCTAGGCGAGCCGGGATCGAGACATCCCAGCAGAAGATAGCGACAGGGACGCGGTCGATGGCTAAGCTCTACATGAAAGGGTAGCGCGCCCAGACCGAATTGCGCGCTGAGCGAGCGTGGATGGGCATCGCCGGGCGCTTGAGGCTGGATCACTTCCTCCAAGTTGGTGGCACGGCCCGCGACGCGCGTGCCGAGCATATTCCCGATCCGGTTGAGTTCACGGATGACCGAGTCGGCGTCGAGGCTGACCGGGGTGTGCGTCGACCATCCGCGTTTGGCCAACATGGTCAGGAATGTCGGCAAGGGAGCTGTCAACGTGTCATACATTTGACGATGGTGCCGGGCGCATGGGGTACGCTGCGCCGCATCACGCGGCCTGTTTCAGGGCGCTGCCGCCCTTCTTCTTAGAAAGTAGCGCACGGACGAATTTATCCCATTTTACCATTCCGGCTCGCTTTTCGACCATGTAGTGCCAGCGGTCATAGTGCTTGGAGCTGACATCTTGGAGCGCGTGGTTCTGGAGACGATCGCGGATTTCCTTAGGGACACCCGCCTTGCCGGCCAGCGTTTTGAAGGTTCGGCGGAGATCGCGGTTCGTCGCATAAGGGATCACACCGCGGTCTCGCTGGCGCCAGACGAAGCTATAGAGCGTACCGTGGCTGACGGGCTTTTTCGGGTCTTTGGCTGAGGGAAAGAACCAGCCATATTCGTTCGGCTTTATCGACTCGAATAGTCCGGCAGCGAGCAAGGGCACTGGGACGGCGTGGGGCTGGTCATTCTTGGTTTTGGACCAGTCGATGATCCGCTCCTTGGCGTCCCATTGATCGACATGGAGGCGCGCGATTTCCTCGACACGCTGGCCAGTCAGCATGATGAGCTGCACGGCGCGCGGGTAGGAGGGATGGACCGGTGTGTCAGGACATTCGAGCCATCGATAGAGCCGGACGAACTCGTCTTCGTCGAGCCAGCGAGTGCCTTTGACCTTAGGTTCTGTCGGGATGCCCGTCGCCGGATTAAAGGGGAGACGGAAGCGGCGAGAGGATTGCTGCCGATAGTCGTTGTCGGACTTCATACCCCAACTGAAGGCTGCATGCAGATAGGAGCGCACATGGTCGGCCATCGACTTTGCGCCGCGCTCGTAGATCGGGCGGATCAGTTCGATGATTTCCTCGGCCTCGATTTCGCGGGCGAGGCGATTGCGTCCGAGCGTGTCGGCGATCTTGTTGAGGCCCTTTTCCGTTTCCTTCCAGGACGGCTTGCCGGCGTCCTTGAGCGCAGCGACATAGCCTTCGAATAGATCGGCGACAGTGCCAGGGCGGGTGTCAGTGGCGATCTTGATGCTGCGGCCCTTCTGGATGACGTCGGCGAAGTCGCGCTTGTAAATCTCGCGGGCCTGCGCGAGCGACATCGAGGGATAGGCGCCGATCTTCTTCTTCGTGCGTTTGCCGTCGCGCCACTGCTGCGCCATCCAATCGGCGGTGACGCGCTTGGGCATCGCCTTGAGGACGAGAACGAGGCGGCCGGTGCCGCGCCCTTCGCCATCGGCGAGGTTCTCTTGCTTGCGACTGATCTCGACGCGCTTCAGCGCATGTCGGATCGCGGTGTCGGTCAGGGCGGGCATAGCGTTCTCCTCCTTCCGGAACTGGGATCGGTCGAGGAGAAGCAGGGATCGCTAGCTGGGAGCGGAAGGCCGTTTTCTACCCCTTTTACAGCCCCCAATTTGCCAAAACCGCCCCCACTACGCAATCCCAAAAAATCGCTATTTTATTAGTG
>JAFEFL010000016.1 GCA_018240595.1 Pseudomonadota bacterium | reverse complement strand
GTGCTCGGTGACCACAAACTGGTCAACCTCAAGAATGTCGGCTCCTGGCAGCAGGTCACGGCCGCGCCGAAGCACAACATCTCGTTGGCCGTGCTCGGCATCGAATCCGGCTTCGTCACCGACGAGGCCGCGGTCATCAGCGAGCAGGACATTCTCGGCGACCGCCTGGTGCGCACGCGCAAGGCGGCGCGCCGCGCCGACAACTTCATCCAGGAAGCCACCTCGCTGTCGGCCGGCGACCTCGTGGTCCATGTCGATCACGGCATCGGCCGTTTCGTCGGCCTGCAGGCGATCACGGTGACCGGCGCGCCGCATGACTGCCTGGAAATTCATTATGCCGACAACGCCAAGCTGTTCCTGCCGGTCGAGAACGTAGAGCTGTTGTCGCGCTACGGCTCCGAGCAGACCACTGTCGAGCTCGATCGGCTGGGCAGCGGCAACTGGCAGGCGCGCAAGGCGCGGATGAAGAGCCGCATCCGCGAGATCGCGGGCGAGCTCATCAAGATCGCCGCCGAGCGGCAGTTGCGCGAAGCGCCGAAGCTGACGGTCGGGCCGGGGGCCTATGACGAATTCGCCGCCGGATTCCCGTACGAGGAAACCGAGGACCAGCTCACCGCCATCGACGCGACGCTCAAGGATCTCGCCTCCGGCCGTCCGATGGACCGCCTGGTGTGCGGCGACGTCGGCTTCGGCAAGACCGAGATCGCGCTGCGCGCCACCTTCGATGCGGTGATGAACGGCAAGCAGGTCGCGGTCGTCGTGCCGACGACGCTTCTGGCGCGGCAGCATTTCAAGAACTTCTCCGAGCGTTTCCGTGGCTTCCCGGTCAATGTCGCGCAACTGTCTCGGCTGGTGCCGGCGGCGCAGCAGACCGCCAACAAGAAGGGGCTGGCCGACGGCTCGGTCGACATCGTCGTCGGCACCCATGCGGTGCTCGGCAAGGCCATCAAGTTCAAGGATCTCGGCCTCGTCGTGGTGGACGAGGAGCAGCATTTCGGCGTGTCGCACAAAGAGCGGCTCAAGACCCTGCGCGCCGAAGTGCACGTCCTGACGCTGACGGCGACGCCGATCCCGCGCACCTTGCAACTGGCGCTCACCGGCGTGCGCGACCTGTCGATCATTGCCTCGCCGCCGGTCGATCGCCTGGCGGTGCGCACCTTCGTCACGCCGTTCGATCCGCTGGTCGTGCGCGAGGCGCTGCTGCGCGAGAAATATCGCGGCGGCCAGGCCTTCTATGTCTGTCCGCGCATCGAGGATCTGGCCGGCGCCAAGGACTTCCTCGACAAGCACGTGCCGGAAGTGCGCGTCGTCGTCGCCCACGGCCAGATGGCGCCCACCGTGCTCGACGACATCATGACCGCCTTCTATGACGGCAAATACGACGTGCTGCTGTCGACCACCATCGTCGAGTCCGGCCTCGACATCCCGACCGCCAATACGCTGATCGTGCACCGCGCCGACATGTTCGGCCTGGCGCAGCTCTACCAGCTCCGCGGCCGCGTCGGCCGTTCCAAGCTGCGCGCCTATGCGCTGCTGACGCTGCCGGCGAACCGCAGCATCACGCCGCAGGCCGAACGCCGCCTCAAGGTACTGCAATCGCTCGACACGCTCGGCGCCGGCTTTCAGCTCGCCTCGCACGATCTCGACATCCGCGGCGCCGGCAACCTGCTGGGCGAGGAGCAGTCCGGCCACATCAAGGAAGTCGGCTTCGAGCTTTACCAGCAGATGCTGGAGGAGGCCGTCACCAGCGCCAAGGCCGGCATCACCGAGGTGGTGGCCGACCGCTGGTCGCCGCAGATCACCATCGGCATGCCGATCCTCATTCCCGAGGACTACGTCGCCGACCTGTCGGTGCGCCTCGCGCTCTATCGCCGGCTCGCCGACATGGAGGAGGAGCGCGACATCGACAGCTTCGCCGCCGAGATGGTGGACCGCTTCGGCCCGCTACCGAAGGAGGTCGAGCATCTGATGCAGATCGTGCAGATCAAGGCGCTGTGCCGGCGTGCCAATGTCGAGAAGCTGGAAGCCGGGCCGAAGGGCGCGGTGCTGGCGTTCCGCGACAATGCCTTCGCCAATCCGGAAGGCCTGATGATCTTCATCCGCGACCATGCGGCGAGCGTGAAGGTGCGCAACGACAAGAACGGCCAGCGCCTCGTCTTCCTCGATGAGTGGGACAGACCGGAGGATCGCCTCAAAGGCGCGATGGCCATCGTGCGGCGGCTGGCCTCGATCGCGACCAAGGCCAAGGCGGCGTAGCGGCGCTTTCAACCGGCGTGGCGCGCGGGATGGCGTTCGTCGTTCTCCGAACCGGCCAGAGGCGGCCAGACCCGGTTGCGGCCTTGCTGTTTGGCGACATACAGCGCCTCGTCCGCCGCCATGGTGGCTTCGGCAAAGCTCAGCCGGCCGTCCGGTTTGACCACGGCGACGCCGATGCTGACGGTAACGACCGGGGCCGTCGGTGAGTTGTCGTGTTGGACCGCCTGGCGCTCGACGTCCGCCCGAATCCGTTCGGCGATCTGCACGCCATCGAACAGTGTACTTTCCGGCAACACTGCGAGGAATTCCTCGCCGCCAAGCCGTACCGCGAGGTCGGACCCGACGCGCAGATTGCGCTCCAGCGTCTCGGCGACCATCTTCAGGCAATTGTCGCCCGCCTGGTGACCGTAGTGGTCGTTGAAGCGCTTGAAGTGGTCGATATCGAGCATCATGAACACGATCGGCTTCGTGGCGCTGCGCCCCGAGCCGACCAGCGTATCGACGAACTGTTCGAGGCGGCGGCGATTGGCCAAGCCGGTCAAGGGATCGAGCATCGAGATGGCGCTCAGCGCCTCGTTGGCGACCATCAGGTTCTGCGCCCGAAGTTTCTCGCGCAGCCCGACCAGATATTCGCGGCGTTCGTCGCGCTCCAGCATCCAGTTGGCGATCAGGCTCAACATGGTGGTCGTCGTCAGCAGCAGCACGGCGCCGAAGACGATGGGCGCCTGCATGAGGAGGATGTGCGGAATGCCGAAGGCGTACATGGTGATGACGATCGCCGAAGCCGACAGCGCGTACCAGAAGCGCACGCGCTGGATGATGTTCGGGAACACCAGGATCAGCAACATCGAGTAGTGGGCATGCATCGCCATTGGGCTGCGGCTCGTGGTGACGAGATAGAGCAGTCCCGCCGCGATCAGCACCGTCAGCACCGCTTCCATGGACTCCCGGATCCAGGGCCGCGGATTAGTCCACAGCACGACGAAGGAGGCGAGCGCGAGCGGCGTGATGATGCCGAGGCGATAGATGAGGGCGGTCTCGAAAATGTCGCTCAGCAGCAGGCGATCGCGGAAGATGAACAGATCGAAAATGCCGAAGGTAATGATGCCGCTGAAAAGCAGGAAGCGCGAACGCTTGGCGCCGGTGTCTGCTTCGAAGCGGGCCTCGAGTGCCGCAGGAAAGCGCAGTTGCGGGAAGCCGCGCTCAAGAACGCGATCGATATCCGCGATGGTTACGCCGGTCGTCGGCATTGCACGTCTGATCCGCAGGCAGCGTGGGCCGGCCCGTTTCTAGTGACCGCCAAGTGCCGCCGCGCCTTGGCGGCGTCTCGTGTCAAAGCATAATCGCCAACGAAACGCGGTCGTTGACTTGAATCATCGGTAAAATTCTACGACCGGCGCGCGGGGGTGGCCGCAACGGAGTGCGGGCTATTCGGCCGCGGCGTTGTCGGCTTGCGCGGCACGCTCGATGGCTTCGGCCAGATATTCGGGCGCCTGGGCGCCGGACACGGCGAACTTGCCGCCGAAGATGAACATCGGCACGCCCTGGATGCCGGCTTCCTTGGCGGCCTCGGCTTCCTGCGTGACCTCGGTAACGTCCTTGTCGCTGTCAAGCGCGGCGCTCACGTCTTCCGGATCGAGACCGATGTCCGCCGCGGCCTGCACCAGCACGGCCTCGTTGGTGAGGTCGGCGCCCTCGGTGAAATAGAGATCCATGAGGCGCTGCTTCATCGCCGCCGCCTTGCCGATGCCCTCAGCCCAGCGGATCAGCCGGTGCGCATCGATCGTGTTGGGCTGGCTGCTGATCTTGTCCATCGCATAGACCAGACCTTCCTGCGCCGCGGCGTCGCGAACACGCGTCGCGATCTCGGCGTAACGTTCCGGCGAGCCGAATTTGGTGGTGAGGTACTGTGTGCGCGAGATGCCTTCGCGCGGAATCCAGTCGTTGAGGAAATAGGGCCGGAAGTGAACCTCGACCGGAATGTCCGGCCGCATGTTGATCGCCTGTTCGAGGCGGCGCTTGCCGATGAAGCACCACGGGCAGACCACGTCGGAAACGACGTCGATGCGGACAGGCTTGGTCATGCGGTTATCTCCCGTTCGGAGATAACGTAATCGTCCGGCTACTCCGCCGCAACCATGGGGCTCGCCAGGACCCGCTGCAGCAGGCTCTGCAGGGTATCACCGGCCTTGAACGAGGCGAGCGTCACATTGGCGGTAATACGGTCGCTGGGATTGGTCGGCGCACGCATGATGTTCTTGATCGCGGCGGCGACCCGGCGGGCGACGATATGGGCGCTGCGCAGGTCGGTCTGGGTGAAGGCAACCAGCAGGGCGCCGTCGTCGTCGCGGCAGACAAAGTCGATCGCCCGCATCAGCTTGACGGCATGCCGTGCACCGTCGCGGCGCGAGCGGTCGTCATGCACGCCCTCGAATGAGAACCGGGCCAATGTCAGGGCATGGCTGCGGTCGGTTGCTTCCTCGACCGCCTTGTTGAGCTCGCGCCAGAACGCTTCCGCAGTGAGCAGGCCGGTCTCGGGATCGAACATGCCTTCAGTGTCGAGGGCGTGGAGCATGCGCTTGAGCCGGGACTCCATCGCGTGCAGCCGCACGCGCGGCACCATGCGCGACACCAGACGGTCCGGCGCGCCATTGACGCATTCCAGGTTGGGTAGATCGCCGGCGAAACCTTGCGGAATCTCGCCCATGACGGCGACCGGGATTTCGTGGAAGCGGCTTTCGTGACCGAGTACATCGAGGAAGGCCTCGATCATGCGCGGCGAAAAGCCGTCACCGATGATGATGCCGTCGATGTCGCGTTCTTCGAGGTGCTTGGCGGCGGCCTCGACGCTCAGCGCCCCCACCATCTTGGCGTGCTCGCCCATCGCGACGGCAAGCGCTGGATACAGTGGGCCTCTCCCGGCGACGAGAACCGTGGCGTCGTCGAGCGGATCGCCGATCGGCAGCGCCGGCATCGTACCGCCTTGCGCGGCAAAGGTTTCGATCCGCCGCAGCACGGTCGAGTGCAGCGCGCGGACGCGCAGCGCGGTGCGCAGGCTTCCGATCAGGCGCTCGACGGGTTGATCCGCATCGGCGGTCAGTGCGGTCGGGATCGCGGCGTCGCGCTCGGCGTCGGCCATGGCAACGATCGGAACGATGGCGCCCTGCGAGGTGGCGATCTGCAGCGCCAGCATGCGGCCGGAGGCTTCGCTCTTCGGCGCGCCGGGTTCGGCGATCACCACGGCGGCCGGCTTGACCGAAACGAAAGCGGTCGGCGCATCGGCCCAGGTGGTTTCAACGATGGGGAAAGCGCCGGCGGCGCTCAGCGCTTCGACAGGGGCGGTGGCCGGCGCATCGGCGACCACCAGCAGCGGACCTTGCAGCGACATGACACACAACGCATTACTGGTTACGCGAAACTGCGCGAACCTTAAGCGGGTGTCGTTAACGCCGCGTCAACGACGAATAGTGATTGGAAGCGAATAAACAAGCCGCTCTCAGGCCGCGACGCCACGCGGCCGGAACGCCCCCGCGACCAGCGGGCTGCCGCCCTGGCGCTTCACAAGGTCGGCTACCGTGGCGTTGTCGAGGGCGCTGCCGGCGAGCTTCTGGGCCAGAATGCCGCCGGGCAAAGCGACGATCGTCGCGGTCGGGTCGGCAAGGGTGACCTGCGCTTCCATATCGCTCACCCTGAAGCGATAGCCGCCGACAACGGCGATGCTCCCCGGCGGCCCGGTCACCGTAATGCGGCTGGTGGCTTCGTCGAGCTTGCAGGTGAACCCGGTATCGACGAAGCCGTCCTTGTCGATGGCGAGATAGGGCGCCTGACCTCGTTCGGCTCCGGACGGAAAGGCCGCTTGCGGCACCATGGCGCCGCGCACCATGAGCGTGCCGTTCTTGCCGCGCGCCGTTTCGATGTCGGGCGGCGTACCCACCGGGCCGTGCGGCAGGCCCGTCGCCGCGCCGCCGGCGCCGCGCGGTTCGACGACGACGCCGAGCTCGCCGAAGGCGGCGACGTCGATGAGCTTGCCCGTGCCGGTAAACAGCGGCGACGTCGCCAGTTGTTCGGGCGAGCGCCATAGCGCCACGGCGGTGCGCATCGCTTCCAGATGCCCGGCCTTGGCGATCGGCGCCATGGCGGGTCCCGGCAGGACGACCGTGTTGATGCCGCCGGCGGTCTGGCTGACGAAGGTCGCGGCGTCGAAGCCATGGTGCAGCGACAGCGTGCCGCCGCCGAACAGCCACGGCACCAGCGTGACGGCGATGCCGGCGAAGGACGACGGCGGGATCGCGGCTAGAAGCGAGAGGTCGGGGCCGACGCCGATTTCGTAGGCCAGCGCCAGCCCGCCCGCGATCAACTCGCTGTGGCTGCGCGCCACCGGCGTCACGCCGGATGCCGCGACGTCGAACGTGACGATGGCGACGTGTTCCGATGCCTGGCCGCCGCGCATGGTGCGCGGCACGGTCGGCGTCGCCGGCGCCTCGAAGGCATCGTTCAGCCGCACGACGCCGTCCGGCAGTCTGTCGCCGAAGGCGCCGATCAGACGAACCGGGAAAAGTTCGGCGCCGACATCGGCGGCCAGTTCGGCGTGATCGCAGCCGCCGACGCGCGACGCGGTGACGATGGCCTTGACGCCGAGATGACGCAGCGAGGTGGCAATTTCCTTGCGCCGCCACAGCAGCGGCAGCGGCACCGCGATCATGCCGGCGCGCAGCACCGCCAGCAGCGTGATGACGGCCTCGACGGTATTCGGCAACTGGATAGCGACCAGGGTGTCGGCCTGCAGGCCGGCGCGGCACAGCCGGGCGGCGAGGGCCGAAATGGCGCGGTCGGCCTCGGCATAGGTCAGGCGGCGCGGCGCGCCGTCGGTAAAATCGGCACGGTTCGGCGGATCGCACAGGGCGACGGCCGACGGATCGTGGACGGCGGCGCGGCGGAACAGATCGTCCAGGGTCGGACCGGACGGGCCCGCGGCCGCCTCGAGCGGCGCCGGGCCGCCGATGTCGTTCAGACCGTGGGCGCCGCGCAGGATCATCAGGACATCCGTTCGGGTTCCGCCGCCTTTATCGGGCGTCGTTGTGCCACCAGGTTTCCGGCAGGTAGCCGTACAGCGAGGTTTGCGATGGATGCGCGATTCGGGTCCAGCGCGCCACCCACTGCACCGGCGGGAAGTACAACGGCACCACGTAGAAGCCCGATAGCAGCACGCGGTCGAGCGCGCGCGTGGCGGCGACAAAGGCGTCGCGTTCGGTCGCAGCCAGCATGGCCGCGATCATCGCGTCCACGGCCTTCGATTTGACGCCCATGTAGTTGCGGCTGCCGTTCTGGTCGGCCGCGTCCGAGCTCCAGTAGAACAGTTGCTCGTTGCCGGGCGATAGCGACTGATCCCAGCGGTACTGCATCATGTCGAAATCGAAGGCGATGCGCCGGCGCTCGAACTGGGTGGCATCCACCGTGCGCACCAGCGCGGCGATACCGACGCGCTTGAGGCTGTTGCTGTAGGCCAGCGCCAGACGCTCCTGGTCCCGTGTGGTGCACAGGATCTCGAAGGCGAAGGCCGCGCCGGTCGCCTTGTTGGTGAGCTTCTCGCCCTGCAGGGCGTAGCCCGCTTCCATGAAGAGCTGCAGCGCCTGGCGCATCACCTTGCGATCGCGGCCGGAGCCGTCGGTCACCGGAGGCGCCCATTGGCCCGCCATGATGTCGGGCCGCACCGCATCCGGAAACGGCGCCAGCAATTGCTTCTCGCGCGCATTGGCGGCGACGCCATGCGCCGACAGGTCGCAGCCGTCGAAATAGGACGCCGTTCGTTTGTACAGATCGAAGAAATAGGTGTGGTTGATCCATTCGAAGTCGAACAGCGTCAACAGCGCCTCGCGCACGCGGATGTCGGCGAAGATGCCGCGCCGGGTGTTGAACACGAGGCCGTCCATGCCCTTCGGCAAGCCGTACGGGAAGTTCTCCTTCACGACCTTGCCGTCGCGCAGGGAGGGGAAGTCGTAGGCGGTCTGCCAGCGCCCCGGATCGGTTTCCAGCCGCAAATCATAGAGGCCCGTTTTGAAGGCTTCGAAATGCGTGTTGCCGTCGCGGAAGTAATCGAACTTCACGGTATCGAAGTTCCACAGCCCGCGATTGATCGGCAGGTCGCGGCCCCAATAGTTCTTGTTGCGCGTGAAGGTGATGCTGTCGCCCGGACGCACGGCGCTGACGCGATAGGGGCCGCTGCCGATCAAGGGTTCGAAGGTCGTGTCCTCGAATTTCGCCGGATCGATGCTGTGCTTGGCGAGGATCGGCATCAGGCCGAGGATCAGCGGCAGTTCGCGGTCGTCGGCGCCCGTGAGATCGAAACGCACGGTGCGCGCATCGATGGCTTCGACCTTGGCGACCTTGCCGTAATAGATGCCGAACAGCGGCCGGCCGTGATCGCGCAGCAGGTTGAACGAGAACACGACGTCGTCGGCCGTGACCTTGCGACCGTCGGAGAACTCCGCCTTGGCGTTGATCGTGAATGTGACGAAGCTGCGCGCCGCGTCGGTCGTGACGCTGTCGGCGAGCAGGCCATAAAGCGTGAACGGCTCGTCATAACCGCGCGCCAGCAGGCTCTCGATGACGTAGCCGCGGATCTTCTCCGCGGGCAGCCCTTTGACGATGAAAGGGTTGAGGCTGTCGAAGGTGCCGAGCACGCCTTGCGTCAACTGGCCGCCTTTCGGCGCATCCGCATTGGAGTAAGTCGGCGCGGCAAAATCGGCCTTCCACGCCGGCGCGCCGTGCATCGCCAGAGCGTGGCTGGTGACGCTGCCGTCGGCCTGGGCGGCAGCCAGCTCGGGCCGCAGGCCCGCAGCCGCGGCGAGGCCGCCGAGCACCACGGCGCGCCGCGACAGGCGGATGCCGGTCGCTACGGGCAGCTCCACGTGCTGGTCGGCTCGGTGTGCGATGCGATTCGGGTCCTACAGCTCGCGGCCTTTTACCACAGTGCAAAGAATGCAAGGTCCGCCAATTTTGGGCCTATTGGTGCCTTTATCGTCGCGGCAATATCGGCTATCAGGCTGCGGTCGAACGTCACGCTCCCGCCGTATTTCGCAACGACAGAGCCGCCTCGCGTGTGCGCGGTGCGTTCGGGGCGCGCCGGCCGGAAAGCCGGTCAATAACGACACCCGGTCAATAACAAGGGACGACTTTCAAATGGATCAACGGATTGCTCCTGCCCGGCCGCTGGCCCGCTTGATGGCCGTGGCGATGGGCGCAGGCCTCCTCGGCGCGAGCGTCGTGGCCCAGCCCGTCTTCGCGCAAGCGCCGAAGCCCGCGCCGAAGGCCGCGCAGGCGCCCGCCGCTCCGGCAGCGCCCGCTGCTCCCGCCGCGCCGCAGACCGGCGCCGCGCCGCAACTGCCGGCGCTGATGTATTCGTCCTGGGTCAAGCTCTGCCAGCAGGGCCAGGAAACCGAGAACAAGAAAGTCTGCGTCGTTCATCGCGACGGCCGCATGGAAAACGGCATGCCGGTCATCATGGCCGAGCTGCTGCAGGTCGAAGGCGCCAACGAGCGCCTGCGCGTGACCGTGCCGATGTCGATCATCGTGCATCTGGCCGAAGGCACGCATCTCGTGCTCGACGGTCAGGACATGGGCAGCGCGCCCTATGTCGTCTGCACGCAGATCGGCTGTCTGTCCGACTACGAGATCAACGCCGACACCGTGAAGAAGCTGAAGGCCGGCAAGCAACTCATCGTCCAGACCTATCTGATGAACCGCCAGGTGCTGAGCATCCCGGTGTCGCTGTCGGATTTCGCCAAGGCCTATGACGGTCCGGCGACCGATCCGAAGGTGGTCGAGGAACAGCAGCGCAAGCTGCAGGAAGAGATGCAGAAGAAGGCCGAAGAAGCGCGCAAGAAGCTCGAGGCGCAGCAGCCCGCGGCCGCGGCGCAGCCCAAGAAGTAAGGCTCGCGCGAGCATCGCAACAAACGAAAGGCGCGGCTTCGGCCGCGCCTTTTTTTATTTGGTGGAATGTCGCGCTCTTCCTGATCCCGCTTAGGCGGGCACAGTGCGTCCCTGAGCGGGATGGCCGGGTCGTAAGGGCGTTCACGCCCGTCTTCGACGGGCTATGCCCGGCCATGACACAAGATGTTAATTCAACATATCGTCGAGCGGCTTGTAGTTGCCGTTCTCGTCCCACTCGAACACTTCCTCGACCTGCGGATGGCGGATCGGCGTGCCGGATGTATCGGGCAGAAGGTTCTGCTCCGAGACGTAGGCGATGTATTCGGTTTCGGCGTTTTCCGCGAACAGATGATAGAACGGCTGATCCTTGCGCGGCCGCACGTCGGCCGGGATCGCTTCCCACCATTCCTCGGTATTGTTGAATTCCGGATCGATATCGAAGATCACGCCGCGGAACGGGAACAGGCGGTGTTTGACCACCTGACCGATCTTGTATTTGGCGATGAGCATCTTCGGCATGGCGACGAGTTAGTGCTTCGCGCCCGCCTTGGCTAGTCCCAAATTCGGCGCAACCCGCGCCGTCACAATGCGTATTTCGCGGCCATATCCGGATCTTTGGCGGCGACAAGTTTCGCCAAGTCCATCAACACCTTAGCCTGCTTCCAGGTGGCGTCGTCCTGCATCTTGCCATCGATCATGACGGCGCCGGCGCCATCCGGCATGGCCTCGAGGATCTTCCTGGCAAAGGCGACTTCGGCCGGATCGGGCGCAAACACCGCCTTGGCGATGGCGATCTGCGACGGGTGCAGCGACCAGGCGCCCAGGCAGCCCATCAGGAAGGCGTTGCGGAACTGGGTCTCGCAGGCGGCCGCGTCGGAGAAATCGCCGAACGGACCGTAGAACGGCTTGATGCCGGCGGCGGCGCAGGCATCGACCATGCGGCCGACGGTATAGTGCCAAAGGTCCTGCTGATAGGCGGCGCGCGGCCCTTCTCCGGCCGCGTCGGCGAGAACCTTGTACTCCGGATGGCCGCCGCCGACGCGCGTCGTTTTCATGGCGCGCGAGGCGGCCAGATCGGCGGGGCCGAGGCTCATGCCGTGCATGCGCGGCGAGGCCGAAGCGATGGCCTCGACATTGTTGACGCCTTGCGCCGTTTCCAGGATGGCGTGGATCAGGATCGGCTTGGCGATCTTGTGCCGCGCCTCGAGCTGGGCGAGGAGCTGATCGAGATAGTGGATGTCCCAAGGGCCGTCGACCTTGGGCAGCATGATGACGTCCAGTTTGTTGCCGATGGTGCCGACGATTTCGATGATGTCGTCGAGCGCCCACGGCGAGTTCAGCGCGTTGATGCGGGTCCACAATCCAGTCTGACCGAAATCCACCGACCGGCCCATTTCGATGAAGCCCTTGCGCGCGGCCTCCTTGGCCTCGACCGGAATGGCGTCTTCAAGATTGCCGAGCACCACGTCGACCTGGCGGACCAGCTCCGGCACCTTGGCGCGCATCTTCTCCACATGCGGCGGCACGAAATGGATCATGCGCTCGAGGCGGATGGGGAGTTCGCGCAGCGGGCTCGGGGCGCCGATGGCCAAAGGCTGGAAAAACTGGCGGGGTAGTTTCACTGGCGAAGTCCTTCCAAAACGGGCGTCCGGCGTTTAGAGCATTGCAAAGGCCGCGCCAAGTCGGGAATCCCCAAAGGATGTCCGGACCGAGAGCCGGGCGCCGCCGGAGCCCATGATCGACGTTCTCAATCTCGCGCTGCCCTTTTTCGGTCTGATCATCATTGGTTTTGCCTGCGGCAAGATCAAGCAGATCCCCGATACCGCGCTGGGCTGGATGAATTTCTTCATCGTCTACGTGTCGCTGCCGGCCCTGTTTTACCGCATCCTGGCGCAGACGCCGCTCGAGCAACTGGCGCAGGTCGATTTCATCGTCGCCACGACGCTGTCGACCTTCTGGGTCTTCGCCATCGCCTTCGCCATCGGCATTGCCGTCAACAAGGGCCGCATCGACGAGGCGACCATTGCCGGGCTCGCCGGCGGCTACGGCAATATCGGCTATATGGGCCCGGGCCTGGCGCTCTCGACCTTGGGGCCAACGGCCGCGGTACCGGTGGCGCTGATCTTCTGCTTCGACACGCTGCTGTTGTTCTCGCTGGTGCCGTTCATGATGGCGATCGCCAGCCCGCAGAAGCGCAGCGTCGCCGCGATCGCGCTCGAGGTCGTCAAGCGCATCGGCACCAATCCGCTGGTGATCGCCAGCGCGCTCGGCATTGCCTCGGCCGCAATCCATTTCCGGCCGCCGCTGGCGATCGGCAAGCTGATGGAGTTCCTGCAGAACGCCTCGGCGCCGTGCGCGCTGTTCACGCTAGGCGTCACCGTGGCGCTGCGGCCCTTGAAGCGCATTCCGTGGGAGATGCCGGGCCTCACTGCGGTGAAGCTGATCATGCATCCGATCGTGGTGTTCCTGATGCTGTCGGCCTTCGGGCCGTTCGACCAGATGTGGGTTGATACCGCCGTACTAATGGCGGCGCTGCCGCCGGCGCTCAACGTATTCGTGTTCGCGCGGCAATACGACACCTGGGTCGAGCAGGCCTCGACCGCGGTGCTGGTCGGCACCGTGGTCTCGGTGGTGACGCTGACCACGGTGATGTGGATGGTGAAGAGCGGCGCGCTGCCGCATCTGTTGTTCAGGTAGAGCTTCAATGCAGCCGCTGAAGGGTCTGCTGGTTCTCGATTTTACGACGCTGCTGCCGGGGCCGCTGGCGGCCCTTATGCTGGCCGAAGCCGGGGCCGAGGTGATCAAGATCGAGCGGCCGGGCGGCGAGGACATGGCGCGGTTTCCGCCGATCGTCGACGGCGAGAGCGCGGTCTATGCCATGCTCAACCGCGGCAAGCAGGTTCTGACGCTCGACCTCAAGAGCCAAGCCGACCGCGACAGGCTGAAGCCTCTGATCGCCCGGGCCGACATCGTCATCGAACAGTTCCGCCCCGGCGTCATGGCGCGGCTGGGGCTCGGCTATGACGACATGCGCGCCATCAATCCCCGCATCATCTATTGCGCCATTTCCGGCTACGGCCAGAGCGGCCCGCGCGCGAGCGAGGCCGGTCACGATATCAATTACATTGGCGCCACCGGGCTGCTCGATCTGCAGCCCGGACCGGCCAGCGCGCCGGTGCTGCCGCCGGCGCTGGTCGCCGACATTGCCGGCGGCACGTTTCCGGCCGTGATCAACATCCTGCTGGCGTTGCGGGCGCGCGACCAGAGCGGCGAGGGCGCTTGTCTCGACATCGCCATGACCGACGCGATGTTCACCTTCGGCTGGTACGCGCTGGCGCTGGGCGCGGCCGCGGGCCGCTTTCCCAAGCCCGGCGAACTGTCGGTGGTCGGCGCGCTGCCGCGCTATCAGCTTTATGCGACGCGCGACCGCAGACTGGTGGCCTGCGGCGCGCTGGAGCAGAAGTTCTGGGATGCGTTCTGCGCGGCGATCGGGCTGGCGCCGGAATTCATCGACGATCAGCGCGATCCGAAGGCGACCCGCGAGGCGGTGGCGGCGATCATCGCCACGCGCACGGGCGAGGAATGGGCGCCAGTCTTCGCCAAGGCCGATTGCTGCACGACCATCGTCACGCCGCTCGAGGACGCCTTGCGCGATCCGCATTTTGCCGGGCGCGGCCTGTTCGCGCATCGCCTGAAACTGGCGGGCGGCCAGGACATCATGGCGCTGCCGGTGCCGATCGATCCGCAGTTTCGCGAAGCGCCTGCGTCGAAGAGCGCGCGTGAATAACACCGTTCGTCCCCGCGAAAGCGGGCACCCAGAAAGCCAGGAACTGGATTCCCGCTTTCGCGGGAATGAACGGAGGCTGTTGCAGTCGCCGTATCGCTAGATCGCGTTATGCCGCTGCGGTCTCCTCACCCGCGGCGCGACGCCCTCGCGCATGACGGCGCGGCGCAGCGGGCCGATCCGGTCGAGCGCATAAAGGCCGAGGCCGCGCAGGCCCTGCAGCGGCAGGAAATCGGACAACAGCGTGCGGTTGGCGATATCGATGACGAGACCACGCGAGGCGACGTCACCGCGGCGGGCGCGGTCATAAGCGATCAGCACGTCGCCGCCGCCGACATCGCGGCCCTCGTCGTGAGCGCGCCCGGCCAGCTCGGCGATGGTGACGGCATCGCGGACGCCGAGGTTGAGACCTTGAGCCCCGATCGGCGGGATGACGTGCGCGGCTTCGCCGACCAGCGCGATGCGCTGGGCGCCGAAGCGCGCCGCCGTCCGGGTGCTGAGCGGAAACAGCGCGCGGCCCGGCTCCAAGGTCATCTTGCCGAGGATGGAATGCGCGGCGCGTTCGATCTGCAGCGCCAACTCGTCATCGTCGAGCGC
Organism: Pseudomonadota bacterium; assembly: GCA_018240595.1. GTDB lineage: Bacteria > Pseudomonadota > Alphaproteobacteria > Rhizobiales > Xanthobacteraceae > Pseudolabrys. The sequence continues at coordinate 10,225 of JAFEFL010000016.1, read as the reverse complement.
GAAGATCGCATCGGCTTCGTGCGGCCGCAGCACCCAGACCAGGCTCGACCGGTTGCCCGGCAGCGGCACCAAAGTGAACGGCCCGGTCGTGGTGTGGAATTCGGTCGAGGTGTCGTGGTGCGGCCGCGTGTGCCTGAGGCACACCGTGAGCGCGACCTGATGGTACTTGTGCTCGCTGCTGTTGATCTGCGCGGCGGCGCGGCAGAGCGAGTTGCGGCCGTCGGCGCCGATGACGAGCGGCGCGACGAGTCGTGCGCCGTTCTTGAGCGTGATGGTCACGTCCTCGTCGCCGGGCTCGATCGCGGTGACCTCATCGTCGATCACCCGCAGGTTCGCCAGCGCGCGAGCGCGCGCCTCCAGCGCATCGATCAGCACCGGGTTCTCGATATTGTAGCCGAAGGCGTCGAGGTCGATCTCGTGCGCTTCGAACTTCACCTCCGGCGCCCGCCACAGCCGGCCGGTGTCGTCGACCAGCCGCATCGTCATGAGTGGCGCCGCCTTGTCGACGCATAGCGCCCAGACGCCCAATTGTTCCAGCGCGGCGATGGAACCGGCGAGCAGGGCGGTGGTGCGGTTGTCGGTGCGCGGCGGCCGTTTGCCGGCCAGCACCGTGGCGATCCCGGCCTGCGCCAGCGCGATCGCCGCGGTCAGGGCGGCCGGGCCGCCGCCGACCACCAGGGCTCCGGATGTCTCGATTTTGTCCGACATCAATGCGCCTCGTTCCGAATTGGCGCGGATTACCATGCCTTTGCGGCGGAAACCATGCGGGACTGCCCGTATATCGCCCATGGCGCCATTGCGCTATTGAGGGCCTGTTCGACCATGACCGAAGCCACCCGCCACCGCCTCGACCACCTGACGCCCGCCGCCAGCCGGCTCGGCGCCGTGTTCGCCCGGCCGAAGCGGCTGGCGGTCATCTGCGTCGTCGCGTTGACCGGCCTTGGCTGGCTCTATCTGGCGCTGGCGGTGGGCGGCATGGCCGATGCGGCCGGCATGCTGTCGGCGCTGTGCAGCCCGACCTTCGGCATGGGTGGTTGGGACATGAGCGGATTCCTGCTGGTGGCGCTGATGTGGGGCGCGATGACGCTGGCCATGATGCTGCCGAGCGCGGCGCCGATGATCTTCACCTACGCGGAAATCGCCGACACCGCGGCGCAGAAGCACGAAAAGGTGGTGTCGCCGTTCGTGCTGACCGCCGGCTATGCCGCGGTCTGGTTCGGTTTTGCCGCCACCGCGACGATCGCGCAATTCGCGCTGACCCGCGCCGCGCTCATTAATCCGAGCATGGCCTCGGCCAGCGGGCTGTTCTCCGGCGCGGTGTTCATCGTCGCCGGGCTGTACCAGTTCTCGGCGCTCAAGCATGCCTGCCTGCGGCAATGCCGCTCGCCGTTCCCGTTCTTCTTCACCAACTGGCAGACGACGCCGCGCGGCGTGTTCCGCCTCGGCATCAAGCAGGGCCTGTTTTGCCTGGGCTGCTGCTGGGCCATGATGCTGGTGATGTTCGCCGTCGGCATCATGAACGTCATATGGATGGCGGCGCTCGGCGTGCTGATGACCGTCGAGAAGATGACCGTGACCAACCGCCTGACCTATGCGATCGGCGTCGCCGCGATCGCCGCCGGGCTGTTCTTCATCGTCACCGCGGTGATGGCGCATTTACCTGGTGCCGCGATCTGAGCTAACAATCGGATTAAGCCGTAGCCGGGAGTGAAAACGTGACCGAAGCCTGGACCCTGAAGGGCGAGATGACCCTGTCGTGCAATTGCACGGTGTTCTGCCCCTGCGTGCTGTCGCTGGGCGAACATCCGCCGACCGAAGGGCGCTGCCAGACCTGGGCCGGCGTGCGCATCGACGAGGGCCAGTTCGACAATATCGATCTGTCCGGCATCAATGTCGGCCTGATGATGGACCTGCCGGGCATCATGGCGCGCGGCAACTGGACCGCGGCGTTGTTCGTCGACGACAAGGCGCCGATCCAGGCCGTGAAAGGTCTCACCCGTATCTTCACCGGCCGCGTCGGCGGCACCACGCATCTGTTGTCCATTCTGGTCGGCCAGTTTCTCGGCGTGCATCAGGTGCCGATCAGCTACCGGACCGAGGGCAACACCCGCATCGTCAGCCTCGACAAATATGGCGGCGGCGCCATCACCCCGGTGCGCGGCAGCGACCGCGAGGAGGGCGTCATGATCCGCAACTCCGAATACTGGATCGGCGCCGACGTCATGGTGGCCAAGTCCGACAAGTCGCGCTTCCGCGGCTTCGGCCGCAACTGGAATCTCGGCGGCCGCTCGGCCGAGATCGTCAAGCTCGACTGGGGCAACCAGAAATAATGAACCCGAAGATCGTCGGCCCGTTCGCGATCCACGTCCTGACCGCGAGCGGCGTGGCCTTCGCGCTCTTGGCGCTGATCCTCGCGACCGGCGGTCACTGGGCAATGATGTTCGTCTGCCTCGGTCTCGCGCTCGTCGTCGATGGCATTGACGGGCCGCTGGCGCGCGTCTTTCGCGTCAAGGAGCGGCTGCCGCGCTGGGACGGGGCCGGGCTCGATTTCGTCGTCGATTTCACCACCTACGTCTTCGTGCCGGCTTACGCCATCGCCGCCAGCGGCTATCTGCCGGACGGCTTCGGCGTGCCGGCCGCCATTCTCATCGTCGTCACCGGAGCGCTGTATTTCGCCGACCGCACCATGAAGACCGACGACAACTATTTCCGCGGCTTTCCGGCTGTGTGGAACCTCGTTGCGTTCTATCTCTACATCCTGCCGCCGATGCCGTGGATTGCGTTCATCGTTATCCTGTTGCTGTGCGCGGCGACTTTCGCGCCGATCGTCTTCGTGCATCCGTTGCGGGTGCGGCGGCTGCGTTCGCTCAATATCGGGCTCTTGGCGTTGTGGGCCGTGCTGGCGGCACTGACGATCGTCGCCAATCTCGCACCCGGGCCGGTCGTGGTTGGCGCACTGTCGGCAATCACGCTTTACTTTCTGGCCGCCGGTTTGTTACGCCGGGCCGGTTGAACAGACAGATGCTGGGGGAGTGAATCGATGTCCCGTCCCGTCCTTCTCGTCGCTGGCGGCAGCCGCGGCATCGGCGCTGCGGTCGCCAAGCTTGCGGGCAAGTCGGGCTACGACGTCGCCGTGAATTACAACAGCAACGCCAATGCCGCCGCCGCCGTCGTCAAGGACATCGAGGCGTTCGGCGGCCGCGCCATCGCCCTGCAGGGCGACATGGGCCGCGAGGCCGACATCAAGCGCGTCTTTGCCGAGACCGACAAGTTCGGCACGCTCACGCATTTCGTGCATTCCTCCGGCATCATCGGACCGATGTCCCGGCTCGACGAGGCCTCGACCGAAACGATCCGTGCTGCGCTCGACGTCGACACCTTCGGCGCGCTGCTTTGCCTGCGCGCCGCGATCCTCCGGATGTCGACCAAGCATGGCGGGCAGGGCGGCTCCATCGTGATGATCTCGTCGATGGCGGCCGTCATCGGCGGCGCCACCGAATGCATCTGGTATGCCGCCGCCAAGGGCGCGGTCGACTCCATGGTGATCGGCGCCGGCCGCGAACTGGCGAAGGAAGGCATCCGGGTCAACGGCGTGAGCCCCGGGATGATCGACACCGACATCCAGCCGCCAGGCCGCATCGAGAAGCATATGGGTGGCGTGCCGATCGGCCGCGCTGGCTCGCCGGACGAAGTCGCGGACGGCGTGCTCTATCTCTTGTCCGACAAGGCGTCCTACGTCACCGGCGCCAACCTGCGCATCTCCGGCGGACGTTGATCGCGGCCTAGCCGATCGTTGCCATGGGCAGGGCGGCCATAACCTGCCCAACCTTGCGCTCGGGCCCGCGCCGCCTATGATCCCGCCCCGACAGTCATCGCGACAACACACTATTCGTCCAGGGAGTGAAACAATGGTTGCTGCAGTTCGCGTCCACAAAACCGGCGGTCCCGAAGTGCTCACTTTCGAGGACATCGACATCCCGGCGCCGGGGCAGGGCCAGGTCAAGATCAAGCAGCATGCCTGCGGCGTGAACTTCATCGACACCTATTTCCGCAGCGGCCTCTATCCGTCGCCGACCGGCATGCCGTTCGTTGCCGGCAATGAAGGCGCCGGCGAGGTCATCGCCGTCGGCCCCGGCGTCACCGATCTCAAGGTCGGCGACCGCGTCGCCTATGTCGTGGCCCTCGGCGGTTACGCGCAGGAGCGGCTGCTGCCGGCCGAACGCGCGGTAAAGATGCCGGACAACATCAGCTACGAGCAGGCCGCGGCGATGATGCTCAAGGGCATGACCGCGGAATACCTGCTGCACCGGACCTTCAAGGTCGAGAAGGGCTCGACCATCCTCGTGCACGCCGCCGCCGGCGGCATGGGCGGCATCCTGTGCCAGTGGGCCAACCATATCGGCGCCACCGTCATCGGCACCGCCGGCAGCAAGGACAAGGCCGACATCGCCAAGGCCAACGGCGCACATCACACGATCCTTTATCGCGACGAGGACTTCGCCGCGCGCGTCAAGGACATCACCGGCGGTAAATTGTGCGACGTCGTATATGACGGCATCGGCGCCGACACTTTCCCGAAGTCGCTCGACTGCATTCGCCCGCTCGGCATGTTCGTGTCGTTCGGCTCGGCCTCGGGCCCGGTCAAGGCGTTCGACATCAACCTCCTGCAGCAGAAGGGCTCGCTGTTCGCCACGCGGCCTACGCTGAACACCTACGCCGCCAAGCGCGAAGATCTGGTGTCGATCGCCAACAACCTGTTCAAGGCGGTCGGCTCCGGCGCCGTGAAGATTCCGATCAGCCACAGATACGCGCTGAAGGACGCCAAGCAGGCGCATCTCGATCTCGAAGGCCGCAAGACCACCGGCTCGATCATCCTGCTGCCCTGACCGGTTGCAATGATCGCACCCGACGCAGCCGCGCTCGGCGAGCGCGCCGACCTGATGATCCGGAGGCTCGGCTCGATCTCGGCCGAGCCGAACCGGCTGATGCGCGGCTTCCTCACGCCCGAGCATCGCGCCGCCGCCGACCTGATCGGCAAGTGGATGCGCGAGGCCAAGCTCGAGGTGAGCGAGGATGCGCTCGGCACCGTGCGCGGCCACTGGCCGGGCACTGGCCGCAAGCGCCTGCTGATGGGCTCGCACATCGACACGGTGATCGAGGCCGGCATGTTCGACGGCCCGCTCGGCGTCATTGCCGGCATTCTCGCCGCCGAACATTTCGCCAGCGTGGACCGCAAGCTCGCCTTCGGCCTCGACGTGCTTGCCTTCGGCGACGAGGAGGGCTCGCGCTTTGCCAAGACCCTGTCGTCGTCGCTGGCGGTCGCCGGCGCGTTCGACAGCGCACGACTCGATCTCATCGACGTCAATGGCGTGACGTTCCGCGACGCCATTGCCGCCTATGGCAGGAACGCCGCTGACATTCCGGCCGCGGCGTACGATCGTGATACCGCCGCGGCCTATGTCGAGGTGCATATCGAGCAGGGGCCGGTGCTGGAGCATCGCGGCCAGCCGCTCGGCGTCGTCACCGCGATCGCCGGGCAGACCTACATCAACGTCGAATTCCTTGGCGAGGCCGGCCATGCCGGCACGGTGCCGATGCTGCTGCGGCGCGACGCGCTCGCCGGCGCGGCCGAGACCGTGTCGCTGGCGGAAAAGATGGCCCGCGCCACGCAGGGCGAGGTGGTCGCCACCGTCGGCGTGCTGCGCATCCCGAATGCTGCTGGCAATGTCGTGCCCGGCAATGCGGCTCTGATCGTCGATATCCGTTCCGGCTCCGACGAGGCGCGGCACAATTTCGTCGCGGCGTTCAAGGCGGAGATCCGCGCGCTGGCGGAGCGCCGCCATCTCGGCGTCACCATGACCGACACCCGCAACGTGCCGACGACGCCGTGCGATCCGGCGTTGCAGGCGGGCCTCGCCGACGCCATCCGCGCCGGTGGCGGCGAGCCGATCAAGCTCGTCTCCGGCGCCGGTCACGACGGCATGGCGATGGCCAAGCTGTGTCCGATCGCGATGCTGTTCGTGCGCTGTCGCGGCGGCATCAGCCACAACCCGGCGGAATATGCGAGCCCGCTCGATATGGGCCTTGCCGTCGCGGCGCTGATCCGATTCATCGAGAGCGCGAAGTTCTGAGAGGGCTGTGACATGAGCCAGGCGCTCTATGACGGGCCGATGATCGATACGCACCATCACATCTGGCTGCGCAAGGACGTCGCCTGGCTCGCCGATCCGCCGATCCCGCGCATGTTCGGCGACTATTTCGGCATCCGCCGCGATTATCCGGTCGAGGAATGGATGGCCGACATCGTGCCGCAGGGCGCGGTGAAGTCGGTTCAAGTCACGGCGATGTGGGGCCCGGGCAAGGCGCTCGAGGAAACGACGTGGCTGCAGGCGGTCGCCGACAAGCACGGCTATCCGCACGGCATCGTCGCCAATGTCGATCTCGCAGCACCCGATGCCGGTGCGGCGCTGAAGGCGCAGCAGCAGTATCCGAACGTCCGCGGCGTGCGGCACATGCTGTACTACGACAAGCAGCCGGAGCGGCAGGGCTGCCCGCGGCCGGACTTCTGCAACGACGGCAACTTCCGTCGAGGCTTCGCGCTGCTGGAGCAGCACGGCCTGCATTTCGAACTGCAGATCTATCCGTACCAGGCGAAACATGCGGCCGAGCTGCTCGCGGCGTTTCCCGATGTGCGCATGATCCTGGTGCATGCCGGGATGCTGACCGAGCGCACACAGTCGGCAATTGACGAATGGCGCGCCGCGCTCACGATGCTCGCCGCCTTCCCGAACCTGCATGTCAAACTGTCAGGTCTCGGCATGTATTCAATGGGGCTGACCTATCCGCAGGCGCGACAGGTGATCCGCGATACCATCCAGATCTTCGGCGTCGAGCGGACGATCTATGGCAGCAACTTCCCGCTGGAGAAGCTGCATCTGAGTTACGCCGATTTCTTCGGCATCTACCGCCGCGTCATGGCCGAGTATCCATCGGCCGATCAGCGCGCCGTGTTTCACGATAACGCGGCGCGCTTCTATCGGCTCTAGCGATAAATATAGGTGACGCGGCGCGTGCTCGGCTCGACCAGCACCGGCACGCCGTTGACGTAGGCGTAGCTGTACTGCTGGTCCGGCACCGGCGTCAGCACCACGTCCGGCGGCAGGCCGGCGCCCTCGACGACTTCGCCGTTGAGATAGACCTCCTGCACCGGGTGCTGCACGACGTAGCTCTGCACCGTGGCGGGCGGCGGCGCGATCTGCATCGGCGCCGCATTGGCGACCGGCGCGACGAAATCGCCGCTGATCGTCGGCGCGGCGACGGCGGTGCCGACCGTGGTCGGGGGTGCGTCATAGACGATCACCGGCACGTCGCGGTTCTGCGTCACCGCGATCATCTGGCCGCCGACCGAGCCCATCATGTATTGCGAATAAGCCCAGCCCTGCTTGCCGTTGTAGCTGACCTGGCACCACAGGCTGCCCTGGATGCAGCCGGTGACGGTGGCGTGGCCCTTGTCGGGAATGGCGCCGATGACCGGATATTCCGGGCCCGGACCGGTGCGGATGTTGAGGGACGTCGTCGCCGTGGCGAGAGTGGCGGCCGAAGCCGGCAGCGACAAAACCGGTAGCGATATGGCCGCCAGCGCCGTAACGGCGCCCAGAACGGTCGCGCGCTTCATGGTTTCAAACTCCGATGTTGATGGAGTTCATACAACGCGCCGGAGTTCCGCGCGTTCCCTCGGAACCCTCAAGCCTCGTCGTCCGGAACCCGCGGCGCGCGCACGACAGTGACGCTGCACATCGCTTCGGTCGCCACTTTCGCCGAGACGCTGCCGAGCACGCGGCGGCGGAACGAATCCTGCCGCGCGCCGATCAGCACATGATCGACGCGGTTGGCGCTGACGAATTCGAGAATCGATCCGGCCGGGTCGGTGCCCTCCAGCACATGGGCGGTGAGGCGGCGCTCGTCGAGCTTGAGCGGCGCGGCCCAAGCCTTGAGCCGCACCAGGCGGTCGATCTGCTTGTTGTGGCCTTCCTTGTCGAGCGTGGTGTCGATGGCCATGGCGCTCGACTTGAGCACGTTGAGACAGGCAAGGCGCGCCTCCGGCAGCGTCGCCAGCATGCGCGCGGTGACGTCGAGCAGCGCGGCGTTGATGGGCGCCGCCTCGGCGCCGACATCGACCGCGACGGCGACGATCGGCGCCGAGGTCAATTGCTCCGCGACCACCGGCGCGCGGCGCGGCGCGGTGAGATCGGTGTTGAAGCGCCGGCGCATCACCGTGGTGAAGCCGTCGCGCGCCAGCTTTTCCGAGCGCGCCGTCAGCTTGACCTCGGACGGATGGCTGAGATCGAAGGCGAGTTGCGCCGCGGTCGGATGACGGCGGCCGGCTTCGACCTCGAGGCAGCGCAGCACGATCTCCTGCAGCCACAGCGGATAATCCGGCCGCAGCGCGCGCGGCGGCACCGGGTCGCGCCAGAGGCGGCGGCGCATGCCGCGCAAGGTCTCGGCTTCGCCGAACGGCCGCACGCCGGTCGAGAAGAAATACAAGAGCACGCCGAGCGCAAACAGGTCGCTGCGCGGCTCGTTGCGGATGCCGCGCAGTTGCTCCGGCGACATATAGGGCGCGGTGCCGAAGGGCAGGCGGAATTCCTCCTGCATGAGATCGGGCAGCCGGTCGTGGTGCGACAGGCCGAAGTCGATCAGCACGGCTTCGCCATCGGGCCGGAACAGGATGTTGCTCGGCTTGATATCGAGATGCACGACATGCTGGCGGTGCAGATCGTCGAGCGCCTCGGCAATGCGCACGCCGAGCCGCGCCACCTCGTCATAGGGCAGCGGCAGTTGCGGCAGACGCTTGAGCAGGCTCGGGCTGTCGATCGCCTCCATCACCAGATAAGGCTGGCGCGAGAAATCGCCGGCGGCGACGAACTTCGGCACGTGCGGGCCGTTGAGCTTGGGCAGGATCATCAGCTCCATCTCGAAGCCGACGATGGCCGCCGGATCGGCGCCTTCGCCGATGCGCGGCACCTTCATCAGCATCGGGCCTTCGAGGCCGGGCTTGCTGACGCGCCACAGCAGGGCCATGCCGCCGCGATGGACCATGGCGTCGAGGCGGAAGCCGTCGATCTCGACGCCGGGTTCGTGCAGCGGCTTGACCATTCACGTCCCCGATCACTTGCCCTGGAACAGCCGCGCGGCCAGCCAGGTCGGCAGGCCCTGCTTGCGGATGCGCGCGGCGGCGGCTTCGACGTCGTAGGGCACGCGCAGGTAGGTCAGTTCGGCGCGCTCGGTGTCGAAGATCGCGTAGGCTGCGGCCGGTTCGCCGTCGCGCGGCTGGCCGACTGACCCCAGCACCGCGAGCCAGCGCCGTCCCGGCAGCAACGGCACGCCGGCGCCCGCGGTCGGCGTGAAGGACGTCATCTTCGCCGTCGCCGACAGGCTGTAGAGCGCCGGCCGGTGGATGTGGCCGCAGAAGGTGACATGCGCCTGCGTCGCCGCGAGGCTGTTGGCGGCTTCCAGCGTGCCGGTGACGTAGGTCCACTTCTTCGGATCGCTGGCCTCCGAATGCACATAGAGCCGGTCGTAGTCGGCCTGCGTCAGGGGCAGGGCGGCGAGAAAGTCGCGCGCCGGCTTGCCGAGCTCGGTGCGCGTCCATTCGATGGCGACGCGCGCCTCGACGTTCATGCCGTCGGTCGAGCCGCCGATGGCAGCGTCGTGATTGCCGAGCACGAGCGTGGCGCCATCCTCGGCGAGGTCCATGACACGCTGCACCACCCAGTCGGGATCGCCGCCATAGCCGACATAATCGCCGAGCAGCACCGTGCGCTGGGCGCCCTGGTCGCGCGCGTGCGCCAGACAGGCCTCGAACGCCTGGCGGTTGGCATGGATGTCGGCAAAGAGCGCGATCAGCACGGCGTTTCGGTCCCGGATCCTGGAAGCATGGCGTGAGAGCATCGGCCGGTGTTGATCATTGTCAATTGCGGGCTTCGCTCACCCTCCCGTGGAGGGCGAGGGTGCGCGAAGAAGAGCAGACATGCGTCATCGCCCGCATTCTTTGATCGGCCCCGGGCAGGCCGCCTTCCCATTCGCATTCCCAGCCTGCGCCCCGATAACGAGGGCGCGCGGAACGCCGGGGTCCGTACGACCCCGCAGGTCTGTGCACGGTGTTGCAACAAGAAGTGCACAGGGTATCCACGGAGTGCCGGTTTCCCCGGCGTCCCGCGCGCAG
>JAFEFL010000015.1 GCA_018240595.1 Pseudomonadota bacterium | reverse complement strand
GGAAAACGGGTAGCGCTCACCATCAGCGAGCTCCTCGCGGCCGGTCCTAGTGCCGGCGGGCGGAGCCCCGGCGCCGCCCGAGCGCCCGGGATGCGTAATCCCCGGGCCCGCGGGCACCGCATCCTTTCCCATCATCAAGACGCCTCTAGCTGACGCCCCCGGCAGGATCGGACAGCGGAGAAACTATCCTATGCTAGGAATAACAGTCAAGGACTATTTTCTAGCCGCCGCTCCGGGACAAGCCGCAAGCGCGGACCGGCATCCAGCCCCGCCCTCCCGCGCCGGATTTCGGGTTCGCGGCCTTTGGCCGCGCCCCGGTTCGACGGATCCATTGGATGCCCTCCGCTCACCTGATAAGTTGCCGGCGGCGACATTCGGCACGTCGGGAGCACGCGATGGGGAAAGCACTGCAAGGCTGGCTGGATGCCCACGGCCTGGCGGCGATCGCCGGCGCGGTGCTGAGCATTATCGTCGCGCTCGCTCTGCTGCTGGTCGTCGGCGGCTACTGGCTGGTGCAGCCTTAGCGCATCGAACGCGCGACGGTCCCGGGCGATTACAGCAACCCCAACTGCATCAGTTCGCGGCGCATGTCCTCGGGCATGTTGACCGCGCCCTTGGCCGCCTTGGTGAGATCGCGCGGCGCTTCCTTATCCAGGAGATAGCGCCAGCCCTGAAACGCCGAGCGCGGCCGCGGCTCGACCGGCACGCATTTGGGATCGAGCACCAGTTTGCAGCGGTGGATGCCGTCCTTGTCGGTGAAGGGCCTGATGTCGATGATCGTCTCGCGGCACAGGATCTGGCCCTTGATCACCCAGTAGATCGAACCGCCGTCCTTCAGCTCGTCGGCGCGCTTGGGCACCATGCGCGTGGTGTGGATGCGCTCCGGCTTCTTCACGCCGCGCTTCTTCTGCGCCTTGATCTTGTCGTCGATCCAGCCTTGCAGGTCGGCGATGGAGTCGGTTCCGACCGAGAGTTTGATGAGATGCAGCGGCATGTCAGCTGTCAAATCCCGGAAACGAACTTCGCCATGATGACGATGATGGCGACCTGCATCAGGCCCTGCGCGGCGACAGCGTAGAAATAGCCGCTCATCAGGCGGCGAATCTTGGCGCCGTCGGGCTGCGCCTTCTGCAACTCGAAGCAGACGCGGAGATTGGTCGGCAGCAGGTAACCGAGCCCCTGGATCGTCATCAGCGTGACCAGGATGAGCGCGCCGTAGACCCAGGCGATCTGCGGCCACTCCAGCGCGGTGAAGCCGAGCTCGACGGCGAGAAACCAGCCGGCGGTGCCGGTGATGATCGACAAAGTCGGCATGAGAAACAGCGTGCGCGGCGTCAGCTTGAGCAGGATCTGCTTGCGGACGGAGATGTCCAGCGTGCGCATGATCGGCCCGAGGACAAAGCCCATGAAGAGATCGATGCCGGTCCACAGCACGCCGCACATGACGTGCACCCAGTTCAGGAACCAGATGTTGCGGCTGACAATGGCAGCGACCATGACGGCCAGAGCCCCGGCGACGTACCAGAGATAATGCAGCCGGATCAGCGACGGCGGTTGGTCCGCAGGTATGGCGGCGGTGCTCATGTCTGTCACTCCGCCGCGCCCGCGATCACCATCACCTTGGCGCCTTCGGCGATCTGGGCGCCGACCGTGGCGGCGATCTCGGCCACGGTGCCGTCGATCGAAGCGGTGAGCGTGTGCTCCATCTTCATCGCCTCGATGATGGCGAGACGCTGGCCGCGCGCCACCGAAGCGCCCTGCTCCACCAGCACCGCCAGCACCTTGCCGTGCATCGGCGCGCGGATGAGGCCGCCACCGCCGTTGCCCGCGCCTTCCTCGAGGCTGAGGTCGCGCAGCGACAGTTTGGTCTGGCGGCCGCGGCGCAGCACATAGACCGCGTCCGCGGTGGCAATCGCCGTCGCGTCGTCGGCCGGGCCGGCGCCTTCGACATGCAAGGCCGCCTCACCGCCCTCGTAGACGATCTCGGCATTGAGGTTGTGGCCCTCGGCGGTGAGCGGCACCATCAGCCGCCGCGTGCCGGAGAGCTGGAAGCCGTCATCGGTATCCCACGGCGAGTCGAAACTGGCGGTGCGCTCGGCGAGCAATTCGCGCTCGCGCTCGAGCAGCGCCTGCGCGCCGAAGGCGACCGCCGCGCGATCGAGCGGCTGCGGCCCGGCCCCGAGTTCGGCGAGATGCGCGTCGATGAAGCCGGTGTCGAAGTCGCCGTTGCGGAAATCCGGGGCGCGGGCGAGCGCGGCGAGGAAGCCGGCATTGCTGCGCGGGCCGATGACGACGGTGGCATCCAGCGCGTCGGCGAGACGATCGAGCGCTTCGGTGCGCGTCGGCGCGCGGGCGATCAGCTTGGCGATCATCGGATCGTAGAACGGCGTGACGTCATCGCCGGTCTCCACGCCGGTATCGACACGCAGCCCCTCGGCCTTGGGGAAATCGAGCGCGATCAGCCGGCCGGTGGACGGCAGGAACGACTTTTCCGGATCCTCGGCGTAGAGCCGCGCCTCGACGGCATGGCCTTCGAGCGGCACCTGATCCTGCTTGAGCGGCAGCGCCTCGCCGTTGGCGATGCGGAATTGCCATTCGACGAGGTCAAGACCGGTGATCGCTTCCGTCACCGGATGTTCGACCTGCAGCCGCGTGTTCATCTCCATGAACCAGAAGCCGCCGCTTTTCAGTCCGCCGGCGCCGTCGGCGATGAACTCGATGGTGCCGGCGCCGACATAGCCGCAGGCCTTAGCGGCGGCGACGGCGGCGGCGCCCATCTCGGCGCGCAAGCTCGCGCTCATGCCCGGCGCGGGCGCTTCCTCGATCACCTTCTGATGGCGGCGCTGCAGCGAGCAGTCGCGCTCGTTGAGATGGATGGCGTCGCCATGGCTGTCGGCGAACACCTGCATCTCGATGTGGCGCGGCGCGGTGACGTATTTCTCGATCAGCACGCGGGCATCGCCAAAGGCGTTCTGCGCCTCGCGCATCGCGCCTTCGAGCGCGTCGTCGAAATCGGCGTGCTTGTCGACGCGGCGCATGCCCTTGCCGCCGCCGCCCGCGACAGCCTTGATCAGCACGGGATAGCCGATCTCGTAAGCCTTGCGCTTGAGCAGCGTCGGATCCTGGTTGTCGCCGTGATAGCCGGGCACCACCGGCACGCCGGCCTTCTCCATCAGCGCCTTGGCGCGGTCCTTGAGGCCCATGGCCTCGATCGCCGCCGGCGGCGGACCGACGAAGACGATGCCGGCCTCGGTGCAGGCCTTGGCGAAAGTGGTGTTCTCGGACAGGAAGCCGTAGCCGGGATGGATGCACTCGGCCCTGGAGGCCCTGGCGGCGGCGATGATCTTGTCGATGACGAGGTAGCTCTGCGCCGCGGGCGCCGGCCCGATCAGGTGCGCCTCGTCGGCCAGCTTGACGTGCAGCGCGTGCGCGTCGGCCTGCGAATAGACGGCGATGGTGCGCATGCCCAGCCGCTTGGCGGTGCGCATGATGCGGCAGGCGATTTCGCCGCGATTGGCGATGAGGACGGATTTGAACATTGACGCCCCGGATTTCATCTCAACGTCATGCCCGGCCTTGTGCCGGGCATCCACGCCTTTGGCAACACAGGAAGACGTGGATGGCCGGGACGAGCCCGGCCATGACGATTTCTACTAGCGCGCCGGGGCGATGTCCGCCGGTTCGTTGGCCGCCTGTGGACGCTTTGGCGGCACCGGGGTTTTGGCGGGGTCAAGCGGCAGCGGCGGCGTCTTGTCCCCCGGCGCGGCCTGGACCAGCGCCTCGGCCTTGGCCGCGGCGGCCTCCTTCGACAGCGGCGGCTCGGAATTCATGATGCTGACCGGCGGAATCGAGGCGGCCGAGGGGAAGTCGTATTTCGACGACACCGGACGGGCCTCGGCCGGCGGCTGCGCCGACGCGGTCTGTGGCAGCGCCACTGGCGGCACGGCCTGCGACACCGCCGGCGCGGCCGGCTGCGCCGCGGCGGGCGCATTCCAGGCGGCGGCGTGGCGCGATACGTACTGGTCGAAAGTCTGCGCCTTGATGTTCGACTTGAGCATGTTGGCGTCCGACACCAGCGCGAAGGCCGGACACTGGACCGCAGTGCAGCCATCGCGCTCGCTCAGCACATGGGCGGCAACGCCGTAGCGGTCGAGCTCGATGGCGCGGCGCGTGCCGGCGAGCCGCGACGCCAGCTCCGGCCTGTCCCTGGCGTCGGCCAGGAGATCGAGGCGCGCGCCGATATAGGCGACGGCGGCGGCGGTCGCCTGCGGCGAGGCAAACACCGCGGCCTCGCAGGCGGTCTCGGTGGCGTCGCCGGCGGCGGCGTCGAGGCAGGACAGCGCCGAATTGGCGGAAAGCGCGCGCGCCGTGAGATCGTCGCTGCGCGCGATCAGCGCCCGCCGCTCGGCGGCGCGCTCGTTGCGGCCGAGCGTATCGACAACGACGAAAACGCCGGCGAGCGCGACCGCCAGCAGAAGGCCCGGCACGATCAGCCGATAAAGGGTCGTCATGATGGTATCGGCACTCCTCGCCCGGTCCGCTTCCGGCCCATAATAGCCGGAAGCACCTCCTGCCCTCAAATTGCGGCCAGGAACAGACAATTTCGCGACGCGATACCCGCAGCGCCTCAGGTCAGCGCACGGTGGCGCCGGACACCTTCACGACCTCGGCCCATTTGGCGATGTCTTTCTTGAGGTAGGCCTCGAACTCGGGCGGCGTCATCGGCATCGGGATGGCGCCCTGCTTGAGCCAGGCTTCCTTCACCTCCGGCAGCGCGATCGCCTTGTTGACCGCCTTGTTGAGGAAGGCGACGACGTCCGGCGGCGTGCCCTTCGGCGCCATCAGGCCGAGCCAGATGGTCGCCTCGTATCCCGGCACGGTCTCGGCCACCGTCGGCAGGTCCGGCGTCAGCGGGTTGCGCTTGAGGCCGGTGGTGGCGAGCGCCTTGACCTTGCCGTCCTTGGCAAGCGCCGTCATCGTCGTCACGGCGTCGAACATCATCTGCACGGTGCCGGCCAGCACGCTGTTGCGCGCGTCGCCCGAAGCGCGGTGCGGCACGTGGACGATGTTGGTGTGGCTCATGGCTTTGAACAGCTCGCCGGCCATGTGATACGGCGTGCCGGGGCCCGACGACGCGTAATTCAGCTTGCCCGGTTCCTTCTGCGCCAGCGCGATGAACTCGGCGACGTTGTTCGCCGGCACCGACGGATGCACCACCATGATCAGGTCGGAATAGTTGATGCTGGCGACCGGCACGAAGTCGCGCATCAACTGGAACGGCTTGTTCGGGATCAGCGATTCATTGGTGGTGTGGGTGTTCGACATCAGAAGCAGCGTGTAGCCGTCGGGGGCCGACTTCGCGACGGCGTCGGTGCCGATCAGCGAGCCCGCGCCGGGGCGGTCCTCGACCACGAAGGACTGACTGGTCTCGTCGGAGAGATATTTGGCCAGCACGCGCGCATAGACGTCAGCCGGGCCACCGGCGCCGAACGGCACAATGATTTTCACAACGCGGCTGGGATAGGTGTCGGCTAAAGCCGGAGCCGCGCAGCAAGCCGCAACAACGGCCAGCGCGATCAGGCGCAGTAAAACGCGCATCGGGTGTTTCCTCTGTCGATTGTTATGGGCGACAAGGAGAAATGTCGCCAAAGCGAGGTTTATTCCCGACGGCTGCCGATGTCAGCGGATTTTTTAGACGCCGCCGGCGGACTTGAAGCCCGGGGCAAGGTCGGAGGCGGCGGCAAAGGCGCCCTTGGCCTCGATCGACGTCATCGCCACGGTGGTTTTGAGGTCAGTGACACCGGCGCCGGAACCGGCGGCGAGCAGTGCCGCCGCCATTTGCGTGTTGTCCGGTGCGTCCGCAATCAGGAGAAAATCGTATTCGCCGAAAGTGACGTAATAGCCGACCAGCCGGCCGCCGACCTTGCTCAGCAGGCGCGACACCGCCTCGGCGCGATCCTCGGGCTTGACCAGCATGCCCTTGATGGCGTCACGCGTGTATCGGCCCTGCGTGATGTAGATCGGCATCGGCTCACCCCTCCCCGCTGCGATTCAATGCTGGGAACGAGTATAGCCGAAAGCAACGACGGAGGCGCGACGCGCGTCAGATGCGCTCGAGCTGGCTTTCCTTGGCGACGCGCTCGAAGGCCTCGACGGAACTCTTGATCCGGTACTGGCGGTCCTCGCCGTCCGACGGCAGCACCTTGATCACCGTATAGGCGCCGCTGGCGGCGGCGCGGCCGAAGCTCGGCGACGTGAAGTACACGTTGTCTCCAACCTTGTACTTGTAGGCGGCGTTGGTCGGTGCCGGTTCCGGCGCCTGAACCGGCTGCACCGGCGGCGAGAAGGTCCGGATCATGGTCAGCGCGACCAGCGCGCTTTCTGACAGACTTTCCTTTTCCACCTGGCGCGCCTTGAGCGCTTCCTTGGCGGCGGCCTTGGCCGCGATATTGGCGGCAATCTTCGAGACGTGCTTGGCCACGGCCTTCTCGGCCGGCTTGCCGGCAGCCTTCACCGCCGGCTTGGCCCCCAGCTTGTCGGTCGGCTTGGTCGCCGCCTTGATCGCCTGCTTGGCAACCGCCTTTTCCGCGGGCTTCACCGCCGGCTTGGTCGCGGCCGCTACCTTCGCCCCGTTCTTGCGCGGCGCTTTCGCCGAGCTCAGGGTGGCGGCGCGCGACGTCCGCGCGGTCGCCCGCGCCCGTGACGATTTGGACTTCTTTTCGGAAGCCCGCGCCGTTTTGGTGACCTTCTTGACGGTGCGCCGGGAGGACTTGGCCGGCCGCCGGGCGGCCTTCTGCGACTGTGTACCCATATTTCTAATATAACAGCAATTTCGCCGAAGGTGGGAAGTTTTTTGGTTAAAAACCCCTGATATTTCAATAGCTTCAAATCATACCAGCGGCTATGCATGTTGTTTCTATGCAAATGCCGAAGGAGGACCGCCGGGGCCAAATGGCCGTACCGTCCCGGCACAAGTCGGCGGGAACTTTGGACCCGGTCGAGCGTTCGCTTGCGACGAGACCCTGCCAACCACCGGAGTGGACTACCATGCGACTGTTGTTGGGCATGATCCTGGGCGCCTTCCTGACGATCGGCGGCGCCTACATCTATGACAGCGGCCAAGGCAACACGGCGGCCGGCGACACCACGACCGGAAGCGCGAACACCCTGGCGTCACGACCGATGGTGAACTGGGACGTCGTCGGCGTGAAATGGCACGAACTCACCGAAGGTGCGCGCCACCAGTGGAACCGCGTCACGGCCAACGTGCAGGCCGAGCGTGCCGTGCGTCAGGATGAACCTCGCGGCTAACCGCGAGCGTTCCGACGAAGTCACGGACATCAGAAAAGCCCCGCCGGTTCCGGCGGGGCTTTTTGCATTTTGTATTCAGGCGGCCCTCGGCGGCATGCGCTCACGCCGAGCGGGCATGCAGGCCCGAGGAACCGATCGCAGCGCCAATGGCACGGCGGTCGAGCAGCGTGCCGTCATCGCCTTCAATCGCCAAGGCGACGCGATCACGCCGCGACAGATGATTGGCCCACCACAAGGCTTCGTCGAGCGAGACGAACTCCTTGTAAAGCATCTTCTGCTTTTCGATCGGTGAAGGATCCGGCGCGCCCTTCGGGCCGCTGTAGACGCGATAGGTCATGGCAAACTCCTTGCGCTTCATGCAATCGTTTCGCCCCCGGTCGGTATGCGGGACATTAGCAAAACAATGCACGCGCACATGCGCCAGTTCCGCAACGCTGATGCCCGCTCGCAAGGGGTGTTACGATCGCACCGCTGACGATCGGGCGTGCAACCGGTAACGCGTTCACGCCTCGCGCGGCGCCACGGCGAGTGCAGTGAACCCAGCCGCATCGAAGGCGCGCCTAGCGAGACCGGACGCTTTCGCCTCCTCGACGAGACCGCTCGCCAGCGCCAGCGCGCGCGGCCGGCCCGGCGGAACCGCAACGCCCACGCCCGTCTGCTGGAACTGGCCGGGCAGAATGCGCGCGCCCGGCAGGCGCGGCAGCAGGCCGAGAAACGAGTCATGTGACAGCGCAAAGGCATCGCCGTCGCCGCGCTGCGCCATCGCCGTCATGATGTCGACGCTGGCGACCTCCTCGATGCTGGCGAGCGGCGCGGTACGGCGCGCGCTGCGCGCCGTCGTGGTGTTGGCGATGGCGACGATGCGCACGCCGGCGCGATTGACCTCATCGACGCCGTGGATGGCGGACCCCGCCGGCACCAGATAGGTGCTGGCCATCAGATAGACACTCGGCCCGAAGGCGACGCGCGCCTCGCGCGCCGCGTCGCGCGGCATGAAGGCTATGTCGCAGCGCCCTTCCGCGACGGCGTCGGTCAACTGGCCGGAGTTGGGGAACTCAGCCAGCGTCAACGGCACGCCGAGGCTGGCGGCGAAGCCGCGCATGAGATCGACCGGCACGCCGTGCACGGCGCCGTCATCGCCTTTGGTCACGAAGGACACCGATTTGACCGGCGCCACCACCACGCCGCCGCGCAAAGTGCCGGCGGGCGCAAATTCCGAAAGTTCATCGCGCGCGATTGTCATGGGGGCGAAAGTCCTGATTGGTAAAGACCGGCCGGGTCGGCCGCTTGATGACGATGAAACCGTTCTCGGTCGCCTGATGGCAGGCGTTGCAGGCCGCGCTCAGCCGGTCGAAGCCGGCGGCGAACTTCTTCGCATCCTTGGCCTCGATCGCCTTTTCCAGATCGGCGACTTCCTTGACGATGACGGCGTCCATCATCTCGGCGAGCGGCAGGCTCTTGAACACCGGCACGTAGTCCTGCACGTCGCTCATCACTTCCTTGATCTCGCCGAGCTCATAGGCCGCCAGCGGCCAATTGCGCGCCCGGCCGGCGAACCACAGCTTGTTGTGCTCGGTGAGGATGACGTTCATGAACTGCTCGAGGCCTGGAATGTAGGCCTTCGGCGCCGCCGATTTCGCTTCGGGTTTTATCTCGGCGGGCTTGCTGTCCGCCGGCTGCGGCGCCGGCGTTTGCGCCAGCGCGACCAGCGGCACCAGGGCGCCCATGGCAAGGGCGGCGAGCAACGAACGCAACATGACCGGCCTTCTAGAACTTCTCGACCCAGGGGCGCAGCTCGACCTCGAAGCTCCAGGCGCTGCGCGGCTGCTTTAGCGTCTGCATGTAGGTCTGCGCAATGGCGTCGGGATCGAGCATCGCGTCGGGGCTCGCGGGATCGGGCGACCGGCGCGCGCTGCGGATGCCGCCGTCGATCACGAAATGCGCGACGTGGATGCCCTGCGGCCCGAGCTCGCGGGCCAGACTTTGCGCGAGGCCGCGCAATGCGAACTTGCCCATGGCGAAGGGCGCCGACTGCGCATAGCCCTTCACGCTGGCCGAGGCGCCGGTGAACAGCAGCGCGCCCTCAGCTTTGGGCAGCATACGCCGCACCGCCTGCTGCGCCGTGAGGAAGCCGCCGAAGGCGGTGATCGCCAATGTCTTCTCGACTTCGGCCGGATCGAGCTCAATGAGCGGCCCGCGCACGCGGTAGCTCGGGTTGTAGACGACGACATCGGGCGTGAGGTTCGCCGCGTCGAGATCGTCGAACAGTTTCTCGATGTCGTAGACCTGGGCCGCATCGCACTCGAACGTGCGCGCGCCGGTCAAGTCGGCGAACTCCTTGAGCTTGGTCGTGGAGCGCGCGGCCAGCGCCACCTGCATGCCGTCCTTGAGCATCAGCTTGGCGAGCGAAGCCGACAGGCCGGAGCCGGCGCCGACGATGAGTGCGGACTTGAAAGTCACTGGCAACGGCTCCCTGGCAAGACGGCGCGCGACGGCGTCACTGCGGCACCAGATAATGTTCGGCCCATTGATCCTTCGGCACGCGGCTGCCAATCGTATAGCTGAACGAGGCGATGGACAGCCCTTCGTCGGCGGTCTGGCATTGATAGGACAGCCGGTACCACTCGCCGCGATTGCGGAAAGCGGCGCCGCGCGCCAGCACCCGCCCCTTGTCGATGGCGACGTCGGCGAAAGCGTAAGCGATGATCTCGTCGGGCCGGAAGCCTTTCTGCTCGCGGGTGATGACGCCGAGCGCCTTGGCGTTGCAGCGCTGCTCGGCGCGCTCGTTCGGCGCCAGATTCTTCATCGTCTGGACGATCGCCTTGATGCGCGCCGCCGTGGCGCTGTCGTTGTGGCGCGGCGGCGGGGCGGCGGAAGCCGCCTGCCCGCTCAGGATGGCGCCCGCCACCAGGCCGATGCACTTTGCCCGCGTCACCCTCATGCAGAATTGATCCGGATTGCGCCGCCCCGCGCGGGGGCCGACTAGCGGCAGGACGTGGTTTTTATGGGGCTCCGGCGCCACGGCGCCGGAGGCAGTTCGCCGGCGCATTCTAGACCGTCAGGCCGGCGCCTGTCGCGGCTGGGACTAATTCTTTCCCGCGCCCGGTTTGCAGTCCCCGATGCGGACGGCCTCGACCGCCTTGTCGGACACCGCCTTCTGCCCCATCATCGTGATCTCGGATTTCATGCGGCCGCTGTAGCGCGTCGGCGACTGCAGCGTATAGGTGCCGCTGATGTTGAAGACGAACTGCTGCTGCATGGCGCATTTCAGCGTGTAGGTGACCGTGTCGCCGTTCTGCTGCACGTCGGCGGTCTGACAGGCCACGCCCTGCCCGGTGATTTCCTTCTTCATTTCGTTGACGAGACTGGCGGCATCGCGCGCCTCGTCCTCGGCGATGCATTCCTTGTCGACCTTCGGCGGCACGGCCTGGCCGTTCTCGGTGCCGGTCTCGGTGGTCTGCCATTCGCCGGGCTGGAGCTGGGTGGCGGCGAAGGCGGGAGACGCCAGTAGGACAAGTCCGGCGGCGGCGAAAGCAGTGAGGGTTTTCATGACGATCGCCCTTGCTGACAACTTTTGGACAGGGCGAGACTAACCCACAATTGTTATTTCGTCATGGCCGGGCTGGCCCCGGCCATCCATGGCTTTATCGAAACGCTCACTTTAAAGCCTGGATGCCCGGCACCTCAGGCGTTCACGCCGGTCTTCGGCGGGCCCTGGCCGGGCACGACGAAGAGGAATTCTAAATCTCCGCGTCCGAGCGCACCACGGCGACGATCTCGAACTGGTCCTTGTCGTCTTCGCTCTTGGCGTAGGCGTTGAGCTCGTCGCGCGCCTTGGCGATCGCCTCCTCCGGCGTCCAGCAGCCTTCAACCTGAAGGCTATCGTCGTCGCCATCCTCGAGATAGCGGATGAAGACGTCCCAGGAGTGGCCGGGTGTTTTTTTGGGTTTGCTGGACATGACGTTTACAATTCTTCGTCACCGCACAATGGTAGCCGCGACGATGGTCGCAACCGCAAGAATAAAGATCAGCCTCGCAAGCTCGTAAAGCCACCCTATGATTCGCGCCTTGCGCTGTATGGCATTCGGCAGATAGTCGGCGCGCCGCAACGCCTGCCATATTCGCGTGTCCGATGGGTGGCCCTCTCCAAGTGACGATATGAAGCGCGACGGTCTTGTTGCCGCTACGTCGCTTTTCAGTCGCGCCTCGGCAGGGTCACCTTGGATCGCGGACATGCACTGCGACGTGAGCATCCAATTGGCCGCTGTAATGATTGCAAACAGGCCGACAAGGATGAAGCCTATCTGGAGATCAACCGGCATGCTCGTTTGGTTACCACCGTGGTGTCGGAAATGCTGTCCAACAAGGCGTGGATGGCCGGGACAAGCCCGGCCATGACGAGCGTGGGACGCCCCCTACATCCTAAAAACCCCGAACCTCGTCTCCGGCACCGGCGCGTTGAGCGCGGCGCTGAAGGCCAAGGCCAGCACACGGCGCGTTTCCGACGGCGCGATGATGCCGTCGTCCCACAGCCGCGCCGTGGCGTAATAGGGATTGCCCTCTTCCTCGTACTGCTCGCGGATCGGCGTCTTGAATTCTTCCTCTTCGACCTCCGACCACTTGCCGCCGCCCGCTTCGATGTTGTCGCGCTTGACGGTGGCCAGCACCGAGGCCGCCTGTTCGCCGCCCATCACCGAGATGCGCGCATTCGGCCAGGTGAACAGGAAGCGCGGCGAGTAGGCCCGGCCGCACATGCCGTAATTGCCGGCGCCGTAAGAGCCGCCGACGATCACCGTGATCTTCGGCACCTGCGCGCAGGCCACCGCGGTGACGAGCTTGGCGCCGTCCTTGGCGATGCCGCCGGCCTCGTAATCACGCCCGACCATGAAGCCGACGATGTTCTGCAGGAACAACAGCGGAATGCGGCGCTGGCAGCACAGCTCGATGAAGTGCGCGCCCTTGAGCGCGCTCTCCGAGAACAGGATGCCGTTATTGCCGAGGATGCCGACCGGCATGCCGTGGATGCGGGCAAAGCCGCAGACGAGCGTCGTGCCGTAAAGCTGCTTGAACTCGTCGAACTCGGAGCCGTCGACCAGCCGCGCGATCACTTCGCGGATGTCGTACTGCTTCTTAAGATCGACCGGCACCAGGCCGTCGAGTTCGGCGGCGGCGTAGAGCGGCTCGCGCGGGTTCGACAGCGCAATATCGACATCCTTGCGGCTGTTGAGATTGGCGACGATCCGGCGGGCAAGCGACAGCGCATGATGATCGTCCTGCGCCAGGTGATCGACGACGCCGGACTTGCGCGCATGCAGGTCGCCGCCGCCGAGATCCTCGGCGCTGACCACTTCGCCGGTCGCCGCCTTCACCAGAGGCGGGCCGCCGAGGAAGATGGTGCCTTGATTTTTGACGATGATGGTCTCGTCCGACATCGCCGGCACATAGGCGCCGCCCGCGGTGCAGGAACCCATCACCACCGCGATCTGCGGAATGCGCAAGCTCGACAACGTCGCCTGGTTATAGAAGATGCGGCCGAAATGCTCGCGGTCGGGAAACACGTCGGTCTGGTGCGGCAAATTGGCGCCGCCTGAGTCGACGAGGTAGACGCAGGGCAAGCGGTTCTCGCGCGCGATCTCCTGGGCGCGCAGATGCTTCTTCACCGTCATCGGGTAATAGGTGCCGCCTTTGATCGTACTGTCGTTGCACACGATCATCACTTCGCGGCCTTCGACCCGGCCGATGCCGGCGATCATGCCGGCGCCGTGGATGGCGTCGTCGTACATGCCGTAGGCGGCGAGCGCGCCGATCTCGAGGAACGGCGAACCCGGATCAATCAGGTTCATGACGCGGTCGCGCGGCAGCAATTTACCGCGGCCGACATGGCGCGCCCTCGCCTTTTCGTTGCCGCCGAGCGCGGCCTCCGCGCGCCGCGTGCGCAACTCCTCGATCAGGGCGCGCATGCGCTGCGCGTTGCTGGCAAATTCCGTCGATGACACGTCGATCGACGACGACAGGATCGTCAAGGTATGGCCTCCCGGGCGGCGGAATCGCCGCCGCATTCGAATGAGGCCCAAGGTGCCCCGGCGGAACCGGCATTTCAATGGCGGCCCTTCGGGCCGATTGGCAATGCCGGCAATGCCGCCTCTGCGGGATTGCCCACGTTTGGCGGGGAACGGGTCGGCTCATACCGCGTTCCTAGGGCGTCGCTCGTGACTTCGGGGGGTGATCAGAGAGGAACACCAGATGACGAAGTCCCGACTGTTATGCAGCGCCGCCGCCATCCTCGCCCTCGGCGTCGGTGCGGCCTATGCCCAGCAACCTGCGGCGCAGCCCGCCCCCTCCGCGCAGCAGAACGTCCCGGCGGAAAAGACCGCGCCGCCGATGCATGCCGGCCAGCACGGCCCGGCCGCCAGCCCCGCCGCCAAGCCGGAAACCACCGGCCAGGCGCCGTCGAACCTAAAGCCCGGCGCCAACGAGGGCGGCAAAGCCGACAGCCCGGCCGTCGGCCACAAGAGCGACACTCCGATGAAGGGTGACGCGTCGCAACGCGGCTCCGGCGCGTCGCCGAAGGCGGAGATGAAAGGCAGCACCGACGCCCACGCCAACGACGCCAAGTCGAACAGCAACACGGCCGGCAAGACGTCCACCACCGGCCAGGGCGCGGCCGGCGCGCACGCCAACCTGACGACCGAACAGCGCACCAAGATCACCAGCGTGATCAAGCAGCACAAGGTCGAGCCGGTGAAGCTGAATGTCGAGGTCCGCGTCGGCACGCGCATTCCGCAGACGGTGCACTACTATCCGCTGCCGGTCGAGGTCGTGACCATCTATCCGCAATGGCGTGGCTTCGACTACATCATCGTCGGCGACACCATCGTCGTCATCGATCCCGGCACGCGCGAGATCGTCGCCGTGCTCGATGCCTGACGCGATGCGTCAAATGACACGACGACAAATTTGAAACACAGGCGCAGCGCGGACTCACATCCGCGCTGCGGCGTTTTCGCCTGTTCGCCAAAATTCATCGGGTTCCGGGAACATGGCTGTTCCGTCAACCGTTGTCTCCGCGTGTGTGTCCCCAAGACACCCCGATAAACAAACAAGGAGGATGACGATGAAAACGCTGACAACCATGACAGCCGCCGTCGCGCTGATCGCCGGCATGTCGCTGGCCCACGCGCAGAGCACGCCGGGAGCGACCACCAATTCCGGCAGCATCAATGCCGCGCCGACTTCGGAAGGCAACGCCGGCAAGAGCGGCATGCAGACCAAGGGTTCCGCCGACATGAAGGGCTCGGCCAAGGTCAAGCCCGATCAGCAGGCGCAGTCGGAAAACAACGCCGACATCAACAAGAAGCCGACCGACAGCGGCATGGCGCCGAAGAGCGGCATGCAATCGAACGCGACCAAGACCATGGGCTCGGGCTCGGCCAAGACGCCCTCGGCTACGACCGGCAGCGGCGCCTCGAGCACCGTCAACCCGAACGACAAGTCGACGGATAACGGCAAGGTCAAGGCCAAGGATCTCGCCAAGTAAGTCGGCGGTCGCCTGGGCTCTTACGCGCTGCGTCAATTGCGTCAGCCCCGTGGCGGCCAAGGCCGCCGCGGGGCCAGGCGCGTCTTTGTTCCGTCATGACGGATGCGCCTGGATGGCTGATGCGCGGAACAGGCGGCGCCGTCAGCGCGTTGTCTTCGCGAGTTCACGCCAACATGCGAGGAAGCAATGAACAAGGACCGTATCGAAGGCAGCTTCAAACAGGCCAAGGGTAAGGTGAAGGAAGCCGCCGGCGAATTGACCGGCGACGCCAAGCTGCAGGGCGAAGGCAAGGCCGATCAGGTCGAAGGCAAGGTGCAGAACGCCGTCGGCGGCGCCAAGGACAAGATCAAGGAAGCGCTCGACCGCTAACGCGCGCGGCCTTCACGACGAAGAACCTCCAAGACTGAGCGAAGGTCCGGCGCCTCCCCCGCCGGGCCTTTGTTTTTGCGGCTACAAAAATTCGCGAACGAGAGCGAGCAAAAAGCCGGCAGCGAGGAAGCCCATTCCGACTTGGTAGCAACGGTGCTCGAACTTCAGCTCATCGAGCTGAATTTGGGTGAGTTCGCCCTTCAGAATGAGAATGGCCGCCGCGACGGTCCGATCGGTGACACGGACCTCGTTCGCCAGGACGATCGACCGGCGCAAACCGATGGTGCCCCAGGTCGCATAAAGAATGATTCCCGATCCGATCAACCCCAACAAGGCGGCGCCCATGCCGAGATAGGGAGGAATCGTTACGGGCCAGGACATTGCGTGTCTCCTCTCCCTTCCGACTTTCGAGTCGTGACGGACAGCGACCCGATCACTCCCCGTAAAAAGCGGGCTTGCCGGCGATCGTCTCGCTCGGGGCCTCCTCCGCCGCTGCGGCTTCGCGGTCCTGCGCCTCAAACATCTCGCGCCGAAGTGCCTCGGCGAGTTCTTCCGCCCTTGTCAATTCCGCACGTGCGAGCAATTCAGCCTCGGTGCGCAAAGGGACCGAGCTGACATCGATCAACTCCCGACATGCAAAGGCGATGCGCGCCATCATTTTCAAGCTCGGCGCATGGCGCAATGCGCCGCTTTCGAGCTGCGAAACGCGGCCCACGGTTACGCCGAGATAATCGGCGAGCTGCGCCTGCGTCCATCCTGCCCTTTCGCGCATATCTGCAAGCACGCGCGCGGCAGAGCGGACGAACTCAACCACGGCCTGGGCTTCGTCGAAACGACGATCGCCCGATCGCAACTCATGGAGAAGCTTGTTCGCGTCCGTCATATCGCCGTTCCCGGAATAACGGTCCCGCGCGCGTACCGATCCAGCGCGTCGGCCAGCAGACCACTGTGCTCGAGATCGCCGTCGCGATACCAATCGACGATCTTGATCAACGTCACCGAACGCTGGTTATCGCCAATGGCGACCGCCGCCCAGATTGCCGCCTCGCTTTTGGCGCGGCCGCGATACAGCTTGACGGTCGCATCGTAATGTTCCCATCGCTTGGCTTCGGTGCGCACGCCTCGTCGTTCAGTCTCGGAGACCATGTTCAGAAGCTCGACCAGTTGCTCGATGCGATGGCGCGAATCGCTCCCGCTGCTGACGTTGGCGATCACCATTTGAAGCTCTTGCTCTGATGAGATGTCGCCGAGGTTCACATAATTCACGTGATCGCCTCACATATACTATAGCTATTGCTAA
Organism: Pseudomonadota bacterium; assembly: GCA_018240595.1. Taxonomy (GTDB): domain Bacteria; phylum Pseudomonadota; class Alphaproteobacteria; order Rhizobiales; family Xanthobacteraceae; genus Pseudolabrys. The sequence goes on along the minus strand of JAFEFL010000015.1, from coordinate 53,705 downwards.
ATATCAAGCTCCAGCTAAAGCTGAAACCCGTTGGAACAACGGGAAATCCGCAACAGAACAACAGTTTATAGTCAGGCTGCGCCGTCCACAATCTTTAATTGTCTTGTGGGATCTTTACACTTTAGCGGCAACCGCCCCCTCGAGCCCCAGGTCGGCGATCACCGGCAGATGATCGGACAGCGCGCGGGCGCTGCGATCGACGAAGCTGCGCACCAGCGCCATCCGCGGCCGGCAGTAGATGCGGTCGAGCCGCAGCAGCGGAAACGCCGCGGGGAATGTTCGAAAGCGCGTGCGGCCGGCCAGAATGCGCGACAGCACCGATCGCACCGAGCCCGGCCAGTACCAATCGTTGAAATCGCCGGCCACCACGGCCGGCGCGTTGCCGGCGGCAAGCTCGATCAGCATCGCCGCCTGCCGCCGCCGCTCGCCGATGCTGAGGCCAAGATGCGTGGCGACGAAGGTCAGAGGGCCGAACGGGGTGGCGATCTCGGCGCGGATCGCGCGGCGCGGCTCGTGCTCGCCGAACGAAATGTCGTGGATCTCCTGCTGATCGACCGGAAAGCGCGAGATCAGCATCTGCCCATAGTCGCCGTCGGCGCCGGTCAGCGAAATGGCGCCGATGCCGTAAACGCCGACAGCGCCGGCCAGGTACTCGAACGGATTGGCGCCGTCGGCCAGCGCCCGGCGGGAATCGACTTCCTGCAGCGCGACGATGTCCGGATCCCAGCGCCGGATCAGATCGACCACGCGGACGAGATCGAAGCGCGGATTGCGGCCCAAGGTGCCGTGGATGTTCCACGTCATCACCCGGACGCAGCCGTCGAGCTTCGCTGTGTCCGTCACCGGCCGCCGCTCCAGAACCGCGACACCGCCGCCTGCACGCCGATCGACAGGCCGACCCAGGCGGTCACCGCGACCGCGAGGATCATAATGTCGGCGGGCGATGGCGACGTCAGGATGCGGGCAAACTGGTTGCCGACCGCGGAGATCATCACCATGCCCGGCAGCATGCCGAGCACCGTGCCGACCATGTAGTCGAACACCGGGATGGCACTGGCGCCGGCGGCGAGATTGACGACGGCAAAAGGCGCGACCGGCACCAGACGTATCGCCGCCACCGAGATGACGCCGCGCCGCGCAATCTTCTCGCGCACGCGGTTGAGCCGCGGGCCGAGAAGATCCGACATGGTTCGCTTGCCGATCGCGGCGCCGACGCCATAGGTCACCAGCGCGCTCGCCAGCGCGCCGACCGCGGCATAGGCAAAGCCGAGCCAGGGTCCGAACGCCGCCGCGGTGGCCGCAATCAGCACCGTCACTGGAAACATCAGCGATCCGGCAATGACGAAGGCGCCAATGACCGCCACCGGCGCCCAGCGGCTGTCGGACAGTTGGGAGAACGTCGCCTTGACCGCCTGCGGATCGGCCAGCGGCACGAAGTGCCAGACCAGCGCCAGCGCGACGATGACAAGGCCTGCGGCAATGGCCTTGACGACGGTCGAGAAATTGCGAGCCGGCACGTAACCTCCGAACATGTTGCTGACGAACTCCTCGGCGCCGATCGGCTGTTCCGGATCGGCGACGTTCTGGATCAGGGTGAAGGCCTCGCGCGGCAGCGTCGGATCGTCGACGATCGGCGCCAGCCGGTGGCCATTGCGCGCGAGCGAGCGCGCGACGCGAACCAGCGAACCGTCCAGCGCGTCGAGAGCCTGAGCGACTTCGCCGGCGCTGGCGCCGCAATGATCGCCGATCAAGGTGTCGCGCAGCCGCCGGATGCTGCGGCGCTGGTCGTCGCCGTCGGCGACGACGATGAGATCGCATTCGGTATCCGTGCCCATCGAGCGGTTGTTGAGGTTGGCCGAGCCGATGCGCAAGATGCGGTCGTCGACGATCATGACCTTGGCGTGCACCATCGTGTTGACGGAGCGGCCGTGCGCCTCGACCTCTGGATGCAGCAGCGCCACCCGCTCGCCCATGAACTCCTCGAGCACAGCGGCAAAGCGCGCTCGGCCGACGCGCATGCTCTGCGCCTCGAGCCACGACACATGCGTCTGCGGCGACACGATCAGGACCTCGAGTTCGGGGTTTTCGCGCAAGCGCTCGGCCAGGCGCTGCGCCACCGGCAGCGCGGTGAGAAACTGGTTCTCGATGTAGATCGTGCGCTCGGCGGCATCGATGGCGTCGAAGAACAGCCGCTCGACCTCACGCGCTTCCTCGCGTCCGTCAAAGCGCGGCTCGGTGCGGGCGATGCCGATGTCGGTGTCGGTGAAATCGGGCGTCACGCCGTCCGGCCATGGGTCGCTCGCGCCCTTGAGCACTGGCACCTTTTCCAGGGCAGCGCAGGCCCAGCGCGCGCGTAACAGATCGCCCAGGGCTTCGGCGGCGGCGCCGTCGACAACCATCTGCACGTCATGGAACGGACCATAGGGTTTGCCGGCCGGATCGACCCGCTTGGGGTCGTCCACCGCGTGGGCGTTGGTGTCCCAGCGCCGTACCGTGAGGTCGAGGCCGCCGGAAAACGCCACCTGATCGTCGATGGCGACCAGCTTCTGGTGCTGCGACGAGCCCACCGGTACGCAATCGTCGAGACAGAAGCGGATGTTCGGCGGCGTCGCCCATTGCAGCGTCGCGGTCGGGAACGGGTCGCGCTCGGCGGCGTAGAGCACGGAGAAATCCCACAGCAGCAGCCGCACCACGAGTTGCGGCTTCTTCGTCACCAGCGCCACGAGGAACTCGGCGAAGGTTTCGGGATAACCGTCGTCGGCGCGGCCCGAGGGGCCGACGAGCCGGGTGCGGCTATGGATGTCCCAGCCCGCGATCAGGATCGACCCCTCCGCCTTGATCATCGCGCTGCGCACGGCGGCGAAATAATTGGCGCCGTCCACCAGCATGGCGGCGCGCCCGGCGCGCGCAATGCGCCAGACATTGTGATCCGGTTTCAGCAGCATGCATTCGATCCGCCCATGGCGCAGCGAACCGGCCAAAGCCGGTTCCCGCCCCTTCGGAGGTCAACGCATGATGGGAACTTTGGTTGCGGTGCCCGCTACTCGACCTTGACGCCCCGCACCACGGGCCAGTCGACTTCGTTGTTCTGCATGACCCAGGTTTCCTTGTCGCCGGCCTCGCGCCACTCCTTCCAGGCCGGCGTTGCCATCACCGCGTCCATATACGCCTTGGTCGCGGCCGAAACCGGCAGGCCGTAGTTATAAAAGCGGCCGACAACCGGCGCGTACATGGCGTCGGCATTGCCGAAGCGCGCGCCGAACAGGAACGGCCCGCCCTTGCCGTATTGCGCACGGCAGTCCGCCCAGATCGTCTCGATGCGCTTCATGTTGGCGTAGACCTCATCCGGCATCGGCCGCGGCTTCGGCGGCAGCCACAGATTCATGGTGCAGTGCTGGCGCAGCGCCTGGAAGCCGGAATGCATCTCGGCGGACACCGAGCGCGCCAGCGCGCGGGCCGCGGCATCCTCCGGCCACAGGCCCTTGTCGGGGAATTTCTCGGCGAGATATTCGAGGATCGACAGCGAGTCCCAGATCCTGAGGCCGCCGTCATGCAGGATCGGCACCTTGCCGGCCGGCGAATATTTCAGGATCGCCTCGGCGCTGCCCTCGCGGTACAGCGGGATCAGGACTTCCTCGAACGGGATGCCGGCGGCCTTCATGGCGATCCACGGCCGCATCGACCAGGACGAATAATTCTTGTTGCCGATAACCAGAGTGAGAGACATGAGAATCCTTCGTTCGTCTTGAGGATGCGATTATTTCGCGTCGGCGCGGCGCACCACCGGCCAATCGACTTCGTCTTCCGCAAACAGCCACGGCTCGGCGACGCCCGCCGCTTGCCATTCTTTCCACGCCGGCAGCGCCATCACCGCGTCCATATAGGCGCGGCTCGTGGGATTCACATCGACCGCATAGGTGTGGAAGCGCGATACCACGGGCGCATACATCGCGTCCGCATTGCCGAAGGCGCCGAACAGAAACGGCCCGGCACGATCGGCCTTGGCGCCAAAGCGCGCCCGGCAATCGGTCCACAAGGCTTCGATGCGGCGGACATTGGCTTGTACCGCTGGAGACAATTCGCGTTTGATGACCTTGCGGGCAAAATTCACCGGCAAGTCGTTACGCATTGCCTGAAAGCCGGCATGCATCTCGTTGGCGACGACGCGGGCATGAGCGCGCGCCGCCGCATCCTTCGGCCACAGGCCCGCGTCAGGAAACCTCTCGGCGAGATATTCGAGGATGGCGAGCGACTCCCAGATGCGGATGTCGCCGTCGATCAGCACCGGCACCTTGCCGGTGCCGGATACATCCGCGACGGTCTTTCTGAATTCATCGGTTTCGAAGGGGATCAGCACTTCCTCGAAAGGGATGCCGGCCGCGGTCAGCGCGATCCATGGCCGCAGCGACCAGCTCGAATAGTTCTTGTTGCCGATGATCAGCTTCAATGGCGCGTCCCCTCTGCCGAGTCGCGGCATGGTGGGCAAGCCGGTTCGCCTCGACAAATGAATTTTGGAAATGCGCGCCAGAAGCGGCGCTGATTGGTCCGGCGCGCCGCCCTAGCCGGCTTTCGGCTCGGGCTGCTCGACCGGGCCGCCCTGCTTCTTCCAGGCGCCGAAACCGCCGCGGATATGGGCCACCGGCTTGAGCCCCATGCGCTGCGCGGTCTGCGCCGCCAGCGCCGAACGCATGCCGCCGGCGCAGAAGAACACGAACTTCTTGTCCTGGGCGAAAACCGGCTTGTGATAGGAGCCGGTCGGGTCGATCCAGAATTCGAGCATGCCGCGCGGGCAATGGAAGGCGCCGGGGATTTTGCCGTCGCGCTGCAATTCGCGGATGTCGCGAATGTCGACCAGCACCACGTCGTCGCGGCCGGCGAGCTTGATGGCATCGGCGGTCTCCAGGGTCTCGATCTCGCGCTCGGCGGCCGCGCACAATTCCTTGTAGGTGACGGTGATATTCTGCGGCATCGCTTGACTTTCCTCGCGCCTTGTCCGGGGTGAGGCTCTAGACTAGCCGGTGTCGCGGAGCGGCGGCAATCTCCATCCGCAGCCCCGCTCAAGGATATCGCTCAAGGATTTGCCCGCCATGCTCTCGCTCAGCCTGCCGGATGCCCTCGCTCTCGCGCTGTTTCTCTTCGCCTGGCTCGGTTACTCGGTCATGATCGAAACCACCTCGCGCGGCAAAAAGAGCCTGAACGCGCTGATGCACACCTACCGCGAGCAGTGGATCGAACAACTCATCGGCCGTGAGGTCCGCATCGTCGACTCGCAAGTGAGCGCCGCGCTGCAGAACGGTACCGCCTTCTTCGCTTCCACCAGCCTGATCGCCATCGGCGGCGCGCTGTCGATGCTGCGCGCCGGTGACCAGATCCTGCATGTCATGGGCCTCTTGCCGTTCAGCGTCGCCAACACGCCGGAAATGTGGGAGGCAAAAATAATCGGCCTCGCCGTGATCCTGGTCTATGCCTTCTTCAAGTTCGCCTGGTCATACCGGCTGTTCAATTATCTTGCGATCATGATCGGCGCGGCGCCGCCGCCGGCCGACCGGCACACGCCGGCGGCGCGCAGCTTCATCTACCGCGCGGCAAGGCTGTGCGAGGAAGCCGGCCTGCATTTCAACCGCGGCCAGCGCGCGTTCTTCTTCGCGCTCGGTTATCTCGGCTGGTTTCTCGGCCCGATCGTCTTCGCCATCTCGACGGTCGCCGTCGTGATCGTGATGTGGCGGCGGCAATTCGCCTCAGCCTCGCGCCGCGCCTTCGATACCGAAGCGCCAGGCGCCTCCTGATCGCGCTCAGGACATGCCCATCAGCATCGCAACCGCAGCGACAATGGTGATCGCCAGCACCGCGGCCACCGTGGCGATGACGCGCTCGCCCCAGTTTTCGCTCAAACCGAAGTCGGCATAGAAGTCCGCCGCGTCCGGCTCATGCCGACGCTTGGCGGGCGCATCGTTGGCAACCATGGCCCGATCCCCTTTTGGCAAAAGGCATCACGCGTGAAGCAACGACGCGGATGGTGCGCGAGAACGCTGACGCGAACTCGGGCGCACGAATCGCCCTGTGGCAGAAATGTTATCGCCGGTGCCTTGTCCCCACAATCAAAGAGAGCGGGCGCCGCTTACGGCGCCGGAAACAGTGCCGAAGTCTTGCCGCTGAGCCGGTACGCCAGAAGGCCCAGCCATTCGCGCGCAGCGCTGTCGAAGCGCTCGAGATTGTGCCCGACCGCCGGGCTCGGCCAGAGCGTCGGCACCGGATCGGCGCGCCAGGCGACCGGATAGGCTTCGACGCGAAAGCCGGCGGCGCGGAAGCAGCCGACCGCACGCGGCATGTGCTGTGCCGAGGTTACCAGCAGCCAGCGTTCGCCCGGTTTGGGATTGGCGATCGCCTTGCTGTATTCGGCATTCTCGGCGGTGTTGCGCGAGCGCGTTTCCAGTTCGACACGCGAACGCGGAATGCCGAAGTCGTCCAGCAGCGAGCCGACATAATCCGTTTCAGGACGGCGGTTGCCGGCAAGGCTCGCATCGCCGCCGGAGTAGACGATGCGTGCGTCGGGATAGAGACGCGCCAGATGCGCCAGCGCGACGAGCCGGCCACCGTCGGCACTGACGACGCCGGTGCCGATCTGCCGCGACAGGCCGGACGAGATGCCACCGCCGAGCACGATGATGCCGGTGGGCGCGCCGTGCGCCGGCTCGCCGGTCTTCTCCCATTGCGGAAACCGCGTCTCGAGAACGTGCGTCAGAAAGGCGCCAAGCGGCGACAGGCCGCCAATCAGCAGCAGCACGATGCTCGCAGCCATCAGGCGGATGCCGGCCCGGCGCCGCGCCGTCACCATCAGCGCCATGCCGACGAGGCCGGCGAGCAGAATGACGCTCGACGGCATCAGGAGAACGGTAACGGTCTTCGACAGAATGAAAAACATGACGGCCCCCGCCGCGCTCGCAACGGGACCGTATCACATTCGCGGCAGTGAGTGCGCTAGCGCGACTTCTTCCAGGCTTCGTAGCGCGCCTTATTGGCCTCATTGGGCGGATAGAGGCCGGGCAGCTTTTCGCCCTTCTCCACTTCCTGCACCAGCCAGCTTTCCATCAGCTCGTGCTCGGCGCCTTCATGCGTGACGAACTCGACGAGGTCGTGCGGAATGACCACCGCGCCATCGTCATCGGCGACGATGATGTCGCCCGGGAAGATGGCGGCGCCGCCGCAGCCGATCGGCTCGTTCCAGCCGACAAAGGTGAGCTGGTTGACGGAAGCCGGCGCCGCGACGCCCTGGCACCACACCGGCAAGCCGGTGCCCAGCACGCCGTGCTTGTCGCGCATGACGCCGTCGGTGATCAGCGCCTGCACCTTTCGCTTGACCATGCGCATGCAGAGGATGTCGCCGAAGATGCCGGCGCCGGTGACGCCCATGGCGTCGGCGACGCAGATGCAGCCTTCCGGCATCGCCTCGATGGCGGAGCGCGTCGAGATCGGGTTGAGCCAGCTCGCCGGCGTCGCCAGATCCTCGCGCACCGGAACGAAGCGCAAGGTGAAGGCCGGCCCGACGATACGCTTGCCGCCGTGGCCGAACGGCATGGCGCCCTTCATCCAGGCGTGACGGATGCCCTTCTTGAGCAACATCGTCGTCACGGTGCCCGTGGTGACGGTGCGCAGCACGTCGAGGGTCGCCGGATTGGCCGCGACGGGCGACGCGGTCATGGTCATCGGTGAAATGGTTTTGGGCGAAACAGTCATGGATGTTCTCGTGTCAGATTAAACGGGAGCGAGGCCAATGCGCGCGTCGCGGCGCCGCAGATAGGCCACGAGCGGGATCGAGAGTAGCACCATCCACGCCTTGCCGACGACCTGCCCGGCCAGAAAATCCAGCGAGCCGAAGGCGAGATAAAGGAAGACGACGGAGTCGATCACCAGGCCGACAACACCGGAGGCAACGACCGCCAGCACCAGCCGGCGCTTTGCCAGCGGCGTGTAGACGGCGAAATCGGCAGCCTCCGACAGCAGGAATGCGAAGGCCGACGCTGTGACCAGCGCGGGCGGCGCAATGGCCGCCGAGATCAGCGCTCCGGCGATGATGGCACCGACGCCGAACTCGACGCCGAGGCGGCGCTGCACCAGATCGCGCAACACCAGCGCCGCGCCGATCATCAGGACGCCCGACGGCGCCATCAGGCCCGGCGCCACCGGCACCAGGCACGGCGCGTCGGCGGGGCAAACCGTGCCGACGTGGCCGATCATCCAGTTGGCAGCGGGAACGGTGAGACAGAACAGCACGAGGAAGATCGCGCCTTCGAGGTTCTTGCGATTTTCGATCGACATTGCGGTCAGTTGGTCGGGTCAGGATAAAACCGATCAGGCGGGGCTGTCGGCGAGGAATTTGGCGTAGCCCTGCGCGCGCAATTCGCACGCCGGACAGGTGCCGCACCCGTACCCCCAAGGGTGACGGTGCGAGCGGTCGCCCAAGTAGCAGGTATGTGTTTGTTCGACAATGAGGTCGAGGAATGTCTGCCCCGCGATCTCACGGGCCATGGCGAAGGTTCCGGCCTTGTCGACCCACATCAGGGGCGTATGGATGGTGACGCGGCGGTCGAGCCCGAGGCTGAGCGCCACCTGCATCGCCTTCACCGTATCGTCGCGGCAATCCGGGTAGCCGGAATAGTCGGTCTCGCACATGCCGGCGACGATGTGGCGGGCGCCGCGCCGGTAAGCCAGCGCCCCGGCGAAGGTGAAAAAGATCAGGTTGCGCGCCGGCACGAAGGTGTTGGGCAATCCGCTGTCGGCAAAGGCGATCGCAGTCTCGCGCGTCAGCGCCGTCTCGGACATGGCGGCCAAGGCATCGAGCGCGATCATGTGATCCTCGCCCAGCCGTTCGCGCCAGGCCGGATTGAGTCCGGCGATCTGTTCGCGCAGCCGAGGCCGCAGCTCAAGCTCGACCGCATGGCGCTGACCGTAATGGAAGCCGACCGTCTCGACGTGCGCGAAGCGCTCGAGCGCCCAGCCGAGACAGGTGGTGGAGTCCTGCCCGCCCGAAAACAGGACGAGCGCGGTGTCGTTGGCAATTTGTTGGACGATTGTCATTCGACAGCCTCAGTCGTCATCACCCGCGAAGGCGGGTGATCCAACCCTCTATCGCGAAGGGCTGGACGGTCCGCCTGCGCGGACCGTGACGGAAAATGGCGCCGCCACACGATGTCATGCAAGCGACGCCTCAATCCCACTTCGGCGACCAGGCTAGATTGACGATGCGCTTGCCGGCCTGCGACAGGCTGGCGATCTCGGCCATTTCGGCGTCGGAAAGATTGAAATCGAAAATGGCGAAATTCTCCTCGAGCCGCTGCAGCTTGCTGGTGCGCGGGATGACGACGACGTTCTGCTGGACGAGCCAACGCAAAGACACCTGCGCGCCGGTCTTGCCGTGGGCCTTGCCGATGCGTTCGAGAACTTCGTTGCCTTTGGCCGAGCCGCGCGCGATCGGGCTGTAGGCGACCACCGCGATGTCATGACGCTTGCAGGCGCCAATCACTTTCGACTGGTCGAGGAACGGGTGATATTCTATCTGATTGCAAACCAGCGGCTCGCTGCAAACCTTGGCCGCCTCGTCGAGCAACGCGACGGTGAAATTCGAAACGCCGAGCTGCTTGACGTAGCCAGCCTGCTTCAGCTTCGCCATTGCGCCCAGCGTCTCGGCCAGCGGGATGCGCTCGTTCGGCCAATGGATCAGCAGGAGATCGATCTCGTCGATGCGCAGCTTGCTTAAGCTCTCCTTGGTCGATCGCTCGACGTCCTGCGGCGCCAGATTGGTGTGCGCAACCTTGGTCGTCACCATGACTTCGGCGCGCTTGCCTGAAGCGCGCACGCCCTCGCCCACTTCGGCCTCGTTGGCATACATCTGCGCCGTGTCGATGTGCCGATAGCCGAGCCGGATCGCCTGCTCGACGAGCCGCGCGCAATCGCGGCCGCGCAATTCCCAGGTGCCGAGCCCGATGATGGGAATCTCGAAGCCTCTTGCTTGGACGGTCTGCATTATTCCGCTCCTGTCATTTCCCCTCGGCGTCAAGCATGAAGCCGATGAGGAACAGCGCGCGTCTGGCGGTCTCCCTGTTGACGCATGCCGCCGCCATCGGGCTCGCCATCGTGCCCTGGTAGTAGTCCCAATAGAACGCGCAGGTCTTTTCCTTGGACGCGACCCAGGCGCGCTGCATGTCGCGCAGCTTGCCCTTCTGTGTGTCGTCAAGCTTTTCGCGCAGTCTGCGGAACGTCTCATTCAGGATGTCGTCCCAGACGGCAAGCTCGCGGTCGATGCAGGCGTTCTGGTCGGCGGTCGATTTTGTCTCGGCGCGGTTGAGGCACGGATCGGAGACGGTGCCGATGCAACTGTCCTGCGCGTCCGGCTTCGACTTGATGCAATCCTCGATCGCCCGCGTGTCCCTGACGGCCGGCTTCCCGACCTGCGCGGTCGCTGGCGAAGCCGCGCCGGCAAGCATCATCGCCAATCCGGCGATGACAAGGCTGCGAAGGCCCATCACGGCGTATCCCATTGCGGCGCGTGCGGCGGGCTGACGACGCGCATGTTGGTGTCGTTGAGCTTCTTCAGCTCCGCCATCTCGGCGGCGCTGAGCTTGAAGTCGAACACGTCGAGATTGGCCTTGAGGTGCTCGGGATTGGACGAGCGCGGGATCGACACCATGCCGCGCTCGACCAGGTAACGCAGCGACACCTGAGCCGCGCTCTTGCCGTGCGCCTTGCCGATCCGTTCCAGCGCCTCGGCACCCGGTACCTTGCCGCGTGCGATCGGCACATAGGCCACCACCGCCATGCCATGTCTCTTGCAGGCGTCGATCACCTTGTCCTGGTTGATGAAGGGGTGCGCCTCGATCTGGTTGCAGACCAGCGGCTCGGAGGTTGCTTTCCAGGCCTCGTCGAGCAGCGCGACGGTGAAGTTGGAAACACCGATATGCCGCGCCTTGCCGTCCTTCTTGGCCTTGCACAGCGCGCCGATGGTGTCGGCGATCGGCACTTCCTTACTGGGCCAATGGATGAGCAGCAGGTCGACATAAGGCAGTTGCAGGTTGGCCAGGCACTCGTCGACCTTGCGGGCGAAGGCATCCGGCCGGGCCTCGCTCTCGCGCACCTTGGTGGTGATGAAGACGTCGTCGCGCCGGACGCCGGAGGCGCGCAGCGCCGCGCCGTTTTCTTTCTCGTTACCGTAGAAGGCTGCGGTATCCAGGTGGCGATAACCGAGGTCGAGGGCGGTGCGGATAGCCTGGGTGCCGGCCTCGCCGGTCAACTGCATGGTGCCCAAACCGATCTGCGGGATATGGGCGCCATTGGCGTCAACGTACTGCATGAACAATGTCTCCGGCGGGGCGAATGGTCGCGGCGGGAGGAGCTTACCGTCTACCGGGCGGCTGCCAACTGCGGTCTGTGCAGGGCCGGCGCAGCCCGCTGCCGGCTGAACATGCACGATTTTTAATGTTCGTCCGGCCGGCAACATTGCTCGGCCGACCAAGCGATTGGCCCTCCTTCTCACATTGGAATAATTCAAGAGTAAAAATAAGGACTTGCATCGAATGGCTTTAATGGTTTTGTGATCCCGACATAGCAAAATCCGGGACAATCATGCGAACCCTTCTCACTGTTGCCGCCTTTGCCGCCTTCGTGGCCCTCGCCCCTGCCGCCGCGCAGGCGGCCGACGACTTCACCTTGACCATCAAGGACCACAAGTTCACCCCGGCCGAGCTGAAGGTTCCGGCCAACAAGCGCGTCGCCATCACTGTAGTGAACAGCGACGCCACGCCGGAAGAGTTCGAAAGCAACGCGCTGAAGGTGGAAAAGGTCATCCCCGGTGGCTCCAAGGCCACCGTACGCATCGGACCGCTGAAGCCCGGCCGCTACGAATTCGTCGGCGAATTCCACGAGGATACCGCCAAGGGCGTGATCGTCGCGGAATAAAACGGCTCTGCGGGGAATACCGGAGTTGCAGCCGGCACCGCAGTTCGGAATAGGTTGCACTAGCGTCATGAACGGCTGAAACGACCATGCTCGGCGCACTCATCATCGTCTTTCGTGAAGTCCTCGAGGCTGGCCTCATCATCGGCATCGTGATGGCGGCGACGCGCGGCGTGGTTGGGCGGGGGCGCTGGATTACGTTCGGCGTTCTCGGCGGCGTCGCCGGCGCCGGCGTCGTCGCGCTGTTCGCCAGCGTGATTTCCGACGCCTTCGAAGGCGTCGGCCAGGAACTGTTCAACGCCGCCATCCTCGGCGTCGCCGTGGTCATGCTGATGTGGCACAACGCCTGGATGGCGCGGCACGGCCGCGAGATCGCCGCCGAAATGCGCCAGATCGGCACCGAAGTCAGCGAAGGCGCCAAGCCACTGACCGCGCTGGCGGTCGTCGTCGGCCTCGCCGTGCTGCGCGAAGGCTCGGAAGTCGTGCTGTTCCTCTACGGCATTTTCGCCCAGGGCACGTCCGGCGCGTCGCTCCTGACCGGCGGCGTGCTCGGCATCCTCGCCGGCGCGGCCTTCACCGGGCTGACCTATGCCGGCCTGCTCGCCATTCCGCAGCGCTACATCTTCTCGGTGACGAGCTGGCTGATCGCCCTGCTCGCCGCCGGCATGGCGGCACAGTCGGCGCAGTTCCTCTACAACGCCGGCGTCATCAACCGCATGGGCGACACCGTGTGGGATACGTCGTGGGCGCTGAGCGAGAAGAGCCTGTTCGGCCAGCTCATGCACACGCTGATCGGCTACGTGTCGCAGCCGACGGCGCTGCAGCTCGTCGCCTACATCGGCACGCTGCTGGCGATGTATCTGCTGATGCGGGTTGCGCGCTATCGGCCCGAGGCGCGCGCGGTCAGAGTCTAGGTTCTGCGCGCGACCTGGCCCGAAAACCGCTTCCCGCTTTTCGGGATCGCGCGCTAGCGCCTGCCGCCGAGCGCGGCGAAAGCGGCGTCCGGCGCCTTGTCGATCAGCTTCAAGAGCGCCCGGGCCGGCCCGCGCGGATTGCGCTTGCCCTGCTCCCAGTTGCGCACGGTCTCGATCGGCACCTCGATCTTTTCGGCGAAGGCCGCCTGCGTCAGGCCGCAGCGCGTCCGCACCTGGCGCACGAAGGTGGCCGGATCCTTGTGCTCGAGCGTGAGCTCGCTGCCGTCGGGCGCGATTTCCACGATCCGGCCGTCGGCCTTCAATCGCACGCGCATCATGCGGACCTCCATTGGCTGAGCTCTGTCGGTCAATGGATGAGCCGATTCGGCAAAGCGAAGGTTAACGGCCCGGCGGCCGGCCTTGCACTTTCGGGGCCGTTGCCTGAAGGTCCGGCCAACCGGAGAGTCGTTGATATGCAAGGCAAAAAGCTCGGAAAGCTCAGAGTGGCGATCCTGTTCGGCGGCCGCTCGGCCGAGCACGACGTATCGCGGGCCTCGGCGGCCAACGTGCTGCGCTCGCTCGATCCGGAGCGCTACGAGCCGGTTCTGGTCGGCATCACCCGCGACGGCCGCTGGATCGCGGCCGACGCCGGCAATGGCCGGGGCACCGGCGCCAAGGAGCTCACCGTGCCCGAGGACGGCGCGCAGTTCTCCTTCGTGCCCGGCGGACGCGGCCGTGCGCTCCTCAGCGAGAACGGGCGCGAAGCGCGGGACATGCCGGCGATCGACGCGGTGTTCCCGGTGCTGCACGGCCCGCATGGCGAGGACGGCACCGTCCAGGGCGCGCTCGAACTCGCCGACGTGCCGTACGTCGGCTCGGGCGTGGTCGGCTCGGCGGTGTCGATGGACAAGGACGTCGCCAAGCGGCTGATCCGCGATGCCGGCCTGCCGACCTCGCGCTTCGTGACCGTCACCGCCGCGACGATGCCGAGCTATGACGAGGCCGTCCGCGCGGTCGGCACGGCGGACGTCTTCGTCAAGCCGGCCAATATGGGCTCGTCGGTCGGCGTGTCGAAGGCCGGCAACGCGGACGAATTCAAGGCCGCCTGCGCGCAGGCCTTCCGCTTCGACCGCAAGATCCTGATCGAGGAGAGCGTCCCCTCGGTCCGCGAGATCGAATGCTCCGTGCTCGAAGACGGCGAGGGCTTAACGCGCGCCTCCGAACTTGGCGAGATCGTGCCGGACAGCAAGCACGGCTTCTATTCGTACGACGCCAAATATATCGACGCCGCGGGCGCCGCGCTGGTCGTGCCGGCGAAGCTGTCGAAGGAGCAGAGCGACACGTTCAAGACGCTCGCCATCAAGACCTTCAAGACCTTGTGCTGCGAAGGCATGGCGCGCATCGACTTCTTCCTCAGCGGCGAGCGCATCCTGGTCAACGAGGCCAATACGTTGCCCGGCTTCACCAATATCAGCATGTATCCCAAACTCTGGGAGGCGAGCGGCCTGCCGCAGGACAAGCTGATGGACGTGCTGATCGAGCACGCGCTGGCGCGTCACAAGCGCGCCCAGGCGGTGTCGGTGCATCGTTAGAGGCAGCGCGGCTTCAGGGCCAGTTGAGCTGCCAGGACACGCCGAAGCGATCGTTGACCCAGGTGAAGAGCTTGCTGAAGCCGTAATTGGCGAGCGGCATCATGACGCCGCCGCCCTCGCCCAGCACCGTCGCCAGCCGCCGCAACTCGGCTTCGGACGGCACATCGACGAAGAATGAGAACGCCGGCGTGAAGGTGAAGGCATGCTTCACCGGGCTGTCGATGCACATCACGCTTTGGCCGGCCAGCGTGAAGCGCGCGACCTTGACCGAGCCTTCCTTGCCCTGCTCGCCCGGGCCGTAGCGGCTGATGTCGGTGATCCAGCCCTCGGGAAAGATCGAGACGTAGAAATCCATCGCCTCTTCGGCCTTGCCCTCGAACATCAGGAAAGGCTGCACTTTCATCTGCATCCCGGCCTCCTTCCGTCAGGTCACCGCGTCTTCTCGAAGATCTCCCGGCCGATCAGCATGCGGCGGATTTCCGAGGTGCCGGCGCCGATCTCGTAAAGCTTGGCGTCGCGCAGCAGGCGGCCGGTCGGGAAATCGTTGATGTAGCCGTTGCCCCCTAAGCACTGGATCGCTTCCAGCGCCATCCAGGTGGCGCGTTCGGCGGCGTAGAGGATGGCGCCGGCGGCGTCCTCGCGCGTGGTGCGGCCGTCGTCGCAGGCCTTCGCCACCGCATAGACGTAGGCCTTGGCGGCGTTCATCGTCACATACATGTCGGCGAGCTTGCCCTGAATGAGTTGGAAGCGACCGATGGACTGGCCGAACTGCTGGCGGTCGTGCACATAAGGGATCACGACATCCATGCATGCCTGCATGATGCCGAGCGGACCCGCCGCCAGCACGACGCGCTCGTAATCGAGACCAGACATCAGCACGTTGACGCCGTTACCGACGGCGCCGAGCACGTTCTCCTCCGGCACCTCGCAGTCGGTGAAGACGAGCTCGGAGGTGTCGGAGCCGCGCATGCCGAGCTTGTCGAGCTTCTGCGCCGGGGCAAAGCCCTTGAAACCCTTCTCGACGATGAAGGCGGTGATACCGCGCGCGCCGGCGGTGCGGTCGGTCTTGGCGTAGATCACGAAGGTATCGGCGACCGGACCGTTGGTGATCCACATTTTCGAGCCGTTGAGCACGTAGCGGTCGCCGACCTTGTCGGCGCGCGTCTTCATCGACACCACGTCGGAGCCGGCGCCCGGCTCCGACATCGCCAGCGCGCCGACCTGCTCGCCGGAGACGAGCTTCGGCAGATACTTGCGCTTCTGCGCCTCGTTGCCGTTTCGATGCAGCTGATTGACGCAGAGATTGGAATGCGCGCCATAGGACAGGCCAACCGCGGCAGAAGCGCGCGAGACTTCTTCCATCGCCACGCAATGCGCCAGATAGCCAAGCGCCGAGCCACCATACTCCTCGCTCACGGTAATGCCGTGCAGGCCGAGCGCGCCCATTTCCGGCCACAGGTCGCGCGGAAACGTATTGGTGCGGTCGATCTCATCGGCGCGCGGCGCGATGCGATCGCGCGCGAAGTCGGCGACCGACTTGCGCAGCATATCGGCATCGTCGCCGAGGCCGAAATCGAAGCCCGACCAGGCATTGGAAATCATGGGGTTGCCTCCGGATTTATTGTGGCTGCAACTCTAGCCACATTCCCCGAGCCCGCGAAACGAAGAATAGTTCGGGACTTTTTCCATCGTGGGGCCGAAGCGGAGCCGCGCTTCATTGCGCCGGCCCGGGCGGCGACGACAGAAAATCACCCTGCCAGCGAGCCAGGTTCGCGCTCGTCCGGTATGAGCTTGCCGCCCGCCTTTTTTTGCTGCGCCAGCAGACGGTCGACGGCGGCAGCCGGCGCCGGCCTCGCAAACAGGAAGCCCTGCATCTCGTCGCAGCCGGCGAGCCGGAGCAGCACGCGCTGCTGCTCGGTATCGACGCCTTCCACCAGGATCGACAGGCCGAGCGCGCGGCCGAGGGCGACGATAGCCTGGATGATGACGCCGCCATTGGCGGTATTGCCGAGCGCGGTGACGAAGCTGCGATCGATCTTGAGCTTGTCGAGCGGGAAGCGCTGCAGGTAGCCGAGGTTGGAGTAGCCGGAGCCGAAGTCGTCGAGCGCGACGCGCACGCCGAGCGCATGCAGATCCTCGATGCGGCGGACCATCTCGTCGGGATTGTCGACCAGCACGCCTTCGGTGATTTCCAGCATCAGCCGCGACGGCGACACGCCGGTGTCCTCGAGCGCCGAACGCACGGTTTCGACGATCGAGCCGTCGCGCACCTGCAGCGGCGACAGGTTGACGGCGACATAGAGATCCGGCCAGCGCTTGGCTTCCTGAAGCGCGCGGCGCAGCACGAAGGCGCCGATCGTGTCCATCAGCCCCATCTGCTCGGCGATCGGGATGAACACCGCCGGACCGATCGGGCCGCGCTGCGCGTGGGTCCAGCGCAGCAGCGCCTCGACGCCGACGATGCGGCCGCCATGCGCCGAGATGATCGGCTGATAATGCAGTTCGAGTTCGTGGGCGCTGACCGCGCGCGGCAATTCGCGCTGGATGAATTTCTGATCGGCCGAGGCGGTGTCGAGCGGTGCGTCGAACGCCACGCGGCAGCCCGGCCCCTTCTTGGCGGCGGCGCGTAGCGCCAGCTCGGCGCAGCGCGCAAGCTTACCCCGGGTCGCGGCGTGGTGAGGCGCCTGGGCAAAACCGGCATGGGCGCTGATGCGCACAACGGTATCGAACCAGTGCGGACGCGCGATGCTCTCGATGACCGCGGCCACGATGGAGTCGACGTCGGTGCCGTCCGCCGTCGTCAGCAGCATGGCGAACTCGTCGCTACCAATGCGGGCGCAAATGGCGTCGGGCGGCGCGGTCTCACGAATGCGGTTGGCGACCGCGACGATGAGCTCATCGCTGCCGAGGACGCCGAAATTGGCCGCGACATCGGCCATGCCGTCGAGTTCGAAGATGGCGAAGGTCGTGGTTTCTCCGGGCGCGCGTTCGGCCAACGACAAATCGAGCAGTTCGACCATCTTGGCGTGATTGGGCAGGCCGGTGAGTTTGTCCTGATCGGCGGCGCGGCGCGCCAGAGCTTCGCTTTCGCTGACGTCGCGGGCGGCGCGGCGCAGGTGCCACAGCGAATAACCCGCGAAGGCGATGAGAACGGCGATCAGGGCGCCGATATAGGGCATCATCGCGCTCATGGCCGCCATCGTCGGCGCGGTTCTCTCCCAGGTGAAGAAGCCAGCGATGCGGCCGTCGCCGTCGATCACGGGCTGCATCTCGCGGTCGTCGACCGGCGGTGTAATCTCGAACTTCAGATTATGGAGTCGCGCGCTGTGCTCGATCATGCGCACGAAGCGCTCGTCGATATCGCGGCCGTGGGCGAACATCGTGCGGATTTCGCTGGTGGCGTTGCGCAAAGCGAGGCGCTGCTCGGCCCAAAGCTTCTCGTCGCTGTGGCGCGCGATCTCGTAGCCGACGCCGGTGGAAACCAGCGCGACGCCGAGCGTCAGCAAGGCCAACACGACGACGCCGCGGGGCGCCGACAGCCAGCGGCGGACGGCCCCCGGCGCGGACGCGCTACGGCCGACGCCCTGCCCGTTGCGCCGCAACCGGTCGAATTTTCGGCTTGCCGAACCCGGGTCCGGCGCATTCACGTCGACGTCGCCCAAAACGCACCACTCCCCGCGCGACTTCGCGGCATCCCCACACCACCAATAGGCGGAGTAGCGTTAAGGGCGGGTCAGCAAACAGGGTGAATGAAGCGTTGACGGCCGGGACCGCGCGGCCCTAAAGGCTTCCGCCTCTCGTGACGTCGATGGCTGGCATCGGACGAGAGATCGTTTTATGGCTCATTCATGCGCGTGATCATCGGCATCGTCCTGGCGGCAACCGCCCTCGCCTCGCTCCAGCCCAAGGCCGCCTCGGCGGCCGATTGCCCTGGTCGGCCGGACGCGCTTGGCACGGCGCGCACCCTGGTCGTCAGCGCCGCGACGACGCCGCGTGTCGGCACCAAGCAATTCCCCGACACGCTGCCGCTCGCGGACAAGGAACTGGTGCTGACCTTCGACGACGGCCCATGGCCGACGACCACCCCGAAGGTGCTCGACGCGCTGAAAGCGGAATGCGTGCGCGCCACCTTCTTCCTGGTCGGCCGCAACACCAACGCGAATCCGCAGCTCGTGCGCCGCGAACAGGCCGAGGGTCACTCGATCGGCCATCACACTTACTCGCATCCACTGTTGCCGCACATGTCGCTGGCCAAGGCCGAGGCCGACATCGACCGCGGCATCGCCCGCGACGAACTGGCGCTCACTGGGGTCGCGCGGCGGGAGCCGTCGACGCCATTCTTCCGTTTCCCCGGATTTGCCTCGAACCAGGCGCTGCTCGACCGCATGCAGGATCGCGGCATCGTCGTGTTCGGCGCCGATGTCTGGGCCAGCGACTGGAATCCGATGACGCCGGAGGCCGAGTTGCAGCTCCTGCTCGGGCGCATCGACCAGGTCGGCCGCGGCATCGTTTTGCTGCACGACACCAAGGCCCAGACCGCCCATATGCTGCCGAAACTGCTGCGGGAGCTCAAAGTCCGCGGCTATTCCATCGTCCACATCGTGCCGCCCTCGGGCTCCGTCACAAACTGAGACAACCTCAGCCGGCGGACTGTTTCCTTTTTGCCGCAGCGCCGAAAATTCCTCGGCAAAACAAGCCTGTGGACATTCCCGTCGGTTAATTTTCGGTTCATACGCCGACCGCTAGCGTGGATCATGAAGGGCGTGACCGGCGTGCCGGTAGAGCACGGGCGTCGCGGGACGACGGGGTTAAAGGCGGGGTTTCATGTCTCGGTTTGTTGTTGCGTGGGCGCTGGCCATCGGGCTGGCGGCCGTATCGTCGTCGGCTTCGGCCCAGGATTCAGCCAAAGCACAGTTGCAGGCCATGGCGCCGGTGACGCCGGCGGCGGTTGACGCGGCGGCGAACCAGCACGAGCTCAAGCCGGAACCGAAGGCGCCGGACGCCGCGCCGCAAGCAACCCCGGACCAGCCGAAGAAGGCCGAACCGGAGAAAGCGGCGCTGGCCTGCGCGCATCCCGGCGCACTCGGCACCAGCCGCACCATCACCGTGCCGACCGACGCCTTCCCGCGTATCGGCACCATGCAGTACCACCAGAGCCTGCCGCTGAACGACCATGAGGTCGTCATCACCTTCGACGACGGCCCGCTGCCGCCCTACACCGACCGCGTGCTCGAGGCGCTCGACGCCGAATGCGTCAAGGTCACCTACTTCATCGTCGGCCAGATGGCGCGCGCTTATCCGGACACGCTGCGCCGCATCTACAATGCCGGCCACGTCATCGGCACGCACAGCATGCATCATCCGTTCTCGATGGACCGCATGGACGCGGCGCAACTGACCAGCGAGATCGACGGCGGCATCGCCGCGGTGAAGGCCGCGATCGGCGACGACCGCGCCGTGGCGCCGTTCTTCCGCGTGCCGGGGCTCGCCCGGTCGCGGACGCTCGAAGCGTTCGCCGCCAGTCAGTCGCTGGCGGTGTGGAGTGCCGACGAGGTGGCCGACGACTGGTTCCACGGCATCAAGCCGGCGCAGATCGTCGAGCGCGCCATGCGGCGCATCGAGGCCAAGGGCCATCGCGGCGTGCTGCTGCTGCACGACATCCATCCGGCGACGGCAATGGCCGTGCCGATGCTGCTCCAGGAACTCAAGGCCAAGGGCTACAAGATCGTCCAGGCTATCCCGGCCGGCGAACGGCCCGCCTCGGTGCCCGAGCGTACGCCGGAGGAAATCGCGGCGGCCCGCAGCCAAGGTTGGCCGCGCGTCGCCAAGGCGAGCCCGAAGAGCCATCACGTGCGCAGGCACGTGCACGCCGCCGCGGAGACCGACGACTCGTTCCTCGGCAAGCTCGCGGCGAAGAAGAAGCATGCCGTGGCGGCTGCCTACGAGGTCAATCAGCTCTTCAACCGCTGATCGTTGTCGTCGCGCGATTGTCACGCGCGCCGCTCCGGTGCAGGATTCCGGCCGGCGCCGGGCCGTGCTATCGACGGTCGCAAACCAGGAGTGACGTATGGACAAGCTTCGCATTACCGCCGGATCCTATGTGTTCGACGCCAAATTCGAGACCGAACTGGCGCCCAAGACCGTGGCGGTGTTCAAGAAGCTCCTGCCCTACGAGCAGAAGGTCATCCACGTGCGCTGGAGCGGCGAAGGCGTCTGGGTGCCGCTCGGCGAGACCGACCTCGGTCTGACCTACGAGAACCACACCAGTTATCCGCATCCGGGGCAGATGATTGTCTATCCGGGCGGCATCAGCGAGACCGAAATTCTGCTGGCCTATGGCGCCGTGCACTTCGCCTCGAAGCTCGGCCAGCTCGCCGGCAACCACTTCATCACGCTGACCTCGAACCTCGACAAGCTCTACGAGTTCGGCCGCGCCGTGCTGTACGAAGGCGCCAAGCCGATCCGCATCGAGGCGATCTGAGTACGAGGCGTCAGCCGGCGGCCGCTTCCGCCTTGGCGACGCCGAGATAGGTCTCGAGCGTGGCGCGGTCGTTGCGCAGCGCCTCGCTGGTGGCGGCGTGCACGATCTGGCCGCGTTCGAGAATGACGGCGTGATCGACGATGCCGAGGATTTTCTTGGCGTTCTGCTCGACCAGGATTGCCGAAATTTTCTCCTCGCGGATGATCCGCTGCAGCGCTGCCAGCAGTTCCTCGACCAGGATTGGCGCCAGGCCCTCGAGCGGCTCGTCCAGCAGGATGATGCGCGGATTGAGGATCAGCGCGCGGCCGATCGCCAGCATCTGCTGCTCGCCGCCGGAGAGCTGACCGCCCATGTTGCCGCGGCGCTCCTTGAGACGCGGGAACATCGCGTAGATGCTCTCCAGCGTCCACGGCCCCTCTTTGGCGATCGCCGTGAGATTCTCCTCGACGGTGAGCGACTTGAAGATGTTGCGCTCCTGCGGCACCCAGCCAATGCCAGCCAGCGCCCGCTGGTCCGGCCGCAGCCGGGTGACGTCGCGGCCGTCGAGCGCGATGCTGCCGCCGCGGTAGCGCGTGACGCCGACGATCGAGTTGAGAAGCGTCGTCTTGCCGGCGCCGTTGCGGCCGAGCAGCGCCAGCGACTGGCCTTCCGGAATGCCGAACGAGATGCCGCGCAGCACGAGCGCCTGGTCGTAGCCGGCCGAAAGATTGTCGACCTTGAGGACGTCAGGCATCGAGGCTCTCCCCGAGATAGACGGCCTTGACGCGCGGATCGCGCGCCACCTCGGCGGCGGGTCCTTCGGTGAACAGCCCGCCGTTCACGAGAACCGAAATGGTTTCGGAGAACGAGAACACGATGTCCATGTCGTGCTCGATCAGTACGACGGTAACATCCTTCGGCAGCGCCGCGATGCTGGTCAGGATCTCGTGACGCTCGTCGTCCGGCACGCCCGCCGCCGGCTCGTCGAGCAGCAGCACCTTGGGCTTGCAGGCGATGGCGACCGCGATCTCGAGCAGCCGCTGCTTGCCGTAAGGCAAGATCGACGTCTTGGTGTTCATCACGTCGGCGAGACGGAAACGATCGAGAATGTCGGCGATGTCCTGGTTGACGCCGGCCTTGGTGCCGGCGACGCGCCAGA
The DNA here is from genome assembly GCA_018240595.1 of Pseudomonadota bacterium. Taxonomy (GTDB): domain Bacteria; phylum Pseudomonadota; class Alphaproteobacteria; order Rhizobiales; family Xanthobacteraceae; genus Pseudolabrys. The sequence continues at coordinate 31,634 of JAFEFL010000015.1, read as the reverse complement.
AGTCGGCGCCGTCGCCGTGCTGCTCGGAAATGGCGAGGCCGATGGTTTCGAGCGGCGTCAGATCGCCGAACAACTGGTTGATCTGGAAGGTCCGCACCATACCGAGTCGCACGCGCTTCTGCGGCGACATGTTGGTGATGTCGATGCCGCCCAGCATGACGCGGCCGGAGGTCGGCTTGAGCATCCCGGTCAGGAGATTGATCAAAGTCGTCTTGCCGGCGCCGTTCGGCCCGATCAGCGCATGACGGGCGCCGGCCTTGATGCTGATCGATACGTCATTGGTTGCGGTCAGGCCGCCGAACTTCTTGACGAGATGGCTGGTTTCCAGCGCGACGGTCATGACGGCGTCCTCCGCCAGTCGAGGCGATTGACCAGCGCGCGCAACGGCTCGCTCCAGCGCGTCATGCGATCGCGGCCGACCAGCACCATGACGACGAGAACCAGGCCGATCCAGAACGGCCAGTATTGCGGACTCCACAACGCGAGATAGTCCTGCATGATCTTGAAGATCACCGCGCCGATGATGCCGCCGTAGAGATAGCCGGTGCCGCCGATGATCAGCACGAGCAGCAGGTCGGCCGAGCGGTCGAACGAGAAGACATCGAGCGAGGAGAACGCCGTGGTTTGCGCCAGCAGGCCGCCGGCCACGCCGGCGTAGAAGCCGCCGATCGTGTAGATCGCCACGAGGCGCATATCGACGCCGATGCCGATGGCGCGGGCGCGCAGCGGATTGCCCTTGATCGCCAGCAGCGACAGGCCGAACGGCGACGCCATCAGCCGCCGCGCCGCGAGGAACAACACGAACAGCACGACGAGGCAATAGACGTAGCCGTTGTGCCCAAACATGTCGAAGCGGAACAGGCCGAGGATCGGCTCCATGGTGACGCCCTGCAAACCGTCGGCTCCGCCGGTCAGCCAGCCGAACTGGTTGGCGAGTTCGCGCAGCACCAGCGCGACGCCAAGCGAGACCATCAGGCGCGTCAGATCGGCACCGCGCAGCATCAGGAAGCTGGTGGCGAAGCCGAGCACCGCGGCGACGAGACCGGCGCAGAACAAGGCCAGCACCGGCTCGGTCACGATGCCGTGCTTGGCGAGCAGCGCCGCCGCGTAGGAGCCAACACCGAAGAACGCAGCGTGGCCGAGGGACAGGATACCGGCGTAGCCGAGGATCAGATCGAGCGACAGCGCGAACAGCGCAAGCCAGGCGATCTCGGTGAGGATCAGGTGTTTGTTCGGCGCGAACCAGATCGAGCCGAAGGCGACGATCCAGAAGACGAATTCGAGCGGATGCCAGCGCGCGCGGGCAAGAATGCCCTGGGTGGCGAGTTTGGCTGTCGGCGTCGGTTCGGTCATTTGTTGGCCGCCCGCGCGAACAGGCCCTGCGGGCGCCAGATCAGGACCACGATCATGATGGTGTAGATAACGAAGGCCCCTAACTTCGGCACGTAGTACTTGCCGGCGACGTCGGCGATGCCGAGCAGCAACGAGGCCAGGAACGGCCCGGTGATGCTCGAGGTACCGCCGACGGTGACGACGATCAGGAAGTAGATCATGTATTTGAGCGGAAACGTCGGATCGAGGCCGAGTATCTCGGTTCCGAGCGCGCCGCCAAGCCCGGCGAGCCCCGAGCCGAAAGCGAAGGTCAGCGCGAAGATGCTGCCGACATTGATGCCGAGGCCGCGCGCCACGCGCTGATCATCCACCGCGGCGCGCAAGCGGCTGCCGAAACGGGTATAGACCAGGACATATTGCAGGGCGAGCGCGAGGCCGCCGCAAATCGCGATGATCATCAGCCGGTAGCGGCCCATGCCGATGCCGAACACATGGATCTGACCCTGCAGGGCATCGGGAATGCGGGCGAAAACCTGCGACGAACCCATCGCGTAGTCGGCGGCAGCGACCGACATGAAGACAAGGCCGATCGTGAACAGCACCTGGTCGAGGTGCGACTTGCGGTAGATGTGGACGTACAGCGCCTTCTCCATGACCAGACCGATCAGCGCGCTGACGAAGAAAGCACAGACGATCGACGCCCAGAACGGCACGCCGAGGTCATTGACGAGCAGGACGAGCACATAGCCGCCGGCCATGGCGAAGGCGCCATGGGCCAGATTGACGAGATTCATCAGGCCGAGCGTGACGGAAAGTCCGCATGCCAGCACGAACAGCAGCATGCCGTAGGCAATACCGTCGAACAGGATCGTCAGCATGAGACGGGACGCTCCGGTCGGACATCCGACGCGAGGGGATCAGGAAAACGGGCGCACGAGGGGTGGCCTCGTGCGCCCATGATGATGGCGGCCGTTACTTCTTGATCTTGGCCGGGTCCTTGACGTCCTTGAACGTCTCGAACTCCACATTGTACAGCTGGCCGTTCTTCTTCTCGACCTTGCGCATGTAGATGTTCTGGACGATGTCGCGGGTTTCCGGATCGATCGAGATCGGGCCGCGCGGGCTTTCCCACTTCATGCCCTTCATCGCCGCGATCAGCGAGTCGCCGTCGGCCTTGCCGCCGGTCTTCTTGAGCGCTTCGTAGATGAGGTGCATGCCGTCATAGCCACCGACCGACATGAAGTTCGGACGGAAGCCGGCGGCTTTGGTGAAGTCGGCGACGTACTTCTTGTTCATCGCGCTATCGTGGTCGGCCGAATACATGTGCGCGGTGACGGCGCCGATCACGGCATCGCCCATCTGCGGCAGCAGATCGTCGTCGGTGACGTCGCCGGGGCCAATCACCTTGATGCCGGCCTTGTCGAGACCACGCTCGGTGTACTGCTTCATGAACACCGCGCCCTGCCCCGACGGCACGAACACGAAGATCGCATCCGGCTTGGCATCGGCCGCGCGCTGCAGGAACGGCGCGAAGTCCGGATTGGCGAGCGGCGCCTTGATGGTCTCGACCACCTGGCCGCCGTCCTTCTTGAAGGTGTCGATGAACCACTTCTCGGCATCGGCGCCCGGGGCGTAGTCGGACACGATGGTCACGACCTTCTTGATGTTGTTCTTGGCGGCCCAGTTCGCGACGATCACCGACGACTGCGGCAAGGTGAAGCTGGTGCGCACGATGTACGGCGACTTCTCGGTGATGATCGAGGTGCCGGCCGCCATGACCAGCTCGACGACCTTGGCTTCCGCCGACAGCGGCGCCACGGCCAGCGCCGCCGGCGTGACTTCAAAGCCGGCGACGACGCTGACCTTGTCGTTGACGATCAATTCCTGGGCGATGCGCTTGGCGTTGTCCGGAACGCTGGCGGTGTCGCGCAGGATGACCTGCACCTTCTTGCCGGCAACGGTGTCGCCGTGCTCCTTCATGTACAGATCCACGGCGGCCTTGATCTGCTTGCCGGTGGAGGCCTGCGAGCCGGTCATCGAAATCACGAGACCGACCTTGACGGTATCCTGCGCGTAAGCGCCGCCGGCCATCAGGCCTGCGATCGCCGTACCGACTGCGAATTTCAGAAAGTGCCTCATACGCCTCCTCCTCTTTTACCCCTTGGTGTCTTCTTGTGGTGCTTTCGCCTACGCGGCGCGGCCCGCGTATTCAAGCCCCGTGTGATCTAGCGTTTTCCCACTTTACACTTTTCGCGCATGCGCCGCGACGCTCCCTTAGGCGAAGCCCTGCGCGCCGGCCGGCTGCGCCCATGGGCCGCCTCCCCCGGTGGCGGCCGCCGCGGCTCCCACTAAGCCGAGGACTAGCTATTTTCCCAATCGATAGTGTAAATACAATCCATAAATCCAATGAATAACGTGATCGCGATGTCCCTGCAAACTTTCGACCTCAATCTCCTTCGCGTCCTGGAAGCACTGATCGATGAACGCAGCGTGACGCGCGCCGCGGAACGGCTCGGGCGCACACAGCCCGCGGTGAGCAATTCGCTGTCCCGGCTGCGCAAGCTGCTCGGCGACGACCTCTTGGTGCCCACCGGCAAAGGCATGACGCCGACGCCGCGCGCCGAGATGCTGCGCGCCTCGATCCAGGAAGTGCTGGCGCTGACCGCCAAGTCACTGTTTCACCAGGACGGCTTCGAGCCGACGGTGGATCGCGGCATGTTCAGGATCAGCATGCCGGACCGGCTCAACCTCGCCATCCTGCCGCCGCTGCTCGAGCGCATCCGCAAGTCGGCACCGGCGATGGACGTTCAGGTCATTACCGCAGCGCGTTCGGAAGCGATTCGTCTGCTGGAGACCGAGGAAGTGGATGTCGGGCTCGGCTGGTTCGACGAAATTCCGCGGCATTGCCGCCACGAGGTGCTGCGCGAGGAGCGGCTGTTCTGCGTATTCCGCCACGACCATCCGGTGACGCAGGGCAAGTTCACGATCGACGCGGTGCTCAGCTATCCGCATCTGGTCGTCACCGGCCGTGGCCGCACGTCGGCGATCTTCGACGACCTGTTGCAGCGCTACGGCAAGAAGCGGCGGGCGCAGACCATCGTGTCGAGCTTCTCGGCGGTGCCGCAGCTTTTGGCGTCCAGCGACCTGATCGGCGTATTCACCCAGCTCGCCGCCGACGCCTTCACCTCGTCCTACAAACTCATGAAGCGGCCGGTGCCGCTCGATGTCGGCACGATCTCGACCTATATGGTCTGGCACGCGCGCAACGACCGCGACGCCCGGCAGGACTGGCTACGCCAGCAGATCAGAGCCGGCTACCAGCGGCTCAAGCCGAGCCGACCAGCGGCCCGAGGCTGAGCCGACTCAGGCAGAACGAATTGTCAGTGCAGTCACCGATCTCGAAAACCGGTCAAATTTGGTGCGGCCGAGAAGACTCGAACTTCCACGGTTTTACCCGCTGCCACCTCAAGGCAGTGCGTCTACCAATTCCGCCACGGCCGCAAACCTGAACCGCGGTCATGAAAGCCATGAACCGCCGTCGGCGGCGCACCCTCTAACAAATAGGGATTGGCCATACAAGGCCCGCGGCGCCTTTCCACCCCCGGCGGTGCGGAATTTTCCTCAGGCTCTCAAGCCGTTAGGGAGACTGGCGGAATCAGCGCATATCCGGCGCGCGCGGCAGCAATCCGCCGACTTCGACGGCGATGCGGTTGCCGTTGACGACCACCGTACCCTGCGCCACCGGCAGGTTGTTGGCGAGCACCTTGACGGCGTCGTCCTCGGAGGCGTCGAGTTCGATGATGGCGCCGCGGCCGAGCCGGAGCACCTGATGGATCGGCATGGAGGTCGTGCCGAGCACGACCGTGATGTCGACCGAAACCTTGTCGAATGTGGCCAAGTTCCCAAATTCCTGTAACGCCCGCCCCCCAATGGCCGGGCACCCTCAGGTCACCATGCTATGGTTAATCGGTGATTAACGTGCGCGACGAACTCAAGACCGGGATGCCGGCGCCGGCCGGCGCCCCGCCCGTGGAATGGCGGATTTCGGAAGGTTTGACGCCCTATCCGGAGGCCGTGGCCTTCATGGAGGCCCGCGCCGCCGCAATCGCGCGCGGCGAAGCCCCGGAACTGGTCTGGCTGGTCGAGCACCCGCCGCTTTACACCGCCGGCACCTCGGCGAGCCGCGCCGACGTGCTGGAAGCCCGCTTCCCGGTGTTCGATTCGGGCCGAGGAGGCCAGATGACCTATCACGGCCCCGGCCAACGCGTCGGTTACGTCATGCTCGACCTGCGCCGGCGCGGGCCGGACGTGCGGCGCTTCGTCGCCTCGCTCGAGGAATGGATCATCCGCACGCTCGCCGCCTTCAACGTGCGCGGCGAGCGGCGCGAGGATCGCATCGGCGTCTGGGTGAAGCGCCCGGATAAAGGCGACGGCTTCGAGGACAAGATCGCCGCGCTCGGCATCCGCGTGTCGCGGTGGGTGACGCTGCACGGCGTCGCCGTCAATGTCGAACCCGACCTCTCGCATTTCGGCGGCATCGTGCCCTGCGGCGTGTCGGTGCAGCGCTACGGCGTCACCAGCCTGGCCGACCTCGGCCAATTGGTGAGCCTGCCGGAATTCGACAGCGAATTCCGGCAAGCGTTCGAGGAGGTGTTCGGCGCCACCGCCGATGCTCAGGCCGCCGAGGCTGCCGGCACCGCGAGCTGATTGGCGATATAGCGCCGGCCCTGCGTCAGGCCGCCGAAGCCATAGGCGTCGTCGCGGACGTCGTGGACATGCACATAACTCTCCTCGTGCAGCGGCCCGAGCAACCGCCGGAACGCGGCGTAGGTCTCGGCGATGAAGGCCGCCTTCTCATCCTTGGTGTTGGTGCCGTCGGTGATGTGGATGTCGAGCCAGACGCTGGCGAGCCTCGCGTCGGCGAGCGAGCGGCCGCCGCAGAACCAGTCTTCCGGCGGCACGATGCTGACGATGATGGCGGTGACCTTGGGATCCTTCTTGAGGATGGTCGAGGACAGACGCGAGACCTCGGCCGCGACCGCCGCCTTGGCGGGCATCGTCGGGTGCGGGCTGGACAAAGTCACGGTGATCAGGGGCATGGGCGTTTCTCCGGTGAATGCGATGGACGACATCTAGCGCCGGCGCTATCATTTAGAAATGTCATTAATACTGATAACAGTGATAACGATGATAAATCATGCTTCCGCCCTCGACATCGACGCCGTGCGTGCCTTCACGCTGGTCGCGGATCTGGCGAGCTTCACCCGCGCCGCGCAGGCCGTTGGCATGACGCAGTCGGCGATCAGTCTGAAGCTGAAACGGCTTGAAGACCGGCTCGGCCTCAAGCTGGTCGAACGCACACCGCGTTCGGTGCGGCTGACCGAGCACGGCGTCTCGTTCCTGATGCGCGCGCGCGACCTGCTCGCGGCGCATGACCTTGCCTTGAGCCCGCGCGACGCGGCGGTGCGCCGGCTGACCATCGGCTTCAGCGATCATGTCGCCGGCGCCGATCTGACGCCGCTGCTGGCGCGCATTGCCGGCTTTGACAGTGCGCTGCGGCTCGACGTGCGCATCGGCCTGTCCGGCGATCTCGTCGATGCTTTCGACGCCGGCAAGCTCGACGCCGTCGTGGTGCGGCGCGAGCGCCACCGGCGCGGCGGCGAAACGCTCGCCGACGATGCCTTCGGCTGGTTCGCCGCGCCCGGCTATCGCCAGCCGCCCGGCGAACCGCTGCGGCTCGCCATGCTCGCGGCGCCCTGCGGCGTGCGCCAGCATGCGATCCGCACGCTGGACAAGGCCAAGGTCGCCTGGGCCGAAGCCTTTACCGGCGGCGGCGTTACTGCCGTTGCTGCCGCAGTGGAGGCTCGTCTCGCAATTGCGCCGCTCGCGCGCCGCATCGCGCCACCGGGACTGATCGACATTGGCCCCGACCTCAAGCTGCCGTCGCTCGGCAAATCGGCTGTCGTGCTATACGCCCGCACCGCCGATGCGCGAGCGAGCGCGCTGCTGCGGACATTGGCCGCGACCTTTCGCGGTATGAGCGGGCGCGTGGTATCCCGCTAATTTGGCGCATGGCTTCCATGCCGCGGGCGGCACGACGGCAGGAATTCATTGCGGCGGCCGTTGATTGATCCGGAGACATCAATTTCCGGAGCCCGCGCCGTGTTCAAACAATGGCTGTTGCGCCTGCATCGCTGGATCGCGCTGATCCTGGCGATCCCTTTCGCGGTCGTCATCTTCACAGGACTGATCCTGTCGTTTGAACCGATGGTCATGGGCGCCAAGAGCCCCGCCGTCACACAAGCTTCGATCACCGCGGCGCTCGCCAAATTCGATCCCGACAGCAAGACGCGGTCCATCGCGTTGCGCGCCTATGACGGCACGCTGTCGATCGGCGGACGCGGCCAGGCCACCATCGTCGATCTGGCGACCAACGAGCGCATATCCGCGCCCGGCGCTCTCGCCAGCCTGTTCGGCACGGCGCGCGGCCTGCACGAGCATTTCATCTACGATCTCGGCTGGGTCGTCACCGTGTCGACCTTCGCCATGCTGGCGATGATCCTGCTCGGCGTGCTGATGGGCTGGCCGCGCATCCGCAACTCGGTGTCGGGCTGGCACAAGGCGGCCGGCTGGTTCGTGCTGCCGCTCCTCATCCTCAGCCCGCTCACCGGACTGGCGCTCGCCTTTGGCATTACCTTCTCCACGCCGGTGCCGCGCACTGCGGGACCGGCCGTGACGGTCAGCGACGCCCTGAAGATCGTCGGCGCGCAGTACGACCTCACGCGCATCACCTGGATCCGCCCGCTCGGACCGGCGCTGGCCGCGCGCGTCAACGACAATGGCGAGATGCGCGTCTTCTCCGTGACGCGCGACGGCCTTGTGCCGTTCGGCCGCAACTGGCCGCGCCTCATCCACGAAGGCAACTGGAGCGGGCTCGTCGCGCCGATGCTGAACGTCATCACCTCGGTGGCGCTGGTGATCCTTGTGAGCACCGGCCTGTGGCTGTGGGGCCGCCGGCAAATGCGCAGGCGCCAGCCGCGCGTGGCGCGCGTTCAGATCGTCGGCAGCACCGAGAATGCCTGACCCGCGCGGCGATCATTGAGAGCGGACGCAGGGGCCTGCGCGCGATCGATCGCATCGACGCGGGCCGCCAAGGGACCGCGGCGGCAGGCTGCGATCATGTCCTCGACCACAGTAGCGTCACCGGCGATGACGCTCTCCACCGTGCCATCGACACAGTTGCGTACCCAGCCGGCAAGCCCACGCTTCTTCGCTTCATGCTCGACGAAGGCGCGATAGCCGACGCCCTGCACGCGGCCGTGCACAGTGAGATGAACCACCGTCTCAGCCGTCATGCTCATGCGTCTCCCTGCGCCATCACGCGGCTGCCAGTCCAGCGCGACACTGACCAGCGGCCGATGTCACGCACATGACGTTCCGGCAATCCCCAGGTCCGCGCCGCGCCGGCGCACATCTCGGCGTAGCCCGGCTTCGGCAGGCCGCTCCCGGCGCGGCGCAGCACATAAACCATGGCCCGCACGGTGCGGCTGCACGAGCGCACCGGCAGCATGCGCACATTGTAGATGCTCTTGTGCGTGAGTTCGTAGGCATCGAGCACGGCGCGGTCGCGCGGCGTCAGCCGCCACAGCACGCCATGCACCACCCGCCCCGGCGCGCGCCGCACCGAACCCCAGCCGTCGACGCCGATGAAGAATTCATAACCGTCGAGCCGCGCCGGCCCGAGGGCGGCGGCGGCGGGGCAGCGCGCCCTCATGGCGGCGCGGTGCATGTTGGAGCCGTAAGCGAAATAGAGTGTCACGCCGACAGCATAGCAGAATCGCGCTGGCGCACAGAACGGCGCCGTTCGAGGCCTGCCGCCGTCCAATGCCGCACGCGAGCGCTCATACCTGGCCGATCGGCCGGTAATTCGTTGTTGCCTCGAAGCGGCGGCTGACCTACAGCATTTTTGTTGCGCCGGCCCGGCGCGGCCTGTTCTGCCGCCTGAAGCAGATTCCTCACGATGCAATTGCTCCTCTCCGGCCGCTATCTTCGCCTCATGAAGGTTCTGTCGGCACGCTGGCGCAGGCGTTTCCTGTTCCTCGCCGGCGGCATCATGGTCGGCGCCGCCGCCGTGCTGCTCGCCTATCTCGCCGACCAGGTGCAGCACCTGTTCTCGCTGCTGATCGGCCATTGGCATTACGCGTCGCTCGCCGTGACGCCGCTCGGCTTCATGCTCACGGTGTTTCTGACCAACCGCTATTTCCCGAACTCGCAAGGCAGCGGCATTCCGCAGGCGATCGCGGCACGGCAACTCACCGACTACGCCGCGCGCAAGCGCCTGGTGTCGATGCGCGTCGCCATCGGCAAGATCCTGCTCACCTTGCTCGGCCTGTTGTGCGGCGCTTCATCGGGCCGCGAAGGCCCGACCGTCCAGGTCGGCGCCTCGATCATGTTCACGGTCGGCGGCATGTCGCCGCGGCGGCAGCCAGGACTGGTGCTGGCCGGCGCCGCCGCCGGCGTCGCCGCCGCGTTCAACACGCCGCTCGCCGGCATCGTCTTCGGCATCGAGGAGATGAGCCGTTCGTTCGAGACGCGCGCCAGCGGCCTGATCATTTCCGCGGTGATCGCCGGCGGTCTCACCACACTGGCGCTGGTCGGCGACTACACCTATTTCGGCCGCACCCAGACCATGCTGCAACATGGCAGCGACTGGCTGGCGATCCCGATCTGCGGCGTCATCGGCGGCCTGGCCGGCGGTCTGTTCAGCCGCTTCGTCATCGCCATGGCGCGCGGCATTCCCGGCATGATCGGCAGCGCGTTCAAGAAACAGCCGCTGCTGCTCGCCGGCCTGTGCGGCCTCGGCGTCGCGCTATGCGGGCTGATGTCGGCCGACATGGTGTACGGCACCGGCTACGCCCAGGTGAAAGCCGCGCTCGAGAGCGGTACGGCATTGCCGCACAGCTTCGGCATTCTGAAATTCCTCGCCACCGCGCTGACCGCGGTGAGCGGCATTCCCGGCGGCATCTTCGCGCCGTCGCTCGCGGTCGGCGCCGGCATCGGCAGCGAAGTCGCGCAGTTGTTCCACGGCGCGCCGATCGCGCCGATCATGATCCTCGGCATGGTCGCCTACTTCGCCGGCGTTGTGCAGGCGCCGATCACCGCCTTCGTCATTGTCACGGAGATGACCGACAACCACGCCATGGTGGTGCCGGTGATGACGGCCTCGATCATCGCCTATGCGACGTCACGCCTCGTGTGCCCGGAAGGCATCTATCACGCACTGGCGAGAGGTTTCCTGCGCGGCGAGACGGCCGGGCGGCACTGACGCCGCCCTTTACTTTAGGCGAATTCGAGAATGACCGCGTCGACCGCCAGGCTGTCGCCGGGCTTGGCGTTGATCTTCTTCACCGTGCCGTCGATCTCGGCGCGCAGCACGTTTTCCATCTTCATCGCTTCGACCACCGCGACGGTCTCGCCGGCCTTCACTTCCTGGCCTTCCTTGACCGCGATGGAGACGACGAGGCCCGGCATCGGGCACAGCACCAGCTTGCCGGTGTCGGCCGCCTGCTTCACCGGCATCAGCCGCGCATAAGCGGCCTCGCGCTCGGTATAGACATAGGCTTTGGTCTCGACGCCCTGCCAGGACAGTGCGAAGCCATTGGCGATGTTGCGCACCTGCACCGCGACAGGTTTGGAGTCGATGGTGCCGCCCCACAGCGGCTCGCCCGGCTTCCAGTCCGACTCCAGATGCATGACAGCGCTCTTGCCGGCGAACTTGACGCCGACGGTGCCGTTCTCGCGTTTGACCTCGAGGCGCATTTCCTTGTCGCCGAGCCACACCGCGCGGTTGGCGTCGCGCGTCACCGTGCGGCCGTTCATCTGCCCGGAGATCCGGCGCTTGCGCTCGCCATAGACGTGATCGATGGCGGCGGCGACCGCGGCCAGCACCTCGGCGCGCTCGCCCTCCGGCGCCTGGGCGTGGAAGCCCTCGGGGAATTCCTCGGCAATGAAGCCTGTCGACAGATTGCCGGACTTCCAGCGCGGATGCGCCATCAGCGCCGAAAGGAACGGAATGTTGTGGCGGATGCCGTCGACGACGAAGGCATCGAGCGCATTGCCCTGCGCGGCAATGGCCTCGGCGCGCGTCGGGCCGTGCGTCACCAGCTTGGCGATCATCGGATCGTAGAACAGCGATATCTCGCCGCCTTCGTAGACGCCGGTGTCGTTGCGCACGGTGATGCCGTCCGAGACGCGCTCGGCCGGCGGGCGGTAGCGCGTCAGGCGGCCGGTGGACGGCAGGAAGTTGCGATACGGATCCTCGGCATAGACGCGGCTCTCCACCGCCCAGCCCTTGAGCTTCACGTCGGCTTGGCTGATGGCGAGCTTCTCGCCGGCGGCGACGCGGATCATCTGCTCGACGAGGTCGATGCCGGTGATCAGTTCGGTCACCGGATGCTCGACCTGCAGGCGGGTGTTCATTTCCAGGAAAAAGAAGCTCTTGTCCTGGCCGGCGACGAATTCGACGGTGCCGGCGGAGTCATAACCGACGGCTTTCGCCAGCGCGACCGCCTGCTCGCCCATCTTCTGCCGTGTCGCCTCATCGAGCAGCGGGCTTGGGGCTTCCTCGATCACCTTCTGATTGCGGCGCTGGATCGAGCATTCGCGTTCGCCGAGATAGATGACGTTGCCGTGCTTGTCGCCGAGCACCTGAATTTCGATGTGGCGCGGATCGGTGATGAACTTCTCGATGAACATGCGGTCGTCGCCGAAGGACGACTTGGCTTCCGAGCGCGAGCGCGTGAAGCCTTCCGCAACTTCCTTCTCCGACCAGGCGATGCGCATGCCCTTGCCGCCGCCGCCGGCGGAAGCCTTGATCATCACCGGGTAACCGATCTCGTTGGCGATCTTCACCGCCTCCTTCTCGTCCTCGATGACGCCGAGATAGCCGGGCACGGTCGAGACCTTGGCGGCGGCCGCCGCCTTCTTGGACTCGATCTTGTCGCCCATGGCGGCGATGGCCTTGGGGTTCGGGCCGATGAAAACGATGCCGGCGTCCTGCAGCGCCTTGGGGAAGGCCTCGCGCTCGGACAAAAAGCCGTAACCGGGATGCACGGCCTCGGCGCCGGTCTCTTTGCAGGCGGCGACGATCTTCTCGATGATCAGGTAGCTCTGCGCCGCCGGCGGCGGCCCGATCAGGACCGCGGTGTCGGCCATCTCGACATGGAGCGCGTCCTTGTCGGCCTCGGAATAGACGGCGACCGTCTCGATCCCCATCTTGCGGGCGGTCTTGATGATCCGGCAGGCGATTTCGCCGCGGTTGGCGATCAGTATGCGCTTGAACATGTACCCGAATTTCCCCCGCTCGGCCGATTGAGGAGCACTCTGCGGCACTGCAATAAAATGTCAATGCGGGACCGAAACACCCCACGCCACGGCCGCCCACAGCCCGGCGGCGCCGGCCAACCAGCACAGGACAGTCGTCGCCGCGACCTCGGCGGCAAACCGCCCTCGCCCCAGCGAAATGGCGAGTGCCAGCTTGCTTGCGGTGTTGCTAACCACGGCGACCAGAATCGCCATGGCAGCGCTGAACGCATCGAGCGGCGCCGGCACCAGCCGGCTCATCGCCACCGTCACGGTATCGACGTCGGCCAGACCCAGCGCCGCGGCCCCGATCAGCGCACCACCGGCGCCGAAGGTCTCGGCGATGAAGCGGCCGGCGAGTATCACGGCACCGAGCAGCACGGCGAAGCCGACCACCGGCCAGAAGCTGAACGGATTGCTGAAAGCGCCCGGCGGCACCAGCCCGCCATCGGCGGCGCGCCAGTAGATGGTGGCAAGGGCATAGCCGGCCGCCATGACCGCCGCGAGGATGAGCGGCGGCACGATCAGCGGCAGCAGGCCCGGCTGCAGCACCGCGGCGATGGCGACGACGCGAACGAACGACACCGCCGAGGCCAGCGCGACGCCGGCCGCCAGCAGCAGCGGCGCCGTCTCGCCGGCCGCGGCGCGTTGCGCGCTGGTGACCGTCACCGCGGTCGAGGACACCAGCCCGCCGGCGGCGGCGCCGAACAGAATGCCGCGTTCGGAGCCGAGCGCCTTGACCGCGACATAGCCGAGGAAGGAAACGCCGGCGAGCACGATGGCGATGAGCCAGACCTCGCGCGGGTTGGCACCGCCGACAGCCACGTCCGGCATCACCGGTAGAATGATGAAGGTCATGGCCAGCAGCACCAGCGCCGAACGCAATTCCGGCCAGGTGATGCGCTTGATCCAGCCGTGGATCTCCGAGCGGATCGCCAGCACGACGGTGGCGGCGACCGCGACCGCCGCGGCGACGCGCATGTCGCCGATGACGGCGAAGGCGCCGAGGACGAACGTGAGCAATCCGGCGACGATCGTCGTCGCCGAATAGCTGCCGGCGGCGCGATTGGCGTCGCGCTCGAACAGCGCGAAGATCGCGGCATAGACGGCAAAGCCGAAGCCGAGCACGAGGCCGCCGCCGACCGGCGAGGCCATCGCCTGAGCGAGCGCCGCGACGATGCCGCCGAGCAGGCCGCACAAGGTGAACGTGCGCACACCGGCGGCGCGCGAACCCGGCTGCATGTCGCGCGTCTTCCAGCCGCGCTCGAGCCCGACCAGAAGGCCGATGCCGAGCGCCAGCGCCAGACGATAGAGAAGCTGATCGACGTTCATATCGGGCCAAATCTAGGCCCGCGCCGACGGCGCGGCAAACCGCTGCCGCGCTGCTCTCGTAACGCGATACCGAGCGCTAGTTCGGCAGATCCAGCGCTTCGGTCAGATCGCCCATCGGCGGATGTCCGCCGGCCTTGAGCGCCGCATCGCGCGCGGCAAGCCCGGCCAGCACCGGCAGATCGTAGCGCTTGGTGATGAAGCGCAGGATCGAGGTCGTGTCCGACAAGGTGTGATCGACGGTGCCCTTCTTCGCATAAGGCGACACGATGATCGCCGGGATGCGCGAACCCGGGCCCCAGCGATCGGCCTTCGGCGGCGCGACGTGATCCCAGAAACCGCCATTCTCGTCATAGGTCAGCACGATCAGCATGTGCGGCCATTGCGGGCTCTTCTGCAGATGCGCGATGACGTCGGCCATGTGCTCGTCGCCGGACATCACGTCGGTGTAGCCGGCATGCGAGTTGAGGTTGCCCTGCGGCTTGTAGAACGTGACCTGCGGCAGCGCCCCCGCGTCGATCGCCTTGATGAACTCGGCGCCGTTCATGCCGGCGTCCTTCAGATGCTCCTCGCGCGCCGCGGTGCCGGGCGCGTACTGGACGAAGTAGTTGAACGGCTGGTGGTGAAACTGGAAGTTCGGCACCGGCGTCGCGTTCTGGCCGTCGAGCGCCGCCTGCCAGGCGCCGGCGTACCACGCCCAGCTCACGCCCTTGAGCGAGAGGAGATCGCCGATGGTGACGTCGCGCTGCGGCGGCAGCGTGTTCGGCTTCTCCGGATCGGCGAAGCGCTTGTCGCCTTCCGGCGCCGGCTTGTTGGCGCTCGGCTGATACGGCGGCTGCATGGTGTTGACGGCGTAGAAGTCGGGCGTGATCTGGCCGTTGTTGACGAATTTCGGGATGCCGTCCATCGCCGACTTCGGCGAGTTCTCGGCGATCTTCAACGATACGCCGTCGGCTTCGACCGCGGCGATGATGCCTTTGGCCGGGCTCTTGTCGGCATCCGGATAGCGCGGCGTGCAGGCGCAGATGAGCTGGAAGTGATTGAGGAACGAACCGCCGAACGCGCCCTGAAAGAAATTGTCGGCGAGCACGTAATCCTGCGCGACTTTCCACAGTGGCAGCTTCGAGCCGTCATAGTGGCCCATCACCAGCGCGCCGGAATCGGCATAGGCGACAAACTTGTCGTTCTTGCCGCCGTTGATCTGCATCTGGTTCTGATAGAACAGATGCCACAGATCGTGGGTAACGACGCCGAGCTGAGTGTTAAGCCCCTGCCCGTCATCGATGGCGAAAGGCTTATTCGGCAGATGCTCGGTCTGCGCCTGCGTCACCACCGGCGTCACGCCTTTGGCGGTAAGGTTGTTCCAGACCGGCGGCAATTCCTTGAGCTCGTTACCGTCGCGATCGAGCTGCCGCGAATTCTCTGGCGTCACGTTCTGCAGGCCGTTGGCGCCCGGGAAGTGGCCATAGAGATTGTCGAAGGAGCGGTTCTCGGCATAGATCACGACGACGGTGTCGATGGCGTTGATACCCGACGCCTGTGCCTGGGCCCGGGCGGAGACCGAAAGCGGTAATGTCAGGGCGACCGCAAGGGACAGGGCTTTGGCTGACATCGACGGCGGCATGGCTATTGGCTCCTGAAGGTCGTCCCCACTTGCATCATACGCGGCGTTATATGGCAGTTGCATGAAGCCATGCATTTATGCCCAGCCTTGCCGGCCATGTCAGAAAACCGTCATGCGCCATGGTCAAGCTGTTGCCGGGCCCTCGCAAGGTGCATCGTGACAATCGCCAGAACCTGCCGCCAAAGTCTGCTTGCCGTCATTGTGGTAGTCGCCTGCGGCAGCGCTCACGCGCAAGCCGACAACGGACTGACGCGGCAACAGGCCTATGCGCGCGCCGCCGCGCTCGAGGCGCTCGGCCGGCAAATCTTCAGCGACCCGTCGCTGTCGGCGTCTGGCGCCATGGCCTGCGCCACCTGCCACGATCCCAACAACGCCTTTGCGCCGTCCAACGCCATGGCGATCCAGCCGGGCGGCAAGGATGGCCGGCAGACCGGCTTCCGCGCGGCTCCGTCGCTGAAATATCTGCAGGCCGTGCCGCAGTTCTCCGAGCACTATTACGAGTCCGAGGACGAAGGCGATGCCAGCATCGATAACGGCCCGACCGGCGGCCTGACCTGGGACGGCCGCGCCGACCGCGGCAACGACCAAGCGCGCATTCCCCTGCTGGCGCCGTTCGAAATGGCCAACGCCGACGAGGCCAGCGTCGCGGCGAAACTTGCGATCGCGTCCTACGCCGGCGACATCAAAGCCCTGTTCGGCGACGACGTCTTTGCCGACCCGACCAAGGCCGTCAGCGCCGCGACCAAAGCGCTGTCGGTCTTTGAGCAGAGCGCCGCCGACTTCTACCCCTACTCCAGCAAATACGATTTCTATCTCGCCGGACGCGCGACCTTGTCGGAGCAAGAGATGCGCGGGCTTAAGTTGTTCAACGACGAGGACAAGGGCAATTGCGGCAACTGCCATCGCAGCGAGCGCGCCAGCGACGGCAGCGCGCCGCAGTTTTCCGACTTCGGCATGATCGCCGTCGGCGTGCCGCGCAACCGCGCCATCGCCGCCAATGCCGATGCGGCCTTCTTCGATCTTGGTCTTTGCGGCCCGCTGCGCACGGACCTGAAAGGCCGTGACGACTATTGCGGCCTGTTCCGCACGCCGTCACTGCGCAACGTCGCCTTGCGCAAGACCTTCTTCCATAACGGCGTCATCACGAGCCTGCGCGATGCGGTCGCGTTCTATGCCACGCGCGATACCGATCCGGGCCGCTGGTATCCGCACAATGCAGACGGTACCGTCGAGAAGTTCGACGACCTGCCGCAGCGCTACCGGGCCAACATCAACTTTGAGCCACCATTCGGCGGCAAACCCGGCGACAAGCCGGCCCTGACCGACGCCGAAATCGACGATATCGTGGCATTCCTCAAGACGCTGACCGACGGCTACAAGCCGGCCACGCCCTGAACAATTTCGTTGCCGGCCGGCGCGGAACGGCCGCGACTTTATGCTCCGGGAGCCCGCGCCGCAGGCATGGCATGCTATTTCCGCAACCGCCCCTTCCCCCTCCGCCTGAGGACCTATATTAAAAGCGCGAACAGCGACCCTTGCGATCAGGAGACACACCATGACTTTGGCGATTGGCGATATCGCGCCGGACTTCGAAGCAGACACCACCGAAGGCAAGATCCGCTTTCACGAATGGCTCGGCGATTCCTGGGCCGTGCTGTTCTCGCATCCGAAGGATTTCACGCCCGTCTGCACCACCGAGCTCGGCACCATGGCGCGCCTGAAGCCGGAGTTCGACAAGCGCAACACCAAGATCATCGGCCTGTCGGTCGATCCGGTTGCCAACCACAAGACCTGGTCGGAGGACATCAAGGAGATCGTCGGCTTCGCCCCGAACTATCCGATGATCGGCGACACCGATCTCAAGATCGCCAAGCTCTACGGCATGCTGCCGGCCTCGACCTCCGGCACTTCGGAAGGCCGCACGCCCGCGGACAACCAGACCGTCCGCAACGTCTTCGTCGTCGGCCCGGACAAGAAGATCAAACTGATCCTGGTCTATCCGATGACCACCGGCCGCAACTTCAACGAGATCCTGCGCGTCATCGACAGTCTGCAGCTGAACGCCAAGCATCGCGTGGCGACGCCCGCCGACTGGAAACAGGGCGACGACATCATCATCACCGGCGCGGTGAGCGACGAAGAGGCCAAGAAGATCTGGCCCGGCGGCTACAAGCAGCCGCGGCCCTATATCCGCATCGCGCCGCAGCCGAAATAGGCCGCGACAGAGAAGCCGGTTTGGCTATAGATCGAGGGCGCGGGGCTTGGCTCCGCGCCCTTTCCTTTTGCCCGCCCGGAGCAACCGCGCATGTCAGCCGTTAACGAAGTAGCTTTCCGGCAACCGCCGTTCGCCGACTTTCTCGGCCTCAAGATCACGCATGTCTCGGCCGAGAAGGTCACCGCCGAACTGCCGATGCGTGAGGAGCTCAACAACCGCTTCAACATCATGCATGGCGGCGCCATCATGGCACTGGCCGACAATCTCGGCGGCACCGCGACCTCGGCCAATCTCAAGCCGGGCCAGTCGACCACGACGATCGAGAGCAAGACCAATTTCTTCGCCGCCATTCCGGTCGGCGACACGGCCTATGCCGAATGCACGCCGCTGCATCGCGGCCGCAGCACGATGGTTTGGCAAACGAAGATCACCCGCGGCGACGGAAGACTCTGCGCCTTGGTGACGCAAACGCAGATGGTGCTGGAGCGGAAGTAGGCTCAATCGTTGAGCGCCGCCGCAACGTTGTCGGCCGCCGGCTTACGGCGGCCGCCGCGATTGACGATCAGTACGCCCGCCGCGCAAATGACCATGCCGACCACCGACAGCACGTCGAGCTTTTCGCCGAACAGCAGGAAGGCAAACAGCGCGGTGGTCGCCGGCACCAGATAGAACAGGCTGGCAAAACCGGTCGCCGGCGAGCGGCGGATCAGCCAGTACATCAGCGCGACCGTCGCGATCGACAGCACCAGCACGAGCCACGAGATGGCGAAGACCAGTTCGCCGGTCCAGTGGATCACGCGATGCTCGAAGGCGAAGCTGAGGATCCAGAAGAACACCGTGACGGCGAAATACTGAAGCACGTTGCCGGTGCGCCAGTCGATATTGGCGCCGTGACGCTTCTGATACAGCGTGCCGACGGTGATGCCGAGGAGCGAGACGACACTCGCCGCCCAGCCGAGCACGCTCGCTTCCGCGATCATCTGGCGGTCGTGCAGAACCAGCGCCACGCCGCCAAGACCGAGCACGAGGCCGAGCCACTGTAGCGGCGTCACCTTCTCGCCCATAAAGCGATTGGCGATGGTGGAGGTCAGGATCGGCTGCAGGCCAGGGATCAGCGCCGAAATGCCGGCCGGCACGCCTTGCGAAATCGCGGTAAAGACACCGCCGAGATAAATGCCGTGAACCAAAATACCGATGGCGAGGCTGTGGCCGCTCTGCGCCGCATCCGGCCAGCGCGCGCCGCTCAGGTATGCGATCGGCAGCATGACGATGACGACCAGCGTCATGCGCACGGCGAGGAAGGTCATCGGCTCGATGTAGGGCAAACCGAATCGCGCGCCGATGAAACCCGTGCTCCACAGCAGCACGAACAGGAGCGGCGCGGCCGCGATCGCCAGAGAGTTCAGGCGCATGAATGTGACGATGTTGTGTAATTGAAACCCGGAATGCCGAAGCGGCCACTGCGGCTATAGCACCTTCAGCCGTGCATGGCACCTAGGAGTTCCCGCAACCCAGTGGTTGAAACTTTCGCTACCGGCAAACGTTCTCCACGGTGGGCGACGCAACTCGCCGCAGGAAACCAAGGAGACAGCCATGAGCGATCCGCGCCTTGACGATCCGCGTTTCGAAACGCGGCTCAACGACCCCGTGCTGCAGCGCAACCGCGCCGCTGCTTCGTCCGGCACCACCTGGGCCTGGATCGGAGGCATCGCAGCCGTCATACTGATCGCCATTCTCGTGCTGGGTAACTGGCACACCGGCACCGACACCGGTACGCCGCCGACCGCGAGCAACCCCGCCGTGACCGCGCCCGGCGCAGCGCCCACGACCACCGGCGCCGGCGGCACTTCTCCGGCTCCGGCCGCGCGTCCGGCCGCTCCGCAGCCCGTCGCGCCGCAGCCCAGCAAGTAACGAGCGGCTGTCAGCGAAAGTTGTGAGACCATTGAGCTCCGGCGATTCGTCGCCGGGGCTCATTTGCGCATTCGCCCTTCAGCCGAAAAATGCCGAAATGCCGAAGCCGAGGCTGGCGCCGAAGACGGCTTCGATCGCTTCGAACTGGGTTCCGCTCAGCGCATCGCTGATATGCGGATAGAACCAGCGTCCGGCAGGCAACATGATGGCCGCCACGACAAGAACACAGATCACCTTGCTGATCATCGAACGATCCATGGGCGCCCCCGACATTTGCGCGCAGCCTAGCATGAACCGCCTGGCGGGACAGACTTGTTCCACCCGGCATCATTGCCGACAATGCGCTTGGGCCGAAGCAGCGGAGCGACATACATGCCGAAATCGCCGGATTACTTCAAGGGCAAGACCATCATCATCACCGGCGCCGGCAGCGGGATCGGCCGGGCGACGGCGCTGATCTTCGCCCGCGAAGGCGCCAACGTGGTCTGCGCCGATATCAACGAGGATGCCGTGGCGCAGACGGTCGAGATGATCGACGCCGCGTACAAGGGCAAGTCTCTGGCGCTCGCCATCGACGTCACCGAGCGCGCCGCGGTCAAGAACATGATCGAGCTGGCCATCGACGATTTCGGCAGCGTGCAGTTCCTGTTCAACTCGGCCGGTTCGGCCATGCGCCGCTCCAAATTCCTCGACATCGACGACGAGCTGTTCGAGGCCACCTACGACCTCAACGTCAAGGGCACATTCTATGCGATGCAGGAGATGCTGCCGCATATGCTCGCCAACCGCTTCGGCGTCATCGTCAATGTCGGCAGCATGGCTCACCGGCGCGGCGGCGGCGGATCGAGCG
The DNA here is from genome assembly GCA_018240595.1 of Pseudomonadota bacterium. Classification (GTDB taxonomy): domain Bacteria; phylum Pseudomonadota; class Alphaproteobacteria; order Rhizobiales; family Xanthobacteraceae; genus Pseudolabrys. The sequence goes on along the minus strand of JAFEFL010000015.1, from coordinate 11,012 downwards.
TGCATTATGCCTCCGCCAAGGGCGCGGTGGTGACGATGACCATGGGCGTGGCGCGCGAATTCGCGACGCAGGGCATCCGCGCGCTGTCGATCTCACCGGGGCCGGTCGATACCAATTTCCAGACCGCGTCGCAGACCTCGGCGGAGATGCGGGCGCAGATGCTCGCTGACGTGCCGATGAAGCGCTTTGCCCGTGCCGAGGAGATCGGCGAACTCGTGCTGTTCATGTGCTCGGACGCCTGCGAATACATGACGGCCGACACGGTGTACGTGAACGGCGGCGGCGGATTCCGCTGACGCCCTCACCTCACGGGCTGAAGATCAGCACCACGAAGGTCGCGAACAGGACGAGGTGAACGCCGCCGAGCAGAATATTGGTCGGCGCGCCGGAGAACGTCATCTGAGCGATCACCAACGTGACGCCGAGCAATATCGCATCCGCCGGGGCGAGGCCAAGCTGCAGCGGCGTCCCGCTGACGAGGCTGATGATCAGCATCGCCGGGATGGTGAGGCCGATGGTCGACAGCGCCGAGCCGAGCGACAGGTTGACCGAGCGCTGCAGGTGGTTCTGCGACGCCGCCCGCAGCGACGACAGACCTTCCGGCGACAGCACCAGGATGGCGATGACGATGCCGCCGAGCGTCGGCGGTGCGTGCAGTTTGTCGAGGCCAAAATCGACGATCAGCGCCATCGGCTCGGCCAGAAGCACCACCGGCAGAAGCGTAAGGATAAGCAGCAGCGCGTGCGCCCAGGCTGGATAGACCGGTCCGCCGCCCTTGTGGTTCCCGTGCGCGTCACCCTCCGCTTCCATGAAGAAGGTGCGGTGCCGCATGGTCTGGATCAGCAGGAAGCCGCCATAGAGCAGCGCCGTCAGGGCCGCGAAGGCGATCGCCTGCATCGGCGTGACCGAACTGTCCGGCGTCGATTTGGTGAAGGTCGGGATGATCAGCGAAATCACGCTCAGGCTGGTGATGACGGCAAGGAACGCCACCGCGCCCTGCAACGAATACTGCTGCTGCTTGTGGCGTAGCGCGCCGACGATGACGGAGGCGCCGACCATGCCGTTGAGCACGATCATCGCCACGGCATAGACCGTGTCGCGCGGCAAGGTCGGGTTGGGATCGCCGGTCAGCATCACGGTCGCCATGATCGTCACCTCGATCGCGACCACCGACATGGTCAGGATCAGCGTGCCATAGGGCTCGCCGCAATAATGCGCCAGCGCCTCCGCATGGCGGACGACGCCGAAGGCGCACCAGATCATGACGCCGAACAGCACGACGAAGACCGCGGCGGTGAAGGCGAGATTGGAAAAGTCGTGCATCCAGCGATAGCCGAAAGCGTAGACCACGGCCGTCAACGCCAGCCCGCAGATCGTCGGCGCCTCGGCGCGCAGCATCGCGGCGACATCGCGCGGTCGCGCACGGCTGGATTTCACCGCTGCAGCCCGACGGGCGGGGGGCGTCCTCTTGCTGGAGTGGGCAGCGTGGGCTTTCGGCATAAATCACGCCATGGTTGACGGAATTCCGGATTCGCCGCGCAGTGTAGCCGAAGGCGGCGGCTTTCGGACCCCCAACGAGTTTGCTGCCCACGCATTCTCAGCAGTCAATTGGTCGGCTAACCTGCCTGCATAAGACAAGAGCGGCCAGCCGGCCGCCATCAGGGAGGTGCCGTTATGACCGCGTCGAAACGCCTGTCGTCGCCTTGCGCCTGCGGGACCCATTACGGTCCGCACATCAACCGCCGCACGCTTCTCGTCGGCGGCGCCGCCGCCTTCGCCTGTACGGCCACCCCGATCGCCGGTTTCCTGCCGAAAGCCTATGCCCAGGCCAAGGGCTCGATCATCGACGTTCACCACCATATTTCGCCGCCGACCTGGGTGGCCGGATTGAAGAGCATCAAGCAGGACTCGCCGCCGGTGAACAACTGGACCGTCGAGAAGACGCTCGAGGACATGGACAAAGGCGGTGTCGGCGTCGCCATCACCTCCCCGACCACGCCGCAGGCTTCGCCCTTCGACGCGCCGGCCGCGGCGCGCATCGCCCGCGAGTCCAACGAATTCGCCAAGAAACTGGAGAGCGAACATCCCGGCCGTTTCGGCACCTGGGCGATGTTGCCGCTGCCGCATATCGACGAGAGTCTCAAGGAGATCGAGCACGCCTTCGACACACTGAAGGTCGACGGTGTCGGCGTGATGACGAGCTACGGCGACAAGTGGCTCGGCTACAAGGAGTTCGAGCCGGTCTGGGCGGAGCTCAACCGCCGCAAGGCCACCGTCTACACGCACCCGACTGCGGCCAATTGCTGCGTCAATTTGGTGCGCGATGTCGACCCGGCGCTGATCGAGTTCGGTACCGATACGACGCGGTCGATCTTCACCGTGATCTTCTCCGGTTTCGGCGAGAAATATCCCGACATCAACTGGATCTGGTCGCATGGCGGCGGCTCGATCACGGCGTTCTACGAGCGCTTCACCGTGCAGTCGATCGCCCGGCCGCCTTTTGCCGGCAAGGTCACCCGCGCCCAGATCGAGAAGCAGATCAACCGCTTCTATTACGACACCGCGGCGATCCCGAACGACGTCACCTTGTCGGCGCTGGCAAAGATGGTGCCGGCCTCGCAGATCGTGTTCGGCACCGACTATCCCTATCGGCGCGCCGCCGAATACATCAAGCCCGTCGAAGGCTTCTTCAAGCCCGAGGAAGTGAAGATGATCGAACGCGAGAACGCGCTGAAGCTGGTGCCGCGGCTGCGCCAGGCGTGAGTACCTCGACAGCACCCTCCCGAAGAGACGCCTCCGCGACACCACCGCGGGGGCGTCTTTATTTATCCCAGCTCTATTCACGACCCTCCCGGATGAGACTAGGCTGACAGCCGGGGCGGCCTGGCGCGTGGCTGAGGAGCTGTCGTGGCCTTCTATGAGCAATTGGTCGACACGATGCGCGGCGTCTACGACCGGCGCATCCACACACCCGCCGTGCTCGATCGGGAGCACTTCTTTCCCAACAGCGACCGGTTCACCGGCGCCTGGCACGACATCCGCCGCGAGGCCATGACGATCGCCGGCATGTTGCCACAGGTACCGCGCTTTCAGGACCTGATGCCGCAGCAGGACGAAATCGCCGGCGCCGACGGCCGCGACTGGCGCGTCTTCATCATGAAGGCTTACGGCGTCGATGTGCCGAACAACCTCAAGCGCGCGCCGTTCACCGCCAGTGTCCTCAAGCAGACGCCGGAAGCGGTGTCCGCCATCTTCGCCTTTCTCGCGCCCGGCAAGCACATTCCGGCGCATCGCGGACCTTTTCGCGCCATCCTGCGCTATCACCTGATGCTGTCGATGCCGTGCGACAACGACGGCGTGCCGTCCTGCGAACTCAACATCGACGGTGTGCCCTATCGCCTCAAGGACGGCGAATGCCTGCTGTGGGACGATACCTATACACATGAGGTGTGGAACCGCAGCGACCAGGTGCGCATCGCTCTCCTCCTCGATGTCTGGCGCAAGGACATGCCGGCCGACATTGCATTGATGTCGCGGGCGCTGATGGGCGGCATCCAGCTGTGGCTGAAGACGCGCGGCGTCAGCTATGTCGGCTGAGCCGCGCCGCTACTTCATGCCCGCCGGACAGGCGCGATCCGGGGCCCGCGTGTCGCAGACCGAAACCCTTTTCAGATACTGCGTCCAGATCGTCGTCTGTTCCTTGGACGGCGCGAACTTGAAAGCCTTCTGCACGACGTAGAAGCTGTCCTTGCCGGCGATCGCCTTCATGAAGGTGAGCTCCGGCTTGCCGCTTTGCGTGTTGAGCGGACAGGACGACAGCCACATCGTCACCGGATAGCCGCTCTCCACCGCGCTCATGATCGGCGCGCTTTCGGCGCCGGCGCAAGACTTGAGCCACAACGCGGCGATGCGGTCGCGAAACTGCTCGGGCGTCGACTTGAGGCCGTGGAACACCTGCACCGTCACCATCTCCGTCCAGCCGTTCACATTCTCGGCCTTGGGCACCATCTCGGTGATCTGCATGTTGCCCTGACGCTTCTGGAAATCGACCTTGTAGCCGTCCGGCATCGACACCAGGAGGTTCTCGCCTTCGAAGGCCCGCGCCAGCGCCGGCAGCGCAACGACCATCAGCATGGCCGCCATCGGACGCAGCAATGCTCGGCTCCCGGACAGCGGCCTGCGAGAAATGGGTCTCATGCTACTTCTCCAAGACAGCCAATCATTCGCATACCGCAACGAAGGGCTTTATGCTGCACGCTGTCACCATCCATACCTGCCTCCCGGTTGATGGCCGTGATCCGGACTGGACCCCGTCGTCGAACGAACCGCCGCGCGCGCTCCTCCGCAGCAGCCCGGCCGATCCAGTTGCTGATCGCCGTCGCGTTGTGCCTGATCGTCACACCGGCCCTTGCGCAAACCGCACCGCGTTCCGGCACCGGCTGCGCCGCGCCGCTGGCCGTGTGCACGCAGCAGCGCATCGCGCATCTGCTCGAGCAAAGCCGCAGCTTTGCCAGGGCCGCCGCCCTGAGACCGCCGGCGAGGATCACTCCGCGCGACCGCGTGGCGATCAACAATTTCGACGACTGGCTGCGCGGCGCCAGCGCGCGAGCCAGCAACCTCGCGCAAGCCGGCCGGCGTGCGAAGACCGCCGACATGCAGACGTCGTTCAACCTGCAATATCTCACGCTGCAAAGCAGGCTGCAGAGCGAAAGCCGGCGCTTCGCCATGGTGTCCAACATCATGAAAGCCAAGCACGACACCGCCAGCAACAGCATCGGCAATGTGCGCTGACGTGCGCCAGCGGCGGAGGTCTCTCCGTCGCCACCGCGGTACCGCGCGATTTCGCCGCCCTCCTTTGACGTGCATCAACGCACCGCCGCTCGCCGTGGTGCCGATATGTGCAAAACGGAGGACGCCATGTCGAAACGTTTCGCCATATCCGCTGCCCTTATACTTGCGCTGGCGCTGCCCGCGCTCGGCCAAACCCCGCAACAGCCCGTTCAACGCGCGCCGGGGTCGGCCGCCCAGCCTGCGCAACCGGCGCAGCGGAACCAGCCGGTCATGACCAACTCCGGCAACGTGAAGTGCCCGGCCTCGATCACGGCCACGGTCAATCCCGGCGATGGCTGGATCGGCGGCAACTATACCGCGACCTTGTTCAACCTGTCCGCCATGGATGGATCGCGCACCGACTGCATCTACAAATTCGACTACGTCACCATCGCCAAACCGGCGCCGGCCGGCACCAAGTGCACGGTGGCGCCGGACAGCAAATCGTTCAACTGCAAATAGCCTCGGCGTCCAAACGATCAGGCGGCGCCGAGCTTTTCGACCAGCACCTTGTCGAGCTCCGGCAGCATGACGATGCCCTCCTGATCGGAGCCGGCCGAATGCACGACCAGCCAGGTGCACGGCTTGCCGCTTTCGTTCGACGGCGCGTGCGGCACATCGGCCGGACAGAAGACGTGATCGCCGGCCTTCACCATGACGCGGTTCTCGAGCTTGTCGCCGTAATAGACAGCGCACTCGCCGTCGAGCAGATAGGCGATGGTCTCGATCTTGTCGTGGTAATGCGCCTTGGCGCGTTTGCCGGGCGGCATGGGCATGACGTTCATGCAGATCTTCTCGGCGCCGACGGTCTCCTTCGAAGCGCCGGCGCCGTAAACGACGCCCTGCTTGCCGAGATAGGTCTGACCGGGTTTGACGACCGCGAAGCGGCTGGTGTTGGCGAGCGACATGAGAAACTCCTGTCGAATGAGCGACTCTCTTTGCCGGTACGCTAGGACCGCGGCACGGCCCGCGCCAATCACATTCACGCGGACCGGGCGCGGTTCCCCGCCTGAAATTTGACCCATCGGCCGCGTTCACGAGCAGAATTAAAGGGTGGGGCCTGGAATAATGTGGACGAGCCGCGGTTGATGAGACGGGCGCGCCGCAGCCCCGCGACAGGCGCGACCCCAGGGAGGAACGACCATGAAGCCGCTGACCCATGCCGCGCTGGGCGCCGCTTTCGCGCTCATCGCCTCCGCCGCGCAGGCCCAGACCCAGACAACGCCGCCGGTCGGACCCGACTGGTCGAAGGTCGTGGTCAAGACCATCGATCTCGGCCAGCGCACCTACATGCTCGAGGGCCAGGGCGGCAATGTGACGGTCGCGATCGGCGACGACGGCATCATCATGGTCGACGGCCAGTTCGCGCCGATGCACGACAAGCTCAAGGCCGCGATCGCGGCGCTGACGCCGCAGCCGATAAAATATCTCGTCAACACGCATCACCACGGCGACCATACCGGCGGCAACGCCGCCTTCGCCGCCGACGGCGCGACCGTGGTCGGCCATGTCAACGAAAGCGCCCTGCTCGCCAGCGGCTCGACCAGCGTCACCACGATGCAGGTGGTCGCGCCGGTGTCCGGCGCGGCGCTGCCGTCGCAGACCTACAGCGACGCGCTGACGCTCAGCGTCAAGGGCCGCAGCGCGGCGCTGAAGCATCCGGTGGCCGCGCACACCGCCGGCGACACCTATGTGTGGTTCGCCGACGCCAATGTGCTGTCGACCGGCGACACCGTCGTCCTCGGCCGCTATCCGACCATCGACTATCTCAACGGCGGCGGCATCAACGGCATGATCGCGGCGGCGGAGAGCTATCTCGCGCTGGTCAACGACGACACCAGGATCGTGCCCGGCCACGGCCCGCTCACAAGCAAGGCGCGGCTCGCCGAATATCACGCCATGCTGGTGACGACGCGCGAGCGCATGACGAAGCTGATCGCGGAGGGCAAGAGCCTCGACGACGTCTATGCCGCCAGGCCCTTCGCCGATCTCGACGCCAAGGTCGGCGGCGCCGAGGGCCCGGCCAGGAACTATATCCGCGCGCTGTATATCGGGCTGAAGGGATAGCCGCGCGGCGCTCCGCACTGATTCGGTTTTCAAACAACCGGCGCCGCGAACCTTCAAGCCAACGCTTCGCCGCCCGTGTTGTTTGATCGGCGCCGGGTGCGCCGGACTTCCCCGCTCGCGCCCCACCGTTGCCGATGAGGGAATGGAGCGCCGCGCGGCGCCCGAACATGCACCTTTCGGTGCGGCCCTTCCTTGCGATCGGAGAGGGCCTGCGCCTCGCGGCGCTCCATGCGATGTCATTACGACGCCGGGCCGCGCTTCTGGCGGCTGATCCGCCCCCAAGCGAGGGAGCGGGTAGCGCGCACCATCAGCGAGCTCCTCGCGGCCGGTCTTAGTGCCGGCGGGCGGAGCCCCGGCGCCGCCCGAGCCCGGAGGTTGCGTAACCTCCCCCGGCCGCGGGCACCGCATTCCACCCCACCCTCACGACGCCTCATGAGAGCGCCCCTCGGTGGATGGAACGAAGATAGGATAGGATGCCTTGGGAATATGGTCAAGAGCGACGTGGATTTTTTCTTAGGGCGACTTGTCGCTCGGGCGCGCAGCGGCGCCGGACAAATTTACCACCGGAGCCGTCCCACCCCGCGCGCTAAGCACGCCCCTCACCCCTGCCGGACGTGACGCGCCCGCGGCGTGCCGGCCGGCAGCGCGACCCACGGGTGGCGCGTTTCTTCCCACACCGCGATGCCCGGCGGCGGGAAACTCGGATCGGCGAAGGCGCCGACGGCGACGACGACCAGTCCGGGAAAGCTTTCGCTCTGCCAATAGACCGTCGAGCCGCAGACCGGGCAGAAGTTGAACGTCACCGTGCTGCCGCTCTCGGCCTTGCGCTGCCATTGCGTCGCCCGGCCGGTGACAGTGACCTGCTCGGGCGTAAAGCGCGCCTGGTTGCTGATCACCGCGCCGGTGCGACGCTGGCACTCCAGACAATGACACATCGACACCCGCGCCGGCTCGCCGGAGATGGTGAGGTGGAGCTGGCCGCAGTTGCAGGAGGCGTGGCGGGTCGGCATGGGGTGGAGTCCTTGGGTGGCATCAGAAATCAACTATAGGACTTGTAGGACGCAATGGCAGATCGTAATGCGCCAAAGGTACAAAACTCTGGAATCCGCCCCGTTACTCCGCCTTTATCTTGGTGCCACACGAGGCCGCTTCTTTCCGCCTCTTACGAAAAAATTAGAAATCCGATTAAGAAGAGCCAGAAAGCCAGCCTCATATTTCTCTTTAATGCGACCTCTACGGTCAAAGACCCCCTCTTTTCCAATTTCTTCGGTTTCCTTACCCTTCTCGTTACGCTTCGGCTTATCCCGAATATCTGGAGCGCCGAGCAACTCGACCAGGCAATCGGGAAACTGCATCTCCGCCGCCGCTTTTTCGTCAGGATGGTCCCCATCAAAAATCGCGGCGGCCGGTATCTTTAGATCGCGAGCCATGCGCAGGAAAAGCGGGATATTTCCCGCACCGCCTGCACCATACCCAAAAGCGGGGAGCGCGCGCATTCCTTTTTCTAAAGCAAACTTTCGTAAGAGCCCAACATCCTCTTGGCCTTCCAAAAATAACACCTCGTCAGCGAAGAAAACCTCACGCGCCACCGCATCCAACAAATTCGGTTTCTGCCAGTCATCGATCAACCGCTCGATATCAGAGACGGTATCATCGGCCAATTTGCCAATCACGATACCATCTTCGCTTTGAGACAAGCGAAGGACCTTTGCGCCCGCAACAATATCTGCCCAGTTCACCAAATAGGGCGAATGTGTCGCTATCAGCACCTGCCTGTCCGAAGCGAAACGCGCCAGCACATTCGCAACTAATTTTTGCGCCTGCGGATGCAACGATAGCTCAGGCTCATCAATTGCAACTATTTGACCCGGCATTGAATCAAATAGCGTCAACGCGACTCGGAACAAGCTTGCCATGCCGTCACCGAATAGATCAGCGGCATGCCTCGCGCCCGACTTCGTCTCATATTGAATAAAGGTTTGGCCACGAGAGATTTCAATCCGCCAAGTGTTGAGTTGCGGCAGCAATTCTTTGAGCAAGTCGCCAAATTTTAGGCGATCTTCTACTGAGAAATCCGCAACGCGAGACACAAAATAGGGATCGTCACCATCTCTAGGCTCCCGAGTTGCGGTAGTGTTCCAGTAGTCACCTCTAGGAAGCTTCTGCTGACCGACATATGGAGCCCATGAGCGCCGAGATGGCACGGAGCGAAAATCCTCAAGCTTCGGCCACTTCGACGCGTCGCCCGCAAAAACAAGCGTTGCGCCCAAATCAGGATTTGAGACCGACTTCGATTCGCCTGCGTCGCTCTCAATCGAAATTTTGAGTACCTTACCTTCGTGACGCTGTTCCAAGTCAACATGCCTCGGACTCAGCACAAGCCTAAGAGCGTTCAGGATGGTTGTTTTGCCAGCGTTATTAGGCCCAACGAGAATTGTCAGCCCGCTCCCGACTTTGCCGTTGGGCTGAGCCATTATGACTGCTTGCTGCGCGAAAAATCCTCGGAAATTTTCAACAGAAATTGACTTCAAAAACGGCATGACGATTTCCATTCAGGTGAAGAAGGGCACCTAACTAAATAGACGAATAAACACACCTCTCAACCGAACAAGCGATTGCTTCGGAATGCCCCTCACCCGGCTTCCTGCGGAAGCCGACCTCTCCCCGCTTGCGGGGAGAGGTGAAGAAGAACTACACCGGCAGATTATCGTGCTTCCGCTTCGGCATCTCGGCGTGCTTGTTCTTCAGCATCGCCAGCGCCCTTGCGATGCGTTTGCGCGTCGAGTGCGGCATGATGACGTCGTCGATATAGCCGCGCTCGGCGGCGACGAAGGGTGACAGGAAGCGGTCTTCGTATTGCTTGGTCTGCGCCGCGATCTGCTCGGGCGTGCCGCCACGGAAGATGATCTCGACCGCGCCCTTGGCGCCCATCACCGCGATCTGCGCCGTCGGCCAGGCATAGTTGAGATCGCCGCCGACATGCTTGCTCGCCATCACGTCATAGGCGCCGCCGAAGGCCTTGCGCGTAATGACGGTGACCAGCGGCACGGTGCACTGCGAGTAGGCGAACAGCAGCTTGGCGCCGTGCTTGATCAGGCCGCCATATTCCTGGTCGGTGCCCGGCAGGAAGCCCGGCACGTCGACGAAGGTGACGATCGGAATGTTGAAGGCATCGCAGAAGCGCACGAAGCGCGCCGCCTTGCGCGAGGCGTCGCTGTCGAGCACGCCGGCCAGCACCATCGGCTGGTTGGCGACGAAGCCGACGGTCGAGCCGGCGACGCGGCCGAAGCCGATGACGATGTTCTTGGCATAGGCCGCCGACAGTTCGAAGAAGTCGCCCTCGTCCACCACCTTGGTGATGAGCTCCTTGATGTCGTAGGGCTTGTTCGGATTGTCCGGCACCAGCGTATCGAGCGATTCATCGATGCTCTCGATATCGTCGAAGGTCGGCCAGGCCGGAGGGCCGGCCTCGAAGTTCGACGGCAGGAAGTCCATCAGCCGGCGCATCTGCAGCAGACAATCGACGTCGTTCTCGAACGAGCCGTCGGCGACGCCGGACTTGGCGGTGTGCACGCTGGCGCCGCCGAGTTCTTCCGCCGTGACCACCTCGTTGGTCACGGTCTTCACCACGTCGGGCCCGGTGACGAACATGTAGGAGGTGTCGCGCACCATGAAGATGAAATCGGTCATGGCCGGCGAATAGACGTCGCCGCCGGCGCACGGGCCCATGATCACCGAGATCTGCGGGATGACGCCCGACGCCATGACGTTGCGCTTGAACACCTCGCCATAGCCGCCGAGCGCGGCGACGCCTTCCTGGATGCGCGCGCCGCCGGCGTCGAACACGCCGATGATCGGGCAGCGCGCCTTCATCGCCATGTCCTGCACCTTCATGATCTTCTGCGCGTGGGCTTCCGACAGCGAGCCGCCGAACACGGTGAAGTCCTTGGAGAACAGGTAGACGGTGCGGCCGTTGATGGTGCCCCAGCCGGTGACGACGCCGTCGCCGGGGATCTTGGTCTTCTCCATGCCGAAGTCGGCCGAGCGGTGCTCGACGAACATGTCGATTTCCTCGAACGAGCCCTTGTCGAGCAGCAGCTCGATGCGCTCGCGGG
>JAFEFL010000014.1 GCA_018240595.1 Pseudomonadota bacterium | reverse complement strand
GCCGCGCCCGACCGCTTCACGGCGCGCTGCTCGCGTCACGGCATCGGCAATTCCGGCATCTGTCTTCTGGAGAAACGCGTCGGCTCGGCCGACGTGACGTTCCGCTTTCCGCGCGAATGGCTGAGCGACTGGCAAACGGTCGCCGCCGGCATCGACAAGCTCATCGCGCGCTGGCGGCCGAACGGCTGACGACTACTCGCCCGTATCCTCGAGATCGAAGTCGAGGATCGGCAGCTCGAAGATGTAGGACTTGCGGCCGCGTTCCGCCTCGAGGAACAGCACGCCGAGGAAGTCGTCGCCGATATAGACCTCGAGCGAATCCATCTTCTTCGGCCGCGTCACGACGCGGATCTTGTCGTTGTTGAACTTCTTGCGCAGGTAGGCATTCAGCGTCGGCACCGGCTGCATCGCCGGATCGTTCGACACCTGGATCACCATGCGGAAGTTATATGACTTCTCGCCCTCGTCCTCGTCGGACGTCAGTTCGCCGAGATCGTCCTCGCCGGCAAACACTTCGGCCATGTCGTCGGATTTCGGCACGACGCGAATGGTCTGATTGCCGAAGATCTTCTTCAGATAGGCGTCGAGTTTCGAGACTTCCTGGACGTCCACCGGAGCGCTCCCTGACAAATCGGCGAAAAGGGTGTCAGGGCTAGTTGCCCGATTGGACGCCGCAAAGCAACCCGTCAGGGCTCTCCTTTTAGCCGTCCAGAAGGATACCGGAGAGCATCTGGTCCATGGACCGGGACGGCTCGGAACAGCCGGCCTCGCCGACCACCTTGGCCGGCACGCCCGCCACGGTGACGTTGTTCGGCACCGGCTTGATCACCACCGAGCCGGCGGCGACACGCGCGCAGCGGCCGACTTCGATGTTGCCGAGAATGCTGGCGCCCGCGCCGATCATGACGCCCTGCCGGATTTTCGGATGACGGTCCTCGTGCTCCTTGCCGGTGCCGCCGAGGGTGACGCCATGCAGGATCGAGACGTTGTCTTCGATCACCGCGGTTTCGCCGACGACGAGGCCGGTGGCGTGATCGAGGAAGATGCCGCGGCCGATCTTCGCCGCCGGATTGATGTCGCACTGGAACGCCGCCGACGAACGGCTTTGCAGATAGAGCGCAAAATCCTTGCGGCCCTTGCCGAGCAGCCAATGCGCCAGGCGATAGGTCTGGATGGCATGGAAGCCCTTGAAGTACAGAACCGGCTCGATGAGCCGGTTGGCCGCCGGGTCGCGATCGATGGTGGCGACGATGTCGGCGCGGAAGTCCTCGCCGAGCGACGGCTTGTCTTCGATCGCGTCGCTGAAGGCCTGGCGGATCAGGTCGCTCGACACGTCGGCATGTTCGAGCCGCTGGCTGACGCGGTGCGCGACCGCGGTCTCCAGTGAATCGTGATGCAGAATAGTCTCATAGATGAAGCTCGCGAGCTCGGGCTCGCGGCGCACGATGTCCTCGGCTTCGGTGCGGATACGGGTCCAGACGGGATCGACGGTGTTAAGGCTCTTCGCCCGGGTCTGATGCAGCGCCATAGAATAATATTCTCCGAATGCCTCTCAACCCCTCACATAAGCCTTAGCACAAATGTCGCCAGAGGACACGCGAAGGACAGGCCGGCTTTTTTGCCGGAGCCCTGCCGGCAGCCGGAATCAGGGGCGCTGGTTAAGAAACTCCAGCACGCCGGCCTTATAGACCCGGTCGCCGACCGCCAGCATGTGATCGCGGTCCGGAATATCGAGCGCCCGGGCGCCCGGGATCAGCGCCGCGAGATCGTGCGCCGAGCCGGCGACATCGTCCCTGGTGCCGATGGCGATGAGGACCGGGGGCTTGAGCGAGGAGAATTCCTCCCGGCTCATGACCTGACGCGAACCGCGGATGCAGGCGGCGAGCGCGCGCAGGTCGGACTTGGTCTGGTCGGCGAAGGCGCGGAAGACGCGGCCCTGCTTGTCGGTGACATCGGCGAGCGACGGCGCTTCCAGCGCATCGGCGATCGTCGTTGGAAGGCCGACGCCGTCGATCAGGTGCATGCCGAGGCCGCCGAGAATCGCCGAGCGCACGCGCTCCGGATGCTTCAGCGCTAGGAACGCGGTGATGCGCGCGCCCATCGAATAGCCCATGACGTCGGCGCGGGCGATTCCGAGATGATCCATCAGCGCGCGCACGTCGTCGGCCATCTTGGCGGTGTCGTAATCGGCCGGATCGTACAGCTTGGCCGATGCGCCGTGGCCGCGATCGTCGAGCGCGATGACGCGAAAGCCGGCGCGCGTCAGCGTCGTGAGCCAACTCGGGTTGACCCAGTTGATCTCCTTGGTCGAGGCAAAGCCGTGCACCAGGATGATCGGGTCGCCCTCGCCCTGATCGAGATAGGCGATTTCGACGTCACCGTTTTGGAAGGTGGGCATTCGTACTTTCTCCGTCATGGCCGGACTTGTTCCGGCCATCCACGTCTTCTTGTGCAGAGCGCCTCAAGACGTGGATGCCCGGCATGAAGCCGGGCATGACGCTGAGATAAACCGGTCCGTCACCGGACGCAAATCTCACGCCGGAAACGTCGCCTCCGCCTCGCGCTGCATGCGGCGGCGCTTGCGCCAGCGGAAATAGCGCCGCGCGCCGCGCTCTGTCATGCTTTTCAGCGACGCGACGAACATCAGCAGCGTGAACAGCGCGGACACGATCCAGCTCGTCAGGTTGAAGGTGGCGAGCGACAGCGCGATGGCGCCACGGCCGGCGGTCTTGAGAATGGCGCGGGTGCGGCTGCCGGACTTCTCGGCGAGCTTGGCGATCCGTGCCATCTCTGCCGGACTCTCGGCAATCTTCAAACCATCGAGCGCGGCCTGTGTGCCGGCCTTGGCCTGCACCCGGCCGATGTCGCGGCCGAGATCGAGAATACCGCCGGCGCGCTCGACTTTGACCGCGTCACGCGCGGCGCGCATCGCGACCTGCGGTTCGGTGATCGAGAAACTGCCGGCGGCGCGGCGCAGCGCCGGTCCGTCGATAACGCCGCGCAGCATGCGCGACACGCGCGCGACGAGCCCGGCGCTCAGCCGCTCGGTCTTGCGCGCCACCTTGGCGACCGTCAGGCCCACACGCACCGGCGCCGCGGCGCCGAGCGTCGCGTAAGTGCCGGCGGTGATGGCAAGGCCGACGCAGGCGAGCCCCAGCACCAGTTCGTCGGCCTGCTGCCCGCTCGCCAGACGCGAGCCTTCGCGCACCGCGTCGCGGATGTCGCCGAACACGAACAGGTCGCCGAGCGCGGTGCCGGCAAAGCCCGCCATGTCGCTCGGCTCGCCGGTGACAAGGCCGTAGGCAAAGCTCTGCGCCGCGTGGCCAGCGCTGGCGTCCTCGGCGACCGCGGCATTGGTTCTGTCGATGAGCGCCTGATCGACGGCGACCTTCCGCTCGGCGGCGAGATCGACGAAGCTCTTGGCGAGATCGGAGTCCTTGGCCGCCAGCGCCGCCTCGATCTCGCGCGCCGCCACCGCCGCGTTGAAGTTCTGGTCGAGGGCGCGATCGGCAATCGCCGCCGGATCGTCTTCGATGGCAAACAGGTGGCCGGCCTCGAAGCCGCGCGGCACGGCGACGGCGGCGCCGACGGCCAGCAGCACGCCGAGCACCGCGACCGGCCACAGCCGATGCTGGCGCGCGATGCGCCGCTGCACCTGTTCGGGAGCGAATCCGTCCGCGTCGCGCATGGATCTGGCTGGCCTCCTCGGCGGTAACGCGCCCGCCTGGGGATAACGGCCGCGCGCTCCGGCGCCCGGCCCTCCGACAAGGGAAAAACTCAAACAAATCAACGCAGTTCCACCGACTCTGCGGCCAAGACTAACGAATGATGAGTGCTAGATATATGGCGGGGGTATCGCTATGGTGCCCGGCAAATCGGTATTCTCAGACGAAGGCGAAAGCGGCCATGGCGGAACACGTCGTCCCCCATTTCCAGAACGATCCCGGCGTGCCGGTCATTGAGATCGGCGCCAAGGAGTTCATGTGCGTCGGCGCGACGCCGCCTTACGATCATCCGCATGTCTTTTGCGACATGGGCGATGAGAACGAGATCATCTGCCCGTATTGCTCGACGCTCTATCGCCATAACGCGTCGCTCGATCCGCACGCCGCCATCCCCGCGGAATGCGCCTATCGGCTGGCCGCGGCCTAGGGCCGGGGCCGCACCTTGGCGCCCTCGCGTCACGTTATTGTCGCAGGTGCCGGGATTGCCGGGCTTACCGCAGCCATGACGCTGTCGCGGGCCGGCTTCCGCGCCACGGTGCTCGAGCAGTCGCCGAAGCTGGAAGAGACCGGCGCCGGACTGCAACTCTCGCCTAATGCGACCCGCATCCTGTTTGAACTCGGCCTGCGCGATCGGCTCGAACCCTTCGCCGTCAAGCCGCAGATGATCCGCGTCATGGCCGGTGGCTCGGGCCGCGAGATCACCCGCATTCCGCTCGGCGACGTCGCCGAACGCCGCTACGGCGCGCCGTTCTGGGTCATGCATCGCGGCGATCTACAGGCGGCGCTCGCCGATACCGCCCACGACATGATCGACATCGAGATCAAGCTCGGCCACCGCTTCGATGACTTCGCCACGCATACGAACGGCATTACCGTTCAGGCTTATCGCGGCAAGCAGGTGGTCGATGAACGCGGCTCGGTGCTGATCGGCGCCGACGGCATCTGGTCCGCGGTCGGCGAGCGCTGGCGCGCGCAGCGCAAGCCCGTCTTCTCGCATCGCACCGCTTGGCGCGCGCTGATCCCGGCCGAGGCCGCGCCGGAGCCGATCCGCGCACCGGTCGTGCATCTGTTTCTCGGCGTCGACGCGCATCTGGTGGCCTATCCGGTGAAGGGCGGGCAGCTCATCAACATCGTCGGCATTGTGCATGACGACTGGAACGAGGCCGGCTGGAACGCGCCCGGCAGCCGCGACGAAATCCTCCGCCACTTCGCGCCCTTCACCTGGAGCGAGGCGGTGCGCGACCTGATCCGCATCCCCGAGCGCTGGCTGAAATGGGCATTGCTCGATCGCGCAACGCCGTTCTCAGGCGGCAGCGGGCCGGTCACTTTGATTGGCGATGCCGCACATCCGATGCTGCCGTTCCTGGCGCAAGGCGCCGGCATGGCGATCGAGGACGCCGCCGTGCTCGCTGACAAGCTCAAGGCACACAGCGCCGACCCGGAGGCCGGCCTGCGCGCCTACGAGAAAGTTCGCCGCGCCCGCACCGCGCGCGCGCAGGCAACGGCGCGCAAGCAAGGCTCGATCTACGGCCGCAGCGGCCCGGAAGCGGCGGCGCGCAATTTGGTGATGCGCGTGCTCGGCGGCGAAACGCTGCTCAAGCGCTATGATTGGGTTTATAATTGGCGGCGTAATTGATTGG
This sequence comes from Pseudomonadota bacterium, assembly GCA_018240595.1. Lineage (GTDB taxonomy): Bacteria > Pseudomonadota > Alphaproteobacteria > Rhizobiales > Xanthobacteraceae > Pseudolabrys. Next base: position 60,509 of record JAFEFL010000014.1, on the reverse strand, counting down.
GCCAGCGCCCACTCGCGCGCGAAGCGCGGCACGCGCCTGATCGCGATCCGATCATGCGCCAACAATAAGAACGGGAGGATTCATGCTTTTTCCAACGACCATCGCCGGCAGCCTGCCCAAGCCATCCTGGCTCGCCGAGCCCGACAAACTGTGGCCGAAGTGGCGGCTCGACGGCGCCGATCTCGCGCAAGGCAAGCTCGACGCCACTTTGTTGATGCTCAAGCTGCAGGAAGACGCCGGCGTCGACATCGTCTGCGACGGCGAGATGTCGCGCCAGCATTTCGTCCACGGTTTCCTCGAATATGTCGACGGCATCGACACCGAACACAAGGTCGAGATGGGCATTCGCGCCGACCGCTATAAGGCGATGGTGCCGGTGGTGCGCGGCAAGCTGACGCTGAAGGGCCGCGTCCACGAAGCGGAAGCCCGGCACGCCCGCGCCCATACGACGCGCAAGCTGAAGATCACCCTGCCCGGCCCAATGACGATCGCCGACACCGTCGCCGATGCGCATTACGGCGACAAGGTGAAGATGGCCTTCGCCTTCGCCGACCTGCTCAATGCGGAAGCCAGGGCGCTGGAGAAAGACGGCGTCGACGTCATCCAATTCGACGAGCCGGCCTTCAACGTGTTCATGACCGAGGTTCCGGTTTGGGGCATCGAGGCGCTGCATCGCGCGATCGACGGCCTCAAATGCACCACCGCCGTGCACATCTGCTACGGCTACGGCATCCAGGCCAACATCGATTGGAAGAATTCGCTCGGCGAGGAATGGCGGCAGTACGAAAAGATCTTCCCGGCGCTGGCGAAGAGCCGGGTCCAGCAGATTTCGCTCGAAGCCATCAACTCGCGCGTGCCGCTGAGCCTGCTGTCGCTCCTCGAGGGCAAGGACCTCTTGGTCGGCGTCATCGATGTCGCCACCGACATCGTCGAGACGCCGGACAAGGTCGCCTCTGTCATCGCCGACGTCATGAAGTATGTGCCGAAGGAGCGCATCGTCTGCTCCACCAATTGCGGCATGGCGCCGATGCACCGCTCGGTTGCCGAGGCCAAGCTCAGGGCGCTGGGCGACGGCGCCAAGCTGGCGCGGCAGAAGTTCGGCTGACTTTTCCCCAGCGCCTCACGTCCGCGTGAGGTTTGATCCAGGTCAATACCGGACGCGGGCTCTTATATTCAATTCTCCGTATGCGACGCGCATCGGCGCGCCGCCTACGGAGGATTCGCCATGCTTAGCCAGAAGGCGTGGTCGCCCTATGCCGCCGGCATCGTCATCGGGCTTCTGCAGATTCCAGCGTTTCTCCTTATCGAGACGGCGCTCGGCGCGTCGTCCTCGTACGTCACGATCGGCGGCCTCATCGCTTCGTGGGTCGATCCTTCGGTTCTGAAGATCGATTACGTCGCGCGTCACGTTGCCGCGACCGGCAAGAACTGGTGGCAGGTGGCGCTCGTCGGCGGCGTCGCCGCCGGCGCCTTCATCTCGATGAAGATGTCGGGCGCGCGGCGCGCCGCGATTTCGCCGATCTGGAGCCGCGCGCTCGGCAGCGCCTCTCCCGCCAAACGTTATGCCGTCGCGTTTCTCGGCGGCTTCCTGATGCTGTTCGGCGCGCGCATCGCCGACGGCTGCACCAGCGGCCACGGGCTGTCCGGCATGGCGCAGCTCGCCGTCGGCTCGACAGTCGCGGTCGCCGCCATGTTCGCTGGCGGCATCGCTACCGCGATGCTGCTGCTGCGCCGCGTCTGACATCGAAGGAGAGCAGTCATGTCCCTCACCTCCGCGATCTTCATCGGCATCGCCATGGGCGTCGTGTTCGGCTTCGCGCTGGAGAAATCGCGCGTCTTCGAACCGGGCATCATCGTCGGCCAGATGCAGATGCGTAACTTCATCATGCTCAAGGTGTTCCTGACGGCTGTTGCGACCGGCGCGGTCGTGCTCGCCGCGCTCAACGGCTTCGGCGTCGTCAAGCTCGCGCCGAAGGCGGCGATGTATTACGCCGATGTCGTCGGTGGTCTCATCCTCGGCGCCGGCATCGCGCTCGCCGGGGCCTGCCCCGGCACCACGCTGGCGCAGATCGGTGCCGGCTATCGCGACGCGTTGTTTACGCTGGTCGGCGGCCTCGCCGGCGCCGTCACCTATTCCTACGCCGAACCGACCCTGAGCAAGACGGTGCTCGGCCAATCGAGCGGCAAACTCATCTTCAGTCAGTTCATGGGCATCCCTTATTGGGCCGGCGCGCTCGGTTTCGCCGCCGTGCTCGCGCTGGTGCTGGTCGGACTGGAGACCTGGCGGCCCTGGCGCGACGAGCTCGGCCGGGATGTCGATGGCGACTCCACCGGCTCGCCGGCCATCCCGTCGGTGGTCCAGACCCTTTTCGCTGAATGAACACAGGAGGCTTCTCATGACGGCCAACGTTGGAACGATCGATCGCGTCGGACGCATAATCGTCGGAATCGCGCTGATCGCCTTCGCGCTCGGCTATATCGCACCGGGCACGAGCTGGGCCTGGGTCGGCTGGATCGGCGTGGTGCCGCTGCTCACCGCAGTGTTCGGCACCTGCCCGCTCTACAGCATGGTGGGTTGCTCGACGAAGTAGCGGAGATACCCGCTCACCCCCGCGAAGGCGGGCGTCCAGATCTTTCTCACTTGCCAGATCAAAGCCTGGATGCCCGCCTGCGCGGGCATGAGCGGAGTCTTCGTTTACCGCCCCGCCCGACCCATCACGTCCATCAGCTCGGCGACCTTGCGGCGCTGATCCGCCTTGTCGCCCGAGGCGATGGCATGCTCGACGCAATGCGCGACGTGTTCGCGCAGGATTTCCTCTTCGACCTTGCGCAAGGCGGCGCGCGCCGCCGCGATCTGCGTGACGATGTCGATGCAGTAGCGGTCTTCCTCGACCATCCGCGCGATACCGCGCACCTGGCCCTCGAGGCGGCCGAGACGCTTGAGCGTATCGGCCTTGTGGGCGGCCGTGCGGCTGGTCGCCGGTTCGGGCTTGCTGTGCTTTGCCATAGGCTCTATATACCCCCCTAGGGTATCAGCTGCAAGCCCGGCAAAAAAAGGCGCCCCATGACAGATCACAGCCACCACGGCCACGATCACAGCCATCACGCTCACGATCACGGCCACCACGGGCACGCCCAAGGTCCGGCCGAAGGCGGCGTCATCGATCCGGTCTGTGGCATGACGGTCGACCCGCACACATCGACTTTGCGCGCCGATTACCAGGGCCACACCTATTATTTCTGCAATCCGAGCTGCCGCACCAAGTTCATCGCCGATCCGAAGAAATATCTCGGCGAACGCGCGCCGGAGCCTGTCGTCGAAGGTGCGATCTACACCTGCCCGATGCATCCGGAGATACGCCAGCAAGGCCCAGGCTCCTGCCCGATCTGCGGCATGGCGCTGGAGCCCGAGATCGCCACCGCCGATAGCGGCCCCAATCCGGAACTCGCCGACATGACCCGGCGCTTCTGGATCGGCCTCGTGCTGACGCTGCCCGTGTTCGCCCTCGAGATGGGTGCGCATATCGTCGGCAGTCACGGTTGGGTCGATCCGAAACTGTCCAACTACATTCAGTTTGTCTTCGCGACTCCTGTGGTGCTGTGGGCCGGCTGGCCGTTCTTCGTGCGCGGCTGGCAGTCGGTGGTGACGCGCAACCTCAACATGTTCACCCTGATCGCGCTCGGCACCGGTGTCGCCTTCCTCTACAGCCTCGTCGCCACTTTCGCGCCCGGCGTTTTCCCGGCGGCCTTTCGCGGTCACGGCGGCACCGTCGCCGTCTATTTCGAATCCGCGGCCGTCATCACCGTCCTGGTGCTGTTCGGCCAGGTGCTCGAACTGCGCGCCCGCGATGCCACCTCCGGCGCCATCAAGGCGCTGCTCAACCTGGCACCGAAGAATGCGCGGCGCATCAGGGAAGACGGCAGCGACGAGGAAATCGCGCTCGATGCCGTCGAGGCCGGCGACAAGCTGCGCGTCCGCCCGGGCGACAAGGTGCCGGTCGACGGCACCGTGCTCGAAGGCCATTCGTCAGTCGATGAATCGATGGTGACCGGTGAGTCGATGCCGGTCAGCAAGGAGAAGGATGCCCGCGTCATCGGCGGCACCATCAACACCTCGGGCTCCTTCGTCATGCGCGCCGACAAGGTCGGCCGTGACACCCTGCTCTCGCAAATCGTGCAGATGGTGGCGACGGCGCAGCGCTCGCGCGCGCCTATCCAGCGACTCGCCGACCAGGTGGCCAGCTATTTCGTCCCGACCGTCATGGCCGTTGCGCTGGTCGCGTTCGGTTCCTGGGCGTTGTTCGGCCCCGAGCCGCGGCTGTCCTACGGCCTCGTCGCCGCCGTCAGCGTGCTGATCATCGCCTGCCCTTGCGCGCTCGGCCTGGCCACGCCGATGTCGATCATGGTCGGTGTCGGCCGCGGCGCGCAGGCCGGCATCCTGATCAAGAACGCCGAAGCGCTGGAGCGGCTGGAGAAGATCGACACTTTGGTCATCGACAAGACCGGCACCCTGACCGAAGGCAAGCCGAAGGTCGTCGCCGTCATTCCGGCGGAAGGCTTCGGCGAGACTCAGGTGCTGACGATCGCCGCGTCGGTCGAGCGCGGCAGCGAGCACCCTCTCGCCGCGGCGATCGCCAAGGCGGCGGCCGAGAAGAAGCTCGAATTAGCGCCGGTCCGCGGCTTCGACTCGCCAGCCGGCAAGGGCGTCATCGGCATGGTCAGCGGCAAGCGCATAGCCCTTGGCTCGCCCGCCTTCCTCAAGGAGCTGAACATCGACACTTCGGCGCTGCATGATGTAGCCGAAGCCCAGCGTCAGGACGGCGCCACCGCGATCTTCCTTGCCGTCAATGGCAAGCCTGCCGGCGTCATCGCCATCGCCGATCCGGTGAAGGCAACCACCGCCGAAGCGCTCAAGGCGCTCGCCGCCGACAATATTCGCGTCGTCATGTTAACCGGCGACAACCGCACCACCGCGCAGGCCGTCGCCAGGCGGCTCGGCATCACCGAGGTCGAGGCCGAAGTGCTGCCGGATCAGAAGAGCGCGGTGGTGGAAAAGCTCGCCCGCGAAGGCCGCGCCGTGGCGATGGCCGGCGATGGGGTCAACGACGCGCCGGCGCTCGCCGCCGCGCAGGTCGGTATCGCGATGGGCACCGGTTCCGACGTCGCCATCGAAAGCGCCGGCGTTACCCTGCTCAAGGGTGACCTCATGGGAATCGTCAAAGCGCGCACGCTTTCCGCCGCCGTCATGTCGAATATACGGCAAAATCTGTTCTTCGCCTTTATCTACAATTCGGCCGGCGTGCCGATTGCCGCGGGCATCCTTTATCCGGTATTCGGTCTCCTGCTGTCGCCGATCATTGCCGCAGCCGCTATGGCGCTGTCATCGGTCAGCGTCGTCGGCAATGCGCTGCGACTGCGCCGGCTCGGATTGTAGGGATGACTGAATGCGATTGATCGTTCTGGCGCTGCTCGCTTTCACATCGGCGGCGCATGGCGCCGAATGGCGCGTCGAACGTATCGACACGCCGGCGCGCGTCACCGGCATCGAGACCGTCGACGGCAAGCCGCGTATCGATGCCGGCGGTCTGTACTACGGCGTCGATCTGAGCGGCGACAAGGCGAAGCTCGCGTTTCTCGACGTGGAGCGCCAGAGGCCGCCGGAGAATGCCCTGCCCGACGGCCAGGTCGTTACCGGCACGCACGATATCGCCCGCGTCTGGTTCGCCTCTCCCACCCAGCGCTACGATCACGCCGCGCTCGGCGACGCCATCGAAGCCGGCAGCCTGATGATCGTCACCGCAGACGGCAAGACCGACACCGTCGTGCTCGGCAACGACGCCGTGTTCGAGGATCTGACGCCACGGCTCGCCGATCTCGACGGCGATGGCCGCGACGAAATCGTGGTCGTGAAGTCGTACCTGACGCGCGGCTCGGCCATTGCGGTCATCGCCCAGCGCAAGGGCCGCTACCAGATCGTCGCCGAAACGCCGCCGCTCGGCGGTCCGCATCGCTGGGAAAATCCGGCCGGCATCGGCGACTTCAACGGCGACGGCAAAATGGACATCGCAGTGGTGCGCCAGCCGCATGCCGTCGGCGCGCTCGAATTATGGACCTATGCCGATGGCCGCCTGCGCCATGGCCCTTCGCTCGACGATTTCAGCAATCACGTCGCCGGTACCCGCGCGCTCGGCATGAGCGCGGTGGCCGATTTCGACGGCGACGGCACGCCCGACCTCGCCCTTCCGTCATTCGACCGCACGCGCCTGCGCATCGTCGCGTTCAAGCCGGTGGCGCAGGATATCGCCAGCATCAAGCTGCCGTCCGACGCGCGCACCAATATCGGCGTCATCGCGCGCGACAACGGGCCACCGGCGCTGCTGCTCGGCCTCGCCGATGGCTCGCTGGTCGTGATCCGACGATACTGACGTTCGGTCAGAATACCGCGAGGTATTTCAGCAGCGACAGCACGCCGATGATGATGACGATGATCCGCGCGATCTGTTTGGCGCGGCCGTCGATCGGCAGCATGTTGATGAGATAAAGCACGAGCACGATCACCAGGAAGGTGATCAGGATGCTGATGAGCAGGCTGATGCCCATGATGGCCCCCGTCTGACATCGCCGCGGCAGTGCGGCGTCGGGCCGACAAGTTCCAGAAGCCGGAAAAGTTCCGCCGCGCTAACGGTGCCTAGCGCAGGCGGCGCTTGGCCGGCGGCGGCGGGGCGACAGCGGGCGCCGGCGTGGAGGGCTTCAGCGTGCAGTTCTTCGAGGCCGCCTCGCGCCGGATCTCGGCGAGATTGCCTTCGACCTGGCCGTATTCGGTGCGGTAGCCGAGCAGGTTGACCAGACCGCCGGCCGGCGATTTATCGGCATCGGCCATTGCCGTGCGCAGGACGTCGCGGCGCGAGCGATAGTTGGCGTCCATCATGTTGAGCTGCTGGCAGTCATAGAGAACATACTTGCCGGGCGCGACCAGAAAAGTGCCGAGCTTGTCGTCCTGCGGATTGCTTGACGCGCAAGCCGACAGCAACGGCAGCGCCGCGGCCATCAGCACGGCCATCCGAACTTGTGATTTTCGATTGCAGGCGACCGGCAGGAGATTCGTCATGGCCCGCATATAAGCACGCCATCACGGCACAATCGAGACGGGCCCCGGCCCAGGCGCTTGCCTTACTGCCCCAACAAGGATGCGACGGCGCACGGGATCGGGGCAATGACCGGGGTCGGAAATTCGGTCTGCAGCTTCTCGGCCGCCCGACCCAGCGGCCCGCCGCCGATAATCACGGCTTGCGCGCCGTCGGCCTCAACGCAGGAGCGCACCTCGTCGGCGAGCGCGCGAAACAAGGCGGCCTCGTCGCCGAGCAAGGCGACCGGATCGGCGACGGAACAGCGCACGCCGGTCAACAGGTCGGGCACGCCCGCGTCTTGCGCGCGCCGCATAATGGCGTCCTTGAGCCCCGGCGTCGTCGTCGCCACGCCGAAGCGCCGGCCGCCGCGCGCCGCTTCCCGCATCGACGCCTCGCAAATGCCGGCCACCGGAATACTGGCGCGTTCACGCAGGGCTTCAAGACCGGGGTCGCCGAAGGCGCCGACAATGATGCCGGCGCAGTTCGCGCCATGGCGCAGGCCGATCTCGACGACCTCCTCCGCCGCCGCGGCCAGCGCTTCTTCGGTCACGATCATCGGCGGCGCCCGCGTCGCCGTGGCCACGGCCACGGCGACCTTGCCCTTCGCCGCGTCCTGCGCGATGGACTGCATCATCGCGCTGGTGGCGAGCGAGCTGTTGGGATTGATCAACAGCAGGTGTCGGATCATGCTTTCACGGCTTCTCCGCGCAGCGGCCCGGCTTCCGTTTCAGTGCTCGCCGGCTGCGTGATGTCTTCCATCGAGCGCCCATAGGTCTCGGGGCCCATCTGGATGCAGGCGACGAACACGGCATACATCGCCGCCGCCAGCGCGAACACGCCGACCATGCCGTATTTGTCGAACAGCATGCCGGAAATCGTCGGCACGAAGGAGCCGGCCGCCGAGCCTGTCGCCAGGACGAAGGCCACGCCGAAGGCGCGGATGCGCGTCGGGAACAGTTCGGGCGTGTAGATCCAGATCGACGTGTTGAGCAGCATGACGAAGAACTGGAAGACGGCGCCGAGCAGCAGCACCATGGTGATGTTGGCGCCCAGATAGACGATCGAGAGCGCGGCGACGCAGGCGAGCCCGGCACCGACCGTGAGCACGAGCTTGCGCGGCAGGTAATAGCCGAAGGTCGAGGCCGCGATGGCGCCGACCACGCTGCCGCTCTGGATGATCATGGCGTACATCAGGCTGCCCTGCAGCGAGTAGCCCATCGACACGAAGATCACCGGCATCAAAGTCAACACCGAGAGCTGCGCGCCGTAGCTCATGAGGATGGCGATCGACACCGGGATCATACGGCCGAGATAAGGCGGCTTGAACAATTCGGTCCACGATCCCTGCGGCGGTTCTGATTGCGCGGCTTCCGCGCTCAGATAAGGCTCGACGACCAGGTTGCGCGGGCGCAACGATCCCGAGGCAAGCGTCGACAGCACCTTGTTCGCTTCGGCGAAGCGGCCGCGCGAGGCAAGGAAACGCGGCGTCTCCGGCACATAGCGGCGATAGAACACCGTGAGCAGCGCCGGGATCGCCAGCACGGCAAACAGCCAGCGCCAGCTGTTCTCGCCCGGGAACGTCATGAAGATCATGAGGCCGAAAGCCGGCGCTAGAAAGTTGCCGAAACCGCCGGCGCCGACATTGACGAGGCCCGCGGCGGTGCCGCGAAACTTGGCCGAACAGAACTCGGACAGCATCGTCACCGCGGTGGATATCTCGCCGCCGACGCCGAAGCCGACAACCGCGCGCGCGATGCATAGCGTGGCGAAGCTGGGCGCCAGCGCGCAGGCCGCGGAGCCGAGCGAGAACAGCAGCAGGTTGAAGGTCAGCATCACGCGGCGGCCGTAACGGTCGCCGAGGATGCCGGACATCAGCCGGCCGATCGCGGCGCTGGCGAAGGTGATGGTGTTGAGCAGGCCGATATCCGCGCCGGAGAGGCCCCAGTGCTGCCGCAGCAGCGGGCCGGCAACGCCGATGGTGTTCTGCTCGAAGCTGTCGAACAAGCAGCCGATCAGCACGAGCACCAGAATCTGCTTGTGAGCGCCGGTGACGCCGATCCGGTTGAACGCCGCTTCGAGCTGGCGCGTGATCGGAGTGGATAAGCCGGAGGAGTGCATGCCTTCAGTCGCCATGGTCCAGTCCCCTTTAAGCGATGAGTGTACGCCGTGGGGCGCGCGGCCTGGCCGCGCACCCGATTGCCGTGACGTCCTCTCTCGTGTCGGGCCCGGCGCCCCGACCAGCGCTGGGGCTACCCGAAACTAACGGACCATTTCATGGTACATGAAACCATAGTTTCACAAAGCCCATAATTGCGTCGCCCCCTGCCGGTTTCTTCGGCGGCGCAGCATGGCGCCGCCGCCGGCGTCGCGGCGGCAAGGACTTAAAGCTCGTCGAGGGCGTCGTTGAGCGCTTCGATATTGCGCAGGCGGCCCCGTCCCTCGGCGCCGGCGAGCTCGATGCTGCGCGTGATCAGGAGATGACAAAGCGCCATGACGGCCGTGTGGTTGAACAGCGGCCCCGGCGTCAGCGTCTGGCAACGGAAGTGCCACTGGCAGCGTTTGTTGAAGTCAGCGCTCTCGTCGGTGATGTACAAAATCTTGGCGCCGAGCCCGTCGATCTGCTTCAGCAGCCGGTCGGTCTGCGCCACGCGCCGCCGCAAGCCGAAGAACACGACGACGTCATGGCGCTTGATGCTGGCAAGATGCTCGCCGAAGGTCTGCCCGGCGCCGGGAATGGCGACGACGTTTTCGATCACCTGCGTCAGTTGCCATTGCAGGTAGGACGCGAACGGTGCGCTGGCGCGGAAACCGATCACCCAGACCTTGCGCGCCTTCAGGAGCGCTGTCGCCGCGCCGGTCATCTGCGTTTCGCCAATGGTGGCGAAGGTGCCTTCCAGATTGGCGATGCCCTGCGCGATGTTCGCCTCGACGGTCTGCGTACCGTCGGCGCCGGCGGCCATCAGGAACAGGCGCGAGCCGCTCTGCTTTTCCAGCCGCGCATGCCGCCGCGCCGCCTCGTAGTCCGGATAGCCGAGATGCTGGATGAAGCGCGACACCGTCGCCTTTGAGACATGCGCCAGACCCGCCAGTTCCTGCGCCGAATAGCTCGCCACCTCGCCGGGAAAATCGCACAGGAAATCGCCGAGCCGCTTTTCCGCCGGCGACAGCCCGGGAAGGCTGCGGCGCACGCGGCTGAGGAACGACTCTTCTTTGTGCTTCATGGCCGGAGCTTTGGATGCCTGCGCGATGTCGGTGCTTCCGAGGAGACGAGAATGGTGCGGACGGAGGGACTCGAACCCTCACGGGCTTACGCCCAACGGATTTTAAGTCCCCCTTCGCTCAGGACTTTCTCTTTAATATCACATGCTTATGACCTAAGCAAAATCGTTTGTGCTAAATTCCGTGCTAGATGCGTTTTGACAGCCGATCTGCTTAATCCGTCAGCAGAATTCCGCCTTTTGATTGTTTGGAGCTGAAGGTACCGGCACCTCGCTTGACCACCGTCCCCAGCCGGGGCGACGCTGCATGGTATTGATACCGAAGGGCGATCAATCCCGCCGGACGTGCGTCCGAAACGGCGACGGCCCCTAAACCCCAACCTTTGCGAGGGCCGGTGAATGACAAACTGACCGAAGCAATGCGACGAGTGGAAGAGGAGGAACGGAATCGTCAGCTCCTAATGCGCCAAGCAACTTCCGGGATTGATCTCGCCGCTTTCCGCTCGGCGGTCCTCCAAATGGATCCTGTGCTCAAAAGCATTTCAGAGACTGCCAAGCGCAACCACGATCTGATGCGAGGGATCCTAGGGCCCTTTGAGGAGCTTCACCGCTCGCCTGCTTTCGCCTCAATCAGCCAAAGCCTCGCGGAGGCGGCATTGGCTGCTCAGGCACTCGCGGAGTATAAATCGCGCTTCCAGCTTCCGGATTTCAGTCAAACAGCCAGGATCATACGCGACCTTAACAGCTCAGCATTCCAGGCAGCTCAACAATTTAAGACACACACCGCGGAGCTCTCCAAGGCTATCGAAGCCATGCGCTCACCATGGCTCGATACGCAGAACAGACTTCAGTCGATCGGGGCGTTTGCAGAGTTACAGAGCCTTGGAATAGCGTTACGAGAGCTTCCCGCTTTCAATGACCGGCTGGCCGGCCAGCTCCGCGACAGTCTTGGAGATTGGCGGCTTCATATTGATTGGCCCGATGGCATCTTCACGGACCCTTTGGCACGAAGCGCTTTCTATGTGGGGCGCGGGCTGTCGCCGGGGCTGACCGATTTTCCGTCCCAAGCATTTCATGAAGGCTTGGAGATCGCGGGACTGGTTGAGTCTGAGCCGATTTCTCAGCTCGACGACGATACCAGCGACGATGAACCGGGTCTGCAGCGCACCAATGCTGCACACGATCGCCTATTGCGATTTGAGACCCGTATACGCCGGTTCATTGAAGCGCTAATGGCGGCTCAGTTCGGTGAGCACTGGATTAAGCACCGCGTACCGGGCGAAATCAGGAAAAAATGGCAGGAGAAGCGCGAACTCGCGCGCTCCAGAGGCGAGAAAGAATGGCCCTTGATCGCATATGCTGATTTCACTGATTACGTCCCAATCATCACCCGTTCTGATAACTGGGACGCGGTGTTCAAGCCCGTTTTCTATCGGCCTGAGTCCATCATAGAATCTTTCCAGCGGCTATATCCGATCCGTATATGCACAATGCACGCTCGAATCATTACCCAAGACGATGAGCTTTATCTACAGGTTGAGTTAAAGCGAATTCTGCAGGCGATTTCGGAGCAGAGCTGACACAAGGTTCGCGCCTGCGACCCGAGAGTCGACGATGGCTTAAAAACCATTTGACGTATACAACCACTCGACTCATTCTCAACCCATCGCTCCTTCGAGCGCTGTTACACAGACAAGGGGCCGTTCCAGCGGCCCCTTGTTGCTTCAAGGCCGGAAGGTGATCGAGAGGAAAACCCTCAATCGCCCGAGCCACAAAGCGAGCTTGCCACATAGGTACATGTGTCGCTCCTTCTCTTGTTGTTACACGTTGGCGACACGGACCTTGCGGCCACCTTTTCTAACATGAGGCTCTCCGCGCGACACATAGCTTTTGCAACTAAATCAGTCGGATGTCTGATCTTGTCTTAGGGTCATGCCCATGACCCCTGCCGCTCTGGCGAAGAGCGGGGGTAGCAAGCGCAAGCCGAGGGTGTCCCGGCCTGCACAAGCGCAGCGCGGAAGGTCGGGAAACGGCTTGCGCGCGCGAGGGGCAGCGCCCCTAGGGAACTTTCGCGCCGCCAAAATGCATGTAAATAAACCAGGTAACGATGGCAGCTGAGGCCAGCCATACAATGCCAATGACAACGGCCGCTGTTCGGCTCACCGGGCGCTCCTGCGCCGACGCCGCAAGGTCACGGTGCTCGGCCATGATTTCTGGAGGGATCATGCGGATCACCAGCATAATGCCAAGCGGAACGATGATGACATCATCAAGATAGCCGAGAACCGGGATGAAATCCGGGATGAGATCGATAGGTGACAGGGCGTATCCGGCCACGATGATAGCTGTCGCCTTTGCGTACCACGGCACCCTACGATCGCGGCTCGCGAGATAAAGAGCGTGCACGTCCCGCTTCATCATCCTTGCCCAGTTCTTCAGGCGGACTGACATAGCTCAAGCTTTCTTTCATCCAGCATGCGGGCACCTTATCACGGGGCAGGATGTCGCGACCCATACTGCGTTGTCGATGGCGCACTAAAGACTAAAGGGCGTATGGACCAAAGCGCAGCGAGGCCATTCGCCAGCCCCGAGACCGGTCAAAAGGGCAGCCGCAGGAGCGTCAGCATAGCGCCGCCGGCGGCGGGACGCGGGACCGACTGCCCCCGGGGAGGGGTGCAATAGCGCGCAAGGGATCGTAACCGAATGGCCGAGACGCAATGCGGCTCGGGGCGAAGCCTAGAGCCCGTTCCGGCAAGGCCGGATGCGCTAAACCTCCATCCGCATCCAACAAAGATTCCTTCACCAAACAATACCCTTGGATTGTATGACATTAGCTCATACGACCGCAGGCGCGGCCGCTCACATAACGCCGGTAATCAGCCGGTCGATTCGTGTTCCCTCGCGGTACAACGCGGCCACTAGGCAAGCCGCCGCAATCCCTGTCCCCGCGCCGCCGATAACGTCGCTCACGTAGTGAGTCCCAATGTAGACGCGAGAAGCCATCACCCACAACGCCGCCGCACCGAACAACAATCCGATGCGCCGCATCCCCTTGATTAAGAACGCCGCCGCTATCGCCACCGTAGCGGTCGCATGATCCGAGGGAAACGACGGGTCGGCACTCCGCGAAATGATGAGGTGCGTTATCCCGGCGTCATAGGGCCGCATCCGGTGCACGAAGAGCAATATGAGCTGGTTTAGCGTCAGGCCGAGCATGAACGAAAGTCCGGTTGCCACGAGAACGTGGCGATGGTGCAAGCGATCGGGCTTCCACCACCATTGTGCGGCGACGGCCAGCACGAGGATCGGGACACCCCAAGCCGAAATGCCCGCCATCAGAACATCGAGCAGCCCGTGCTTTCCGGCAATACCGTTCAATGCCTGCGTCAAATAAACGTCTAAGCCGTACATATCACTCATTGGTCATACCCAGTCTGCGCCCCCGTCCTTGATAAGTTAACTCATCGAATTCATTGGCATTGCGCTGCATCACTAGTCCCTGGCCAACCATCGTCGATAGACGTAAAGCCCCACCGCGCATGCAACGAGAACAACAACCAGCCAATCGAACCGATGAAAGAACGCCTGGACGGTGGGATTCTTGTTCCATTGTTCACCCAGCTTGACACCAAGATAGGTAAGCCCGAAACACCAGGGCCATGAGCCAACGAAGGTGTAGACCTGGAATTTGAGGAAAGGCATTCGCGCGATTCCTGCCGGAAGCGAGATGAACGTCCGGACCACCGGCAACAGCCGGCTTATGAACACAGCGGCTGATCCGTAACGTCCGAAATAGCCATCGAATCGTTCGAGGTCACGCTCACCGAAGAAAATATACTTTCCCCAACGCAAGACGGCGGGCCTGCCACCATAAGCTCCGATGAGATACGCAATCGTTGAACCGATATTGCAGCCGAGCGCCCCGGCCGTCGCCGCCATCAAAAGACTCAGGCGCCCAGTCGATACCAGGTAGCCCGCAAAAGGCATGATGATTTCCGATGGCAACGGCAGACACGCGGATTCCAGCGCCATCAGCCCGGCAATGCCCATGTAACCGGTTGCCGATATCGCCGCGATGATCCAGGAAACAACAAAGGCCATGGGCGGTTAATCCAGCGACGCCGCTGGCAACGTCACAGTAGCGCGCAAGCCGGTCGCCGACGCCTTGTTTTCCAGACTGACCGTTCCATTGAGATGGTCGGCGATGCGTTTGACAATCGACAGGCCAAGTCCGGTACCACTCCCGGTCGGCTGGCTCCCGCGAAAGAACGGCTCGAAAACGCGTGCGATATCAGCCGAAGGGATACCTGGTCCCGAGTCCTCGACTTCAAAAACCGCCTTACCGTCCCTGCGATAGAGCCTGACATCGACGCGACCGCCTTGAGGCGTGTACCTTATGGCGTTGTCAATCAAGTTGCGGAACAGCGTTGCGACCATGATGGGATCGGCCCGCAATCCAACGGCATCCAAGACCTCAAAACCAAGATCGACGCCGCGTTGCCCCGCCAAGGGAAGAAGGTCAGCCATCACTTCCTTCGCATATTGGTCGGCTGCCACGACTGGCGGTGAACTATCACCATTGTTCACCTCGGAACGCGCTAGTGCGAGGAGTTGGTCCAGCAAATGGGCAGTACGCCTGGCTCCGCCCCTCAGTGCCGTCAAGCGCTCTTCTGCGTCGGCCGTCAGTTTGGCGTGGGTCAAATTGTCCGCCTGGACACTGAGCGCGGCAATCGGCGTCCGCAGCTCGTGCGCCGCATCGGCGATGAACCGGCGCTGTTGCTCCACCATTTCATGGACACGTTCCAGAAGCCGGTTGATCGAAGCCACAAACGGACGCAGTTCACTCGGCATCCCCTCTGACGGCAGAGGGTCAAGCTCACGGGTCCTGCTGCGGTCCAGCTCGTTGGCAAGCCTCGCCATCGGCTCCAGCGTCCGGCCAATAACAATTCCGACGATAAGCATCAGGAAGGGGATCAGCACCGCCAGCGGATAAAGAATGTGAAGGGCATTCGCGCGGGCAACCTCGTCGCGCACGTCCGCGGGCTGGCCCACCGCAAAGCGCGTTTTATCCGGTCGCGTTACCAGCAAAACCCGCCAGTTGCGACCGTCTCTTTGCGTTAGATGGAAACCGTCAGGCAAGGCATTCAGACCGACGGCATCCGCTGACGAATGCGACGTGTCAATTTCTTCGACGGCGACGCGGGCCTCGGGCTCCAAGTTTACATTGCCGACGCCGACCTTGTCATGGACCCCGCCAGCCGCAACCGCCGCCATCTGGGCCAGCACCGAGTCCTGCAATTCGTTTGCCTCGTTGAAGGCCCACAAGTAGGTGACCCCTCCGGTCACCAGACCGGCCAGGATGATGAATGCCGTAAGGCTGAGAACTAGCCGGGCGCGCAGCGAATTCATCGACTTGCCTTATCCACCATCCAGCCTACCCCCCTGACGTTGCGGATGGCGTCAGCGCCGAGTTTCTTGCGCAGCGTGTGGATCATGAACTCCACGGCGTTGCTTTCGACCTCTTCGTTCCAGCCGTAGAGCCTTTGCTCAAGCTCAGTGCGGGAGAATATCCTGCCCGGACGCATCATCAGCGCATTGAGCAGCGCGAACTCGCGCGCCGTCAGCACATGCTTGCTCCCGCCCCTGCTGGCTTCATGCGTTGCCGGATCGAGGTCGATGTCACCGTTGCTCAATAGGGCAGCGGCACCGCTGCCCTGACGCCGGAGGACCGCGCGCATCCGCGCCAGTAATTCGCCAACCTCAAAAGGCTTGGTGAGGTAATCGTCCGCTCCAAGATCAAGGCCGCTAATCCGGTCGTCAATCGCATCCCGCGCGGTTATGATGATGGCAGGCACGGGCGGAAGCGTTTTGCGAAGCCGGCCGAGAACCACCAAACCGTCAAGCCGGGGCAGCCCGAGATCAAGCAATACGAGTTGGTACTCTTCGAGCTTCGCAGCGTCGAGGGCTGCCTCGCCATCTGTAACCCAGTCGACCGCATAGCCCGCGTCCTTGAGGGCCTGCACCACAGCCTCGCCCAGCATACGGTCATCCTCGACGTACAAAACCCGCAAACTCGAAGCCCTCCTGCGGCCACTTTACCACAACCTGTGCCCGCACAATTAGGACAGACTTAGGGCGGTCAATTAGGCCACCGCGCACCCTAAGCCGCCGCTAAGTCTCCGGCTGCATGCTCATGATCATCAAGTGAGGTGATTCATGACGCAACCGACCCAAGCAGCGTGGCCCGCAATGCTCAATAAGGTCCCTGAAGTGACCATTGCATTCTGGGTCATTAAGATTCTGTCGACCACTGTGGGCGAAACGGGCGCCGACTACCTCGCCGTGAATGTCGGGCTCGGCTCGTCGGCTACCACCGGCATCATGGCGGCCTTGCTTGCCGCCGCGCTTATCACGCAGATCCAGATGCGCCGCTATGTGCCCTGGATTTATTGGCTCACGGTCGTGTTGGTCAGCATCGTCGGCACCCAGATTACCGATGCCCTTACGGACGGCCTTGGCGTCAGCCTTTACGCAAGCACCTCGGTATTTGCCGTCATGCTGGCCGCCGTCTTCGCCGTCTGGTACGGCGTCGAGCGCACGCTTTCAATCCACACCATCGTGACGACACGGCGCGAACTGTTCTACTGGACCGCGATCCTCATCACGTTTGCGCTCGGCACCGCTGCGGGCGACCTCGCCACCGAAGCGCTCGGTCTTGGCTTCACCGTCGGCGTCTTCGCCTTTGGCGGCCTAATCGCCCTTATCTGGGTCACTTACGCCATCGGCGCCAATCCCGTCCTGACGTTCTGGCTTGCCTACATCCTGACCCGACCGCTTGGCGCGTCGATCGGTGACCTTCTTTCACAAGCACGCGAATATGGCGGCGCCGGTCTGGGCACCGTTTACACAAGCTTGGCGTTCCTCGTGGTGATTGCCCTCCTGGTCGCGTTTGCAAACACCGGGCAGCGGCAGCGCCCAATGAGCAAGACAGCCTAAGCAGCCCCTATCTTTCCCCAAAACATAAAGGAGCACCCATCATGAAACTAAGCCGCATCGCTGTGGCCATCGCCCTCACCGTCGCAGCCGCAGGTGCCGTACCTGCGCTATTGACCGGAATTCCGCTGACTTCCGTGGCCCAGGCCGCAACTCCTTCGAAGCTCGGCGACCTCTCCAAGTTCAGGAAGATCGTTGTCGATACCAAGGCGCTGGTAGACAAAGGTGACCTCCCCGGCGCCAAGACGCGCATTAAGGATTTGGAGACCTCATGGGACGAGGCCGAGCCTTCACTAAAGCCGCGTGCGGCGGCTGATTGGCATACGGTCGATAAGGCCATCGACCAGGCTCTAGCCGCGCTTCGCGCGAACAAGCCGGAGGCCTCGCAATGTGGGCAAGCCCTCACGGATTTGCTACGACTCATGGACGAGCCGCCGCGTCCGTAGTCTTTCCTCACGCAGCGCCTGAGCCTCCTAAGTTGCGCCTAAGGTTCTTGCGCTAAAAAGCCGAATGCGGTCATGATCGACCGGAATGAAAGACACGTAATGCTCGAACGAACTGCTCTCAAGAACAACGACCTTGCCGCGCACACACTAAGCAAAGTCCCGGAACTCACCCTAACCTTCTGGATCATCAAAATCGCCGCGACGACGTTGGGAGAAACCGGCGGCGACGCGGTGACCATGTCGATGAACCTCGGCTATCTCGTCGGGACCGCCATTTTTGCTGCCATCTTCCTTGTCGCCGTCGCCGGCCAAATCAAGGCTGAGCGCTTCCATCCCCTGTTATATTGGGCTGTCATCGTCGCGACGACAACGGTCGGCACCACCTTGGCCGACTTCGTCGACCGCTCTCTGGGCATCGGGTATCCGGGTGGCGTCTCGATCCTGGTCGCGCTGTTGGTGCTCTCGCTTGCAGTATGGCGATTTTCCACCGGAACGGTCGCCGTTACCTCGCTCCACTCGCGCAAGGCTGAGACATTCTACTGGGTCACCATCATGCTCTCCCAGACCCTCGGGACGGCACTTGGTGACTGGATGGCCGATACCAACGGCCTCGGCTATCTTGGCGGCGCCGCCGTTTTCAGCGGTGGCCTGCTGGCGATCATCGCAGCCTATTACTGGACGTCGATCTCGCGCGTGACACTATTCTGGCTGGCGTTCATCCTGACCCGCCCCCTGGGCGCCACAGTCGGAGATTTCCTCGACAAACCACTGAACCAGGGAGGCTTGGAGCTGAGTCGCTATACGGCGTCGGCCGTCCTCCTCCTATTCATTGCGGGCTGCATCTGGTTACTGCCGCAGCGAGCGGGCCGCCACCATGCATAAAGATGGGAGGCGAAGCCTTATCCGCCGCATTTCGGCTGTCGTTGCAGGCGCCACTACCGTCGTTATCCTGGCGGTTGGAGGCTGGGCGCTTTTCCTTCAGTTGACAGGCAACATCCATGCGGTCCAGTCGAATGAGCTTTATCGGTCTGCCCAATTGGATGGCGACGACCTGGCGCAAGTCATAGACACATATAAGATAAAATCAGTCATCAACTTGCGAGGCGATAATCCAGGTGACTCCTGGTATGATGAAGAGCTGAAGATAACCAACGCGCAAGGCGCGCAGCACTTCGACGTGGGCATCGGCGCGACAAGCGAGCCTGAGCCGAAAGTGATGCGCAAGCTGATTGCGCTGTTGCGTACAGCGCCGCGTCCAATCCTGGTTCATTGCTATAGCGGGGCCGATCGCTCTGGTTTGGCCGCTGCTCTTTACGAGTATCTCGTCAAGAGAGAAAGCGCCGATACCTCAGCACGCCAGCTGTCGTTTTGGTACGGCCATTTTCCGTGGCTCGGCAGCCGGACAATCGCGATGGACCGTACTTTTTGGAAACTCGTCAGAGTTGGGAAATACGCGGATCACGCGAGTTCCGAGGAAACGTCCTTTTAGACCGCTACAACAAGCGCCTGATCCGGCAAGCACATTGTTCCGCGCCAATCAGGGAGCTTCGCGTGGCCTGTCCGAGCTAAAAGTCACCCCCCCAATCACCTTGCCGGTCGAGAGATTTACGAGATGGGCCTTCCCGCACGCAGGACAGTCAACCAACACGTACCCGTCGTCGCCTGTCGATCCGGCATCGTCGCTGATCCATCCATTCGCTGTGAGCCCGGTCGCCGGGCACTTGAAAAGGAAAGCTGCCATGGCGGTATATTCGTTCCGCCTGCCGAAAAGGTATTGATGGAGAACAATTCGTTAAGTTGAATGTGTGCCCAAAAAAGAGACCAAACAGCGAACATTCTATTGTATATCAATGTAGATTATACCGTATCGGTCGAGACCGTGACCGAATGAAGAACGAACTCGGCCGGCGGAGTTCTTCAATGCCGATTTTGTATCGACGCGCTGAACCGCAGGATTTGGTAGCAGCGGAATCACTTGTTGTCGCCAGCATCAATGAACTCACCGAGCGTCATGGCTTCGGTTTAATGGCCACATCAAGCCCGCCAAACTTCCAACAATTCTCGCTCAAGGATGACCCTGACGGCCTGTGGATAGCAGAAGAGCTTGGCGACATCCTCGGTTTTGCCTGGAGTTGGGCGTGCAGTGACTTTTGGTTCCTTGCGCAGTTGTTCGTCGAACCTGGGCAACAGGGCCGTGGCATCGGAAATGAGTTACTGAAACTAACTTTAGAGCATGCCCAAAAGTCAAAAGCGGTTCACAAGGCATTGATTACTTTTACCTTCAACCGGGTTTCTCAGGGACTTTACATTCGGCATGGCTTCTATCCGAAGGCACCCGTCTATTTTCTCGGCATTGCGCGCGACCATCTCAGGCCTAGCTTACCGGAGTCGCCCTTGCGTAGCACCGCGATTGATGGCTCGGACGCGCAATTGAAGAGACTTGCGGAGATCGACTCCATAAGCCTCGGCTTCACGCGGGAAAAGCATCACCGCTATTTACGCAATGACCCGGACACCTCAGGCGTCATGCTCTACTCCAGCAGCGAGTGCGTCGGCTACGCATACGTCAACTCCAGCGGCCATATCGGCCCTCTTGCGGTCACGAGACCCGATGTCCTCGGTCACGCCTTTACCAGCACATTGAAGTTGGCAGCGGAACGACAGTCAAAGAACATCTCGGCCTTCGTGCCGGGTACATGCGACAGCGCACTTGGCATTGCCGTCAAATTCGGCATGCGCATAACTTTTCCAATGCTGTTGATGGCGACAAGCGGTTACCCCTCTTGGACAGGCTATTTGCCAAGAAACCCTGGATTCATGTGAGGTTGGAAATTGCCTTCACGAACGTCCCAACAGTCGCCCGCAATTGGGGAAACCGGGGCTTACGCCCCGGCCTTTTCCCATTTTAGCGGCTTTGCTTTGTCGTCGGCCTGCGCTCTCTCGCGCGGCAGACGCAGGGCGATACGCCCATTCACCGGAATGGCAGTGAGCTGGATGTTGTAGCCCTTGCCATCATCGTGTGGCCATGCCGCGCCGATCTTGCTCCAGAAGGCTTCCTTCCCGTCTCCATCAACGACAAAGGCGTCGAAGGCAGGTCGGTGCTTTTCAGTCATCGGGTTTCTCCATGAAAATGTCATCCCACGGAGTTCAAAAGGAAACCGCAGGATATTCCCTGCAGGGACCGTCCTATTTCGGTGGCATGGTCGGCAAATGACAACACAAGCAACGCCCTCGCCTGTTCAACTCATTGAAAATATGAGGTCCTACAACGACGCTGCACGTTGTCAGATATCAGACAGTCTCAACGTCGCCGCCGCCACATTCTGCTGGCGAACTTTCGCTCCTCGCGCCCGACTACATCGCCGTAGATGGCGGTCGTCCGCAACGAGGCATGCCCAAGCCATCGCTGTACGAGGTGCGGCGGGACATTGGCTTCGAAGGCTGATACGCCGAAGGTGTGCCGCAGCCCCTTTGGTGACGCCGCCACGCCTGATATGCCGGCCGCACACATGACCCGCTTGATGCAGCGCCATGCGGTAACGCGGCTCCATGGCCAAAGACGCATCATACGGGCGTCAGCCCCCCGCTGCATCCGGCGCAGATGAAACACCCGCGCCAGTCCCGTAATCACGTCCGGCGGCAACGCAACCTGCCGAATGACGCCGCTCTTGCGACGCTTGAGCGTCGCGATGGCGACGGTCCCAGCGTCGATATCGAAGGCTAAAGGCGTCAATGCAAGGACTTCGGAGACGCGCCCGCCGCTCCACGCGGTCACAAGGCAGAACAGCCGCTTGTCCGGCGGCAGCTTGTCAACGGCGTGAAAGAACCGCCTGCGCTCTACGGGGTTGAGATATTTGCGCGAGCCCGAAGCCTCGAAAAGGCTCATGGGCAAGGCCTGAAGCGCGATCTTGCCTGACATCACAATGCCTTCCTGCTGCCCCAGTGCAACAGAATGGCCAATAGTGTTTCAGACCAAAATCCCTCGAAATTCCTTGTTCTTCTTTTGCGCAAGCGGAGTCTAGCGGAGCCGGAATCCAATATTCAAGTCCAATTTTTCAGATTGTTAGAAGGCACCTGAAACACTATTGGCCATAGTGTTACGGCAACCCACCGACATTCCTACGTCCGTTCTTTTTTTGTGACAAGCGTTTCGACGCTTTCGCATCTTAACTTCTAGCAACGGATACGTCTAATGAACAAAACTGTCCTGCAGGCTGCGGCCGCAGCCGCAGCGTGCCTTCTATTGGCTGCCTGCGGCGGCCCTTCCGACGCCGACGTCGCACAGGCCGTCGGCAAATCGCAAAGCGAGATTACGAATGTGAGCTGCACTGAGGCGTCCGGTCAGCCCGGCTACGTCTGCTCGTTCACTTATCTCGGCAATGTCCTCACGCGCCGCTTCATTAAGACCGGAAGCGGCTACCAACTCGTCAACTGATCGCCATGTTCGCGCCAAGGGACGATGAACGCGTTCGGCAGCTGAAGCGGCAGAGCGACGTGTACAGCTTCATCCCGGCCATCGCGGGGGCCCTCGCGGCGGTCGCGATGTTCGTTGGAGTTGCCTACTACGTCTACAACGAGGTGACAGGTAGCCGCAGAGCCGGGGAAGCATATGCGTCAGCTCTGGCAAAGGTCGGCGTTTCGATGCCGGAGGGGTTTACCCCCTCCGCAACCGTCGTGCGCTATCTCGACCAGCTGTTCCGCGAGCCATGCGACCGGGAGGCCATCAAACCATTGGCCGCAGCACTGGAGAGCGCCGGCTACCCCCGCGAAAGCGCCAGAAGCCTCGAACTGTTCGCGGTGCGTTGCCAGGCCACCGCCGAACTCCTTGAACCTGCCTATATGTCTTATCAGCGCCTCAGCGACCACAAGGCGGCCATCCGCGTCGCTACGGAGCTTATACGACTGGACCCCGCGTACACACGCTGGCCATTTCTGCGCGCGCAAGCCTACGAGAGCATGAAGGACTACCGGAACGCGCTCAACGACTACGTCACCGCGCTCCAGCTGTTCACGACCACGTCCAACGTGGCGGCACTCGACTTTTACCGCGTATCCCGCATGCTCGACGCCATCGGCAAACCCTGTGAGGCCATTACGCCCCTGGAGACCTACATCAGCTTCGACCCGGCCAACCGGCGCACCGACCAGCTCAAGAACATCATCAGCGCCTTTTCGGCAAAAGGTCATTGCAACCGCACCTACGCCAACGGCACCGACAGCATACTCATGCAGAGCGGCACCAACATCGTGGAGTTGACCGTTAACGGCACTAGGGGCCGCTTTATCGTCGATACGGGCGCCTCGCTGGTGAGCATGACCGGCGATTTCGCGCGACGAGCCGGAGTGACCGTCGATCGGGCCAATATGGTCCAGACCAAAACGGCAGGCGGTACTATGGCGATGACGCTTGGAACGGCTAGCCGCATATCGCTCGGCAATGCCGAGGCCGCCGACGTGACCATTGCGATCGCTCCGGACCAGCGCGGCCCCTATGGCGACCGCATCGACGGCCTGCTCGGCATGAGCTTCCTCGCCCGGTTTGACGTCAGCCTTTCGGCCGGGCGCATCGAACTGAAGCACCGGGAGCTTTTGCAATAACTCCAGCCGACATCCGACATCGCACATTTTGTCTGCGATGCGGCGCGTTTCTGTGCCGACCGGTCCGGTAACAACCGCTCGGGCTCATACCGCCTGACTGAGCTGTGGCAAATTCCAAGTATGGGTGCGGTGCTTGGCCTTCTGCGGTTGCTAGCGATTGTCCTGTGGAGGCTGACGCGCCTCATCCTTCTACTGCTCTGGCTGGGCATTCGTGCAACGCTGCGTCGACGTCGCTCCGGCCAGCTCGGGTCTGCCCGTTTCGCGACGTCCTGGGAGATGACGCTGGCCGGCGTGCGAAGAGGACACGGACCCATCGTCGGCCGTCTGGGCCGCTCTTTTTTGCGCTTCAACCGCGACGGGATGATTGCGGTGTTCGCCCCGATGGGCGCCGGGAAGGGGGTCGGCATCGTGATCCCGAACCTCCTCTCCTACCGGGGCTCGATCGTTTGTACCGACATCAAAGGCGAGAACTTCGCCATCACGGCACGGCACCGCCGCACGCTAGGCCCGGTCTTTGTGCTCAATACCGCGTCCCCGGCCCTCTCAGACGTTTTTAACCCGCTGAACATGGTCCGGGTCGGCACATGGCACGAAAAAGACGATGCGGAGGCTCTGGCGAAGCTCATGGTGATCCCTGAGCGACACGACAGCCACTGGGACAGCAAGGCAGAAGGCCTGCTGACCTGCCTCATCCTGCATACGGTTCACCAAGAGCCCGAGCGAAGAACACTTGCTCACGTCCGCACACTCTCGACCCTGGGCCCGGACTCCCTGAAGGAGCTTCTTCATACGATCGCCACCGACGGCAGCCGCCACGCGGCTGAACTTGCGACCAGCTTCCTCTCCATGGAGGGAAGCGAGGAATTCCGGAACGTGCTGTCCAACACCGAGAAGG
Source organism: Pseudomonadota bacterium (assembly GCA_018240595.1). Taxonomy (GTDB): domain Bacteria; phylum Pseudomonadota; class Alphaproteobacteria; order Rhizobiales; family Xanthobacteraceae; genus Pseudolabrys. Next base: position 36,232 of record JAFEFL010000014.1, on the reverse strand, counting down.
CAACACGCGTCTGGTCGGCGGGAAGCCCGGCGGGCGAGATATCCGGCCGCTCGTCGTTCCGGATCTCCGACCTCGTCGACAATGTCGCCACGCTGTACCTGATCGTCGATGAGGAGAAGCTCGCCGTTTACGCCGGCTTCCTGAGAGTCCTGGTCGGCTGCGTCATCAATACGCTGACCCGTTCAAAGGAAGGCAGACGACCCAAGCGCAAGGTTTTGCTCCTGCTGGACGAAGCTGCCGCCCTCGGCCGACTTGAGCCGCTGGAACGCGGTGTCGGATTCCTGCGCGCTTATTGCACGCCGCTGCTGGTCTTCCAGGACATGGCGCAGTTAAAAGCGCTCTATCAGCGCGCCAACTCGTTTCTCGCCAACGCGACATGCAAGGTGTTCTTCAACGTCGCCGACCTCGACGCGGCCAAGTTCGTGTCCGAAATCATCGGTCAGGCCACAACCGCCGCCCGCAGCCAGACCGTCTCGCAAGCAAACACTGAACTGGTCCGGGAAAGCCATTCAAGCGGCGTCTCGGAAACCGGTCGCTGGCTCCTGGACCGGCGGAGGTCATGCGGCTTCCCGGAAACACCTCGATAATCCTCTATCGCAGCGATATCCTTCGCTTCCCGGTCCTAGGCCGGAAGGTCAACTACCGCGCATGGCGGCATTGGTACTGGTGGGGCCGCTACGACCGATGGGGCGCACCCCCTTCGGGCGAACCGTCTACTCAAGAAACTGCAACCGCAACCTAGCCCCGCGCCCCAGTCGGTTGCTCCATCGCGATTTCCTCACCAGTTGAGCCTCGCGGATCCCAAGCAGCGCAAAGAACACCCGGTCGAGCTGATCGATCAACCAAAGCACCTGCATCCGCCGCCGCCGCGCGTGCGCAGCGCGCTCCCTGGCAGATTGACTCGGCACTGAACCCAACTCCTCATAACGCCGAAGATGGCGACGCAAGCTCACAAGCCGGACTTCCATGCGAAGGGCTTGTCGTCGCATCCTGAGAACATTGCGCTCAAGCCTTCGGACATTGAGCCCCACGCGATTATCTTCGAAGATCGGGCTGCGCCGTTCGCAACGCTTTCTTCGCTCCCGCGCCGCCACCTCAGGCCCAACGTGCAGCTCAGGCTCGCGGTGGAGGACAGCCGCACGCGCGTGGTCACCCACATTCCTAGCATCCAACCGCTGAGCATCGAGGGTCCGATGATCAACCACCGATCGGTGACCGGACCGACGCAGGGTTTCGTTCTGGTACGCAGCCCACGCCGCACGCCAGGCCTTGAGCATGTCGCGGCTATTCCACTCCCGTGTTTTAACGGCATGCAGTCCCTGAGCCGTCGCCCGCCGCAGCGTCAGCAAGATGTGGGCATGGTGGTTGCGCTGGTCCTCGCCCTTATCCGCGACAGGCCGATGGATCGCCACATCGGCAACCATGCCCAAAGCCACAAACTGCTCTCGGACAAACGCCCTGACCAATGCCAGACGTTGCCCATCATCAAGCTCATGCGGCAGCGCAATGTTGATCTCACGGGCCAGCTGCGCGTCCCGCCGACCCTCCAATCGCTCGACGCAATTCCAGAGCTTTCCCCGGTCACGCAGCCAATCCGCCGCCCCGTCAGGGACCAGTATCTCCGCGTGCGCTACACCGCGTCGGCGAGAGTAGTCGGCCACGATGCCACGACGCTCGTCAGCCAGCCTCGCCCCCGCACGATACGCCGCCATCGCAATCACCGACCGGCCCTCCGACCGTTTCACTGGCTGGGCGGAAAGATGATACGAGGCCACGCTCTGTTTTTCGTTGATTGCCCTTCTTACGGCGGACCAACTGTGTCCGCCGCGCACCTATGTTGCGAAGCAATGTATAAGTGCGCCATTCTCCCTTCGTCTTACCTAGCAAGAGGGGGCTGTTGCAAACTCACTGCGCGCGAATAGCCGGTCTATGGCTCCGTCTCGTTCTCTTGCTCTAGCAGCTTAGCTTGCGCAACCTGACGCTCAACTTCCGTCAGCTTACGTTTGCGAACAAACGCTTCGAAAGCTGTGCGCCGTTGTTCCGGTGTAGGCTCAGGCGCGGACCCCAGCGTTTCAGGCGGCCCCCTCTCGACAATGGCTTTCGCTTCAAGGGCACGGCTTTCCGCTTCTTTCTTTGATTCCATTTCAAGGCGTCTTTTCGCGGCTAGTGGGTCAGTCACCGACTTTTTGGTATCATTATCGAGGCGCAGGCGTTCAACGGTGGCCTCATATACCTGCGTCTGATAAAGACTTGCTTGAACATGTTCACGTGCCTCGACGCGCCTCCACTCAAGATCAGCAATCTTGCCCTTCAAGTCTCGAATCCTGGATTTCTTCTGAAAGGGAATCAAAGACGTCGAATCCTCGACTTCTTTAAGCTCCTTTTCGAAGACCGCTATTTTTTCCTCAATCTTCAGCAGATCAGTTGCATCCGGCTTGATAGAAAAGGCCCACTTCTGTGAGCCATCACGTTTATCTTTCATGCCTAGTTTAGAAGCGGCTGCGATATCCTTGCAAAGGCGTCAAATACGGAAATGCAGCGCTCTAACTCCCTGTTTCGATCTGTGAGGAGGATCACTAGCTTTCGCTTAACTTCAGCATGCTCCACGAAAAGGTGGTCTGTCTCAGGGTCCGGCACGACGCGTAAGAATTCTTCAAACTCCGCGATCTCTGCGGTAAGCTTCACAATTTCTGCGCGATTTGCGTCTAACTCTTTGATCGCTAGAACCTTGTATCTCGCATCTTCTGCAAGGTCATTGAACGCCTTCTCGGCCTGATCGTTAAATCCCATGCAAAAATTATGGGGCGCTAGAGGCTTTTCGACAAGCCTGCTAACCTATTGAACTTTAATATCAGCGGTCAGGCTCGGGCTCCCATTCATAGGCTCCGTTGTGGGTCTGCGCTCGGGCGGCAGCAAGCTTCCGCTCCGCTTCGCGCTTGGCCACAAAGGCTCTAAACCGTCTTTGCGTCTCAAGCTCCGGCACCTCAAGTTCAGGCTTATGTATCGCCCGCAGTGTCGCCAACTCACGATTTCGCCGGTCGGCGTCGACCGCCGCCCAGAGCTCTTGCTCTGTTTCGGCCTGCTGAGCCCTAATCGAGCGATTGTACTCGGGCCGTGAAAGCCCACGATCGATCTTTCCGTAGTCAACACGGCGCTCCCGCCGGCGAGCCCCTCGGCCGTTACGATAACTCCTAGAGCGCGACTTCGGACGAGCGCCTCGTCTATCCATTTCTCGGCTGCGCGGCCCCTCGTGAATGGTCGGTTCACGCTCTATGCCCTGCGCCGCAAGCGTCCGACGATCGATGCGGGCTTCATGCCCGGCTCGTTCCAGGGCCAGATTGGCATGCCTCTCCCATGCCTCGCGCAACCGCTCAGTCGAGCCTTTTTCGCTCATCCCAATGACGCGCTTGGCGGTCTTTGGATCACGGTCGTGAAACACAAGATGGCAGTGTGGATTGCGTTTGTCCTTGCCCTTCTCATGATAAGCAGCCAACCACGGCGCCTTCCCTTTTGAGACCTCCTCGGCGAACGCGCGCACCAACTCGTGGCGCTGCTTAGCGGTCAGCTCTTTGGGCAATGCCAGCATGATCTTGTCGGCCACCCGAGCGTTCTTGCGGCTAGAATCCTCCGCTTTCCGAAAGAAACTCATGGCTCCAGCCTGGTCCACGGGCATGCGCGCGCCCTCAAGGCGGCTCAGGGCTCGGCGGCGCGTGATGTAACGGATATGGGCGCTCGCGGTGTACGCGTGCTCCTGAGTCGACTTTCCGATTGGCCGGTGCTGTAGGCTGTAGATCGCCACCAAGCGCCTCCGGTGCGTGGGGTTTGCTTGCAAACCCATAAGTGCGCACTATCGACCTGCCAAGCTTAGCGCCCAACCCAGCCGGACCGCAAGAGGCGGCTCTCCAGCCCAGCCAGCTCGCACCGCCTACCGCCGCCGCTGGTGCCGTGCCCCCATCCTTTGTGACAGCACGCGGGTCGTACGGCCTGGCGAACTAACAAGCTTGACTGTGAAGCCACCGGCGGTTGGAATTCGGTAGCACTTCTCCTCGCACAGGGCTTGTCTGATGCGCCAACAGTTCGTGGCTGACCGCCCAACCAGGATTCATCTGCCATGGCTAGAGCCTCGGAACTCGCTCGTACGAATAGCCGAGATGGAGGGCAGCGTAAGCCTCAGCCATGTGGACGTGCCCACCGACACCGCAATCTTCGTAGACCCAGACTCTGAACGCGCGCGCTTCTTAATGCCGGACGGCAAGATCGAGTCTTGGAAGTCTCTCACTCAAGTACAGATTGCTCTCGATCTCAAACTGTGGCTCGTCACTTGGCGCACAATTGGCGAGGCCCCGGAGACATGTTTTGGTATCTGCCAGCGCGATGGAAGATACGAAATTATCGTCGAATTTTTCGAAGGTCGCGAAATTGAGCTATTTCCCGAATTCATGCGGCTCATTTTGGACCAATTTCACAACCCGGGTGGGTTCTTGCTCCCAGACGGCCGGTATCGTTCCAACATGGGCGTTTCATTCGACCTAGAGTTCGGGCTTTCGGGCGGAGTGCCGCGCTGCACCGCTGTCGAAGAGACAATCAGCGTCCAACCCGAGTTTCCATACGAGACGGTCATCAGCCTTCCGAGCGACGCCGAAATCTTCGATATGGCCGTAAAGGGGGTGCGCCAGTTCGCGCCGGCTCATACTTCGGACGGGTAATGTCTTGGCATGGCGGCACTGGCGCCGTTCATATGGTCAAATACCAAAGCGAGAACCTGGATTTCACGATCGATGGAGAGCAGCTGATCCGGTTTATTCACGACGGCAAACTTGTAATTGAGGAAATCGTGCAAGATCGATTCCCAAACTACTGATGGATATTAGCACGCCACCGTCCGTGAAGCTGGCCGCGCGACTCGCGGCCATGGGTACGCGGTGGTCTCCGCCGCCCTCACGAGCCGAGAAGATTATCGCCACGGCGGAAGGGCAATTCTCGGACCCCACCAATATGGTTCGCGCAGCTTGGCGTAAGCACTCTCAGGGGTTCTTCGTTTTTTCACGCGCAGCTCACGACTTTTCAGACTACGAGTCGTTCGTCACCAAGCTTCTGTTCATGCTAGCCGGATTTGGCAGGATCGAGCGGACCCAGTGTGAAGAGCTTTTGGCATCAGTCGTGTACGCTGGCGGAAAAGCCACATTGGAAGGAAATGCCCTTGCGGATGACATTAACGACTATGTTGCCGTCCACCAGTTGATCAAGAATGGTGACAAGAACTTCGTCCCTAAACCGCTACAAGACTATGCGGAGGCCATTAGCAATTTCATTCGTACGAATAGGAGCCCTGACAGTCCCGAACCATTGCGGAATTGGATCAATCAGTATGTGGACCCAGACCAGGCTGAAATATCGGCGGGAAGCCAGCTATTTTCGGAGACGCCTGGTCCCTACGGTCTTCCCTTGGGCATTGATCCCACCACGAACCGTGAGCTTTTCTACGTGGGCGAAGCGTCACTCCTGACGATCGCTCCACCGGGAAAGGGCAAGACGCAATGCCACGTTCTTCCCACGCTGGCTCGATATGAAGGCCCCGCAATCGTCCTCGATATCAAGGGCGAGTGCTACGATCACACCGCAGATTGGCGCCGGCGCCACGTCGGCCAGGTCATCGTATTTGATCCAACTCGACCGGACCAAAGCGCAAGCTACAACCCGCTCGCTTTTGTTAGTGATGAGCCGGACGAGCTCTGGGAGAGCGCGCGATTCCTGTCCGATTTGCTGGTGATTTCACGCAATTCCATGGATCCCACCTGGGAAAACCAGGGCAAGGATCTTCTCACGCTTATTATAGCTTTCGTCGTGCAAACCCATGCCCGGGGGGAGCGACAGATGTCGTCCGTTCTCGATTTCCTGGGAACTATCGGCCTTAGCGATATGCTCGCTTTTGTTGCCGAGAAAGATAATAATTTCCCAAGCGCTATGCGCCGTGTCGCCGCGCGCTTTTCGCAGATGGCTAAGGTCTCTGCCAAGCAGTTCGAAGGTGTGCTGTCTGGAGCTTCACAGCATATGCAGATTTGGGAGGGCCCAAAGCTCGAACGGGTTACTTCCCGCGTTGATTGGCAACCATCCGACTTCCGTTCGACGCCATATCCAACCCTTTATTTATGCGTTCCGCCTAATGCGGTTGAAACATATGCGCCAATCCTTCGGATTATCGTCGCCCAGCACGTGCGGCTCCTCATGGCCTCTGCGTCTAAGCCCCAGGCGCCTATACTTTTCTTGCTCGATGAACTCCCCCGCCTTGGCTACATGGAGCCCGTACGGCAGGCACTTGAGGTCGGAAGGTCCTACGGCATCAAACTTTGGATGATCGCACAGTATGCGGATCAGCTGATCCACGCCTATCCAGGCGTCGGCGAAGGCATGATGGAAAGTTGCGATGTGCGCATGTACATGAACCCGTCGGCCTCGACAGCGGATCGCCTTTCCAAGGCATTCGGCAAGAAGAAAAACGTTTTTGACGGATCAAAAGGACCGGCTCTCGAACCCAGCGAAATCATGGGACCGAAGTATCGCGAGAGCATCTTCGCGCTGGCCGCGAACGAGAAGCCGATGATCCTGCGTAAAAAATATCACTTTCATACCAAGTGAGCGAGACGCATTTAGCCGTTCTTATGTAGACTCGGGGGCCGCATGAGCGAAGAAGATGAGGAAATATCGCGACTTCGCGATGTAGTGGCCGTGGCCACTTTTGAATTTAACAATGCTAGCTCCGATCGAGAAATGTATGAAGCGAGCGTCCGACGTGAGAACGCTCTCAGAGACATCCGGCGGCGTCAGGAGGTGCTCAGGAAAGCTGCCATGCCTCTTTTGGAGCCGCCCAAAAGCCCTGAACCGCAGCCTACCCCGCCACCAAAGGTTGCAGCGACTGAGAAGGTGAGTTCCCGAGCTTCAGCGGCTGATGACGTTGCTCCGCGCAAGTCGGTCGAAAAGGCCGGCCAGAGTGAGACCGCAGAAAACGAGGCACCCGCTGGCCAGAAGGGCTCACATGCTTGGATACTACCCGCTTTGCTCTCTGTGGGCCTACTTGCCTTCGGCTACACGCTTCATCAGCTTTATCAATCCATGTTGGAACGCGAGCAGAGCGCCGTTGCGGCGATAAAGCGAGCGGACATCCGAAGCGCCGAAGCTGCCGACGCGCGTAAGCAAGCAAACGAAGAGCTGCAACGCACGACCGCGTTCCTGCGTGAACTTAACGAACGCGGGAAGCGCCTCGACGCCAAAAGCGCCGAACTCGACGCGCGGCAACGCAGCGTCGAAGCGCGCGAGAGCGCGCTGAACGCTTCGCGCGCCGCCATCTCACCGCCCGCATCATCGCCGGTTCCAGCCCAGCCGGCGGCGCCGGAGGCGCAACCCCTCCCTCCCGCTTTGCAGAACCTCGATGTCGAGACCTGCGACCGCCTCGCCGCAAACCCCACTGACGCTAACCGCCGCGCCGGGGTAGCTGGCACACCCTATCCGGCCCTTCGCCAGAACGTGGCGGCGGCGGTCGAGGTCTGCGCGCGCGCGCTCACAGCCGCCCCGACCGACAACCGCCTCCGATACCAATACGCCCGCGCGCTTCAGGCCGCCGGCAGGCAGGACCAGGCGCTACCGTATCTCCAGCAGCTGGCAAATCAGATGTACCCGGCCGCATTCAACAACCTCGCGCAGCTCTACATGCAGCGCGGACAGCCGGATATCGGCATCGGCCTATTGCGACGCGGCGCAGAGAACGGCGATGCGGACTCCATGGTGGACCTCGCCGGCCTTATTGAAAGCGGGCAGACGCCTGCCCGCTTCCCGCAAGAGCCGATGCAGTTGCTGCAACGTGCCGCAGAACTCGGCCACCAAGGCGCGGCGCGCGAGATGGCCAATCGCCAGACCCAAAAGCAGGTCATCGATATGTTCGGGAATATTGTCCGAACCATCGGACGCTAGATGTCCGGGCGGCCGGGCCGCCTCGGACATGCAAGCGACGCGACCTAGTCCCCCGATGGGAAGAGAAGGGGAGTCATCGGCTGACCTCCCCGACCAGTTGCGTTGCGCTCCAGCGGACATCGCTGTCGATAGGGCTGAACTCGTCAAAGGTGTTGAACGCGTAAATGCGCTGCGCTTTGTTGATGGCGTCGGGCTCGCTCGACGCTTCGACCACGATCTGCCAGAGGCCATAGTCGTAAGCGCTGACCACATACCGCTGGAGGGAGAAGGGGCTCATCGCCCCTGCTCCGTGTCGGCCTTCGGCTCGCGGATGACGATGCGGCCGTTCAGGGGAAGGCACGTGAGGCTGATGTTGAAGCCCTTGCCGTCCTCGTGGCGCCAGGCGGCACCGACCTTGGTCCAGTAGGCGCTTTCGCCCTCGCCTTCTACCACGTAGACGCTGTGGCTCGGACGGTTGGTTTTGGTTTGCGGTTTCATTTGGATTTCTCCCGTTGGTTCTCCGGCCACGCCCATCGCGGCCGGTCGGGAGTTCAAAAGGCCCGGCAGCTATGAGCGGCCGCGCAACGGAGGGTCCGACCGAGGGACCCGCCTGCGGGATACGGTTGGATGCCTTGCGCGGACGCGCTGCGGGACTAACTCCCCGACCAAACCGGCCGTGTGAGGCTGGACGGCAACGGGAAACACCACGCTGAACCGCCTCTCCAACTGTCCGCGCCATGCGGCACCGTCGAAAGAGGCCCAGACCCAAGGGACCATTGTGAATTGTGTGCCATTGGGGACACAAGGTGCCCGGTTAGCGTCGATGACCGAGGCTTCTCCGACGCCAAATTAGAGATAAGGCAAATAACGGTCTAGAATAATAAGGGTGAGCTGCTCGCCTCTTCTGGTCAGAAGATCAAGGTCGCGCTCGGACATCCGCGCAAAATCGGTCGGGTAATGTCGCACTTGGTCGCGCGAGACCAGGTCGGGCGGTCTGTGTGGAAGGCGCACGTCTTGCTGACCAAGATATACCATCCCAAACCCACGCAATTCCCCGGTTTCGACGAAACGATGGAGGCGACCGTACACATGATCCTGCGCCTTGCGGTGCACAGCTTCGAATGATCTCGCCACGCGCCCCGCCCACCAAAACGGCTGGTCTGAACCGTCGAGCTGTCCAGCCCCCGCATTGAGGCTGATGATGTGCGTAACGGGATAAGTATCTGTAATTTCGCCATCCCGACCTGGCTCAAGGACCGCCACGCCCAAGTTGTCGAACACGCCGCCGTCCGTCAGGAAGACCTTGTGAGCCTCGACCTTGTCGCGTTTCTTGAATTTAAACGTCTCAACCAACGGCGGCAGCAGAATCGGGAATGCGGCAGATGCCGCGACGGCTTGCGCTACCGTCGGCACCGCGCCCGTCAGCTCGCCGTAGCGCCAACCACCCGATCGCTTCGACCCGAACCGAAAGGCGGTGCCGGTTTTAAGGTCGCAAGCGTTGATTACGACATGCAGACCGTCACGACGGCCATCGCGCATGGTCTTGCCGCCGAAGAGCCGATCCAGCGCCCTCTCAAACGCCGTAGTAAGGCTACCCCAGATCGGCAATTCGCGCCGACGCGCGGCAAGCCATTCCTCGGCCGGATGGGTCGGGATCGTGGTCAGCACTCGCAGCAGCCTCAACAGGGCACCCAAGAACCACAGGCCAAGCGCTGGCAGGCCGCTCAGAAGGAGCGTAAAAACAATTTTGAATAGTTCTGGGCTCAACAGCGCTTCTCTGGCGATACGACGCTGCAAACCGCTTCTAAGGAGCCCAACGAGCTTCTCATCGAAGGCTTCGAAGTCATCATCGCTATAGGCGTAATAGGCGCCGATAACGCTGCCACCGGAAACTGTCGAAAGTACCTTGACCTTGTTCAACACACCGCGGTCATGCAATGCGCGAAAACACCCAAGGTGAAACGCCATGGCTCGAGCGCCGCCGCCCGACAGGGCGAGCCCGATAAACGGCTGGCGTGGCAACCGACTAGGATTGGTAATCGGCTCGCTCAAAGACGGTCCCCGAGATAATGGGTTGTGACGCCTCAGCGCCGATGATCACCATCAGAAATCGATTGGCCTTAAAGAGGTCGCTGGTCAAAAGCTCCGCCATAGCGCTGCGGTCCGTTGGACTCGGCCAAGGCATCCCTCCAGGATGCGTATGCCACATTCCAACGAACGCAACTGCGTCGCGGGTGCGCTTCCGCTTCTCCTCGTTCATTTCGGCAACGCCTGCGGTACCGCAAATGAACGCTGTCGGCGACTGAACGCTGTCCGGCGGCGGCCCGCTGACCTCGTCCACCCAAACGACCTTCAAGAACGGGTCGAAATGGCCGAAGAGCACCCCGCCCGTTTCGTCGCGCCGCCCTCGCACCCGCTCCGACCGGCGCATCCACCCCCTCATTGCCGACATCGCAGCACGCGAGATGCGCACCTGATACCCGTGCCGGCCGTCGCGGAGGATAATGTCTGCCTGCCAGTCGAAAGCGAACTCGCGCGCGGAACCGCCCTTCGGCCCAGCCAAATCGAATGATCTTGCGCGCGCAAACGTCCTGTCCGGCTCGGCAAGCCATTCGCCAGCAACGTTAGTCATCTGTGCTGTGAGCGCCATCACATCGGCAGCCGATCCGATAAAGGTCGGGCTGGAACACCCGGGCTCAGGCTGGAAAATGCGACGACGCTCCGGCGAGACCGGCCAAAACTCATCCACGACATGTTTAGCATGCACCACATTCGACAACGCGATCTTGAATCGCCGGTCGAGGTCCAGCGATATCCCCGGAACGTCCTGCACGGCCATGGTCATCAACGCTTGGTCAGCTCTGTGCCCTAGCGCCATCGAAATAACAGGCGGATGCTTTTTGGGCCACCCGCGGAATTCCTTTTCGAGTGCCGCCGCGACCGTTGTTGATGCGGTCGCATTGATGATCACATCTGCGGCGAGGATTTCCGCGAGCCTTTCCGGCACCTTCAAGCGCGCAACAACATCCGTCTCAGCGTAGCGCACATCGACTGCGGGAACTGCGTTCTTTACGTTTTGAGCCATGGCGTCAGCTTTGTTCAGGCCGATCTGATACCGACCGAACGATTGACGGACGAGCACGCCTGGCTTGACGATATCCCGGTCGTAAAGGGTCAGCTTGGCGACACCGGCGCGCGCCAGCAGCATCGCTGCAACGCTTCCGATCGCGCCGCATCCGAACATCACAACGCTCCGGCCGCGCCACCAAATTGATGCGGTGCCTACGTCACGCCGAGTAACGATCTCCGGCCGGTCCTCAAGCACCCGGCACCATTCGATGGAGGCCGTTGCGGCCCAATCCTGGAAATAGGCAACATCCAGCTGTTCGGCGTCGGTGGAGGCGTCTATCGCTTTTCGGATTTCATCAACACGCTCGGTGTTAAGGTGCCATGCCGTCAGATGCTGCAAACGAGGACCGCCGGCGATGCCCCGCATGGCGGCGCCTAAAACGAAAATCAGCGGCTTGCCCTCGACGGCGCGCAATACCCCGAGTTGCGTTATGAGCCGGACTATTTCTGCAGCGATGCCTCGCGCCTCAAGCAGCTTTAGCAAGTCGGCCATCGATGTGGGGTACTCGTGCGGCATGGTCGTCGGCAACAACAGCGCAACGGCCAATCGACCGCTCGGCACGTCACCCGAGTACTCGAACCATTCTCCTAGCTCGACCTTGTGGTCGCTTTCGCGGGTGATTTTCGCATACCCTGCCCAAAATCCTGCCGGCACGTTGGGAGCGTTCTCCGTCGGTACGACGGTGAACTTGCTTGTGCTGTAAGTGACCGGCGGATGCAGAGGCATCCCGATCGGATCAAGATCATTCGCAGCCGCCGCACGTAGCCATTCGTTGATACGGGCCATCAGCCCGAACATTCCGTCTTCAGGCTGCCATTCGGTTTCGGTGGACTGATACAAGCAGATGATATTGCCCCACTGAACGTGGGCAGCATCTCCGTAGCGCTTGTGCGTAAAAGAGAGCCGCGGTACCTCAAGCGGGAAGTTTGGCCCGATCTGTAATAGCAAGCGTTCACGCTGCTTGAGCGGCACGCCGCCAGGCTTGCGCTCGTATGCCGAGCAGTCGACCGATATCGTGACCGAAAGGGCTTCGCCTTCCTTCTGCGGCTCTTGCACCTCGTCAATTTCGAGGAGACCCGCAGAGGCCTGGGCAATGTCGGCCATCTGGCCGAGCGCCCAAGCCTGCCCGTCCGATTTCATTCGCGGCCAAAACCGACCTTAGCGGCAGGCGGCGCAGCACGCCCGCGTGCGGCATCGATAGCGGCCGCCAACGTTGCCCGGGCGCCTTCCGAAATCTCATAATCGTCACCGACCAGCAAGATATCGCTGTCGGTCACGGTGAGAATGATTGGCCGCACATTTTCAGGCGTGCTGAATTCACCGGTGCACAGGAATCCGGTGTTGACGATCTCTTCATAGCGGGAGCGCGCCTTACGGTGCGGGGGGTTATCCCCTGACGAATTATTCCCAGGAAACTCCTTCGAACTGCTAACAACATATCCCGGCGTGAGCTGCGGCGCTTCGAGCTCGTCCATGGCGTCCTGACACAGCACGTCCTGGCCACTATCGTTCCGCTCGTACATGACCTTCTTCGAGCAATGGTGCGGCGCAAGCAGGACGTTCCACGCCAGCCGATGGTCGTTGTTGTGGGCGTGGGTCTGCTGGAAAATCTGCATCAACGTAGGATAGGACACGTCGCCAAGGAAGAGACCGGACATGGCCTTCCGTGCGCTACCCACCGTCACCTGCATGGCGACGCTGGTCTCGTTGCGCGCGTCGGCTACGCCCTCCTTGAAGGGCCCATGGATAAACGCGTGGAAACGATCGCTGACGTTAACGCCATCAACGATCACGATGCTCGAACCCGGACGCGTGCGGAATTGGTCCGGGAAGCCGTGGTAACGCTGTCCCTGCTCGAACAGTGCGCTATAACCGATGATGCGCACACGATGGCCGGCACCGGGATCGCCGCGGGTCTGAATGGTCAGAGCGGCGCGACGGCGTGCTTCCTTACGGAAAGCCTCGGCATCAGGGCATAATGGCTGCTGATCCTCATACTCGCGGAATATGTGCGGGCTGTGCCACAGCTCGCCAATCTGAACACGCTTGAGCAGGTCAGCAAACCCGCGACAGTGGTCTTTATCGGGATGGGTCAGCACGAAGCAGGACAGATACGGCTTACCGTTGCGACGCGGCAGCTTCGCCACTAGTTCGTCAACAAGCGGAATGTGCTCGTTGTCCTCTTCCTCGGCCATCAGCAGGTCGTTCAAGTCGATCTGCAGGACCTCTTGGTCGCTGATGACAACGGTGGTGCTGTCGCCATTCCCGACAGGCCAAAAGATAAATGACGGACCTTCAACGTCGGCAAACATGTGGCCTCCTTCTGCCGCGCGCGGCATAAATAACTGATTGACTTTGCTAATAAATAACTGCTCGAAAAAGCCACACGAGCGCAAATGGCGTCGCTGAAGCCCCGAAGCATTAGAAATTTGGGAACGGCGCCAGGCGCTGGCAAGACCCGCAAGGCCGCCAGCGCCACTAAAGTGCTGTTCATTTCAGCAAAAAAACACTTGCCGAATCAAACAACTTGCTCCTGCGGACTTCGTTAAGTGGTGCGGGCGGCCGGACTCGAACCGGCACAGACGTTTCCGTCCGACGGATTTTCGTACCAGCTACGGCTTTCGCCGCCGCCACCGAAAAGGTGGCGTTTGTGGTCTGGACTATCCCTTCACCGTAGCCCGAAGGCCTTAGGTGCTGCCCGTCTAGTCTCTACACCTTCCCCTTTGGCAGGGGCTTGGCTCGGGATTGCCAGTGAAGGTTTCCCCGAATTTGGGCAGTTCTACTCCCCGCGTTTCCCCGGGGGCACTCAATCGCTTAAGTCCGATGCGTCTACCATTTCGCCACGCCCGCGACCGTCAACCTATAACCTCGCCCGGCCCTTCGGCCAAGCGAGTGTGCACAAATTGAGCAGATTACTCAGGCTTTTGACCACGACCCGGCGCGCTTCCGCGCCGGATCACTAGGAAGCCTGACCCTTCGGTCAGTCCCGAACGCCGGCCCCTCCGGGCCGGCGCTTGCCTTTGAAGCTCTTCAGAACAACCGGCTCAGGAGCTCTGGCGGGCGCCTTCGCGCCCTTTCGCCCAGGCGACCGGTTGCCCATCGAGATCTTCTGCTTGGGCGTCGGCAAAGACCCGTCGTCGCCGACCGTGATCGCCACCACGTTCTTACTGGACCGCGGCTTCATCACGTTGATGGCCGCCGTATCGAGCCGGTTCTTGATGTGCGAGGCGTAGTATTTCTCGATCATCTCCACGCTGGTGCGGCAGTTCTTGGCGATCTGGTAGATGTCCGCGCCTTCCATGAGACGGAACGAGATGTAGGTGTGCCGCAGGCTGTAAGCCGTGCGCGGCTGCCCCAGCCCGTCGAACTTCAGCGCCAGCTCACGCAACACCTTGTCGAGCAACCCCGAGACCACCTTGGGGAACAGCCGGTCATCCGGCTTGGTCGCATTGCGCTTCACCAGCCGCTCAAACGGAAACACCGCGCCCGGCATGCTCTTGCAGTAACCGGTGCCCCGCTTGCCGTGACGCACCTCGATTTCCAGGATCCTCTGCTTGGTCGAAGGGTCATCGACGATCGTCACGTCCCGGAATTCCAGCCGGGCGGCCTCGTCAGGCCTCAAGCCCGTGTTGGCCATGAACAGGACGTAGTCGTGCAACTGCTCGCACTCCCACCTCCATCGCTCTTTGAGAGGCTCCGCTGCCCTTCGGCGCGTCGCCTCGATCAGCCGCCGGTACTCCTCCGGCGAGAACCATGCCCGGTGCGATATCTTGTCGTTCTTGCGGTAAGGCTCGGTCATGTCCGGCAGGTGCGAAAGCCAGCCGTGACGCATCGCGGTCTTGAGAGTTTGCCGTAACGCAACCGACTCCTGATGGAGAGTGGAGCGCGCCGGAAGCTTCCCGGCCTTCGCCTTGGTCTGCTCCACGCGCCAGATGCGATAGTCGACGATCTTTCCTGACGTGACCTGCGACAGCAGCATCTTGCCGAAGAACGGGATGAGATACTTGTTCACGCGTCGCTTATGGCCGTCCACATAGGTCGCATTGCGCTCGCCATAGGTGATGACCTCAAACTCACGCAGAAACTGTTCGGCTGCGTCCTTGAACGTGCGTTCACCTGAGACCCGTTCAAGCTTGCCGAGCTCGCCGCGCTTATGCTTGCCGCGCAGTTCGAGGTACCAGTCCTCGGCAAAGTCCTCGGCTTGGCCCAGCTCTTCCTTCTTCGTCGTGGCGCGATGCTGCCGGCCCGCAAACGATGTCGAGCACTGCCAATAACGGCCCCCTGGGCGCTTATAGAGTTGGACCTTCCCTTGAAGGATTTCGTGCCTAGCCATTTGCCGCCTCCCAGCGTGCTTATGTGCTTACGCTGTGCTAGGCCGTGCTATGCAGTCAATTAAAAACTAAACGTATGATATTTAAAGCGATTTTGTCGGACAAACTGTCAAAAGGGAGGCTTTTAAGTCCGGTCTGTCTACCGGTTCCAGCACGTCCGCACATCTCGTCATCCGCCGTCACGGCGGATCACTCCGGCGCGGACGGCGAATTCAACTCACTTCAGTAATAAATCGCCCCAAAGTTCGTCCCAGTCCTTGCCGGAAGAATCGAGCACGCGGCCGTCCTTCTCGTAGAACTTGTTCGGGATCTGGAAAATGGCGACGAAGATGCCGCCGTTCGGCGACCACGCCGCGTGCCGGCTGCCCGCCGGGCGCCAGACGAATTCGCCGGCCTTGACCTCGATGCCAGCGTCCGGGCCTTCCTTGTCGGCGAGTGAGCCCTCGAGCACATAGGTCTGCTCGATCAGCACGTGCTCATGGTCGGGCAGTTGGGCGCCGGGGTCCATCTTGAACAACAAAGTCGCCAGCCCGCTCTTCTTGTCCACCATCAGCGGCTTGGTATAGCAGCCGGGAAAGCGCGTCGGCTGCCAGGCCATGTCCTTGGGATAAACGACGCGCGAGGCGAGGTCTTGCGTTACGGCTGCGGCAGCGGCGGTCATGGCCAGCGTCCTGGTGAAACGGTGGCGCGATCCTAGCGGCCCCAAGCGGCCGCCGCCAGCGCCGATGTGCAGCGCGTGGAACGCCCGGCAGCTCTGCGGTGACGGACCTGCCAAAGACTTGCCAAACCCGCCGAAAGTCCTGCATGAAGTCGCCATTCAGAGGCGAAACCGCGCGCCGAGAACACTGTAAATTCGAGGAAACCACATGCCGACTTATCGCTCCCGCACCACGACGCATGGCCGCAACATGGCGGGCGCCCGCGGCCTCTGGCGCGCCACCGGCATGAAGAACGAGGATTTCGGCAAGCCGATCATCGCGGTCGCCAACTCCTTCACCCAGTTCGTGCCCGGGCATGTTCACCTCAAGGATCTCGGCCAGCTGGTGGCGCGCGAAATCGAGTCCGCCGGCGGCGTCGCCAAGGAGTTCAACACCATCGCCGTCGACGACGGCATCGCCATGGGCCACGACGGCATGCTGTACAGCCTGCCGTCGCGCGAGTTGATCGCGGACAGCGTCGAGTACATGGTCAACGCGCATTGCGCCGACGCCCTGGTCTGCATTTCCAACTGCGACAAGATCACGCCCGGTATGCTGATGGCCGCCTTGCGCCTCAATATCCCGACGGTGTTCGTCTCCGGCGGTCCGATGGAAGCCGGCAAGGTGACGCTGAAGGGCAAAGCCCGCGCTGTCGATCTGGTCGACGCCATGGTCGTCGCCGCCGACAGTTCCTACAGCGACGCCGATGTCGCCGCGATCGAGCGTTCCGCCTGCCCGACCTGCGGCTCCTGCTCCGGCATGTTCACCGCCAACTCGATGAACTGCCTGACCGAGGCGCTCGGCCTGGCGCTGCCGGGCAACGGCTCGGTGCTCGCCACCCACGCCGACCGCAAGCGCCTGTTCGTCGAGGCCGGCCATCTCATCGTCGATCTGGCGCGCCGGCACTACGAGCAGGACGACTATAGCGTGCTGCCGCGCGCCATCGCGAATTTCGACGCCTTCGAGAACGCGATGACGCTCGACATCGCCATGGGCGGTTCGACCAACACCGTGCTGCATCTGCTTGCCGCCGCGCATGAAGGCGAAGTGCCGTTCACGATGAAGGATATCGACCGGCTGTCGCGCCACGTGCCGGTGCTGTGCAAGGTCGCGCCATCCGTCGCCAACGTACATCTCGAGGACGTGCATCGCGCCGGCGGCGTCATGGGCATCCTCGGCGAACTCAACCGCGGCGGCCTCATTCATCCCAAGGTCGGCTCGGTCCATGCCGACAGCCTCGAGAGCGCGCTGGCGCGCTGGGACATCGTCACCGCATCGAGCGACAGCGTTCGCGAGTTCTACCGCGCGGCGCCCGGCGGCGTGCCGACGCAGACGGCGTTCAGCCAGGCCGAGCGCTACGACGATGTCGATACCGATCGCGAAAAAGGCTGCATCCGCGACGTCGCCCATGCCTTCTCCAAGGATGGCGGCCTCGCCGTTCTGTACGGCAATCTCGCCGTCGATGGCTGCATCGTCAAAACCGCCGGCGTCGATGAAAGCCTGCTGACCTTCTCGGGTCCGGCGCGCATCTTCGAAAGCCAGGACGCCGCGGTCGAGGGCATTCTCGGCGGCAAGATCGTGGCCGGCGATGTCGTGCTGATCCGCTACGAAGGCCCCAAGGGCGGCCCCGGCATGCAGGAGATGCTGTACCCGACCAGCTATCTCAAATCGAAAGGCCTCGGCAAAGCCTGCGCCCTGATTACCGACGGCCGCTTCTCCGGCGGCTCATCGGGTCTGTCGATCGGCCACGTCTCGCCGGAAGCCGCCGAAGGCGGCCTGATCGGTCTGGTCGAGGAAGGCGACGTGATCCAGTTCGACATCCCGAACCGCCGCGTGCATCTCGACGTGCCGGAAGCCGAACTCAAGAAGCGCCGCGATGCGATGGAAAAGCGTGGCGCGGCGGCGTGGCAGCCGGCGGCCAAGCGTCCGCGCAAGGTGACGACGGCGCTGCGTGCCTACGCGGCCTTCGCCACCAGCGCCGCGCGCGGTGCCGTGCGCGTCGTCAAGTAAGCGGCGCTCAGTCGCCGCCGGCGCGGATCGGCGGCGCGTAGGACAATGCGGTGTCCCACGGGAAGTAGATCCAGGTGTCCTGCGACACTTCGGTGATGAAGGTGTCGACCAGCGGCCGGCCCATCGGCTTGGCATAGACCGTGGCGAAATGCGCCGCCGGCAGGATCTCGCGCACCATGCGCGCGGTCTTGCCGGTGTCGACGAGGTCGTCGATGATCAGCACGCCCTTGCCCTGCGCGCGCATCGAGGTGATCTCCGGGCCGATGCCCTTCATCACGCGGATGTCGCCCTGGTTCTTGTAGTCGTGATAGCTGGCGATGCACACCGTCTCGATGATGCGCACGTTGAGTTCGCGCGCCACGATCGCCGCCGGCACCAGGCCGCCGCGGGTGATGCAGACGATGGCCTCGAACGGCCCTGCCTCGTGCAGCCGCCAGGTCAGCGCCCGGGTGTCGCGGTGAAACTGGTCCCAGGAAACGGGGAAGATTTTCTCGGGTCGCGGCGCGTCGCTCATGCTTCGCTCTCTGGGTCGCTCTCGTGATGACTGGCAAGAGGCGGTTCTAGCCCAGATCGGGCCGAAGTCGAACGGGCGCGGCGCGCCCATCCCCATGCTTCGTCGCCGGGACCGGCGTCCTAGAGCGGCTGCGGCCGGCCGTTCGGCGCCAACAGGGTAATCGGGTCGCTCTCGGCCACCGCCGCCGGGGCCGCGCCGCCCTCCTCCAGCACCGGATAGGCCACGGAACAGATGTGCGAGTGGATGCGCTTCAAATCGCGCAGCACGTCGAGGTGCAGCGAGGTGGTCTCGATGGTCTCTGGCCGGCCTTCGCGCAGGCGCTCGAAATGGCGCTCGGCGGCGGCGAGTTCCGCGCTGCGGATCTGCGCCTTCTCGGCGATGAGCTGGCGCGCCTGCGCCGGATCGCCCGACATGAAGACGCTGAAGGCGAGTTTCAGGCTGTCGAGGACTCGGGCATGGAATGCCGCGAGTTCGGCGGCGCCGTCGGCGGAGAACTCGATGCGGCGCTTGATCTTCTTGGCGGCGAGTTCGCTGAGATTCTTGTCGATGATGTCGCCGATATGCTCGAGGTTGATGGCAAAGGAGATGATCTCCATCGCCCGCTTGGCCTCGGCGTCGTCGAGCTGGCTGCGCGTCAGCTTGGTGACATAGAGCCTGATGGCCTCGTCCAGCCGGTCGACGATGTTATCGGCGCGGCTGACCTCGCCGACCAGCGCGCGATCGCCGGTCAACATGGCCTGCATGACCTGACGCAGCATCACCTCGACGAAATCGCCCATGCGCAAGGTCTCGCGCGCGGAATCGGCGAGCGCCAGCGACGGCGTGCCGAGCGCGCTCTCGTCGAGATAGCGCGGCGCCGATGGATCCTGCGTCTTCGCCGGCGACGGCAGCAATTTCGTCAGCAGCGCCGCCAGCGGATCGAGCAGACCGAGAAACACGACGGCGAGCACGACGTTGAAGGCGATGTGGAATTGCGCCGTCAGCTTGGCCATGTCGGGCTGCCATGCCGTCATCGCGCCGGCAATCAGCGGCAGGAACGGCAGCGCCAATGCGACACCGACAAGCCGGTTGACGAGATTGCCGACCGGCAGGCGGTAGCTCGACAGGTCGTCGCGGCGGCCGCCTTCGAAAACCGGGTTGATGGCGCTGCCGAGATTGGCGCCGAGCACCAGTGCCAGCGCCGCCTGCGGCGTGACGAACTGCGAGAAGGCCAGCGACATGACCAGCAGCACGGTGGCGACGCTGGAATGCGCCGCCCAGGTCAGCGCTGCGCCGATCAGAACGCACAGCACCGGATCGCCGGTGATGGCGCCGAGCACGGCGCGCGCCGCCGGCGCGTTCTCGGCCGGCGCCAGGCTGCCGATCAGGATATGCAGCGCCAGCAGCATCAGGCCGAGGCCGATCGAAACGCGGCCGAGATCCTTGATCCAGTGCCGGCCGCCGCTGCGGAAGGCGACGAGGCCGAAGACGAACAGCACCGGCGCTACCGCCGTGATGTTGAAGGCGAGCACCTGCACGATCAAAGTCGTGCCGACATTGGCGCCGAGCATGATGGCGAGCGCGGCGACGAGGCTCACCGTGCCTTCGCTGGCGAAGGACGCCGTCATCAGCCCGGTGGCGGTGCTGCTCTGCAGGAGCGCTGTCAGGCCGAGGCCGGCGCCGAAGGCGGCGAAGCGGTTGGCGAGCGCGGTCGACAACAGCCGCCGCAGGTCGGGGCCGAAGGCGCGCGTGATGCCGCTCTGGACCATGTGCAGGCCCCAGAGCAGCAAGGCGACGCCACCCATCAGATCGAGCAGTACGAGCGTGCCCATCGCGAGTCTCCTCGCCTGCAAATATAGTCCATTTGCAGACTACCGAAAGGCGAACTCGCCGCCTTCGGCAACGTTCCGCCCCACCGGCCTCAGGCCGAGGCGGCGACCCGCGCCCGCACCGCCTTCAGCATCGCGTCCACCACGCCGCGCACCTCCTCGAGGCGCGCGGCATCGCGCGAGCGCATGACGATATTGGTGTTGGGTCCGTTGTTCTCGTCGATGAACGGATAGCTGCCGATGATCACGTCGGGATAGGCCTTGGCCACGGCGGCGAGATCGGTGCCGACATCGCCCTCCTTGGCGTCGGCGCGGATCGAGGCCGACAGCATCTTGACGCCGGTCTTCAATTTCTGCGCCACCTCGTCGAGCATCGCCTGCATCACCGAGGGAATGCCGGCCATGGTGATGACATTGCCGATCCAGAAGCCCGGCGCGCCCGACACCTTGTTGTAGACCAGCGCTCCGCCTTTGGGGATGCGCGCCATGCGCATGCGCGCCTCGTTGAGTTCACCGCCGGTCTTGGCGAGGCGCTCCTTGAGGATCGCGACCGCCTCGGGATGGAATTCGAGTTCGACGCCGAACGCCTTGGCGACGCAGTCGGCGGTGATGTCGTCATGCGTCGGGCCGATGCCGCCGGTAGTGAAAACGTAGGTGAACTTGGCGCGCAGCGCGTTGAGCGCCTCGACGATGGCGTCGGCATCGTCGGAGACGACGCGTACTTCCTTGAGGTCGATGCCGATCGCCGTGCAGTAGTCGGCGATATAGCCGATGTTCTTGTCCTTGGTTCGGCCGGAGAGGATCTCATCGCCGATGACCAGCACGGCAGCGGTGACGATATCGGCGGTCATGGCGGCTCCCTTTGCGCCGCGCGCTCAGCCGCGGCGTCGAGCCCCGTATAAAGCATGATCCGGCGGCGACCGGAAGCGTCGCGCCGAATGGCGGACCTGCGCCCGACCGCGGCTACTTCTTCTGCGGCACGAACAAGTGCGAGCCGGCAACGATGCCGTTCCACACCGGCGCCGAGGCGATCGCCAGATGCCAGAGCGCACGGAAGCTGCCGGTGGCGTTGCTGTATTGTGCCGACCAGGTCGTCACCGAATTGCAGCTTTCCCAGTTGACCGAGAAGGCCAGCGCGCCGCCGGCCGCGGCGGGATAGTACCAACCGGTCATCGGCTGCGGTTTCTTGGCATCGCAGCCGGCCTGCGTGGTGACAGTGCCGGTGAGTTGTCCGTTCGGCGCGACGGCCGTGATGGTCAGAACGGTGCCGTCGTCGGCGATCCAGGACAGACCGGCCGCCAGCTTGGTTTCGGCCTGGGCGTTCGCCTGGGCCAGCGCCGCCGCCATCACGACGGCCGCGCAAGCGATGACGCGAATGAACGTTGCGGGCATGACCGCCTCCTTCTCCCAATGCGCTTGCTTGTTTCCGGTCCGCCAAGGCTAGCAGCACGCCCGACAAGGCACAACCAAGGGTGGTATTTGGGTGTCCACTAGCTTTGAAGGCGCCGCAGGCCGGGTGTCAGGTAAAATCCAAGTCGTCGTGTACAGTTGGCCGGACTTGGTCCGATACTCGACTCGATACTTGATCCGATGCTTGGCCGGACGCCCGCTTGCTGGTCAGATCGCCCAAAAGCTGGGCAACCGCAGGCCGTTCGGCGCGTTAGTGAGCGCTTCGGGCAGGTTGGCGCGAAGTTTGCTCCAATCGGGGGCAGGCCCCATCTGCGGGCCAAGCTGGGGGAATTGGTATGGGTGTCGCCTTCGACGAGATGAAGGGCCACGACGGTACGGCCGTCCGCCCCGCCTATGGCGAACTCGACCGCTGGCTCAAGGAGGTTCCGCCGGACGTCCTCGATTATCGCCGCCGCGAGGCCGAGCTGATCTTCCGCCGCATCGGCATCACCTTCGCCGTCTACGGCGAGGCCGACGCCACCGAACGCCTGATCCCTTTCGACGTCATCCCGCGCATCATGTCGGCCGACGAGTGGCGCCGGCTGGAGAAGGGTCTCACGCAGCGCGTCAACGCACTCAACCTGTTCATCAAGGACGTCTATGGCGCGCGCGACATCCTGCGCGCCGGCATCGTTCCGGAAGACATGATCTTCCGAAATCCGGCCTTCCGTCCGGAGATGAACGGCCAGACCGTCCCGCACGACATCTACGTCCACATTGCCGGCATCGACATCATCCGCGTCGATGCCGACACCTTCTACGTGCTCGAGGACAATGCCCGCACGCCCTCCGGCGTCTCCTACATGCTGGAGAACCGCGAGATCATGATGCGGCTGTTCCCGGAACTGTTCTCGCGCCACCGCATCGCGCCGGTCGAGAACTATCCGGACGAACTGCTGGCGACACTGCGCTCCGTGGCGCCATTGTCCACCGCCAAGGAGCCGAACGTCGTGCTGCTGACGCCCGGCGTCTACAACTCGGCCTATTACGAACACTCGTTCCTTGCCGACAAGCTCGGCGTCGAACTGGTTGAAGGCCGCGATCTCTTCGTCAAGGACGAGGTCGTCTACATGCGCACGACGCAAGGGCCGCAGCGCGTCGATGTCATCTATCGCAGGGTCGATGACGACTTCATCGATCCGCTCGCCTTCCGCCCCGACTCGATCCTCGGAGTGCCGGGCCTGATGTCGGCCTACACCGCCGGCAACGTGACGCTCGCCAACGCCGTCGGCACCGGCATCGCCGACGACAAGGCGATCTATTCGTTCATGCCGGACATCGTGAAGTTCTATCTCGGCGAAGAGCCGCTGCTGAAGAACGTGCCGACCTGGCGCTGCCGCGAGCCCGAGCATTTGTCCTACGTGCTCGATCACTTGCCCGAGCTGGTGGTCAAGGAAGTGCACGGCTCCGGCGGCTACGGCATGCTGATCGGGCCGTCCGCCAGCAAGATCGCCATCGAGCAGTTCCGCGCCAAATTGAAGACAGCGCCGGACAATTTCATCGCCCAGCCGACGCTCGCGCTGTCCACCTCGCCGACCTGTGTCGAGCAAGGCGTGGCGCCGCGTCACGTCGACCTGCGGCCCTTCGTGCTCACCGGCCGCAACGGCGTGCGCATCGTGCCCGGCGGGCTGACCCGCGTCGCGCTCAAGGAAGGCTCGCTGGTGGTCAATTCGAGCCAGGGCGGCGGCACCAAGGACACGTGGGTGCTGGATAAATGAGGATGCCGATGCGCCGCACCGCCCCCTCTTCACCTCCCCCTGGAGGGGGGAGGTCGGTTCGCCTCTTGGCGAACCGGGAGGGGGTGATGCGGCGACTGCCAAGGTCACCCCACCCCGGCGAGCTTCGCTCGCCGACCCTCCCCCTCCAGGGGAGGGTGAAGAGAAGCGTCGGGATTTTGTAAATGCTCTCACGCACCGCCGATAACCTGTTCTGGCTGTCACGCTACGTCGAGCGCGCCGAATATCTGGCGCGCATTCTCGACGCCACGCAGCGCCTCTCCGCTCTGCCGCTCGCCTATGTCGGCACCGGCAATGAGTGGGAATCCGCCGTGCTCACCGCCGGCTGCGCCTCGAGTTTCTTCAAGGCTTACGAAACCGCGACCGAGGAGAACGTCACCGACTTCCTCGCCTTCTCCACCGCCAACCCGTCCTCGATCCGCAACTGCTTCGAGATGGCGCGCGGCAACGCCCGCGCCGTGCGCACGGCGCTGACCGGCGAAATGTGGGACGCCATCAACGGCACCTGGCTCGAGCTCAAGCGCTTCGGCAACGGCCCATCCTCGCGCGAGGAAACCTCGCGCTTCCTGCGCTGGGTTCAGGAGAGTTCGCTGCGTTTCGACGGCTCGGCCTACCGTACCATGCTGCGCAACGACGCCTACTGGTTCTCGCGGCTCGGCGTCTACATGGAGCGCGCCGACAACACCGCGCGCATCCTCGACGTCAAATATCACCTGCTGCTGCCCGACAACGAACGCGTCGGCGGCCCGCTCGATTACTTCCAGTGGGCGGCGATCCTGCGCTCGGTGTCGGCGCTGACGTCCTATCACTGGGTGTATCGCGAGAGCCTCAAGCCCTGGCTGGTCGCCGACCTCCTGATCCTCAAGGAGGAGATGCCGCGCTCGCTCGCCTCCTGCTACGAAGCCATCGTCCGCAACCTCGACGCCATTGCTACTCACTACGGCCGGCAGGGTCCGTCGCAGCGCCAGGCGCGCGGCATCCGGACCCGGCTGCAGAACAGCAAGATGGACGGTATTTTCCAGCGCGGCCTGCATGAATTCATTGGCGAATTCATCACGGAAAACAACCGCTTGGGACTGGCGATCACCGAGCAGTTCCTGCAGTGAGCGCCCTGTTCCACGCCGATGCGCTGGGCTAGGCTTCCGCCCTCAACGAACGCGCTTTGCAGGCCTTATGCGGATCCGGATCGCCCACACCACCACCTACACCTACGACGCCCCGCCCAAGCTGGTGACGCAGGTGCTGCGGCTGACGCCGCGCAATCACGACGGCCAGTACGTGGTGAACTGGCGCATCGACCTGTCGCGCGACTGCCAGCTCTATCAGCGCGAAGGCGCGTTCGGAAACATCAGCCATTCCTTCACCGCCGAAGGGCCGTTCGACGAATTGTCGGTCAGCGTCGAAGGCGAAATCGACACCCAGGACACCAGCGGCATCGTCCGCGGCGCTGTCGAGCGCTTTCCGCCGGCGCTGTTCCTGCGCGACACCCAACTGACCGAAGCGGACGCCGCCATCATCGACTTCGCCGAAGCGACCCGCGCCAAGTCCGGCGGCGACACGCTGGGACTGCTGCACGCGCTGATGGCCGGGCTCAACGAGAGCTTCGCCTTCGACACCGAGCCGACCAATGTCACGACCACCGCCGCCGAGGCCTTCAAGCTCAAGCGCGGCGTCTGCCAGGACGGGACACATGTCTTCATCGCCGCCGCCCGCCATCTCGGCATTCCGGCGCGCTACATCGGCGGCCACTACTGCCGGCGCGACGAGGAAGGACCGCAGGATGCCGGCCACGCTTGGGCCGAAGCCTATATCGACAAGCTCGGCTGGGTCGGCTTCGACCCGACGCACGGCATCTCGCCGACCGAGTCCCACGTCCGCGTCGCGGTCGGCCTCGATTACCTCGGCGCGGCGCCGGTGCGCGGCACGCGCCACGGCGGCGGCAACGAATCCATGAAAGTATCCGTCCACGTCGCCCCGGCCTCCCGGCAGTCGCAATCGCAGTCCCAGCAATGATGGGCGCGGCGCTATTGACCGCGTGAACGAGTTCCCTGAATAGTCGCCGTCAACGCCCGATCGCGCCGCCCCTCCAAGCCCCAAAAGACGCATCCCATGACCTACTGCTGCGGAATTCTCGTGCGCGACGGCCTTGTCATGATTGCCGACACCCGCACCAACGCCGGCCTCGACAACGTTTCGACTTTCCGCAAGCTGCACGTCTATTCGGAGCCGGGCGAACGCATCATGGCGCTCGCCTCCTCCGGCAACCTGTCTTTGTCGCAGACCGTGCGCTCGATGCTCACCGAGGGCATCGAGAACACCGAGACGGGTGAAATGGAAACGCTGATGAACGCGCCGACCATGTTCAAGGCGGCGCAGCGCATCGGCAAGGCGGTGCGGCTCGTTCAGGGCATCGACGGCAAGGCGCTGGCCGAGGCCGCGGTCGATCACGACGTCGCCTTCCTGTTCGGCGGCCAGATCAAGGGCGGCAAGCTGCGGCTGTTCATGATCTATTCGGCCGGCAACTTCATCGAGTGCACCACCGACACGCCCTATCTGCAGATCGGCGAGCACAAATACGGCAAGCCGGTGCTCGACCGCGCCATCTCCTACGACACCGATGTCTATGACGCGCTCAAGATCGGCCTGATCTCGATGGATTCGACGATGCGCTCCAATCTCGGCGTCGGCCTGCCGATCGACTTGATGGTGGCGCGGCGCGACGAACTCAACGCCGAGGTCAATTATCGCATCGAGCCCGGCGAGCCCTATTTCCAGGACCTGCGGGAACGTTGGTCCGGCGCCTTGCGTGCAGCGCACATCGCCATCCCGCGGCCACCCTACCGCACCCCCGGCTGAGCCGGTTCCCGGCACATTCCACAGATACCAAACGTATATAATATAGTACTCTCGGAGAACCTTTTACCTCCGATTAAGCGCGCTGACCGAATTCCGGCCCGAACCGCCCCGGCCGCCACCCGAAAGGCAAAATGAAAGCGATTGGCAAGCTTTAGCCCCTAACTTCGCGCCCGATTGTCCAATGGACGGGGCATTTTAGGGGTATCTGTTGCGTTCGCCGGTTCACGCGAAACACACCGACGACCCGACCTTCAGCAATTGGGACCGCGCGCGATTGAGCGTGGTCGTCCCGATTGGTGTCATCGTCGCTGTTGCGATCGTCTGCATCGTCGTCGCCGTGCTGTCGTCGGCGCAGCGCGCCGACGAGGTGGCGGCCGCGCAGGAACGGCAGTTGCTTTCGACGGCGCTCCAGAACTTCGGCCGCCGCACCTTCAGCGAACTCGACAGCGTCGCCTCCTCGCAAGGCGCCCGCGACAACATCCGTAAGGCCTTCGACCCGGCCTGGGCCGAGCAGCGCGCCGGCGCCTGGCTGACCACGTTCTTCAAGCACGATTACGTCTTCGTCTTCGACAAGAATGATCAGGCGATCTATTCGCGCGTCGGGCGCTACACCGTCGACCGCGGCTCGCTCGACGCCGCCACGCCGGAATTCGCCGAGATCCTCGACTTCATGCGTGGCCTCAGCCCTTCGATGACCAGCTCGATCCGGCTGAGCGACCGCATCCCCGAAAGCGGCGCCCAGCCCCATGTCGCGGTGCTGCGCCTCGTCATGGGTCAGCCGGCCGCCGTTGCCGCGTCCGCGGTCGGCGACGGCAGCACCCCCGCTTCGGCCGATCACGATGCGCCGATCATGCTGTCGGTGAAATTTCTCAACACGGACGCCCTTGGCGCGCTCGCCAGCCAGCTCGGCCTCGACGGCCTGCGCGTGCTCCAGCGCGGCGCGGCGCCGGCCGGCGATTTCGCCTACGACGTCACCGCACCCGATGGCTCGCGCATCGCGCGCCTGGTCTGGACGCCGAAGCAGCCCGGCGCGGAGATCGTGCACAGCGTCGTGCCGTTCATCGCCGTGGCGCTGGCGGGCTTTGCTCTGCTCGGCGCCTTCGTGCTGCGCTACATGCGCCGCACCGCGGTCGCGATCGCCGCCGGCGAGAACCGCCTGCGCCATCTGGCCATGCACGACCCGCTGTGCGGCCTGCCGAACCGCATCTTCTTCTCGGAACGCCTCGAGGCAGTGATCGACGAAGTCTCCGCCACGCGCATTCCGGCGGCGCTGTTCTACATCGACCTCGACCATTTCAAGGACGTCAACGACACGCTCGGCCATCCGGTCGGCGACGAATTGATCCGCAACGTGACCTTGCGCCTGTCGCACACTTTGCGCGGCGGCGATCTGGTGGCGCGGCTCGGCGGCGACGAATTCGCCGTGCTGTCGACGATCGGCGGCGATACGCAGGGCATGATGAACCTGGCGCAGCGCATCATCGCCTCGATCTGCGCGCCCTACAACATCGGCGGCCAGAACATCGTCATCGGCGCCTCGATCGGCATTGCGGTCATCGACCAGAACTGCGCCGGCGCCGCCGACGTCATGCGTTACGCCGACATGGCCCTCTATCGCGCCAAGAACGAAGGCCGCAACCGGGCCTGCATCTATGACGCGGCGATGGACGCCGACCTGTCGAAGCGCAAGCTGCTGGAAGGTGACCTGCGCGAGGCCATCCAGAACAATCAGCTCCGCCTCGTCTATCAGCCGATCGTCGACAAGTCGGGCGACAACATGCTCGGCGTCGAGGCCTTGTGCCGCTGGACGCATCCGACCCGCGGCGAGATCTCGCCCGTTGAATTTATCGGGTTGGCCGAACATTCCGGCCTCATCGTCGATCTCGGCGCCTGGGTGCTGCGCCAGGCGATGACCGACGGCTTGGCCTGGCCAGACCTGACGGTGGCGGTCAATGTCTCGCCGCTGCAATTCCGCCGCGCCGACTTCGCCGACACCGTCGAGTCGACGCTCAAGGAAACCGGATTCGATCCGGCGCGCCTCGAGCTCGAAATCACCGAAAGCGTGCTGATCGGCAATGTCGACACCACCGAAGCCGCCATGCGCCGCCTCAAGGGCTTCGGCGTGCGTCTCGCGCTCGACGATTTCGGCACCGGCTATTCCTCGCTGCTCTATCTGCGCCGCTTCCCGTTCGACAAGCTCAAGATCGACCGCAGCTTCGTCTTGTCGATCGAAAAGGCCGCCGACGCCGCCGCCATCGTCCACGCCGTGGTCTCGCTCGGCCGCGGTCTCGGCATGAAGGTCACCGCCGAGGGCGTCGAGACCGCCGACCAGCACCTGTTCCTGCGCGCCGCCGGCGTGCACCAGATGCAGGGCTATCGCTTCGGCCGCCCGACCACGGCGGACCGCATCACCGCGCGCCTCAAGTCGCCGGAAGCCTTCCGCAGCAGCGAGCACCCTTCCTCGCTCGCCGGCTGAGCGGCCGTTCCCCCCGACATCCTGGCATAGCGCCCGCGCACCTCCGCCCTGTGGCGAGGCAGCTCAATTGTGCTAGGCAGGCGGCACAACAAACACACGTTGGGGAAGGACCGTCCAATGACCGCCAAAATCGCTCTCGTCACTGGCGCCGGCACGGGTGTCGGCAAGGCCGTCGCCACCGCGCTCGCCAAGGCCGGCTACAATCTGGTGCTGGCGGGCCGGCGCAAGGAGCCGCTCGACGAGGTCGCCGCCGAGATCAACGCCATCGGCCAGCAGGCCCTCGCGGTGCCGACCGACGTGTCGCAGCGCCAGTCGATCATCGACCTCTTCGCCAAGACCAAGGCCAGCTTCGGCCGCCTCGACGTGCTGTTCAACAATGCCGGCATCGGCGCGCCGCCGGTGCCGCTGGAAGACCTGCCGTTCGAGACCTGGCAGAACGTCGTCAACACCAACCTGACCGGCATGTTCCTGTGCACCCAGGAAGCCATCAAGATCATGAAGGCGCAGAACCCGCAGGGCGGCCGCATCATCAACAACGGCTCGATCTCGGCGCATGCGCCGCGGCCTTATTCGGTGGCCTATACCGCGACCAAGCACGCCGTCACGGGTCTTACCAAATCGACCTCGCTCGACACCCGCAAGTACAACATCTGCTGCGGCCAGGTCGATATCGGCAACGCCATCACCCCGATGACCGCGCGCATGGCGGAAGGCCAGGGCGTCCTGCAGCCGAACGGCACCTCGATCCACGAGCCGCGCATGAGCGCCGACAATGTCGGCGCCGCGGTGGTCACCATGGCCAACATGCCGCTCGATGCGAACGTCTTGTTCATGACGGTGATGGCCAATACCATGCCGTTCGTCGGGAGAGGCTGAGGCGCACTCTTTTCCCCGCGCGGCGGGCGGAAGATCTGCCGCCGCGGAGGGGAAAATTTCGATGCTGCAGTTGCAGTCGGCGCTCGGCGTCGTCGCGCTCATGGCGGCCGCCTGGGCGGTCAGCGAGAACCGCCGCGCGGTGAGCGTCAAAAGCGCCGGCGCGGCGCTGCTCGTCACTTTCATCGCCGCGCTGCTGCTCCTCAAGGTGCCGCTGCTGGTCGCCGCCTTCGCCGCGCTGACCCGCGCCGTCGATGCCGTCGGCGAGGCGACGCGCGCCGGCACTTCCCTGGTGTTCGGCTATCTCGGCGGCGGCGCGCTGCCGTTCGATCTCAAGACGCCCGGCTCCGACTACATCCTGGCGTTCCAGGGCCTGCCGGTCGTGCTGGTGACCAGCGTGCTCACCACCCTGTTGTTCTACTGGCGCATCCTGCCGCCGATCGTGCGCGGCTTTTCCTTCCTGCTCGAGCGCACGCTCGGCGTCGGCGGCGCCGTCGGCCTGTCCACCGCGGCCAACATTTTCCTCGGCATGGTCGAGGCGCCGCTGTTCATCAAGCCTTACCTGTCGCGGCTGACGCGCGGCGAACTGTTCATGGTGATGACCGGCGGCATGGCCGGCATCGCCGGCACGGTGTTCGTGCTCTACGCCACCATCCTGCGCGACGTCGTGCCCGGCGTCGCCGGCCACTTGCTGGTCGCCTCGGTGGTCAGCGCGCCGGCGGCATTGCTCATCAGCCAGTTGATGGTGCCGGTCACCGACCGCACCGATGTCGGCACGGTCGACATCGGTCACGTCGCGGATTCGAGCATGGACGCCATCGTCCGCGGCACCGCGGCCGGCCTCGAGCTGCTGCTCAACATCATCGCCATGCTGATCGTGCTGGTCGCGCTGGTGCACCTCGCCAACGCCATTCTCGGCCTCCTGCCCGACGTCGCCGGCGGCGCCATTACGCTCCAGCGCCTGCTCGGCCTGATCATGGCGCCGGTCTGCTGGCTGATGGGCGTGCCGTGGGATCAGGCCGTCACCGCCGGCTCGCTGATGGGCATCAAGACCGTGCTCAACGAGTTCATCGCCTATCTCGAACTCGCCAAGTTGCCGCCCGGCGCGCTCGACGACCGCTCGCGGCTGATCATGACCTACGCGATGTGCGGCTTCGCCAATTTCGGCTCGCTCGGCATCATGATCGGCGGGCTCAACATCATGGCGCCGGAGCGCCGCCCCGACATCATCTCGCTCGGCATGAAATCGATCGTGTCGGGCACGCTCACCACCTGCCTGATGGGCGCGGTAGTCGGCGTGCTCACGTGAGCCGATCAGGCCGGCACGACGCCGGCGCCGTCACCGCGTCGCGCGCGGCAATGACGCGCAGATGATCCTGCGAGCCGGTTCGCGCCACGTCGACGAGAACGGCTTCCGGCATCGCCCGGTAGTCGTGGATCATCGGCCGCGCCACCTCGATATCGGCATCGGAGGCGAGCCGACGCACCGGCGGATCGGGCAGTTGCGGCATCGCGGCGTATGCGGCGGCGATGCGGCGATGCTGCCGGCGGTGGAAACGCTGCTCGAGCGCCGCCGGCGCTGACCGGTCAACAGGCGGCCCGGGCCATCTGCGACAGCGCCCGCGTCGTCACCGCCTGCTGGCGCAGCTTGGTCAGGGTGTCGCGCACGCCCGACAGATCGAGCGGCTTGGCGAACACCCTGGCGTCGATCTGCAGCGACTTCGACATCAGCGTCGTCGCTTCGAGCAGATGATCGTCGGCGCCGCTGATCACCAGCACGGGCAGATTGTAACCGGTCTTGGCGATGAGCGGCAGCAACAGCGCGCCGCTGCGCTCGCCCAGTCCGAGATCGAGCGTGACGCAGTCGAACACTTGCTTGTCCAGCATGCCCGCCGCCTCGTCGAAGCCGGCCGCCGCCGTTACCTTGAAGCCGGCCTGCTGCCCGAGCCGGGCGATGATGGTGCGCTGGATCGGATCGTCATCGACCACCAGAAGATCGAATTCCGCGGGGGCCGCCGCTCCGGGCGAGCCGGTTGGATCAGACATGGGATGCTCCTGAGGTCGCAGAAATCGGCGTCAGCGCGGAGAGAGCGGCGCGGCCTTGGGGTTCGATGGCGGCGAAGGCGGCCGCGAGGTCATGAATGCGCCGTTCCAGCGCGGCGGCTTCGAGCGCAGCGCTGTCCTGCTCCAGCTTCCTAGCCATCGCCGACAGCGCCGCGTAACCGATCGACGCCGCCGAGCTCTTGATTGCATGTGCCTCGATCCTGACAGGCGCAGCATCGTTCGCCGCAGCGGCGCGGCGCATCGCGGCAAAGCGCGCCGGCGTGTCGGTCAGGAACGTGTGCAGCACCTCGGCCATGCCCGCGGCCCCGATGGCTTCGAGCAACTCGTCATACACCGCCTTGTCGACGTCGAGAGCGACGGGCACCGGCTCCGGCACCACGCTGGGTGCGGCGATGACTGGCGGCGTCCTGCTCAGATAGGCATCGAGTTTGGCCGACAGGCCGGCGCGGGTAACCGGCTTGGCCAGGAAGTCGTCCATGCCGGCGCCGAGACAGATCGCTCGGTCGGCGGCGCTGGCATTGGCGGTCAACGCGATGATGTGCGGCGCGCCGAACGGCGCATCGAGCTTACGGATGGAGCGCGTCGCCGACGGCCCGTCCATGCCGGGCATCATCATGTCCATGAGCACGAGGTCGTAGTGCGTCGCCGCACAGGCGGCGAGCGCCTCGGCACCGTCATTTGCGATGTCGGCGCCATATCCGAGCCGGTTCAGCAGCGCGAGCACGACCTGCTGGTTGGTCTTGTTGTCCTCGGCCACCAGAATGCGGATGTCGCGTTTCATCGCCGGCGTGGCGACGGCCGCGCCTTCGGCAATTGCCGGCGCCGCCGCGTCGATGCGGCAATCGATGGCGAAGCGGAACGTCGTGCCCTTGCCGACTTCGCTTTCGATGGAGATTGCGCCCCCCATCAGCGCCACGAGACGGCGGCTGATGGCAAGGCCCAGCCCGGTGCCGCCGAAACGCCGCGCGATCGACGAGTCGAGCTGCGAGAATTCGCGGAACAGCAGCGGTATGCCGTCCAGCGGAATGCCGATGCCGGTGTCGCTGACGGCGAAAGCGAGGCGCACATGGCCGGGCAGCATCGGCGTTGGATCGACGCCGACCGCGACAGTGACCGAGCCCTGGTGGGTGAATTTCAGACCATTGCCGACCAGATTGAACAGAACCTGACGCAACCGCGCCGGGTCGCCGACGACGCGCTTCGGCACGCCGGGTGCGATCTGCGTCGCCAGCGTCAAGCCCTTCTCGGCGGCCGCCGCCGACAGGATTTCGACATTGGTTTTCACCAGGTCGTCGAGATCAAAGGCGACTTGCTCAAGTTCGACGCGATCGGCCTCGAGTTTGGAGAAATCGAGCACGTCGTTGATCAGTTGCAACAGGTGTTCGGCCGATTTGCGCAAGGTCTCGGCAAAGCCGCGCTGCTCGGCGCTCAGGCCGCTCTCCATCAAGACCTCGGACATGCCGACGACGCCGTTCATCGGCGTGCGGATCTCGTGGCTCATCATCGCCAGGAATTCGCTGCGCGCACGCGTTCCAGCTTCCGCCGCGTCGCGGGCCTCGGTCAGCGTGCGCTGATAGCGCCACATCAGGAACGTGATGCCGGCAAGCCAGACCGACAGCGCCGCCGATACGATGGCGCCTTTCTGCTGGTTGGCTCCGACGGTGTCGAATACTTCCTCCTTGGCAAGACCGACGGTCACAATGAGCGGCAGGTCCCGCACCTTGCGATAGGCGAACAGCCGCTCGATCGTATCGAGCTTGCTGCGGCCCTCATACGTGCCGGCCTCGCTGCGCATCAGCAACCGGAACAGATCACTGCCCGCCAGCGAATTGCCGACGAAAGCATCCTCGCCCGCGGCGCCACGCGCGCGCACGATGCCGTCGGTGCCGACCAAGGTCACGGCGCCCATCCGTCCGACGTCGATCGAGCCATAGAAGCGCGCCAGATAGTCCGGGCTGATCGAGGCGACGGCGACGCCGCCGAAGCTGCCGTCCGGCATTGTGATACGCCGGGTAAGTTGCACCGACCATTTGTTGCTGACGCGCCCGAGCACCGGCTTGCTGATGAAGAGTTCGTCGCTGTCGCGCTTTAAGTGAACGCGGAAATGTTCGCGGTCGCTCAAATCGATGCCCGCCTGCGAGCCGGGAATGTTGCTGGCGACCATGCGGCCGTCTTTGCCGATGATGACGACCTGGAAATTGAATCCGGTAAGAAACGCGCTGTTCTCCGACCATAGCGAGATATCGAAGTGTTGCGGGTCGCGCGCATACTTGTCACGTACGTAGAGCAGCGTCTGATCGACGGCGCGAATTGAGCGGATGAGCTGTTCTTCGAAAGCCGCCGCCAGATTCGACGCGCTCTTATAGGCGGAGCGCTCGGTCTCGACGCGGGCGCCGTGAGCGAAATAGAAAGTCGCGCCCCAGATTAGCGCGACGGCCGACAGGCCAAGAAGCAGGCTGGCGTAGCTGCTGAACCGGTAGAACCAGCGTTTTTTGCCGACGGCATTACGATACGGCACGGCGCAGCCCTCGTCGCGGACGATGCTGCGATCATGCACGAATGCTTTTAAATCACGGTGAAACGGTGCGCGACATACACCGCATTTGATTTAGATATTGCTTACCGCGTCGCGCGCCACACGGTAAGACGGTAAGTGCGAGCGGTATTCCTATCGCATTTTCGACTATGATGCCGCGCGGCGCGGCGCGCGATCGCGCGTCAGCGCCCAGACCGCGATCGCCACGGCGACGAACACGACGCCGACCATGCCGAGTTGCTGCAGCAGGCCGGCGGCATACATGACGCCGCCAAGGCCGGAGCCGATCGCCTGGCCGACATAGACGCTGCTGGTGTTGAGCGCGACCGAGGCGCTGGCGAGTTCGGGCGCGCATTGCACCAGCCGCGCCTGCTGGATCGAATTGGTGGCGGCAAAGCCAAGGCCGAGAAAGAAGATGCCGCCCGCCATCAGCGCCAGCACGCCGCCGCCGACAGTCCACAGCACGAGACCGGCGAGATTGCAGGAAAGGAAGATCACCGACGTCTTCCAGCCGCCGAGCCGGCCGACGACGCGCGTTGCCGCGACATTGCCGAGGAAGCCCATCACGCCATAGAGCGCGAACATCAGGCCGATGGTTTCGTGACTGGCGCCGGCCAGCCGGCTCAGCACCGGGCCGAGATAGGTGAACACCATGAACTGTCCGCCGATGAACAGGATGGTGATGGAAAGCAGCATGGCGATCTTGGGATTGCTCAGCAGCCCCGCGAAGCTGCCGAGCGACAGTGGCGGCCCGATGAGCTTTCGCGGCAGGCCGATGGCGAGAAGGATGCACGGCACCAGCGACGTGAAGGCCGCAAAGGCGAAGGCGCCGCGCCATCCGGCATAGGCCGCGACCCAGGCGATCATGGGAAGGCCGGCGGCCACCGCCAGCGACCAGCCGAGAAAGATGAAGGTGATCGCGCCGGAGCGCGCCCGGTCGGAAACCAGGAGTCCGATCGTACTCGCCGCCTGCGGCGTGAACACCGCGGCGACCGCGAGCGTCGCCAGCCGCAGCGCCAGGACGGTGCCGTAATTCGGCGCCAGCGCCATGGCCGCCTGCCCCACCGTCATCACCGCCAAAGTCGTCACCAGCAGCGTGCGCCGGTCGATGCGCGTCGTCAGCCAGGCGACGACCGGCGAGCCGACGCACAGGATGATGGCGCCGAAGGTGACCAGCAGGCCGGCGTCACGAACGCCGACGTCGAGGCCTTCGGCCAGGATCGACAGCATGCCGGCCGGTGCGAGAACCGAAAGGCCGGTGGCGAAGTTGCCGAGCAGCAGCCCGTAGCGGGACAATTGATGATGCAAGACAGGCCTCGGACTGGATATGTAATGAAATGATCAGGACAATCGGCCGCGATCGACCGGCGCGCGAAGGACTAGAGCACATGGTGTGCGGCGCGTGATCCAACAATAGCGCATGACGCGGCTCCACCCGAATTCTGCGAATGGTTTCGATGAGAATTGTTGATGAGACTCTTCACCCTCCCCTGGAGGGGGAGGGTCGGCGAGCATCGAAAGATGCAAGCCGGGGTGGAGTGAGCTTTCAGGACATCCCGGCACACGCCGAACGGACACGGCGTATGGGCCCCCGCCTGCGCGGGGGCGACAGGTGGATTGATCGGCATAAAAGTAATTCCTAGGACTATTGACTCTCGCCTCCGCCTAGGCTTATCTTCCCTCCATCCCGCCCCTGCTAGCGAGGGGTGTCTGTGCAGCATCTTCAGATGCGGGGCGGGGAGCGGTGGCCGGGACGGGGCGTCGGAGATGCGGCGCAAATTTCCCCTCCCGGCGGTCCAAGCCGCTC
>JAFEFL010000013.1 GCA_018240595.1 Pseudomonadota bacterium | reverse complement strand
GGCGGCGAGAATGACGAGCGTCGCCAGCAGCAGCCTCAGCAGGATGAGCCACCATGGCGTGCGCGAGGGCGTTTCTTCCTTCGGCGAAATCTCGAACAGCAGCCGTGTCGGTGGGAAGTTGACGACGCGCGGGCGCGGCGGCACCAGCCGCAGCAGCCACCACAGCAGCGGCAGGCTGAGCAGTCCCAGGAGGATAAGCGGTTGAGCGAAAGCGAGCGGGAGCGAGCCGATCATGCCGCGCCTCCGGCCTGTTGCGGCATATGCCGTGTGTTCAGAGCCGTCTGTACGGCGTGCGCGCCCATGCGCGCATGCAGCGCGAACAGCAGTTCGGTCGGGCCGCGGTCGGTGCGATGCACGGTGAAGGTCCAGCCGAAGGCGTCGGTTTCGGCGCGCAGCGCGGCGCGATGGTTCGCCACCAGTTTCTGATAGTCGTCGCGCCAGGTCTCGGCGCGGCCGGCGGTGACGCTGCCGGCGCCTTCGGATTCCACGAATTCGACGCGGCCGGCATAGGGGAAGGTCTCTTCGGCCGGATCGCAGACCTGGACGACATGGCCGCGCGCGCCATTGGCGGCGAGTTGGCCGATGACCTTGCGGAATTCGCTGATCGGGCTCCACAGGTCGGACAGCAGCACGACCTCGGAGAACGGGGCCGGTGAAAAATTCGGCGGCAGGCTCGGGCGCTCGGTGCGGTCGAGGATGATGCGCTGGGCCATGGTCTCGATGACGTTGCGGCTCGCGGTCGGCCGCATCAACATCGGAATGCCGACGCGTTCGCCGCCCTGCACCAGCACTTCCGACAGCGCGAAGGACACGACCAGCGCGCGGTCGAGCTTCGACCATTCCGTGAGATTGGAGGAGAACTCCATCGACGGCGAGCGGTCCGCCCACATCCAGATCGTATGCGAGGCCTCCCATTCGCGCTCGCGCACGTAGAGATGATCGTCGCGCGCCGAACGCCGCCAGTCGATGCGGCCGGCCGGCTCGCCGGAGGTGAAGTGCCGATACTGCCAGAAATTCTCGCCGGTGCCGGCGCGCCGCCGGCCGTGCAGGCCGTGGATCAGCGTCGAGGCGACGCGGCGCGCTTCGAGAATGAGACGCGGAATGCGCGCGGCGAGCTTGCTGCTCATGCCGGCCGCGGCATTGACCGGCTGTGCGCTCGTTCCCGTGGCGGTCGGCTCTACCATGTTTATCCGATGCGCGCCTTCAGCCGCTTGATGACATTACCGACGGTCTCGCCTTCGGCGCGCGCGGCGAAGGTGAGCGCCATGCGGTGCTTCAGCACGGGCTCGGCGAGTTCGAGGACATCGTCGATCGACGGCGCGAAACGGTTGTCGAGCAGCGCGCGGGCGCGCACCGCCAGCATCAGCGCCTGCGAGGCGCGCGGGCCGGGACCCCAGGAGATCAGCCGCGACAATTCGCCGGCTTCGTCCCCCGGACGCGCCGAGCGCACGAGCTGCAGGATCGCCTCGACCACTGACTCGCCGACTGGCAGGCGGCGCACCAGCCGCTGCGCCGCGATCAGGTCCTCGGCGGTCATCGCCGCCTTGGCGTGCGAGTCTTCGGCGCCGGTGGTGTCGAACAGGATCTTCCGCTCGGCTTCGAGGTCGGGATAATCGACGTCGATTTCCATGAGGAAGCGATCGAGCTGCGCCTCGGGCAGGGGATAGGTGCCTTCCTGCTCCAGCGGGTTCTGCGTCGCCAGAACGTGGAACGGCTTGGGCAGATCGTGGCGCGCACCGGCCACCGTCACATGCTGCTCCTGCATGGCTTGCAGCAGCGCCGACTGGGTCCGTGGGCTGGCGCGGTTGATTTCGTCGGCCATCAGCAACTGGGCGAAGACCGGGCCGGGAATGAAGCGGAAGCTGCGCTTGCCGGCGGTGTTCTCCTCGAGCACTTCGGAGCCGAGAATGTCGGACGGCATCAGGTCGGGCGTGAACTGCACGCGGCGGGCATCGAGACCCAGCGCAATGCCCATGGTTTCCACGAGTTTGGTCTTGGCGAGACCGGGCACGCCGACCAGCAGCGCGTGGCCGCCGGACAGGACCGTGACCAGCGCATGCTCGACCACGGTCTCCTGGCCGAAAATGACGGTACCGATGGCGTCCTTGGCGCTGCGCACATGGGCGGCGGTCGTCTCGGCCGCGCGGACGATCATATCTTCCAGCTTTTCAATGCTTTCACCGCTTGCCGACGCCATGGTCCGTGGTTCCTTTTTGCAGCGAATGGTGGGCGCGATTCGCGGTCTGCGCGCTTTGATCTAGCTTTCGGCCATGCAACTAGCGCACCAGGCGCATCGTGGCCTGTCGGCGAATCTGCCTCATTATTTCGGTCAGCTTACGTTATCTTCCGGCCGCGGTGCGGCATGTCACAAAGTTGCGAACAGGCGCGGCCGCGGGCGATATAAGTACGAATGGTAAGAATGGCGAAGACAGGGCAGGAAAACCGCCGGATCGTGCGACAAGCGAAGCCGGGGGTACCTCAAGCCGGTGGCCTCGACGGCATTGCCGCAAGCGTAACGCGCGAGGGCGGTAAGGGGCTCCCACCCGTTCATCTGTGGAATCCGCCGTTTTGCGGCGATATCGACATGCGAATCGCAGCGGACGGCACCTGGTTCTATGACAAGACGCCCATCGGCCGCGCCGCGCTGGTGAAGCTCTTCGCCTCGGTGCTCAAGCGCGAGGGCGACAAGTATTTCCTGGTCACGCCGGTCGAAAAGGTTGGCATTGTCGTCGATGACGCACCCTTCACGGCGGTGGAACTTCAGGTCGAGGCCGCTTCGGACGGCCGCCGACTAAAATTTCGCACAAATACCGATGAATGGGTCGAGGCCGGGCCCGGCCATGCGCTGCGTTTCGAGCAAGATACCGAAAACGACGGGCTCGCGCCCTATCTGCATGTGCGCCGCGACCTCTGGGCCAAAGTGACGCGGGCCCTGTTCTACGACCTCGTCGAGCTCGGCGAGGAGCGCGAGATCGACGGCGTCATGATGTTCGGTGTCGCCTCGCGTGGCGAATTCTATCCAATGGCCGAGGCCAGCGTCGTGCGGGAGCTGTCGTAATGTTGAATCCGCAGGCGAACGGCGCCGCCCTGAACGCGCCGGAGTTCTACGCGCGCGTCAGGGAACGTCTGACTCTCGACGTTCCGCCCGGCCTCACCGACGCCAGCGTGACCCCGGTGCGCGGCGATCACGACGCCGATCCGGTGCTGGAGAAGATCGCCGCGGTGCGGCCGATCCGTCCGGCCGCCGTGCTGGTGGCCGTGATCGACCATCCCGACGAGCCGACCGTGCTGCTGACGCAGCGTGCGCAGCATCTGCCGGACCATCCGGGACAGATCTCGTTTCCCGGCGGCAAGATCGACAAGACCGACGCCGACCCAATGGCTGCCGCCCTGCGGGAAGCGGAAGAAGAGATCGGCCTGTCGCGCGAGGCGGTCGAGCCGCTCGGCTACCTCGATCTCTACATGACGACACTCGGCTATCGCATCGTACCGACGATCGCGCGCGTGAAGCCGGGCTTTGAACTCACCCTCAATACGTCGGAGGTCGATGTCGCCTTCGAGGTGCCGCTCGGCTTCCTGATGGACCGGGCCAATATGCAGACCCACTCGCGCGAGTGGCAGGGCATCGAGCGGCACTATTACGCCATCACCTTCGGCGAGCGATACATCTGGGGCGTGACCGCGGGCATCCTGCGCAACATGCGCGAGAGGATCTGGCGATGATCCGTACGCTCGCGACGGAGATTCTGCTGTTTGCGACGCCGTTCGCGCTCTATGCGATTTTTCTGTGGGCCACCAAGGCCGACATCATCCATCCCGACTCTTGGCCGCTGTCGCGCATTGCCGCGCTGGCGATCGTCGCGCTGCTTCTGGTCATCGGCAGCTTCCTGTATTTTTCCCATTACGGCGGCGCGCCGCCGGGCTCGACTTACGTGCCGGCGCATCTCGACGAGCAGGGCCATTTCGTGCCGGGGACGACGCGGTGATGAGAAGACATACGCCACGCCAATTTCCCCTCCCCACGCACGCCCTTGCGTGCGGCGGGGAGGGGTCAGGGGTGGGGGGCTCTTCAATTTCTGAGCCGCCATTTCCCCCCACCCCCAACCCCTCCCCACCACGTCGCTTCGCTCCGCGGGGGGAGGGGAGATAATGACCGCGACATCACGCAGGATCGATCTGGCCGCGTGGCCCTTCGCCGGCCCGCTGGCGCGCCTGATGGACGTTCTCGATGGCAAGGGTGAAGAGGCCCGCGTCGTCGGCGGCGCGGTGCGCAACGCGCTGATCGATGCGCCGATCCACGAAGTCGATGTCGCGACCACCGCGGTGCCGGAAGAAGTGATCCGCCGCGCCAAGGCCGCCGGCTTCAAGCCGGTGCCGACCGGCATCGAACACGGCACCGTCACCGTCGTCATCGACAAGCATCCGTTCGAAGTCACGACTCTGCGCACCGACGTCGAGACCTTCGGCCGTCACGCCAAGGTCGCCTTCGGCCGCGACTGGCGCGAGGATGCATTGCGCCGCGACTTCACCATGAACGCGCTCTCGGTAACGCGCGACGGCACGGTGCACGATTATGCCGGCGGGCTCGACGACTTGGCCAAGCGCCACGTGCGCTTCATCGGCGATGCGGCGCAGCGCATCGCCGAGGATTACCTGCGCATCCTGCGCTTCTTTCGTTTTCATGCCGCCTATGGCGGCGGCGGCCCTCCGGATGCCGCGGGCCTTGCAGCCTGCATCGCCGCGCGCGAAGGGCTTTCGCAGCTCTCGCGCGAGCGCCTGCGCATGGAAATGCTCAAGCTCGTCGCGGCCAAACACGCGACGCCGACCTTGATCGTGATGTCCGATGCCGGCTTCACGTTGAGCATCCTTGCCGGCGTCATTTATCTGTCCGCCTTCGAGAACATGACCAAGGTCGAGGCCGCCGCGGGATTGGCCGCGGACGCCACGCGCCGCCTTGGCGCGCTGGGTGCGGCGGTCGCGGAAGATGCCGAACGGCTCTATCAGCGCCTTCGCTTGGCCAATCACGAACGCGACCGCATCCGGTCGATGGCCGACGGTTGGCACGGGCTGTCGCCGGCCATGAGCGAACGCGAGATGCGGGCTTTGATCTATCGCCGCGGCGTCGACGCCTTCACCGATCAGGCGCTGCTCGCCTGGGCGCGGTCGCAGGCGATGGCGCACGATGCGGCCTGGCACGAATTCATCGCCCGGGCGCAGCGCTTCACGCCGCCGGTGTTTCCGCTCAAGGCCGACGATCTCATCAAGCGCGGCATCGCCAAGGGACCGGCGCTCGGCGCTGCGCTGCGCGCTGCCGAGGACGCCTGGATTGCCGCGGATTTTCCGACGGACGCCGCCGCGCTGCGGGCCATTGCCGATGAGGCCGCAGCGCGGCGATCGTGAGTTGCACGAAGGCGCAAAATGAAAGGGCCGGCATTTCTGCCGGCCCTTTGAGCTCGTGGCGTGAATGGTCTCAGAAGCGATAGTTGATACCGGCGCGCAGCAGATTGACGCGCTCGCGGGCATCGACCTGAAGAGCCGTATCGACGGTGTAGCGGTTGGTGCCGAAGCCGGCATAGAGATATTCGAGCTTCGCCGACCAGTGCGGCAGGAAGCCGTATTCGACGCCGGCGCCGAGCGTCCAGCCGTTCGCGGTCGTGCTGGTGCCGTTGGTGCCGACCGTCGGATGAACGGTCTGGATGGTCAGGTGATCCCAGGCCCAGCCGCCGGTGGCGTACAGCAGGACGTTGCCGGTGGCGCCGAGCGTCGTGCCGACGCGGCCGCGCAAGGTGCCGATCGAGTTGATCTTGGATTCGCAGCTGAAGGCCGGGTTGGGGCAGGCGGTGCTGCCATTGATGCGGGCCCAGTCCCAGTCGGCTTCGATGCCGAACACCCAGTTCTGCATTTGATAATTGTAGCCAATGGTGCCGCCGATGAGGCCGCCACTGGTGTTGTGGTTGGCTGTGTTGCCGCCGACGACGTAGGTCCAATCGGTGTGGCCCCAGCCGCCGCCGCCGTTGATGCCGAGGTAGAAGCCGGTCCAGTTGTACATGAGGAGCGGCGGCGCTTTATAGACCGGGCCTTTCACCGGCATGTCGGCCGCATGAGCGGCAAAGCCACCGAGAAGCGTTGTGGCCAACAAACTCATAGCAAGACGACGCATGTCACCCTCCTTACGGCTCACGCGTCGGCTGCGCGACGCGTCTTTCGTTGAAAGCGGAGATGCGGAGGTATCCACATATCCAATCCTGAACTGTGAAAAGAAGCTAGGCCCAACGACGGCGAACGCTCAATCAGGGGGACCCCTTAAAGGCGGTGGTAGCCCGCACAATTCCCGATGCTGTTGCGGAGTTGCAACTTATCAGGGTATCTCGATACGTTGGACTTACTAGGGTAGTTGTATTGTACAGGGCTGAGCTGCCTGTTGCGGGGCCGGCCACCTTGAATAAATCCGGCCGCGGCCCGATTCTCGAGTGATGCCGCGCAACGACACGCCTCAGGACGTCGCCCGCCGCCTGGCCCACGCCAGAGACAGTCGCGCGCCCTCGCGCAGTGCGTTCCGCCGCGAAACCTTCCGCATGCCGCGCATCGAGGCGCGCGCCAAGGCCCGTGCGTTCTTCTCGCGTTATCCGAAGGCCGCCTACATGACCGAGATCGAATCCTGGCGCGTGCTGCCGGGCGACGAGATCGAGTTCACGATGCGGCGATTGCCGAGCGCCGACTGAGGACAAGCTGTCGCCGCGCTTGACGGGCTGCCGCGCAAGGTGCACGTCCACGCGCGGACATGCATATTCTTTCCGGCTTCGCAGACATCTCGGTGGCGCAGCTTGTGCTCGTCGCCGCGGTCGCACTGATCGCCGGCATCATCGGCGGCGTTTCGGGTTACGGCAGCGGCGCCTTGATGCCGCTGGTGCTGGTGCCGATGGTCGGCGCGGCGCCGGTGGTGCCGATCATCGGGCTGGCCGCGCTGTTCAACAATTTCGGCCGCGTCTCCGCTTATCTCGCGCATCTCGATCGCCGCCGCGCCGTCATCGCGACCGT
Source organism: Pseudomonadota bacterium (assembly GCA_018240595.1). Classification (GTDB taxonomy): domain Bacteria; phylum Pseudomonadota; class Alphaproteobacteria; order Rhizobiales; family Xanthobacteraceae; genus Pseudolabrys. The sequence goes on along the minus strand of JAFEFL010000013.1, from coordinate 133,945 downwards.
CGCGGCCTTGCCGACCTGTGTGCTCGGCGCCTGGGGCTATTCGCAACTGACCGGGAGAGGCGCGGCCATCGTCATCGGCGCCATGCTGATGGCCAGCGTGCCGCTGCGCCGCGTCGCCCGGCGGCGCAATTTCCGCATCGACGACCGCGGCCTCGCCGTCGGCTCGGTCGGTTACGGCGTGCTGGTCGGCGGCACGTCCGGGTCCGGCGTCATCATGCTGACGCTGCTGATGGCGGTCGGCCTCGAAGGCGCGGCGGTCATCGCCACCGATGCGATGGTCTCGATCGGCATTGGCGTCGTGAAGGTTTCGGTGTTCGGCCTGAACGGCGTGCTGACGCCGAAGGTGATCGCGCTGGCGCTGCTGACCGGTCTCGTCTCGATGCCCGGTGCGCATATTTCGCGGCTCATCGTGCAGCGCATGCCGATGCACGTGCACACCGCGATCCTCGACTTCGTCGTGCTGCTCGGCGGCGGCGTGATGATCGCCTCGGCGTTCCGCTAGAACCCGCGCGCCTTTATGGCCATTTAACAAGCGGCGGCATCGACGACAGGATCGAGTCGACATTGCCGCCGGTTTTCAGGCCGAAGATCGTGCCGCGGTCGTAGAGCAAATTGAACTCGACGTATCGGCCGCGGCGCACCAGCTGCTCGTCGCGATCGGCCTCGGTCCACCGCGTCGTGAAATTCTTCTCGACCAGCTTTGGATAGACATCGCGAAACGCGCGCCCGACATCCTGTGTGAAGGCGAATGTCGCCTCCCAGTCGCCCTCCAGATAATCGTAGAAGATGCCGCCGATGCCGCGCGGCTCGTTGCGATGCTTGAGGTGGAAATACTCGTCGCACCAGGTTTTGAATTTGCCGTAGTCGGCAACACCCTTGTGCGCGTCGCAAGGCTTCTGCATCGCCGCGTGAAACGCCATCGTGTCGGTGTCGTCCTGGGTTCGCCTGCGGTCGAGCACGGGCGTCAGATCGGCGCCGCCACCGAACCAGGCCTTCGATGTCACGACGAAGCGGGTGTTCATGTGCACTGCCGGCACATGCGGGTTCTGCGGATGCGCGATCAGCGAAATACCGGACGCCCAGAAATTCGGATTGTCCGCGGCGCCAGGGATCTGGCCGCGGAATTCCGGCGCGAACTCGCCGTGCACGGTCGAGCAATGTACGCCGACCTTCTCGAACACACGGCCGCGCATCATCGACATCACGCCGCCGCCACCGGACGCGCCGGTATGGTCGGTGCGCTGCCACGGCGTGCGCACGAAGCGGCCGGGCGCGCGATCGGCGAGCGGCGCCGACGCGGGCAGGGCATCCTCGAGCACTTCGAAACTGAGGCAGATCTGATCGCGCAAGTCCTCGAACCAGGCGCGGGCGCGCGCCTTGCGGCTTTCCAGATCAGCGGCCGGGTTGCTCATGGAGGCTGGCTTATCCGCTCGGCCGTCAAATTGCTACGGCTCGGGCCGCCCGCCAGCCTGGCGCAGAGCCTCGCCGGCGACCATGGCGGTTGCCACCGCGATATTGAGCGAGCGGAAGCCCTCCCGGATCGGGATACGCAGCCGGACGTCGGCGGCCCGGTGCACCGCCTCCGGCACGCCGGCGCTTTCGCGGCCAACCATCACGATCTGGTCCGCGGTGAAACCATGGTCGAGATAGGACGTCTCGGCAGCGGTGGTCATGAGCACCAGCCGCAGGCCCTCGGCGCGGCGCCATGCCTCGAAATCGGCAAAGGAGGCATGCCGGACGATGCTGAGGCGGTCGAGGTAGTCCATCCCGGCCCGCCGGAAGGCGCGATCGGTCACCGGAAACCCGGCCGGTTCGATGATGTGGGCCTCGATGCCGAGGCAGGCGCACGCGCGCAGAATCGTACCGGTATTCTGCGGGATATCGGGTTCATAAAGCGCGAGCCGCATCGGTCGGACCTTGTCAGGATTGAGCCGCTGGCCGGGCCCTAAACCACTCTGGACGAACGATTTGTTGAGGGCCGCCCGGCAGGCCCGATACCGGGCTTGCACTCGCACCACAAGGGTGCCAATAGAACGCTTCGAAATCGCCGACCCGCCTTGAACGGGGCCGCGCGATGCCGGTCCGCCCCGCAGCGCTCAGGGAAGTCCTTTCCCGGTAGCCTCCAGCCACGGGCGGAAAACCAAGCCGGGGGAGAGGGTTCAGACGTGACCACCGTGCCTTCTGCGGAGCACTCGCGCCGCGATTTTCTTTACATCGCTACAGGTTCTGTTGCTGCGGTTGGCGCGGCAGCGACTCTGGTGCCGCTCATCACCCAGATGAATCCGGACGCCTCGACCATCGCGGCCGGTGCGCCGATCGAGGTCGATCTGGCGCCGATCGCCGACGGTCAGATCATCAAGGTGTTCTGGCGCTCGAAGCCGATCTTCATCTTCCATCGCACGCAGAAGGAGATCGACGAAGCCAAGAGCGTCGATGTCGCCACGCTGCCGGACCCGGAGTCCGATGCCCAGCGCACCAAGCCCGGCCACGAGCCGTGGCTGGTCGTGATCGGCATCTGCACCCATCTCGGCTGCATTCCGATCGCGCATGAGGGCGAGTACCACGGCTGGTTCTGCCCGTGCCACGGTTCGCAGTACGACACCGCGGGGCGCATCCGCAAAGGCCCGGCGCCGAAGAATCTCGTGCTGCCGCCCTATCAATTCGTTTCCGACACACGCATCCGGATCGGCTGATCCGCAACGATTGCATTCTTGAAGGTTCGATCATGAGCGGACACTCGACTTACCAGCCGCAGAACGCGTTTCTGCAGTGGTTCGAGAAGCGGCTGCCGATTGGCGGTCTCATTCATTCGTCTTTCGTCGCTTACCCGACGCCGAGGAACCTGAACTACTGGTGGACCTTCGGCGGCATCCTGTCGTTCATGCTGGGTGTGCAGATCATCACCGGCATCGTGCTGGCGATGCACTACACGCCGCATGTCGATCTGGCCTTCAAGTCGGTCGAAGGCATCATGCGCGACGTCAACTACGGTTGGCTGCTGCGCTACCTGCACTCGAACGGCGCGTCGATGTTCTTCATCGCCGTGTACATCCACATCTTCCGCGGCATGTACTACGGCTCGTATAAGGAGCCGCGCGAGGTTCTCTGGATCCTCGGCGTCATCATCTACCTGCTGATGATGGCGACCGGCTTCCTCGGCTATACGCTGCCGTGGGGCCAGATGAGCTTCTGGGGCGCCACCGTCATCACCAACTTCTTCTCCGCCATTCCGGGCGTCGGCGAAGCGATCGTGACCTGGCTGTGGGGCGGCTACGCCGTCGGCAACCCGACGCTGAACCGCTTCTACTCGCTGCACTACCTCTTGCCCTTCGTGATCGCCGGCGTCGTCGTGCTGCACGTCTGGGCGCTGCATGTCGCTGGCCAGAACAATCCGGCCGGTATCGAGCCGAAGTCGGACAAGGACACGGTGCCGTTCACGCCCTATGCGACCGTGAAGGACGGCTTCTTCATCGCCGTGTTCTGCATCATGTTCGCGTGGTTCGTGTTCTACACGCCGAACTTCCTCGGCCACGCCGACAACTACGTCCCGGCCAACCCGGCGGTGACGCCGCAGCACATCGTGCCCGAATGGTACTACCTGCCGTTCTACGCGATCCTGCGCGCCATCCCGAACAAGCTGCTCGGCGTCTGCGCGCTGTTCGGCTCGATCCTGATCCTCGCATTCCTGCCATGGCTCGACACCTCGAAGGTGCGTTCGGCGCGCTACCGCCCGCTGTTCCGCCAGTTCTTCTGGCTGTTCTTCGCGGTGTGCATCGGCCTCGGCTACCTCGGCGCCATGCCGGCCGAAGGCGTCTACGTCACCATCGCGCGGGTTCTGACCTTCTACTACTTCGCGCACTTCATCATCGTGCTGCCGCTGCTCGGTATCTTCGAGAAAACCAAGCCGCTGCCCAACTCGATTTCCGAGTCGGTGTTGAGCAAGGCTTGAGCGGGAGAACGAACATGACGATGCATCGCACCCTCATTGCTCTCGCTCTGGCCGCGTCGCTCGGCGTGGCCGGCGCCGCGCAGGCCCAGGAGCACGACACGCCGAAGCCGCCCGCGCAGAAGTGGAGCTTCTCCGGTCCGTTCGGCAACTTCGATCAGGCGCAGCTGCAGCGCGGCTTCAAGATCTACAAGGAAGTCTGCTCGAGCTGCCACTCGATGAGCCTCGTGTCGTTCCGCAACCTGGCCGAACCGGGCGGTCCCGGCTTCAGCGAGGCGCAGGTCGAGGCGCTGGCCGCCGAGTACAAGATTGCCGACCTCGACGACAAGGGGCAGCCGATCGAACGTCCGGGCCGTCCGGCCGATACCTTCCCGGCGCCGTTCCCGAATGCCGCGGCGGCCGCTGCCGCCAACGGCGTCGCGCCGCCGGACTTCTCGACCCTGGCCAAGGCGCGCACCTATGAGCGCGGCTTCCCGTGGTTCGTGTTCGACATCTTCAGCCAGTATCAGGAGCAGGGCCCGGATTACATCCACGCCATCCTGACCGGTTACGAAGAAGCGCCGAAGGGCTTCACGGTGCCGTCGGGCGGTCACTACAACAAGTACTTCCCGGGTCACGTCATTGCCATGCCGGCGCCGCTCACGGACGGCCAGGTGACCTTCGACGACGGCGCGCCGCAGACGCTGGAACAGTACTCGCACGACGTTGCGGCTTTCATGGTGTGGGCCTCGGAACCGCACATGGTTCAGCGCAAGCGCGTCGGCTTCCAGGTCATGATCTTCCTGATCGTGCTCACCGGGCTCTTGTACTTCACCAAGAAGAAGGTGTGGTCGGCGGTGCACTAAGCCCGCCGTCACGCGTTCGCGAACTACCAAGGGCCCCCGCAAGCGGGGCCCTTTGATTTTGAGGCTGGTGTTGTACTCTGCCGGCCGACCAGCGAAACGAAGGCGGCACATGACCAAGGCGGTTCTCGGCATCATCGGCGGATCGGGGATTTACGAACTCCCCGGGCTCCAGAACGTGCGCGAGGAGCGCGTGGCTTCGCCGTGGGGCGAGCCGTCCGGAGCCCTGCGCATCGGCGATATCGATGGCCTGCCGGTGGTGTTCCTGCCGCGCCACGACAAGGGACACCGGCTGTCGCCGTCGGACATCAACTACCGCGCCAATATCGATATCCTGAAGCGGGTCGGCGTGACCGACCTCGTTTCGCTGTCGGCCTGCGGCTCGTTTCGCGAGGACATGCCGCCCGGCACCTTCGTGCTGGTCGATCAGTTCGTCGATCGCACGCACAAGCGCGAGAGCTCGTTCTTCGGCAAGGGGCTGGTGGCTCATGTGTCGATGGCGCACCCGGTTTCGCCGCGGCTCCGCGCCCGCATTGCCGAGGCGGCGCTGAAGGAAGGCATCGAGCCGAAGGTCGGCGGCACCTATGTCTGCATGGAAGGGCCGCAGTTCTCGACCTACGCCGAGAGCATGACCTACAAGCAACTCGGTTATTCGGTGATCGGCATGACCAACATGCCGGAGGCCAAGCTCGCTCGCGAAGCCGAGATTTGTTACGCCACCGTGGCCATGGTCACGGATTTCGACTGCTGGCATCCGGATCATGACGCCGTCACCGTCTCCGACATCGTCGCCGTGCTGGTCGACAACGCCGATCGCGCCAAGCGGCTGGTGTCGCGGCTGGCGCGCGAATTTCCGCGCGAGCACGAGGCATGCCCGATCGGTTCCGACCGTGCGCTCGACAACGCGCTGATCACGCAGCCCGAGGCGCGCGATCCGGAATTGATGAAGAAGCTCGATGCGGTGGCGGGCCGGGTGCTTAAGGTCTAGCAGGCGCGCCACAGGCCGGGTTGCTGGCCCTGCCGAGCCGCTCTAATCTTGTGCCCGCCGTGCCCTTGAGAGGACGAGACGCTGCGTGATGCTTAAGATCGTGCGTGCGATCGTGATGATGATGACCTGCGCCGCGATGGCGCAGGCGTCCGCGCCGCCGGCTCTGGCGCAATCCGCCGACCTCGTTCTATGCGATCGCATCGCCGCCGATCCGGCCGATCCGGACAAGCCGGCCGACATGCCGGGCGTCGCCGCGATCGCCAAATCCGACATCAAGACCGCGATCAGGTTCTGCAAGTCGGCATCGCCGCATGCGCGCCGCGCGGTCTATCAACTCGGCCGCGCTTACGCCGCCGATGGCCAGACCGCCGAGGCGATCAAGAGCTACAAGCAGGCGATCGCCAAAGGCTCGACCGCGGCGATGATCGAGCTCGGCGTCATGTATGGCACCGGCGCCGGCGTGCCGCATGATCGCAACGAGGCGCGCAGCCTGTTCGAGCGCGCGGCGAAGGCGGGCGACATGCGCGGCACGAGTAATCTTGCCGCGCTCGACGGCGCCGTTTCGTCCGATCCGGCACAGGCGCGGGCGATGTACGCCCGGGCGGCCGAGGGCAACTCGGCGGAAGCGGAATTCCAGCTCGGCCTGATGATGGCGCAAGGCGAGGGCGGTCCGAAGGACGACGCCGGCGCCCGCACGCTGTTCGAGAAGGCGGCGGCGCAGGGCCACGCCGATGCCATGGTTTGGGCTGGCGCCTTCGCCGAGACCGGCCGCGGCGGTGCGAAGGACAATGACCGCGCCAAGTCCTGGTTCACCAAGGCCGCCGCGCTCGGCAACGAAGAGGGCAAACAGCGCCTCAAACGTATCGAATGCCCCTATGTCCTCAAGGACAAGGCGGGCAACGTCATGTCTCACCTCTGTTGATTTCCACCGATCCGTCGCTTGACCGAAAGGCCATCATGAACGCCCCTGACATCCGCAGCGACTTGCGCGAAGCCGTCCGCTCGATTCCGGATTATCCGAAGCCGGGTATCATCTTTCGCGACATCACCACGCTCTTGGGCGACGCGCGCGCCTTCCGCCGCACCGTCGATGAACTGGTCCAGCCCTGGGCCGGCGCCAAGATCGACAAGGTCGCCGGCATCGAGGCGCGCGGCTTTATCCTCGGCGGCGCTGTGGCGCACCAGGTGTCGGCCGGCTTCGTGCCGATCCGCAAGAAGGGCAAGCTGCCGCACAAGCGCGTCAGCATGACCTACGCACTGGAATACGGCGAGGACGTCATCGAGATGCACGACGACGCGCTGATGAAGGGCGAGAAGGTCGTACTGGTCGACGACCTGATCGCCACCGGCGGCACTGCCGAAGCGGCGATCAAGCTCTTGCATCAGCTCGGCGCTGAAGTGCTGGCGGCGTGTTTTGTCATCGACCTGCCGGATCTCGGCGGCGCCGAGAAGCTGCGCAAGCTCGGCGTGCCGGTGCGCACGCTCTTCGCCTTCGAAGGCCACTAGGCCCGAAGGTCCGCCGCGTCCGCTAGCTCGGCTCGCGAGCCAGCGTGAACGACAAATGCTGGCCCACGACCGGCCATTCCGAGGCGATGATGCTGTAGACGGCGGTGTCGCGCAGCGTGCCGTTAACGCCGATCTGGTGGCTGCGCAGGATGCCGTCGAGCTTGGCGCCCAGCCGCTCGATGGCGCGCCGGCTCGGCCGGTTGAAGAAATGCGTGCGGAATTCGACGGCGATGCAGTCAAGCCGCTCAAAGGCGTGCGTCAGCAGCAACAGCTTGGCCTCGGTGTTGAGCGGCGTGCGCTGGACGCGCCGGGCGTACCAGGTCGAGCCGATCTCGACGCGGCGGTTGGCGGCATCGACGTTCATGTAGGTGGTCATGCCGGCGACGGCGCCATCGGCATCGAACACCGTGAACGGCAGCATCGAGCCGGCGGCCTGTAGCGCCAGCCGGCGGTCGATTTCCTTCTCCATGCCCTCGGGCGACGGAATCGCCGTGTACCAGAGCGTCCAGAGTTCGCCGTCCTTGACGGCGTCGATGAGGCCGGCGCGATGCGCCTGTGACAGCGGCTCGAGGCGGACATGGGCGCCCGCGAGCGACACAGGTTCAAGCCACGGCATCGAGGCCTCCAAAAAGCGCGGACAGGGTCGGCGACAGGTCTAGCGCGGTTTGCTGCCCCAAGGGCCGCTGTCGGCCGGGTTGTCAACACTTGGCGAATCCCAGGGCCCCGAGGGTTGCTGTGGCGGCGCCGGATCCCAAGGGCCTTGCTCGGGGGCGGGGACCTGCTGCTGCGCCGGCGGATCGATCGCCAGCGGTCCCGGATCGTGACCGCCGGCGAACTTGACCAGCGCCGCGACGCGGGCATCGACCGAGGGGTGCGTCGCGAAGATATCGCCGAAGCCCTCGCGCGGATTGTCGACGCACATCTCCATCACCGCGGAATTGGCGCTCGCCAGTTCGCCGCGGTTCTCGATCTTGCGCAGCGCCGAGATCATGGCGTCGGGATTCTTGGTCAATTCCACCGACCCGGCATCGGCGAGATACTCGCGCTGCCGCGACAGGGCGAAACGGATGACGACCGACAGCACCCAGGCGACGACGATCAGCGCGATGGCGATGAGCATGGCGATGGCGGCGCCGCCGCCCTTGCGGTCGTCATTGTCGCGGCGGCGGCCGAAGCCGCCGTAGAAGGCGTTCTGGAAGAACAGGCGGAACACCATCTCGCCGAAGAACGAGATGACGCCGGCGATGACCACCGCGATGACCAGCATCCGCACGTCGCCGTTGCGGATGTGGGTAAGCTCGTGGCCCAGCACCGCCTCGATCTCCTGATCGTTGAGCGCCGCCAGGAGGCCGCGGGTCACCGTGATCGAGTATTGTTTCTCATTGAGACCTGTGGCGAAGGCGTTGAGCGCGTCATCGTCGGCGATGCGCAAGGTCGGCATCGGGATGCCGCGGGAAATGCACAGATTCTCGAGCAGGTTATAGAGCCGCGGCTCCTCCGCGCGGGTGACCTGATGCGCGCCGGTGACGGCGTCGATCATCGACTGATGAAATTTGTAGGCGATCGCCACCCAGACGATGGTGCCGATGGTGGCAAAAGGCGCCGCCTTGACGAAATCATAGGCCGCGGCGCGCATGAGATAGTCGAGCGGCGCGTTGCCGACGCTCAGCACCTCGGCGAGCAGGGCGCCGGCATAGACCAGTACATAAATCAGGAAGAACAGGCCGATCAGCAGCGCGATCGAGCGCCGCCGGTTCGACTGGATGTGCGTGTAGAGACCGTAAGCGGCCATGATTCACTTGTCCCGGACGCGGCGCAGCGCACTTGCGGTGCGCCGCAGATCCGGGACCGTTACGGTCTCGGATTTTGCGATCCCGGGTCTGCGGCGCATCATTTCGTGCTGCGCCGCGCCCGGGACACGGCCTAGAACTTCACGCTCGGCGCCTGATCGAGTTGCGCCCGGCTCTCGCCGAGATCGAAGAATTGCTGGGCGTGGAAGCCGAACATGCCGGCGAACAACGCCGCCGGGAATTGCTGGATGCCGGTGTTGTATTCCTGCACCGCGTTGTTGAAGAAGCGGCGCGCGGCGGCCAGCTTGTTTTCGATATCCGACAATTCCGCCTGCAACTGCTGGAAGTTCTGGTTGGCCTTGAGGTCGGGATAACTCTCGGAGAGGGCAAAGAGCTGGCGCAACGCGCCGGTCAGCATGTTTTCGGCCGCGACCTTCTGCTCGACGCCGGGCGCGGCGATGGCTGTGTTGCGCGCCTGCACCACCGCCTCCAGCGTGCCGCGCTCGTGGGCGGCATAGCCTTTCACCGTCTCGACGAGGTTCGGGATGAGGTCGTGACGCTGCTTGAGCTGAACGTCGATGTCGGCGAAGGACTGGTTCACCCTTTGCCGCATGGCGACGAGGCTATTGTATACAGAGATCGCCCAGAGCACGATCACGACGATGACGCCGAGAACGACCCAGCCGGTGGTTGACATGGAAGCGCTCCTGAGAAAACCGGTCGAAGGGAAAAGCCGAAGGTGAGGTCAGGCGGAACTTACCCACTATAGCAGACCGGAACATGGCCGGCGCGCGGCGGTCGAGACGAAACAGCATCGAAATTACATAAAAAAAGGCCCCGAACCGTGGGTTCGGGGCCCTGAGCCAGGCGGCTATTCGGGGGGTAAGGGGGGAGCCGCCCGACAGATACAGACACGCCGATAACCGCGGCCCGTCCGATTGGTTCCGGCTCCCGGTCAGAAATTTTTAATCTGTGAGGCAGGGCGAGTGGCGGCTGGCCGCCACACAGGGTTCCCTGATGCTCAGCGCTGGTGGCCGAGGCCGATATTGAGCTTGAGCGCCTGCTGACGCAGCGCGCCCGGCGTGCGCTTGAGTTCTTTGGCGATCTTGGCGACAGGCGTACGAGCCTTCGAGTGCGCTTTCAGAGTCTTGTACTCTTCATTGGTCCATGGCCTGCGCCGGATTTTCTTTACGGCGGTCTTGGTTTTCTTCGCCGACTTGGACTTCTTAGCCATTCCAGATTCCTTCATCAGATAAGCGTTCACAATCAGCACGCGTCTGCGTCCTATCGCCCAAACGGGCGATTGCCAAATGTTTTTTGCGCGGGCCGCGCATGAGTCGCGGCCACAACAAAATGTTTAATATGAGGTATTTGTAACAAAAGAGCGGCGGAGGACCGCCGCTCTGTCAATTCCGATGAAATCAGCCGGCTTCGCGGAAGCGAACGGCGGCTTCGAGATCGACCGACACGAGCTGCGATACGCCACGCTCCGCCATAGTAACGCCGAACAACCGGTTCATGCGCGCCATGGTAATGGGATTGTGCGTGATGATCACAAAACGTGTATCGGTGGACTGCGTCATTTCATCGAGCATGTCGCAGAACCGCTCGACGTTGTGATCGTCGAGAGGCGCATCGACTTCGTCCAGCACACAAATCGGCGCCGGATTGGTCAGAAATACCGCGAAGATCAGCGCCATCGCCGTCAGCGCCTGTTCGCCACCCGACAGAAGAGACAGGGTGGCCGGCTTCTTGCCGGGCGGCTTGGCGAGAATTTCGAGGCCGGCTTCGAGCGGATCGTCGCTCTCGATGAGCTGCAGTTCGGCCGTGCCGCCATTGAACAGCTTGGTGAAAAGCTGCTGGAAGTGGGTGTTGACCTGCTGGAACGACGCCATCAGGCGCTCGCGCGCCTCGCGGTTGAGGCTCTGGATGCCGAGGCGCAGCTTCTTGATTGCTTCGACGAGATCGTCGCGCTCGGTGGTGAGCGAGGTGTGCTGCGTCTCGACCTCGACCAGCTCTTCTTCGGCGCGCAAGTTAACTGCGCCCAGCCGCTCGCGTTCGCGGCGCAACCGCTCGAGCGTCGCTTCGATCTCGGCGAGGTCGGGCAGGGCTTCGCCTTCCGCGAGCTCGGCCAGCGCCGCGACGCCTTGCGGCTCGACTTCGAGCATGTCGTGGATTTCACGGGCGATATCCGTGAGACGGCGCTTCGATGCCTCGAAGCGCTCTTCGGCGCGCGCCAGTTCTTCGCGCGCGGTGGATGCGGCCTCCAGCGCGGCGCGGGCGTCCCGATCGGCTTCGGCCAGCGCGTTCTCGGCTGCCTGCAGGTGATCGGCGCATTCGCGGCGGTCCGCTTCGGCCAGGTGCACTTCGCTGATCAGCGCCTCGCGCTTCTCGGCGAAGACCTGCGGCGCGTTTTCGAGTTCGGTGCGGTCGCGCTGCGCTTCCGCGATGCGCGCGGCGAGTGTCTCGGTCTGGCCGCGGGCGCTTTCCTGGCGCGTGAACCAGCCGGCCTTTTCCTCGCCGACTTGGCGCAGGCGGCGGTCGGCGATCTCGGCCTCACGGACGATGGCCTGTTGCTCGGCGCGCACCTCGGCGAGGTGCGCGCGTTTGCCGGTGATGTCGTCGCGCACGCCCTCGAGCTCGGTCTCGAGGTCGGCGGCTGGGGCGAGAGCCCCGAGCGCCTCTTCGGCCTCGGCGATGCCGGCGGTCGCTTCGTCATGGCTGGCGCTGAGGCGGCTTTGCGCCTCGGTCAGCGCCGACAGCCGCGCCGCGTTGCGGTTGACCTCGCGCTCGGCGGCTTCATGACGGTCGCGCGCTGCATTGACGTCGCGCTGACGTTCGCGCGCCGCGTTGCGGGACTCGGTTTCCGCAGACGCTGCTGCACCCAGCGCGCCTTGCGCGGCTTCCATCGCCTGACGCGCCGCTTCGACATCGGCCTTGGCGACCAGCAATTCGGTCTCGATCTCCGCGAGACGGGCGCGCTCGGCGAGCCGGCGCGCGGCGCCGGTCGGCGCGTGCGCGGCGGCGGCAAAGCCGTCCCAGCGCCAGAGGTCGCCTTCCGGCGACACCAGACGCTGGCCGGGGCGCAACTGCGCGACGAGGCGAGCGCCCGCATCCTTGTCGACGACGCCGATCTGGTTGAGGCGGCGGGTCAGTTCTTCCGGCGCGCGGACATGCGCGGACAAAGGCGTCGCGCCATCCGGCAGCTTCGGATCGCTGGCATCGACCGCCGAGCCGACCCAGCGCATCGGAGCCGACGGATCGATCGGCGCGTCGAGGTCGTCACCCAGCGCGGCGCCGAGCGCCTTCTCGAAGCCCTTGTCGACAATGATGTTGTCCATCACCGGCGGCCACAAATTCTTGCTCTCGACCGCGAGCACCTTCGACAGCGTCTTGGCTTCGGTCTCGAGCCGCTGCACGCGACGCTCGGCCTCGGTGAGCGGATTGCGCGAGGCTTCGAGCGCGGCGCGGGCGGCGGCGTGCGCGGCTTCGGCGTCGATCGCGGCGTTCTCGGCGGTCGCCAGCGCCTGCTGGATCTCTTCGACTTCCTGGGTCAGTGCGGCGAGGTCGGGACCGTCGGTTGCCTGCAGCGTATCGATCTCGCGAGTGATCTCGGCCATCTCGGCTTCGACCTTGGTGGCGCGGTCGCGATGCTGGCGCACGGCGCCTTCGAGCTGATTGCGGCGCGCGGTGAGGTCGGCGAGCTTCGCGGTGAGTTCGGCGAAGACCTTCTCGGCTGCGGCGAGCGTGTTGCTGGCTTCATCGACGCGGGCATCAACGCCGCTGCGGCGGCCGGCGCTTTCGGCGGCCTCGCTCTTGATCATTTCTTCTTCTTCGGCGAGCCGGGCGATGGCGGCCTCGGCATCGGCGACCAGTTTCTGCTCGCGCTCGCTGTCGGCGGCGAGCTGCACCAGCCGCTTGTCGAGTTCGCTGATGCGGTCCTTGGCGCGCTGCTCCTCGCGCTCGAGCTCCTGCATCGCGACGTTGAGGCGGTGCAGGGCCGCGCCGGCGCGGGCTTCGGCCTCGCGCAGCGGCGGCAAGGTGGCGGCAAGTTCGGTCTGGCGCGTCGAGGCTTCGGCCTGGGCGCCGGTGCGCGCCGCGACTTCGCGCACGCAGAGATCCTTGGCGGCCTCGGCTTCGGTCTGTTCGATATTCGCGGCCGACCAGCGCAGATGATAGAGCGTCGCCTCGGTCTTGCGCACCTGCGCCGACACGGTGCGATAGCGGATCGCCTGCTTGGCCTGCTTCTTCAGCGCTTCCATCTGGCCGGCGAGCTGGCCGATGACGTCCTCGAGGCGAGTGAGGTTGGTTTCCGCGGCCTTCAGGCGCAACTCGGCTTCATGGCGGCGGGCGTGCAGGCCGGAGACGCCGGCGGCTTCTTCGAGCACGCGGCGGCGCTGCTCGGGCTTGGCCTGAATGATTTCGCCGATGCGGCCCTGATGCACGAGCGCCGGCGAGCGCGCGCCGGTCGAGGCATCCGCGAACACGATCTGCACGTCGCGGGCGCGCACTTCCTTGCCGTTGATGCGATAGGAGGAGCCTTCCTCGCGCTCGATGCGGCGCGCGATCTCCAGCATGTCGGTGTCGTTGAACTGCGCCGGCGCCGAGCGCTCCTTGTTGTCGATCATGATCGCGACTTCGGCGTTGTTGCGCGCCGGCCGCGTGTTCGACCCGGAGAAGATGACGTCGTCCATCGAGGACGCACGCATGGACTTGTATGAGTTCTCACCCATCACCCAGCGCAGTGCTTCGACGAGGTTCGACTTGCCGCAGCCGTTCGGTCCGACGACGCCGGTCAGGCCCGGCTCGATGACGAAATCGGTCGGCTCAACGAAGGTCTTGAAACCGAGCAGACGCAGCCGGGTAAGGATCATACTTCAACGCCTTCGACCCGGAGCAGGACGAACGCCCGACGGTCCTGCTGGGGGTACTTGCTATGGAGGTTCTATCGGTCGCCGGGGGCACGGCCCGGACGCTAAGGGTCGTATGCCGCATTCGCCGCGAGAATGAAATCTCGGCGACGCCGGAGCAACCGACATGGCGCCAAAAAGCCCGGTTTTCCAGACCTTTCGGTTGTGGATTGGAACAAAATTACCCTTGTGCGGCGGCCCTAGATATTGGGGTCCGAGGGCCGCTCCTGACCCGCCTTCGGCCGCCGCGGTAACGCGATCCGGAGGCCTAGCTCTTGATCAGCGGGTCGATGACCTTGGACATCTCGTCGGTGGTCATGGCGCCGGAATAGAGCTTGCCGTTGATGAAGAAGCTCGGGGTCGAATTGACCTTGAACTTGTCCACCGCGCGCTGCCGCATGGCCTCGATTCCGTCCAGGATCTTCTGGTTCGACAGGCAGGCGTCGAAGGTTTCCTTGGTGAAGCCGGCCTGCTTGGAGAGCGTCAGGAGCGGATCGAGCGGCTTCTCGACGGCCCAGGTGCGTTGCTGGCGGAACATCACGTCGACGAAGGAGAAGTATTTCTCCGCATTGGTGTCGGCATTGCAGCGCGCCAGCATGAACACCGCGGCGGCGAGGTTATCGAGCGGGAATTCGCGGAAGATGTAACGAACCTTGCCGGTGTCGATGTATTTCTTCTTGATGTCCGGATAGGTGGTTTCCTGGAAATGGGCGCAGTGCGGGCAGGTCATCGAGGCATATTCGATGACGGTGACCGACGCCTTAGGATCGCCGATGGCCATGTCGGGCAGGGCGCCCGGCGCCATCAGTTCGGTCTCGGAAACAGCGGCGCCTTCGGCTGCCAGCGCCTGATCGGTCAGGGACGGCAGAACGGACAGGCCCGCCGCGGTGGCAAGGGCCACGAATGCCGTGCTCTGGCAGAATTCACGTCGGGTCAGGCGCAAAGGGCTCTCCGTCGGATTAAGGCGCCAAAAGGCGTCCACAGGGTCGGTGTTTTGCTAGCTGGACAGGATGATTGTGGCAATGGCGGGCCGGTTCGCCAAGGCGGCGCAGCGCCTCACTTTGTCTTGATGGCGGCGCCCAGGCGGGCCAGCGCGTCGCGCAGGCCGTCGTCCTCGATTTGGGACATGCCGGCCGCCAGCCTGGCGGTAACCGCGGGGTCGGGCGGGGCGGGCCGTTTCTTGGGCAGTTGCCGGCGCAGCGGCGCCTGCCGCAGCGCGAGCCGCCCCACCGCCTGCCAGCCGAAGAAGCGGTTGACCCGCTCCAGGATGACCGAGGACAGGTGCTGGATTTCCAGTGCCGCCGGCCCCTCGACGCGCAGGACGAGAGTGGCGGGTTCCGCCTGCTCGACGTCGCCGACGTCGGTCTTCGGCCGCGGCCAGTTGATCTTCATCGGTTCGCTGTGCGCGGCGACCTCCGGACCGACGATGTCGCGCCAGCGCGTCACTATTTCCAGCGACGCAAAGCCTTGCGCCTTGAGCACGCCGCCGATGCTGCCGGCGGTGAACTCGGAAAGCGGGCGGGGAAAACCCCTGGCGGGCTTGGTCATCGAATATGTCTCTGGCATCGTCCGGGCCATGAACGTAGCAGCCCGCCTGCCGCGGCGAAAGAAAGCCGCCGTCGGCGCCGACCCCGCAGACCTGCTGGCCTGGTACGACCGCCACCGCCGGGCGCTGCCGTGGCGGGCGCGAAAGGGCGAGCGCACGCCGCCTTATGCCGTGTGGCTGTCGGAAATCATGCTGCAGCAAACCACCGTGAAAACGGTGGGGCCCTATTACGCGAAATTCCTGGCGAAATGGCCGACAGTGGAATCCCTGGCGCAATCGCCGCTCGACGATGTGCTGCGCGCCTGGGCCGGGCTCGGCTATTACGCGCGCGCCCGCAACCTGCATGCCTGCGCCATCGCCGTGGTCGAACGCCACGGCGGCGTCTTCCCGGACGACATGGAAGCGCTGCGCGCCTTGCCGGGCATCGGCGATTACACGGCGGCAGCGGTCGGTTCGATCGCTTTCGATCTGCCGGCGGTGCCGGTCGACGGCAATGTCGAGCGCGTGGTGACGCGCCTCTTTGCCGTCGACGAGGAACTGCCGGCCGCCAAGCCCGAGATCAAACGGCTGGCCACGTCGCTGATGCCGTCGTCACGCACCGGCGATTTCGCCCAGGCGATGATGGATCTCGGCGCCACCATTTGCACGCCGAAGAAGCCGGCCTGCGCCTTGTGTCCGTGGAACGACGACTGCGTCGCGCGCGCCCGCGGCGAGCAGGAGAATTACCCGCGCAAGGCGCCCAAGCGCGAAGGCAAATTGCGCCGCGGCGCGGCCTTTGTCGTGCTGCGCGCGGATGCGAAGGGAAATATGCAGGTCCTGTTGCGCCAGCGCCCGGAGAAGGGCTTGTTAGGGGCCATGACCGAGGTGCCGGGCAGCGACTGGTCGCATGATTTCGATGTCGCGACCGCGCTCGACGCGGCGCCGAAATTCGCCAAGGCCAAGTGGCGCAAGCTGGCCGGCGAGGTGACGCATGTCTTCACGCATTTTCCGCTGGCGCTCACCGTATTCGTGACGCAAGTGCCGAAGACGGCGGCGGCTCCCAAGGGCGCGCGCTGGGTCGAGACCGCACATTTGCGCGATGAAGCCCTGCCGAATGTCATGCGCAAAGTGCTGAGCGCTGCGCTAGATTAACTCGATTGCGAAAAAAGCCCCGAGGAAACATCCGATGTCGCTCGATACCAAAGCCGCCGTGCTGTCCGGCCAGTGGGCACCCAGCCTGCGCTATCCCGATCCGCTGATCACGGCGCTCGATCCCAAGTTCAAGAAATATCATCTGCCGTTGTCGAGCGTCGAACGGCTCTACACCGGCACGCGCTGGGGCGAGGGGCCGGTCTATTTCGGCGACGCGCGCTGCCTGATCTGGAGCGATGTGCCTGGCAATGTCATGTACAAGTGGGACGAGACCAGCGGGCAGGTCAGTCCGTTCCGCGCGCCGTCGAACAACGGCAACGGCAATACCCGCGACCGCCAGGGCCGCCTTATCACCTGCGAGCATCTGACTCGCCGCGTCACCCGCACGGAATATGACGGCACCATCACGGTGATCTGCGACAAGTTCGAGGGCAAGCGGCTGAACTCGCCGAACGACGTCGTCGTCAAGTCGGACGGTTCGATCTGGTTCACCGATCCGCAGTTCGGCATTCTCGGCAACTACGAAGGCGACATGGCCGAGCCGGAATTGCCGATGAACGTCTACCGCGTCGATGCGAGCGGCAAGGTCACCGTAGCGGCGGAGGGCATCAACGCGCCGAACGGTCTGGCCTTCTCGCCGGACGAATCGAGGCTCTACATCGTCGAGTCGCGCTCCGAGCCGCGCAAGATATTGAGCTTCGATGTCGGCGCCGGCGATAAATTGTCCAACCGCAAGGTGCTGATCGACGCCGGCCCGGGCGGCACGCCGGACGGCTTCCGCGTCGATATCGACGGCAATCTGTGGTGTGGCTGGGGCATGACGCCGGAGCTCGACGGCGTGCGCGTGTTCACGCCGGGAGGCGAACCGATCGGCCACATCTCGTTGCCGGAACGCTGTGCCAATCTCTGCTTCGGCGGCGTCAAGCGCAACCGGCTGTTCATGGCGGCCGCGCATTCTTTGTATGCCCTCTACGTCAATACGCAGGGCGTGAAGGGGGGGTGAACTCTTCTTTTCCCTCCCCCCGCGAAGCGGCGGGGAGGGTCGGTTCGCATCGCTGGCGATGCGAACCGGGGTGGGGGGAATTCACGTCCACGACATTTGATTAACAGCCCCCCACCCCCGACCCCTCCCCACCACTCGCAAGCGCTCGCGGGGGGAGGGGAGAAGAAATCAAATCGCCGGAATGCCGGCCGCCGCCGCGAGCATGGCGTTCTCGGCCTGCTCGGCGCGGGTCGGGCGCTTGAGTTTCGTCGCCGCCGCCTTCTTGTTGATCTTGCGCTTGGCGATGCCGCCCAGCTTCTTGTCGGTGGCCTTCTCTTCCTTGAGATTCATGTTGAGCACCTTGGCGGCATCGGTGCGGCCGATCAGCCGCGCCCAGGCCACCAGCGTGCCGTAGCGCGTGATCTCGTAGTGCTCGACCGCCTGCGCCGCGGCGATCAGCGCCGCATTGAGGATGGTCTTGTTCTCGATCTCGCCGGCGATCTCGTTGGCCTCCTCGATGATGCCATCGATCGCCGGGCACTTGGTGCCCTGCGGCACCGACTTCATCATCTTGAACACGCGGTCGAGCCGCTTGATCTGGCCGTCGGTCTGCTTGAGGTGCATCCGGAAGCCCTTCTTCAGCTCGGCGTCGGACGCCTTCTCGATCATGTCCGGCAGCGCCTTCCGGATCTGGTGTTCGGCGTAATAGATGTCCTGCAGCGTGTGGATGAACAGCTCTTCGAAGGTGTCGATATCGGAGGAAAACCAGCCCATCGCGAATGTCTCCTGTTGCGGCGCGGCGGCACACTCAAAGCGCGCGCTCGGAGCTATAAATCGCAAAGAGGTTCCGAGTTCCCTTGAGCGCCAAAGCCCGCTAGAAAGTCGCCGGTTCACGAAACGAGCAAGGAGGCCCTGATGGCCATCGAACGGATCGACTCCAACCAGCGCATGAGCAAGTGCGTGGTCCACGGCAACACCGTCTATCTCGCGGGCATCGTCGCCAACGACCCCAAGAGCAAGGACATGACGGCGCAGACCAAGGACATCCTGGCGCAGATCGACAGCTACCTGGCCAAGGCCGGCACCGACAAGTCGAAGCTGCTGTCGGCCAATATCTGGGTCACCTCGATGTCGGAATTCGCGGCGATGAACGCGGCGTGGGACGCCTGGGTGTCGCCCGGCAACACCCCGGCCCGCGCCACCGTCGAGGCCAAGCTCGCCGCGCCGGAATACAAGGTCGAGATCATGGTGCAGGCGGCCAAGTAAGGCCGTCTAGCGTCACACAATGTCATGCCCGGCACACAGAAGGCCGGGCATGATGGGAGAGAAAACATGCCCTTCGACTTCGCACCGCTTTTCCCGCCAACCCTGCCGCCGCCAGCGGTGCGCTGGACCGGCACGCCGAAATACAATTTCGTCGGCGGCAACAACGACGCGGCCGAAGTGCCGCTCGACGGCCTGATGGCGGCCGCCCAGTCGGTGCTGCAGCGCGAGGGCCGCACGCTCGCCACCTATGGCCTCAACAGCGGCCCGCAGGGCTACCGCCCGCTGCGCGAATTTCTCAGCGCCAAGCTGAAACGCGACGCCGGCATGAATTGCACGCCGGACGACATCCTCATCGTCTCCGGCTCGCTGCAGGCGCTCGATCTTGCCAACGCGGCGCTGCTGTCGCGCGGCGACACCGTGATCGCCGAGATGGACAACTACCAGGGTTCGCTCAACCGCTTCACCAAGCTCGGCGTCACGGCCGTCGGCATCCCGCTCGACAAGGGCGGCATGAAGATGGACGCGCTCGAGGCCGCGCTGAAGGACCTGAAGGCGAAAGGCGTCACGCCGAAATTCATCTACACCATCCCGACGGTGCAGAACCCGACCGCGACCATTCTCGACGAGGGCCGCCGCGCCCGCATGCTGGCGCTGGCCGAGGAATACGGCGTGCCGATTGTCGAGGACGACTGCTACGCCGATTTGATCTGGAGCGGCAAAAGGCCGCCCGCGCTCCACGCCATGAGCAAGTCGGACAACGTCATTCATATCGGCTCGTTCTCCAAATCGATCGCGCCGGCCTTGCGCGTCGGCTTCATCGTCGCGCCGTGGGCCGTGATGTCGCGGATGCTGGCGCTGAAGACCGACGCCGGCTCCGGCGCGCTGGAGCAGATGGTGCTCGCCGAATTCTGCGCGCCGCATTTCACGACGCACGTGCCGGCGCTGCGCAAGGGTCTGCGCAAGAAGGTCGAGACCTTGATGGAGGCGCTCAACGAACAGTTCGGCACCGCGGCCGAGTTCGACGACCCGCAGGGTGGCATCTTCCTCTGGGTCAAGCTGCCGGACAATGTCGATAGTCTGAAGCTCTATCAGGCGGCGCTGAAGGAGGGCGTGGCGATCAACCCCGGACCGGAATGGTCGACCGACAAGGCGCACAGCCAAAGCCGCATCCGCATCTGCTTTGCCAGCCCGACGCATCAGGAAATCCGCGACGGCATCAAGGTGCTGGCCGAAGTCTGCCGCCGCGAATTCGGCGTGCCCACGCGCAGCGGCAATATCGAAAAGGCGAAATAGCGGATGTCCGACCTCGGCATCCTCGCCATCTGGAACAATGTCGCGCCCGGCCGCGAGGCCGATTTCGAGACGTGGTTTCAGGGCGAACATTTGCAGGAGCGGCTCGGCGTGCCGGGCTTCATCTTTGGCCGCCGGCATCAGGCTATCTCCGGCGCGTCGGCGTTCTTCAATTTCTATCTGGTCGAGAGCCCGGCGGTGCTTACCTCACAACCCTATCTTGAGCGGCTCGACAATCCGACGCCGATGACGCGGACGATGATGACCGAAGTGTTCCGCGACATGAACCGCACGCTCTGTCATCGGGTCGTCCGGCGCGGCGATTTCCGCGGCGCCTATGCGGTGACGCTGCGCTGGTTCGAGACCGCGCCCGATGTCGCCGCCCTGACGTCGCGCATCGAAACGCTCGTCGCCGATCCGGCCATCGCCGCCGGCGAGATCTGGACGGCGACCGATCCCGCCGGCCAGCCGGTGTCCGAAGAAGAGCGGCTGCGCGGCGGCGATCGCAAGATCAAGGGTGCGCTGATGATCGACACCTTGCGCGAGGCCGATGCCGTCGAACTGGGCGCGGCCTTGCAGGACGAGTTCGCGGGCGCAGAAGTCGGTGTCTTCCGCGTGCTCTGTCAGACCGGCCGCAGCCTGGGGATATGACGATGCATGCGCTCGCGCCACTCGCCGAACAGGTCGCCGCGCGTCTGATCGCGCGCCAGGAAACCATCGCCATCGCCGAGTCCTCGACCGGCGGGCTGATCTCGGCGGCGCTGCTCGCGGTGCCGGGCGCCTCGGCCTATTTCCTCGGCGGCGCGGTGGTTTATACGAAGCAATCGCGCGCGGCGCTGCTCGATGTCGGCGACGCCGAGATGAAGGGCATGCGGCCCTCGACCGAAGCCTATGCGCTGCTCGAAGCGCGCCGCATCCGCGGCAAGATGGCTGCCACCTGGGGCCTCGGGGAGACCGGCGCCACCGGGCCGGCCGGCAACCGCTACGGCGATGACGCCGGGCATTCCTGCATTGCGGTGGTCGGACCGGTCGAAATGGCGGTCACGCTGGAAACCGGCAGCCCGGATCGCGCGGCCAACATGGAAGCCTTCGCCAGACGGGCGCTGGAGCTGCTGGTGGAAAGTTTGCGCTGAGGCGCGCTACTCCGCCGCTTCGGCCAGCGCCATTTCCGAGCGCACCTGGGCGCGCAGGTCGTCGATCGACATCAGGCCCTTCGGCGTCTCGACGTGCCAGAACGACCAGCCGTTGCAGGCGTCCAGGCCCTGAACCACGGCGCCGACCCGGTGGATCGAGCCGACCGTGTCGCCGACCGAGATGGCGCCGTCGGCGCGGACGATGGCGCGGTGGCGCTTGCGGGAATCGGTGAGGCGGGCGCCGGGCGAGACCAGGCCGCGGTCGATCAGCGAGGCAAAGGCGACCCGCGGCGCCTCGCGCGCCGTCATGAACGGCGCGATCGACGGCGAGGGCACGACCTGAACGTCGGCGATTCGTTTTTCGGCGGCCGAGGCGTATTTGCGCTCGCGCTCGATGCCGATGAAGCGGCGGCCGAGCTTCTTGGCGACGGCGCCGGTGGTGCCGGTGCCGTTGAACGGGTCGAGCACCAGGTCGCCGGGCCTGGAGCTGGAGAGAATGACGCGGGCGAGCAGCGCTTCCGGCTTCTGGGTCGGGTGCAGCTTCTTGCCGTCGGCGCCCTTGAGGCGCTCGCCGCCGGTGCACAGCGGGAAAGTCCAGTCCGAGCGCACCTGCACGTCGTCATTGCCGGCCTTCAGCGCTTCATAGTTGAAGGTGTAGCCCTTGGCATTGGCGTCGCGCGAGGCCCAGATCATGGTCTCGTGCGCGTTGGTGAAGCGCCGGCCGCGGAAATTCGGCATCGGGTTGGTCTTGCGCCAGATCACGTCGTTCAGGATCCAGAACCCCATGTCCTGCATGAGGGCGCCGACGCGGAAAATGTTGTGATACGAGCCGATCACCCAGATCGTGCCGGCGGGCTTGAGCACGCGGCGGCAGGCCTGCAACCATTCGCGGGTGAAAGCGTCATAAGCAGCGAAGTTCGCGAACTTGTCCCAGTCGTCGGTGACGGCATCGACGTGGGAATCGTCCGGGCGCTTGAGATCGCCGGCGAGCTGCAGGTTATAGGGGGGGTCGGCGAAGATGAGATCGACCGAATTGGCCGGCAGCTTCGCCATTTCGCTGACGCAGTCGCCAACGAGGATACGGTGTTCGGAGTCTTTTGAAACTCCACGGGGCGCCCGACTGGGCGCCCCGCGACGCGACACAACCATGACTCACTCTGACTCAAGGACGACGCGGTCGGCTGACGCGGGACCTACAAGCCGACAGGCCCTGACTATGCGCAGCGCAAGGTGAAGAAACGGTTTATGGCGAAAACGATCTGAAGGCAGATTCTGCCGATTTAACCGCGAGTTAGCAGAGGTTAACAGGGCGCAAAAGTTTCACGCCGCATGGCATGCTAAAGGATGCAATATGCGCGTGAAAACGCTTCAGGAGGCACGATAAATGCGTTGGGACGACTTCCGCCGCAGCGACAATGTCGAAGACGATCGCGGCTCGAGCGGCGGTTTCGGTGGCGGCGGCTTCGGCCTGCCGGTCGGCGGCGGCGGATTGGGAATCGGTACCGTCGTGGTGCTCGGCATCATCGGCTGGGCGCTCGGCATTGATCCGAGCGTGCTGATCGGCGGCGCCGAGATGATCAACAACACGCGCACGCATTACCAGGAGCCCGCGCAGCAGCGTTCCGGCCCGACCGGCGCGCCGAAAGACCAGATGGGCGATTTCGTCGCCGCCGTACTCGGCAATACCGAGGACGTGTGGACGCAGGTCTTCAAGGAAGCCGGACAAACCTACCGCGCGCCGCGCCTGCGCCTCTATTCGGGAGCGCTGCAGGGCGGCTGCGGCATGGCGCAGTCGGCGATGGGACCGTTCTACTGCCCGACCGACCGCCGTATCTACCTCGATACGTCGTTCTTCCGCGACATGCAGGTCCGCTTCCATGGCTGCAGCGGCAAGGCCTGCGAATTCGCCGAGGCCTATGTCGTGGCGCACGAGGTCGGCCATCATGTGCAGAATCTGCTCGGCATCCTGCCCAAGGCGCGCGAGGCGCAGCAGGCGGCCGGCAGCAAGGCGGCGGCCAACCGCATCCAGGTGCGGGTCGAGTTGCAGGCCGACTGCTTCGGCGGCATCTGGGCGAACCGCTCCGACCAGAAATGGAAATCGATCGAACCCGGCGATGTCGAGGCGGCGCTGCAGACCGCGGCCGCGATCGGTGACGACCGGTTGCAGCAGCAGTCGCGCGGTTACGTCGTGCCGGACGCGTTCACCCATGGCAGCTCCGAGCAGCGCCAGCGCTGGTTCACCATCGGCCTGAAGTCCGGCAAGGTCTCGGCCTGCAACACCTTCGCGGCGAACGCGCAGTTATGAGCCTGGGCTCAGCGTGACCTTGGCGATGCCAACGCTGCCATCGCTCAGTGTGCGGCCGGTCGTCGCTTGCATCGAGAGTTCGACGGCGACCGGCGCGCCGGGCGCCACGCCGTCGAGCGCCGCCGTGGCGTCGAAACGATAGCCGCGCTGCTCTCGTTCGTTGGCTGCCGTAAACGGCTCCGCCGGAAACACGGCAATCCGCCCCACCTCGCGCCGCGCGATCGTCGCCGCACTGAGGCTGATGACGATTTCCGCCGGCCCGGCGGTCGGCGGCTTGTAGGAATTCAGGACGATGTCGAGAAAGACGCCGGTCCGGGCCGACGGCGCGGCGACCGTGACGTGAACGGCCTTCTCAGGTGTGACGATGGCGGGCAGCGCGCCTTGCGCCTGGGCGAACGCAAGTCCGCCCAGGCCGAGGATTTGCACGATGGTCAAAATCATCCGGCCCGCTGACCGCTTCATCATCAACTCCGGCTCATAGCGTAGCGGGCAATACGCTCAGAAGATGGCGACCTCGATATCGCCGACCTTGATCTGCTCGGCGCCGGGCGCGCTGGCGATCGGCAAGGGCACGAGCTGGACCTTGATCTGGTCGGTCAGGGCAATGCCCGCGAGGTCGAGGCGGCTGACCACCCTGGTGATGTCGAGCATGTAAGAAGGCTTGCCGCTGTGCGCGGCATGCTCCGCCCCGAAGAACGTGAACGACCCGGCGTAGTGACGGTCTTCGGTCGAGGTCGCCGGGCTTGCGTCCGGATTATTGACGAAAACCCTGACATCGACGTTGCCTTGTGCCGGCGGGTCGACGTCGCGCAGGAAAAGCAGGACGCGCCCCGGGGTAACGGCGGGCCTGCCCGGCGTTGCCGAGAACGTCCTGATACTGCTGAGGGCCGCATTGAGCTTGCTGAAGGCGCTGATCTGCGGCGCCGCCAGGCGCTTGTCGACCGTGGCGACGGTATTGATGCGTGCCACCGTGTCGGCAGCGATCTTGATGCGCTCGACCGGGGCGCCGGGGTTGATGAATTTACTGACCAGCAACGGCGCCGCCACCTGAAGGAGCGGCAAGGTGTAGCGGTATCCGAGGGCGAGAATGTCGAGGACGCTGGCGACCGTCGTATTCCAGGGTTGCGTGCCGGCGCCCGACGGCACGACAAACTGGTTGTTGAAGGCGAATGATCGCCAGATATTTTCCTGGCTGTTGCTGCGGCCGATCCTGTTCCACTGGTCCCAGACGCGGTCGATGTTGCAATGATGCAGCCAGAAGATCGGATCGAGCGGCGACATGAAGGTCGCCATGTTGCCGGCAATGGTCGTGTGGACGTGATCGTGCGGCGTGCTCTCGAGCGGCCCTTCGTAGCCGCGGACCCGCTGCCAGCTCGGACTGGTGTTGTTCTGACCGTTCGGACGCGACGAGCCGAACACCTCGAAGCTGGTTTCGCCGTAAATGGACTGCATGACCGACGGGCCGACATACGTCGATGGGATCGTCACGGTCTGCGAGCTGCGGGTTGAATCGAACAGCGGGTTGGGCTGGCCGTTATAGGTCGGCGTTGCGAAAGCCGCCGGCAGTTGCGGGTTTGCGGTCCAGTCCCAGTACGGCAGAGCGAAGGTATTGTCGCCGGACATCTGGCGGCAGAGCTTTTCGAACGCTGCCAGATACGCGCGGTGCCAGGGGAGGAAATACCAGTTGCCGTGCGGGCAGAAGTTGAGATGGATCTGCGCCTGCTTGGTCCAGTTGCGCGGATCGTTGGCGGGCAGCGCCTTCATTGCGGCAACGGCCTTCCGGTAGGAATTCAGCGCCGGGTCGTTCAGCGGCATCGTGCTGATCGAACGGCGGAGAACCGGCGTGGCTTGTGCCTCGGCCCGCGACGTCGTGGATGCGAGAAACAGCGCGGAAGCGCCCTGAAGCACGGTGCGGCGATTGACGGTTGGCATGAAAGCTCCCCCCTCGTTGTTTGAAATCTAAAGTAGTTTTTCTAGATTATACAATCTAAGAGGGAGAAAACAAAGGTCGTATGGACGAGGGCGTGCGTCTTATTATTCGCCACCTCGACGTCATTAATCGGCGTGATGATCAATCAAATGGGAATGCACCATGCCCGGGATCGATGAGACCAAGCAGTTCGTGCCGCTGAAGATCGCGGTGCTGACGGTGTCCGACACGCGCCAGTTGGCCGACGACAAGTCGGGCAACACCTTGGTCGAGCGCATCCGCGCCGCCGGTCACATCCTGGCCGAGCGCTCCATCGTCAAGGACGAGGTCGACGCCATCCGGCAGAAGGTGAAGGCCTGGATCAAGGACGAATTCATCGACGTCATCATCTCGACCGGCGGCACCGGCTTCACCGGCCGCGACGTCACGCCGGAAGCGGTCGAGCCCCTGTTCGAGAAACGCATGGAAGCATTCTCGACCTTGTTCACGATGGTGAGCTACCCGAAGATCGGCACCTCGGCGATTCAGACCCGCGCTACCGCCGGTGTCGCCAACTCGACCTACATCTTCTGTGTGCCGGGCTCGCCCGGCGCCTGCAAGGACGCCTGGGACGAGATCCTCGTGCACCAGCTCGACTACCGCTACCGGCCCTGCAATTTCGTCGAGATCCTGCCGCGGCTCGATGAGCATTTGCGGCGCGAGAAGGCGAAGGGGGCGACGGCCTAATGATTGACTGTCATGGCCCGCGAAAGCGGGCCATCCGGTCGTCACGGTGCTGGCGGTGTTTACTGGATCCCCCGCTTTCGCGGGGGATGACGTTGAGAGGGCGGCGCGGCATGGCCTTCGAAATCTGCGGCGAGCGGCCCCTTATGTAATGGTCGCCACCACGCCGCCATCGACGCGCAGCGAAGCGCCGGTGGTCGCGGACGCCTGCTTTGAGCAGATATAGACCACCATGTTGGCGACTTCCTCGACCTCGGCGAGACGCTTGATGATCGAGCTCGGCCGGAATTGGGCGATGAAATTCTTCTCGATCTCGGCCTGCGGCACGCCCTCACCGGCGGCGATCTTGCCGAAGAAATCGATGACGCCATCCGAACGCGTCGGGCCCGGCAAAACCGAGTTGACCGTGACGCCGGTGCCGGCGAGCGATTGCGCCAGGCCGCGCGACACCGCGAGTTGCGCCGTCTTGGTCATGCCGTAGTGCACCATCTCGCCCGGAATGTTGATGCCCGACTCCGATGAAATGAAGACGACGCGGCCCCAGTTTTTCTCGCGCATGCCTTTGACATAAGCGCGCGACAGCCGGATGCCGCTCATCACATTGGTTTCGAAGAAGCGCTGCCAGTCGCCGTCGGGGATGTCCTCGAACGGCTTCGGCTCGAAGATGCCGACATTGTTGACCAGGATATCGGCGGAAGGCACTGCCTTGATCAGCTTGTCGGCGCCGTCGGCCGTTGAAAGATCGGCGGCCACGGTGATGACCTTGGCTTTCGGCGTGTCCTTGAGCAGCGCTTCGCGCGCCTTGCCGACCGAGGCCTCGCTGCGGCCGTTGATGACGACTTCGGCGCCGGCATTCGCCAAACCTTTGGCGATGGCAAAGCCGATGCCCAGGGTCGAACCGCTAATGACGGCGCTCTTGCCGCTCAAATCGATATGCATGGGGGAAATCCGTCGCTTCGTGTGGTGCTGACGGAGCAATTGGCGATGTCCCGTGCCGACGCCAAGCCCCCACCAAAGTCGTAGGCGTTCGTGGCGTTCACTAAAGAGTGAGGGTACAGCGCTCGTCAGGCCCGCACCACTTGTCGTGGCCCGCGCAGGCGGGCCATCCAGTACTCACGGTGCTTGTGGTGTTTACTGGATCCCCGCTTTCGCGGGGATGACGGTTAGAGTGTCGCGGGCAGTCTCTCTTGTCATGGTGATGACACGAGTGTGCTGTGCGAACGCTACAGCGCCAGATCCCAGAACTCGGCGACGACGTTCTGCCCGAAGCTCATCTTGTTGTCGCTCGAGGTCAGCTTGAAGCCGCGATTTGCGTAGCAGCGTCGCGCTGCCTTCAGGCAGTCGTGCGTCCACAAGGTCATCTTCTTGTAACCCTTGGCCCGCGCGAAGGCGATGCACTCGTCGGTGAGACGCTGGCCGAGTCCGAGGCCGCGCGCTTTCGGTGCGACGAGGAGCAGGCGGATGCGCGCGGTGTCCGGCTGTTCGTCCTTCACCACCATGACGCAGCCGGCCGGCTCGCCGTCCATGTCGGCGATCCAGCAGCGCTCCCATTGGGGATCGAAATTCTTGACGAAGTCGGCGACGATCTGCGCCACCAGGCCCTCGAAGCTGCGATCCCAGTTGTATTCCTTCGAATAGACGCGGCCATGCTCGGCGACGATCCAGCCGAAGTCGCCGGGGTGCGGTTCGCGCAAGGTGTAGCTGCGGCCAGGCGGCGTGGCGGCGTCATCCTTCTCCAGCAATCGTTCGATCGTATTCATGGCATTCACCAGTTCGCTCTGCTCACTCTCACCGAGCTTCGACAGCATCTCGGCGACGTCTTCCTGCGAACGCTGTTCTGCGGGCAGGAAGAATTTGCGGCCTCGCGCGGTCAGTGACACGTGGCTCTGCCGCGCGTCGTTCCTGGAAGTGGTGCGCTTGACCAGGCCGCGCTTCTCGAAATTGCGCAGCACCCGCGACAGGTAGCCGGCGTCGAGATCGAGGGCGCGGCCGATATCGCTCGCGGTCGGGTTGTCGACGCTCGGATGCGCGAGTTCGTGCAGTACCCGCATTTCGCCGAGCGAGTAGGGCGTGTCGAGATAGGTCTTGCGCAAGAGGCCGATCTGCCGCGTGTAGAAACGGTTGAAGCGGCGCACCGCGGCGATGCGGTTGGCCGGCGGCGCTGCGCTGGCGTCGGTCTTTTTTGATTTGGACGGGCCTGTCGCGCTCATGAAGTGAGCGTCGGCCAGTTAGTTGACAAAGTCAAGTATCGATCAGGCGACCGTTCGCGCGCTCGCCCCGAGCAGGGCGACGCCGCGGCGGCCGACTTTGCGCAGCACCGCAGCCTCCGCATCCGCCCCGCCCGGATGGCCGCCGATCGTCTCGTACAGCGCGCGGGCGATCAGCAGGCCCTGGCCGGAGCGGTCGCCGCCGCCGACCATGCCGCGCAGGACGGCGATAAGTTCCTTGAGGCCCGGACTCGCCTGGTCGGTCGCAGTGCGAAACACCGCCGCGCGCGGCCCGTTTGCGCCGAACGACGCCGTTTGCATGAAGCTCTCGGCCGCCGCCATCCAGCCCGGCTCCGGAACGAGACCGGCGCGCATGAACATCAGCCAGGGCGTCCTGGTCGTCAGCGCCGCGTCCTTGAGCCGCCGGCCGATCGTGCCTTCGACGATCATGAAGCGGCAGCCAGCAATATCAGCGACTTCGGCGGTCGCGTCGCGGGATCCGGCGTCGGCCACCACCACCTCGGTGACCAGTCCTGACATTGCTCCCGGTACCAGCGCCGACAGCGTCGGCACCAGGGTGCGCTCCGATTCGTTGGTGGCGACGATGACGCTGAGCATTGGCCCGGTGGAACTGAAGCCTTGGACACCGGTTGCTACCACATCGTGTGCGGCGGGTAACCCGCCCCACGACATCCCGGGCGGGCTGGATTTTTCCGCACGGTGTTCAACAATGTTCTTGTTATGTTCACATTTCATCACTAGGTAATGGCCATGGCTCACTCCAATGCAGCCTTCAAACGCCCGCCGGCGACGACCGATCGGAACGCCATTCCCGATCCCGTAACGGAGCTGCCCTCCGCGCCGGCGGGCGTTCGCGTCGACGACTTGACCGGGCTGCTCGGCGTCGTTGTCGAGCACGAACGCCGCCGCGGCCGCGGCGCGCAGTCGAACGCTTCGGGGCGCTTCGAGCCGCATGCGCGCATCGCCTTCGACGATGGCTGGCGCTCGCTGGAAGAACTGCCGCCGTTCAAGACCACGGTGCAGGTCGATCAGACCCGCAAGATCATCACCCGCAACCAATCACCCGATATCGGCTTCGACCGTTCGATCAATCCGTATCGCGGCTGCGAGCACGGCTGCGTCTATTGCTTCGCGCGGCCAACGCATGCCTATCTCGGCCTGTCGCCGGGGCTCGACTTCGAATCCAAGTTGTTCGTCAAGCCGGACGCCGCCGCGCTGCTGGAAAAGGAACTGGGCGCCGCGAATTATTCGCCGCGCACCATCGCCATCGGCACCAACACTGATCCGTATCAGCCGATCGAGCGGCGCTACAAGGTGATGCGCCGCATTCTCGAAACGCTCGACAAGGCCGGCCATCCGGTCGGCATCGTCACCAAGTCGGCTCTGGTGACGCGCGATCTCGATATCCTCTCCCGCATGGCCGAGCGCAATCTCGCCAAGGTGGCCTTGTCGGTGACGACGCTCGATCCTGAACTCGCTCGCAAGATGGAGCCGCGCGCCTCGGCGCCGATGAAGCGGCTCGAGGCTTTGCGGCAATTGGCGCAGGCCGGCGTGCCGGCGACGGTCATGGTCGCGCCGATCATTCCAGCGCTCAACGACATGGAGATCGAGCGCATCCTCGACGCTGCCGCCGCCGCCGGCGTTCGCGAGGCCGGCTATGTCATGCTGCGCCTGCCGCTCGAAGTGCGTGACCTGTTCCGCGAGTGGCTGGAAGCCAATTATCCCGACCGCGCCAATCACGTGTTCAAGCTGGTGCGCGAGATGCGCGGCGGCAAGGATTACGACTCGGAGTGGGGCACGCGCATGAAAGGCAAAGGGCCTTACGCCTGGCTCATCGGCCGCCGCTTCGAACTCGCCTGCGAAAAGCTCGGCCTCAACGAGAGCAAGCGCCAGCTCACCACCGAGCACTTCAAGCATCCGACGCCGGAAAGCGCGCAGATGAGTTTGTTTTAGCGCCGAGTGTCGTCCTCCGCGAATGCGGAGGACCCAGCTCTTCTCTCGAAAGAAAGCGCTGGATCGCCCGCTTTCGCGGGCGATGACAATGTCGGGGCGGGCGATGACAGCTGGTTCGGGGTTTCTCGCCCCAATCCCCGTTCTCCACCGGGCGAGCCGAATAGGGTTGAACGGGTGCCCGGATCGGGCGTAACCGTTCGGCCATGGTGGCGAAAGCAAAGCCGAAGGCGAAACCGGCCGCGAAGGCGAAGGGCAAGGCGGTGGCGTCTCCGCGCCTGGCGCTCGCCGAGCCTATCCTCAAGCCGACGTTTCGCCGCGAGCGCCAGGCTTTCAAGGCCGGCATCTTCCCGGTGGCCGGCTGCGACGAGGCGGGCAGGGGCCCGCTCGCCGGTCCCGTCGTCTCCGCCGCCGTCATCCTCGACCCTGACCGCATCCCGCGCGGCCTCAACGATTCCAAGAAGCTCGACGCCGAGGCGCGCGAGAAGCTTTACGAGAAGATCTGCGCGACCGCGCACGTCTCGGTGGTGTTCGGCGCCGTGGACCGCATCGACCGCGACAACATTCTGCGGGCCTCGCTCTGGGCCTCGGCGCGCGCCGTGAAGGCGCTGCCGGTCCGGCCGAAGCTCGTCTTCATGGATGGCAACATGAAGATCGATTGCGGCTGCGATTGCGAGGCCGTCGTCTCCGGCGACGCGCTGGTGCTGTCGGTCGCCGCCGCCTCGATCGTCGCCAAGGTGACGCGCGACCGCTACATGGTGCAGCTCGGCCAGGCCTTCCCCGGCTACGGCTTCGAACGGCACATGGGCTACAGCGTCCCGGAGCACTTCCGCGCGCTCAAGGCGCTGGGCCCGACGCCGCACCACCGCAAGTCCTTCGCGCCGGTTGCCGCCCGCTTCGCCGCCATGTCAGGCAGTTTGGGCGAGCGCATCGACGATGTGCCGGACGAGGTGCTCGCGGCCGTGTTGCCTCTTTAGTCGCCGTTCTTTATTGCTCTTGCTTGCTTATCCATCCCCTCCCGGGGACGGACAAGATCGTGAGCCATGCACCACGTCTCCCTGATCATCGAATTCCTGCGCGGCCGGCCCAAGGTCGTGTTCTGGTTCGTGGCGCTCACCCAAGGCGTGCTGTGGACGGTGATCCCGGCGTTGTTCTATGCGGCGCCGCCCGGCGACGTGCCGATGGTGCTGGCGGTCGGCCGCGAATTCCTGCTCGGCAGCTATCTCGGCCCGCCGCTCGCCTTCTGGTTCGCCGAGTTTGCCTTCCGCGCCGCCGGCCTGTTCGGCCTCTACGCGCTGTCGCAGGCCTGCATCGTCGTTGCGCTGTGGGCGATCTTCCGCCTCGGCCAGTCGGTGGTCGGCACCCGCCATGCCGTGCTCGGCATCCTGCTGATGGTCGGCATCGCCGCCTTCACCGTGCCGAGCCCGGATTTCGGCCCGGCGGTGCTGGCCATGCCGTTCTGGGCGCTGGCGCTGATGCATTACTGGCGCGCGATCGGCGAGGACAAGCGCGGCAACTGGTTCCTGCTCGGTGTCGACCTCGGCCTGCTGCTGCTCACGCACTATGTCGGCGTCGTCCTGATTGCGCTGCTGATCGTGTTCACGCCGCTGACCGCGCGCGGCCGCCGCGCGCTCGTCCATCCGGAGCCGTGGTTGGCGCTGGTGCTGACCGCGATCGTCATCGCGCCGCACGCCGCCTGGTTGTTCCAGTCGCACGCGCTGGTATTCGAAACCCTGGGCGAGGCCGCGGCGCAGGGCTCGGCGTTTTGGCTGGCCGGCGCGCTGGTCGCCGTTCATCTCGGTTTGCTGCTGCTCGCCTATCTCGCCAGCGGCTTTCCACGCCGGCGCGGCGAGCGCGCGCCGGAGATCGACCGCAGCCCGGTCGAGCCGGCGGCCCGTGCCTTCGTGTTTTTCTTCGCGCTGGCGCCGGCCATCGTCGTTGTGGCGCTGGTCGCGCTCGGCGAGCGGCTGCCGCAACTGTCGGTGCTGACCTCTTTTGGCTCGCTGGCGACATTGGCGGCCCTGGCGCCGCTCATCCTTCTGTCGGGCCTTGCCGTCGTGCTCGCCGCCGGCAACCGCGTGCTGATCTATCGCGAGGCGCTGGTGTCGTCGTCATGGCTGGCGCTGCTGGTCGCGCCGCCGGTCATCGTCGTGCTCAGTCTCGTCGTCGTGCCCTGGACCTTCGCTAAGGACAACCGCATCGCACAGCCGGCGGTCGCCGAGGCGCAGTTCTTCGCCGACAGCTTCCAGCGCCGCACCGGCAGGCCGCTGCAATATGTCAGCGGCGATGCGCGGCTCGCGCCGCTCATCGCCATGCTGGCGCCGAGCGGGCCCCAAGGCCGGCCGCATGTGTTCTTCGCCTGGGCGCCGCAGCGCAGCCCCTGGGTGACGGTCGATGACGTCGCGACGCAAGGCGGCGTGCTGGTCTGGCCGGCGGACGACAGCAACGCCGTGCCGGCCGACCTGCGCACGCAATTCCCGGCGCTGGTGCCGGAACTGCCGCGCTCGTTCTCGCGCGCCGTGCAGGGGCGCCTGCCGCTGATCCGCATCGGCTGGTCGGTGCTGCGCCCGCAGGCGCAGCAGTAGTCATCGTGCGCTAGTGGTACGTCTCGCCCGCGTGCACCTTGCCGCGGAACAGCCAGTACACGAGGATCACGTAGCCAAGCACCATCGGCAGCAGGAACAGCGTGCCGATGAGCATGAAGATCTGGCTGCCGGGTGACGCCGCGGTGTCCCAGATCGTCAACGACGGCGGCACGATGTATGGGAAGTTCGAGATCACCAGCCCGGCATAGCCGAGAAGGAACAGCGCGATTGAGGCGAGGAACGGCGGCACTTCGCGGCCGCGCTCGATCCAGTACCAGCAGGCGAAGGCCACGAGCGCGGTCACGGTCGGCACCGGCCACAGGAAATAGAAATTCGGCAGCGAGAACCAGCGCTGTGCGATGCGCGCTTCGGCGAGCGGCGTGTAAAGGCTGACCGCGGCCATGAACAGCAGCACCGCGATGAGCCAGTAGCGCGCCTGACGTTGCGAGCGCGCCGCGACGTCGGCGTCGGTCTTCATGTGCAGCCAGGTGCTGCCGAGCAAACCGTAGCCGGCGATCAACGCGAAGCCGCACAGCACCGTGAACGGCGTAGCCCAGTCGAACGGGCCGCCGGCATACTGGCCGTTGACGACATTTATGCCCTGCACCAGACCGCCGAGCACCAGGCCTTGCGAAAACGTCGCCAGCGTCGAGCCGAGCGCGAAGGCGAAGCTCCAGCCTTTCTTGCTGTGCGACACGGTGCGGAATTCGAAGGCGACGCCGCGGAACACCAGCGACACCAGCATGACGATGACCGGCAGATAAAGCGCCGGCATGATCGCGGCATAGGCGCGCGGGAAGGCGACGAACAGTCCGACGCCGCCGAGGATCAGCCAGGTCTCGTTGCCGTCCCAGAACGGCGCGACGGTGCGCATCATCTGGTCGCGCTCGGCTTCGCTTTTCGCGAACGGAAACAGGATGCCGATGCCGAGGTCGAAGCCGTCGAGGATGATGTACAGCGCCACGGCGACGCCGATCAGCGCGGCCCAGATCAGCGGGAGATACATTTCCATGGATTCCATGGGTCGGCTCCCTTGCCTAGATGTCGCGGCCGGCGGGTCGCGCCGCCGCGATCGGGTTGCCGCCAAAGTTCGCAAGATCGTCCTGCGGCGGCTCCGGAATGTCAGGGCCGTATTTGATCAGGCGGTTCATGTAGTAGATGCCGAACGAGAATACGATGCCGTAGGCGACGATGAACAGCGCCAGCGTGCCGAGCACGGTGGCGCCCGGCACCGGCGACACTCCGTCGGCCGTGCGCATAATGTTGTAGACGAGCCATGGCTGACGGCCGCTCTCGGTGACCACCCAGCCGGAAATGACCGCGACGAATCCCGCCCACCACGTATTGGCGACGATGCGCAGGAACCAGCGCGTCTCGAACAAGGTGCCGCGCCACCACAGGAAGGCGCCGAACAATGCCGCCGCGATCATGTAAAGGCCCAGGCCGACCATGATGCGGAAGGCGAGGAACACCGGCACCAGCGGCGGGCGCTGGTCCGGCGGCACGCTCTTGAGGCCGGGATAAAGCCCGTTCCACGAATGCGTGAGGATGAGCGAGCCGGCATTGGGAATGGCGAGCGAATAGCGATTGGTCTCGTTCTTCTCGTCGGGCCAGGCGAACAGCACGAGTTCCCCAGGCTTGCTGCCGTCCCAGTGGCCTTCCATCGCCGCCACCTTGAGCGGCTGATGTTCGAGCGTGTTAAGGCCGTGCTGGTCGCCGATGAAAAGCTGCAGCGGCGCGAGGATGACGGCGAGCCCGATCGCCATGCGCAGCATGGTGCGGCCCTCGCGCAAGTGCCGGCCCTCGAGCAGGAAGCGCGCGCCGACGCCGAGCACGACGAAGGCCGTGGTCAGATAGGCCGCATTGAGCATATGCGCGAAGCGATAGGGAAAGCTCGGATTGAAGACAATCTTGAGCCAGTCGACCGGCACGGCGACGCCGTTCTTGATCGCGTAACCGGCCGGCGTCTGCATCCAGCTATTGGCTGAGAGGATCCAGAACGCCGAACTCATGGTGCCGAAGGCGACGACCGCGGCCGACAGCGTGTAAAGCCACGGCGGCACCTTGTTGAAGCCGAACAGCAGGATGCCGAGGAAGGTCGCTTCGAGGAAGAAAGCCGCCAGCACTTCGTAGCCGAGCAGCGGGCCGAGGACATCGCCGGTGAAGGCCGAGAAGCGGCTCCAGTTGGTGCCGAACTGGTAGGACAGCACGATGCCGGAGACCACGCCCATCGCGAACGATACGGCGAAGATCTTCACCCAGAAGCGCATCAGCTGCTGATAGCGCTCCTCGCCCGTGTAAAGCCACAGGCCGCCGAGCGTCGCGAGCCAGGCCGACAGGCCGATGGTGAAGCTCGGAAAGATGATATGAAAGACGATGGTGAAGGCGAATTGCAGGCGAGCGAGCAGGACTGGATCGGCATCCATGATTGCGATCTCCGGCAGCCGCCCCCACGCGCGACCACGGCTTGAATTTATGGCAGGTCTATATCCGAATCCAGCGCGTCCAGTTATGCAACTAACGTTGTTCCGACCTGCGTGGTTCGACGTCGCGTGTGTTTAAGGCCGGATATTGCGCGGGCGCGGGGCCTATGCGCCGTCATGACGCATGTGGTCAAAGTAACGATGGAGTGACACGATGAGCGTCTGGTCATCCTGGCAAGTCTGGGCCGTGCTGTCGGCAGTGTTCGCCGCGCTGACCGCGATCTTCGCCAAGATCGGCATCGAGAACGTCAATTCCGACTTCGCCACGTTCATCCGCACCATTGTCATCCTCATGACTTTGGCGCTCATCCTGTTCGCGACCGGCCAATTCCAGTCGCCCGGCACGATCTCGGCGCGCACTTATGCGTTTCTGGTGCTGTCGGGACTGGCGACCGGCGCGTCGTGGATCTGCTATTTCCGCGCGCTCAAGATCGGCGAGGCGGCCAAGGTCGCGCCGATCGACAAACTGAGCGTGGTGCTGGTAGCGATCTTCGGCGTCATCTTTCTCGGCGAGAAGCTCAGCGGCCCGAACTGGGTCGGCATCGCCCTGATCGCGGCGGGGGCGATCCTCGTCGCCTACAAGTGACGGCTCACTCCGTTCGTCCCCGCGGAAGCGGGGACCCAGAGCCAAGAAGGCTGGATTCCCGCTTACGCGGGAATGAACGGAGGTTGGAACAGCGCATGTCGTGGGGCGCTAGTTTTCCAGCGCCTTCCTGATCGCCAGGAGGTCGCGCCAGGCGAAGCGCTTCTGCAGCGGCGAGCGCAGCAGGAAGGCCGGATGGAACGTGGCGATGGCGCGGATCTCTCGCTTGCCGGTGTCGAAAGTGAACCAGCGGCCGCGCGTCTTGGTGATGCCGTCCTTGATGTTGAGCAGCGTCTGCGCCGACGGCCCGCCGAGACACACCAGAATGTCCGGGTCGGCGAGTTCGATCTGGCGCAGCACGAAGGGCAGGCAGATCGCCGATTCCTGCGGCGTCGGCGTGCGGTTGCCCGGCGGGCGCCACGGCACGATGTTGGCGATGTAAACCGAGCTGCGGTCGAGGCCGATCGCTTTCAGCATCTGGTCGAGCAGCTTGCCGGAGCGGCCGACGAAGGGCAGGCCCTCGATGTCCTCGTCTCGGCCCGGTGCTTCGCCGACCAGCATGACGCGGGCCTGCGGATTGCCGTCGGCGAACACGGTGCGCGTCGCCGTCGCCTTGAGCGCGCAACCGTCGAAGCCTTCGACGATGGCGCGTAACTCATCGAGTGTTGTCGCGTTCTTGGCGGCGGCGCGCGCCGCCATGGCGGCCTCGTCGGGCGCGACCACGGCCGGCGCCGGCGTCGCCGGACGGACCGTCGCCGCCGGCGCGGGGCGCTCGCTCGGCTGGCGCGGCGCCACCGGTGGTGCCTCGACCGCGGCGAAGCGATCGACCGGCTCCTCGCCGAGCAGCGCATCGACGCCGGTGTCGAGATAGAACTCGAGCACGTCACGCGCGTTGAGGGTGGGAATTTCCGTCATCGCGGCACTCTAGCACAACGAAATCGAAGAACCGGACGATTGCCCCTGCTGTGCAAAAGTGGTCAATAGAAGCGTTATGAACTGCGTTCCGGGGGCAAAGGGCGCTGGTTCGGCCGAAGGAGCCCCCTCGAGGAGATCTGGATGACCGACCTGCCGGCCCGCGAAGCGATGGAATTCGAAGTTGTGGTGGTGGGTGCGGGGCCGGCCGGCCTTGCCGCCGCGATCCGCCTCAAACAGCTCAATCCCGATCAGTCGGTCGTCGTCGTCGAAAAGGGTTCCGAGGTCGGCGCGCATATCCTGTCCGGCGCGGTGATCGATCCCGTCGGCCTCGACAAGCTGCTGCCGGACTGGCGCTCCGAAGACACGCCGATCAAGACCGCGGTCAGCGACGACCGCTTTTATTTCCTCGGCCACAGCGGCGCGCTGCGCCTGCCGAACCTGCTGCTGCCGCCGCTGATGGGCAATCACGGCAACTACATCGTTTCGCTCGGCGACGTCTGCCGCTGGCTCGGCACCAAGGCCGAAGGCCTCGGCGTCGAAATCTACCCGGGCTTCGCCGCCGCCGAGGTTCTGTATGACGACAACGGCGCCGTCGTTGGCGTCGCCACCGGCGACATGGGCATCGGCAAGTCGGGCGAGCCCAATGCCAACTTCACCCGCGGCATGGAGCTGCGCGCCAAGTACACCTTGTTCGCCGAAGGCGCGCGCGGCAATCTCGGCAAGCAGCTTCTGGCCAAGTTCAATCTCGGCGAAGGCCGCGAACCGCAGAAGTTCGGCATCGGCCTGAAGGAGCTGTGGCAGGTCGCGCCCGACAAGCACAGACCCGGCCTGGTGCAGCACTCGTTCGGCTGGCCGCTCGACGGCGCGACTGGCGGCGGCTCGTTCCTCTATCACTTCGGCGACAACCTGGTGTCGGTCGGGTTCGTCGTTCACCTCAACTACAAGAACCCTTATCTGTCGCCGTTCGAGGAATTCCAGCGCTTCAAGACGCATCCTTTGGTGCGCGACACCTTCGAGGGCGGCAAACGCCTGTCCTATGGCGCACGGGCGCTGACCGAAGGCGGCTATCAGTCGGTGCCGAAGCTGACATTCCCCGGCGGCGCGCTGATCGGCTGCGATGCCGGCTTCATGAACGTGCCGCGCATCAAGGGCAGCCACAACGCCATCCTGTCCGGCATCATGGCGGCGGAAGCGGCGGGCGCCGCGCTCGCCGCCGGCCGCGCTCATGACGAGCTCAGCGACTACGAGAATGGCTGGCGCAATTCGCCGATCGGCAAGGACCTGTCGCGGGTGCGCAACGCCAAGCCGCTGTGGTCGAAGTTCGGCACCTTGCTCGGCATTGTGCTCGGCGGCCTCGACATGTGGACGCGCACGCTGGGCTTCTCGTTGTTCGGCACGCAAAGCCACGGCAAGCCGGATTACGCTTCGCTCAAGCCGGCCGCCGAATGCACGCCGATCGAATATCCGAAGCCGGACGGCAAGCTCACTTTCGACCGGCTGTCTTCGGTGTTTCTGTCGAACACCAACCACGAGGAAGACCAGCCGCCGCACCTGAAGGTCAAGGATATGGCCCTGCAGAAGTCGTCCGAACACGACGTCTTCGCCGGCCCGTCGACGCGCTATTGCCCGGCCGGCGTTTATGAGTGGGTCGAAGAGGCGGGCAATCCGAAGTTCGTCATCAACGCGCAGAACTGCGTCCACTGCAAAACCTGCGACATCAAGGACCCGAACCAGAACATCACCTGGGTGCCGCCGGAAGGCGCGGGCGGCCCGAATTATTCGGGGATGTGATCCCGCTTAGGCGGGCACAGTGCGTCCCTAAGCGGGATGGCCGGGTCAAGCCCGGCCATGACAATCCCTATTGCTTCGCCCTCGGCCTGCCGCCAAGCAGCGTCTGTCCCGATATCGAGTTCGGCACCGCATAGGCCGTGCCATGCGCCAGCACGTGGCTGATGGCGATCAGGCGCGCCGGCAGTTTCGTCGGCGGCGGCGGCTGGAACGAATACGATGTCGCGTTGTGGCAGGTGAAGCAGTTCTGGATCGCGCTCGGCGGGCTGTTCTTCGGCACCTGGAAGAAGGTCTCGGCCGTGGTGTTGGCGAGCGTGATCGACCCGGTCGCCGTGGTCTGGTCGCTTTGCAGGTTGAAGGCGCCGGGCTGCATCCACACGGTGCCGACCAATGTGTAGCTGCCGAACTGCGACTGCGGCGCCGGGAAATTGCCGACGCTGCCTTTGGCCTGCTGGTTGATGACCTTGATGTTGTCGGCGCCGTTCGGGTGGTTCTCGCCGCCGGTCGCGTTCTCCAGCACGGCGTTGGTCGCCGGCGACAGCTTCTGCGTCGCCGCATTGAGCGCGAGCTGCGGCGGCGACGCCGCATTGTTGACCTGACTGTACGGCGTGCCGCCCTTGTAAAAGGTGTAGCTCTTCGGATCGCTAGTGCCGGCCGATGGATCGAAGGTGTTGTCGGCGCTCGCCGGCGTGTTGAGCTGATGCTCGAAGGTGCCCCACAGGAATTCCGGGTGGTTGACGGTGTAGCCGACGACATGCAGGCCGACGAGCGCGACCGGCACCTTGACGAACTTGTTGGGCACCGGCGCGATCGTCACCGATCCCGGCTGCACGGAAGTTGCCAGCACCGGCACTTCGGCCTGCGTCACGTAGGCGCCGGCGGGTGCCTGCTGGCCGGGGTCGAGACGCAGCCAGGTCGCCTTGAACACCGCGGCGCCGACATTGAAGAAACGGTTCGGATCGCCTTTCTGGTAACCGCCATCAATGATGAGATTTTGCCGGGCGGTCGCGAAGTAGGACGGGTTCATGTGCACCGAGGCGTAAACCGGATAGCCATTCTGCGAGACCATCATGTTGCCGTCGGCCTCGACGATCGAGCCGGCGCCTTCGCTGTAGCCGCTCTCGCCGCGCACCACGCGCGAGCGCGCGCCGAGCCGCAGCACGGCCGGCGGCCGCGGGGTGCCGGGCGCCAGGAACATGTCGGGCGTCGGCAAGGTCATGAAGCGCGGCACCTTGTTGCCGCCGGGGCCGTTCACCAGCGCGGTCGCCCAGACGAACGCCTCCCACGACCACTGGTGAAACACGCAATCCGGCGCGTTAAGGTTCTTGGTGTCCTCGGTTGGAAAGGCGGCGGTCGGCGACAGATATTGGCCGAGACCCTCGGACCAGCCGAAGGCCGGACAGCCGGGATCGGGCGCGGCTCGGGCAGGGGACGCAGCGACGGCCGATATGAAAATGGCGGTGCAGAGCGTGATGGCTGCGATGCCGGGGCGGTGGGTTTGGGTGAACATTGTCGGTCCTTTCGGGGCGGCAGGCGCGGGGATGGCTTTCACACTACATCTATAGGTTGCAATAATGTAGAGTGCTCGTAAATAGGGAAGAAGCTTTTGCCCCAGCCCCGGCCCCCGCCCGGGCGGTGGCGGCGTCGTGCGATCTCGAAGCGGGCGGCCTTGTCGTGGAACGTGAAGGCGTCGGCCTTGCTGCCGCCACACCGGCGCGGTCAATGTGCGGCGATTGGGCTGCGGCCGCCTGGGATGGGGGCGTTCTTGCGGTTGCGGCGCAAAACGGTCATTCTGGGCTTAACCTTAGCGACTCAGCGCGGAAAGCCGCGCCGGCGCTTCATGGAGCATCGCCAGTGAAATTTTCGAGCCCGTTCCGGTGTTTCGCCGCCGGCGCCGCGTTCTCTGTTTTTGTCTTCGCTTTCCATGCCGTTGCCCCTGCTTCGGCGAAGGCTCAGACGCCGCGCGAAAACGGGCCGAGCGCGCTCGATTTGTCGGGCATGACCGCCTCGGGCAGCTACCTGGCTGCCCGGCATGCCGGCCAGCAGCGCGATGCGCTGGCTGCCGCCGCCTATTATCGATCGGCCTTGCGCCGCGACCCCAAGAACGCCGAACTGCTCGATCGGGCTTTCCTGTCGCTGCTGGTGGGGGGCGACATCAACGAAGCGGTCAAATTCGCCGACCGCGTCGTCGCCTCCGACAAGTCGGACCGCGTGTCGCGCCTGGTCATGGGCGTGCACGACATCAAGATCGGGCACTTCGCCACCGCACGCCGCAATCTGGCGCAGTCGGTTCGCGGGCCAATCACCGACCTGACAGCAACGCTGCTCACTGCCTGGAGCCAGGCCGGCGCCGGCGATGCCAAGGCCGCGGTCGCGACCATCGATCGGCTGTCGGGGCCGGACTGGTACGGCATCTTCAAGGATCTGCATGCCGGCCTGATCCTCGATGCCGCCGGGCAGAAGAAGGACGCCGGCAAGCGTCTGGAGCGCGCCTACAAACAGGACCCGACGGCGCTGCGCGTTGTCGAGGCCTATGGCGGCTGGCTGTCGCGCAACAAGACCTCCAAGGAAGCGCTCGACGTATTCGAGGCTTTCGACAAGGTTCTGCCGCGCCATCCGCTGATCGTCGAGGAGATGAACAAGGTCAAGGCTGGCGACAAGCTGCCGCTGCTCGTGACCGGTCCGCAGGCCGGCGGCGCCGAGGCGCTGTATGGGCTTGGCGCCTCGCTCGGCCGGCGCGGCGGCGAAGACCTCGGCCTCGTCTATCTGCAGCTGGCGCTGCACCTGTCGCCGTCGCACCCGCTGGCGCTGCTGTCGCTGGCCGATCTCTATGAATCGCTGAAGAAGCCGGACATGGCGATCAAGGTCTATGAGCGCATTCCGGCGAACTCGCCCTTGTATCGCAACGCCTCGATCCAGATGGCGGCCGATCTCGACGCGCTCGATCGCGGCGACGAGGCGCAGAAGCGTCTCGAGGAGATCATCAAGGCCGACCCGAAGGATCTCGAAGCGATCCTGGCGCTCGGCAATCTCGAGCGCGGCCACAAGAAATTCGCCGAATGCGGCGAAGCCTACACCAAGGCCCTCGACCTGATCGGCAAGCCGGAAAAGGGCAACTGGACCGTCTTCTATTTCCGCGGCATCTGCTACGAGCGCTCCAAACAGTGGCCGAAGGCCGAAGCCGACCTGAAGAAGGCGCTGGAGCTGTTCCCGGACCAGCCGCACGTGCTCAACTATCTCGGCTACTCGTGGATCGATCAGGGCGTGAACCTCGACGAGGGCATGGCCATGATCAAGAAGGCCGTCGCGCAGCGTCCCGACGACGGCTACATCGTCGACTCGCTCGGCTGGGCCTATTACCGGCTCGGCAATTACGAGGAAGCGACCAAGGAACTGGAGCGCGCCATCGGCCTCAAGCCGGAAGATCCGACGATCAACGATCATCTCGGAGATGCCTACTGGCGCGTCGGCCGCAAACTGGAAGCGACCTTCCAGTGGGCCCATGCGCGCGACCTCAAGCCCGATCCGGATGAACTGCCGAAGATCCTGCAGAAGCTGCAGCACGGCCTGCCCCAGGAAGCGACCTCGCAGGCCAATTCGACGGAAAAGCCGGCAGCCAAGCAGGG
Organism: Pseudomonadota bacterium; assembly: GCA_018240595.1. Lineage (GTDB taxonomy): Bacteria > Pseudomonadota > Alphaproteobacteria > Rhizobiales > Xanthobacteraceae > Pseudolabrys. Next base: position 91,499 of record JAFEFL010000013.1, on the reverse strand, counting down.
CAACGGCGGCTAGCACTTTCTTTTCCCTCCCCCCGCGAAGCGGCGGGGAGGGTCGCTTCACATCGTGTTAGCGATGTGAAGCGGGGTGGGGGGCTCTTCGCTTTTTCAACGATGTCTATTCCCCCCACCCCTGACCCCTCCCCACCACTGGCAAGGGCTCGCGAGGGGAGGGGAACAGACGAACTCACCCAACCCGCCCGCGCCAAGATCAACCTGACTTTGCGCGTCACCGGCAAGCGCGCCGATGGCTACCACGAGCTGGAAAGCCTGGTCGTCTTCGCCGATGTCGCCGATACGTTGACGCTCGAGCCGGCCGGCCATGTCAGCGTTGAAGCGCGCGGGCCGTTCGCCGATGTCATCGGCGCGGCGCGCGACAATCTCATCGTCAAGGCGCATGACGCGCTGGCGGCTTTGGTGCCAGGCCTCAAGACCGGCCGCTTCATTCTCGACAAGCATATTCCGGTGGCCGCCGGCATCGGCGGCGGTTCGGCCGACGCCGCGGCGGCGCTGCGCCTGCTGGCGCGGCTCAACGATCTGTCGCTCGACGACGCGCGGATCATGACCGCGGCGTTGCGCACCGGCGCCGATGTGCCGGTCTGCATTGGCTCGCGCGCCTGCGTCATGAGCGGCATCGGCGAGCGGCTGTCGCCGCCGCTCGATCTGCCGCCGCTGCCGGCGGTGCTGGTCAATCCGCGCGTCGCCGTTGCCACGCGCGATGTGTTCGCGGCGCTGGCGCGGCAGGGTTTGCCGCAGGACGCGCAGCGCCTCGGCGAGGTGCCGCGCCGCTTCGATGCGCTGATCGATTATCTCGCCGCGCACGGCAACGACCTGAACGAGGCAGCGATCGCCTGTGCGCCGGTGATCGGCCAAGTGCTCGGCGCGCTTCGTGCCTTGCCGGGCACGAAACTCGTCCGCATGTCGGGCTCCGGAGCCACGTGCTTCGCGCTGTTCGCCACCGGGGCGGAGGCCGAGGCGGCGGGGCGGGCGCTCGCGGGCCGCGGCTGGTGGGTGGCGCCGACCACGCTGTGTGGCGCGCCTTGAATTTCCCGTACTTTACGGGAACTGTTGCGGCCGTACGGATTTGCCGCCATATCGGTGGTCCCGCGGAAGACCGGAGACGTGTCATGAACTGGCGATGGCTTGCGATGACGGCGATTGTGCTCGTCGGCGGGGGGCTCGTCGCCACCGATCCGGCGCTGGCGCGCAAGGGCAACAAGGCGCGCGTCAAACATACGGCCTGTTACAATCAGGTCGGCGGTCCGACCTTGCGCGGCATCTGGTTCAACACCGAGCCGCGGCCGAACGGCTGCACGCCGCCGGTCTACCAGTATGGCCGCTTCATCGGTCAGGATCCGGACCCGAATATCCGCTTCCAACTGATGCGCGATCCGGAAACCGGATACACGGTCACGAAATAATCAGAACGCCCGGGCGATACAGAACGCCACGGTCTCTTCCAGCGCCGTCTTGATCTCGGAAGCCGGCACCAGCGCCAGCGCGTCGGTGGCGATCGCGCCGTAGTGCCGGGCGCGGCCGAGCGTGTCCTCGATGGCGTGATGCTTGGTCATCAGGCCGATGGCATGGTCGAGATCGCCGTCCTCGATCTTGCCTTCGCCGAGCGTGCGATTCCAGAAGGCGCGCTCGGCGTCGGAGCCGCGGCGGAACGACAGCACCACCGGCAGCGTGATCTTGCCCTCACGGAAATCGTCGCCGACATTCTTGCCGAGCTTGGCCGACTTGCCGCCGTAGTCGAGCGCGTCATCGACGAGCTGGAAGGCGATGCCGAGATTCATGCCGTAGGAGCGGCAGGCGGCGATCTCGGTCTTGTCGCGGCCGGCCAGCACCGGGCCGACCTCGCAGGCCGCCGCGAACAATTCGGCGGTCTTGGCGCGGATCACCGCGAGATATTCGTCCTCGTTGGTCGCGGTGTTCTTCGCCGCGCCGAGCTGCATCACCTCGCCCTCGGCGATCACCGCCGCGGCCGATGAGAGAATGTCGAGCGCGGTGAGGTTGCCGACCTCGACCATCATCTTGAAGGCCTGGCCGAGCAGGAAGTCGCCGACCAGCACGCTCGCCTCGTTGCCCCACAGCATGCGCGCCGCCTGCTTGCCGCGCCGCATGTCGCTCTGGTCCACCACGTCGTCGTGCAGCAGCGTCGCGGTGTGCATGAATTCGACCGCCGCGGCGAGCTTGATATGGCCGTCGCCGGCATAGCCCGACAGTTGCGCCATGGCCAAGGTCAGCATCGGGCGCAGCCTCTTACCGCCTGACGAGATCAGGTGGTTGGCGACCTCCGGGATCATGGTGACATCGGAGCCGGTGCGGTCGAGAATCGTCGAATTGACACGCTCCATGGCCGGCGCGAGCAGCTTGACGAGGCGCTCGATCGAGGCAGCCTGCGGACTTTCGAACGGAACGACGACGGCCAAGACGCACTCTCCTGGGTAGATCTGCGGTCGCTTTATCGCGCCTCGACACGAGGGACAAGCCGAGCATAGAAACGCTATGGTATCGGGGCAAGGCCTCGCGGGCGGGGCCGGGAACAGGGGCGGCAATGGACAAGCGCGTCGACAGCGCGGTGACGGCGAGCGACGATCCGGCGCCGGGGCGGGGGGCCTTCCGGGTCGCCGTTCTGGTGCCGTGCTACAACGAGCAGGCGGCCGTCGCCCAGGTCGTGCGCGACTTCAAGGCGGCGCTGCCGGACGCCGTCGTCTATGTCTTCGACAACAATTCGACCGACGACACCATCGCCGTGGCCAGGGCCGCCGGCGCCGTGGTGCGCGAGGAGCGCCACCAGGGCAAGGGCTTCGTGCTGCGCCGCATGTTCAGCGACATCGACGCCGACATCTACGTGCTGGTCGATGGCGACGCCACCTATGACGCGCCGAGCGCGCCGAAGATGATCGACCTGTTGCTGCGCGACCGGCTCGACATGGTCGTCGGCAAGCGCGTCGATCAGGAGGTCGCCGCCTATCGCGCCGGCCACCGCACCGGCAACTGGCTGCTGACCTCGTTCGTCGCCGCGGTGTTCGGCTCGGCCTTCGACGACATGCTGTCGGGCTACCGCGTGTTCTCGCGCCGCTTCGTCAAATCCTTCCCGATGCTGTCGTCGGGCTTCGAGATCGAAACCGAGCTCACGGTGCACGCGCTCGAACTCGGCCTGCCGGTCGCCGAGATCGACACGCCATATTACGCGCGGCCGGAAGGCTCCACGTCCAAGCTCAACACCTGGCGCGACGGCTTCCGCATCCTCTGGATGATCGCGCAGCTTTATCGCAGCGAGCGGCCGTTTCCATTCTATGGCGCGATCGGCTGCGTGCTGGCGCTGATCTCGGTGATCCTGGCGGTGCCGATCATTGTCACCTTCTTCGAGACGCATCTGGTGCCGCGCCTGCCGACGGCCGTGCTGGCCATGGGCCTGATGCTGATGGCGTTCCTGTCGCTCGCGGTCGGCCTGGTGCTCGACACCGTGACGCGCGGCCGCCGCGAGATGAAGCTCCTGGCTTATCTCGGCCAGCGGGCGGCGGGGGATGAGCGGCGGAAGTCAGGGTAATGCGCGAGATTCTGCGCACCAACGACGCGGTGCTGGTGTCCGCGATCACGGCGCTGCTCGACGGCGCCGGCATCGAACATCTGGTGTTCGATCAGAACATGAGCGTACTCGAAGGTTCGCTTGGCGTGCTGCCGCGCCGCGTCCTGGTCGCCGATAGCGAGGAGGCGGCCGCGCGCCGGCTGCTGGTCGAAGCCGGCCTTGGCCACGAGCTGCGGCCGGATAACGCCTGAGATCTATGAGCGCTGACATCGACACCACAGACGACGCCGTACTCGGCGGCCGCCTGCGCCTGCTGCAGCCCAAGCGCGGCCACCGCGTCGGCCACGACGCCATCCTGCTCGCCGCCGCGACTGGCGGCGCAGCCGGCGAGCGCGCCGTCGATCTCGGCGCCGGCATTGGCGGGGCAGGGCTGGCACTGGCGCGCCGTATCCCCGGCCTCGACGTCACCCTGGTCGAGATCGACCCCGCCCTCGCGGTGCTTGCCGGCGAGAACGCGCGGCGCAACGACCTCGCCGGCCGCGTCCGCGCCGTCACCTGCGACGTCGAGGACGTTGCGGCGCTTGCGGCAGCCGGACTGGCCGAGCAGAGCTTCGATCGCGTGCTGATGAACCCGCCGTTCAACGATCCCGCCCGGCAACAGAGCTCGCCGGATGCGCGGCGGCGCCTGGCGCATGTCGCCGGTGACGGCCTCGCCGCGCGCTGGATCGCGGCGGCGGCTTTCCTGCTCAAGCCGGGCGGCGTGCTCACCGTGATCTGGCGCGCAGCAGGGCGCGACGGCCTCATCGCGGCGATGCAGCCGCATTTCGGTGAGATCGGAGTATTGCCGGTGCTGCCGCGTCCGGATGCCGGCGCGATCCGGGTGCTGGTGCGGGCCGTGAATGGCGGCGCGGGCCGGCTGCCGGATTACCCTCCGCTGGCGCTCAATGACGCCGGCGGAAAACCGACCCAGGCCGTGGAAGACATTTTGCGTATGGCGCAGCCGCTGCCGATGGCGCAGCCCTGAACTAGCGCCCGTTGCGGATGGTGCGCTTGATCTGCTGGCGCGCGCGGTCGAGCGCACCGCCTTCGAAAGACGACAGCGTCAGCACCGCCCCGATGAGCAGAAACATGATGGCGAGTTTGGGGTCCATGGTCTTTGCTCCGCTCTCTGCAACTGCAACGACGCGCATCCGTTCCCCCGGCCCATGACATAGGGTGGGCGCCATCCATTTCCACTGACCATGGTGTGGTTAACGATGTGCAAATTTCTGTGATCGGGCGGGCGCCGCGGGCCGGGCGTGATGTCGCAGCATGGACTACCGCGTCTTTCTTTGACTTGGCCCGGCGGGACTGACTAACTGGAGCCATGGCTAAGGTATTTGATCGAATCCTCGCTGCCTTGCGGCTCTTGGTGCCGCCGCGGTTCCGCTCGGACATTCCGGTGGTACCGGTGGTACGACTGTCGGGCGTGATTGGTGTCTCGACGCCGTTGCGGCCGGGCATGACGCTGGCCAGCGTCGCCAAGACGCTCGACCGCGCCTTCGCCATTCCGCGGGCGCGGGCGGTGGCGCTGCTCATCAATTCGCCAGGCGGCTCGCCGACGCAGTCGCACCTGATCTTCCGCCGTATCCGGCATCTGGCGGAGGAGAAGAAACTCACCGTGCTGGCCTTCATCGAGGACGCCGGCGCCTCTGGCGGTTACATGCTGGCCTGCGCCGGCGACGAGATCATCTGCGACGATTTTTCCGTGGTCGGCTCGATCGGCGTGGTCGGCGGCTCGTTCGGTTTTCCCGAACTCATGAAGAAGCTCGGCATCGAACGGCGCGTTTACACCGCCGGCGATCGCAAGGTGATGCTCGATCCGTTCCTCGAGGAGAAGCCCGAGGACGTCAAGCGCATCAAGGCGATCCAGGCCGATATGCACGAGCACTTCATCGCGCTGGTGAAGAAGCGCCGCGGCGCGCGGCTGAGGGGCACCGAGAAGACGCTGTTCTCCGGCGAATTCTGGACCGCGTCGCGCGCCATCGAACTTGGGCTCGCCGATGGCCGCGGCGATCTGCGCACGAGCCTGCGCGAGCGTTACGGCGACAAGGTGCGCATGCCGCTGATTGCCGGTGAGCGCTCGTTCCTCGCCCGCCGGCTGTCGCTGGCCAGCCTGTTCGGCGGGGCAGGGCGAGCCGGCTTTGCCGACGAGATCATCTCCGCGCTGGACGAGCGCGCCCTTTGGTCGCGTTACGGCCTGTAAGGCGTAGCCGGCGTTTTCGGTCGCGAAATCGCCGCGATTGGTCAGAATGATCGCGGAACTGCCACCAGGGACCGGGAGGTCCCGCAAGGAGCCGTTATGCCCGCGATTTTGCTGTCGCCGTTGGTGAAATGGTCGTTTGCCGCGCTCGGCGGCGCGATGGTCGTGCACTGGGTCGTCAAGGAAGCCCGCCGCATCAACGACGAGCTCGACGAGCAGCGCCGCGTTCGGGTGCGCGTCACCGATCGTGAAGCACGGCCGACATTGCGGCGCGATCCATCGACCGGCGAGTACCGGCTTTAATCCTGCGTTGAGGATGAGAGAGAGCGGGCCCCGGTCAGCGGGTCGCGCGGTGATCGCCTGTCACCAAAGCGCCGAGGAACAGTGCGAGGAATCCCAACCCGATCAGCTGAAACGCCAACATTCAGTATCCTGTTCTCTTGCCCGCCGTTCAGTTGGTAACCTAGGGCGTCTCTTTCAAGATCGCCTAAAGTCGATCGTTACAAGTGTCTCGACTTGACCCACCTGGGTGCCGCCGATACGGTCCCGGCCGCCGTTAGCCTTTAAAATCAGTAAGTAACGGCCGCTCATAAAAACGATCCGGAAGCCCGAACGTTCCATGCCTGCGCCGCAGCCCAATCTCGACCCGTCCCGCTCGTTTCAGGGGTTGATCCTCGCGCTCCAGCAATTCTGGGCGGGGCAGGGCTGCGTGATCCTGCAGCCCTATGACATGGAAGTCGGAGCCGGCACCTTCCATCCGGCGACCACCTTGCGCGCACTCGGGCCGAAGCCGTGGAATGCCGCCTATGTGCAGCCGTCGCGCCGGCCGAAGGACGGCCGCTATGGCGAGAACCCGAACCGGCTGCAGCACTATTACCAGTTCCAGGTGATCCTGAAGCCGTCGCCGCCCGACATCCAGCAGCTTTATCTCGACTCGCTGAAGGTGATCGGCATCTCGTCCGACCTGCACGACATCCGTTTCGTCGAGGACGACTGGGAGAGCCCGACGCTTGGGGCCTGGGGTCTCGGCTGGGAGTGCTGGTGCGACGGCATGGAAGTGTCGCAGTTCACTTACTTCCAGCAGGTCGCCGGCGTCGAATGCGCGCCGGTCGCTGGCGAACTGACTTACGGCCTCGAGCGCCTCGCCATGTATGTGCAGGGCGTCGACCGCGTCTATGACCTGAACTTCAACGGCCTCGACGGCGACCGCAAGGTCACCTATGGCGACGTCTTCCTGCAGGCCGAGCGCGAATATTCGAAACACAATTTCGAAGTCGCCGATACCGGCATGCTGTTCGAGCAATTCAAGATGGCCGAGCAGGCGTGCAAGAAGTATCTCGACGCCGGCTACAACGAAGACAATTCGAAGCACGCGATGGCATTGCCGGCTTACGATCAGTGCATCAAGGCGAGCCACGTCTTCAATCTGCTCGACGCCCGCGGCGTCATCTCGGTGACCGAGCGGCAGAGCTACATCCTGCGCGTGCGCGAACTGGCGAAAGCCTGCGGCGCCGCCTGGCTCGCCACCGAAGCCGGCGGGGCTGGCTAAAGTTTCATAAGCGGATAGGCTGGCTCCGCCTTGTTCCCCTCCCCCTTGTGGGGAGGGGTTAGGCTTCTTCACCCTCCCCTGGAGGGGGAGGGTCGCCGCCGAAGGCGGCGGGGTGGGGTGATCTGCGATGGCAAGTCGTCCGCCAATCAGCAACTTCAAACGCGCGTCGGCACGGCGCTTGCGCGGCAATGCGACCAACGCCGAAACGATACTCTGGCGTCATCTCCGCCGCCTCGAGACGCGCGGCACTCACTTCCGCCGCCAAGTCCCTCTGGGAAATTACATAGTCGACTTTGCTTGTCTGGCGGCGCATCTCGTCATCGAGGTTGACGGTTCGCAGCATGGCGAGGGCCCGGGCTTGATCCGTGATCGTGAGAGAACGCGATGGCTCGAAGGCGAGGGGTATCGCGTGCTCCGCTTATGGAACAATGATGTCGTGCGGAATTCGCGCGGTGTATTGGAAGCGATATATGAGGCTCTCTACGGCGCATCGGATGGCGAGGTCATCGCGATGAAGCACGAGCGGACTCCGCGGTCGTCTGTTCACCCCACCCCGGCGCGCTCCGCGCGCCGACCCTCCCCCTCCAGGGGAGGGTGAAGGAGAAGACCATGCTCACCATCCTCCTCGTCATTCTCGCCGTCGTCGTTATCTTCGTCATCGTCCTGTTCAACCGCTTGGTGCGAACGCGGCAGATGGCGAACGAAGCCTGGAGCGGCATCGATGTGCAGCTCAAGCGCCGCGCCGAACTGGTGCCGAACCTGGTCGAGACCGTGAAAGGCTATGCCGCGCACGAGCGCGGCGTGCTCGACGACGTCACCCGGCTGCGCGGGCAAGCGAGCGCCCTGCCGCGCGACGACATTGCGGCCCGCGCCCAGGCCGAAGGCGCGCTGTCGGCCGCGCTCGGCAAACTGATGGCGGTTGCCGAGAGCTATCCCGATCTGAAGGCGAGCGCCAACTTCCTCGACTTGCAGCAGCAACTCTCGACGCTGGAAAACGAACTGCAGATGGCGCGGCGCTATTACAACGGCGCGGCGCGCAACCAGAATGTGCTGGTGCAGTCGTTTCCGTCCAATATTGTCGCCGGGCTGTTCGGCTTTGCCGAGCGGCCGTTCTTCGAACTGTCCAGCGAGAGCGAGCGCGCGGTGCCGCAGGTGTCGCTCGGCACGCCATCATGACGCGGCTGGCAGGCCTCATCGTTGCGGCTGCGCTGGCGCTCGGCTGCGGCCGTGCCGCAGCGACCGAGGCGATCCTCAATTTCGATTCGACCGTCAGCCTCGCTCACGACGGCGAACTCACCGTCACCGAGCGCATCCGCGTCCGAGCCGAAGGCGCGCAGATCCGCCGCGGCATCTTCCGCGATTTCCCGCTGACCTTCATCGACGCGCAGAAGAAGCTGCACGAGGTGCCCTTCACGCTCGTCGACGTCACGCGCGACGGCAAGGCCGAGCCGCATTTCACCGAGCGGCAGAACAACGGCTATATCCGCATCTATGCCGGCGACAAGGATACGATGCTGCCGGCCGGCGAGCACACATATGTCATCCGCTACAAGACTGGCAGGCAAGTGCGCTGGTTCGACGGCAGACCGGAGCTGAACTGGAACGTCACAGGCAATTTCTGGAATTTCCCGATCTATGCCGCGAGCTACCGGCTCGAACTCGCCGATCGTCTCAGGCCGACGCGCTGGCTCGCGTTCACCGGGCCGCGCGGCGCGCGGGGTGCCGACTGGCGCAGCGACATCGGCAATGACGGCGCGCTCATCGTCAACACGACGCGGCCGCTGGCCTCGGGCGAGGGCCTGACCGTGGTCGCCGCGCTGCCGGACGGCGCGGTCACGCCGCCAAGCGGCAGCGACGAGTTCTGGTGGATGCTGCGCGATAACCGCGCCTGGATCCTCGGCCTCGGCGGGTTCATCGCCGTGCTGATCTATTATGTGATGGCCTGGCGCGCGGTCGGCCGCGATCCGCGGCCCGGCACCATCATTCCGCTATTCTATCCGCCCAAGGACGTCTCGCCCGGGCTCGCCAATTACATCGAGAACTGGGGCTTCGGCCGCGAGAAGTGGCGCGCCTTCACCGCGGCGGCGCTGTCGCTGGCGGTGCGCGGCCTCATCCGCTTCGATCAGGACGCGTCGGGCAAATCGCTGACGCTGAAATCGACCGGCAAGCCCGCGCCCGGCGGCACGATGGCGCTGCCGGACGGCGAGCGCGCCATCGAAACCTGGGTCGACGGCCACGGCGGCAGCATCGTCATCGACAAGGCCAACGGCACCAAGGTCGCCGAGATCGGCACCAAGTTCACGACGGCGATCGAGAGCGAAAACAAGAACCGCTTCTTCCGCCGCAATCTCGGCTACGTGCTCGCTGGCGCGGCGATGACCGCCGCCGTGGTCGCCGGCGTCATCGCCTTCGGCGGCATGCGCGACGAAGACATCATGATCATTGTCTTCAGCGGCTTTGCCAGTTTCTGGCTGGGCATGGTCCTGGTGCCGATCATCCTGAGCATCGTCGGCGTCAACTCTTTCGCCGCCGCGGTGCGCGCGGCGCTGACTTTGGTCGTGCTCGTCATCCTGGGCGTGGCCGGCTTCACGATCTTCCGCGCGGCCTTGCCGGAAGGTTTCGCCGCGAGCGCGCTGCCGATGGCGCTGTCCTTCGTCGAAGGCCATGCGTTGCCGTTCCTGCTGATCGTCGGCTTTGCCGCGCTCAACGGCCTGTTCGTCTGGCTGATGCGGGCGCCGACCGCGCTCGGCCGGCCGATCATGGATCAACTCGCCGGCTTCAAGCTCTATCTCGAGACCGCCGAATCCGACCGCCTCAACCTGCAGGCGCCGGAGATCACCGCCGAGCGCTTCGAGGCGCTGCTGCCTTACGCGGTGGCGCTCAATGTCGAGAAGCCGTGGTCGGAGGCCTTCGCCGCCGCGCTCAAGCGTGCCCATCCGGACGACGCCGACCCGATGCGGCATTACCAGCCGGCCTGGAGCAGCGGCTCATGGTCGGGCTCCGACTTCGGCCGCACGGTCGCCTCGACCGTGGCCGCGACCTCGAGCGCGCTCGCCTCGGCGGTGCCGGCTTCGTCCGGCTCGTCGGGTTTCTCCGGCGGCGGTGGCGGCTCGGGCGGGGGCGGCGGTGGTGGTGGCGGCGGCGGCTGGTAGGCGCCGGGTGACATCAGCGGCCGCACTTGCTAGGCAGGCGGCGCATTTTCCCCATTGAATCGACCGCCATGCCCGACCTTCTGCTTGAGCTGTTTTCCGAGGAAATCCCGGCGCGGATGCAGGCGCGCGCCGCCGACGACCTGAAGAAGCTGGTCACCGACCGGCTGGTCGCGGCGGGTCTTGTCTATGAGGGCGCCAAGGCCTTCGCCACGCCGCGACGCCTGGCGCTCACCGTGCAGGGAGTGCCGGCGCGCCAGCCCGACCTCAAGGAAGAGCGCAAGGGACCGAAAGTCGGCGCCCCGGAACAGGCGATCGCCGGCTTCATGAAGGCCGCCGGCCTGACCTCGATCGACCAGGCCAAGGTGCAGGCCGACAAGAAGGGCGACTTCTACGTCGCCATCACCGAGAAGAAGGGCCGCGACGCCGTCGCGGTGGTCGCCGAGATCATCCCCGAGATCGTGCGCGGCTTCCCGTGGCCGAAGTCGATGCGCTGGGGCTCCGGCAAGCTGAATTGGGTGCGGCCGCTGCACTCGATCATCGCCACCTTCGGTCCGGAAACCGAAGAGCCGGTGGTGCTGCCCTTCGACATCGACGGCATCAAGGCCGGCAACGAGACGCGCGGCCATCGCTTCATGGCGCCGGCCGCCTTCAAGGTGCGCCGCTTCGACGATTACGTCGCCGCGCTCGACAAGGCCAAGGTCGTGCTCGATCCGGCGCGGCGCATGGACATCATCCGCACCGACGCCAGGAACCTGGCGTTCGCGCAGGGCTTCGAGCTCGTCGAGGACGAAGGCCTCACCGCCGAAGTCGCCGGCCTGGTCGAATGGCCGGTGCCGCTGATGGGCTCGTTCGACAAGGACTTCCTCGCCATTCCCGGCGAAGTCATCCGCTCGACCATCCGCGCCAACCAGAAATGTTTCGTGCTGCGCGATCCGCAGACCGGCAAGCTGGTCAACCGTTTCATCCTCGTCTCGAACATCGAGGCAACCGACGGCGGCAAGGCCATCGTCGCCGGCAATGAGCGCGTCATCCGCGCGCGCTTGTCCGATGCCAAGTTCTTTTACGACACCGACCTGAAGACGAAGCTCGAAGACCGGCTGGCGAAATTCGAGCACATCGTCTTTCACGAAAAGCTCGGCAGCCAGGCCGAGCGCATCGCCCGCGTCGTCGCGCTCGCCGGCGACCTGGCACCGCTCGTCGGCGCCGATCGCGCCAAGGCCGAACGCGCCGCCACCTTGTGCAAGGCCGACCTGCTCACGGAAGTGGTCGGCGAATTCCCCGAATTGCAGGGCCTGATGGGGCGTTATTACGCCGAGGCCCAGGGCGAGGACGAAGCGGTGGCGCATGCCATCGAGGATCACTACCGGCCGAAGGGCCCCGAGGATCTGGTGCCGTCCGATCCGGTCGCCATCGCCGTGGCGCTCGCCGACAAGATCGACACGTTGGTCGGCTTCTGGTCGATCGACGAAAAGCCGACCGGCTCGAAGGATCCGTTCGCGCTGCGCCGCGCCGCGCTCGGCCTCATCCGTATCGTCATCGACAACCAGTTGCGGCTGCCGCTGCGCCGCCTGTTGTGGCGGCACTTCGGTTCGGTGGCGCGCGACGAGGCGCTCACCGAAGCTTTCGCCGTGCTGCATCCGATCCACGACGACATTGCCAATATCAGCGCCACCGACATCGAACTGGCGATGAAGCTCGAAGTGCTGGTCTCCGCCAAGGAGCGCAGCATTGCCGCGCCGAAGCTGGTCGAGGCGCATTCCTTCGTGACGCCGACGCTTGATCTGCTCTCGTTCTTCGCCGATCGTCTCAAGGTGCAGTTGCGCGAGCAGGGCGCTCGCCACGATCTGGTCGATGCCGTCTTCGCCCTCTCCGGACAGGATGATTTGCTCATGGTCGTGCGCCGCGTCGAGGCGCTCGGTGCGTTCCTCGATACCGACGACGGCAAGAACCTGCTGGCCGGCGTCAAGCGCGCCTCCAACATCCTGCGCATTGAGGAGAAGAAGGACGGCAAGGCTTACGCCGGCCGCGTCGATGCCGCGCTCTTGAAGGAGGCGGAAGAGAAGGCGCTCGCTGGCGCCATCGCCACCGCCAAGCAGGAGGCGGCGGCTGCGGTCGGCAAGGAAGATTTCGCCGCCGCTATGCGCGCGCTGGCGAAACTCCGCCCCACGGTCGATGCCTTCTTCGACAAGGTCACTGTGAACGCCGACGACAAGGCGGTGCGTGCCAACCGCCTGACGCTGCTCAACGAAATCCGCGAAGCGACGCGTGCGGTTGCGGATTTCTCGCGGATCGAGGGCTGAGCGCACGGCCCCTCGCTGCACCCATTGACACGCTAGAATATCGGTAGAAACTACCGGTATGGTTGTGTGCTGATGGGGGGCGGCATGCGAATCGGGGTGGCGCTGGCGGCCGGGCTATTTTTCGTCGCAACGCAGGCTTTTGGCCAAACGGCCGATTGGGAAGTGGTGGATCGCTTTCGCGTTCTCGACCGGGAGACGCATCAGCAGAACGCGCCGACGATCGATCAGGATTACTACGTCCAACGTGTTGTTGAGATCGTAAAGGCAAGGAAATACGTGCCGTTGATCGAAAATGAAGATGGCGGCCAAGGCGATCAGTTAAACTGGAAGACGGCGTGGGACGAAAGCATTCAGAATTATGGGGGTGACTGGTTTCATAACCAGATGCGCAGCGTTCGCGTATCCGTCAAGGGAGTTCCGATTAAGGCGCGTTGTATCTGGTCGGCAGCCGTTCCGCAGAAAAATGGCCAAGTAAATACGCGCCCGCAAGTCGAGAACGATTGTAAACCGCGCGTTTTCTCGGACATTCCACTCAACGAGACGAGCGAAATAAATATCAAACTTGTTCGCTCTAACGGCCAGGAAATAACAATCCTCAAGCTGGAAATTCGGCCGACCGATCTTGTGATTGCCGTACTCGGTGATTCATATGTGTCCGGCGAAGGTAATCCTCATCTGTCCGTCGTCAAGAAGAACGATAACCCGCAACAGCAAAACGCATATCCAGCCATCTGGTGGGATACGCGCTGTCATCGCTCGCTATTGTCGAGTGCTCCGCAAGCCGCCGGCTTTCTCGCGTACCAGAACAAAAAACAAAGCGTCACATTCGTGAGCTATGCTTGCTCGGGTGCGGAAATAATGGAGGGGATTCTGGAGCCCTACGCCGGACGGCAGACGATCCCGCAGACGCGGATGATGTGGCAGGAGGCGGGGCAACCCGGGCTGGAGTTGCCGCCGCTGATTGATGGCACAAAAAGCAATGCGCCGCGCGAGGACGAGAACAAGCTGAAGCCGCAGATCGACGCATTGCATGACCTGTTGTGCAAGACGCCTGCCAACTGCGTAAAGCCGGACATTTTGCTCATCGTCGTCGGCGGCAATGACATCGCCTTCGGCGAAATCGCGCGCGATCTGATCCTCAGCGATCCGCCATCCGGCAAGCAGAAGCGGGCGGCGTGGGAGAAGAAATGGGTGACCGCGCTCAAAGAGCCTCTGACCGAACTCGGTGCGCGGTTCGAGAAGCTGGCGGCGGCGGTGCACCAGAAGATCGCACCAAAGAACGTCATCCTTTATGAATATGTTGATCCAAGCATGTATGGCAAGGACGTCCTTTGCGGGACTGCGAACACCAACGGCGGCCGTTTCACGCAGTTTCAAACCGAATACGCGGCCCGGTCCTTCCACGGCAGGTTCGCGCCGGGCACGAAGGCTCAGCGGCAAGAGGCTTTCGGCAAGAATTCAAGCCTGTTCAACCTGCTCATCACAAAGGACGAGTCGAAGCTGGCACATCTCGTCGTCGACGGGCTCAACTCCGAAATCCGCGACGCGAGCGGCAAGATGTGGACGGACGAAGGTCGGCCGGCGCATATCCTTCGGCTACAGAATCTGGTCGGACCGGACGATCTGCGGCGCGGGCTCTGTGCCAAGAACTCGTGGTTCATTGGCATTTTCGATTCCTGGAAGAAACAAGACTGGATTCCCGAGGACCCGATCAACAGTTATCCGCTTATTCTTGCGTCCGAGGACAACTGCGGCAGCAAGGGCGGCAAATGGGATGCGGAGAAGAAGAAATGCATGGTCGCGGCCGGACCGCTGACGTCCGGCATCCTGCACCCGAATTTCTTCGGCCATTATAATATTGGGCAGCGGCTTCTGAGCACCCTCAAGGAAGTTTTGGGAGCGCCGCGCATTGCGGTGAGCCGGTGACTGGCTCCAGGCCGGCCCCCGATGTCACTTGATAGAGTTCCCATAATAGGATGATTTACCGAATCGTCCGGTCCATCAAGGGGCGTTTCTAGAGACGATCCTGAAGCGGGATGGGATGCGGGGCGGGGCTCGTAACCCCGCCTCCGGGAGGTCGCTGGCAGCCGTCCGGGCCCACTACGGGGCTCTGCCTTCAATGGCTGGACGCGGTGCCGGTGAAGGTGGGCGAAAGCCTGCCGGAGGTCGTCGCTCCGCGAGGGGCGCCGATCGTGGCCGTCACCCGGAAGCTACGGCCCCGCGAACACAAATCGCCGCCAGTGGAGCGCCGTGAGGCGCCTCTCCGTGATCGCAAACGGAGGGGAGACGCCTCGCCAGCGTCTCGGGCGGCCGCGCCGGCCGCTCAGGAGGTCTCGCAAACCTCCGCGTTTCACGGCGCTCCGCTCCCCTCGGCTTCATCGACCGGCGGAATGGCAAGGCCGGCGTCCCGCGCCGTCAAACAACAGGGGCGATGAGGCGCGTCTGTCGCGCATCCGACACCTGTCCAAACCTGTGGATGCAGGTCCCTCTCAGGCGGAACTCCATGCTAGTTCAACCGTTGAAGGTTCCATCCATCCATCCTGCCCCCCATCAAAGGAATTTCACCATGGTCATCGGCGTTGCCCATTTGCAGCCTATCGTCGCGCTCCTGGCCGGCATCCTGATCCTGATCATGCCGCGGCTGCTGAACTTCATCGTCGCGGCCTATTTGATCGTCATCGGTTTGATCGGGCTCGGCATCTTCCGCTAGGCCGAAAGACCTGTCGGTACCGCAGATTTCCGGACTTGCGCCGTTCCGACCGGCGTGTTTTGACGGCCCGGAGTTCCATCCCCTTATCGACCTAGGTTTACCCCGAAATGGCTAAACGCAAGGCTTCGCGCAGCAGCGCCAAATCAAAGAATTCGGCCAAGAATTCGGCCAAGAAATTGGCCCCGAAGAAGGTCTCGGCGAAGAAGCCTGCCCTGAAAAAGGCAGCGCCTAAAAAGTCCGCGCCAGCGGCCGCCAAGTCTTCGGCCGCCAAGTCTTCGGCCGTGAAGGGCAAATGGGTCTACGCGTTCGGCGGCGGCAAGGCCGAGGGCAAGTCGGAGATGAAGAATCTGCTCGGCGGCAAGGGCGCGAACCTTGCCGAAATGGCCAATCTCGGCCTGCCGGTGCCCCCGGGCTTCACCATCACCACCGAGGTCTGCACCTACTACTACGCCAACGGTGAAAAATACCCGGCCGCGCTCAAGGAGCAGGTCGAGAAGGCGCTGATCCAGGTCGGCAAGATCACCGGCAAGGTGTTCGGCGATCGTGCCAACCCGCTGCTCGTGTCGGTGCGCTCCGGCGCCCGCGCCTCGATGCCGGGCATGATGGACACCGTGCTCAATCTCGGCCTCAACGACGAAACGGTCGAGGCGCTCGCGGCCAAGTCCGGCGACCGCCGTTTCGCCTTCGATTCCTATCGCCGCTTCATCACCATGTATTCCGACGTCGTGCTCGGCGTCGGCCATGAGCATTTCGAGGAGATCCTCGACATGCACAAGGAGAAGCAGGGCTACTCGCTCGACACCGATCTGACCGCCGACGACTGGGCGCAGCTTGTCGAACGCTACAAGGCGCGCGTCAAGCAGGAGCTCGGCCGCGACTTCCCGCAGGATCCGCACGAGCAGCTCTGGGGCGCGATTGGCGCGGTGTTCGGTTCGTGGATGAACCAGCGCGCCAAGACCTATCGCCGCCTGCATTCGATTCCGGAAAGCTGGGGCACCGCGGTCAACGTGCAGGCCATGGTGTTCGGCAACATGGGCGAGACGTCGGCGACCGGCGTTGCCTTCACGCGCAATCCCTCGACCGGCGAGAAGAAGCTGTACGGCGAATTCCTCATCAACGCGCAGGGCGAGGACGTCGTCGCCGGCATCCGCACGCCGCAGGAAATTTCAGAAGAGGCTCGCAAGGAAGCCGGCTCCGACAAGCCGTCGATGGAGACGGCGCTGCCCGATGCCTACAAGGAGCTGACGCGCTTCTACAACAAGCTCGAAAAGCACTACCGCGACATGCAGGATCTCGAGTTCACGGTGGAGCAGGGCAAGCTGTGGATGCTGCAGACCCGCAGTGGCAAGCGCACGGCGAAGGCCTCGCTGCGCATCGCCGTCGAGCTGGCCAATGAAGGTCTGATCTCGAAGAACGAGGCGGTGTTGCGCGTCGATCCCCTGTCGCTCGATCAGTTGCTGCACCCGACGCTCGATCCCAAGGCGCATCGCAACGTCATCGCCACCGGCCTGCCGGCTTCGCCCGGCGCCGCCTCCGGCGAGATCGTGTTCTCGTCGGATGAAGCCGCGCAGATGAAGGCCGACGGCCACAAGGTCGTGCTGGTGCGCGTCGAGACATCGCCGGAAGACATCCACGGCATGCACGCCGCCGAAGGCATCCTGACGACCCGCGGCGGCATGACGTCGCACGCCGCCGTGGTGGCGCGCGGCATGGGCAAGCCCTGTGTCTCCGGCGCCGGCTCGATCCGCGTCGACTACGCGGCCGGCACCATGACCGTCGCCGGCAAGACCTTCAGGAAGGGCGATCACATCACCATCGACGGCTCGGCCGGGCAGGTGCTCGAGGGCAAGGTGCACATGATCGAGCCGCAGCTGTCGGGCGAGTTCGCCACGTTGATCGGATGGGCCGACAAGGTGCGCAAGCTCGGCGTGCGCGCCAACGCCGATACGCCGACCGACGCCAAGGCGGCGATCCGCTTCGGCGCCGAAGGCATCGGTCTGTGCCGCACGGAGCACATGTTCTTCGACGAGGAGCGCATCCAGGCGGTGCGCGAGATGATCCTGGCCGACGAGGAAAAGGCGCGCCGCGCCGCGCTCGCCAAATTGCTGCCGATGCAGCGCGGCGACTTCGTCGAATTGTTCGAGATCATGGACGGCCGTCCGGTGACGATCCGTCTGCTCGATCCGCCGCTGCACGAATTCCTGCCGCATGGCGACGAGGAAATCGCCGAGGTCGCGGCAGCGATGGGCGTCGAAGCCCGCAAGATCGCCGACCGCGCCAAGGAGCTCGCGGAATTCAACCCGATGCTCGGCTTCCGCGGCTGCCGCATCGCCATCGCCTATCCGGAAATCGCCGAGATGCAGGCGCGCGCCATCTTCGAGGCGGCGGCCGACGTCGCCAAGCGCATCGGCAAGAAGGTCGTGCCGGAGGTCATGGTGCCGCTGATCGCCACCAAGGCCGAGCTCGACCTCGTCAAGGCGCGCATCGACGCCATGGCCGAGGCGGTGCAGAAGGAGACAGGTGCCAAGCTTACTTATGACGTCGGCACCATGATCGAGCTGCCGCGCGCCGCGCTGATGGCCGGCGAGATCGCCGAGTCGGCCGAGTTCTTCTCGTTCGGCACCAACGACCTGACGCAGACCACCTTCGGCATTTCGCGCGACGATGCCGCGAGCTTCCTCGGCATCTACACCGCGCGCGGCATCCTGGCCGCCGATCCGTTCGTGTCGATCGACCAGGACGGCGTTGGCGAACTGGTCAAGATCGGCGTCGAGCGCGGCCGCAAGGTGCGGCCGAAGCTCAAGGTCGGCATCTGCGGCGAACACGGCGGCGATCCGGCTTCGGTGGCCTTCTGCCACCACGCCAGGCTCGATTATGTGTCGTGCTCGCCGTTCCGGGTGCCGATTGCGCGACTTGCTGCCGCACAGGCGGCGCTCGGCAAGGCCGTCGCCAGCCAGGCCTGAGCGCGATAGACTGAAGCCATGAAACAGATCGACTGGATCTTTTATGGCTTCTCGCTTCTCTGCGGCATCGCCGCCGGCGTCGTGTCGGTGATGCTGCCGCAGAGCAACACCATGGTGGTGTCGCCCTATTTCTGGGTGATCATCGCGGTGGCGCTGTTCGAGACCGTGGCGATCTATCTGCGCGGCTTCGAATTCGGGCCGCCGCTGACCATGAAGACGCGCGTGCTCGGCTTCTGCCTGGCGATCGGCACGATGGTCGTGATCCGGCTCGGCGGCGGGGTCGCCTAGGGCGGTTAGACCGCCACCCTCGTCAGGAAGTCCTCGACCTCGAGGCGCAGGTTGCCGACGGCGCGTTCCACGGTCTGCGAGGCCGCGCGCACGACGTCGGCCGAGGTGCGCGTCTCGGCGGCGGCGCCGACGACGGCGCCGAGCACATCGACGACATGCCCCGCCCCCCGCGCGGCAGCGGTGACGTTCTGCGAGATTTCGCCGGTCGCCGCGCTCTGCTCCTCGACGGCGGCCGCCACCGCGGTGGTGTAGCGATCGATTTCTCCCATGCGCTCGGCGATCTTACGGATTGCCTCGATTGCGCCCGTGGTGGAGCCCTGCACCGCGTGAATGTGATTGGCGATCTCTTCGGTGGCCTTGGCGGTCTGCACCGCGAGCGATTTCACTTCCGAAGCGACCACGGCGAAGCCACGGCCCGCTTCGCCGGCTCGCGCCGCCTCGATGGTGGCGTTGAGTGCGAGCAGATTGGTCTGCCCGGCAATGTCGCTGATCAGCTTGACCACGTCGCCGATTTTCTGCGCGCCGTCGGACAGTCCGGTGATCTCGCCGTCGATCGAACGCGCTTCCTCGGTGGTGAGCCGCACGATGTCGCTCGTATGCGTCAGCTGCCGGCTGATTTCGGCAACCGATTGCGACAGTTCTTCGGTCGCGACCGCCGCGGTATCGACATTGACGCTGGCCTCGTTGAAGGCCTGCACGGCCGTATTGGCGCATTGCGAGGTCTTGTCCGACGAGCCGAGCAGGCCGTCGGCCGTGGCGCGCATCGCAGCGGCGCTGCCGCCGACGCGCGACAGTATCTTCTCCACCCGCGGCTGAAAACTTGCCACGGCTGCGTCGATCACGGCGCGGCGGCGCTGGGCGTCCAGGCTCGCCGCTTTCTCGAGTTCGGCTTTGTGCTGTTCGGTGACGTCCTCGTGGGTCGATACCCAGCCGCCGTCGTCGAGCGGTTCGTTCTTGGCTAGCACCATGCGGCCGTCGCTCGCCGGCACATAGGCGCCCATGTCGTTGCCCTTGCGCGCGCGCTGCACGATGTCGGCGCAATAGGCGTCAATGTCGCCCTTGAACAAGCCGGTCCTCTGCCGCTGGATCATCAGGTCGCGCAACGAACAGCCGGGCTTCACGATATCGGCCGACAGTTGGTACATCTCGATGTAGCGGCGATTGGTGAGGACGATGCGGCCTCGCGCGTCGAACATGTTCACGCCGTGCGACATGTTATCGAGCGCGATCGAGAGCCGCAGACGCCGGGTGCTTTCATGCCGATAGATGATGAAGGCAATGCCCAGGAGCAGGGCGCTCAATGCGCCGAGCAGCGTCTGGCCGCCAAGGTCCGTCAGCAGCGAAAGAGGGTCCATGGGATCCCGCGAAGATCGGATTACCGGGGGAGTTTGGCGGGGACCGATTGCTATATGGTTAACCTTTTCTTGAGCGCGGCCGGCCGCAGAGGTTCCATCGCCATTTCGCGCGTTAACGCGCGCTCAAGGTTAACCAGCCAATAACGAAACCTGACGCATTCTCCGCTTTGCAATCGATGAGCGGGAGTTTGTGGCGTGGCGTCGCGTCGTGTCAGTGTGAAATCGCGGGGGCGTCGTCGTGCGCCGGCGAGGCTCGGCTGGCTTGCTGGCGCGATCTTCACCTTCGCCATCGTGCCGAACGCCATCGGCTATCAGGACCTCGGCGCGCTGCTGGTGCGGCAGCCCGGCGTCGCCGAACGCGCCCGCGAGCATCTGATTGCGTCGCCCTTCGGCACCATCCACGCCGCCATGTTCAGCCTGCCGCGTCCGATCGGTACGGCCATTCCGGCGCCGCCGGTCTATGCGCTGGCCAATTTCGATCCAAACGACATCGCACGCTCGCTCGGCTCGCAGCCGTTAGGCGACACCGAAGGACCGCTGCGTTTCCCGACCGTCAACCGCAAGGACAAGCGCGATTCGCTTCTGTCGCGCGCCCGCGAGCCGATGCCGCCGATGCCGGCATTGTCGGCGATCGAGCCCGACACCGGGCCGCTGCTCGATCTGTCGCGCGACGAGACCGACAAGCGGATCCAGCTTTATCGGAAATACGAGTTCACCGCCGCGCCGGCGGCGACGGTGTTGCCGCAGGCGCAGGACAGGCCGGCCGCGAAAGCGGGTGCGAAGACCTCCGACCAGATTTTCTTCGGCGATCGTCCGATGGCCGGCGCCCGCGAGCGCCTGGCGCCCTGGGCGCCGGGCGAGGCACCGGTCGTCGTCGCGTCCGGCGATCCCGACGTAAAGATGTCGGCGCTCGAGCCCGCCAACAGCGATATCAAGATCGATGAAGGCAACAGCGTCGCCAGGAAGGGCGTCGTGACCGGTCCCAATCAGCGGCCGCATTCGCCCGCGGAACGGCTGTCGCTCGCCGGCGCCAAGCGAACCCAGGCCGAAAAGTGTCTTGCCCACGCCATCTATTTCGAGGCGCGCGACGAACCCGTCACGGCGCAGATCGCGGTGGCGCAGGTGATCCTCAATCGCGTCTTCTCGCCGTACTATCCGAACGACGTCTGCGGCGTCGTTTACCAGAACAAACACAGGCATCTGGCCTGCCAGTTCACCTTCGCCTGCGACGGCAAGACGGAGGCGATCAAGGAGCCGGAGGCCTACGACCGCGCCATGAGCATCGCCCGCGATTCGCTGGACGGCAAACTGTGGATGCCGGAAGTCGCCAAGTCGACGCACTACCACGACGACTGGGCGCATCCCGGTTGGGTGCGCGAAATGAAGAAGATGGACAAGCTAGGCGGGCTTATCTTCTATCGGCCACGCAACTGGGGCGACGGCGCCGAAGAGCCGAAATGGGGCGACGCCAAATTCACCCGGGTCGAGGCAAGGCGTCTGAACGAGGTCTTCGGCTCGGCCGGGCGCTGATCGTCGCCGTTGCCGAACGGCGGGCGGGTTCCCCAATTATTCCAGTGCCGGCCATATGCAAAGCAAATGGCTTCGATCAGCAATATTTGTTTGGGAACGGCCGGAGCCGTTACTATGGTCGCTCGTCCGCGCTGGCTTTAGGCGGATCGATCAGGAGCCATCCGATGTCCGCCCAGAGCGCTGCGCCTTCGTCCTCGATCGGCTGGCGTACGCCCGCCCTGATCATCGTCTGCGGCTGCGTCATCGCGCTGCTCGGTTTCGGCCCGCGCTCGGCACTCGGTTTCTTCCTGACGCCGATGTCGCAGCTTCACAACTGGGGCCGCGACGTCTTCGCCTTTGCGCTGGCGGTGCAGAACCTGCTGTGGGGTGTCGGCCAGCCTTTCGCCGGCGCGATGGCCGATCGCTACGGCCCGACCCGCGTATTGGCGCTCGGCGCGCTGCTCTATGCCGCCGGACTTTTCCTGATGTCCTATTCGACGACGCCGACGACGCTGACTTTGTCGGCCGGGGTGTTAATCGGCTTCGGCCTGTCGGGTTGTTCTTTCACCATCGTCGTCGGCGCTTTCGGCAAGCTGTTGCCGGAGGAATGGCGCTCGACCGCCTTCGGTCTCGGCACTGCGGCGGGCTCGTTCGGCCAATTCCTGTTCTCGCCGCTGGCGGTCGCTCTGATCGGCTCGGTCGGCTGGTACGGCGCGTTGACGGTGTTCTCGGTGCTGATGCTGATCATCCTGCCGCTGTCGATCGTGCTCGCCGCGCCGCGCAAGCAGGCGGCTGCGTTGGCCGCCGCGCCGGCGCAGACTTACAAGCAGGCGTTGGCCGAGGCCTTCGGCCATCGCAGCTATATCCTGCTGGTGCTCGGCTTCTTCACCTGCGGCTTCCAGCTTGCCTTCACCACCGTGCACCTGCCGGCCTATCTGCTCGACCGCGGCCTGTCCGCGCAGGTCGGCGGCTGGACGGTGGCGGCGATCGGCCTGTTCAATATCGTCGGCTCGGTCACGTCGGGCTATCTCGGGTCGCGCATGCCGAAGCGATACATCCTGTCGATCATCTATTTCAGCCGCGCGGCATCGATTGCCGCTTTCGTGCTGCTGCCGGTGACGACGACGACGACGCTCATCTTCGGCGCGGTGACCGGCCTCCTGTGGCTCTCGACCGTGCCGCCGACATCGTCGCTGGTTGCGGTGATGTTCGGCACGCGCTGGCTCGCCATGCTGTTCGGCATCGCCTTCTTCAGCCACCAGGTCGGCGGCTTCCTTGGTGTGTTGCTCGGCGGTCTGGCCTATGACCACTTCGGCACCTACGACCCGGTGTGGTGGCTCGGCGTCGGCTTCGGCGTGCTATCGGCGATCATCAATCTGCCGATCGTCGAGAAGCCGGTGGCACGGATGGCGCCGGTGCCCGCGTAAGCGGGCCGCGTTTCGCGCTCGCAAATCGCGACGTTTTGCGCTTGCGGCCGCCGAAGCCGGTACGGCGGCTTGTCTTGGCCGGTAACGTCTATAGAACTACGGCACAAGTCCAGAGCAGGGAGCTGTGTGCGTGGCGACATTCAAGGCGATGGTGATCGAGAAGGCCGACGGCGGCACCAAGGCGGCGCTGGCCGATTTCGATGAAGCCAACCTGATGGAAGGCGACGTCACCGTCCGGGTCGAATACTCCACCGTCAACTACAAGGACGGTCTCGCCATCTCCGGCAAGGCGCCGGTGGTGCGCCGCTTCCCCATGATCGCCGGGATCGATTTCGCCGGCACCGTCGAAAGCTCCGATCATCCGAACTGGAAGGCGGGCGACAAGGTCATCCTCAATGGCTGGGGCACCGGCGAAACCCATCTCGGCGCTTTTGCCGAGAAGTCGCGGGTCAAGGGCGACTGGCTGGTGCGCCTGCCGGCGACCATGAGCACGCGCGAGGCCATGGCCATCGGCACGGCCGGCTACACCGCGATGCTCTCGGTCATGGCGCTGGAGAAGCATGGGCTCACGCCGGCGAGCGGCCCCGTTGCCGTCACCGGCGCCGCGGGCGGCGTCGGCTCGGTCGCGGTGGCGATCCTGTCGAAGCTCGGCTTCTCGGTCAGCGCCACCACCGGCCGCCCGGAGCAGGCAGACTACCTCAAGAGCCTCGGCGCCTCGGAAATCGTCGAGCGCGCTGTGTTGGCAGGGCCGCCGAAGCCGCTGGCCAAGGAGCGCTGGGCCGGCGGCATCGACTCGGTCGGCTCGACCACGCTGACGAATCTGCTGTCCATGATCCGGTACGGCGGCGCAGTGGCGGCCTGCGGCCTGGCCGGCGGTATGGATCTGCCGGGCTCCGTGGCGCCCTTTATTCTGCGCGGGGTGTGTCTTTTGGGCATCGACTCGGTCATGTGCCCGCTGCCGAAGCGCCAGGAGGCGTGGAAAAGGCTGGAAACCGATCTCGACCGCCAAAAATTGGCCGCCATGACCCGGGAAATCGGCCTTTCCGAACTGCCCCAGGCCGCCGGCGAGATTGTGGCCGGGCAGATCCGGGGTCGCGTCGTGGTCAAGATCGGGTAAACTCCATTCAGGATTTGCCAACGATCGTTAGGCATAATCCGCGAGATGTTTTCTGGCGGGCGGAAGCCCGCTAGTCTTGTCTTGTGGCGTCAGTCGGAGTTCCGTGATGTTGCGTGTGGGTGCGTGCGTGATCGGCCTGTTGGCCGCGCTGCCGTCAGTGGCTTCGGCCGAGGAGTTGACGGCTGAGCAGGCGCGCCATTTCGTCGTCGGCAAGACCTTCAATTACACCTGCTTCGAAGGCACCCGTGGTCGCGGCCGCGTGC
Source organism: Pseudomonadota bacterium (assembly GCA_018240595.1). Classification (GTDB taxonomy): domain Bacteria; phylum Pseudomonadota; class Alphaproteobacteria; order Rhizobiales; family Xanthobacteraceae; genus Pseudolabrys. The sequence continues at coordinate 67,092 of JAFEFL010000013.1, read as the reverse complement.
TGCACGACGGCTCCGTCGTCGGCTCGATTCAGTTCCAGGGCGCCGGCAAGGTTCGCTATGCGGCGCTGCCGGCCAATACGCTGCACGTGAAAGACGGTTCGGTGTGCGCGACGCTGAAGGGCATGCCGATCGAGCCGTGCTTCCGCGTCACGAAGGTCGACGAATACACCTTCCGCGGTTCGATCTCCGGTCTCGGCTTTGCCTATTGTGAATTCACGCGCCGTCCGACGCGCTCCGCCAGCGTGTCGGAAGAGAACGGGCCGCTCAAGCTGCGCTCGTCCTTCGCCGCCGAGAACAACTGACGATCAGCTTTTCGCCGGGAAGACCATGCATGTCGTCGTGGCATGCGCGTAGAGCTTGCCGCTCAGATCCTTCAGATCGCCTTCCGACGTCGCGACGCTGCGGCCGCGATGGATGATGCGGCCTTCGGCCCGCACCGGGCCGGTGTCCTTGGTCAGCGGCCGCACGTAATTCAGCTTCAATTCGAGCGTGGTCCAGCTGTCGCCCTTCTGCATGGTCGTATAGATCGCGCAGGCCAGCGCCGAGTCGAGCAGCGTCGCGGCGAAGCCGCCATGCACGGTGCCGATCGGATTGTAGTGCCGCAACTCCGGCAGACCCTCGAACACGACACGGTTGGGCTCGGCCTCGGCGAGATGAAAACCGAGCACTTCCGAAATCGGCGGCTGCGGGAATTCTCCGGCGATGATGCCTTTGAGGAAGCTCAGGCCGTCGTGGGACCTGAGCGTATCGGGATTGACCAGTCCGTAATGCAGTGTCGTCACGTTCTCGCCCCCTGTGCGCATGCGGCCGTCAGCACGATGCAGCAATCCTTTATGTGAGCTCCAGCCGGAAGGGGTGTCCTTCCATCGCTTCCTCGCCGCGGCCGAGCGCATCGACGGCGCGGATCATGCGGCCGTTGCGCTGCAGGATTTCGTCGGCGATGGCGACGATGCGTTTGTTGGGCGAGGCGGTGGGCGAAGCGGCGCGGATCGCGCGCGCGATATCGGCTTCGTCGCGCCCCGGGTTGAGCGCGCAGGCGGCAGTGAAGGCCGCCGCGGTGGAGCGGCTGATGCCGGCGAAGCAGTGTACCACCATCGGCGACGACTGATCCCAGGCTCGCGCGAAATCGATGAGCCGCACGACGTGGTCCTGGGCCGGTACGGTCGCGCCCTCTTCGGCATCGACGATGTCATCGACGGCGAGGATCAGGTGGTTCTCGGCCGCAATATGCGCCGGCCGCGTCACGCGGTCGGTCAGGCGCAGCAGCGTGACGATGTGTTGCGCCTTGGTCTCTTCGACGGTTTTGTAAAGGCGCGCCAGCGAGCAGACATGGATCATGGGGCTTATGTAGGCCGATCCGGGTGCCTTGAGAAGCCTCAGCTCCGCAGCAGCTTTTCAACCCGCTCGGCAAAGCGCTTGGCCGCCGTCGAGGCAGGCCAAGGGGTCAGATAATCGCGCTCAATGGCGGCGGAATATTTCGGCGGCTGGCCGAAGAATTTCCGCGCTTCGGCGTCCTCGAAGCCGGCGAGCCGAGTCGACTCGAGATAAGCGGCGTTGCGGTCGGCCGCCTTGATCAACTTGGTCCACGTGTCCGGCAATTTGGCCGGCAGGCCGAAACGCAAGTGGATGGCGGCAAGCAGGCGGTTTTCCACCACCTTGTAGCTGTCGCCGATCACGGCCTTGAACGGCGAGATCATGTCGCCGATGACGTATTCGGCCGCGTCGTGCAACAGGATCGCGAGGCGCATGCGATCGTCGAGATTAGACGATTTTGCGCGCGCCAGCGCTTCGACCAGCAGCACGTGCTGCGCAACCGAAAAGATGTGCGCGCCCTTGGTCTGGCCGTTCCAGCGCGCGACACGGGCGAGGCCATGTGCGATATCGTCGAGCTCGACGTCGAGCGGCGAGGGATCGAGCAGATCGAGCCTGCGGCCCGACAACATGCGCTGCCAGGCTCGCACGGATTTGGCATCCGGCGCCGACGCCGCGCTCTTTGCCGCAGTCGGCTTCTTCATCGGCGCTTCTTCTTGGCGTGCCGCATCGCCAGCTTGTTGCATTCGGCGTGGCACCAGCACGTCACTTCGTGGTCGTTGACCATGCCGACCGCCTGCATGAAGGCATAGACGATGGTCGGGCCGACGAACTTGAAGCCGTAGCCGATGAGCTGCTTCGACATCGCCTTGGAGGTCGGCGTCTCGGCAGGGGGCTTCTGGCCGCCGCGCAGCTTGGTATCGATCGGCTTGCCGCCGACATGATCCCACAGCATCGCGGAAAAACCGGGCCCGCTCTCCATGATCTTGAGGTAGCCGCGCGCCGACAGGATCGCGCCTTCGATCTTGGCGCGGTTGCGTACGATCCCGGCATCCTGCATGAGCCGCTCGACCTTCTTGGGCGTATAGCGCGCGATCTTGGCCGGCTCGAAATCATCGAAAGCTTTGCGGAAGTTGTCGCGCTTGCGCAGGATGGTGATCCACGACAGGCCGGCCTGGAAGCCATCGAGGATCAGCTTCTCGAATAGCGCGCGATCGTCCCATTCGGGCACGCCCCATTCGTGGTCGTGGTAGGCGACGTAGAACGGGTCGTCCTTGGGCCAGGGGCAGCGCTTCAGGCCGTCGGGATGCAGAATCGTCTTTTGAACCGGCATGGCGAAGATATAGCGCCTCTCTTCTGCCTTGTCCTCTCAGCCCGTCCGTTCGTTCTTGATGAAATCGACGAAGGCGCGCAGCGGCGCCGGCATGTGACGCCGGCTGGGGAAATAGAGATACGGTCCGGGAAAGCTCAGCGCCCACTCGGGCAGGATCTCGACGAGGTCGCCGCGCGCCAACGCCGGCGCCAGGAACTCCGAGAACGTATAGATGATGCCGAGCCCGGCAATCGCAGCCTCGATTTCCATCTCCACATTGGAGGCGGCGAGCGGGCCGGTGGTGGTGACCTTGACGGTCTTGCCCCCGCGTTCGAACTCCCAGTCGAGTGAGCGCCCGCTCGAAAAGCGGTGACGGATGCAGGCGTGGTTCACCAACTCGCGCGGATGGCGCGGCGTGCCGCGCGCGGCGAGATAGGCCGGCGCGGCGGCGGCGACGTAGCGCTGCGTGCGCGGGCCGATCGGCACGGCGATCATGTCGCGCTCGAGCTTCTCCTCGTAGCGGATGCCGGCGTCGAAGCCTGCGGCGAAGACATCGACGAACGGGTCGCTCGCCGCGATCTCAAGGGTGATGCCGGGGTGCCGCGTGAGAAAGCGATTGACCAGCGGCGGCAGCACCACTGCGGCAACGACAACCGGCACATTGAGGCGCAGCGTACCGGCGGGGCGCTCGCGCAGGCTCTTGGCGGCGTCAAGCGCGCCCTCGATATCCGACAGCGCCGGCGTCAGTTGTTGCAGCAGCCGCTCACCGGCCTCGGTCGGCGTCACGCTGCGCGTGGTGCGGTTGAGCAGCCGCACGCCGAGATCGGTCTCCAGGCGCTTCAGCGCTTCGCTCAGCGAGGATGCCGAGACGTTGCGCAGGGCGGCGGCGCCGCGAAAGCTGCGGGCGCGGGCGACCGCCATAAAGGCGTCGAGATCGCTCAGATTGACAGAGGTCATTGTTCGAAAATCCGCACGATGTCGCGCCAAAATAGCGGATTAACGTACGGTGGGCGAGGGCAGTGAGGCCAGGCCTATTCCGCGGCCTTGGCCTCGCCGGGGAAGGGAAAGGCAGCCCAGCCGGGCTTCGCCACCTGCAAGGCCACACCGCCGGAGGTGATGGGAATGCCGGCAACTACGGCATCGGCGGCACGATCCAGCCGCAGCAGCGCCAGCCCGCGGCCATTGGCGGCCGAGCCCATCATGCCGATCGTCTTGTCGGCGGCCACCACCTCCAGCCCCTGCATCGGCGCGCCGCCCTCGAAGATCACCGGCACGACGCGGCTGCGCGCGGTGGCGCGGTGCTCGACCCGCGAGACCACTTCCTGGCCGATGTAGCAGCCTTTGTGAAAATCGACGCCATGGAGTTGATCGAGGTCGGCCTCGTGCGGAAAGGTGCCGCCATAGACGAAATCCTCGCCGCCACGCGGCACGCCAAGCGTGATGCGATGGGCGTCATAGGCCGCCGGCTCGCTCGCCCCGGCGCCGAGATCCGCCGCCGCTTCGCCGGCCACCTGTGGCGGCACGATGATGCGCGATCCAAGGGCGGCCAGACGCGGATCGGCAAAGCACAGCCCATATTCGGATTGGATATGGCCAACCGCGCCTTGATCATTCCAGACCGCCATCACGCCAAGCCGGTCCGACAGGTCCTCGATCGTGACCTTGGCGCGCAATTTGTAGAAGCCGAGTTTCTGCGCCAGTACCGAGGCCAGCGCCTTCGGCACATCGATGAAGAAACCGCCGCCATCCTCGGAACCGGCTTCGGCCACCAGGAAATCGACGACGATCTTGCCTTGCGGGGTCAGCAGCGCGGCATAACGCGCCTCGCCGGGAACGAGCCTCTCGATATCGTTGGTGACGATGCCGTTGAGGAAGCGCCTGGCGTCCTCACCGACGATCCTGATCACGCCCCGATCGGGGAGCAGCGCTGCGAGCATGGTGTGGAACATCCCCGAATGACGACAATGGCCGGCCGAGTACCGACGGAACTCAGAGGCCGAACATAAGCGCTGGCGGGTTTTCCTCAACCCCGGAAGGCCGGCGGTTCCCGGCCTGTGGGCAGCGCCGTCTCGCTTCGCAACCGGATCATGGGCCGGCCAAGAGTGCACGGAACGGTTACTTACGCGGGCAGCCGGCGATGTGTCATTTGCAACATCCGACGGCGAAGCGCAGTTCGCTACTTATTCCCGCAACCAGTACGGTTTTGTTTAAAAAATTTTCGTCGCGAAAGACGAAGCCGTATTGCCAAGGCCAAGCGCGCCTGATTAACGGTAGGGATGCACCTGCGGCGGGGCGCCGGTGCTTTCCAGACATTGGGGCGCGGGGGCACCCATGAGCCACGATCTCGTGTCGCTCACGATGTTGCTGATCGGAGTGGCGGAGCCCGAGCACGAGCTCTGGCGCCAGGCCGCGAACTTATCGAGCATCCCGGTCGAGCTATCGATTTGCGACGCCACCTCGGGCGTTGCCGCGCTCCGTGACGGCGGCGCCGACATTTGCATCCTCGATGGCATGCTGCCGGAATCGGTTCGCGCGGCGGCGCTCGCCACGATCCCGGCCGCCAAGCCTCGCCCACATGTCTTCATGTGCGCGGAGGGTGATTGTCCCCGGCCGGCGGGCGTCATGTCGGTGGTGGACAAGCCCGTGTCGGCCGATGAGGCGCGACAGACGGTCGAACGTTGCCTGCGCACCAAAATGCCCACTCGCGTTCTCATCGTCGACGACTCCGGCACCATGCGCAGTATCGTGCGCAAGATTCTGTCGGCGAGCCGCTTCCTGCTCGATCTTCACGAAGCGGGTGAGGGAATCGCGGCGCTCGAGCGCCTGCGCCGGGAAAAGTTCGGCATCGTCTTTCTCGACCACAATATGCCAGGCCTCGATGGCCTGACGACCTTGTGCGAGATCAAGCGGGAAGCGCCGGATGTGGCCGTAGTGATGATGACGACAGCGGCCGATGAACCCGTTGTCGAGCAGGCGATGGCCGCAGGCGCGCTTGGATTTCTGAAGAAGCCGTTCTATCCGGCCGACATCGACCGCGTGCTCGACCGCTATTACGGTTTCAGCGCAGCCCCCGGGCGGGGGCAACTGGCGATGTGAGCAGGCGCCGCTACTGGCGCAGTTGGTCGATCGAGAATTCGCCGTTGCGAATGCGGTTGGCCAGACCTTCGGTGAAGGTCGCAGCGGCCTCTTCGCCATAGGTGGACACGAACTCGGCCAGAGCCGTGAACAGGCAGGCCTGCGCGAGGCAGTCGCCGTCGACGCCGTCGAGGCGCGCTTCTGCCCAGGCCTCGTTCAGATAGCTCAGCGCCACGCGCTTCTGCTCGTGGTCCGGCACCGGCTCGCGGCTGTGCGTTGATCGCTCGGCAGTGTCCATTATTTCCCGTCCTCTGACGCCCGGTTTCCGGACGTCAGTCCAAATTCCGCCCGGAGCCTATCATGCGGGCCGTCCGGCAATAGCCCACACCTAAAGGAAAGGTTAATGGCTGTGACTAAATCGGAACCATGCGCAACCATCGCCGACGGCCGGCGGGGCCCGCGTCAGTTGGCGTAGCGGGCCGTGATCTCGCGGGCGATCCTGGCACCTTCCTCGAGATAGCGCCGGATGGCGAGGTCGGCGGCCGGGGTACAGGTGCGGTAGGTCTGCTCGAAGCCGCGGTAGCCGCGATTGAAGCGGGCGACGATCTGGCGGCGCCGTTCTCCGCTCGGCGCTTCGGCATCGATCAGCGCCTGCATTTCGCTCCGCCATTTCTGGCCTTCATTGGCGCCGCAGACCGTCCGCAGATATTGCAGCGAACCGAGGATTTCGGCGAGCCGCTGCAGATCGGCATCGTAGGGCGCCGCCGGGGCTTCCTGTCCGGGGGCCCCGGCCTGCTGCGCGCGGACCGGCGCTCCCGCCAGTGCGAGGCCGATGAGAATAAGAACGATGGTGATCAGTCGGCTCACGGGCAGGCTCTTGTTTGATCTCGTCGGAGATATGCGCCGGGACGCTGCCCTCCGCAAGGCGGCTAGCGGCCCGGTTCGAGGAGGGTGGCCGCGGCTTCGACGATCTCCATCAGGCCGTCGGTGGTCTTGAGGGAGGTGAGTTCGCCGGGTCTGAGCCACTGCGCATCGTCGAGTTCGTCATTGAGGTTAAGGTCGCCGCCGGTCAGCCGGCTGGCGAAGCACAGGATGACGAAGTGTTGCTTCACCGCGCCCTGGTCGTCGCGGATGATCGCTTCGCGGTGGCCAGCAAGTCCGACCGGCTCAATGTCGAGGCCGGTTTCCTCGCGGACCTCACGCCGCACAGCCTCGAGCAGGGTCTCGCCGGTTTCCACCGCGCCGCCGGGCAGGGTGTAATGCGCGAGCGCCGGCTTGCGGGCGCGCCGGACGGCAAGGACCTTGCCGTCGCGGATGATAGCGGCGGATACGGCAAGATAAGGATGGCTGGGATAGGCGCGGGCGTCGGTCATGGGATCGATGCTACACGGCGTCGCGCCCGGACGCACTCAGGCTCGCAATTTCATGGCCCGGTCGATGACGTCCTGGGGCGGGGCGTCGGACATTGCAAGGCGCTGATTGTTGATCACGGCACCGGCCTGCGCCACGAGCAGCCGCAGCCACGCGGTGGCGCGATCGGCAATGATGGCGGCATTGTCGCCGCCGGCATCGCTGTCCAGCCGCGCCCGGGCGTGTTCGATGACTGTCGTCATGGTTCCGGCCAGCGCATTCAGCATGTCGCGCGCAACCGGATCGGCCGAGTCGTAGGCAGCGATCGCCAGCTCGCGCGCCTTGAAATTCGACTGCTGGAAGTGTTCGCGGTAGCCGCGCGGCCGCCAGGTGCGAAGATCGTCGAGGCACTCCGGGCATTCGCGGAGCATCTCGAGCAGCATGATCGCTTCGTTGAAGTGGTTGAGGTAATCGGTTGCAAGGCCGGTGCTGGGGTTTATATGAGCGTCGGCCAGGCGCGCTGCCGCCGCGGCCGCGACCTCGCTCTTAAGGTCGGTATCTGGGCCTGCGACGGCGCAGATCGGATGTCTCATAGGCCCTCGGACCCTGAAAGTTGGCTCGAATGAATGTGGTATATTCGGCCGGGTTAAGGGCCGCTTAAACACATCGCCAGGCAGTTTTAAACAATGTGCGGCCGCTATACCCTGACCTCGTCGCCCGAAGCGCTCCGCGCGCTGTTTCGCTATGCCGAGCAGCCGAATTTCCCGCCGCGCTATAATGTGGCGCCGACGCAGCCGATCCCGGTTGTTTGTTTAATCAACGGCCAGCGCAAGTTCGCCTTGATGCGCTGGGGGCTGCTGCCGTCCTGGGTGAAGGACCCGAAAGCCTTTTCGCTGATCATCAACGCGCGCGGCGAGAACGTCATCGACAAGCCGGCCTTTCGCGCGGCGATGAAGCGCCGCCGCTGCCTCGTGCCGGCCGACGGATTTTACGAATGGCAGGCGGGCGGCCCGCGCAAGCAGCCTTATTTCATTCACGCCAAATCGGGCCAGCCTCTGGCGCTCGCCGGCCTGTGGGAGACCTGGACCGGACCGAATGGCGAAGAGCTGGACACGGTGGCGATCGTGACGACCGACGCCAACCGCACCGTGCGGCCGTTGCACGATCGCATGCCGGTGATCGTGCCGCCGGACGCCTTCGATCTGTGGCTCAATGCCGATCACGTCGATGCCAAGACGGCGGCGGCGCTGATCGCGCCGGCGCCGGATGAGTTGCTGGAGGTTTGGCCGGTTTCGACCGACGTCAATCGCGTCGCCAATGACGACGCGCGCCTCATCGAGCGAATCGATCTGTCGGCGGAAGCCGAGCCGTTGCCGCAGCAGCGCCGCGCGGCCGCCGGCCCGAAGAAGGCCGTCAAGGCGAAAGCGGACGACGGGCAGGGGCGTCTGTTCTGACGCTCAGGGCGTCGGGTCGCGGCCGTCGAGCCAGCGCGCCAGAATGGTGCGCGGCTGATCGAAGTAGCCGAGCTTCTCGTAGAAGGCTTTGACCCCGGTATTGTCCGGGCGCACCATCAGCATCGCCTTGACGATGCCGCGCGCCGACAGCCACTGCTCCGCGGCGCCGACCATAATGCGGCCGAAGCCGTTCTTCTGCGCCACCGGGTCGACCGCCAGGTAATACAGCCAGCCGCGATGGCCGTCATGACCGACCATCACCGAGGCGGCGATCTTGCCGCCGGCGCGCCCGACCAGGATGGTCGAGGCCTTGCCCGTTCGCGCGAAATCGATGTCGGAACGTGGATCGTTCCACGGCCTTGTCAGGCCGCAGGCCAGCCACAGGGCGACCACGGGTTCGATATCCGCCTCGGTCATCTGGCCGATGATCAATTCGCTCATCGCTCAGAGCACCTTGCCGGGGTTGAGGATGCCGTTCGGATCCAGCACGCGCTTGAAGTCGCGCATCAGCGCGAGCGCGACGGGATCCTTCACCTTCGGCAGCGTATCGCGCTTGAGCCTGCCGATGCCGTGCTCGGCCGAGATCGAACCGTTGTGCTTCAGCACGATCTTGTCCACCACCGCATTGACGTCGCCCCAGCGCGCCAGGAAATCCGCCTTGTCGGCGCCGACCGGCTGGCTCACGTTGTAGTGGATGTTGCCGTCGCCGAGATGACCGAACGGCACCGGACGCGATCCGGGAATGAGCTTGGTCACGGCATCCGACGCTTCGGCGAGGAAGGCCGGCACTTCGGCGACCGGCACGGAGACATCGTGCTTGATCGAGCCGCCTTCCGGCTTCTGCACCTCGGTCAGCGTGTGACGCATGTGCCAGAACGCCTTGGCCTGATCGAGATTGGCGGCGAGCGTCGCGTCGGTCACGAGGTCCTGTTCGATGGCGCTGCCGAGGAATTCCTCGAGATTGTCGCGCAGTCCCTCGGCCTGCTGCGACGACACTTCCATCAGCACGTACCACGGATGCTTCGAGGCCAGCGGATCGCGCACGTTGTGGCCGTGCTTGAGCGCGAATTCGACGATCTCGCGGATGATCAGCTCGAAGCCCGTCACCGTTCCGGCGATCTGCGATTGCGCGAGGTTGAGCAGCTTCACCGCGGCTTCCGGCGAGGGCACCCCGAGGAAGGCGGTCTCGACCGAACGCGGCCGCGGAAACAGCTTGACGACGGCCGCCGTGATGACACCCAGCGTACCCTCGGCACCGACGAACAGGTGACGCAGGTCGTAGCCGGTGTTGTCCTTCTTGAGCTTGCGCAGCAGGTTCATGATGCGGCCGTCGGCGAGCACGACCTCGACGCCGACCATCAGTTCGCGGGCGATGCCGTAGGCCAGCGCGCCGGTGCCGCCGGCATTCGACGACAGGTTGCCGCCGATGGTGCAACTGCCTTCCGAGCCGAGCGACAGCGGGAACAGCCGGTCATTGGCAGCGGCGGCGTCCTGCGCCTTCTGCAAAACCACACCGGCTTCGCAGGTCATGGTGTTCGAGCGCACGTCGATCTCGCGAATCTTGTCGAGGCGCGTCAGCGACAGGATGAGTTCGCCGTCGAACGGGATCTGGCCGCCGACCAGGCCGGTGTTGCCGCCCTGCGGCACGATCGCGGTGCGCGTCTCGTTGGCGAGCTTGAGGATCGCCGCGACTTCCGCGGTCGAACCGGGCTTCAGCATCATCGCCGAGCGGCCGTGATACAGGCCGCGGCCCTCGATCAGGTGCGGCGCCAGATCGTTCGGATCGGTCACCGCGTATTTGTCGCCGACGATGGCCGCGAAGCGGGACAACAGATCGGGCGCGGGCGCATGGCGCATCGGCGAATTCATGAACGCATTTCCTGTGACGGATGCTGTTATGGCCTCGGCGCGGCGGCTCGCGCAAGGCGGTCATTGATGGCCTCGCCGAGGCCCTCGTTCGGCACCGGCATGACGGCGACGGCGGCGGCGCCGACGGCATCGAGCGCACGCAGCTGCGAGAACAGGTTGGCCGCGGCCTCGACGAGGTCGCCGCGCGGCGACAGGTTGAACGTGGTTCCCGTGAAGTCCGGCGCCCGGCCGAAGGCCAGCAGCGCTTCCCCGGGGCGCGGGGCCGCCGCGTTCAGCCGGAGTTTGGCGTTCGGCGCGTAATGCGAGGCGAGCATGCCCGGCGCCAGCGGCGCTTCCTCGTCGATATGCGCGGCGGCGTCCTTGAGCGGGCGGCCGAGCGCGGCTTCGATCGCGGTGCGGGCGAGGCCGCCGGGCCGCAACAAGGTCGGCTCGTCGATCAGCGCCACGACCGTGGATTCGACGCCGACCCGGCACGGGCCATCGTCGAGAATGAGGTCGATGCGGCCGCGCAGGTCGGCCAGCACATGCGCCGCCAGGGTCGGCGAGACATGGCCCGAGCGGTTGGCCGACGGCGCCACCACGGGCTTGCCGAAGGCCGTGAGCAGGGCGGTGGCCGTGCGATGCGCCGGCACGCGCAGGGCGATGGTGTCGAGGCCGGCAAGCGCCAGGCTCGACACCGGGCAATCCGGCCGCTTCGGCAGCACCAAAGTCAGCGGGCCCGGCCAGAACGCGGCGGCGAGCCGCTCGGCATCGGCGTTGAACAGCGCGAGCCTGCGGCCCGCAGCGGCGTCCGGGATGTGCGAGATCAGCGGATTGAACGCCGGACGGCCCTTGGCGGCGTAAAGCCTCGCCACGGCCTCGCCATGGGTCGCATCGGCGCCCAGGCCATAGACGGTTTCCGTGGGGAAGGCGACCAGCCCGCCCGCCGCGAGGCACTCGGCGGCGGTGTCGATCGCGGCCGGACCGGCTGGCAGGACCCTGGTCTGCGGCTCGGCGGTCATCCCATCTCACATGCTTGCGGTTTTAGACGGGGGGGTTATAAGGCCGCCCACAGTCGGAGTGTAGCGCAGTCTGGTAGCGCACCTCGTTCGGGACGAGGGGGTCGCAGGTTCAAATCCTGCCACTCCGACCATTTTCCCCTCGCATCTTCAGACCTTTGACGGACGTCACGGCAATACCTCTTTGCCGCGCGTTGCGGCTGCGCTACGCCATTGTTCCCCCAGGTTGCTAAAACACACAATTCACTTGGGGGTAGTGGGGGGGGGGAGAATTCCAATGAGGACGAGCCTATTGGCTGCGCTGGGCGCGGCCGCGCTGCTGCTGTGCGGCTGCGCTTCGGTGACCCGCGGCACCAGCGAACCGGTGGTGTTCGAATCCGAGCCGTCCGGGGCGGAGATGCACTCGGTGGTGGACTATCCGTGCGGCGGGCCATGCCCGGTGCGCGACGACAAGGTCGGCAGCGCCACGGCTTACGAGGAAAATCCGCAGACCGAGCCGATCCCCGGACCGGCCTGTGTGACGCCGTGCACCGTGCAGGTCGCGCGCAATCAGGATCTCGTCGTCACCTTCACCAAGGCCGGCTACAAGCCGAAGACGGTGAAGCTCGGGCGCGAAATTTCCGGCAATGGCGGTCTGGGTTTTGCCGGCAACGTCATCGCCGGCGGCGCCGTCGGCATGGTGACGGACGGCATCACGGGCGCGGCGACCGACCACAAGCCCAATCCGCTCAAAGTCGTGCTGGAGCCGCTTACGTCCGCCGCCCCGGCAAAGCCGGCCGGAAAGCCGAAGCGCGGCTGACCCGCAAATAAATGGGGGGAGGCCGCCGCACGGCCTCCCCCCATACTTGCAAGCCCGGCTTACCAGCTCGGCAGCACGGCGCCCTTGAACTTCTCGAGCACGAAGGCCTTCACCTCGGGGGAGTGATAGACGTCGAGCAGGGTCTTCACCCAGGGCTTGTCCTTGTCGACGGTGCGCACGGCGATGATGTTGACGTAGGGGCCCTTGGCATCCTCCTTGAGGATGGCGTCGTTAAGCGTCAGGCCGGCCTGCGTCGCGTAGTTGGTGTTGATCGAGGCGGCATCGACGTCGTCGAGCGAGCGCGGCGTCTGCGCGGCCTCGACCTCGATGAACTTCAGCTTCTTCGGGTTGTCGACGATGTCGGCGACGCTCGGCTTGATGCCGGCATCCGGCTTGAGCTTGATGATGCCCCGGTCCTGCATGAGCAGCAGCGAGCGGCCGCCATTGGTCGGATCGTTCTGGATGGCGATCTTGCCGCCGTCCGGCACCTCGGCGAAGGTCTTGTGCTTCTTCGAATAGATGCCGAGCGGGAAGTTCAGCGTATAGCCCGCGCTCTCGATCTTGAAGCCGCGATCCTTCTTCTGGTTCTCCAGATAGGGGAGATGCTGGAACGAATTGGCCTGGATTTCGCCGGCGTCGAGCGCGGTGTTCGGAATGACGTAATCCGAGAACTCGATGATCTGGATATCGAGGCCCTTTTTGGCGGCGAGCGGCTTGACGAATTCGAGCACCTGGGCGTGCGGCCCGGGCGTGACGCCGATCTTGATGGTTTCGGCTTGCGCCGCGCCGATGCCGATGAGCGCGGCGACGGCGGCAGTCAGGATATGACGCACGAACATGCTGGTTCTCCTTTGGGTAAGCATCAGGACGAGTGGCGAAGACGTTTGTTGAGGCGGCGCGACAGTCGGTCGCCGAAGGATTGCACGCCCTGCACCAGGACGATCAGGACGACGACGACCACGGCCATGACTTCCGGCATGAAGCGCTGGTAGCCGTAGCGGATGCCGAGATCGCCGAGGCCGCCGCCGCCGACCACGCCGACGATGGCGGAAAAGCCGATGAGGTTGACCGCGGCGAGCGTCAGACCGAGCACGATGCCCGGCAAGGCTTCCGGAATGAGCACCTTGCGGACGATCTGCAGCGGCGTTGCGCCCATGGCGCGCGCGGCTTCGACCAGGCCGTAATCGACTTCGCGGATAGCGGCCTCGATCAAGCGCGCGATAAAGGGAATGGCGGCGAGTGTCAGCGGCACGACCGCCGCCGTAGTGCCGATCGACGTGCCGGCCACGAGCCGCGTGAACGGAATGATGGCGACGACGAGGATGATGAAGGGTGTCGAGCGCGTGGCATTGGCGACGAAGCCGAGCACGGTCTTCGCCGCCGGGAAGGCGAGCAGTTCGCCTTTGCCGCCGGTGGCAAGGAAGATACCGAGCGGCAGGCCGACCAGGGTGCCGAAGCTCAAAGCCAGCGCCACCATGTAGAGCGTGTCGATCGTGGCCTCGACGATCAGGCGAATGATTTCAGGCGACATAGCCGAGAACCTCCGCGTTGACGCCGTAGCGGGCGAGATAAGCCACAGTGTCGTCCACCTGCTTTCCGCCGTCGAGGCTGGCGATGAACCAGCCGAACGGCTTGCCGGCGAGCGTATCAACGGTCGCGCTGATGATGTTGACGTCGACCCCGAGGTCGCGCGCCAGCTTCGACAGCACGGCATCGTCAGCCGACGCGGTTCGAAATACGATGCGGACGATAGCCTTGCCGCCGGGCGGCGCCGATGCTTGCAGCTTGGCGCGAAGATCGTCCGGCAACTGGCGTCCGGCGTCGTTGGCGAAGAAAGAGCGTGTCACCGCGTGCTGCGGCTGGGTGAAGACATCGTAGGCGTTGCCGTGCTCGGCGACGCGGCCGCCGTCGAGCACGACGACTTCGTCGGCGATGGCGCGCACCACCGACATTTCGTGCGTGATCAGGAGAATGGTGAGGCCGAGTTCGCGATTGACGGTCTTGAGCAGGTCGAGGATCGAACGCGTCGTTTCCGGGTCGAGCGCCGAAGTTGCCTCGTCGGAGAGCAGGAGCTTAGGTTCGGTCGCCAGCGCACGCGCGATGCCGACGCGCTGTTTCTGACCGCCGGACAATTCGCTGGGATAGCGGTCGCGCTTGTCGGCAAGGCCGACCAGTTCGAGCAGCGCATTGACGCGCTTGGCAAGGGTCGCCTTGGCCGTGCCGGCGATCTCGAGCGGCAGCGCGACATTCTCGAAGACGGTGCGCGACGACAGCAGGTTGAAATGCTGGAAGATCATGCCGATCTGGCGCTGCGTCTGCCGCAAGGCGCCGCCGGCCAGCGTTCCGACATCGACGCCGTCGAACAGGACGCGGCCGCCGGTCGGCGTTTCCAGGCCGTTGACGAGGCGGATCAGGGTGGACTTGCCGGCGCCGCTGCGCCCGATCACGCCCATGACCGACCCGGTCCGCACCGACAGCGAGATGTCGTGCAGGGCAGCCACCGCGCCGGCGCTGCCGCGCGCGGCATAGGCCTTGTGCACATGGTCGAAGACGACGATGTCGGCGGAGGCGACGGCGTGCCGGTTCTGGGGTGCGGTTGTAGCTCTGCTGGTCACTCGTGATGGCCTGTCAAAATTCCGGTCGGACATCCAGACGGATCGCCTGGACGAAGCGCCACGTTATCCGATGGATGAGGCGGTGTGCTCAAGATGCCGCGGCAGCCGGGCCCCGAATAAGGCGCCTGTCGCTATGCCTCGGCGGCAGTAGATTTGCCCTTTCGCGAGGCCAGATAGACACCGCCCAGGATGAGGACGAAGCCGAGCACGTGGAAGGCATAAAGGTGCTCACCGAGCAGCGTATAGCCGAGGACGGCGGTATAGACCGGGATCAGGTGCAGGAAGGGCCCGGCCCGGTTGGCCCCGATCAATTCGACGCCGCGGTTCCACGCCGCATAGGCGAGCAGGCTCGGGAAGATCGCGACATAGGCGACGACGCCGACGGTCATCCAGTTGAGCTTCAAGGTGTAACCGGCGAGGCTCTCGGCGACAGCGAAGGGCAGGGTGCCGATCGCCGACAGCGCGCCGAGCATGAACAACAGACTCAGCGGGTGGATGGGCGGCCGCAGCCGCAGATAGGTCGCGTAGATCGAGAACACCGCCATGTTGAAGACGATGATCAGGTCGCCCCAGTTGAAGGCGAGATCGCGCAACGTCGCCAGATCGCCGTGGGCGATGATCACGATGACGCCGACCGACGACACCAGGATGCCGGTCAGTTGCAGTGGCGTGACGCGGTCGCGGAAGATCAGCGCGCCCGTTCCCAGGATGAGCACCGGCACCAGCGAGTTGAGCACCGAGACGTTGAGCGCGCTGGTGTATTGCAGGCCGACATATTGCAGCGACGTGAACAGCACACCGCCGGTGAAGCCGAACCACAGCAGGATCTTCCAGTGGGTGCGGATGGTCGGCCAGTCGCGCACGATATGCCGCCGCGCGATGATCCACAGCAGCAGCGTCGGAATGAACCAGCGCAAGGTTGAGAGCGCCAGCGGCGGCACGACGCCGCCGGCGGCGCGGCCGACAATGTGATTGCCCGACCAGAACAGCGAGGTCAGCGCCAGCAGCAGATAGGGATTGCCGAAGGCTGCCACCGCTCGGCCGTGCCGGGACTTGGCATTGTCAGGCACGGTTGCGGTCATGCCGTCACGTTTTCGAACATGCGGCGCCGCGCATTGGCGATGTGATCCTGCATGGCCCGGCAGGCGGCGTCCGGATCGCCGGCGACGATGGCGTCGAGGATGACGCGGTGCTCGTCCTGGACCGCGAGCACACGTTCGGCCTTGCGCAGCCGCGACAGGTTGCGGGTCAGGTTCATGCCGTAGCGGATATGCGGCTGGAGCGAGGTCTGCATCGAAACGTAGTACGGATTATGCGTGGCTTTGGCTATGGCGAGATGGAAGCGCTCGTCGGGCTCGACGCCTAGCTCGTTCTTGCGAATCGCGACGCTCAGCGCGTCGAAAGCCGCACGGATATCGGCGATGTCGGCATCTTCCCGGCGTTCCGCCGCCAGCGCCGCCGCGCCGCCTTCGACCACCTGGCGGAATTCGAAGCAGCGCTGTACGTCGTCGATCGAGCCGCCGGGCGTGAAGCGCAGCACCGCGACATCCGGCCGGCGCTTTACATAGCTGCCCGAACCCTGCCGCGAGACGATGATGCCGTCGTCGCGCAGGCGGGCCAGCGCCTCGCGCACCACCGGCCGCGAAGCGCCGAAACGCGTTGCCAGTTCCGTCTCCGAGGGCAGGCGCGAATTCACCGCGAACTCACCGGCGACGATGGTCTCGAAAATGCGCTGATAGATGCCGGCGCTGCGCCGCGCCTCGCTCAAGGGCGTCGTTGGTGCGGACCTCTCGAGCGACATGCGCGACGATGACCTCAGCGGTTGTTGGCCTTGCGCCAGCGGGCGAATTCTTCCTTCGCCTCGGGCGACGGCGGATAGATGCCGAAGATGCTCTTGCCGGCCATCACCTGCTCCTGGACGAAGTCTTCGAACGCGGTCTGCTCGAAGGATTCGTCGGCGACGTCGTCGGCGATGTGCTGCGGGATGACGACGACGCCTTCGGCATCGCCGACGATGATGTCTCCGGGATAAACCGAGACTTCACCGCAGGCAATCGGCAGGTTGAGATCGACGGCGTGGTGACGGATCAGGTTGGTCGGCGCCGCCGGCTGGCTGTGATAGGCCGGGAACGGCATGGCGGCGATTTCCGGCGTATCGCGGAAGCCGCCGTCGGTCACGATGCCGGCCGCGCCGCGCTTCCACAGCCGGGTGAGCAGGATGTTGCCGGCCGACGCGGCCGAGGCATTGCGGCGGCTGTCGATCATGAACACTGCGCCCGGCGGGCATTCCTCGACGCCCTTGCGCTGCGGATGGCTGCGGTCCTCGAACACGCCGAGATGGTCGAGATCCTCGCGCGCCGGAATGTAGCGCAGCGTATAGGCCGGGCCGACCATGTTCGGCTTCTCGCCGTCGTTGATGCGATGAATGCCGGCGATGAAGGTGTTGCGGAAGCCGCGCTTGAACAGCACGGTGGTCAGGGTCGCGGTCGAGACCGCCATGAGTTTGGATTTCGTGGTCTCGCGCATCGCTGTCCTCGGCAAAGGGTCTGGCTGGTGGCGACACTAGGTATCGCCGCGCCAATGTTGTCAAGAGTTGTAAATTTGGCCTTGTGCGGTCTGGTGACGGCCCGGTACAGTCGCGGGCCGGTCGCTGATGAACCGGGGGCAAAGCCGGCGGCAAACGACCGGCTTCAAGTTCAATCGATTGGGAGGATCCACGATGTGCCGGCTGTTTGGGATTGCGTCACGAGTTGCGGTTGTCGCTGTCGGTCTCCTGCTGCCGGCCGTCGCCAGCGCGCAAAGTTCGAATTACCCCAACCGTCCGGTCCACATCATCGTCGGATACGCCGCCGGTGGCTCGACCGACGTGCTGGCGCGCATTTTCGGTCAGTGGCTCGGTGACCGGCTCAAGCAATCCTTCATCGTCGACAACCGCCCCGGCGCTGCCAACAACATCGGCACCGAGGCCGTGACCAAAGCGTCTCCCGACGGCTACACCCTGCTGCTGGTCAACCCGGCAAATGCCATCAACGCATCGCTCTACACCAAGCTCAATTTCAACTTCCTGCGCGATATCGAGCCGGTCGCCGGTTTCATCCGGGTGCCGAATGTGATGGAAGTGAACCCGAACGTCCCGGCGAAGACCGTGGCCGAGTTCATCGCCTACGCCAAAGCCAATCCGGACAAGATCAATATCGCGTCGTCCGGCGCCGGCACGTCGATCCATCTGTCGGGCGAACTTTTCAAGATGATGACCGGCACCAAGATGGTGCACGTGCCTTACAAAGGTTCGGCACCAATGCTGCTCGACCTGATCTCCGGGCAGGTGCAGGTGACGTTCGACAACATGCCGTCGTCGATCCAGCACATCAAATCCGGCAAGCTCCGCGCGCTCGCGGTGACCACCGCGACCCGCTCGCCGGAACTGCCCGACGTGCCGACGGTCGGCGAGACCGTGCCAGGCTACGAGGCGAGCGCCTTCTTCGGCCTCGGCGCGCCCCACGGCACGCCGAAGGAGATCGTCGATCTGCTCAACAAGGAAATCAACGCCGCGCTCAAGGATCCGCAGGTTCTTGCCAAGCTCAAGGAACTCGGCGGCATTCCGATGCCCGGCTCGGCGGCCGACTTCGGAAAAGTTCTCGCGGACGAGACCGCGAAGTGGGAGAAGGTTGTCCGCGCCGCCAATCTTTCCGTCCAGTAACAAGGCCCGTCCGGAATACCCGTCAATGAGCAAGAAGAAGCGTCCTGAAGACCTGCGCAGCCATCGCTGGCTGGGCGTTACCGACCTGCGTTCGTTCGGCCATCGCTCGCGCATGCGCCAGATGGGCTATGATGGCGAAGATTGGGGCGGCAAGCCCGTCATCGGCATCATCAACACCTGGAGCGACGCCAATCCGTGCCACGTGCATCTGCGCACGCGTGCGGACGAGGTGAAGCGCGGCGTGCTGCAGGCCGGCGGCTTCCCGCTCGAAATGCCGGCGATGTCGCTGTCGGAATCCTTCATGCGCCCGACGACGATGCTCTATCGCAACTTGCTCGCGATGGAGACGGAAGAACTCCTGCGCAGCCAGCCGATCGACGGCGCCATCGTCATGGGCGGCTGCGACAAGACCACGCCCGGCCTGTTGATGGGCGCGATCAGCATGGACATCCCGACGGTCTTTGTGCCGGCGGGTCCGATGCTGCGCGGCAATTGGCATGGCCAGGTGCTCGGCTCCGGTTCGGACGCCTGGAAGTACTGGGACGAGAAGCGTGCCGGCAAGATCACCGAGGAGCAGTGGAGCGAGATCGAGAACGGCATCGCCCGTTCCTTCGGCACCTGCATGACCATGGGCACCGCCGCCACCATGATGGCGGTGGCCGAGTCGCTGGGCATGACGTTGCCCGGCGCCTCGTCGATCCCCGCCGCCGACGCCAGTCATTCGCGCATGGCGACGCAAAGCGGCCGCCGCATCGTCGACATGGTGTGGGACGACCTCAAGCCGTCCGACATCATCACCAAGGAGTCGGTCGACAACGCCATCAAAGTGCACATGGCGATGGGCGGTTCGACCAACTGCATCATCCATCTTGTCGCCATCGCCCGCCGCGCCGGCATCAAGCTGGAGATGAAGCGCTTCGACGAATTGTCTCGCGAAGTGCCGGTGATCGCCAATGTGCGGCCGTCCGGCGCCTATCTGATGGAAGACTTCTACTACGCCGGCGGCCTGCGCGCGCTGATGAGCCAGTTGCGCAGCGTGCTCGATCTCGGCGCCAGGACCGTCACCGGGGCAACTCTCGGCGAGAACATCGAGGGCGCCGAGGTCTACAAGCCCGACGTCATCAAGTCGCTGAACGATCCCGTGTCGCGCGACGGCGCCACCGCCGTTCTCACCGGCAACATCGCGCCGCGCGGCTGCGTCATCAAGCCGTCGGCCGCCGAGAAGCGCCTGCACAAGCATCGCGGCAAGGTCCTCGCCTTCGAGGACTACAACCACATGGCACGCGAGGTGGAGCGCGACGATCTCGACGTCACCGCCGACCACATCCTCGTGCTCAAGAACTCCGGCCCGCAGGGCGGCCCCGGCATGCCGGAATGGGGCATGCTGCCGATCCCGAAGAAGCTGGTGAAGCAGGGCGTGCGCGATATGGTGCGCATCTCCGACGCGCGCATGAGCGGCACCTCTTACGGCGCCTGCATCCTGCACGTCGCGCCGGAGAGTTTCGTCGGCGGTCCACTCGCCTTCGTGCAGACCGGCGACGAGATCGAAATCGACATCCCGGCGCGCAAGATTCACCTGCACGTGTCCGATGCCGAGCTCGCCCGTCGCAAGGCCGCCTGGCAGAAACCGGCGCCGCGCTATCCGCGCGGCTATGGCGCGCTGTTCTCCGACCACATCGGCCAGGCCGACGACGGCTGCGATTTCGATTTCCTCGTCGCCCCGGGCAAGGTGCCGGAGCCGGAGATTCACTGAGGCAATCCGATTGCAGGCAGGGCCGACGCTCGCCAGGGCGTCGGCTTTTTTCGTTTTAAATCAGGTGTTTATGTTCATTTGGACCGAGGGCCTTTCTACCTATGCCCTGCGTCAAGTAACGGCGGTGTGACCAGAGGTATCGTTATCCAAAAAATACCTCCTATGGTTGTTATTGCTCCGGCGCTAACATTAGTCCCCGGCGACCGAGCCTTGGCGCAGGCCGTGGCGGTTCGCCTTTAACAGGGGGAGACCATGAAATACATCCGTTGGCGCGCAAGTTTGCTTGCGGCCGCTCTGCTTGCGTTCTTGCCGGTAACGCACGCGAATGCCCAGGCCACGCGCACCTGGGTCTCCGGCGTCGGCGATGATGCCAATCCGTGCAGCCGAACCGCGCCGTGCAAGACCTTCGCAGGCGCCATTTCAAAGACCGCTGCCGGCGGTGAGATCAACTGCATCGACGCCGGCGCTTATGGCGCCGTCACCATCACGAAGGCGATGACCATCGACTGCGCCAACGTCAAGGCGGGCGTTCTGGCGTCAGGTTCGAACGGCATCACCGTGAGCGCCGGCGCGTCCGACGTTGTCACGCTGCGCGGCCTCGATATTTTCGGCGCCCCGCCGCCGAGTGCGGCCGCCAACAATGGCATCGTGTTCAATACCGGTGCGGCGCTTCACGTCGAGAAAACGGTGATCCGGCAATTCTTCAATCAGTCGCCGTTTCCAATCGGATTCGGAATCCTGTTCCAGCCGACCGGGACGAGCGAACTGTATATCAGCGACACCTACATCACCAACAACGGCGCCGGCTCCGCGGGTGGCGCCGTCATGGTGCGGCCATCCGGCACCGGCAGCGCAAAGGGCGTGATCAACAACAGCAACTTCGACAACAATATCACCGGTATCACGCTCGACGGCGGCTCGACCACCGGCAGGGGTCAGCTCATTCGGTCCCAAGAGCACCGTATTGTTGTCCGGCTCGACGGTCGTCGGCAATAATACCGGCCTGGCCCCGAGTTCCGGCGGATCGATCCTGAGCTATCAGAACAATAACCTGACCGGGAACGTCGTTTCCGACGGCGCGCCGACAGGCACCGTGACTTTGAAATAACGCTCTGCCGGCATCGAACCGCAGCCCGCTCTGGGGACGGCGCAAATGCGCCGTCCCTTTTTATTCGTTGCAATCCGGCGGGAAAGTAAGGATGACGTTGCGCCGTCCCGACCGGGCCGGCTTCGGTCTGCCGCCGACGAACTCGCAACGAGCCATGCCGCATGAGCGACGACATCCCCTACAACAAGACGCTCGATCTCGCGCCCGACACGGTCGATGAAATCGCGCCCGGCGTGCGACGCGTGATGTGCGACAATCCCGGACCCTTCACTTTCAAAGGCACGATGAGTTACATCATCGGCCGCGGCAAGGTGGCGATCGTCGATCCGGGGCCGGACGATCCGGTCCACGTCGCGGCCCTGCTCGATGCCGTGCGTAACGAGACCGTGACGCATATTTTCGTCACGCACACGCATCGCGATCATTCGCCGGCTGTGCCGGCGATCAAGCACGCGACCGGCGCCACCGTTTACGCCGAAGGCGTGCATCGCGCCGCGCGGCCCTTGCACATCGGCGAACTCAATCCGCTGGATTCGTCGGGTGATCGCGACTTCGTGCCCGATGTCTGTCTGAGAGACGGCGAAGTCGTCGAAGGCGACGGCTGGGCGGTCGAGGGCGTGACGACACCCGGTCACACCGCCAACCACATGGCCTTCGCACTCAAAGGCGCCAGCACTTTATTCGCCGGCGATCATGTGATGGCCTGGGCGACATCGATCGTTGCGCCGCCGGACGGCGCCATGAGCGATTACATGGCCTCGTTGCGCAAGCTCGCGGCGCGCCCGGAGCAAACTTATTTGCCCGGCCATGGCCCCGCCATTCCCGACGCCGTGCGCTTCGTGAACTATTACATCCTGCACCGGCTCGCCCGCG
The DNA here is from genome assembly GCA_018240595.1 of Pseudomonadota bacterium. Classification (GTDB taxonomy): domain Bacteria; phylum Pseudomonadota; class Alphaproteobacteria; order Rhizobiales; family Xanthobacteraceae; genus Pseudolabrys. Next base: position 44,875 of record JAFEFL010000013.1, on the reverse strand, counting down.
AGGACTCTATCCTGCATCGCTTGGGCAAAGGCGCGGCCGACATTCCGACTATCGTGCGCGCGATCTATATCGGCATCGATCCGCGCCTGACCGGCGCAGCCGGTCTGTCAGTGCTCGCGCATATGGAGGATCTGGTCGCGCGCGAAGTGGTCGAGACCGACGGCCTGCCTGCCATCGACGGCGTCTTCCGGCTGAAAGGCGGCTGAAAGGCGGCTCAGGACCGCCGCGGGCGCCGCGGCGCCGGCTTTTTCTCTTCCGGCGCTTTCTGCTCGGGACGCGGCTCCGGCGCGTTCGAGGCGGCCTCGTCGATTTCGTCGAGCAGGCCACGCAGCCGCGCCGCGTTGGAGCCGAAGTCCGGGGCCGGAATGCGCGAGGCCGAGCGCAGGTCGATCCGCGATCCGCTGCCCGCCGCCGTGATCCGCACGACGATATCCTCGCGGAATCCAAGAACCATCGAGCGCGCCGTGGTCTCGATCACGGCGTCACGCCGCGTGGTGGACGGCGGCGTTGCGTTCGCGACCGGCCACTTGTGCGTCTGGATGACGCCGAGTGCGACTTCATAGGCGCTGCGCACCGGCAGATCGAGTTGCAGCGGAACGATGTCGGGATAAGCCGCCTGTTGGCGCGCTGCCGTCGCGCCGCCGGGATACGCCACATGGTCGGCCGGCCGCTGCGGCGCCAACGCGACGAAGCGCGGCGGGTTGGCGGTGTCGGTCGAGATGTCGTTGATGGCCGGCAGCTTGTAGGCGCGCTGCGCGAGGTAGGCCGGATAGGCGAGCAGCAATACGCCGAGAAACAACCCGCGCAACGCCCGCCCCAGCCCGCTCACGCCTTGGCGCCAGATCGACACGAAGGCCGCGAAGGCGAAGAGGATGGCGACGGCGGCAAAAGCAAGGGCCGCGCCCAGGGTGGCCAGCGCCGGGCCGAACTCGAGGAAGCCGGTCGCCAGAATGATCCCCGACAACAGTCCGACCGTCAGGCCGAACAGCGCCAGCCGCGACGACCACACCGCCCAAGGCGAGGGATTTTCTTCGATAAAGGAGCGGCGCGCCACGGCTGTCATCCCCGCCGGCATCGTGCCGCGCGGCTTCCCGGTTTGTTTCAACGATCAGGAAGGGATAGAGCCTACAGGCGGGTCGTGCAATGTCGGAAGCCCGAAAACCTCGCAGCGTGCGCGGTCAGGCCACCCGGATCCGCTTCAGCGGGATGACCGGCCCGTCGAGGCGGGCACGGATGTCGGTCGCGCTCATCGGCTTGCCGAAGAGGTAGCCCTGGCCTTCGTGGCAACCCTGCGACCGCACCAGGTTCATCTGCTCTTCGGTCTCGATGCCTTCCGCCACGACCGTCTTGTCGAGGCCGGCACCGAGAGCCGCCACGGCGCCGATGATGGCGCGCGCATCGCGGCCGTCGCCCAGATCGGCGATGAACGAGCGGTCGATCTTGATTTTGTGGAATGGGAATTTGCGCAGGTAATTGAGCGACGAATAACCGGTGCCGAAATCGTCGAGCGACAGGCTGACGCCGAGGCCGTGCAACTGCTGCATGGTCTTGAGCGTGCTGTCGTTGTCTTCGAGCAACAGCCGTTCGGTCACTTCGAGATCGAGCCGGTGCGGCGACAGCCCCGACTTCGCCAGCGCCGCCACGACCTGCAGGCCGAGGCCCTGGTCGCGGAACTGCACCGGCGACAGGTTTACGGCGACGCGCACGTCGCGCGGCCAGCTCGAGGCGTCGGCGCAGGCGCGATTCAGCGCCCACTCGCCGAGCGCGATGATGAGACCGGTCTCTTCCGCCACGGGGATGAACACCGACGGCGGGATATTGCCGCGCATCGGATGGCTCCAGCGCATCAGCGCCTCGAAGCTGGTGATCCGGCCGGTGTGCAGATCGACCAGCGGCTGATAGTGCAGCTCGAACTGGTCGAGCGCGATGGCTTCGCGCAAATCGAGTTCCAGGGCGCGGCGCTCCTGCGCGGCGTCCTCCATGTCGATGGCGAAGAAACGGTGGCCGCCGCCGCCGCCGTTCTTGGCGGCGTATAGGGCCATGTCGGCCTTCTTCAGGAGTTCGTCGGCATCGATGCCGTCATGCGGCGCCATGGCAATGCCGATCGATGCTCCGATGTCGATGCGATGCCCGGAAATCTCGAACGGTTCGCGGATCGTGGTGGCGATCCGATGGGCCAGCGCGTGGGCGTCCTGCTGGCGGGACGTGGCGCTCTGCAGGATGACGAATTCGTCGCCGCCGAAGCGCGTGATCATGTCGCCCGGATTGACGATGGCGCGCAGGCGCTCGGCGACTTCCTTCAGCAGCATGTCGCCGATCGGATGGCCGAGCGTGTCGTTGATGGCCTTGAAGCGGTCGAGATCGATCAGGTGGATCGCGATGTGGTTCTCGCGCTCCTGAACCGCCGCCAGGGTCGCGGCGATGCGCTCGCGGAACTGCGTGCGGTTGGCGAGCCCGGTCAGTTCGTCGAAGCGGGCCAGATGGGCGATGCGTTCCTGGGCGTGGTTACGCTCGGTCACGTCCTCGAAGATGATGACCGAGCCGCCATCCGGCATCATTCGCCGCGAGATGGCGATGGTGCGCGAGCCGTCGAGCGAGATCTGGAACTGGTCGAAATTGTCCTGGCGCAGGCCTTTGACCAGGTCGCTGATCACGGTCTTGACGCTCTTCGACGTGTAATTGCGCGCCCGGAGGCTGTAGCGGATGAGCTCTGCGAGCCGCATGCCGACCCGCACCGGCGCGTTCTGCAGATGCAGCAGCTCGAGGAACCGTTCGTTCCAGACCTGCAGCCGGTCCTGCGCGTCCAGCATGGACAGGCCGTGCGACATGTTGTTGAGGGCGACGTCGAAGCGGTTGGCCTGCTCCTCGAAGCGTGCCGCCAGCGCCGCTTCCTTACGCGTCATGGTCAGCGCCTGCATGATGATTTCACGGATGCAGAGCGTGATGTCCATCATGCCGTACATGAACAGCAGGACGACGAAGCCGAGCGTACGGTGCAGCCAGTCGGGGTAGATCAGCAGCGCGACCGCCATCGGCAGCGTGCACAGGGTGAGCTGGCCGACGGCGATGAAGGGGCGGGCGGCGTTGCGGCCGGAGATGGCGGCGCCGTAGCCGGCCGAAATCGTGGTCACCGCCATCTGCAGCGAGGAGTCGCTGGTGTGCGTGATGGTCAGCCAGCACAGCAGTCCGAGCAGGCCGGAGAAGGCCCAGGCGCCGTATTCGTAGACCAGTTCCCAGAACTTGGTCGCGCCGTGGTCGATGAGTTTGTAGCGCCTGTAGAGGATCGCCGAGATCACCCGGACGAGGCCGACCGCGAGGATGGTTGTCGACACCGCCAGCAGCGACGGATCGCCGGCCCGGAAGGCGACCGCGGCGCCGATGATCGAGCAGGCGATGGCGCCGACGATCAGCGAGGCGATCGGTGCGAACAGCGCGTCGATCAGCGAGGCGCGAATCTCCGCGGGGAGATTGGCGTCGGCCTCTCGGGTCTGCAGCAGCTTCCTGATCAGCATGTCGCTATTGGCGCGGTTTCGGACCCGGGAAAGGTAGTCGCGTCAAATCAACAGGACGCAAACGCCACTTTTCATTCTTGGGACGTGCTGAAGAAAGGCCAAACAGTACGCCTAAAGTTTAAGCGATCGCCGGGCCGGCACGTCCGGCGGCCCGATGGAACTTTGGCCCATGACGGAGTGAGTCGCATTTGCTCATCTTAGTTAATGCCCGAAAAGTCAGCTATTTTCGCTGTTAATTGCCGGTGCCGGCACCTCGCCAGGCCCGGCACCCATGCAATCGGTGGTAGGCATTTATTGAAACTCGCTTTAGGATCTGTTAGGGTAAAGAAGTAGTTAACGGGCGTGTGGAAGTGTCTATGTACGCGTATTCCAATCCCGGTTCGTCCGGCAGCAAGCCGCTTTCTCGAAGCGACGCGCGTTCCAACCTGCCGGGCCTCGGTCCGGCAGTTAATGTTTTCGACCTCACACCGACCGCACTCAACGTCGTCTATTCCAAGTCGGCGGAAGCGCTGGTCACTGAATCCAACGTCATCGACCTCAAGCGCACGACCGATGCGCGCCGTCTGTTCGAGCTAGAACAGCTCGAAGTCAGCTTCGAAAAGGAGCTTGGCGCGCTGTGGACTTTCATGCGGCCGCGCGGGCGGCCGAGCTACAATCCGGACCTGCTCGAGGATTTCCACGCCTGGCAGCGGGGAATTGTCGCCGAGTTCAAGGACCGGCCCGGCGAACTCGGCTACCTGCTGCTCGGCTCGCGCACCGACGGCGTCTTCAATCTCGGTGGCGACCTCGACCTGTTCGCGCAGCTCATCCGCAAACGCGACCGCCAGTCGCTCATTGCCTACGGCGAGTCCTGCGTGCGCATCCTTCATCGCAACATGTACACGCTGGGCCTGCCGATGATCACGATCGGTCTCGCCCAGGGCGACGCGCTCGGCGGCGGCTTTGAATCGCTGCTGTCGTTCAACGTTATCATCGCCGAGAGCCAGGCCAAGTTCGGCTTCCCGGAAACCCTGTTCGGCCTCTTCCCCGGCATGGGCGCCTACAGCCTCGTCGCGCGCCGTTGCGGCGCGGCCTTCGCCGAGGAAATGATGCTGACTGGCCGCGTCTATACCGCGCAGGAGATGAAGGACGCGGGTCTTGTCCACATGGTGGTCGAGCCGGGGCAGGGTATCGCCGCGGCTCGCGAATACATGGAGCGCAACAAGCGCCGCCACATCGGCGCGCGGGCCGTCTTCGAGGCGGGCCGGCAGGTGATGCCGCTGTCGCTCGACGAACTCGACCGTATCGTTCGCGTCTGGGCCGATGCCTGCCTCCAGTTGTCGGACCGCGACCTCAAGATCATGCGCCGGCTGGTGTCGGCGCAGGACAAGTTGCCGAAGGTGCCGGTAGCTGCGGAGTGACCGGCACCCGCTACGGATTTTGAATGTTGGGGCCGCGTCCCGAGAGGGGCGCGGCCTTTGTCATGAGGGGACGAAATGCGGAACTCCCCGATGTGGCCAGCGTTCTCGCAGGCTGTCCATTCGGCTGACCCGGAAAATCCATGAAGCTGTTCAAGTGCCAGTCCTGCGGCAACATCGTCTATTTCGAGAACCGCTCCTGTGAGGTCTGCGGCCACCGCCTGGCTTACGGGCCGGCGCGCACCGAGATGACGGCGATCGAGCCGCTCGGCGACAACTGGTGGAAGCCGCTCAACGCGCCCGAGCAGAAGCGGCTGCTCTGCGTCAATGCCCAGCATGATGCCTGCAACTGGTTCGTGCCCGACGGTACCACCGACGCCTATTGTCTCGCCTGCCGCCACAACGCGGTGGTGCCGGATCTCTCGATCCCCGCCGACCGCGCCGCGTGGCAGGTGCTGGAGATGGCCAAGCACCGGCTGTTCTATTCGCTGCTGCGCCTCGACCTGCCGCTCAAGACCGTGATCGACGATCCCGAGCACGGGTTGTCATTCGCATTCCTCGCCGATCCGCCGGTGCCTGGGGCGCCGAAGGTGATGACCGGTCATGACAACGGCAAGATCACCATCGCGCTGGTCGAGGCCGATGATGCCGAACGCGAAAAGCGCCGCGTCGCCATGCGCGAGCCCTATCGCACCTTGCTCGGCCACTTCCGCCACGAGATCGGGCACTATTATTGGGACGTGCTGGTGCGCGACGGCGGAAAGTTAGATGCCTGCCGTGCCATGTTCGGCGACGACAGTCAGGACTACGGCGCGGCGCTGCAGCGCCATTATGCGGAGGGGCCGCCGGCGAACTGGCAGGACAATTACGTATCGACTTACGCGACCAGCCACCCTTGGGAGGACTTCGCCGAGACCTGGGCGCACTATCTGCACATCGTCGATACGCTGGAGATGGTCGCGGCGTCCGGCATGTCGGTGCGCCCGAAGGTCGACGACACCGGCGACTTTGCTGCGAAGGTGACGTTCGACCCCTATCGTGCCGACAATATCGAGCAGATCATCGATGCCTGGCTGCCTTACGTCTTCGCCATGAACAATGTCAGCCGGGCGATGGGCGCGCGCGATCTTTATCCGTTCGTCTTGTCGCCGGCGGTGATCCGCAAACTCGGCTTTATCCACGAACTGGTGCATGACGGGCGCGCCGTGGAAGCGCCATCGACGTCGCTCGCCGATGCGCTGCTCGGCAGCCTGTTGCCATGGAAGCGCAAGGCGGTCTGACGGTTACCGTCAGCTCAAATAGCTGACGAGGCTGGCGCCGCTGCTGCTCGAGCTGCCGCTCGAACCGCTGCCGAACATCGAGGCCAGCCGGTAGTTCTGCACCAGCCGGCTTTCGAGATCGCTGTTGTATCCGGATGCGAGTTTCTCGGCGGCGGTCATGCTGTTGTAGTGCTTGAGCAGCGCCAGACTCTGGGCGCCGACATCGCTGGTCGAGCCATTGAACACCGACATCAGGCTGGTCCGGTTGCGCTGATCGAGCTCCTTCTTGGCCGCGCGCGATTCATCGGCCGAGAACTGGCCGTCCTGATTGAGGGTCATCACAGCCAGCGACTGGTTGCTGAAGCTGGAAAAATCGACCATCTGCCCGGACTTGCGCGTTGCATCGAAAACCAGCTCGGTGCCGGCATCGCGCGCCTTGTTGGCCAGCGCATCGAGCCGCGCCCGCGCATCGCTGGCGGCGTCGGCGTCGGTGGTCGCGCCAGCGCTGGCGCCGGCGACCTGCGACGTCTGCTTGAGCAGCGCCGCGACCGGATCGTTACCGTTCGTCGTCTGCGGAGCTTGCATCGGCGTTTTCTGCGCCAGCGCGAGGCCTTCATCGACGGCCTGTCGGGTGCTGATCCACAGCGGCGTCGCGCGCTCATCGGCGCCGGCCTTGTCGAGATAGTCGGCTGCGGCCTTGTACAGCGCGGCATAGTCGCCGGTGTGGCGCGCGACCACGACCTGCGGCGTCATCGCGTCGTCGAAGCGCTTCTGCAAGGTCGCGCCGGCGGCGAGCACTTCATCCTTGCTGAACTGGCCGCCGGTGTTGGCGGCGACCGCCGACAAGGTCTCGCGGCTGAGCGAGGTCATGTCGAGCGCGACCTTGCCGTCTAACATCGGCGAGGTGAGGCCGCTTGATTTGTACTGCGCATCGAACCATTTGCGCGCCTCGGTGGCGAGGTCGGCGGCGCTGCTCGTCTGGCTGGCGAGATAGGCCTTGGCGGCGTCGGACAAGTCGACCGTATCGGCGCCGGGCGTCGCATCGGTGGTGCCCGCGCTGCCGGTATCGGCGGTCTTGGTTTGAGCCGCGGCCGTCGTGGCCGTGGATTGCGGGCCATAGGCCGTGCCCGCGGCGCTATAGGGGTTCGAGCCGATCGCCGTCGTCACGTCCGTATCCATTGCCGGTGGGTTAACGGACGGTAAGAAATTATGGTTAACCGGCCCTTAACGAAAAAAGGCCCCCGGCGGCGCCGGAGGCCCTGGTCGTCATGGATCGGAGCTGCGTTACTTCACGCCGAGCAGTTCGACGTCGAACATCAGCGTCGCATTCGGCGGGATGACGCCGCCGGCGCCGCGCTCGCCATAGCCAAGCTGCGGCGGGATGATCAGCGTGCGCTTGCCGCCAACCTTCATGGTGGCGACGCCTTCGTCCCAGCCCTTGATGACGCGGCCGGTGCCGATGGGGAATTCGAAGGGCTCGCCGCGATCGACCGACGAGTCGAATTTCTTGCCCTTCATGCCGTTGGTGTAGAGCCAGCCGGTGTAGTGCATCACGCAGGTCTGGCCGCGCTTGGGCTGCGCGCCGGTTCCCACTTCGGTGTCTTTGATTTGCAGGCCTGAAGCTGTGGTCATGAATTTTCCGGTCTGAGCGATGGCGGGGATGGACGGCAGGCTCGCGGCGAAGGCGGCGAGCAGGGCGGTCCGGCGGGTGAGGGACATTTCAGCGCTCCATCAGGGCGATGCCGCTGCCGGCATCGTTGGTGCGGCCTTGTAGCCGAGACCGCCGCAAATCCCAAGCCGCGTCATGAATCGCCGACCCGGCCCGTCACAGGGCCGGGTCGCGATCGTTCTCATGCGGTGGGATTGAAGAGATCAGCCCGGCGGTCTCGGCCTCCGCGGCTTCGATCGAACGTGGATATTCGGTACCGCAATCGTTGCAGCGAAAGAAACAGGTGAACATGGCCGACCGCGGCGAACGGTGCATTTCCTTGAGCCGCGTCGTGCCACCGCATAGGGGGCAGAGGGGCGGCAGGTTGATCTCTGTCATCGGAGCCCTCTCGTTGTTGAGTTGTCGTTGCCATCCATGCACGACGCGCACGAATGGTGTTTTCACTCCGCCCGAATGGCCGGCGTGTCGTTACTCGTTGTCACTTTTCGCGAAATCTTTTGGGCGCGCGCCCAAGGTAGGTGCCGAAACAACGCGGCGGCGGAACATTAAGTGCCGTCACGTCCGGTTACATTTTGACTCAAAACTGTGATGCGGCCGGCGGGAACACTGCACTTCACAGGGCGGGCGGAAATGCGGCGTGAATGTGCAAAGCCGGAATGCGTGCTATCGGCGCCGCCGGCTTATTGATGCCAAAATGTGTGAAAGGGAATCTCTTGTGTGGAAGCAAATCTTCATCGGCGAAAATTCTGCCGAGGCGGGCTCGCGCCGGCAACGGGTTAGATGGCGACGCGTACCGATGCGTTGCTGCCGCAGGCAGAAACCGGCAAAATCACCTGCGTCCAACATCCCCGTTACGGCCGGTTGTCAGCCGGCGCGAGCCTCTTTTCTCCAACGTCGGCGGTGCCGCCGCGTTCCCCACTCAGTCGAGGCGCGCGCCTTTTGTCTCGGGCGTCATGATGATCGCGACGATCGCCGCGAGCGCGTAGAGCATTACCAGGCCGCCGATATAGAAATACGCCTGGTGTATGCCGAACTTGCTGAGCAGGGCGCCGGCGATGATCGGGATCAGACCGCCGCCATAAGCCTGCGACACTTGATAGCCGGCGCTGGCGCCGGAGGCGCGATACCGCGTCGGGAAATTCTCCGTATAGAAGGTCGGGATGGCGCCATAGCCGAAACCGAAGACGAAACCGAAGCCGATCACTTCGGCGACGGTCGCGAGCAGGAAGCTGCCGGTGTTGACCAGATAGAAATACGGAATGGCAAAGACGAAGAACACGCCGGCCGCGATCAGCAGCACGGTGCGCCGGTTGATGGCGTCGGCGAGCAGCGCGCCGATGATCATAAACACCAGCATGAAGGCGGCGGCGATCAGGCCGATGATCTCCGGCGTCGAGCCGGTGAAGCCCGCGGCTTTCATATAGCTGGTGCCGAACACGAAATAGAGGAAGAAGGCGCCGCCGAACATGGCGTTGACCAGCGAGGTGCGCAGGATCGTTCCCGGCATTTCGCGCCAGACGTCGCGCGCCGGATGCTCGAGCACACCGCCTTTGTCGCGGTGCTGCTCGAACAGATAGGAGTCGATCGTGCGCGTGCGGATGATCAGGCCGACGATTGCGACGACGAAGCCGACGAAGAACAGGACGCGCCAGCCCCAGGCGTTGAACTGGTCCGGCGTCATCAGCGACTTGACGATAATGACCGAGCCGAAGCCGAGCAGCAGGCCGATCGGAATGGCGAACCCGACCCACGCGCCCCAGAAGGCGCGGTACTTGGAATTCGCCGCCTGTTCGACCACCCAAGTCGCGGCGGTGCCGAATTCGGCGCCGAAGGAAATGCCCTGCGCCAGACGGAACACGATGAGCAGCATCGGCGCCGCAACTCCGATGCGTTCATAGCCCGGCGTCAGGCCGATCAGCAGCGTCGAGATGCCCATCAGCACCAGGGCCCAGACCAGGGCATCCTTGCGGCCGCGGCGGTCGGCGATGTGCCCAAAGATATAGGCCCCGACCGGGCGGATGATGATGCCGATGCCGTACACGCTGATGGCGGCTGCTACCGCCGCAAGGCCCGGCAGCTTGAAGAACAACTCGCCCCAAACGGTCGCGGCGATCACGCCGGTAACCAGGAAGTCGAACTGTTCGATGACCGAGCCGACAATGGAGGCGACGGCGACCTTGGTGATCTGCTCCTGCGACGGAACAGCGCCGGCGGCGGGTGCCCCGGCGAGCGTGGTAGAGCTCATAATGTCTAATCCTGGTCGGGCGCGCGCGTCGCCCGCCGTGCGCCGCGCCTGTGACGGAATGTAGCCGGATAACAAGCCGCTGAGTTCCGGGTTCCGCGCGGAGCCGCCATGCGGCGGCGAGGCTTCACGGCACGGGAAGGGCGCTCTTCAGCGCCTGCGGGTCTTTGCCTTCGGCAGGGCGTGCGCGTGGGCCATCTCCAGCGCGGCCTTCAGTTCGGCGGCCGTGAGCCGCGACAGCGTGGCGGTGGTCCAGCCCTGCTTGCCCCACGCGTTCGGCACGGGAGTGAAGGCGTCGGCGGCGACCGTGCACTTCAGCGCCTGCTCGTCGGGCGTGAACTTGAAGTTCGCCGACTTCCTGTCGGGCGCGAGCGTTACGTAGATGCGCGCGGCCTTGTAGGCGGTGCGATCGAAGTGCGGCGCTTCGCTCGTGCCGTCGAGCGCCAGCGCCAGACGGCGCAGGTGGGAAGCTGTGGCCAATTGTCGCTCTCCTTGCCGCGGTCGGCGCGCGGTGAAACCGGAAGCTGCGTGCGTGATGACGTGTATCACACCGCATGAAATTTTCAGGTATTCCGTTCGGCTTCCACGAGCGCCGTCGCGATTTTCAGATGCGGACGCAACCAAGTCCGTTTCGGTTAATCGGAATCAACATTGCGCAATCTCGATGATTAAAAAAAATTTCAAAACTGGTTTGTAATTGTCGCCAAGTTATCGCGCTTCGAGGTGTGTTCACATGCGGGAGGTTCTGCAATCGGAATGCGTGACGGGCGATCCGTCACCGGAACGCTCTGCGCCGGACAAGGCGGCTCGCGTCGATGCCGACAAAGAGGCGGCATTCGGGTTCGACGAACTGTTCTTCTCGCGCACCAATGCGAGCGGCATCATCGCATCCGGTAATTCCGTATTTCAACGCGTGAGCGGTTACGACTGGAACGAACTGATCGGCAAGCCGCACAATATCATCCGCCATCCCGACATGCCGCGCGGCGTGTTCTGGACGTTATGGAATTATCTCAAACGCGGCGAGCCGATCGGCGCCTATGTGAAGAACCGCGCGAAGGACGGCCGCTATTACTGGGTCTACGCGATCGTGACGCCGGTCGATGGCGGCTATCTTTCGGTGCGCCTCAAGCCCAGCGCGCTCTTGCCGACGGTCGAGACCGAATATGAAGCGCTTCTCGCGCTGGAGCGGCAGCAGGATCTTCGCGCGCGGGACGCCGCCGAGATTCTTCTCGAAAGGTTGAACCGGCTTGGCTTTGAAAGCTACGACGCCTTCATGGCGGCGACGCTGAGGAAGGAGATGGCGGCGCGCGATGCTCAATTGCGGACCGCGGCCGATCCGGTCGATGCGCGTTTCGACGACCTGACCGCGGCGGCGTCGTCGATGATCGAAAGAGTCGATGACATCTACGCGATGTACCGCGGCAATGCGCTGGTGCCGCTCAATCTGAAGATTCGCGCGGCGCAGCTCGGGCAGGCCGGCGCGCCGCTCGCCGCGATCTCCAGCAACTACAATGTCATCTCACTCGAGATCAAGGACAGCCTCGACCGGTTCTATGCCTCGGCCAAGGAAGTTCTCCGCACGATCGACAAAGGCACGTTCCAGATCGGCGTCGCGCGGCTGCAGCGCGAGGTCGCGGATTTCTTCCGCAAGGAAGCCTCGGGCGCGCAGGGCCGCGCTCAGGAGGAGATGGGACTTCTGGAGCGCCAGCAGGCGGCTTATCGTGATCTCGCCGTCAAGGGCCTGCAAGGTATCGCCGACCGCGTCGAACGCTTTGCCGACGACTGCGCCGGCATGAAGCATCTCGCCTCGGGTCTCGAGGTGACGCGCGTCATGGGCAAGATGGAAAGCGCGCGGCTGTCGCGGGCCGACGACGGCCTCGACGGACTGATGGACGACCTGCAGACCTTCCAGGCCACCATTGCCGACGGTCTGAAGGAGGTCGACGGCTTCAACCACCGGATCGGCGACAGCGCCCGCCATATCGGGCGCATGGTCGGCAGCACCGGTTCCCTCGGTTCCCTCGGGCCCCTCCGGGCGGACGCGTAGGGGTGACCACATTTTCGGCACGGTTTACCATATGATCCAAGGGCGGAATTCCCAAGACGCCCTTGGCGGGTTAGAATTGCCGGGTCCGAGGCAGGTTTGCAGGCAGACAGAGGTCCGATGCGGAGGCTGGAGGCAAAGCGGGCAGTGTTCCTCGCCGCTTCCGCGCGCCTGCCCGCGGTCGCGCGGATAGCGGCGACCGTCGCCGGGATTTGCGTCAGCCTTGCCGGCGTCAGCGCGGTCGCGGTGGCGTCGATCTCGCTGTCGCTTCCCCATGGCCGGTCGTCCTTCGCCCCGACCTTGCGAACGTCGAATGCTCCCGCAGCGCAGGCGAGCGCCGGCTTCGATGTCGCCCAGGCCTGGAGTTGGGAATATGCGCAACTGGGCAACCACGGCATCCTGATGCCGAAGTTCGCTTTGTCGATGGCGCTGGCGACCACCTTCGTACCGGCCGGCGCTGTCCGCGTACCGGATACCGAGATTGCCACCGCTCCGTTGCCGCTGCCGCGGCCCGATGGCATCGACCGCGCCGCGGTCGTTCGCTCCGCGCCGCTCGCGATCGAACCGCAGGTGGCTTCGCTGCCGCCGCAGCCCGAACAGCCGGGCATTCTCGACAAACTGTTCGGCGATCCCGACCGCGCCGCCAAGGCGTTTCTCGCCGCCAATCCGAACACCGTGCTGTACGACATCACGCGGCGCGCCGTTTATCTGCCGGACGGCGAGAAGCTCGAGGCGCATTCCGGCTTCGGCCAGTGGATGGACGATCCGAGCTCTGTCGCGCGCAAGGACCTTGGTGTGACGCCACCGAACGTCTATGCCGTGTCGTTCCGCGAGAAGCCGTTCCATGGCGTGCGCGCGCTGCGCATGAAGCCGGTTGGCAGCGGCAACATGTATGGCCGCGACGGCATCCTGGCGCATTCCTACCTGCTTGGCGAAGCCGGCGCGTCGAACGGCTGTATCTCGGTCCGCGACTACGACAAATTCCTGCAGGCTTTCGAAGCCGGCAAGTTCCACCAGATCGTCGTCGTGCGCAGCGTCGACGAGCCGTCGCCGGCGCTGGTCGCGAGCGAGCAGCCCGGCGGCGCGTAAGCGGGCCGGGGCCGCCATGCCGGCCCATGATCTCGATCGCTTCGTCGCGGCGCAGGATCCCGTCATCGAGCGTGTCTTCGGCGAGTTGCAGCAGGGCCGTAAGCAGAGCCACTGGATGTGGTTCGTCTTTCCGCAGATCGCGGGACTCGGCGTCAGCGCCATGGCGCAGCACTACGCCATCGCCGATCTCGACGAGGCGCGCGCGTATCTCGCGCACCCGGTGCTGGGCCCTCGGCTCATCGAATGCACGCGGCTGGTCGGGCAATCGGGCCGCTCGGTGCCTCAAATATTCGGCGCGCCCGACGATGTGAAGTTCCGCTCGTCGATGACCTTGTTCGCAGCCGCACAGCCGGGACCGAGCGCGTTCCAGGACGCGCTCGATCGGTATTTCGATGGCAGGCCGGACGAGGCGACGCTGGCGAAGCTCTAAGTCCTCACTCCGCTGCTTCCACCGTCGGCAGCCGGTAGTCGTGGAACTGCTTGCGCAGCGTCATCTTCTGGATCTTGCCGGTGGCGGTGTGCGGGATTTCATCGACGAAGGCGACGTCGTCCGGCATCCACCATTTGGCGATCTTGCCCTGCATGAAGCCGAGGATCTCCTCCTTGGTCGCCGTCTCGCCTTTCTTGAGCACGATGACGAGGAGAGGGCGCTCGTCCCACTTCGGATGCATGACGCCGATGGCGGCGGCTTCGGCCACCTTGGGATGGCCAACGGCGAGGTTTTCCAGGTCGATGGTCGAGATCCATTCGCCGCCTGACTTGATGACGTCCTTGTTGCGGTCGACGATCTGCATGTAGCCGTACTGATCCATGGTGGCGACGTCACCGGTGTCGAACCAGCCGTCCTTCTCGAAAACCGGATCGTTCTCGACCTTGTAATAGGCTTTCGCCACCGCGGGCCCGCGCACCTTGAGGCGGCCGAAGGTCTTGCCGTCCCACGGCAGGTCCTTGCCGCTGTCGTCGCAGATCTTCATGTCGACGCCGAACGGCGGGTGGCCCTGCTTCATCTGCACGTCGAGCCGCGCCTCGCCGGTCAGCTTGGCGTATTCCGGCTTCATGGTGCAGAGCGAGCCGAGCGGGCTCATCTCGGTCATGCCCCAGGCGTGGATGACCTCGACGCCGTAGTTTTCCTGGAACGTCTTGGTCATGGCACGCGGGCAGGCCGAGCCGCCGATGACGACGCGTTTCAGATCCGGCAGCTTGCCGCCGGTCTTTTCCAGATCCTGCAGCAGCATCAGCCAGATCGTCGGCACCGCCGCGGTGAACGTCACCTTGTATTTCGTCAGCAGTTCGTAGATCGAGGCGCCGTCCATCTTGGCACCAGGCAGGATCAGCTCGGCGCCGACCATCGGCGTCGTGAAGGCGAGCGACCAGCCATTGGCGTGGAAGAACGGCACGACCGGCATGCAGACATCGGCCGAGGCGAGGTTCTTGGAATCGGGCAGGGCGGCAATGAACGCATGCAGCGTATTGGACCGGTGCGAATAGACGACGCCCTTGGGATCGCCCGTGGTGCCGGAAGTGTAGCACATGCCGGCCGCGGTGTTCTCGTCGAACTGCCGCCACTGGAAATCGCCATCGACTTGCCCGATCCATTCCTCGTAAGGCACGGCGCCGCGCAAGGTCGTCTGCGGCATGTGCGCCTTGTCGGTGAGCACGATGAATTTCTCGATCGACGGCACCTTGTCCTGGATCTTCTCCATCAGCGGCACGAAAGTGATGTCGAGGAACATCACGCGGTCGCCGGCGTGATTGATGATCCAGGCGATCTGATCGGGAAACAAGCGCGGATTGACGGTGTGGTAGATGGCGCCGACGCCGAGGATGCCGTACCAGCATTCGAGATGCCGCCAGGTGTTCCAGGCGAGCGTCGCGACGCGGTCGCCAAGCTTGATGCCGTCCTTCTCCAGCCGCTGCGCCACCTTGAGCGAGCGCGCGCGGATCTCGGCATATGTGGTTTCGACGATCGGCCCCTCGATCGAGCGCGTGACGACCTTGCGTCCGCCGTGAAACTTCGCCGCGTGGTCGATGATGCGGTGGAGCAACATCGGCCAGTCCTGCATCAGCCCGAGCATGGCATTCCCTCTCCGGTTTTTTGGGCGCGGGTTTTCCCGTCGCCGGCAGCGTCTTGGCTTTTGGGCTGGCCCCTCGCCAGCCATTGCTGAGGTTAGCGGGTGACCGGCTTTGTGCAAACGGGACGTTTTGGCCGGATAAGATTTTGTGCCTCGCACAAAGGCCGGATTCGTGGCACATGAACGCCGGTATGTCGGTGGCGGTAAGATTTTGCATCGCGATGGCGTTGGTCGTGGGCGCGGCGCTCGTGGCGGGCCCCGTCCGCGCGGATGACGTGCCCTTGCCGCGGCCGCGGCCGGCAAAGCCCGCCGTCCCGGCACCTTGGCGCGAGCCTTTGTCGTTCCGCGAAGCCGCCGGCGCCGAGTTCAATTCCGCGGCTGTAACCTCAGCGCCGTCGCCGTGCCGGACCCGTCTGGAAAAATTCGCTGTGCTCAGCGCCATGCCGCGGCTGATCGGCCCGGGGATTTGCGGCGGCGGCGACATGGTCGAACTCGAGGCGGTCACGATCGACAAAGGCCAGCGCGTCGAGATCAAGCCGGCGCCGCTGCTGCGCTGTGAAATGGCCGAGCAGTTCGCCCTGTGGGTGCGCGACGATGTCACGACGCGCGTCGCCAAAAGCGGACTGACGCTCGCCAGTGTCGACACCTACGACGACTACAGTTGCCGCGGCCGCAACCGTGTGCGCGGCGCCAAGGTCAGCGAGCATGGCAAGGGCAACGCGGTCGACGTCCGCAGTCTCACCTTCACCGACAAGAAGGTCGCGATGCTGACCGACAAGACCTTCGCCAAGGACATTCGCAACGACCTGCACGACACGGCCTGCGCGCGCTTCACCACGGTGCTCGGGCCGGGGTCGGACGGCTATCACGAAGAGCATATTCACGTGGATCTCGCCGAGCGCCACAACGGCTACCGGATTTGCCATTGGAACGTGCTGGAGCCGCCGCCACCGCCGAAGCCGGCCGAGGTCGCAAAAGCGGACAGCGCCAAGCCAAACGAGGCCAAGCCAGACGAGGCCAAGCCAGATGACACCAAGGCTGCGGCCAAGCCGGACGACGCCCACAATGACGGTGACGCGGCCGACGAGGCGGCTCACGATCAGCCGGCCGATACCAAGCCGGCCGATACCAAGCCGGCCAAGTCGCCGCGGGTCGAGATCGCTCTGGTCGACGTACCCTTGCCGCGGCCGCGGCCGCCGGCGAAACACCGAAAAACGCACCCTCGCGTGCACTTTCCTTTCAACCTTTTGCGCTAGGCCGGGCGCATGTCGATCGATGCGCCGAGCCCCTTCGTGCCGCCATTGCCCCAGTCCGGGGGAATCACGCGGCGCGGTGTGCTCAAGGCGGGCATTGGCCTGGCCGGCGCCGGCGCCATTATCGTGCCCGGCACCACGGCCTACGCCGCCATGGAAGCCGCCAACGATCTGATCATTACAGACTACACCTTGCGGCCGCCCGGCTGGCGCGCCGGCCAGCGGCTGACCATCACGGTGATCGCCGACATCCACGCCGGCGGCCCGAATATGGGTGTCGCGCGCGTGCGCCAGGTGGTCGATGCCGCCAATACCTTGTCCAGCGATCTCATCGTGCTGCTCGGCGACTATTTCGCCACCCACCGCTTCGTCACCGAGGTGGTGCCGCCGGACGAGTGGTCCTACGAACTGTCGCGGCTGAAGGCGCCGCTCGGCGTCCATTCGATCCTCGGCAATCACGACTGGTGGCACGGCATTGGGCCGACGCGGGCGGCCCTGAAAAACGTGCGCATCCCGGCGATGGAGAACGACGCCGTGCGTCTCGGCGAGCCGGGCGGTCGGTTCTGGCTGGCGGGTCTCGGCGATCAGATCGCCTACCGGATCGGCCACGGCAGGTTCCGGGGTGTCGACGATCTGCCGGGCACATTGCGCAAGATCGACACCGATGATCCGGTGATCCTGCTGGTCCATGAACCCGACATCTTCCCCCAGGTGCCGGACCGGGTTTCGCTGACGCTCGCCGGCCATACGCATGGCGGCCAGATCCGCTTCCCGCTGGTGCCGCCGGTCTGGGCGCCATCGCAATACGGCGCGCGCTTTGCCTACGGCCACATCGTCGAGCGCGGCCGGCACATGATCGTGTCCGGCGGCCTCGGCACCAGCATGGTGCCGCTGCGCCTCGGCGTGCCGCCGGAGATCGTCCGCGTCACGCTGGGCTGAAGACCAAACAAAAACGGCGCCCGAAGGCGCCGTTTCCGTCTCAAGCCCCGAAACTTGTCTTAGCGGAACAGGCCGCCGGCAGCCGCCAGCTTCGGCGACGACGAACCGAACGGCGAGTCGCCCTGGCCCGGCGCCAGCACCACGACCACCGCGCCCGGCTTGACCCGGTTGTAGAGGTCGATGACGTCCTCGTTGGTCATGCGGATGCAGCCCGACGAGATGGCCTGGCCGATATATTCCGGCTGGTTGGTACCGTGGATGCGGTACAGCGTGTCCTTGTTGCCTTCGTAGAGATACATCGCGCGGGCGCCCATCGGGTTCTGCGGGCCGCCGGACACGAAGTTCGGCACGTCCATGCGCTTCTTGATCTCGGCGGTCGGGGTCCAGGTCGGCCACTCGGCCTTGCGGCCTACCTTGGCGACGCCGGACCAGGCCAGGGCCTCTTCGCCGACGGTCACGCCGTAGCGGATCGCCTTGCCGCCATCGAGGACGTAGTAGAGGTACTTGGCGTCCGAATCGATGAGGATCGTGCCCGGCTGTTCCTTGCGGTTATAGGCGACGATAGCCCGCTGAAACTGTTCAGGAATCGTTACTTTTTCGTACGGCGCCGCCGCCAGGAGCTTCTTGTCGCGCGGCGTCATGCTCGCTTCCGAGGCCGGTTCGACCGTCGTCTGCATGCAACCGCCCAGCATCAATCCGACGCCAAACACCGCCAACATCAATGCCTTAGAGCGCATTTCAGTCCTCTTTCCTGGTCGCCGCCGCGGCGCCCGTCGTTGTTTGTTCTGCAGTGCAATTAAGCGAAGAAGCCCGCCATTAGCCACGTTTCTTCAGCATCGAGACGCAGCTTCTTGTGAACGTGTTGCAGGAATGCCGCATTTGGTACACGTTTGTGACAGGGGAGACGCGGGACCGGGGCACACGTCGTAAAAACAACTTTGCCGGCAAGGTGTTAACAGGCAGTTTACCATAACGAATGGTATACTGGAGGGATGACGCCAGTTGTTTATTCTGGGCGCCGATTCCACGATCAAATACAAAAGCTTGCGTAATTCCGCCCCACTTGCCGCCAACATTTCCTTTCGGGGAACGTCCCCAGGGACCAAGGAGCCAACGTAAAATGACCGCGCCGAAGGGTTCGGACCGCCAGCCACAGCAGCAACAGCAGCAAGGCTCGTCCAGTCAGCTCAAGGAGCGTTATGGGAAGATCGGCATCTCGGCGGTGGCCGGGGCCGTGCGTCACAAGCCGGAGCGCAAGCCGGTCGAGACCAAGCGCTATACGCCGGTCGACAGCGACTGAGCGCGCTGACCTTTAGAAGTGTTCGCGGCCGTCACCGACACCGACCGCCGCATCATTCACCTCAACCACGGACCATGGGTACCGCGCGCTGACATTGTGCGCGGTCGCGATGCCGTGCCGCCTGCCGTCAATTTCCGGCTTGCGCGCCGCGTTGCGATCTGGCCATGAAAGGCTGCGGGGCGGCAAAGCGCCGCACGATGCGGCCTTCAGCGGGCAGGGTGACGGATGCTCTCGATCTTCGTTCAGCGCGGCACCATGCTCGAGCGGGTGGCTCTCGAACCGGGCGACGAATTGACCGAGACCCCGGTCTGGATCGACCTCGTCAATCCGACCGTCCAGGAAGACAAGCAGGTCGAGCACATTCTCGGAATCGCCGTTCCGACGCGCGAAGAGATGCAGGAGATCGAAGTCTCCAGCCGTCTCTATCTGGAGAACGGCGCGCGCTACATGACCGCGACCCTGATGTGCCAGTCCGACACGGCCACGCCGAAGACCACGGCGGTCACTTTCATCCTGTCGAACCACACCTTGTGCACCGTTCGCTACGACGCGCCGCGGCCTTTCGCGATCGTCGAAAACAAGCTCGGCCGCTTCTGCGGGCCGAAGGTGACCGGCGACGTCGTGCTGATGGATCTGCTCGACGCCGTCGTCGATCGCTCGGCCGACATTCTCGAGCGCATCGCCGCCGAGGTCGACGGCGTATCGCACATGATCTTCGAACCCGAGGAGGGCGACGCGCCGCCGTCCTACAAGGACGTGCTGAAAACGCTCGGCCGCAAGGGCGACCTCACGTCCAAGGTTCGTGAATCGCAGGTTTCAGTCGGCCGCCTTTTGTCGTTCCTCGCCAACGAGGCCGAGGCGATGAAGTGGCAAAAGGATTCCAAGCTGCAGCTGACCTCGATGCAGCGCGACGTCATTTCGCTGTCCGATCACGCCACCTATCTCAACGGCAAGATTCAGTTTCTGCTCGACGCGCTGCTCGGCATCGTCTCGCTGCAGCAGAACGACATCATCAAGATCTTCTCGATCGCGGCCGTGATCTTCATGCCGCCGACCTTGGTCGCCTCGATCTACGGTATGAACTTCAAGCATATGCCGGAGCTGGATTTCGACTTCGGCTATCCGATGGCCATCGTCATCATGATCGCGGCGGCGATCGGGCCGATCCTGTTCTTCAAATGGAAGAAGTGGCTGTAGGCGGCGGCTTGCGCGACCAGGCGGTTCTGCCCCCCAATGTCGGGGATTTCAGCCCGCCCGCGGGAACCCGGAGCCGGGCAGCGACGTTCTCAGCGCATGCAAAACAGGAAGCCGCGCATCGTCATCACCTGTCCCGACACCGGCATCACGGTCATCAGCCGCATTGCCTACGAGGACATGATCAATCCGCTCCGGGCGCCGTTGCAGTTCAAGTGCCCGTGCGGCGACACGCATGAATTGAAATTCGTCGGTCCGCGCAATGGCCCCGGCGGCACCCATAACGGGCCGTTCGACACGCCGCCGATCCGAAAGGAAACATCTTTCTTCAAATAAGCTGGATCGGTCAGACGTGCTGGCCGCCATTGATGTGGATCTCGGCGCCGTTGACGTATGAGCTTGTTTCCGTGCACAGCACATAAATGATCTTGGCGACTTCGTCCGGCGTGCCGAGGCGCTGCATCGGAATCTGCTCGACGATCTTCTCGGTGCCCGGCGACAGGATCGCGGTGTCGATCTCGCCCGGCGCGATGGCATTGACGCGAATGCCGAGGCGGCCGAAGTCGGACGCCATTTCCCGCGTCAGCGATGCCAGCGCCGCCTTCGACGTGGCGTAAGCGGCACCGGCGAACGGGTGCACGCGCGAGCCGGCGATCGACGTCACGTTCACCACCGAGCCCTTCGCCGCTTTCAGTTCGTCGACGAGGCCGCGCGCCAGCATGATCGGCGCGAAGAAATTCACGTTGAACACCTGCTTCCACACGTCCATCGTCGTGTCGATGGAGCCGAGCCGCTTGCCGCCCTGCGCCTTCGGCGAGATCGCGGCGTTGTTTACCAGCGCATGCAGCTCATGGCCGTCGAGCCGCCGCTTGATCTCCTCGACGGCGTCGAAGGTGTTCTGTTCGTCGGCGAGGTCGACCTGGATGTGATCTTCGGGGCCGGCGTCCCACGGGCAGTTTTCCGGAAACGGATGCCGCGAGCAGGTGATCACCCGCCAGCCGGCCGCGGAAAACCGCTTCACCGTGGCGTGGCCGATACCGCGGCTGGCGCCGGTGAGCAGCAAGGTGCGGCGCGGCTGGTTCGTTTGCGAATTGGGCATTGGATTCCTTTGCTCGGCGCACCGGAGATGCGCCGGACTTTATCTCACGGATAAAGCCGCGTCTTGTTCCAGGCCGCGCCGGGATGCTCGCGCTTGAACACGATGCGGTCGTGCAGGCGGAACGGCCGGTCGTGCCAGAACTCGATCGACGACGGTATGATGCGGTATCCGGACCAGTAAGGCGGACGCGGCGTATTGCCGATCGCGTATTTCGCCGCGTTGACCGCAATCGCCTTTTCGAAAGCGAGACGGCTTTCCAGCGGCCGCGACTGCTGCGAAGCCCAGGCGCCGATCTGCGCCTGCTTCGGCCGCGTCGCGAAATAGGCGTCGGCTTCGGCGTCGGTCACGCGTTCGACGATGCCGCGCACGCGGATCTGCCGGTTCAGCGACTTCCAGTGGAACACCAGCGCCGCCTTCGGCGTCGCGGCAAGTTCGCGGCCCTTCTGGCTCTCGATATTGGTGAAGAAGACGAAGCCGCTCTCATCCGCGCTTTTGAGCAGGACCATGCGCGCGTCCGGCATGCCGTCGGGATCGACGGTGGCCAGCGTCATCGCGGTCGGATCACGGGGTTCCGATTTGGCGGCGTCCTCGAGCCAGGCGGCGAACAGCCGCATTGGCTCGTCGGCTTCCGTAAAATCACCACTCATTAACTTTACTGTGCGTTCAATCGGAGTCGTGTCGGACATCGGGGAGTCTCACGTGACCGGTCGGAGGACCCGTCATCAGGGCGGTAACGCTCTATATAGGGGAACCGCGCCCGCGCGCCTATGGCGTCGCGGCGCTGCCGTTGCCGTGCTCGGGCTGGCCTTGGGCGCCGGCGGTTGCAGTCTGTCCTCGCAGTTCGACTCGATGTTCGGTTCCAACGATCAGACCGGCTCGATCACGCCGCCGCCGGGCGCCAAAGGCGGCGACCATCTGCCGCCGGCCGCCGACCTCGCCTTCGCCCGCGCCGCCGTGAAAGAAGTGCTGGCGCGGGGCGACAAGGATTCCAGCCTGCCGTGGGAAAACCCGAATACCGGCGCGCGCGGTACCGTGACGCCGATCTCGCAGGCCTATGCCGACGGCGACCAGACCTGCCACGACTTCCTGGCCAGCTACGTCAATGGCGGTTCCGAGGCCTGGCTGCAGGGCGCCGCGTGCAAACCGCGCCAGGGCGCTTGGGAAGTACGCTCGATGAAGCCCTGGAAGCAGTCCTGAGTGGCGGTTTGCGGCCGGGGATTGCCAGCAACTCCGTTGAATAAGCGGCCCCGGAACCCCACATTAAGGGTCGATTCGGCGGCAATCGGCCTCCGGACTGGGGCAATTCAACGGTTTCACGGAGTTGGCAAGGATGCGTGACCCCTACACTGTTCTGGGGGTGTCCAAGACTGCGAGCGAGGCGGAGATCAAATCCGCCTTCCGCAAGCTTGCCAAAAAGCACCATCCCGACGCCAACAAGAACGACGCCAAGGCGGCCTCCCGCTTTGCCGAACTGAACGCGGCCTACGAGATCGTCGGAGACGACGAGAAGCGCAAGGCTTTCGACCGCGGCGAGATCGACGCCGAGGGCAAGCCGCGCTTCCAGGGCTTTTCCGGCCAGCCGGGCGGCGGCTTCAACCCCGGCGCTGGCGGTTTCGGGCAGGGATTTGGCCAAGGCGGCGGCTTCGAGAGTTTCTCGTTCGGTCCCGACGGCTTCCAGCGCCGCGCCGGAGGCGCCGGCGGCGGTTCGGGATTCGAGGATCTGCTGCGCGGCATGTTCGGCGGACGGGCCGGTGCGGGACCACGCGGTTACGCTGGCGAATTCGAGCCAGAGGATTTCGGCTCGCAGGCAACAGGCCAGGACCTTTCGGCGTCGATCACCATCTCGCTCACCGATGCCGCCTCGGGCGCGACCAAGCGCGTCAGCCTGCCGACCGGCAAGGAGATCGAGGTCAAGATTCCGGCCGGCATCGCCAGCGGTCAGCAGATCCGGCTGAAGGGGCAGGGCTATCCCGGTCCGCTTGGCCGCAACGGCGACGCCATCATCACCGTCAATATTGCCGCGCATCCGCTGTTCAAAACCGAGGGTGATGACCTGCGTCTCGAGCTGCCGATCACGCTCTATGAAGCGGTGCTCGGCGGCAAGGTCCGCGTGCCGACGCTCGACGGTGCCGTCGAACTGGCGATCCCGGCCGGTACCAATACCGGCCGCACTTTCCGTCTCAAGGGCAAGGGTCTGAAAGCCAAGGGCAGCAAGGCGCATGGCGACCTGCTCGCCACCGTGCGCGTGGTGCTGCCGGACAGCGTCAGCGACGAACTCAAGCAAGAGATCGAGAAGCTGCGCGACGACAAGCCGTACGATCCGCGGAAGGATCTGGGCTAGCTGTCATGGCCGGGCTTGACCCGGCCATCCCGCTCAGGATGGGCACGGTGCGTTCCTGAGCGAGATCATCGGGTCATGCCCGGTGATGACAGAGTTGGTGCGCGCTCAGCTCTTTTTCGCGCCGCCTTTGTCCACCTGATCGTAGACGTTCTTCGCCACGGTCTCGAGCTTGTCGCGGTCGGACGGGCCGCTCACCACATAGCTGACCTTGTTGTCGACCCAGGCGATCGCCGCATCGCGCTCGCCGCCCTTGAAGCGCAGCGCCGTTTCCGGCTGAGCCGCCTTGGCGCAATAGATCGTGTAACGTTCGCCGCTCGCTCCTTCGTACATGTAGAACGCCGCCGCATCGCCGGCCGGGCCGGGCAGTAGCCGACCGCCGACCAGCTTGAGACCGAGCGACGACAAATCGGGAATGCTCAATTCGTAGCCGACGCGCTTCGACAGCCATTGCCGCAGATGCGCCTGTTCCGAACCCGGTACTTCGACCGGATGGCGGACCTCGACGACATAGAGCCGGTAGGCATCGAGCGCATCGGCGGTAATGGCGTCGAAGGCCGATGTCTTGGTCACGGTGGCGCCATGCGCCATCCAGCCGACGCCGCCGCCGGCAACGAAAGCGGCGAACACAGCCGCGGCCGCCATCCCCATCATCCGTCGACCGCGCGGCCGCGCCGCTACCATGTCGCCGGCGAGGATGCGCTCGAGCTGCAGGCGTTCGGGAATCGCCTCGTGCGCCGCAGCGCCGTAACGCATGCGGATGCTTTCGGCCTGTGCCTGCCATGCGGCGACGATGCCGGCGTCGTCCGGATGCATCGCGAGCCAAGCTGCCACGGCTTCCTTGCGATCGTCGGGCAGTTCGCCGTCGACATAGGCGTGCAACTCGTCCTCTGTCACCGGTCTGTCATATTCAGTCATCGCTTCATCTTCCTATTTCACGCGGCGGAGCGCCGGGCGCCCGCCTTCGAGAAAACTCTTCAGCTGCTGCCGGGCGCGGGCCAATCGCGACATCACTGTGCCGATCGGGACGCCCTGGATCTCGGCGACCTCGCGGTAGCTCAGGCCCTCGAGCACGACGAGGAGCAGGGCATCGCGCTGCTCATCGACAAGGGTGGCGAGGCCGCGCTCGATGTCGCGGGCGCCTTCGGGGGCGTCGACGGCGGCGTCGCCGTCGTCGACCGGCACCATAACCGGCCGCCGCGCCAGCGATCGCAGCCGGTTGCGGTTGAGGTTGGCCAGGATCGTGTACATCCAGGTCCGCACCTCGCCGCCGTGGAACAGATGCTCCGAGCGCAAGGCCCGGACCAGCGTGTCCTGCACCAGATCGTCCGCGGCCTCGGTGTCGCGCGTCAGCGCCCGGGCAAACCGCCGCAGCGCCGGAATGGTCGCCTCAACCTCCTGCCGGAACGTGGCCACTGTCGTCCTTTCGCGGCGGCCGCCCTCGGCCCGCACCGATTATGACAAAAAACCCCGCACGATCGGACATATTCCGCCGCCTGAATAGAATTCACACCGCCGGGCGGCTCGGCGGCCCGGTTTGCTTGATGGGCCAAGAACCCTATGCCATACGGGGGCCTTCCGGTTGTGGCCGGGCAAGTGAGGGCGGAAATGGCTGAAGTCTCGGGCCTGATGCGTGGCAAACGCGGGTTGATCATGGGGGTGGCCAACAACCGCTCGATCGCCTGGGGTATCGCGCGGGCGTGCCGGGACCATGGCGCGGACCTGGCCTTCACCTATCAGGGCGATGCGCTCAAGAAGCGCGTGGAGCCGCTGGCCGAGGAGGTCGACGGCCTCGTGGTCGGCCACTGCGACGTTACCGACGCGGCGTCGCTCGACGCCGTCTTCGCCCAGGTCGAACAGGCCTGGGGCTCGCTCGACTTCGTCCTGCACGCCATCGCCTACTCGGATAAGGACCAGCTCGACGGCCGCTACGTCGATACGACGGAAGACAACTTCAACAAGACCATGCTGGTCTCGTGCTACTCCTTCACCGCCATCGCGCAGCGCGCCGAGAAGCTGATGAAGAACGGCGGCTCGATGTTGACGCTGACTTATTACGGCGCCGAGAAGTGGATGCCGCATTACAACGTCATGGGTCTGGCCAAGGCGGCGCTGGAATCCTCGGTGCGCTATCTCGCGGCCGATCTCGGCGTGAAGAACATCCGCGTCAACGCCATCTCGGCCGGCCCGATCAAGACGCTCGCCGCGTCGGGCATCGGCGACTTCCGCTATATCCTGAAGTGGAATGAGTACAACACGCCGATGCGGCGCAACGTGTCGCTGGAAGATGTCGGCAAGGCCGGCGTGTTCTTCCTCTCGGATCTGTCGAGCGGCGTCACCGGCGAGATCCAGCATGTCGATGCCGGCTATCACGTCGTCGGCATCAAGCACCCGGACGCGCCGGATTTTCCAGTGAAGTAAGCGTGCGCATGATCCCGAAAAGTGGAGGCCGGTTTTCGGATCAGATCATGCGCAACATAAAATAATGCCGACGGTTTACTACATCCGTCACGGCGAAACCGACTGGAACGTTGCCGGCCGGCTGCAGGGCCGCCGCGACATTCCGCTCAACGATAAGGGCCGCGGGCAGGCGCGGCATTGCGGCGAGGTGCTTCGTGACCTTCTCGTCAGCGAAGGCCGCGATCCGTCGTCCATCGAATACGTATCCAGTCCGCTCAAGCGCGCCAGCGAAACCATGGAACTGGTGCGCGAGGGTCTCGGCCTGCCGCGCGACGGCTACAAGCGCGAGCCGCAGCTCCTCGAGCTGTCGTTCGGCGACTGGGAAGGCGCCACCATTGCTCTGTTGCACCAAAAAGATGCGGTGCGGATCGCCCAGCGCGAGCACGACAAGTATCATTTCGTGCCGCCGAACGGCGAGAGCTACCAGATGGTCGAGGCCCGCATGAAGCGCTGGTACGACGGACTGACCGGCGACGTGGTTGCGACGGCGCATGGCGGCACCTGCCGCGGTCTGATGACCCATCTCGGCGTGGCGACCCCGGCGGTGGCGCCGCTGGTCGATATCGTCCAGGGCGTGGTCTACGTGTTTCGCGGCCGCGAAATGACGCGGTATGCCTGACTCCGGGGGCAATTTGACGGCGGGTAGGCCTCGGGCTACCTAACCCGGGCAACGGCGAAACCACCATGTCCTTCAACACCTTCGGCCATCTGTTCCGGTTCACCAGCTTCGGCGAAAGCCACGGGGCGGCGATCGGCTGCGTGGTCGACGGCTGCCCGCCGCGCCTGCCGATCACGGCGGAAGAGATCCAGGCCTTCCTCGACAAGCGGCGGCCCGGCCAGTCGCGCTTCACGACGCAGCGCCAGGAGCCGGACGCGGTGAAGATCCTGTCCGGCGTCTTCACCGACGAGGCGAGCGGCCTTCAGGTGACGACCGGCACGCCGATCATGCTGCTGATCGAGAACGTCGATCAGCGCTCGAAGGACTATTCCGAGATCAAGGACAAGTACCGCCCGGGCCACGCCGGTTTCACCTATGACGTGAAGTACGGCATCAACGATTATCGCGGGGGCGGCCGCTCGTCGGCGCGCGAGACCGCCGCCCGCGTCGCCGCCGGCGCCATCGCCCGCAAGATCGTGCCCGGCCTCAACGTGCGCGGCGCGCTGGTGCAGATGGGGCCGCACAAGATCGACCGTTCGCGCTGGGACTGGGACGAGGTCGGCAACAACCCGTTCTTCTGCCCCGATCCGGTGCAGGCGAAGTTCTATGAGGAATATCTCGACGGCGTGCGCAAGTCGGGTTCGTCGATCGGCGCGGTGATCGAGATCGTCGCCGAAGGCGTGCCGGCCGGATTGGGCGCGCCGATCTACGCCAAGCTTGATGGCGACATCGCCGGCGCGCTGATGGGCATCAACGCCGTGAAGGGCGTCGAGATCGGCGATGGTTTCGCCGCGGCGGAACTGTCCGGCGAGGACAATGCCGACGAGATGCGCATGGGCAACGACGGCAAGCCGCTGTTCCTGTCGAACCACGCCGGCGGCATCCTCGGCGGCATTTCGAGCGGGCAGGCCATCGTCGCCCGCTTCGCCGTCAAGCCGACCTCGTCGATCCTGACGCCGCGCAAGACCGTGGACCGCTACGGCAACAACACCGAACTGTTCACCAAGGGCCGCCACGACCCCTGCGTCGGCATCCGCGCGGTGCCGATCGGCGAAGCCATGGTGGCGTGCGTCATCGCCGATCACTATCTGATGCATCGTGGACAGGTCGGCGAGGGCAAGCCCTGGCCGTTCGCCAAGGCCTGATCGCGCGAAAAGGATTCCGGTTTGTCAAACACCCACAGCAAGGTCGAAGCGGCGATCAAGGCCTTCGCCAAGGGCGAGATCGTCGTCGTCACCGACGATGACGACCGCGAGAACGAGGGCGACCTGTTCGTCGCGGCGTCGCTGTGCACGCCGGAGAAAATGGCCTTCATCATCCGCCACACCTCCGGCATCGTCTGCGCCACCATCACCGCCGCCGACGCGCGGCGCCTGCATCTCGATCCGATGGTGGCCAAGAACGACGCGCCGCTCGGCACCGCCTTCACCGTGACCATCGACGTCAAGCACGGACTCACCACCGGCATCTCGGCGGAAGAGCGCACCAACACCGTGCGTGCGCTCGCCAACGACAACATGGGCGCCGCCGACTTCGCGCGGCCCGGCCACGTGTTTCCGCTGATCGCCCGCGAGGGCGGCGTGCTGATGCGCACCGGCCATACCGAGGCCTGCACCGATCTGTGCAAGCTCGCCGGCCTGCCGGCGGTCGGCGTGCTGTCCGAGCTGATGAACGACGACGGCACCGTGATGCGCGGTCCGCAGGTCGCGGCCTTCGCCGACAAGCACAAGCTCGTGCAGATCTCGGTTGCCGATCTCATCGCCTACCGCCAGGCGCGCGAGAAACTGGTGACGCGGGTCGGCGAGTTCTCGCTGACCTCGGATATCGGCGCGATGCAGGGCTATGCCTATGTCACGCCGTTCGACCAGGTGCACCACATGGCCTTCGTCTATGGCGACATCGGCGACGGCAAGGACGTGCCGGCGCGCCTGCACCGCGCCGACGTCATCGGCGACGTGTTCGGCGGCGCCAAATCGATCCGCGCGGCGCTCAAGCTGTTCAAGAACGCGGGGCGCGGTGTCATCGTCTATCTGCGCGACGGCACCGCCGGCGTGCCGGTGACCGAGATACCGCAGGAAGGCGCCACCGAAACCGATACGGCGCGCTCGCAGCAATGGCGCGACGTCGGCCTTGGCGCGCAGATTCTGAAAGATCTCGGCATTTCCTCGATCCGCCTCGTGTCGTCGAGCCACCGCACCTATGTCGGCCTCGGCGGGTTCGGCATCGAGATCGCCGGAACCGAAGTTCTGGAAGGCTAGTGCCGGAAAGCTGAGCGAGGCAGGCGCCGGCGGCCTTTTATCGGCCGGTGCGTCATGGCAGCATGACGCCCCTGTGCATCGACGCAGGAGGGCGGCATGAGGCGGTCTCGTCTTTATGGTGCTGTGGCGGGAGCCTTGTGTCTCGCCTCCATCGCCGCGCTGGCCGCGCCGCATGCCCGCTTCGCCGATACCGGCGCCAGCGCCGTTCCCGTCGATGTCGAGCTCGTGCTCGCGGTCGACGTCTCCTATTCGATGGATCCCGACGAGCAGGCGTTGCAGCGCGAGGGTTACGCGCAGGCGCTGACGTCGCGCGATTTCCTCACCGCCTTGCGCGAAGGCGCGCATGGCAAGATCGCCATTACCTATGTCGAATGGGCGGGAGCCAACGATCAGCGCATCATCATGCCGTGGCGGCTGATCGACAGCCCGGAGGCGGCTGACGCGGTCGCCAGCGAGATCATGCGGGCGCCGTACCGCCGCGCCTCGCGCACGTCGATCTCCGGCGCGCTGAAATTCGCGCGGCCGCTATTCGACAGCAGCGGCTACCGGGGCGTACGCCGCGTCATCGACGTGTCCGGCGACGGCGCCAACAACTCGGGTGAATTCGTCGTGCCGGTGCGCGACGAGGTGGTCAATGCCGGCATCACCATCAACGGCCTGCCAATCATGCTCAAGCGTTCCAATTTCGCCACGCTCGATATCGATCAGCTCGACATCTATTACGAGGACTGCGTGATCGGCGGCCCCGGCGCCTTCGTCGTGCCGATCAAGGAGCGCGAGAAGTTCGTCGAAGCAACGCGCACCAAGCTGATCCTCGAGGTCGCCGGCCGCCAGCCGGAGGCCAAGGTCATCCCGGCGAGCGCCGAGAAGCCGCGCATCTCCTGCACCATCGGCGAGAAGATGTGGCAGGACCGCTGGGGCGGGGGGATGGATTTTCGGTAGGCTTGCGGAACGCGGTCTATCCACCGCTCGTCCCCGCGGAAGCGCGGACCCAGCCTGAGGCTGCACACTCAGTGGAAAGAGCTGGACCCCCGCTTTCGCGGGGGTGAGCGGTATCTCAAACTACCGCTCAAACCTTCCGACCATTTCCACATGGTACGAGTAGCGGAACTGATCGACTGGCGTCACGCTCGTCAATTTGTAGCCGCGGTCGATGAGAATCCGGGCGTCGCGGGCGAAAGTCGAGGCATCGCACGACACGGCCACGACCAGCGGCACGTTGCTCGCCGCCAGTTCCTGGGCCTGGCGCTCGGCGCCCTGGCGCGGCGGGTCGAACACCACGGCGTCGAATCCTTTCAACTCCATCGCCACCAGCGGATTGCGGAACAGGTCGCGGGCCTTGGCCTCGATCGGCTTGAAACCCGGTGCACTCTTGATGCCGCGCTCCAGCGCCTTGATGGCGCTGGCCTCGCCGTCGACGGCGGTGACGCGCGCGGTCTCCGCCAGCCGCAACGCGAAAGTGCCGATGCCGCTGAACAGATCGGCGACGCGTTTGGCTTTGCCGACATGGCCGAGCACGAGGCGGGCGAGCGTCGCTTCGCCTTCGGCGGTGGCCTGCAGGAAGGCGCCGGGCGGCAGCGGCACCTCGGCGCGGCCGATCTTCAGCGTCGGCTCGATGCGTTGCAGCACCAGTTCGCCGTGGCGGGTGATGCGGGCCAGTTTGTGCTTGTCGGCGAGCTTTGCCAGTTCGATGAGGCGCGCCGGCGGCAATGGCCCGGAGCCGCGGACATCGACATCGAGGCCGCGGTCGCTGGCGGTGAAATGAATGTCGAGCGGCTTGCCGCCGGACTTGAGAACGTCGGCGATGGCCCAGGCGGCGGCGATGCAGCCGTTGAGGCCGGGCGCGAGGATCGGGCATTCGTCGATGGCGACGATGTGATGTGCGCGCGGCGCGGCAAAACCGACGTGCAACAGATTGGCGCCCGGGCGCCGCGCATGCAGCACGGCGCGGCGGCGGCCTTTGCCATGGGCGTCGACGATCGGCTCGACCGGCGTCTCGATCCCGGCGTGGCCGAGCGCATCGGCGACCAGAGACTGCTTCCATTTCAAATATTCGGGAGAGGTCCAGTGCTGCACGGCGCAGCCGCCGCAGACGCCGAAATGCTTGCACACCGGCGCGACGCGCTGCGGGCTCGGCGTGTCGACATGCAGCAGCGTGCGGCGGTCCGGATGGCCGGCGACCGGCTCGGTTGTCACCGTCTCGCCCGGCAGCGTGTAGGGCACGTAGACGGCGCCGGCCGGCGTGTCGGCAATGCCGTCGCCGCGATGGCCGATGCGCGCGATGCTGAGCTGTTCCGTCATGGAGAGGGACTTAACCTGCTTATCCCTCTCCTGAAAGGGGGTGAGATCAGGCGTGGGCGTGGCCCGGCAGATCGGGAAGGTAGCCGTGCCGGGTCAGCGCGTTGAAGCGCCAGACCAGCAGCAGCGCATAGACACCGAGACCGACGGTGAAACCGATCCAGATACCGACCGCCTCGAGCCGCGCCGGAAAGGCGAGGCCGTAGGACGTGGCGAAGCCGATGACCCAGAAGCTGATGGCCGCGAACACCAGCGGCATGCGCGTGTCGTTGAGGCCGCGCAGCGCGCCGGCGGCGATGGTCTGCACGCCGTCGGCGATGAAGAAAGTCGAGCCGGCGGCGAGCAGCGTGGCGGCGAGCGCCAGCGTCGCGCCGGCATCGGCGCTGTTGGCGTTGAGGAAGGCGAGCGGGATGACGTGGCGAGTCGCGAGGATGAGCACCACCATCGCCGCCATGAAGGCCGCGCCAAGCGCGATCGCCGAGAAGCCGGCGCGCCGTGTGCCGACCGGATCGCGGCGGCCGACGGCGTGGCCGACGCGCACGGTCGCGGCCATCGAAATGCCGAACGGCGCCATGAACAGGATCGAGGCGATCTGCAGCGCGATTTGATGCGCGGCGAGCGCGGTGGTGCCGATCCAGCCCATCAGGATCGCGGCAATGGCGAACAGGCCGTATTCGAGCAGGAACGCGCCGGCGATCGGCATGCCGATGACGAACAGCTTGCCGGTGAGCGCCCAGTCCATGCGCCAGAAATGGCCGAGCACCTGGAATTTCCGGAACGGCCGCTGCGTGTAGCAGAACCAGAAACCGGCGGCGCACATGCCGAGATTGACGATGGTGGTGGCGATGCCGGCGCCGACCATACCGAGTTGCGGCATGCCGAATTCGCCGAAGATCAGCATGTAGGCGAGCAGCAGATTGGCCGGGATAGCGGCGAGCATGATCCACAGCGCCGGTTCAGGCCGGTTCACCGCGCCCATGAAACCGCGCAGCGCGATGAACCACCAGCCCGGCACCAGGCACCAGGAGAGGCCCATCAGATACTGGCCGGCGAGCCGCGCCGCGGTTTCGTCCTGGCCGAGCGCGCCCAGCAGGTGCTCGCCGCCGAACATCGCCGCGGTGAGCGGCGCGCCGATGAAGACGGCGGCCCACAGCCCGACGCGCAAGCTCCGGCGCACCATGCGCGGCTCGCGCGCACCGTAAGCCTGAGCCGCCAGCGGTGACACCGCCGACATCAGGCCCATGCCCAGCACGAAGCAGGCGAACAGGATGATGTGCGCCAGCGCGGCGCCGGCGATGGCGACATCGCCGAGCCGGCCGATGAGGATGAGGTCGCTGGTCATCATCGCCACCTGACCGAGCTGCGTCAGCGCGATCGGCAGCGCGAGCTTCACCGTGGCGCGCAATTCGTGCCGCCAAAGCGAAGGGCCCGCCGGCGCCTCGAGCCCGGCGGCGACGATGGATGGTTCTGCCGTCATGGCGCGGGATTAACGTGCGCGATGTGGCGCAAGAAAGGCTGCCGGTTGTCGCAGGCGCGGTTTGCCCATGTTGCGTGGCGGCAGGGCCACAGAATGATGAGCGAACGCGATGGCAGACATCGTCGCCGGTTATGAAACTTCGGCGCCGATCAGATATTCGACATTGCCGTCGCCGCCTTCGATCGGCGAGGGAATGACGTTAATCACACGGCCAGCAAGGGATTCGATGTGCGCCGTAATGTCGTCGCACACGGCCTGACGCACGGCCTCGTCGCGGACGATGCCCTTCTTGAGCTGCGCACGGCCGGCCTCGAACTGCGGCTTGATCAGCGCGATGACCTGCGCCGGTCGCGCCGCGAGCGCCAGCGCCGCCGGCAATACCTGCTTGAGCGAAATGAAGCTGACGTCGCAGACGACGAGATCGGGCTTTGGATCGACCGCGGTGGCCTCGATCTTGCGGATATCGGTTTGTTCGAGTGAGACGATGCGCGGATCGCTGCGCAGGCTTTGATGCAATTGCGCGGTGCCGACATCGACCGCGTAGACCTTGGCGGCGCCGCGTTCCAGCAGCACCTGCGTGAAGCCGCCGGTCGAGGCGCCGACATCGAGGCAGATGCGATCTTTTGGATCGAATCCGAAATGATCGAGCGCGGCGACGAGCTTGAGCGCGCCGCGCGAGACGTAAGGATGCGCCGGTGTGGCTTCGATGGCGGCGTCGGCGGCGACTTCCTCTGACGCCTTGCTCACCGTTTTGCCGTCGGCCTTGACCAATCCCGCTTCGATCGCCGCCTGCGCCTTGGCGCGGCTGTCGAACAGCCCGCGCGTCACGAGCAGGCGGTCGATGCGGAGTTTGGGGGGCATGCTGCAACAATCTCCGTTCGTCCCCGCGACAGCGGGGACCCAGAGCAGCCTTGGTTCAATTAACTGGGTTACCGCTGTCGCGGGAACGAACAGAGTGTGTGGCAACGGTCCCGGTTCTGCAGGGCACTGCTCCGCGTGCCCTGCGCCCGGGACAAGGCGCCCCTACGCCAGCTTCACCGTCTCGGCGGCGACGTCCTTGCCGAGCGCCTCGAACACCTTGCGCACGATGCCCTTGGCGTCGAGGCCAGCCGCGGCGTACATCGCCGCCGGCGTATCGTGATCGATGAACACGTCGGGCAGCACCATGGCGCGGAATTTGAGGCCGGCGTCGAACACGCCGTGATCGGCCAGCGCCTGCATGACGAAGGAGCCGAAGCCGCCGACCGAGCCTTCCTCGATCGTCACCAGCACTTCGTGCTCGCGCGCCAGCTTGAGCACGAGGTCGAGATCGAGCGGTTTGGCAAAGCGCGCGTCGGCCACTGTGGTCGACAGGCCGTGCGCGCCGAGTTCGTCGGCCGCCTTCAGCGCCTCGGTTAACCGGGTGCCGTAGGAGAGCAGGGCGACCTTGTGCCCCTCGCGCAGCACGCGGCCCTTGCCGATTTCGAGCGGTGTGCCTTGCTCCGGGATCGCCGCCCCCGTGCCTTCGCCGCGCGGATAGCGCACCGCGGACGGACGGTCGTCGATCGCGGCGCAGGTCGCCACCATGTTGGTCAGTTCGGCCTCGTCGGCCGCGGCCATCAGCACGAAGTTCGGCAGGCAGCCGAGATAGGCGGTGTCGAACGAACCGGCATGGGTCGGGCCGTCGGCGCCGACCAGCCCGGCGCGGTCGATGGCAAAGCGCACCGGCAGACTCTGGATGGCGACGTCGTGCACCACCTGGTCGTAGCCGCGCTGCAGGAAGGTCGAGTAAATGGCGCAGAACGGCTTGAAGCCTTCGGTGGCGAGGCCGGCGGCGAAAGTCACAGCGTGCTGTTCGGCAATGCCGACGTCGAAGCAGCGGTTGGGGAATTCCTTTTCGAACAGGTCGAGCCCGGTGCCGGACGGCATCGCCGCGGTGATGGCGAGGATGCGGTCGTCCTTGCGCGCTTCCTTGATCAGCGCGTCGGCGAACACCCTGGTGTATTGCGGGGCGCCGCCCTTCGACTTGGCCTGTGCGCCGGTGGCGACGTCGAACTTGACGACGCCGTGATACTTGTCGGCCGAGGTTTCCGCCGGGGCGTAGCCCTTGCCCTTCTGCGTCACGACGTGGACGAGGATCGGCCCGATCTCGGCATCGCGCACGTTGCGCAGGATCGGCAGCAGGTGATCGAGGTTATGACCGTCGATCGGGCCGCAATAATAAAAGCCGAGCTCCTCGAACAACGTGCCGCCCGTGACATAGCCGCGCGCGTGTTCGACGGCGCGGGTGATGGCGCGGTCCCACGACTTCGGCAGATGCTTGGTGAGCTGCTTGCCGACGTCGCGCAGCTTGAGATAGGTCGCGCCGGAGCCGAGGCGGGCGAGATAGGCCGACATCGCGCCGACCGGCGGCGCGATCGACATGTCGTTGTCGTTGAGGATGACGATCAGGCGCTCGTTGCGCGCGCCGGCATTGTTCATGGCCTCATAGGCCATGCCCGCCGACATGGCGCCGTCGCCGATCACGCAGATGACGTTGTTCTTGTCGCCCTTGAGGTCGCGCGCCACGGCCATGCCGAGGCCGGCGGAAATCGAGGTCGAGGAATGCGCGGCGCCGAACGGGTCGTATTCGCTCTCGGCGCGCTTGGTGAAGCCGGACAAGCCGCCGCCCTGGCGCAATGTCCTGATGCGGTCGCGCCGGCCGGTCAGGATCTTGTGCGGATAGGCCTGATGGCCGACGTCCCAGATCAGGCGGTCGGCCGGGGTGTCGAAAACGGCGTGGATGGCGACCGTGAGCTCGACGACGCCCAGCCCGGCGCCGAGATGGCCGCCGGTCTTGGCCACGGCGTCGATGGTCTCCGTGCGCAGTTCGTCGGCAAGCTGCCTGAGCTGCTCGGCGGAGAAATTGCGCAGGTCGGCCGGGAAATGGACGCGGTCGAGCAGCGGGGTCTTCGAAAGCTCGGACAAAAAGAACTCCGGTCGTCGCAATGACGTATTTCAGCCCCGGTACGGCGTTCCGGTGCCGTTTTTATGGCTTACACCAGTTTGGCGGGGCGGGGCAATTCGCCCGCTCATTCGGGCCCAATTCGCCGCCAACGGAGGCTAATCGACGTCCAGCGGGGTGGTTCCGGCGGGTTTTCCAGAAGCGTCCAGGGTGATCTTTTCGACCCGGGCCTCGGCCTGACGCAGCAGCTCCTCGCAGCGGGACTTCAACCCTTCGCCGCGCTCGTAGATCGCCACCGACTCCTCGAGCGGCACCTTGCCTTCTTCCAGGCGCTTGACGATCGATTCCAGCTCTTCGATGGCGCGCTCGAAGCTCAATTTCTTGATGTCGGTGTTCGCCGTTTCGGCCATCGCTGTCGGTGTCCTTCTGCGGTCCGCATCCTAATGGCCTCCCGCGGCGGGGGATAGGGTCGCGGCCCCCGGTTATTCACATAAGCGCGCGCCGCTTGCGCCGCCAGCGCCAGCCGCCAAATCCCCGCACCAGCCAGCGCGGCAGGAGTCGCGGCAGCAAGGTGACGATCCGGCTCGGCTTGCCCGGCACCACGACGCGGTGGCCGCCCATGAAGCCGTCATACCCGGCGCGCGCGATGCTGGCGGCATCGCGCATCAACACGGCGGGGAAATAGTCCGCCGGCAGCCCGGCGCGGCGGAAGAAGGAGGTTGCCGGCGACGGGCCTGGGCACAGCGCGCAGACGCGCACGCCGTCCTCCTTCAGCTCTTCGTGCAGCGCTTCGCTGAGCGACAGCACATAAGCCTTGGAGGCGTGATAGACGGCCATGCCGGGGCCGGGCAGGAACGCGGCGATCGAGGCGACATTGAGGATGCCGCCCTTGTGCCGCGTAATGCTGTCGAGGAAGCGCAGCGTCAGATCGGTCAATGCGCGGTTGTTGAGATCGACGATGCGAAGCTGTTCGTTGCGGTCGATGAGGGCGGCATCGCCGACCAGGCCGAAGCCGGCATTGTTGACGAGATAAGCCGGTTCGAGGCCGGCTGCCGCGAGCGCCCGTGCAAGACGCTCGATGCCGTCGGCGGCCGCGAGGTCGGCGGCGATGACTTGCGGCCGCGGCGCGCCGCTGACGGCGATCCCGTCGGCCACGGTGTTCAGGGCGTGTTCGTGCCGCGCCGTGAGCACGACGCGGTGACCCTCGGCAGCGAAGACGCGCGCCAGCTCGGCGCCGATGCCCGATGAGGCGCCGGTGACCAGGCAGACGGGCGTCAGGAGTGACCCATCGGATGACATCGTCGAGTGAATGCAACAGAATGTGGCATCGAGGCAATGAAAGAAACGCGCGTGGCTGCACTCAAGGACAAAATCATTCTCATCACCGGCGCAGCCGGCGCCGTCGGCGCAGCAGTGGCCGAGGGCGTGCGCAAGGCCGGCGGCATCGCCATTGCCACCGATCTCAAAGGCGCAGACCTGACACTCGACGTCACGTCGGAGGAGAGCTGGCAGCGTGTGGTTGCCGAGGTGGGCGAGCGCCACGGCCGGCTCGATGGCCTGGTCAATGCCGCCGGCATCGTCGCCATCGGCAGTGTCGAAAAGCTCGACTTCGCGACGTGGCGCCGCGTGCTGTCGATCAATCTCGACGGCACCTTCCTCGGCTGCAAATACGCCTTTCCGCTGCTCAAGGAGCGCGGCGGCTCGATCGTCAATCTGTCGTCGGTGTCGGGGCTGGTCGGCGGGTACAATCTCGCCGCCTACAACGCGTCGAAGGGCGGCGTGTCGCTGCTGACCAAATCGGTGGCGCTGCTCGGCGCCCGCAACAGACCGCCGATCCGCTGCAACGCCGTGTGTCCGGCCTTCCTAGAAGGTCCGATGGTCGATGGCATCGCCGGCACGGCGCGCGACCCGGGCAGTGCTATGGACAAGATGAGCGCGGAAATTCCGATCGGCCGCCTCGGCAAGCCGTCCGAGGTGGCCGCGCTGTGTCTCTATTTATTGTCGGACGACAGCGGCTTTGTCACCGGCGCGGATCTGCCGATCGATGGCGGGCTGACCGCCAAATAGCTACCCCCGCATCAGCGCGCCGACATGGGCGGCGACCGACCGGGCCAGCCCCTGCAAATCGTAGCCGCCTTCGAGCAGCGAGACGACGCGGCCATGCCCCGTCTCGTCGGCGATTTCCATCAGCTTCTTGGTCGCCCAGGCGTAATCGGCTTCGACCAGATTGAGATTGGCGAGCGGGTCGCGCATGTGCGCGTCGAAGCCGGCCGAGATGATGAGAAGGTCCGGCGAGAAGCGGCGCAGCCGCGGCAGGATCACGGTCTCGAAGGCTTCGCGGAACTGCTCGCCGCCGTCGCCGGCGCGCAGCGGCGCGTTGACGATGGTGTCGAATTCGCCGCGCTCGCCGATGGCGCCGGTGCCGGGATAGAGCGGCATCTCGTGCGTCGATTCATAGAGCACGGTCTTGTCGGCCCAGAAGATGTCCTGCGTGCCGTTGCCGTGATGCACGTCGAAATCGACGATGGCGGCACGCTCGATGCCATGCTTCTTCTGCGCGTAGCGCGCCGCGATCGCGGCGTTGTTGAAGAAGCAGAAGCCCATCGGCTTTGCCGTCTCGGCATGATGACCCGGCGGGCGGGTGGCGACGAAGGCGTTCGACACCTTGCCGGTCATCACTTCATCGACCGCCAGCACCGCGCCGCCGGCGCAGCGCAAAGCCGCCTCGAAAGAGCCCGGCGACATCGTCGTATCGGCGTCGATCCGCACCATGCCTTCGGACGGCGAGGCTTCCCGGATCGCCTCGAAATAATCGAGCGGGTGGGCAAGGCTGACCACATCGCCGTCGGCCATCGGCGCCTGTTCGCGCGCCAGCATCTGGAAAGCCTCGGCGGCCAGCGCCTCGTCGACCGCGCGCATGCGATCCGGCCGTTCGGGATGCCCCGGCGGTACGTCGTGTTTGATGCAGGCGGGATGGGAGATGAGGAGAGTGGACATCGTAAGTATGTAGCCCTCAGGGAGGCCTGTTTCAACGACCGTCTATTTCATCGCCTTGAGGCTGACCCCCGCCGGCGCCGGGATCGAATCCGGCACGAAGAAATCGACCTGCAGTGGCTGGCTCGGGTTAACGCGATACTGATCGAAATCGGTAACGCCCTCGGCGGCGAGGAAGGTGTCGTCGATCAGGAAGTTCCCGCTGAAGCTCTTCGGCTTCTGGAAAATACGCCAGGCGGCTTCGGCGAGGATGTCCGGCGTGCGCGACATGTTCATCAGCGCATCGCCGCCGAGCAGGTTCCTGACCGCTGCGGTGGCGATGGTGGTGCGCGGCCACAGCGCATTGACGGCGATCTTGCCGTGCTGCTCGCCGGCAAGGCCGAGCACCACGAGGCTCATGCCGAACTTGGCCATCGAATAAGCGGTGTGCGGCGCGAACCACTTCACCGCCATGTCGAGCGGCGGCGACAGCATCAGGATGTGCGGGTTCGCCGCCTTGGCCAGATGGGGCAGGGCGTATTTCGACACCATGAAGGTGCCGCGTGCGTTGATCTGATGCATCAGGTCGAAGCGCTTCATGTCGGTCTGCGCCACCGGCGTCAGCGAGATGGCGCTGGCATTGTTGACGACGATGTCGAGGCCACCGAACGTGGCCGCGGTCTTGTCGAGCGCCTCCTTGACCTGCGCTTCCTCGCGCACATCGACGACGAGCGGCAGCGCCTTGCCGCCGGCCTTCTCGATGTCCTCGGCGGCGGTGTAGATGGTGCCCTCTAACTTGGGATGCGGCTCGGTGGTCTTGGCGGCAATGGCGACATTGGCGCCGTCGCGCGCGGCGCGCAGCGCGATGGCGAGCCCGATACCGCGCGACGCGCCGGTGATGAACAGCGTTTTGCCCTTCAGTGACATTTCCGCCCTCTGCTTCTTCGGCCCAGCGGCCCTGACCGGCAATCTACTGCGGACGGCTCGATCTTGATATGGGTCAATATGGATTTTGGCGCGCGGCCTAACCTGTTGTTATGCAGACGCCCGCCGCCACAGCCGATCTGAAAGCCAGCGTCAAAGCGGTGCTGGCCGCGGCCGGTATCGCCGCCACCGACAAGGACGGCGGCCTGGCCGGCGAAGCCGAAAAGATCCTCGCCAAGTGGTTTCTTGGCACCCGCAAAGTGACCTACCGCATGTCCTGCCGTTTCGACGAGGCGGCGAAGGCGGTGCATTTCCGCGAGGTGGTGCTCGAGAAAAGCTCGGGTCTGCCGCCACCGACTTTATCGGTGGAAGTGACGACCACCAGCGGCTGGACGCGCTCCGGCAGTCGCACCGATACCTCGCCGAAAGGCGGCGGCACGGTCGATTACGGCCAGACCCGCAATGCGGTCGAGAAGGCGGTCAACGACGCCGGCTGGACGTTCGATTTCGAAGGCGGCCGGATGCCGTGAGGCGTTACGCCAGCGCCGCCTCGGCGTTGACGATGCTCTGCGCGCCTTCCGTGACGTTGCGCTCGAGGCCGCCCGAAGTCACCGCGACATTCTCGGCGAAGAAACGCGCCAGCGCCGTGCGCGCCGCGCCATCGCCTTCGCGCAGCGCGATCAGCGCCTGTTCGGCGAGCATGACACCGCCGACGGCGTTGCCGAACAATCGCAGATACGGCGTCGCGCCGGCCAAAGCGTCCGGCGAATTCTTCTGCTTCAGCAGCCATTGCGTCGCACGTTCGAGCGCGTCGACGGCCTCAGCCAGCCGCGCCGCAGTATCACCGAAGGCCGGCACGTTGCTCGCCTTCACCTGATCGATGGTCCCGCGCAAGCCCGCGATATAGGTGGCGACGGTGTTGCCGTTGTCGAGCGGCACCTTGCGGGTGACGAGATCGATGGCCTGGATGCCGTTGGTGCCTTCATAGATCGCGGCGATGCGGGCGTCGCGATAATGCTGCGCCGCGCCGGTCTCCTCGATGAAGCCCATGCCGCCGTGAATCTGCACGCCGAGCGAGGCGACCTCGATGCCGATGTCGGTGGAGAACGCCTTGGCGACCGGCGTCAGCAGCGAAGCGAGCTCGTGTGCCTTCTGCCGCGCGCCTTCGTCCTTGGCGCGGATCGAGCGGTCGAGCGCGACACCCGTTGCATAAGAGATGGCGCGCGCCGCGCCGGTGAGCGAACGCATGGTCAGCAGCATGCGCTTGACGTCCGGATAGTCGATGATCGCGTGACCCATCTGCCTGCGCTCGCGCGCATAGGCGTTGGCCTGCTGCAGCGCGCGCTCGGCAATGGCGACGCCCTGCAGGCCGACGGCGAGCCGTGCGCGGTTCATCATCGTGAACATGCACAGCATGCCCTTGTGCTCTTGCCCGATCAGCCAGCCGATCGCTCCGCCCTTGTCGCCATAGACCATGGTGCAGGTCGGCGAGGCGTGAATGCCGAGCTTGTGCTCGATCGAATGCGCGCGCACGTCGTTGCGCGAACCGTCGGCCAGGAACTTCGGTACCAGGAACAGCGAGATGCCCTTGGTGCCGGCCGGGGCATCGGGCAGGCGGGCGAGCACGAAGTGGATGATGTTGTCGGTGAGGTCGTGCTCGCCATAGGTGATGAAGATCTTCGAGCCGGTGATGCGGTAGGTGCCGTCGCTCGCGCGCTCGGCCTTGGTGCGCAACGCGCCGACATCGGAACCGGCCTGCGGCTCGGTGAGCTGCATCGTGCCCATCCATTCGCCGCTGATCAGCTTCTCGAGATATTTCTGCTTGAGCTCGTCGCTGCCATAGGCGTGCAGCGCATCGACTGCGGCCATGGTCAGCACCGGGCCGATGCCGAAAGCCATCGACGCCGCATTCCACATTTCGATGCAGGCGGCGTTGACCGCGTGCGGCAGTTCCTGGCCGCCGAAATCGGCGGGCGAGGCGAGGCCGTTCCAGCCGGCGGCGGCCCACGAGGTGTAGGCCTCCTTCCAGCCGGGCGGGGTGGTGACGTTGCCGTCCTTGAACGGGGTGCCGAACTTGTCGCCGACCGCATTGAGCGGCGCGATGACGTCGGAGGCGAACTTGCCGGCTTCCTCCAGCACGGAGTCGACGGTCGCCTCGTCGAGGTCGCCGTAGAGGCCCTCGTCGATGGCGGCCTTCAGGCCGGCGGCGTGTTTGAGGGCAAAGGCGATGTCGGCAACGGGCGCGCGGTATGTCATGGCGGGCAATCTAGCCGGGCCCGAGCGGAGGTCAAAGCCGGGCGGATAAGCCCGGCCGATCAAGGGTATGGCCTCATGTTGCGGATGCCGGGCGGCATCGCTATGGTCCGCGCCAGCTCAGGGGCGCTTCGCGCTGCGTTGGGCCAATTCCCGTGGTCTTGGGGCGTAGCCAAGCGGTAAGGCAGCGGATTTTGATTCCGCCATTCGGAGGTTCGATCCCTCCCGCCCCAGCCAGCCTCCTTCCCGTTCAGTTCATGCGCCGCACCACCTCGGCAACGATGGCGTCGACGTCGTCATAACCGGCGCCGATCAGCGCCCGGATGTTGTCGCTGAGGCGCACTGCAAGGTCCGGTGGCGCCGTCTTCTCGCCGTTGACCGTCAGTAGTTGCCAGGCCAGGCGATAGGATTCGTTGAACAGACGAATCCTATGCGAGATGTTGGCCATGCGCGCCGCCTGTTTGGGGCCGAGAGGCGACTGTCACGCTTCCGCCGATCTTCCTGGGTTGTCGAGGACGTCACGGATCTTGGCCGCGAGATCCTTGAAGGAGAACGGCTTTGTCAGAAGTTGCACGCCCTTGTCCAGCCTGCCGTGGTGGACGATGGCGTTGCGCGCATAGCCGGTGGTGAACAGCACCTTGAGATCGGGCCGCAGGGCGCGCGCCTGCGCGGCGACCTGGGCGCCCGTGAGACCACCGGGCAGCACCACGTCGGTGAACAGCAGGTCGATGCGCGGCTGATGCTCGAGGAGGCGCAGCGCCGCGTTGCCGTCATGAGCCTCGATGACGCGATAGCCGAGTTCGCGCAGCGACTCGGCCGAATACGCGCGCACGTCATCGTCATCTTCGACGACGAGGATGGTCTCCTCGCGCTCGCCTTCGGGAATCGGCGCGTCCGTCACGGTCTCGACCGGCTCGGTGTCGCCCTCGCGGCGCGGCAGATAGATGCGCACCGTCGTGCCCTGGCCCGGCTCGGAATACAGTTTGACGTGGCCGCCCGACTGCTTGACGAAGCCGTACACCTGACTGAGGCCGAGGCCGGTGCCGCGGCCGACCGGCTTGGTGGTGAAGAACGGTTCGAAGGCGCGCGCCGTCGTTTCGGCATCCATGCCTTCACCGGTATCCGAGATCGAGATGGCGACATACTGGCCGGGCGTGACTTCGGCCTGACCGGCGGCATAGGCCTCGTCGATATAACTGTTGGCGGTTTCGATGGTCAGCCGGCCGCCGGCAGGCATGGCGTCGCGGGCATTGACGGCAAGATTGAGAATGGCGGCCTCGAGCTCGTTGGCGTCGGCTTCGACGCGCCACAGGCCGGCGGCGCGCACCGTCTCGATCTCGATGGTCTCGCCGAGCGAGCGGTGCAGCAATTCGGACATGCCGGTGACGAGCACATTGACGTCGATCGGCTTGGGATCGAGCGGCTGACGGCGCGAGAAGGCGAGGAGGCGGCGCGTCAGCGAGGCGGCGCGGCGCGCGCCGTTCATGGCGCTCTGCACGGCACGGTGCAGGCGGCCGGAGGATTCCGGAACCGTGCGCTCGAGGGTTTCGAGATTGCCGATGATGATCTGCAGCAGGTTATTGAAATCGTGGGCGACGCCGCCGGTGAGCTGGCCGACCGCTTCCATCTTCTGCGACTGCCGCAGCGCTTCGTCCTTGATGCGAAGCTCCTCGGTGCGCTCGGCGACCTGGCGCTCAAGCGTGGCGTTCAGTTCGCGCAGCGCTTCTTCGGCGCGCTTGCGCTCTTCGATCTCCCTCTGGGCCGAGCGCGTCAGCCGCACGTTGTCGATGGCGACCGCGGCTTCGGCGGCGAGGCCCGCCATGCCGCGTTCGGAGCGTTCGGTAAAGACGCCGGTCTGGGCGTGGCCGAAGAACAGTCCGCCGATCACCTCGCCGGAGCGCGATATGACTGGCACGGCGAGATAACTGCGGACGGGCAGGTGGCCTTCCGGCATGCCCTTGCGCGGTGCGTTGCGGCCGTAGCGCGGATCCTTGGTGATGTCGTTGGAGCGGACGATGCCTTCGCCATTGAAGGTCGGCGCGAACACATCGGTGTTGCGCGGCATCGGAAACTTGGAGAATGACTCCATCGGCACGCCGGACAGCGTGTACAGCATGTAGCTCTCGCCGTTGTCGGCGGTGACATTGTAGAAGAATGCCCCGAACTGGGCGCCGGACAACTCGACGCCGGCGTCGGTGACGATCTGCACGACACGATGCAAGTCGGTCTCGGCCGCGAGCGCCGAGCCGGCACGATTGAGAATTTCCAGTGCGCGGCGTTCCTCACGCAGGCTTACCTCGGCCTCGCGGCGCTGGGTGCGGTCGCGCAGGATCTTGACGTAGCCGATGATGTCGCCGCCATCGCTGCGGATCGGCGTAATCTCGCCGGTCGCCCAAACGCGTTCGCCGTCCTTGCGCAGCCGCCAGCCTTCCTCGCCGCCGCCCAGGCCTTTGGCCGCGGCATCGTGGTATTCGCGGGCCAGAGTGCCGTTCTGCCGGTCGGCGTCGGTGAACAGGCGGGCGAGCGTATGCCCGAGCATCTCGTGTTCTTCCCAGCCGAGCAGCCGGCGCGCGCCTTCGTTCCAGCTCGTCACCTTTCCGCCGGGATCGGTGGTGATGATGGCCGTGTCGGTGGCGCTGTCGACGATCTGCCGCCATTCCGGCGCGGTGATCAGCAAGGGTGTCGAGATAATTTCGCGGTTCGTCATAAAAGAAGCGCCCCTCAGAGCATCGCATTACCACGGCGGCCGCACGCAAGAATTTATATTTTTCTCGGCCGCGCTCGAACTGTCTGCCGGCTTGCGAGTTGAAACTCTCTGCTTGGCGAAACCGCGCTGCACTGCACCTCAACAACCATCCGTGGGCGTGCGTCATCGCCCCTGTTGTTAACGGCGCGGGGGCGCCGGAGTTCGCAGTTGTTGCCCGCCTCGATGAAGTCGAGGGGAGCGGAGCGCCGTGAAACGCGGAGGTTTGCGAAACCTCCTGAGCGGCCGGCGCGGCCGCCCGAGACGCTGGCGAGGCGTCTTCTCTCCGTTTGCGATCACGGAGAGGCGCCTCACGGCGCTCCGCTGGCGGCGATTTCTGTTCGCGGGGCCGTAGCTTCCGGGCGCCGGTCACGATCGGCGCCCCTCGCGGAGCGACGACCTCCGGCAGGCTTTCGCCCGCCTTCACCGGCACCGCGTCCAGCCCACTGAAGGGCGGGGGCTCGTAGTAGCCCCGGACGGCTGCCCGCGACCTCCCGG
>JAFEFL010000012.1 GCA_018240595.1 Pseudomonadota bacterium | reverse complement strand
GTCCGCGCCGATTCCAGTTCCTGCGCCCGGCGTTGTTCCTCCGGTGTTGGTCCGACAGGCCCCGAAGGGGTGGCAATCCCCGGCGTCGCTACGGGCTGACCGGCATTCTGTGCGTTGAGG
Source organism: Pseudomonadota bacterium (assembly GCA_018240595.1). GTDB lineage: Bacteria > Pseudomonadota > Alphaproteobacteria > Rhizobiales > Xanthobacteraceae > Pseudolabrys. The sequence goes on along the minus strand of JAFEFL010000012.1, from coordinate 2,898 downwards.
ATCGGACGGCCGAGATCGCCGGGCAGCGGTGGGCCGAGCTTGGGGACGCCGCTATAGTCCTTGGGTAGTCCGGCGAGGCCATCCGGCGTGGTGCGGTTATCGGTTGAGATCAGTTCCTGGCCTTGTTCGCCGCCATGTCGGGTCTGGAGCGCATAGATCAGCGCGCCGCCGACGCCGACGCTGGCGGCAAGACCGAGACCTGCGAGCACCTTGCGCGACAGGCGGGTGACGCGCGGCGGCTCGGGCCGCAGCCGCATCGGCGCGACCGGCTCGCCGGTCAGCGGGCGTGCATCATCTTCAGTGGGCTCGACAGGACGCCCAACCTCTGGCTCGCGCCCTTCTTCGTTTTCGGGATCGTTGTTGCTCACGACGCCGGCCTCCCGTCCGTGCGCGAAATGCGCACGCGCTTCTGATTCTTGTCGGCGCCGAAACGCAGTTCGGCGGCGGCGAACAGCCGATCGACGATCATGTAGTTGCCGCGCACGCGGTAGTTCACGAGTTCGGATGTCGCGCCCTCCGGCCCGACGACGAACAGCGGCGGCATCTCGCCCTGGCCGATGCCGCGCGGAAACTCGATGAACACCTGCCGGCCGTCGTCGAATGCGCGGAGCGGCCGCCACGGCGCGCGGTCGCCCGACACCTCGTAGCGGAAATTGACACGGGAGAGATCGATGCCGTTCGCGACCGGTTGCTGGGCCTCGGCGTGGCTGTTCTGGCGACGCAGCGCGATGAGTTGGTCCTGCGGATATTGCCAAGACACTGACGCCATATAGGTCGAAGGCGTCGAGCGCAGTTCCATATGGTAGGTGCGCAGATCAGTGTTGATGACCAGGTTGGTCATCAGCTCGGCGCGCGTGGGCTTCACCAGGATATGCACGACCTTCGCCGCGCCTGTGCCGCTCTCGGTATCGCCGATTATCCAGCGCACCGTGTCGCCAGCGGCGACCGGGCCGGAGCCGACGAGCTGTTCTCCGGGCTGGAGCGAAATGTCGGTGATCTGCCCCGGCGAGGCATAGACCTGATAGAGCGCGCCATCGACGAAGGGATAGACCTGCATCGAATTGATGAAGCCGTTCCTGACCGGCTGCATCCGCGCGGCGGCATTGGCCTGGTTGACGCGCACGGTCGGATCGGCGGCTTCCGGCTCGAGCTTGCCGTCCTTGCCGACGGGCTTCAACTGGCCGGGAAGCGGCAGCGGCTTTGGCAGTTCCACCACCTGCACGGGCTTGGGCGGATCGGCGGCGATGACGGCCGGGGCCGCATCGTCATAGGAAATCTCCGGCGGTGGGGTGTGCCCCGCGCAGCCCGCGAGGGCGGAAGCGGAAAGCAGGAAAGCCGCGAGTGAGGCATTGCGGAAAGCCGGCCTCCCAGCTTTGCGGAAGGTCGGTGTCATTGTCCAAGCTCCTTCGACCAGTTGATGGCGTTGATGTAGATTCCCAGCGGGTTCTTCCGCAGCGTGTCGGCATCGCGGGGCGGCTGCACGGCGACGGTGAGGATCGCGGACCAGCGTTCGGTGCTGGCGAGCGAACCGTCCTGATAGCGGCGCTCGATCCAGGCGACGCGGAAGCTCGATGGCGAGGCGCGGATGACCGATGACACCTCGACCGCGACTTGGCTCTTGCCGACCTTGGCGAACGGATCGTTCGAACGCGCATAGTCGTTGAGCGCCAGCGCGCCAGCCTGCGTGGTGAAGTCATAGGCGCGCAGCCAGTTCTGCCGCACGATGATGGCGTCGGCCGGAATGCCCCGGACCTGCTCGATGAACCGCGCGAGGTAGAAGGCGATCTGCGCGTCGTTCGGCTGATAGTCGGCGGTCGCGGGCGCAATCGCCTGCGCCTGTCCAAGCCGATCGACCTGCACCACCCATGGCACGATCGAACCGTTCATCGACTGCCAGAACAGTCCGGCCGAGAGAGCGGCGGAGAGCGCCAGCGAGCCGAAGGCCATCAGCCGCCAGTTCTTCGCCTGTACACGGGCCGAGCCGATGCGGTCGTCCCAGACCTGGGCGGCGCGCTGATAGGGCGTCTCGGGTTCGGGGGATTTGCCGTAGTGGGTGGAAGGCCGCTTAAACATGGTCAGTCGCTTTCGGAGAGGTTGACGGAAGAGCCGCCGCCATGGGCATCGCCGGATTTGACGGCGTGGGCAGCGGCCTGGACGCCATGCGTCAACTGCTGGCCGCGCTTCATGCGTTTGGCCCAGGCGGGCGGGCTGTCGGCGGACGATGGCGTGGCGGAGGCGGCGGGTGCAGATGCGGCGGAGCTGGCATCTGCCTCGGCCGCGCCCGCATCACCGGATACGGCGCGGCCACCCGCTTCAAAGCTCGCGCGCATCGAGGCGGCGGCACGCCGGAATGGGCTGGCGATGGCAGAGCCGGCTTTCGATGCGCCGGTCGATGCGACATCGCCAAGACCGGAGGCAACGCCGGATGCGCCGGACTGGCCGGCCGCGCCAAGGCTGTAGGCGGTGGACGCGCCACCCGCGAGTGTGGCCCCGCCACGGGCGGCAGCGGCAGCGCCTCCGGCAAGGGCAGCTCCACCCGATGCCACGGCGCCGACCGTCGCTGCACCCGCCGCGACCATGCCACCGGCGGCGAGACCCGTGCCGACCGCCGCGCCCGCACCAAGCTGCGGGCCGCCGGAAACGAGACCGTTGGCGATGCCGGGGCCGAAGATGCCCAAGCCCAGCAGTGCCAGGGCCGCGAGCACGATGGTCATGGCGTCGTCGATCGAGGGCGTCGCGCCGTTGAAGCCGGCGGTGAACTCGGAGAATAGGGTCGAGCCGATGCCGATGATGACGGCGAGCACCAGGACTTTGATGCCCGACGAGATGACGTTGCCGAGGACGCGCTCGGCCATGAAGGCGGATTTACCGAACAGGCCGAACGGGATCAACACGAAG
>JAFEFL010000011.1 GCA_018240595.1 Pseudomonadota bacterium | reverse complement strand
CTGGCGGCGGCGCACCGCATCGCCGATGCCCGCGCCGTGGTGACGATCGCCGCGCCTTACGATCCGGCGCACGTCGTGGGCATGTTCAAGGACGATGTCGCCGCCATCCGTGAAAAGGGCGAGGTCGAGGTCAAGCTGGCCGGCCGGCCCTTCACCATCACCCGGCAATTCCTCGACGACATCGCCGGCAAGAAGCTCGACGACAGGCTGGCGCATCTCGGCAAGGCGCTGCTGGTGTTTCATTCGCCGACCGACGACACCGTCGGCATCGACAACGCCTCGCATATCTTTCTCGCGGCGAGGCATCCCAAGAGTTTCGTCTCGCTGGCCGGCGCCGACCATCTCTTGAAGAAGAAGGCCGACGCTTTCTACGTCGCCGACGTGATCGCCGGCTGGGCCGGGCGCTATCTCGATGAGCCCGAAGGCATGAGCGAAGACGAAGTCGAGGAAGGTCTCGTGCTGGTGCGCGAAACTCATGCCGGCAAATTCCAGCAGGCCATTCTTACCGGACCGCATCGCCTGTTCGCCGACGAACCGGAAAAGCTTGGCGGCATGAATTCGGGCCCCGCGCCTTACGACTTTCTGCTCGCCGGGTTAGGGGCCTGCACGTCGATGACGATCAGGCTCTATGCCGAGTTCAAGAAGATCCCGCTCAAGGATGTGTCGGTGCGGCTCATGCACGGCAAGATCCACGCCAAGGATTGCGAGACCTGCGACACCAAGGTGAGCGCGGTCGATCGCATCGAGCGCACCATCACGCTCGAAGGCCCGCTCGACGACGAGCAGCGGCAGAAGCTGATGGAAATTGCCGACAAGTGTCCGGTGCACAAGTCACTGTCCGGCGGCATCGAGATCGTGACGCAGGAACGCCGCGCCTGACGCCTATGTTGTGTCTGACGCATGTCAGGAACCGATCGGCGCGCCGGGGATTGGGCCCCGGGCTGGCACGCGACTTGAATGTTCCTGTTCATGAAATCCAATCAAAGCGATCCCCGGCTGGTGTGGCTGGCGACGGTGTTGGCGGCGGCGGTGTTCATCGTCTACGTCACCCACATCTGATCCACTGATCCACCGCCCCGCCCTCACCTGATGAGTCTGCTGCCGGATTGGGCACTGCGGTGTGCCGGCACCGGCGGGCCCAGCGCTGCCGCATGACGCGGCGCGCAGCCACCATTCCTTGCGGCTTGACGGTCTGCGGCGTCTCCTGCACACTAGAACAAATAGGGAACAAAAGACCAGAATGTCCGTTGGCTTTGCCGCGGATTAATTCGGCTTTTCAAGGGCTTGAGTCATGCTCGACGAGCTGCGTCAGCATCTGGCACGTCTGCAGAAACCGGCCGGCCTCGTGGACGGCCCGGCCCTGCTGCCGCTCGGCGTCCCGGCCGTGGACGAGGTGCTCGGCGGCGGGCTGGCGCGCGGCGCCTTGCATGAAATCGCGGCGCTGAGCGAGGCGCATTTGCCGGCGGCAACGGGCTTTGCCCTGGGGCTGGCGGCGCTGACATCTTCGTCATTCCGGGGCGCTCCAACGGGCGAACCCGGAATCCAAAAGCAACTTCTGAACGCGCGTCTGGATTCCGGGTCCGCGCCATTGGCGCGTCCCGGCATGACGGCAAAGCATCTCGTCTGGATCGCCGAGGACATGGCGCTGGCCGAGAGCGGCGCGCCGCATGGCGCCGGGCTCGATGATTTCAGCCTGTCGCCGCAGCGGCTGCTCACCGTCGCCGTCGCTCACCGCCAGGACCTGATGTGGACGATGGAAGAAGCGCTGCGCTGCCGCGCCGTCGGCGCCGTGCTCGGCGAGCTGCGCCATGGCGCGCTCGATTCCGTCGCCGTGCGCCGGCTGTCGCTGGCGGCCGCCGACAGCGGCGCGCTGGCTTTTCTGCTGCGTGCGCAGCCGGCGCATGACGCGTCCACCGCGGTGACTCGCTGGGTGGTGGGGACGGCACCTTCCTCTCTTTCTTCACCCTCCCCTGGATGGGGAGGGTCGGCGCCGAAGGCGCCGGGGTGGGGTGACATCGGCACCGAATTCACCCCCACCCGCCGTGCTTCGCACGGCGACCTCCCCCCTCCAGGGGGAGGTGAAAGAAAGGAGCCCGGCGCGCCGCGCTTTGCCGCGCACCTCACCCGCAATCGCCGCGGCCCGGCCGCGTCATGGATTCTGGAATGGAGACCGACCGATGAGCGCTTCGTCCTCGCCGCGCATGCTGAGCCTGTGGCTGCCCCGCTTCGCCACCGATCGCATCAGAAGGTTGCGTGAGGCTTCGTCATGCCGCGGCGCGAACCATAGCGCGTCGAAGACGCGCGTAAACGCGCTTATGCATCGCGAACCCGGAATGACAGCGATGGAAACGGGGATAGGTGAACTTCCCCTCGTCGTCGCCGGCAAGCGCGGCAATGCCGATGTGCTGGTCGCGGTCGACGAGACCGCCGAACGGCTCGGCCTGACGCCCGGGCTGGCGCTGGCGCAGGCCCGCGCCATGCATCCGGCGCTCGATGTCGTGCCGGAAGATGCGAGCGCCGATGCCGAACTGCTCGAGAGCATCGCCGACTGGTGCCTGCGCTATACGCCGCTGATCGCCTGCGACGCGCCCGACGGCCTGTTGCTCGATATTTCCGGCTGCGCGCATCTCTATGGCGGCGAGCGCCCGCTCGTCGCCGATCTCGGACGTCGTCTCGCCGCCGCCGGCTTTGCCTATCGCATCGCCATTGCCGGCACCATCGGTGCGGCCTTCGCGGCGGCGCGCGACGGCCGGCCCGATGCCTATGCCAATGGCGAGGAGCGCGACATTCTCTGCCCGCTGCCGCTCGGCGCCCTGCGCCTGCCGCCGCCGATGGTGGCTTCGCTCGGCCGCGTCGGCCTCAAATGCATCGGCGACATCATCGACATGCCGCGCGCGCCGCTCACCGCGCGCTTCGGCGGCGAGTTGCTGCGCCAGCTCGACCGCGCGCTGGGCCGCGAGCACGAGCCGCTGACGCCGCGCCTGCCGGTCGCGCCCTATGTCGCCGAGAAGCGCTTCCACGATCCGATCGCGCGCGAGGAAGACGTGCTCGGCACCGTCGAGATGCTGGCCGTGCAGTTGGCGGCGGCGCTGGAGCGGCGCGGCGACGGCGCCCGCCGCATCGAACTCACCTTGTTCCGCACCGACGGCGCGCTGCGCCGCATCGCCGCCGGCACGGCGCGGCCGCTGCGCGATCCGGCCGACATGCGCGCTTTGTTCGCCGAGCGGCTCAACGCGCTGGCCGACGAGCTCGATCCCGGTTTCGGTTTCGACATGGCGCGGCTGTCGGTGCTGGTTGCCGAACCGGCGCCGCCCGAGCAGATCGGCATCGGCGCCGCGGAAGACGTCGGCGAACTGGTGCGCCTAGTCGACCGGCTGAGCGCACGGCTCGGGGCGCAGCGCGTGCGCCGCGCCGTGGCGCAGGACAGTCATATTCCCGAAGTGGCGTCGGTGTCGCTGCCGGCGCAGGCAACCGGCACCGACGACGGCTGGGCCGCGTTCCATCGCTACCGCGCCGAGGCCGAGCTGGCGCCGCGGCCGCTGCGGCTGTTGTCGCAGCCCGAGCCGATCGAGGTCGTCGCCGAAGTGCCGGACGGCCCGCCTTTGCGCTTCAAGTGGCGGCGCGCGCTGCACGACGTCGCCGCCGCCGACGGCCCCGAACGCATCGAAGGCGTCTGGTGGCACCCCCAACCCAGCGAGGACATCGCGCCGGCCGGCAATCGCGCCCGCGATTACTTCCGCGTCGAGGACAAAGGCGGCCATCGCTTCTGGCTGTTCCGCGCCGGGCTGTATCGCGATCTGACCCGCGCCGACGTCGCGCAAGGCGCGATCGCCGCGCCGGCGTGGTTTGTGCACGGGATGTTCGGGTGAGCGCTTACCTACCCTCTCCCCTCGTGAGAGAGGGTTAGAGCGCGCTGTCATGCGTTACGTCGAATTCGCCACCGCCAGCAACTTCTCCTTCCTGCGCGGCGCTTCGCATCCCGAAGAGCTGATGCTGCAGGCACAGGCGATCGGGCTTTCCGGCCTCGGCGTCTGCGATCGCAACTCGGTGGCCGGCGTGGTGCGCGCGCATCTGGCCAAACGCGAGCAGAACCTATCCCTCCGCTATCATCCCGGCGCGCGGCTGGTGTTCGCAGGCGGCACGCCCGACATCCTCGTCTACCCGCGCGACCGCGCCGGCTGGGGCCGGCTGACGCGGCTGCTGACGCGCGGCAATCTCAAGGCGAAGAAAGGCGATTGCATCCTGACGCTCGACGACCTGATCGCGCACGCTTTCGGCCTCGAGATGATCGTCATGGATACGCGCGTCGCGCGGACGCCGCGGCCCGAGCGCGGCCCCGGCTTCATGACGACGCTGGAGCCCGGCCGCACCGCTTCGGCGAATGTCACGCTGGCCACCCTCGAGCGGCTGCGCGCCATCGCGCCCGGCCGCGTCCGGCTCGCCGCCTCGATGCTCTATCGCGGCCAGGACCGCGCGCGGCTCGCGCACCTCAAGGCGCTGGCGGCCGAGGCGAAGGTGCCGCTGATCGCCGTCAACGACGTGCATTTCCATCATCCCGACCGGCGCATGCTCGCCGACGTGCTGACCTGCATCCGCGACAAGGTGACCATCGACCGCGCCGGCCGCAGGCTCGCCGCCAATGCCGAACGATTTCTCAAACCGCCGGCGGAAATGGCGCGGCTTTTCCGCGACGTGCCGGAAGCGATCGAGGAAACGCTGCGCCTGTCCGATGCGCTCACCTTCTCGCTCGACGAACTGAAATACGAATATCCCGACGAGCAGGTCGCGGGCTTTGCCTCGCCGCAGGCGGCGCTCGAGCATCTGGCCTGGGAAGGCGCGGCGCGGCGTTACCCGGGCGGCATCGACGACGCCACGCGGAGCAGTCTCAAGCACGAATTCGCGCTGATCGCGCAACGCCAGTACGCGCCTTACTTTCTCACCGTGCACGACATCGTGCGCTACGCGCGCTCGCAAGGCATCCTGTGCCAGGGCCGCGGCTCGGCCGCCAATTCGACGGTGTGCTACTGCCTCGGCATCACCGAGGTCGATCCGGTGCGCGGCGGCCTCTTGTTCGAGCGCTTCATCTCGACGGAGCGGCAGGAGCCGCCCGACATCGACGTCGACTTCGAGCACGAGCGCCGCGAAGAGGTCATCCAGTACATCTACGGCAAATATGGCCGTGAACGCGCCGGCATCGCCGCCACCGTGATCTCCTATCGCGGCCGCTCGGCGATCCGCGAGGTCGGCAAGGCGTTTGGCTTGAGCGAGGATACGATCGGCGCGCTGTCGTCGTCGATCTGGGGCGGCGGTGGCGGCGCCGTGTCGGAGACCAGCGTCCAACGCACCGGCCTCGACCCCAACAGCTTCCGCATGAAACAGGTCGCGGCGCTGGCGCGGGAAATCTCCGGCTTCCCGCGGCATCTGTCGCAGCATGTCGGCGGCTTCGTCATCACCCGCAGCCGGCTCGACGAGGTGATGCCGATCGGCAACGGCGCGATGGACGAGCGCACCTTCGTCGAGTGGGACAAGGACGATCTCGACGCGCTCGGCATTCTCAAGATCGACGTGCTCGGCCTCGGCATGCTGTCCTGCGTGCGCAAGGCCATCGATCTGGTGGAGCGGCATTATCCTGATGGCCGCGACAAACTGACCCTCGCCACCATCCCGGCGGAGGAAGACGCCGTCTACCGCATGCTGTGCCGCGCCGATTCGCTCGGCGTGTTCCAGGTCGAAAGCCGCGCGCAGATGACCATGCTGCCGCGGCTGAAGCCGAAGACGTTCTACGATCTCGTCATCGAGGTCGCGATCGTCCGCCCCGGTCCGATCCAGGGCGACATGGTGCATCCGTATCTGCGGCGGCGGCAGGGCCTCGAGACCGTCACCTATCCGTCGAAGGAACTAGAGGCGGTGCTGGCGAAGACGCTCGGCGTGCCGCTGTTCCAGGAGCAGGCGATGAAGATCGCCATCGTCGCCGGCGGCTTCACGCCGGGCGAGGCCGACAAATTGCGCCGCGCCATGGCGACCTTCAAGCGCACCGGCACCATCGGCACCTTCCGCGACAAGATGGTGAAAGGCATGCTGGAGCGCGGCTATCCGCGCGACTTCGCCGAACGCTGCTTCGGCCAGATCGAGGGCTTCGGCGAATACGGCTTCCCCGAGAGCCACGCGGCGAGCTTCGCGCTGCTGGTCTACGCCTCGGCCTGGTTCAAGTGCCACTACCCGGACGCGTTTGCCGCGGCGCTGCTTAATGCGCAGCCGATGGGTTTCTATGCGCCGTCCCAGATCGTGCGCGATGCGCGCGAGCATGGCGTCGAAGTACGCGCTCCCGACATCAATCATTCCGACTGGGATTCGACCTTGGAGCCGGGCATCCGCGCCGCCGGGCAGTTGCACGCTTTGCATCAGGACATGCGCGGCGACATCCGTGCCACGCATGCCATCCGCCTCGGCCTGCGCGAGATCAAGGGCCTGAGCGAGGACGATACCAAGCTGATCGTGGCGCGGCGTGGCGGCGGCTACGACTCCGTGCGCGATCTGTGGCTGCGCACCGGCCTGTCGCCGCGCGTGCTGGAGCGGCTGGCCGATGCCGATGCCTTTTCGTCGCTGGGATTGTCGCGCCGCGACGCCCTGTGGGCCGCCAAGGCGCTCGGCCGCGTCGGCGATCAGAACGACGATCTGCCGCTGTTCTCTTCCCTTGCAGCCGACCCGGCCGTCATACCCCGCGCAAGCGGGGTATCCAGCGTTTCACACGGAAGAGCTGAATCGCCCGCCTTCGCGGGCGACGACATCAAAAGCACGCGCGAACCTGAAATCGCGCTCCCGCCGATGCCGCTCGGCGAGGAGGTCGTCAACGACTACCGCTTCCTGCGGCTGTCGCTGCGCGCGCATCCGGCGCAGTTCCTGCGCGCCGACCTCGCCGCGCGCAACATCGTGCGTAACGACACGCTGCGCACGACAAGCACCGGAACTCGTGTGACCATTTCCGGCCTCGTCACCTGCCGGCAACGGCCGGGCTCGGCCAATGGCGTCGTGTTCATGACGCTGGAGGACGAAGGCAGCGTCGCCAATGTCATCGTCTGGCCGAAAGTGTTCGAACGCACGCGGCCGGTCGTGCTCGGCGCCCGCTATGTGTCGGTGACCGGCCGCGTCCAGTCGGAATCGGGCGTCATCCATGTCGTCGCCGACAAGATCGACGACCTCACCTTCCTGCTCGGCCGGCTCGCCGAACAGGGCGCCGACATCGACGCGCTTTCCCGTGCCGACGAAGTCCGCCGTCCGGTCGAGGAGATGCGCGAAGCGCGGCTCGACGGCGGCCGCGAGAGCCGCCTCACCCGCCTCATCCGCGACATGCCGGAACTCGCCGCCGATCTCGGCGTCCATGCGCCGGGCTCGGCGCATATCCCGCTGCGTCAGGCGAGCTTGCCCAAGCCAGTGCCGCGCAAGGCAAGCTGAGACCGGTTCAGAACAGCTTGCGATAGACCAGGAAGCCGGACTTCTCCGCCACCTGATCGTACAGGCGCATCGCCGTCGCATTGGTCTCGTGAGTCTGCCAATAGACGCGCGGCGAACCGGCGGCCCGCGCCGCGGCATAGACTGCCTCGATCAACGCACGGCCGACGCCGCGGCCGCGCGCCTCATCGTGCGTGAACAGATCCTGCAGATAGCAAATCGGCGCAATCGACGTCGTGCTGCGATGATAGAGATAATGCACGAGACCGAGCAGCCTGCCGCCCTCCTCCGCCACGAGCGCGTGCACCGGCTCCCCGTCGTCGAAGAAGCGCTCCCACGTCTTGCGCGTGATCGCCGGATCGAGCGCCGTCGCACCGGCGCGGCCGTAGAAGGCGTTGTAGCCCTCCCAGAGCGGCAACCATTGCTCACTGTCGGCGCGCGCAATGGGCCGAACCGTCAATGTCGCGGACATGACTCGCATCCTCGTGTTCTCGTCCGGCGACGCTAGCATGCGGCCGCACCGCCGGTGAAACCGAATGCGAGAACCGAAAAACTCGCCTTAATTCAGCGCGGCACCACGCCGTCGCGGCCGACATTGATGCGGTCGGCGCCGAGCGAGCCATCGAGTTTGCGTTTCACCACCGGCACCATGACATGGGCGCCGACTTTGAGTTCGCCGCGCTCGCCCGCTACGTAATCGAGGATGACGACGTCCGGCGGCACGACGATCTTCTGCTCGCCGCCCTTGTATTTCACCGTCAGCGTCCGGCCATCGACACTTCCCACCGTGGTGTTGATGGTGGCGTTGGTCATGGTGCTGCCCGGCGCGCGGTTCCACGGCCGGAAGCCTTCACCCAGCCCGCGCTGGCTCTCGGCGAAGACCGTGATCTGCATGGCGCGCTGGCTGCCGTCGGCCTGCGGCATGGCCCCGACGCCGATGAAGGCGCCCGGCTTGAGATCGGCGAGCGTGCCGGGAGTAACGCCGAATACGGCGAGCTTCTTGTCGAGCGCGATTTCGAACAACCCGCCGCCCTCGTAGGGCCGCACCCAGATCGTTTCGCCCTCGACCTTTTCGATGGTGCCGGGGAGGCGCAACGGCGGCTCGACCTGTGCCAGGGCGACGCTGCCACCCGCAACGACCCCGATTATTGCCGCCAAGACCGCCCGAGTCGCACTAAATCGACGTTCCATATCGCAGTTCTCCAGGGTCACCCCTGGGCAAGAACACCGGCCGGGCTCAAATCATCCCTGGCCTTTCGGCGGCCGCGGCTTTTTCGGGCCCCTGACCTTGGGCTTATCCAAGTTCTTGTGCTTGTCTTTCTGCTTGGCCTTGGCGGCCTTGGCCTCGGCCGTCGCCTCCAGCCCTTCGGCGGCGAGATCGTCCTCGATCAACTTGCGCAGTTCCGGCGTCACCTCGGGCTTGACGCCGAACCAAAGTTCGAAGCCGCGCACCGCCTGATGCAGCAGCATGCCGAGGCCGTCGGCCGTGCGCAGGCCCTTGTCGCGCGCCGCCGCGAGCAGAGCCGTTTCCAGCGGCACGTAGACGAGATCCGCCACCACCATCGACGGCTGGCAGCGCAGATTGATCTCGATCTTCGGCAGCCCGACCATGCCGAGCGACGTGGTGTTGACGAGCAGCCCGGCGCCGCCGAGCAGCCCCGTCATTTCGCCCCACTGCGCGACGCGGATGCGCGAGCCGAATTGCTCGCGCAAGGCTTCGGCGCGTTCGGGCGAGCGGTTGACGACATGAACATGCTGCACCTCGCGCTGCAGCAGCGCGAACACGACGGCACGCGCGCCACCGCCAGCGCCGAGCACCACCGCGCTTTCGAGACCGCGGTCCCAACCCGGCGTCATCTGATCGAGATTGGCGAGAAAGCCCTCGACGTCGGTGTTGGTCGAACGCAGCTTGTCGCCGTCGAACCACAACGTGTTGGCGGCGCCGACGGCGCGCGCGCGATCGTCGGCGATCGTCAATTCCATCGCCGCCTGCTTGTGCGGCACGGTGACGTTGCAGCCGACATAGCCGCGTTCGCGCAAGTGACCGATGAAATCGGCGAACTGATCGGGCGGAATCGCCTCTTTGCGATATTCCGCGTCGATGTTGTACTTGCGCATCCAGTATTGATGAATAAGCGGCGAGCGCGAGTGGCTTGCCGGCCAGCCTACGACGCAGGCGGCCTTGCGGTTGTCACTCATGCTTAACGCCACTGACGCCGAACGAGGCACATAACGGAAACCCTCGACTAAACCGTCGAAACCCAGCCTTCCGCCCCCCGGCCGGCATGGTTTCGCTTGCGTCCGCCGCTATGCTATAGGCGTCCGCGCCGCCGCATTTATTCTTTGCTTGGGCGGCCGTCAACGCCGTATCCTCGCCGTTCCCTTCCACCGTGGTTCTCCCGATGAAATCGATCTTTTTCGACTGCAACGACCAGCTTGGACCCGTTTGGGAGCAGGTTTTGCGCCCGGACGATCCGAAGATCGACGTCAACATGACGCCGTTCAAGCGCGAGGAGTTGCCGCTCGTCATCGCCGGCTACGACATCGCCATCGACGACCACTCCTACATGCCGACCGACCTGGTCAAGCGTTGCAAGCAGCTCAAGCATGTCGTGTTCCTCGGCACCGGCGCCGCGAGCTACATGAACATCGCCGAGCTGAACGAACGCGGCATCAAGGTGCACACCATCAAGGGCTATGGCGACACGGCGGTGGCCGAGCACACGATGGCCCTGCTGTTCGCCTGCGCTCGCGATATCGCGCGCATGGATCACGAAGTGCGCGGCGGCATCTGGCAGCCGAAGGAAGGCATGCAGCTCCTCGGCAAGACCATCGGCCTCATCGGGCTCGGCGGCATCGGCAGCGAAATGGCGCGCATGGCCAAGGGCATCGGCATGAATGTCATCGCCTATAGCCGCACGCCGAAGCCCGAGCTCGGCATCAAGCAGGTCGACATCGAGACCCTGCTCAAGCAGTCCGACGTCGTGTCGATGCATCTGACGCTCGGCGACGAGACCCGCGGCTTCCTGTCGGCCGAGCGCATCGCCATGATGAAGCACGGCGCGCTGCTGGTGAACACGGCGCGCGGCGCGCTGGTCGACGAACAGGCGCTGATCGACGCGCTCAAGAGCGGCATCATCCGTCACGCCGGCCTCGACGTGTTCCACAACGAGCCGCTCGATGCAAAATCGCCGCTGGCGCAGTTGCCGAACGTGACACTGACGTCGCATGCCGCGTTCCGCACGCTGGAGGCGTCGCAGACGCTGCTGCGCCGCGCCATCGACATCGTCAAATCGATCAAGGGCTGAACCACGAACTCCGCGCGGCCGGCATCAACCGGCCGCGTTAACCTTCGGCAGCACCTTCTCCGCCAGCAGAATCATGGAGCGGCGGCCGAGTTCGCGATCGGCCCAGTCCTTGCCGGCATAGAGCAGCGTGCCGAAATCGCCGACCGTACCGCGGAATTTCAGCAATTCGTCGGCGACCTTGTCCGGTGTGCCATAGGTGATCAGCGTGTTGCAGACGCTTTCGAACGTCACCTCGTCGTCCGGCTGATCGCGCCGCGTCTTGAAAAGTTCGAGGCGGCCGCCGCGCTTTACCTTGGCGAAGAGCTGCTTGTAGTAATAGATGTACGGCCCGTTCGGATCCATGGCGTAATCGCGCGCCTTGTTCGCGTCATCGGCGACGAAGATTGAGCGCGCGACGCGCCAGTTCGACGCCTCAACCGGACGGCCGACGCGCTCGCAGCCCTCGACATATTTCGGCCAGTGGCTCTTGACCCATTGCGGCATCAGGAAGTTGGCCGACACCGGATCCCAGCCGCGCGCCGCCGCCTCGGTGATGCCTTTGGAGAACGGCGCCGTCGCCATCACCACGATCGGCGGATGCGGCCGTTGCAGCGGTTTGGCGATGAAGCCCTGACCGATGTCGGGCACGAACTGGCGCTCGACGCTGATGTTCCAGTATTTGCCCTTGAGATTGTAGGGCGGCTCGCCGGCCCAGATGGCGAGCACCTGGTTGATGGCTTCGAGGAACATGGCGTTGCGGTCGGCATCGAGATTGCCGAACACCTCGGCGTCCGACAGCAGCCCGCCCGGCGAGATGCCGAACAGCAGGCGGCCGTCGAGCATGTGGTCGAGCATGGCGAGCTGCGCCGCGACCATGGCCGGATGCGTGTTCGGCATGTTGATGGTGCCGGTGCCGAGATTCATGCGTTTGACGCTGTCGGCGAGGCTGGCGAGGAAGACGACGCAGGAGGTGATGTTCTCGGCGCGGTCGGTGACGTGCTCGCCGCAATAAGCCTCGGTGAAGCCGAGCTCGTCCGCCAGGATGAAGGCCTCGCGGTCCTCGCGCAGCGATTGCCGCCAGTCCTTGTCGAGCGGATGGATCGGCATCGTGAAAAAGCCGAGTTGCATGCTTCCGTCCCCGGTGTCGTTCTTGTTGCGCGCCGCGACGATAGGCGATCGCACCGGCGGCAGAAAGGCGTTTGCCGCGTTGGCACGATCGCTTCCGGTATGAGAGAATAAGGCAGCAGCGGAGCGCAAGCGTCATGGCACGGAAGACGAAAGCGGCGAAGAAGACAAGCGCGAAGCCGACCGTCGGCGTCGTCGGTCTCGGCATCATGGGCGGGGCTTTTGCCCGGCTGCTCAGGAAGGCGGGATGGCGGGTGGTGGGCTACGACATCAGCGCCGCGCGGCGGCTCGCCGCCAAGGACCGTGGCATCAGGATCGTCCGCAACGCCAGTGAAGTGGCCAAGCAGGCCTCCGTGGTGCTGACCAGCCTGCCCTCGCCCAAGGCGCTCGCATCCGTGGTCCAGGAGATCGTCACCGCCAAACTGCCGCCGGTCACCTTCGTCGAACTGAGCACCTTCGCGCTCGCCGACAAGCAGAAGGCCGAGCGCCGATTGCGTAAGGCCAAGCACACGATGCTCGACGTGCCGGTCAGCGGCACCGGCGCCCAGGCGGCGCGCGGCGATGCCGTGTTCTATGCCAGTGGCGACAGCAAGGCGATCAAGTCCGTCAAGCCGCTGCTGGCCGACTGTGGCCGCGCCGTCTTCGACACCGGCGCCTTCGGCAACGGCAGCAAGATGAAATATGTCGCCAACCTGATGGTTGCCATCCACAACGTCGCCAGCGCTGAGGCCATGGTTCTGGGCATGAAGGCCGGCCTGCCGCCGCAGATGGTGTACGACCTGGTCAGTGCCGGCGCCGGCCAATCGCGCATCTTCGACCTGCGCGCGCCGATGATGGTCACGAACGACTATGACAATGTCACCGCGACGATCGACATGTTCGACAAGGACATCAGGTTGATCGGCGATTTCGTCAAGGCGAACCGCGTGCGCACGCCGTTGTTCGACGCGGCGCTGCCGGTTTACGACAAGGCGCTCAAGTCGGGTCTCGGCGCCAAGGATGCGGCCGCGGTCTGCGCCGTGCTGGAGAAGATGGCGCGGCTCAAGCGCAACGGGAACGCCGTCGTCAGGCG
The DNA here is from genome assembly GCA_018240595.1 of Pseudomonadota bacterium. GTDB lineage: Bacteria > Pseudomonadota > Alphaproteobacteria > Rhizobiales > Xanthobacteraceae > Pseudolabrys. Next base: position 65,930 of record JAFEFL010000011.1, on the reverse strand, counting down.
TGGCGCTCAGGCATAGAGGAAATCCAGCGTCGCGGTTTCCCTGATCACCGCGGCGTCGGTGGCGTGGCGGCCCGCGCTCGCCTTCTCCGCCTCGGTCCGTGTCGCCTGCAGATAGGCGCCGAGATGACGCGCCCATTCGATGATGCGCCGATTCTTGCCAACACGCGCCGCCTCGAAAGCGGTCAGCGCGGTGCCGACGTCATCGTGCGCTGCCAGCGCGTCGGCCAAGGCGGCCGCGTCGTCCGCCGCCTTCGACACCCCGGCGCCGACATGCGGCCGCGCGACAAAGGCGGCATCGCCGATCAGCGCGACGCGGCCGAAAGCCAGACGCGGCGACATCAGATCGTAGATCGGTTGCAGCAGCGGCTCGTCGATCAGCCGCACCAGCGCGCGAAACGATGGAGCCAGCAGCCGCTCGGCGGCATCATGCATCTCGGCAATCGCCTCGGCGCGGATCAGCGCGGGCGGGATGGAAATGTCGTGAGTCCTACCTTGCGCATCGGTGAGCAACCATTTGAGCTTGCTGGCCTCGTCCGCGGGCCGGTACCAGATCACGTTGGTGCGGCGGTGTCCCGCGCGCAGGTCATTGTCCGGTCCGGCGACCGGATAGCTCAGGAACTGTTCGCCCGGCGGCAGGCCGAACGACATGATGTCGAAGATCGCGGCATGCGTTTCACGCGGGATGCGGGCCTCGTCGACCAAGGCCCGCCACGCCACATAGCCGGCATAGAGCGGCGTGACGTCGGGCTCCAGGTTCTGACGCACCGTCGAGCGGATGCCGTCGGCGCCGACAAGGACGTCGGCGGCGGCGGCGTCGCCGTCGGCAAAATGCGCGGTAACGCTGTCCGCCGACTGCGTGAAGCCCTTGAGCGCCTTGCCGGAATGATAATGCGCGTCCGGAAACGACCGGCGCAGCAGACGAAACACCCGCTCCCACGCCGTCGCCACCTGGCTGCAGTCGATGGCGTGGGTCACTTCGCCGCGCGCATCGACGATCTGCCGCCGCGCGATGTGCACGCCCAGATCATCGGTTTTCAGACCCAGGCCCTTGAGCCGCGCAATCAGTTCCGGTTGCGCCACGATACCGGCGCCGCGGCCGGACAACTCCTCGCCGGCCCGCTCATAGATGTCGACGCGCCAGCCGTTGCGCTGCAACAGCAGCGCGCTCAGCAGCCCGCTCATCGAACCGCCGATGACAACGGCACGCCGCTCCCTGCCCACTCCGGTGCTCTCCCCGCGTCTTCTTGTTCCACGGCGTTTCCCCTATACTAGGCCCAAACGGACAGCGGAGGAATGCCATGACCTTCAGCAGCAGCGCGCTGACAATGGTCGAGAAGGCGCCCGAGACCAAGACGACCTTGCAATGGACGCCGGACATCGCCGCCGAGTTCGAGGACGAGGCTGCCGCGCCCAATCCCTGCGTCGGTTCGACGCTGCTGTCGGAGACCGAGCGCACGCGTGTCTGGATCATCCGGCTCGCGCCCGGCGAGCGCTTCGGCTTCCACCGCCACGTGCTCGATTACTTCTGGACCTCGGTCACCGGCGGGCGCGGCCGGCAACATGTGAGCGACGGCACCACGGTGGAGTACACCTACGAGCCCGGCGAAACGCGTCACGAGAGCTACGCCAAGGGCGCCTACAAGGTGCACGACCTGCAGAACATCGGCGACGACGCCATGGTCTTCATGACCGTCGAGTTCAAGGATTCGGCCAACGCGCCGCTGCCATTGCCGGCGGGCCTTCGCCCACAAGCCGCGGCCTAAGGCGGCGGGCCTGCCGCCGGCGCGTGGGCTGCCGCCGTGTGGAAGGCTTTGCCTGCCCGATCAATAGGCTAGCCAAGCCGCCGGGGTTCCTGCACACTGCACGGCAAGGACGGGCGCGGAGCGGCATGGCCTCTCGCGTAACCGCCAAGAACAACGACCAGCCGGGCATTTCGAGAAGCCGGCAAAGGGTCAATCTGGGGAGGTCGGATGCCGGCTCATCGCAGCCTGTCGCGGCATGAACGGGACCATCGCGCCGGCGGCGCGGGTGACAGCGCGTCCCGCCGCCCCTTCTGAGCCCATTGCTGTGACGAACGATCGCCCCGGCCCGCTGGCATCCCCATGCAATTCGATCTGCTGATCAATGCCATCATCGCCGGGCTGATGCTCGGCGCGTTCTATGCCGCCGTCACCGCCGGCATTTCGATCTCGTTCGGCATGCTCGACATCGTCAATATTGCGCATCCGGGCTTCATCATCCTCGGCTCCTACATCGCCTACATCGTGAATGCGCAGTTCGGCATCGACCCGATCATCGTCGCGATTCTCGCCTTGCCGGTATTCTACGCGCTCGGGGCGCTGGTCTACGGCATCTACTTCCAGTCCTTCGAGCGGCGAGGCCAGGACTCGCTGCGCGGCCTCGCCTTCTTCTTCGGGCTGCTGTTCGTCACCGAAGTCGGGCTGATCCTCGCCTTCGGCGTCGACTACCGCTCGGTCGGCACGTCCTATGTCGGCGGCAGTATCACGCTCGGGCCGATGGAGTTCCCGCTGCGGATGCTTGTGCCGGCCATCGTTTCCCTCGCCATGTTCGCCGCCCTGCAGCTCTTCATGTCGCGCACCTTCATCGGCCGCGCCGTGATGGCCGTCTCGCAGGATCCGCAGGCGCTCGAACTGATGGCGGTCGACCCGACCCGGATCAAGCGCATCGCCTTCTCGCTGGCGATGGCGACCTGCGCCATGGCCGGCGCCTTCCTCATCGTCATCCAGCCCGTGCTGCCGTCATCGGGCCGTGAATATATCGGCCGGGTCTTCGCCATCTGCGTGCTCGGCGGTCTCGGCAGCCTGCCCGGCACGCTGATCGCCGCGCTGCTGATCGGCGTCATCGAAAGCATCGCCACCACGTTCTACGGCCCCTCCTGGGCGCCGGCGGTGTCGTTCGGTCTCCTGCTGCTCACTCTGGCCGTACGGCCTTCCGGATTGCTGGGACGCTGAATGCGCACGCCCCTCTTCACGCTCATCCTTCTGGCGATCGCGGCCGCGCTCTACTTGGCGTTCCGCGTCATCGGCAACGACTATCTGTTCTTCCTCGGCTACGTGGTGCTGCAATATGTCGTCATCGCCACCGCGTGGAACATCCTCGGCGGCTATTGCGGTTATGTGAATTTCGGCAGCGCCGGTTTCTTCGCCATCGGCGTCTATTCGACGATCTTCTTCTACAATATCGGCCAGTCGCCGGAGGACGTGTTTCCGGAGTTCATGCTGGCACCGATGGCGTGGATATTCCCGCTACCGCTGCCGGTGCTGATCGTGCTCGGCGGCGTTTTCGCCGGTCTGATCGGCCTCGGCATGGGCTACCTCACTTTGCGGCTGCGCGGCGTGTTCTTCGCCATCGCGACGCTGGCGCTCGCCGTCGTGCTCGAAACCTTCATCGTCAACTGGTCCTTCGTCGGCGGCTCGCGTGGCGCCTATGTCATTCCGCCGGAAAGCGTCCCGGTGTTCGGCACCTTCATCCAGTATCTGTTCGTGCTGATGCTGCTTCTGGCCGTGGCCTCGCTGGCCGCGGCCCGACTGATCGAGCGCTCGCGGCTCGGCATCGGCTTCGCCACCATCCGCGACGACGAACTGGCCGCCGAAGCCTCCGGCGTGCCCACGCTAAAGCTCAAACTGATCGCCACCGTTCTGTCCGGCGCCTTGTTCGGCATGGCCGGCGCGCCCTTTCCGTTCTACATCGGCTATGTCGAACCCAATTCGGCGTTCAACCTGTCCTATGCCGTGAACGCCATCGCCATGCCGATGATCGGCGGCACGACGTCCTGGATCGGACCGATGGTCGGCGCGCTGATCCTGTCGACACTGCAGCAGATCGTCACCGTCACCATCTCCTCGGCGGTCAATCTCCTGATCACCGGCCTGTTGCTGATCGGCTTCGTCATTCTGGCGCCGAACGGCCTGGTCGGCCTGTGGCATCACTGGACCGCGCGCAGGAGCAATTCATGAGCCAGATCATGGGCCAGCCGGTGACCGAGACCTTCGACGACGTGGCGCCGCCGCTTCTCGCCATCGAGCAACTCGGCAAGCGCTTCGGCGGCTTCGTCGCGCTCGACACGGTCGATCTGTCGGTGCCGGCGGGCCAGCGCCTTGGCCTGATCGGCCCGAACGGCTCGGGCAAGAGCACGCTGGTCAATTGCATCAGCGGCACGCTGCAGAACGAGACCGGCAGCGTCAGCTTCGGCGGACGCCGTGTCGACGGCGTGCCCGCCCATCAGCGCGCCCGTCTCGGCCTGGCGCGCAGTTTCCAGCTGCCGCGACCGTTCCGCAGCATGACCGTCGCCGAAAACATCCGGGTGCCTCTGCTGTACACCGTCGGCGCGCGCCACGGCGTCCATCTGACCTCGAGCGAACTGGAAGACCGCTGCCTCGAGGTCCTCAGCCTGGTCGCGCTGCAGGACAAGGCGAAGAAGAGCCCGCTCGACCTGACGCAGGTCGAAATGCGCAAGCTCGAACTCGCCCGCGCCATGGCGGCAGAGCCGAAGCTGCTGATCGCCGATGAATCGATGGCCGGCCTGTCGCATTCCGAAGTCGAAGACATCGTGGCGCTGCTGATCCGCCTCAACCAGCGCGGCATCACCATCATCATGATCGAGCACATCATGCGCGCGGTGATGGCGTTCTCGCAGCGCCTGGTCGTGCTGGTCTCCGGCCGCAAGATCGCCGACGGCGCGCCGGACGACGTGATCAAGGACAAGGACGTGGTGGGAGCCTATCTTGGCACCTGATCCGGCCCATAACAGCAACAGCATCGCGGTCGAAGGCATCGACGCCGGCTACGGCCTCGTGCGCGTGCTCGACGACGTATCGCTCAAGGTCGGCTCGGGCGAGACCGTGGCGCTGCTCGGCACCAATGGCAACGGCAAAAGCACGCTGATGCGCTGCATCGTCGGCTGGGTGCGGCCGTCCAAAGGCCGCATCGTCGCCGAGATCGATGGCCAACGGCACGATCTGACCAAACTCTCCACCGTCGAAATCGTCGATCTCGGCATCGCACTTGTGCCGGAAGGCCGCCGCCTGTTCCCGCGCCAGACCGTCGAGGAAAACCTGTTGTTAGGGGCCAGCCGGCCGAAGGCACGGGCGCACATCAAGACCAATCTCGACTTCTGCTTCGAGACCTTTCCGCGGCTCGCCGAGCGCCGCCACCAGCTTGCCGGCTCGATGTCCGGCGGCGAGCAGCAAATGCTGGCGCTGGCGCGGGCGCTGATGACCAACCCGCGCATTCTCCTGGTCGATGAGCCTTCGGTCGGGCTGTCGCCGCTCCTGGTCGGCCGCACCATCGATGCCATCAAGACGCTGAAGGAGCACTTCAAGCTCACGGTGCTGATGGCCGAGCAGAACTTCACCCAGGCGCTGCGCATCGCCGACCGTGGCTATGTCATCGTGCATGGCCGCATCGAGTTCGAGGGCAACTCGGCGGACGAGCTCAACAACAACGACCTCATCCGGCAGTTTTATTTAGGGGTGTGAGCCAGCGCGGCAGCGCAACGCTCCCGTCATGCCCGAGCTTTGAAAGAAGAACGCCGCGGAGATGGTCCTCCGCGGCGTTCGTCATTGGCAGGCGCGGCGACAGGTCTACTTGGTCATCGCCTTGTCGTAGGGGTAGATCAGATTGCCGGTGGCGAGGCTCGGCGGATCGACCACGGTCTGGTAGCTCATGCCGCGCCAGGTATCGAGGTTCGCCGCGTCGGTGATGCCGTGATACTGCACCGTCATCATGCGGTCGTCGGCCCATTCGCCCTTGTTGCCGAACTTGATCGGGCCCATCACGGTCTTGACCGTCGCCTTCTTTAGATAGTCGGCGATCTTGTCGTCGTTGAGGCTCTTGGAGCCCTTGATGCCGGCTTCCAGCACCTGCATCTGGGCATAGCCCCATCCGCCGAGATAGTAGCCGAGCGGATCGACGCCGGCGGCGCCGGCTTTGGCCTGGTAGTCCTTGAAGAAGGCTTCGGTGCCTTCGTACATCTGCTTTTTGTCCGGTACCCAGGTTTCGTAGTTGACGATGCCGTTGAGCTTGGACTTCAGCTTGTCCTTGAACACCGTGGCCTGCAGGCCGACCATGGCGCCGCCCATCATCTTCGGCGCCAGGCCGACTTCGTGCGCCGCCAGCACCAGGCCGATCGAGTCGAGCGGGTACGAGCAGATCATCACCAGATCGGGATTTTCCGCCTTCACGGCGCGGACGATCGGCGCGAAGTCGGTCGTCTTCGGCGGCGGCGGATAGGCCTTGTCGTAGACGATCTTGAGGCCGAGCTTCTTGGCGGTGGCGCGCGCGCCCTCACAGGCGTTCTGCGAGAACTCGGCGTCGGCGTAGGTCAGCGCGATCGTCGTCGGCTTCGGCGACTGCTTCATCGCCGCGTTGAAGTAGCCTTGCGTGAACGAGCCCTTGGTGTTCTGGCCGGTCGGGATGACCGCGAAATAGCGGCTGTATTTGAACTTGTCATTGATATCGAGGCCGAACAGCGTGACGAAGGTCTTCTTCTTGCTGATGACCACCGGCATCGCCGGCGCAATCTGGTTCGAGGCATAGCCCGAGACGACCAGATCGACCTTATCGACGTCGATGAGCTTGGTGTAGATCCCGGGCACTTCGGAGGCCTGGCTCTTGTCGTCGTAGTATTTCAGCTCGACCTTCTTGCCGAGCAGACCGCCCGCCTTGTTGACCTGTTCGGCCCAGATCTCCATGCCGAGCAGGGCCTGCTTGCCGTTCGGCGCCAGCGGCCCGGTCACCGACTGCGAGAAGCCGATCTTGATCGTATCCTGCGCGCTAGCCTGGGACGCGCCGAGCGCGGCGGCGGCGAGCGTGAGGCTTGCGCCCGCGAACAAGGCAAGCTTCCGCGATTTGAGGCTTTGCAGCATCCATATCCCTCCCGAGTGATATTAGTTTTATTCGGTGGCGCGATCATGCCAGCGCCCGGCGCAGCGGTCCACTGTGTTCCCGCAGTCGCGGCGCAATGGTCGCATGATCAACGCGGTGGGCAGATGCCCGCATGTCGATGTTGCACCGCACGCTCAGCAGCGTGACAGTTGCCGGCGGCGGCCGTGTCCTCAATGATGGCCGCCAAAGCAAGCACGGAGCCGCTTCGACATGCCGCGTCAGGTCATCGATATTTCAGTGCCGCTCGAAAACGACGTGGCGGCCGATCCGCCGGGCTATGGGCCGAAGATCGAGTATCTGGACCATCAGGCAACCGCCGCGGACATCCTCAAGTTTTTCCCGGGGCTGAAGAAGGAAGACCTGCCGGACGGGGAAGGCTGGGGTTTCGAATGGGTGCGGTTGTCGACACACTGCACCACGCATCTCGACGCGCCTTACCATTTTGCCTCGACCATGAGCCACGGCCAGCGCGCCTTAACCATCGACGAGGTGCCGCTCGACTGGTGTTTGCAGCCCGGCGTCAAACTCGACTTCCGTCACTTCCCCGACGGTTATGTCGCCACCGCCGCCGATGTCGAAGCCGAACTCAAGCGCATCGGTCACACCTTGTCGCCGCTCGAGATCGTGGTGGTGAACACCGCGGCGGGCGCGGCCTATGGCCAGCCGGACTATGTCATGAAGGGCTGCGGTATGGGCCGCGAGGCGACGATGTACCTGCTCGAGCGCGGCGTTCGCGTCACCGGAACGGACGGCTGGAGCTGGGACGCGCCGTTCTTCTTCACGATGAAGAAGTACGCCGAAACGCGCGACGCCTCCCTGATCTGGGAGGGGCATCGCGCCGGCCGCGAGATCGGCTATTGCCACATCGAGAAGCTGCACAATCTGGAAAGCCTGCCGGCGACCGGCTTCATGGTGAGCTGTTTCCCGGTCAAGGTGCGCGGCGGCTCGGCCGGCTGGACGCGGGCGGTGGCGATCATCGACGGCTGACGTTCGCAGGCGGAGCGGCTAGTGTCGGCGAATGACAAGCCGCCCGCCTCTGCCGAATCTCCGCATCGACCCCGAGCGCCTCTGGGGCGACCTGATGGAGACCGCCAGGATCGGCGGCACCGCCAAAGGCGGCATATGCCGCCTGACCCTGACCGATCTCGACCGCCAGGTCCGCGACTGGTTCAAGGCCGCCGCCGAAAGCCTCGGTTGCACGGTGACCATTGACGATATGGGCGCGATGTTCGCGCGCCGCCCCGGCCAGCGCAACGACATCCCGCCGATCGCCATGGGCAGCCATCTCGACACCCAGCCCACAGGCGGCAAGTTCGACGGCGCGCTCGGCGTGCTGGCCGCGCTCGAGGCGCTGCGTACGCTGGTGCGCGCCGGCTACGAGACCTTCGCGCCGGTCGAGGTCGTGAACTGGACCAATGAGGAAGGATCGCGCTTCACGCCTGCGATGGTCGCCTCCGGCGTGTTCGCCGGCGCCTTCACCCGCGACTGGGCGGCGGCGCGGCAGGATCGCGCCGGCGTCACCTTCGGCGACGCGCTCGACGGCATCGGCTATCGCGGCCCCGAGCGCTGCGGCGAGCATCCGCTGTCGGCGTTCTTCGAAGTGCATATCGAGCAGGGCCCCTATCTCGAAGCCGAGAACAAGGACATCGGCGTCGTCACCGGCGTGCAGGCGATCCGCTGGTACGAGGTCACCTTCATCGGCCAGGACAGCCACGCCGGCACCACGCCGATGCATCACCGGCGCGACGCGCTGCGCGGCGGCGCGCGCCTCGTCGAGGAGGTCAACCGGATCGCGCTGGCCCATCCCGGTTCGGTCGGAACCGTCGGTCTGCTCGAAGTGAAGCCCGGCTCGCCGAACGTCATCCCCGGCGAGATATTCCTCACCGTCGATATGCGCGATCCGAGCGAGGCCGTGCTGGACCGTATGGAAGCGGAGATCACGCAGGCCGCGCAGTCGATCGGCGCGGCGCTCGGTCTCGACGTCGCGGTGAAAAACATCATCAAGCAGCCCGCCGTACATTTCGACGCGCAATGCATCGCTTCGGTGCGTGGCGCCGCCGCTGCGTCCGGCTTCTCGACCAAGGACCTGATGTCCGGCGCCGGGCACGACGCCGCCTACATCGCGCGCGTCGCACCGACGACGATGATCTTCGTGCCGTGCAAGGACGGCATCAGCCACAACGAAGCCGAATATTCGAGCAAGGAACAGTGCGCCGCCGGCGCGCAGGTGCTGCTGCAGGCCGTGCTCGACTACGACCGCAAGCTGGCGGAGGCGCACCGCTAGCGGGCGCCTCGCGCGGTCTACATCGCTTCCTTGCGCGCGTGCAGCGCCATGGCGATCAGGGCCACGCCGCCGAACACCATGTTGATGCCGACCAGCAGGCCGAGTGCCCAGACCGCGGTCGACGGCAGACCCGTGAGGATCATCATCGCCAGGACCAGATCGACGAACCCGCTCATCAGCATCCAGCCCCATTGGCCAGACAATTCGCGGCGATGGTCGAAGGCAAAGAAGATGGAGGCGATGCCCTCGATGATGAAGAAGGCGATCAGCACAACCGTCAGCGACAGCGCGCCCGCGATCGGCTGCGCCAGCAGATAGCCGCCGGCGAGAATGCCGAGGGCGGCCGATGCCAGGGCCCACCAGAACCCGGGTGCGTTGCGCATCCAGAAGGTTGTGATCAGGCCGATAATGCCGCTCACCAGGAACAGCCAGCCGAACAGAATGGTCACCGCCAAAGTCGCCAGCGGCGGAATGAGGATGGCGATGGCGCCGAGGACGAGCAAGGCGATGCCTTCGCCAAGATAAAGCTTCCAGTGCTCGTGGATTGCTTTGACGACCGCGCGCTGCATGGCGGCGGCATCGCTGGTTTCGGCCCGCGGCGGCGGCAGATCGGTGGGCATGACAAACTCCGTTGACGGCTCGGGAGGTTTCCCAAGACTGAAATTAGCCGAATACCGCCGCCGAATATACTCCGCTTATTTCTCGACCCAGTCGGCGCACTTGGCCACCTCGCCCTGCCCGCCCCAGGGCATGATCGGAACGCTCGAGGTCGAATTCTTCGGCGAGCCTTCGATGATCCGGTCGCTATAGACCATATAGACCAGGACGTTTCGTTTCACGTCGCAGCCACGGACGATCTGCATCTTCTTGAAGAACAGCGAGCGGCGCTGACGGAACACGTCCTCGCCCTGCTCGAACTTGGCCTTGAACTTGATCGGGCCGATCTGCCGGCAGGCCAGCGAAATGTCGGAGACTTCCTCGGCGACACCGATCCAGCCCTTGAAACCGCCGCGCTCCGGCACGGTGAAATGACAGGCGACGCCCTCGACCTCCGGGTCGTCGAGCCCGTAGGTCGCCAGCTTGTCGTTCGGCGTCAGCCACTTGAACACCGTCGATTTCTTGAAGATCAGGTCGGGCTGCTCGGCGGCCATCGCCACGTGTCCGAACATAAGAACCGCCAGGAGACCAATGACCATGCGCGACAAGGCAAACCTCCAATAACCAGACACCGAGCCTTGTAGATAGGAACGCCAAGGCCCCGTGGGAAGCGGTACTCGCATGATGACCGGTAATTCGATCTCTCACCTGGTTTGCCATAGCAGTATGAGAATGCCTTTAACGGGGACATAAAGCCCAAGAGTTACAATCATGCGTCGAACCGCGAGTGTGATTCGATTTTCCTTCTTTCACCGCGCCAAAAGGCTTTGACTATGCGCCTGAATACCCCCGTAGTGGATGTCGAATACCTGGTGGCCGACGGCAAGACGATCGTTTCGACGACCGACCTGCACGGCAACATCACGTACGCGAACAGCTACTTCATCGAAGTCAGTGGCTTTACCGAAGAGGAACTGATCGGCGCGCCGCAGAACATCCTGCGTCATCCCGATATGCCGGTAAGCGCGTTCAAGGATCTGTGGAGCACGATCAAAGCCGGCCTGCCCTGGCGCGGTCTCGTCAAGAACCGGCGCAAGAACGGCGAATATTATTGGGTGATGGCCAACGTCACGCCGGTGATCGAGAATGGCAACGCCATCGGCTACATGTCGGTCCGCACCAAGCCAACCCGCCAGCAGGTCGAACTTGCTACCAAACTCTATGCGCAAGAGCGGGCCAAGCCCGGCAGGGTCAAATTGTGCCAGGGCCAACCGGTCACTTCATCGTGGGCGGATTTTTCGTTCGTTCAGCACTTCTCGATGGCGACGCGGACCCGCGTCATCATGTCGATGCTGCTCGGTTCGATCGCCGCAGTGGACGTCGCAACCTATCTGGCGAATGCCCCCTGGTGGAGCTGCGCGATCGGCGGGCTCGGCTTCGTCCTCGCCACCGCCGTCTGGATCTATCTCGAACGCAACATTCTGATGCCGATTGCGGACGTCGTGCGCGCCACGCAGCGCATGGCCGGCGGCGATCTCACCAGCCAAATCACAACCACGCGCACCGACGAGATCGGCCAGTTGATGCGCTCGATGATGCAGCTCAATACCAATCTGCATTCGATCGTCGGCGACATCCGCAATAATTTCAACGACATCCTGGAAGCCACCGGGCAGTTGTCCGGCGGCAATCACGACCTCTCGGCGCGCACGGATTCACAAGCCGCCGCACTGGAGCAGACGGCTGCCAGCATGGAGGAACTGACCTCCGCGGTGAAGCAGAACGCCGACAACTCGCGCAACGGCGACCAATTCGCGGCAAACGCGCTGCAGACGGCCGAAAAGGGCAGCGCCATCGTCGGCAATGTCGTTTCCACCATTGCCGAAATCAGCGAATCCTCCAACCAGATTGCCGAAATCGTCGGCATCATCAACGGCATCGCCTATCAGACCAATCTGCTGGCGCTCAACGCGGCGGTCGAGGCAGCGCGGGCCGGCGAGGCTGGCCGCGGCTTCGCCGTCGTTGCAACCGAGGTCCGCAGCCTGGCTCAGCGCTCGGCCGCGGCGGCAACCGATATCCGGCAGTTGGTCGAAGGGTCGGTCGCCAAGGTCAACCAAGGCACCGTACTCGCCAACGATGCCGGCACGGCCATGAACGACATCGTCACCGCAGTCGGCCGGATGACCGGCCTCATGGCGGATATCGCCAATGCCTCGAACGAACAGAGCACCGGCATCGGGCAAGTCAATGACGCCGTCATGCAGATGGACCAGGTGACCCAGCAGAATGCGGCGCAGGTTCAGGAAGCGGCGGCCGCCACCGACAGCCTGGAGCGACGCAGCAACAAGCTCATGCAGGCGCTCGAAGTGTTCAAGCTCGGCAGTACCGGCGCCCCGGCACACGAAGCGAACGCGCCGGCGGCCACGCAACGGCCCGCAAAGACGCGCAGCAGCGTCCGCAAGGCGGCTTGAACGATCTCAAATTATGAAGTGATGGTCCCGCGCGCCGCTTCCAGGCGGCGCGCGGGACCATTCGTTACATGCCGAGCAACCGCGGCAGGAAGGTCGACAGGCCTTCCCAATAGGTGACGAGTACCAAGAAGCCGAGCATCGTCAGCAGCCACGGCCACACCGCGATCGTCAGTTCGGTAATGCCCATCTTGGCGATGCCCGACGCGACATAAAGGTTGAGCCCGACCGGCGGATGACACAGGCCGACCTCCATGTTCACCGTCATCAGGATGCCGAAGTGCACCGGGTCGATGCCCAGCTTCATCGCCACCGGGAACAGGATCGGCGCCATGATCAGGATGATCGATGACGGCTCCATCACGTTGCCGGCCAGCAGCAGCAGGACATTGACGATCAGCAGGAAGACCACCCAGCCGAAGCCCTGCGCGATCATCCAGTCCGCCAGCGCGTTCGGAATGTTCTCATAGGTCATCAAGAACGAGAACAGCACCGCGTTGGTGATGATGTAGAGGATCATCGCGCTGAGATTTGCCGACGACAGCAGCACGCGGGGCACGTCCCGGAGCGTCAGATCCTTGTAGACGAACACCGCGATGACGAAGGCGTAGACCGCGCTCACCGCCGCCGCTTCGGTCGGCGTGAAGAGGCCCGAATAGATGCCCCCGATGACGATGACGATCAGCGCGAGGCCCCAGAACGAGTCGCGGAACGCCTTCAGGCGTTCGGCGAACGTCGCCTTCGGCATGCGCGGATAATCGTTGCGCCAGGCGCGATACCAGGTCGTCAGACCGAGCAGGAAGGCGAGGACGAGGCCCGGCACGATGCCGGCGATGAACAGCTTGCCGACCGACGAGTTGGTCGAGACTGCGAACAGCACCATCGGGATCGACGGCGGAATGAGGATGCCGAGCGAGCCGGACGTCGTGATGACGCCGGCGCCGAACCGCTTGGGGAATCCCTGTGCCGCCATCGCCGGCAGCAGCACCGAACCGATCGCCACGACGGTCGCCGGCGACGAGCCGGAGATCGCGGCGAACAGCGCACAGGCAACCACCGCCGCCAGCGCCAGGCCGCCGTACCAGTGACCGACCATCGACGTGGCGAAATTGATCATTCGCCGCGCCACGCCGCCATGGGTGAGGAAATTGCCGGCAAGGATGAAGAACGGGATCGCCATGATCTCGAAATTCTCGATCCCGGTGAACAGCTTCAGCGCCACCGATTCCGTACGCACGTCGGTGAGCGTAAACATGAAGGTGAGCACGGTTAGGCCGAGCGCGATGGAGACCGGCATGCCGGTCAACATCAGCGACAGCAACAGCGCGAAAACCACGATTACGCGCATGAACTGCGGCAACACGATCACGTGGGCGGACTGTGCAAAGCAGACCGCGGCGATCAGGATCGGCAAAAGAATGAGGATGAGGCCGAGCGGCGATATCCTGCTTTCCGTCGTCCCGGCCTGACCGGGCGCAGCATCGGCCGGATGCAGAGCGTCGGCGGCCACCGCTTCGGCATCGGCATCGAGTCCTTCCACCGCGTTGGCATCATGATGCGGCAATTCGCCGGTCCAGAAGAACCACCACGCGACCTGCAGGAAACGGAAGCACATCAGGCCGGAGCCGAGCGGAATCGCCAGATAGACGAACCACATCGGCGCCTCGAGGTCGTTCGACTGCTGCCCGGTGTGCCACATCTGAGTGACGAAAGACGCGCCGAAAGCGGAAACAATCGCCGTAAACAAGGCGCCGCATAGCAGCGCGAAGGTCACGACGCGCCGGCGCGAATGCGGCGCCAGCATGTTGACGAGCACGTCGACGCCGACATGGATGCCGGTCCGCACGCCGTAGGCGGCGCCGAACTTGGCCATCCAGATGAACATGTAGATGCAGAGCTCCTGCGCCCACGACAGATCGCGGCCGGCGAGCCATTTGAAAATCGCGGTCAGGATCGTGGCCAACGTGGTCAGGCCGTGCGCCGTGGACCATTTGGCAAGGTCGATCGAAAGACCCGTACCGTATCGATGAATGACCGCGATGAAGATCAGAAGCGTCGCGGCGGTGATCAGAGCGGCGATCAGCCACTCTTCAAGATGATCGAGCGCGCGAGAGAGCATTTTCCCCACGAGATGTTCCCCCTCAGAAACAGTGGGGACCGGGAGCGATTCCACTCCCGGTCCGAATTATAGTTTAGGCAATATCGGAAGCCGCCAGTTACATCTGGACGTGCAGTTCCTTTGCCATGAGATCGAGGATTTCCTGGCCGACGCGGCCCTTGGCCCAAGTATAGGTCGGGCGCATGGCCTTCTGCCACTCGGCCTTTTGCTCGTCCGTCAGGTAATGGAGCGTGGTCTTGCCCGACTTCTTGATGTCTTCGAGCGCGTCCTTGTTCTCCTTGGCGGCGATCGAGTTGGTGTAATCGGTCGCGTCGTTCATCGCCTTTTCGAGCTGGCCGCGAATGTCGGCCGGCAGGCCGGCCCAGAACTTCGAGTTGACGATCACCGCATACTGCAGATGCGCGTGATTGGAGACGGTGATGTCCTTCTGCACTTCGTAGAACTTCTGCGTCAGGTAGTTCGACGGCGTGTTTTCGCAGCCATCGACCACGCCGGTCTGCAGCGCCTGGTAGACTTCCGAGAAGGCCATGATCTGCGGGATCATGCCGAGATCGCGGAAGTAGCGGTCGGCGATCTTCGAGCCGGAGATGCGGACCTTGAGACCCTGGAAATCGGCCGGATGAATCAGCGGCCGGTTGGCCGAGACCATGTGGAAGCCGTTGTCCCAATAGCCGAGGCCGGTAATGCCCTTGGCTTCAAGCTTCTTGAACAGCCACTTGCCGACCGCGCCCTTCATGGCCGCGTCGTAGGTGGCGTCATCCTTGAACAGCCACGGCAGGTCGAGCGCCTCGAATTCCTTGACGCCGAGCGGCGCGAACTTCGCGGTCGACGGCGCCAGCATCTGCACCGAGCCGAGTTGCAGCGCTTCGATCTCTTCCTTGTCCTTGTAGAGAGTCGAGTTCGGATAGACTTCGACCTTGACCTTGCCGTTGGTGTACTTCTCGGCAAGCTCCTTGAATTTCAGCGCGCCCTTGCCTTTCGGCGTATCGTTGGCGACGACATGGCTGAACTTGATGACGATCGGCGACTGGGCGGCCGCCACATTCGCAGTCAGGGCCAGTGCGGCAACCGCACCGATAAGCGCGACAAACTTTTTCATGAGCAATCCTGAGCGTTTCCTGGAGGGCTCTTTCGGTCCGCCACGATTGGCGGGCACTTCCGGCCCATAGGGGTACAGCCGGGACATTTTGACGTGCGTCACCCGGCCTCCTTGATTTGTATAACGGTTTCGCCCTCGCGAAAAGCCCAGATTTCGGGCTACGCCCAGAGCCGCTCGCCATCCAACCCTTTGTAGAGATCGGCGACGAATTCGCCGTACCCGTTGAACAGCAGCGTAGGTCGCCGTTCACCGGTTCCGATCACCTCTTCGGTCGCCTGGCTCCAGCGCGGATGCGGCACCTTCGGATTCACGTTGGCCCAGAAACCATACTCGGATGCCTGCAGCAGTTCCCACATGCCCTTGGGACGCTCCTCGACAAAGGAGAAACGCACGATCGACTTGATCGACTTGAAGCCGTACTTCCATGGCACCGCGAGCCGCAGCGGCGCGCCATGCTGCTTGGCCATCGGATGGCCGTAGGCGCCGGTGGCGATGAAGGCGAGATCGTTGGTCGCCTCCGCCATGGTTAGACCTTCGACGTAGGGCCACGGGTACCAGGGCTGGCGCTGCCCGGGGGCGACTTTCGGATTGAGGAAAGTTTCCATTTTTATGTACTTCGCCGAGCCCTGCGGATTGGCGAAAGACACAAGCTTGGCAAGCGGGAAGCCGGTCCAGGCGATCGCCATGCCCCAGGCTTCGACGCAACGGTGGCGATAGGCGCGCTCCTCGAGCCCCATCTTCTTGATGAGATCGTCGGCGTCGAGCTCGATCGGCTTTTCGACAAGGCCGTCGATCTTCACTGTCCACGGCCGCACCGGCAGCTTCTGCGCCTGCTCGGCGACGTCCTTCGACGAGTTGAACTCGTAAAAATTGTTGTAGTTGGCGTTCACCTTCTCCGCGGTGATCGGGCGGTCGAGCGTGTATTTGTCGTTGTGTTTGGCCGGGTACAGGCCGGCATTGGGGTCGGGCAGATTGGCCGCGTCCTCGGCGCGCTGCGCCTGCGCCAGACCGGAGGCCAACACCGGCGCCATCGCGAGCGCGCCGGCGCCGCCGAGCAGCAGCTTGCGCCGGCTGAACACCAGATGTTCGGGCGTGATCTGGCTTTGCGGAATTTCCCAACCGCGGCGGCGAATGATGTTCATCCTGTGACCCTCTGTCGGCCTTATCTTCTTCTTTTTACGAAGTAAGGCGCCAGCGGGATCAAACGCAAATCACGGATGCGGGAGAAGGCCCCTGGATGGGCCGGCGCAGCGCCTATGCCTTGAATGTTTCGAAGATCAATCCGCGCAGCCAGCGATGGACCGGATCGGCGTCCATCCGCGGATGCCATGTTTGCGCCACCACAAAGCCGGGCGTCGCCACAGGCAATTCGAATATTCGCGTACGGCCGGCGACATCGACCGGGTGATAGGACCGCGGCACCATCCCGACGAGATCCGAGGCGGCCGCCACCGCCACCACGGCCGGAAAAGTCGGCACGACGAGCGCCACATTGCGGCTCAGCCCCCAGGCGGCAAGCGCATCGTCGACGGGCCCGGACACCGCGCCCCGCCGCGAGGCGACAACGTGCCCGCAGGCGGCGTAACGCTCCGCGGTCACCAGCCCGGCGTCGAGCAGCGGATGACCGAATCTGGCGACGCCGATGAAATCATCGTCGAACAGCTTCTGCCCGCGCAACTCCGCGCCATCACCCTCGACCACGCCGATATCGAGATCGATTGTTGCATCCCGCAGGGGCTGGATAGCCTTGTCCGGCTTGGGTGCGAACCGCAGCCGCAGGCCCGGCGCCGCGGCGCTGACGAGGGCGCTGAGCCGCGCCGCATAGAGCAGGACAAAGGCGTCGTTGGCGCGGATGGTGAAGTCGCGCTGCACCTTTCGGATATCGACCGCCGGCGGCGGGCTGAGCACGGCTTGCACCGCGGCGGTCAGCGCGCGCACCTCCTCGGCGATGGCCTCGGCGCGCGGCGTCGCCACCATGCCGCGGCCGGCGGGAACGAGCACCGGATCGGCCAAGACCGCCCGCAGCCGCGACAAGGTCCGGCTCATGGCCGACGTGCTCAGCCCGAGCTGACGCGCAGCCGCCGACACGCTCCGTTCGCGAAGCAGGGCGTCGAGCGCCACCAGAAGGTTCAGATCGAGGGCAGGCACCAAGGCCTTTTAGCACCTAAGGCGCTCAACGCAAAGGTCACTTGCTTCTGTTGCGTATGGCGCAACTGCCGGCCGCGGCTTAATCCATGGGCCATGCGAACAGCAATCAAGCCACATGCGGAAGCCGTCATGTCCGAGACCTCGATCCCCACCGCCGTCCATGACGGCCTGCCCACCCCGCGCCGCCAGCTCGCCGTCGGCGTTCTGCTCGTCACCCTGGTTCTCGTGGTGCTCGACGGCGCCATCGCCAACGTGGCACTGCCATCGATCGCCACATCATTCGGTGCTGACGCGAGCGCTACCGTCTGGGTGGTGTCGAGTTATCAACTCGCCGTCCTCGTCGCGCTCCTGCCCTGCGGGGCGCTCGGCGAGATTTACGGCGCACGTCGCGGTTTCCTGATGGGCGTCGCTCTGTTCACCCTGGCGTCCGCGGCCTGCGCCCTGGCCCCGAGCCTGCCGGTGCTCGTGGCCGCCCGCTTCGTCCAGGGGCTGGGCGGCGGCGCGATCATGGCGCTCGGCATGATGAACATGCGCTTTGCCGTGCCGCATCGCCTGCTCGGCCCCATCATCGGCCTCAACGCCATGATCATCGCGATCTCTGCGGCGGCCGGTCCGGCCCTTGCCGGCGCCATTCTGGCGATTGCCGACTGGCCGTGGCTGTTCGCCATCAACGTCCCGCTCGGCGCGCTTGCCTTGCTGGGCGGCGGCTTTCTCGGCCATCTCGAAGGCGTCAAGCGCCGCCTCGACGTCACGGCGCTGGGCGCGAACACGCTGATGTTCATTCTGTTCTTCTTCGGCGCCGACCGCATTGCCAGCGCGCCGCTGAGCGGCGCCCTGCTTATCGGCGGCTCTGTCGTCTGCCTCGCCGTCCTGCTGATGATCGAGCGCAACAGCGCCTCGCCGATCGTGCCGACCGATCTGCTCGCCGAGCCGGCCTTTCGCGTCGCCGTCATCGCGTCGGTGTCGTGCTTCACCGGGCAGATGCTCAGCTACGTCGCGCTGCCGTTCTATCTGCAACATACGCTTGGGATGACAGCGGCAATGACCGGGCTTTACATGATGCCGTGGCCGATCGCGACCATCATCGCGGCGCCGATCTCAGGCCGGCTCGCCAACCGCATCAAGACGGCGTGGCTCTGCGCGGCCGGCGGCGGACTCCTGGCGCTGGGCCTTCTGATCATCAGCCTGTCGCCAACCAACGTCCGCGAGATCGCATTCGTCATCGGCGCGGTGATCGCCGGCGCCGGCTTCGGTCTGTTTCAAACGCCGAACAACCGCATCCTGCTTCTGTCCGCGCCCAAGGCGCGCAGCGGCGCCGCCGGCGCCATGCAGGGCACGGCCCGCCTGCTCGGCCAGAACTTCGGCGCCATCGCCATGTCGATCATCTTCGCGCTGACGACATTGACGCAGGCGCCTGACATGGCGCTCGTTATCGCCGCCGCCTGCACGGCGCTGGCCGCCTTGGTCAGTCTCGGCCGCGCCCGCTACGAAACGGTGGCGCACGCATAGACAACGCCGCGGCGGCGCTATTCCGCCGCCCGTTTCGCCGCCACCACCTGCTCTGCCTGGCGGCCGGTCAGCTCGGCCATATGGTCGAACTTGAAGCTGAAGGAGCCGACGCCCGCAGTCGCCGAACGCACCTCGATGATGAGGTCGCCGATCTCGGCCTCCGCCATCTGCGCCCGCACCGTGTCCCAGCCGTCCCAGCCCTCGCGCGTGTCGAAGCCGAGGATATGGCCGCGCCGCCCCGACAGGATGGCGTTGATGCGCGCCGTCGCGTCACTGGGGCACACGATCTCGATCATGTGAATCGGCTCCAGCAGCACCGGCTGGCACTGCGGCAGACCTTCGACGATGGCGATGCGGCCCGCGGTGCGGAACGCCATGTCGGAGGAGTCGACGGTGTGATACGAGCCGTCGGTCAGCGACACCTCGACATCGACCACCGGGAAGCCGAGCGGGCCGTGGGTGAGCGCGTCCTTGACGCCCTCCTCGACCGCCGGGATGTAATTGCGCGGCACCACGCCGCCGGTGATCATGTCGTTGAATTTGAAACCGCCCTCGCGGGGCAACGGCTTGATCTCCAGCACGACGTCGCCGAACTGGCCGTGACCGCCGGACTGCTTCTTGTGCCGGCCGCGGATGGAGATGCCTTTGCGGATGGTCTCGCGATAGCCGACCTTCGGCCGATGCGTCAGCACGGGAACGCCGTAGCGGTCGGCCAGCCGCTCGGTGGCGACGCGCAGGTGCATCTCGCCCTGCCCCCACAGCACGACCTCATGGTTCTCGATGTTGTGGATGACGGTCAGCGACGGATCTTCCTCCGTCAGCTTGGCAAAGGCAACGCCGAGCTTGACGTCGTCCTTGCGCTCCTTGGCGTGCACCGCCATCGCGAGGATCGGCGCGTAAGGCTTCACCGAGACCAGGGCGTCGATGGCATGCTTGCCGGCTGTCAGCGTATCGCAGGTCTTGGCGCCGTCGAGCTTGCCGAAGGCCACCGTCTCACCGGCCTTGGCCGCGCCGCGCTTGGCGAAAGTCGCGCCCATCAGGTTGAAGACGCCGGAGACGCGGCCGGCGTCGCGCCGCGGCGCCAGGAAGTTGGCGCCGTCGGCCACCTCGCCGCTGAGCAGTCGCGCCACCGACATCTTGCCGCCATGCGCAGTGTGGAAGGTCTTGAGCACGACGGCGACCGGATCGCCGCCCGCCTTGAGGCCGAGCCGCGCCGCGGTCTCCGTCACGCCCGGCGCTTCGTGACGCAGCGCCTTGAGCAGCCGCAGCACGCCGTTGGAGCGCGTCGCGACGCCGAGCAGCACCGGACAGACGACACGCTCGCGCAATTCCTTGGCCAGATCGTCGAACACCCGGTCGCGCGGCGGCTCCATGTCGCCGAGCAGTTGCTCGAGCAATTCGTCGTCGTGATCGGCCAGCGTCTCCAGCATGGTGAAGCGCGCTTCCTTTTCGCGATCCCTGTTCTCGCCGGTCAGCTCGATGACCTCGGACGCCGCGTGCTCGCGATAGACATGGGCGCGCTCGAGCGCCAGATCGACGAAGCCGGAAACGATATCGCCGTTCCAGATCGGAATTTGCCGCAGCAGCAGCGGAATGCGCGAGGCCGGCTGCAACAGCTTGATGGTCTCGCGGACGCGCTTGTCGGCCTTGTCGATCTTGTTGAGGAACAGGAAGTGCGGAATGTTCTGATCTTCCAGCTCACGCAGGATGAGCTGAAGCTGCGGCACCTTCTTCTCGTCCGCCTCGCAAACGACGACCGCGGCATCCACCGCCGGCAGTACGCAGCGCATGTCGTGAATGAATTCGATCGAGCCGGGACAGTCGACGAAGGTGTAGCTGTCGCCCATGAACTCGGTGGTGGCGAAGGTCGCCTCGACACTCATCTTGTGCTGGCGCGCCTCCTTCGAGGCGTCGCCGACGGTCGAACCGGTATCGACGGAGCCTTGCCGCGGAATGGCGCCCGTGCGCGCGAGTATCGCCTCGAGCAGCGTCGTCTTGCCGCTCTGGAAAGGGCCCACCAGCGCGATGGTGCGGGGGCCCCTAGAACTTATCAGCGAGGAACTCGTGCCTTTCTGTTGCTCTTTGTCGCGTATCGACTGCATGGCAACCTCCCTGGCCGGGAGCTGGACCAATGTTACCCGGCCCGTGCACGGATCGTTTCAGGCCAAGGCGGCACTGGCAAGTCACGATTGCCGGTTTGCATTGCAAAATCGTCGCGGCAGGTTTTCGGCAAATTGAGCGCGCCTCACACCGACGCGGATACCGCGTTCAGCCGCGGCGCCCAATCAATACGCCGATGAGCGCGGCAGCCGCGATCACGCCAAACACGGTCTCGCGCGAGCCGTTACGCATGATGTCTTCGGCGGCATCGGCGGAACGGCGGCCGAGCAGTTCCGCCTGCCGCTGCACCTCCCTGCCCAAGTCGCCGGTCGCACGCTCGCTCCGGCGCAGTGAGTCCTTTGCCTCCGCCTTGATCTCGGCAAGCGTGACGCCCGGACTCTTCGAGGAACTCCGGGCCCTGATCGCAACGATGACGAACATCAGAATGGCGATCAGCAACGCGGCGCCTCCGGACGCAGCAAAGCCGGCCAGCGGCCCGTGGCGCTGCGCGACCGCGTAGTACAAGGCGGCAAAGCCGATCACCACGGCGATCACCGTGAAGACCAGCCCGAGCAGACCGACGGCCGCCGTGACGGCGGCGCCGGCGGCCTGCGCTTTGGCCTGACCGATCGCCTCATTCTTGTAGGCGCGCGCCAACAGCATCAGCCGCTCGGGCTGGCCGTGCAGCGCGATGTTGATGAGCGGGCGCAGGGCCTTCAGCATCAATTACGGCCCCGCGTCATCATGCCGATGATGATGCCGACGAACAGCGTGCCGAAAATCGTGCCGAGCGGCTTGCTGCGCGCCATGTCCTCGAGTTCGGCGGTCATGCTTCTGACCTGATTCTGCGCCGTCGCCGCGGCGTCGCTCGCCAGTTGGCTGGCCTGCCCGCTTACCGTCTCACCGACATTTCTGGCCGTGCGATAGGCTTCGGCGCCGGCGTTCGATACGAATTTGGTCAGTGTTTCCTGGATCGCGGCGATGTCGCTTTTCAGCTTGCTCAAATCGGCCGCCAGATCCTCGCGGGCGTTGCCGGCCTCGGCGCCGATCCTGGACGCGCCGGCGCGGGCCTCGTCGCTGACATCGTTTCGCAACTTATCGGCCTGGCTGCCAAGATCGGTCATCGCGCGCTCTCCGTGGGTTCAATGGCTCCTGCCGCCAACGAGAGCGCAACCGCAAGGTTCCTGTCGCCACGGAATTAAAAAAGCCGGCACACGAGCTGTGCGCCGGCTTTAGCTTTTGACGTAGCGCGCGACGGGCGCGGCGCGGTTATTTCAGATTGCCGCAGAAACGCTGGATGCGCGTACAGGCGTCTTCGAGATCCGAGGTCTTGGTGGCGTAGGAGATGCGGAACGCCGGGCCGAGGCCGAAGGCCGAGCCCTGCACCACCGCGACGCCTTCCGCTTCGAGCAGTTCGGTGACGAAATCCTCGTCGGTCGCGATCTTCTTGCCCGACGCCGTTGTCTTGCCGATGGTGCCGGCGCAGGACGGATAGACATAGAACGCGCCTTCCGGCGTCGGGCACTTGATGCCGTTCGCCTGGTTCAGCATCGACACCACGAGATCGCGACGCTCCTTAAAGATGACGTTGTGCTTGGCGATGAAGTCCTGCGGACCGTTGAGCGCCTCGACCGCCGCCCACTGCGACACCGCCGCCGGGTTCGACGTCGACTGCGACTGCAGCATCGCCATCGCCTTGATCAGCGGCTCCGGGCCGCCGGCGTAACCGATGCGCCAGCCGGTCATGCAATAAGCCTTCGACGTGCCGTTGATGGTCAGCGTGCGCTCGTAGAGCTTCGGCTCGACCTGCGCCGGCGTGTAGAACTTGAAGTCGTCGTAGACGAGGTGTTCGTACATGTCGTCGGTCATCACATAGACGTGCGGATGCTTGACCAGCACGTCGGTCAGCGCCTTGAGCTCGGCCTGCGTATAGGCGCCGCCGGTCGGGTTCGACGGCGAGTTCAAAAGAAACCACTTGGTCTTCGGCGTGATCGCCTTCTCGAGCTGCGTGGCCGAGATCTTGAAGCCCGACTCCATCGAGCAGACGACCTCGACCGGCGTGCCGCCGGCCAGATACACCATGTCGGGATAGCTGACCCAATACGGCGCCGGGATGATCACCTCATCGCCCGGGTTCAGCGTCGCCATAAAGGCGTTGTACAAGACCTGCTTGCCGCCGGTGCCGACGGTGATCTGCGATGGCTTGTAGTCGAGGCCGTTCTCGCGCTTGAACTTGGCGGCGACCGCCGCCTTCAGCTCCGGGATGCCGTCGACATTGGTGTACTTGGAGGCGCGGCCCTCGCGGATCGCCTTGATCGCCGCTTCCTTGATGTTGTCCGGCGTGTCGAAATCCGGCTCGCCGGCGCCGAGACCGATGACGTTGCGGCCCGCCGCTTTGAGCGCGCGCGCTTTGTCGGTCACCGCGATGGTGGGCGACGGCTTGATGCGCTTGAGGCTGTCGGCGAGGAAGGCCATCCAAGTTCTCCGCTAGAGGCTTAAAATCGGGGTCGATCGGGCCGGTCGGGGCGCGATTTGCGGCCCCTTGGTAGTGCGGGCGCGGCCGTCCAGCAAGGCCCAATCGATTGAAGAAAATCGATAACAGCCATCGCTTATCTCAATCGGGAATGCCGCTGGAACGGTCTCCGGGCGGCCTTTTCGGGCGCCGGCGGACGTGCCCGCCGGACAGTACCTCTGAGCCACTACCGCCAGGACACGCGACTGGCCGGCGCCCTTGGCACCGCAGCCCGGATCATCGCCTTTGCCGCGGCCGCCGCCCCACTCCCCTCCTCTGATGGCGTCGATCCCGATCGAAGGCTGACATTACCTGATGCACATGTTGTCGGGGACCGCGATCGCCCTCGCCGCGCGCTTCTTCGCACGCTGGCTGACGGCGCGGCATGCCTTGCCTCTCGCAAGCGCGAAGGACGTCGGCGAGGCCACGCCCGCGGCCGTGCCCATTCGCTAGCGTTTGCGGCCCTGCCGATTAAAATCGTTCGAGACTGAGCCGATCGGCGCCAATCGTGACCTTCCGGAATATTTTTTTCGTAACGAAAGACGCGTGAGCAGCTAGAATCTCGAAGAGCTCGCGGACAAAAGACGTTCTCAAAAAACTGTCGTCCGTTGGCCTTCGATTTGCCGGACTTGACCGGCATATCGCCGGCACATTCGACGGGGAAATGTGGCGAGGAATATTTTTAGCGGGACGTCTCGAAATGTACACGCTCTACTCGATGCAAAGCTCGGGCAACAGCTACAAGGTCCGCCTCGCGCTCGCGGTGCTGAAGGCACCCTATCGGCTTGTCGAAGTGGACATTCTGCAGGGCGAAAGCCGGACGCCGGAATTCCTCGCCAAGAATCCGAACGGCCGGGTGCCATTGCTCGAGGTCGCGCCTGATCGCTATCTCGCCGAATCGAACGCCATTCTCTGGTACGTCGCGCGCGGCACTGAGTTGGCGCCGGAAGATCCGATCGAGCGTGCCGAAGCGCTGCAATGGATGTTCTTCGAACAGAACAGCCTGGAACCGAACATCGGCACCGCCTATTTCTGGCTGTCGCTGGTCAAGGGCGGACGCGATCTGCAGGAGCACTCGCTCGACGACTGGATGGAGAACGGCAACCGCGCGCTGCGCGTGATGAACGCGCACCTGACGAAGCACGACTTCTTCGTCGCCGGCCGTTTCACCATCGCCGACATCGCGCTCTACGCCTATACGCATGTCGCGCATCTCGGCGACTTCGACCTGTCGCCCTACACCGCCGTGCGGCATTGGCTCGCCCGCGTCGAATCGCAGCCCGATTACGTGGCGATGGATTGGCAGCCGCAAACGATCGCCGCCGAATAATCCGGCGCCGGCGTCATCTCGCAATCGTTGCGTCTGGCTGAGGTTTTCCGCGTGGTTCGCGGTCTTCAGAAAAGCACCGGCCGCCCGAAAGCCTGAGGGGGAATCGCTTCCGGGCAGCCGATGGTTACGCGCTATCGCTTACTGCGAGAGCGCGGCGGCAGTGGCGCGATCGAACTGACGCTGCTCGGCAACGGTGAAGTTCGACTTCGCAGCCGGCGCGTAAGCGTAGGCTTCGGTGCCGGCCTGCTGCTGCACGACGGTCGCGCCGGCCTGCTGATGCAGAACTTCGGACGCGTCGCTGGCGAAAGCCGACGTAGCAAAGCCGGTCGCGAGCAGCGCGGCGGCAAGAGCAATCTTGGTGTTCAACTTGGTCATTGCATTAACTCCTTTTGGCAAGACGAGTGTCATCTAGATGCCAAGGCTCGTCTGACAAGAGGCGCACGATGATCCTTCGGCGCAACGGCGATCACGGTCGCGTGCTGGATGCGTGAACGCTCGAACATGCGAAAGACGATTCGTGTCGCGCGCCGCCACGCGCCCGATCAAAAACGGTCACAGTGCGCGCTTTTCAGCGAGCGCCTGTTCTCTTTGCGCTGCGCGAAGGTCGTCGCGAACCATCGATCGATCATGAGGAGCGCGACGCGTGCCAATGAGAATGTCAGCCATGCGATCGATGACGGGATCAACGCTGTAACCGACGAAAGGCAAAGTGCTGGCCCGCGGCACCTACATCCATCAAGCAATGTCATGGCAATGATCACGCCAACACATCGCCGAGCGAAGTTGATTCACCGAAAGTCCACGGTCGATGTTTCGCGTGCGACAGGCTTCCGGCCTCGCCTGCCCGCTCCCTGTCGAGCTCACGCCGGGATCTTGAAGGGTCAGGATCGCCAGGCTGTTCGCAGCGCCGGCACCTCGCCGTTCGGGCCGGTTAGCTTTCCGTTAACCATATTCGCCACGAAAGCGCCGCGGTTCCCGAACCGTTTCGCCAGAATCAGGCCGAACCGGCGCCGGGTTCCAGCGTTATGCATTCGACGCGGTCAGAATCGTGAAGCTCAGCTTCGGTGGTTTTCGTCATGCAGAAGATCGAACATTCCGCAGGTTTTCGCGGCCCGGTCGGCACCCAGGGGTCCGGGGTCGAGTCGCGCCGTGTCCTCGTCGCCGAGCTGGCGGCGATTGCCGGCCTGTCGGTCGCGACCCTCGTGGCCGCCACCGTCGTGTCGGTGGGCATGGCCCGCGCCAGCGTCGCCGATGGCGTCATCGACAACGACGGCGGCCTGTTCGCCATCGCCCTGATGCTCGGCGTCGCCTTCATCGCGATCGGCGGCTTTGCTGTGCTGATGCCCGGCCCGCGCCGTCCGCGGCACTAATCCGCAGACCTCTTTGGCAGCCTGACGCGTTACACTCGCAGCCCCTGCTGACGAGGTTCTCTGCCATGCCGTCCGCGTTCCTGCGCCAGGCCTGCCTAATTGCAGCCATTGCCTTTGTGCCGGCGGCAGCCCGGGCGGAGACCTATGCCTCCTCCGCCGGACCGCTCAGGGTCGAAGCCGTCGCCCGCGGCCTCGCCCACCCTTGGGCGCTGGCATTCCTGCCGGACGGCCGCTTGCTGGTCACTGAACGGCCCGGCCGTATCCGCATCGTCGGACGTGACGGACAACTTTCGACGACATTGACCAATGTGCCAAAGGTGCACAGTGGCGGTCAGGCCGGCTTGCTCGATATCGCGGTCGACAAGGACTTCGCCAACAACAAGACGATCTATTTCTGCTTCAACGGCTCCGCCGACAACAATGTCGCGGTCGTGCGCGCGCGCCTCGACGCCGAGGCGCTCAAGCTCGATGACGTCCGCACCATCTTCCGTCAGCAGGGCCCGGCCGGCCGCGCCAACGTCGCCTGCCGCATCGCACAGGCTCTCGACGGCAATCTCTTCGTCACGCTCGGCGATCACTTCGGCGCCAAAGATCTGGCGCAGAAACTCGACAACACCATCGGCAAGATTGTGCGAATCAGGCCCGACGGCGGCGCCGCGCCCGGCAATCCTTTTGCCGATCGCAAGGACGCCCTTCCGGAGATCTGGGCCTATGGCCTGCGCAATGCGGAAGGCCTTGCCTTCAATCCCGCCGACGGAAAATTGTGGGAACAGGAGCACGGCCCGATGGGCGGCGACGAGATCAATATCATCGCGCCGGGCAAGAATTACGGCTGGCCGGTCGTCAGCTACGGCGTCAACTACGACGGCAGCATCGTCGGCACCGGCAAGCAGACGGCTGAAGGCATCGAGGATCCGCTATGGCACTGGACACCGTCGATCGCGCCGTCCGGCATGGCCTTCTACACCGGCGACCTGTTCCCAGGTTGGAAAGGCAGCCTGTTCAACGGTGCACTCAAATTCCAGTTGCTGTCCCGCCTGGAGATCAAGGGCGGCAAGCCGGTGAAGGAGGAACGCCTGTTGCAGGATTTGAACGAGCGCATCCGCGACGTGCGCCAGGGGCCCGATGGCGCACTCTATCTGCTCACCGACAGCGATGACGGACGGATCCTTCGGGTGACGCCGGCAAAGTAACGGCGCCAGCCGTCACGTCAGAACTTGTGAAAGATGAAGAAGGCGCCCAGCGCGATGAAGGCAAAGCCGATACCCTGGCTCCAGGTGAACGCTTCCTTCAGGTAGAGCGTGGAGAAGGCGGCGAAGATCACCAGCGTGATGACTTCCTGAATGGTCTTGAGCTGGGCCGGAGAATAAGCATCGCTGCCGATGCGATTGGCCGGCACCGCGAGGCAGTATTCGACGAGGGCCAGCCCCCAGCTGATCAGGATGACCTGATAGATCGACACTTCCTTGAAGCGCAGATGCCAATACCAGGCGGTGGTCATGAAGACATTGGAGCCGATCAGGAGCCCGATCGGCATGAGATAGGATGACAGGGGCGGCATGAAGTGTCTCTGTTTGCGGCAGGGTCGCCATCGGGCGATTTGTCACGACAGCGCGGCAAAGCGCAACGTCCGCACCGCACCCTGGGTTTCATCGGCCAACATATATTCGCGGTAACAATTGCCGCCCCCCGCGGCCGCTCCGCATCGCCTGCGCTGTGCTAGTATTCCCCGGTCAACCCGGAAAATCGCCATGCTGCACCGTTGCACCCTGCTTGCCCTCAGTCTCGCTCTGGGCGTTGCGGTGGCCCATGCCCAGCAGCAACCGGCGGTGGCTCCGCCCAAGCCCTACAAGCCGGTGATCATCTCGCCTCCCGCGGACATGAAGGATGCCGATCTCGAGGCGCTGCGCGACAAGATCGGCGAAGCGGTCAAGGCGCGTGATCGCGCGGCGCTGGCGCCGCTCACCGTCGCGCAGGGCTTCTTCTGGGATCGCGAAAGCGGCGACGCCGGCAAGGGCAAGGCCGGCGTCGACGTGCTGGCCGCGGCGCTCGGCCTCACCAGCAAGGACGCGGTCGGCTGGGACATCCTCGGCGCCTTCGCCGACGACTCCAGCGCAGCGCCATCGCAAACCCGAAAGAACGCGGTCTGCGCCCCGGCCAACCCGCGCTTCGATACCAAGGCGTTCGACGCGCTTCTGAAAGACACCCAGACTGATGTCACCGAATGGGGCTATCCGCTGTCGCTCGGCATCGAGGTTCATGCCGCGCCGCAGGCGAGCGCGCCGGTCATCGGCAAGCTCGGCCTCACCTTCGTGCGGGTCATGCCGGAGGAGCGCGCCACCAATCCCGCTTATCTTCGAGTCCTGATGCCGAACGGCAAGCCAGGCTACATCACCATCGACTCGCTGGCACCGTTCGGCAACGACCAGCTGTGCTATGTCAAACAAGGCGGTGCCTGGAAGATCGGCGGCTATATCGGCACCGGTGAGCCGCAATGACGATGTCGCCCTCGTCCCGCGCGCTGACCTGCGCGCAATGCGGCGTCAGCTTCAATTGCAGCGGCGACGTGGATTGCTGGTGCGCGGCCGAACCCTATCGCCTGCCGATGCCCGATGCCGACAGCGGAGGCGATTGCCTGTGCCCGGCCTGCCTGCGCGAGCGCGCCCGGCGCGCCGACAAGGACCGTCATCGCACTGTCACATGAGACGCGTGAGGATGGCGCATGTCGTCCGCCCGCACTCACGCCATAGATCTTGCCAACGGCCATCCCGCGACCGGCATCGTCTGGGCCTTTCGTTTTGCGCCGGATGGCACCGCCGAGCGTATCGCCAACGACAAGGTCGATGACGCGTTGCGCACGACGGGCGAGGCCTGGATCTGGGTCCATCTTGCGCTGGCCGACAACCGGTGCCGCGGCTGGATCGCGCAGCACGCGCCGGTCTCGGACATGGCGCGCGAAGTTCTGGCCGGGCCGGAAAAGCATCTGCGCCTCGATGTGCTCGGCGACGAGATCGTCGGCGTCGTGCCCGACCTGCAGCAGGGCCTTGCCGAGACCGGCGAAGAGCTCGTCCGCCTGCGCTTCGTCATGACCGACCGGATGATGATCACGGCGCGGCAGCAGCCCGTTCATTCCGTCGAACACGTCCGCCGCGCCATAGAAAGCGGCAAGCGGTTTCCCACCGTCGTGTCGTTCCTCGACGCCATCATCGATCACTTTGCCGACGCCATCGCGCAGATGGGCGAACGCCTCGGCGGCGAACTCGATGTCATCGAGGAAAACGTCATGCAGGATGAGCCGGCCGGCGAGCAGCGCCGCGTCGGCAAGGTCCGCCTGCAGGCGGCCCGGGTGCACCGGCAACTGGCGCAGCTCAAGGCGATGTTCGCCCGGCTCGAGCCCCGGCTGGCCGCGCACAACAAGCCGGCGGCGGAGGCGATCGGGGCACTCGCGCACAAGCTCGAGGCGATCGACCATGAAATCGGCTCGGCCTACGAGCGCGCCCGCCTGCTGCTCGACGAGGCCGCGGCCAAGGTCAGCGCAATCACCAACAAGCGGCTGTTCACGCTGTCGATCCTGACCGCCTGCCTCCTGCCGCCGACCCTGGTCACCGGGTTCTTCGGCATGAATACCAAGGATATGCCGTTTCAGAACACCGATGGCGGCACCTGGATGGCGCTGCTCGTCGCCTTTGCTGCAGGTGCGATAAGCTTTTGGGCGTTGCGGAAAATGCGCGCGCTGTAAGCGCGGAGTGCTGCGACAAAGCTGCTCGTTTCATTCTCCTCGTTTGACAAATTACGCTCGCCGCCACTACGCTGCCGGCAATAACAAGTCGTCATACATCATACAGGGAGGAGAATATGAACAGGCTTGCCGTTCTGGCAACGGCCGCGATCTTCGCCACGACCGCCGCCCACGCGCAGCAGATCGTCACCAAATATTCCGGCATTCAGCCGAACGATCATCCCGCCAGCTACACCGAGGAGTATTTCGCGCAGGAGGTCGGCCTTCTGACCAAGGGGTCGATCAAGATCGAAGTCTATCATAACACCCAGCTCGGCGACGCCGTCGCCAACGTGCAGAGCATCCGCAACGGCACCATCGGCTTCACCACCGTCTCGGCTTCGAACCTGAACCAGGTCGTGCCGGCGATGGACATGTATTCGCTGCCGTTCCTGTTCAAGAATGCCGATCATTTCTGGTGGTTCCTGGCGCAGCCGGAGGCTGCCGAACTTGCCAAGCCGCTGGAAGCCAAGGGCATCAAGGTGCTCGGCTATCTTGATAGCGGCGCGCGCAACTTCTTCACCGACAAGGAAGTGAAGACGCCGGACGACCTCAAGGGCGCCAAGATTCGCGTCATGGCCTCGCCGGTCATGGTCAACACCATGAAGGCGCTGGGCGCGACCGGCGTGCCGGTGGCGTGGTCGGAGCTCTACACCGCCCTGCAGACCGGCGTGGTTGACGGCGCCGAAAACAACCACCCGTCCGTCGTCGCCAAGAAGTTCTACGAGGTGTCGAAGTACTACACCCTCGACGAACACATGCGCATCCCGGACGTCATGATCATGTCGATGAAGCTGTGGAGCCAGCTTAATCCCGACCAGCAGAAGGCCGTGGTCGAGGCCGGCGCGCGGGCGCAGGCCTATATGCGCGGCGCCTGGCACGTCTCGGAAGTGAAGGACCTTGCCGAGCTCAAGGGCAAGTTCAAGGGCATCAACACCGTGGACAAGGCGCCATTCGTCAAGGCGGTCGGGCCGATGGTGCAGGAAGAGGCCAAGCGCCTCGGCGTCGAAAAGACGGTCGCCTTCATCATCGACAGCCAGAAGAACTTCTGAGCGTCGGTCGGCGGCCAACATCTTCAGGGCGGCGGACAACCGCCGCCCTTCTCGTTCGGGGGGAACCGTGGACACGTTCTATCATCTGTTCGATCGATTCATCGCACTCGTCGCCGCGCTGGTGCGCATCGTCTGCATCGTGCTGGCCACTGCGCTGTTCGTCGTCGTTATCGGCGCCGTCTTCTTCCGTTACGGCTTCGGCCAGGCGGTGTCGTGGACCGAAGAGGTGCCGCGCTATCTCCTGATCTGGATCTCGTTTCTCGCTGCCGCGAGCTGCGTGCTGCGCCGCGAGCATGTCGGCTTCGACGTCCTGTTCAATGCGCTGCCGAGACAGGCGCGCAAGGTGCTCGGGGCGATCCTGAGCCTTCTGATCTTCGGCTTCGGCTGGGTGACGTTCCGTTACGGCATCACCTTCGTGCAGGACTTCGGCTCGGACCTGATGGAGACCATCCCCTACACCAACTACTGGTACTACCCGGCGATGCCGATCTCCGGCTTTCTGATCATGCTGTTCTCCGTCAAGGTGATGATTGACGAACTGCGCAGCGGCGGCGGCGGCGCCATCGCCGGCTCGTCGGTCGAGACTGTCGGCATGGAGCAGCAGCCATGACGCTGGTCATCCTCGGCCTCGCCTTCCTCGTCCTGGTCGTCGTCGGTCTGCCGATCTCGTTCGCGGTCGGCGTCGCCTCGATCGTCGCCACCTTCCTGCTGCCGGGCGTCGACAACGCGACGATCGTCCAGCGCATGCTCACCGCCATCAACACCTTCCCGCTGCTGGCGGTGATCTTCTTCGTCTTCGCCGGCGTGCTGATGGCCAAGGGCGGCATCGCCCGCCGCCTCGTGCTGATGGCCGAGGTGCTGGTCGGCTGGCTACCCGGCTCGCTGGCGCAGATCGTCTGCGTCGCATCGATGTTCTTCGGCGGCGTCACCGGGTCGGCGGTCGCCGAAGTGTCCTCCATCGGCGCCATGATGATCCCGGCGATGGAGAAGGACGGTTATTCGCGGCGCTTCGCCACCGCCATCGTGCTGATGGCCGCGACCATGGGCCCGATCATCCCGCCCTCGATCGGCATGATCGTGTACGCCCATGTCGCCGGCAACGTCTCGATCGCCGCGCTGTTCATGGCCGGCGTCATTCCCGGCATCCTGATCGGCGTCTCGCTGATGGTCGCGTCATTCGTCCACGGCAAGCTCTATCACCAGAAACAACTGCCGGTGATCCCGCCGCGCGAGAAGGTCAAGCGCGTCATCGACGGCGCGGCCGGCGTGTTCACCATGGTGATCATCCTCGGCGGCATCATCTCCGGGGTTTTCACGGCGACCGAAGCCGGCGCCGCCGCCTCGATTTACGCGCTGATTCTTACCGTGTTCGTCTACAAGGAGATCAAGCTCTCCGAACTGCCGGAGATCATGTGGGAGTGTTGCCTGACCAACGCAGTGGTGATGCTGCTGATCGCCACCTGCTCGGTGTTTTCGTGGATTCTCACCTACGAGAACCTGCCGACGCTGCTGGCCGACAACTTCTTCAACCTGATCCAGAGCAAATGGGCGTTCCTGCTGCTGCTCAACCTGTTCCTGCTGGTGGTCGGCATGTTCATCGACATGACGCCGGCGCTGATAATGCTGGTACCGATGCTGATGCCGCTGGCCGCCAAGTTCGGCATCGACTTCATCCACCTCGGCCTGATCATGGTGATCAACCTGTCCTTCGGCCTGACCACGCCGCCGGTCGGAACCGCGTTGTTCGTGGCGCTGAAAGTCGGCAAGATATCGATGGACAAACTGCTGCCGCCGTTGCTTCCGCTGCTCGCCTGCATGCTGGTGGTGCTGTTCTTCGTCACATACGTGCCGGAGTCCTACGCCTGGCTGCCGCGCGGATTTGGCCTCATGAAGTAAAGACGTACGAAATAAGGAAGAGAAATGTCAGTCACGGAAATCGCCCAGATCGAGATCAAGCCCGGCATGGAGGCCGAGTTCGAGGCCGGCGTCGCCAAGGCGGCACCGCTGTTCAAGCGCGCCAAAGGCTGCAGCGCGATGCGGGTCGAGCGCTCGATCGAGAAGCCGCAGCGCTACCGGCTGTTCGTCACATGGGCGACGCTGGAAAACCACACCGTCGACTTCCGCAACTCACCGGACTTCCAGGAATGGCGCAAGCTGGTCGGCCACTGCTTCGCCGCGCCGCCCGAGGTCGAGCACGTGCAGGAAGCGGTGAAGGGCTTCTAGATTCGACCGCCGGCAGCCGCCCGATAGTGGCGCGGATTTGAGCATCCGCGCCAATTGCCTTTTTGTGCCGCTTTGCGGCACTCTTGCCGGCGCGACCGAAGGAGCCGCACGTGCACAAGCTGTCGATCCCGCCCGAACTCACCGCCCGCGTCATCGCTCGCGGGGGCAGGGAGCATCCGTTCGACGTGCTCGATCCGTCGAAAACTGCCTTCGTCGTCATCGACATGCAGAACTACTTCATGCACCCGGATTACCAGGGGGCGGTGCCGATGGCGCGTGAGATCGTGCCGCACGTCAATCGCATGGCGGCGGCGATGCGCGAGGCCGGAGGTCACGTGATCTGGGTCAAGAACGCCACCGACGATACGCGCGAAAGCTGGTCTGTGTTTCACGACTGGCTGCTGACACCGGAAAAAGCCGAGCGTCGCTGTGCCACCATGGACACCTCGCATGACGGCCACAAATTGTGGGCCGAGCTCGATGTGCAACCGCAGGACGCGCAGATCATCAAGAAGCGCTTCAGCGCCTTCATCGAAGGCTCTTCGGACCTCGCACTCTATTTGCGCGGCCGTGGCATCGACACCATCCTGATCGGTGGTACCGCCACCAATGTCTGCTGCGAAAGCTCGGCGCGCGACGCCATGATGCTGAACTACAAGGTGATCATGGTGCATGACGCGCTCGCCGCCCAGACCGACGAAGAGCACAATGCGACATTACGCACGTTCTATGCGCTATTCGGCGATGTGCAGACTGTCGATGAGGCAATCGGCTCACTGACCCGCGGCTGCAAGGCCGAGGTTGCCTGACCGCGCGGCGCCCATCCGCGCCGCGCATCGCCGATGGGGCAGCCGGACGGTCTTACGCCGCCTGTCCGCAACCCTGCGGCTTGAACACCCGCTCCATCTGCGGCGGATATTTCGCGAGCTTGCCGGCCGGGCGCACCGGCCGGCGCTCAAGATTGCCGCCGCAATTCGGGCAGACGCCGGAAAGCCGCGTCTCGACGCAGTCGCGGCAGAACGTGCACTCGAAGGTGCAGATCATCGCATCCGCCGCTTCCGGCGGCAGATCCTTGTCGCAGCATTCGCAGTTCGGGCGCAGGGCCAGCATGGCGGTCATCTCCTTGGATAAAGGCAAGTGTGATCGCCGCGGCAGTGGCGTTCAAGTACCGTTAGACGACCAGCCCATCCATCGGCTTGACCTGCTCGCTGCCGGGGAACACGTCGCGGGCCAGCGCTTTCTCGCCGGCGCGCAGGTGATCGCGCAGCAGACCTTTGAGCACTGCGCGCAGGTCCGTCGTCGGCTTGAGATCGCGCGCCTGATACAGCGCCTGCTCGCTCAAGCCCGGCCAGTCGGCGATGACGCGGCCGCCCTTGAGCGCGCCGCCGGCGAGCAACGCCACGGTCGCGGTGCCGTGGTCAGTGCCATCGGTGCCGTTGATGCGCGCGGTGCGGCCGAACTCGGTCGCCACCACGACCACGGTCTCCTTCCAGGCGCCACCCATATTGCTTTCCATGGCGCCGAAAGCGCCGTCGAGTGCGCCGAGCAGCGCCGACAGCCGGCCGTGATCGGCGCCCTCATTGGCATGGGTGTCCCAGCCGTCGAAGGCGAGCGCGCCGACGCGCGGGCCGTCCGGCCGCGCCATGAACTTGGCGGCGGCGCCGGCGGCTTCCTCAAAATAGGCGCGCACCGCCGCGCCGGGCACGCCCGGCGTCGCCGCGATCTTCTTCGGCGACATGCCGTTCATGTCGCCCTGCACGATCGCCGCCAGCGCGCCGCGCTCCTCCAGCGCCTTGGCCAAAGCCGGATCGGTGTGGCGATAGAGATCGATCAGCCGGCTCATCGTGTCGTTGGTCGCCGGCGGCAGCTTTGACGGCGTCCAGGTCATGACCGGCGCCTTGCCGCGCGCCACCAGCGGCGTGATCGGCCCGACGGCGAAAGCCTGACGCGCCGCGACGCGGTCGGCCGGCTGCAGCACCGACCAGGCGCGATTGAGCCAGCCGGTTTCGCTGCCGCCGGGCGTGACGATACCGCTCTCCAGCACGTCCTGGCCGTCGAAATGCGAGCGCTCGCGATAGGGCGTCGCCACTGCGTGGACGATCGCCGCCTGCTTGGCCTGATACAGCCGGTGGAAATTTGGCATCGCCGGATTGAGCGCGAAGAAATTGTCGAGCGGCAACGCCGCATACTCACCGTCGGTGCGCAAGCCCTTGTCGCCGCGCAGGCGTACCCAATCGGGGTCGCCGACCGGCGCGACGGCGGCGAGGCCGTCGAGCGCGCCGCGCAGGATGACGACGAGCAGCCGCGGATCGCGGCCCTCGGCCTGCGCCAGCTTCGGCATGTAAGCCCAGGCGAACAGCGCGCCGGCACCCAGCATCAGTTCGCGACGCGTGGCGCGATGCGGAGAAAAGCCTTTGCCGTCGGTGCTCATGCCATTCACCTTCTCTGGAATTCCGGCGCCATCAGCAGCAGCGCCACGGCCTGCGCCCGGCTCTCGGCGCGCGCCAGCGTCTCGCGCGTGTCGCGCGACAGTAGCGGGCCGAAGCTCTGCTCGGCGACGGTTTCGGGATCGATCATTTCGCCGATTTGCCGCGAGAAGCGGTTGGCGATGTCGAGCCGCGAGGCGAGACCGTCGGTCCAGGCGTCGTTCATGTCGGAGAAGCCGTTCGGCGCCGGCGGCCGCCACAGCGGCTCGCCGAGCAAGGTGTTGGCATTGACCAGCGGCCGCACGTCGGTCGGCGCAATGCCGGTGGCGCGCATCGAGGCCACCATCCACTCGTTCGGCTTGCGCAGCTTGGCACGCGGCGCCTCGGCGACTTCCGGCGCGGTGACCAGCGCCACCGACACTTCCTTGAGATCGCCGCTGGTCTCCGCGAAGCGCTTGCGCAGCCGCTCGACCAGCGAGGCCGGCGGGTCGTCGGCCACGAAATGCCGGGCGAGCTTGAGCGCGATATGTTGCGCCGTCGCCGGATGCGCCGCCAGCCGCCGCAGCACCGCTTCGCCCTGCGCCACGCCTGGCTGGTCGTAGTCGCGATCGATGACGTGCTGCGGCCCCGGCTCGTGCATGCGCTCGTTGAAGATGAATGCGCCGCTGCGCGCATTGTCGAGGCGCGGCGGCCCATAGGTCCAGCCGGTGATGACCTTGGCGAAATTGGTGACGTCGGCTTGGCTATAGCCGGTGCGCACGCCGAGCGTATGCAACTCCATGATCTCGCGGGCGAGGTTTTCATTGAGGCCCTTGCCGCGGCGCTTGCCGGCGAACGAGTTCGGTCCGATCGAAGCGGCATTGTCGAGATACATCAGCATCGCCGGATGCTGCTCCACCGCGAGCAGCATGTCGGCGAACTTGCCGGCAATGTGCGGCCGGATCGCCTCGCGCTCGAACGAACCGCAGACCGGCCGCGTCACGCCCTTGTCGGCCGAGATGCAGAAATGATTCGACCAGAACCAGGTGAGCCGCTCGGCAAAGCCGACATCGGCATTCATCGCGGCGTCGAGCCGGGCCCTCGCCTCGTCGAGAAAGATCTGCTGCGGCACGCCGGGCTGCTGCTTCGGCTTGTCGTTTCTATTCGGAGGATTGTTCGGTGTCGGCGCGACGGCATTGGCGCCCGCCTTCGCCATGTCATTGCGCGCGGCGCGATCCTGCTCTTCCTCGACGCGGCGAGCGAGCCGCGCCGCTTTCTTTTCCTGGCGGAAATCGTAGGCCGCACGCAGGGCTTCCGCGGTCGTCATCAGGTCGTCGTTAACGATCTGTCCGGCGCCCGGCCTGCTCAGATCGGCGATCAGCGCGCCGCGCGGATCACTGGCAAAGGAATCAAGCGCTCCGGGCTTGGGACCGAGGCCGAAGCGATGCAGCGCCGTTGCCGTTTGCGATTTGGGGTCGAGCGCCATGGTGCCGTTCACCGTCTTGCCGCTGTTTCATCGTCATCCGATGAAACTCCGGCGAGTTTGCGGCGCCGATGATGAACGGTTGCTGACCGGCGATATTAAAAGGCCGTAACAAAACGCCGGAACTTATCGCTAATCCCGCACCGATGACATCGCGCGAACCGCCTCCGCGGTCGCATCGTCAGCCGGGAAAAACGACTCGATCGCCAGTTCCGACAAAGTGACATCGACCGGCGTGCCGAGCACGGTCGTGGTCGAGAAGAATGACAACAGTCCGTCCGGCATGCGCAACTGCAACGGCACAACGAAACCGCCATAGCGATCCGGCGCCGGTGGCGTGCGGCTGGCACCGGCCGGATAGGCTTTCAGCTCCTCGAGCAGCGCCGCGAGCTTGCCGTCACCGGTGACGCCGATCTGGTGGCGCAGCCGCTCGAAGATATGCGCGCGCCACTCCGCTAAGTTCGCAATGCGCGGCGCCAGTCCCGCCGGATGCAAACTGAGCCGCAGCACATTGACCGGCGGCGCCAAGAGATGCGGCGCGACACCTTCCAACAGCGGTGGGAGGGCGCGGTTGGCGGAGACCATTGTCCAGTACCGGTCGATCGCCAGCGCGGGATAGGGCTCGTGGCCCTTCAGGATCAGGTCGATCGCCTCGCGGGCGTGTTTTACGGCCGGATCGTCGAGCGGCCGCTGCGGAAACACCGGCGCGAAGCCGGCCGCGAGCAGGAGCGCGTTGCGCTCGCGCAACGGGACGTCCAGGTGGTCGCACAGGTTGAGCACCATGTCCCGCGACGGCTGCGCCTTGCCGGTCTCGAGAAAGCTCAGGTGCCGCGCCGAAATCTCCGCTTCGAGCGCGAGATCGAGCTGGGTCATGCGGCGGCGCTGCCGCCATTCCCGGATGTGGGTCCCGACGTCGCGGGACGTGGCGTCGATGTTGGTCATGGCGGAACCCTAACCGGCGCGCTGCGGCCGTTCCATGACCTCCGAGGTAATCGACCCGCCCCCTCGCCTGCCGCACAACGGCGTCACACCCGGCGGACGGCGCCGGGCACCCCAACCGAGGAGACGACACATGACCGCCACCGACACCGCCGCCCTCACCGCTCTGGTCGATCGCTACATCGCCCTGTGGAACGAGACCGACGCCAGCCGCCGCCAGGCCCTGATCGCGCTGACCTTCTCGTCCGACGCCCGCTATCTCGACCCGGTGCTGGCCGGCGACGGCCACGACGGCATCGACGCCATGGTCGGCGCCGTCCACGCCAAGTATCCCGGCTACAAATTCAGCCGTACCAGCGAGGTGAATGCGCACCACGACCGCGCGCTGTTCAACTGGCAGCTCGGCCCGCAGGACGGCCCGGTCTTCGTCAAGGGCATCGACGTCGCGGTGGTCGCGGCCGACGGCCGGCTCAAGCAGATCGACGGCTTCTTCACCGAACTCAACACGCCGCCGCAGTAAAATCGGCGTCACCACGCCCGCCCGGCCCCCCGCGGCCGGGCGGCGCATTTTTTTCCGGTGCACCGCGCCGGTCCGCCGCCATGGTGCGGACACGAAGCGCTACTATCAGTCCAAGATTCCCATAGTCAGCGGGCCCGCGTGCCGTTCCGGCGCGACGGCCCTTTGCGCATTGAGCACGGCCGATGTTCGCCCGTTTCGAGAAAGTCCTCACTCCCACCGCCCCGACCGGCGAGCAGGCGCCGCCGCCCGGACTGATCGCGTTCTATTGGCACTTCGTGAAGCAGGCCAAGGCGCTGTTCATCGCGCTGTTCGCCATCGGCTTCATCGTCGCCATGCTCGACATCCTCATTCCGGTGTTCATCGGACGCGTTGTCACCTTGGTGTCGAAGTCGGATCCGGCGGCGCTATTCGCCGAACACTGGATGATGCTCGCCGGCATGGCGCTGGTGCTGGTCGTGGTGCGGCCACTGGTGTTCACCACCCAGCACCTGGTCATGAACCAGGCCATCGCCGCCAACGTGTCGAACCGCATCCGCTGGCAGAACCACTGGCACGTGGCGCGGCAGTCCTGGGCGTTCTTCCAGAACGACTTCGCCGGCCGCATCGCCACGCGCGTCATGCAGACCGGCCCGGCGATCCGCGAGAGCCTGGTGTCGATGCTCACCGCGGTGTGGTTCATCATGATCTACGGCACCAGCGCCATATTGCTGCTGGCCTCGGCCAATCCGTGGCTGGCGGTGCCCGTGCTGCTGTGGTTCGCCGGCTATATCGCCATGCTGCGCTATTTCGTGCCGCGCATGCGCGACGGTTCCAAGGTGATGTCGGAGACGCGATCGATGCTCACCGGCCGCATCGTCGATACCTACACCAACATCGTCACGGTGAAGCTGTTCTCGCGCGCCCGCGACGAGGACGCCTATGTGCGCGACGCGCTCGACATGCACACCGGGCGCTTCCACGCGCAACTGCGGCTCAACACCAAGTTCGCGATGACGCTCTCGACGTTGAACGCGCTGCTGATCACGCTGACCGGCGCTTTCGCGCTGGTGCTCTGGCGGCAGGGCCATGTCGAAGTCGGTGTCGTCGCCATGGCGCTGCCGATGACCATGCAGATCGTCTCGGCGTCGGGCTGGGTGGCCTGGCAGATCACCGGCATCTTCGAGAACATCGGCGTCGTGCAGGAAGGCATGATGACCATCGCCCAGCCGATCGCGCTGCCCGACGACGAGGGCGCCGGGGAGATCGAGATCACGAAAGGCGATATTGCCTTCGACAACATCCGCTTCGGCTACGGCAGCGAGCGTGGCCTGATCGAAGGCCTCAACCTGCGCGTCAAGGCCGGCGAGAAGATCGGCCTGGTCGGCCGCTCCGGCGCGGGCAAGTCCACCTTGGTCAACCTGCTGCTGCGCTTCTTCGATCTCGAGGGCGGCCGCATCCTGATCGACGGCCAGGACATCGCCACGGTGACGCAGGAGAGCCTGCGCACGCAGATCTCCGTGGTCACGCAGGACACCTCGCTGCTGCACCGTTCGATCCGCGACAACATCCGCTACGGCCGGCCCGGCGCGACCGAGGACGAAATCCGCGCCGCCGCGGCGATGGCGCATGCCGACGAGTTCATCGACACGCTGGAGGACTGGAAGGGTCGCCGCGGCTACGACGCCCATGTCGGCGAACGCGGCGTCAAACTGTCCGGCGGCCAGCGCCAGCGCATCGCCATCGCCCGCGTCATCCTCAAGGACGCGCCGGTGCTGATCCTCGACGAGGCGACCTCGGCGCTCGACAGCGAAGTCGAGTCCGCGATTCAATCCAGCCTCGGCGTGCTGATGCGCGGCAAGACGGTGATCGCCATCGCCCACCGGCTCTCGACCATCGCGCAGATGGACCGGCTGATCGTGCTCGACCGCGGCCGCATCGTCGAAGAGGGCACGCACGACGAATTGCTGCGCGCCGGCGGCCACTACGCCGCGCTGTGGCGGCATCAGTCCGGCGGCTTCCTCGATGCCGAGGACCAGCAGGCGGCGGAGTAACACCCGCCGGGCGCGGGCGCCCGAAATAGGCTATGATCATCGCCGGCAAGGGGGCTCCCGCCGATGATGACCGCTATTTTCGCGACCATGTTTCTGGCGCTGCTGGTGCTGTGGCTGGGCCGCAGGGCCATCGCCATCGGCCTTCTCGCGATCTGTCTGGCGCTATCGGTCTGGCTGTTTCTTTTTGAGATCTATAGTCCCGACTACGGCTTCCGCATGCCCTGGCTGCAGACCGAGCGGACGGCTCCGGCAGCCGCGCAGCGGGGTTGAGCGATGGACAACCCCGCCGCCACCCGCACGCTGAGCCTGTTCGGCCATCTCTATCTGGTGCTGATGCTGATCGTGATCGCCGGCATCCTGACCGCCGCGCTGATCATGCAATACATCTTTGGCGAATTGCCTTGCCCGCTATGCCTGCTGCAGCGCGTTGCGATGTTCGGCGTCTGCTTCGCCGTCATCCTCGGCCTGCGCCAAGGTGACACCGCGCGCACCACCGGGCTCGGCCTCGTCATTTCCATTTTCCTGCTGGTCGTCGCCGTGCGCCAGACCTTGCTCGATATCTATCCGCGGCCCGGGCACGAATATATCGGCAGCGCCGTGCTCGGCCTGCACATGCCGGTGTGGTCGGTGCTGATCGCGGTGGCGCTGATCGCCGGCTACGCCCTCAAACTCACCATATTCGGTGACTCCGAGCACCGCCCGGACCTGGCGTCCTATCCGGCGCTGCAACGCATCGCCGCGGCGGTGTCGCTCTATGTGATCGTGCTGTGCGCCATCAATCTCGGCTCGGTCGTCGTGCAATGCGGCCTCGATGAGTGCCACACCACCGGCTACCGGCTGCTGGAGAAGATGCGCTGAGCGCCGTCCTTACGACGCCGCCTGCCGCCGCCGCTCGTATTCCGCCTGCGCGTAATGTTCTCGCTTGGCTTCCAGCATGGCGAGGTCGGCGCGCTTGACCACCGCTTCCAGCCGCTCGCCCTGTTCGCTGGTGGCGATGCCCATCGACAGCGACAGCGGCAGGTCGGTGTAGAACTCGTTGTTGATGACGATGAGGTCGTTGATCACCTTCATCATCGCCTTGCCCTCGGCGATCTCGACGCCCGGCAGGATTACGGCGAATTCGTCGCCGCCGATGCGCGAGGCGCGTGCCGGCAGTTCGACAATGGAATTGAACACCTCGCCGGCGCGGCGCAGAAGCTGATCGCCGGCGGCGTGGCCGAGTTCGTCATTGGCCGCCTTGAGGCCGTTGAGGTCGGCCATGATGATGGTGACCGGCCACGGCCCCTTGCGCTCGAGGCGGTTGAGTTCGTCGGCGAAGAACGAGCGGTTGCACAATTTGGTCAGCGCGTCGTGGCTGCCGAGATATTCGAGATAGGCCTCGGCCTTCTTGCGCGCCGTGATGTCGGTCAGCGCGACCTGCACGAGCGACCAGTCGTTCTCGCGGCCGGGAAACACCGAGAACTGCAGCAGCAGGTTCAGCTTGGTGCCGTCGAGCGTGTAATTGATCACCTCGCGTTGCTGGAACAGCTTGCCGTTCCATAGGTCGATGAGCTGCTCGCGGAAGCACGGCCCCATCTCGTCGCGCATGATCACCGGCAGATTGCGCAGCAGCGCCTTCTTGTCGGGCGCGCCGAACAGGCTGAGCGTATGCTGGTTGACGTCGACAATGCGGATTTCGCTGATGCAGCGCTGCACGAACTCCTCGTGCACGTCGGTGAAGACGCGCAGGTCGGTAATGCCCTGCATCCGCACTTCGTCGATCAGGCGTTTGACGCCGGAGAAATCCTCGACCCACAGCGACACCGGCGAATGCGCGAACAGGCCGCGCGCGTAGTTCTCGCTGCCGGCGAGCTGGCGGCGGGCTTGCTCTCGGTCGGTGACGTCCTCGGTGGACAGCAGCACGCGCGACCAGTCGCCCTCATGTCCGGGCAGGATCGCCGCCTTGAGCTGGATGTCGAGCCGCTCGCCGTCGAGCGTGTAGTTGACGGCGTTGCTGGCGAAGGAGCGCTCGCCGTTCCAGAGCTGGATCAGTTCCTCGATATGCGTCGTCAGCATGTCGTCGCGGAACACGCGGTCGAGATTGGCAGCGAGGTGCTCGATGTCGGTGGCGCCGAACAGATCGAGGGTCTTGCGATTGACGC
Organism: Pseudomonadota bacterium; assembly: GCA_018240595.1. Taxonomy (GTDB): domain Bacteria; phylum Pseudomonadota; class Alphaproteobacteria; order Rhizobiales; family Xanthobacteraceae; genus Pseudolabrys. The sequence goes on along the minus strand of JAFEFL010000011.1, from coordinate 22,917 downwards.
GCAGCAGGCGGATGCGGGCGGCGCATTCGCGGACCCGCTCCGGATGGCCTGTGAGGTGCTCGCGCAGCGAGGTGACGCCGGCGGCGCGCCAGGCGTCGAGCAGCGCCTTGACCCCGGAATAGTCCTCCAGCCAGAGCGGCACCGGCGCAAGCTCGAAAATGCCGGCATCGGCAGCGATCACGGCAGCGGTGGAGGCGAGGCTGGAACCGGACATGTCAGTCATGGGTGATGGCGCGGACAATAATTGATTCTCGACCCGCTGGTATCGGGTGCCGCCTTTCCTGCCACACCGATCATGAGCAAATCCCTTACGCGCCGCGTGATATCCGCCGCGTCGCGGCCGTGCGCTGCTGACGGAAACTGTCAGTGGGTTCCGGCAGAGGCCGGCCCTGCTCCCTTTCTTCGGCCCCGGACTCGCCCCATATTCCGATCATGGCCAAATCTCCTCCCAGAAAACCCGGTAAAGACCCGGCAAAGCCCACCCGCGCCAAGGCCAACCGTCCGGACAGTCCGGCGGTGCCGCAGGCGCTCGCCGACATCCTCAACCCGGCGCTGAACAAGGGGACCGCCGGCCTGGGCTCCGGCACCGGCGAAAGTTCCGGCCTGCAGCCGCCGCCGGACAATTCCTGGGACCGCCGCTCCGGCAACGCCGCCGAATATCGCGCGCGCAAATCCACCAAAGGCTTCGAGGAAGCGCGGCAGACCGATTACAGCGCCTCGCCGATCACGGGGCTCGACCCGGCGCTGGCCAAGGAACTCGGGCTCGAGGCGGAGGATGACGCGCCTCCCGCGCCCCGCCTCGCTGCGGAAGGCGGCGCCAAGGGCCTCGACAAATATCGGCTGCCCAAGGCCGACCTGCCGACCGGCCCCGGCGGGCTCACGTCGATGGGCGTCGCCGCCACCGCCGAGTCGCTGGAGCGCCTGCTGCGCGAGGGCCGCCCCGAGTTCGCCAGCGCCGGCGAAGTGTGGACGCCGCACCGCCCGCCCCGCCCGGAGAAATCCGAAGGCGGCGTGCGCCTAGTCATCAAGTCGGATTTCGAGCCCAAGGGCGACCAGCCGCAGGCGATCAAGGAACTGGTCGAGGGCGTCAAGCGCCACGACCGCACCCAGGTGCTGCTCGGCGTCACCGGCTCGGGCAAGACCTTCACCATGGCCAAGGTGATCGAAGAGACGCAGCGCCCCGCCCTCATCCTGGCGCCGAACAAGACGCTCGCGGCCCAGCTCTATGGCGAGTTCAAGTCGTTCTTTCCCGACAATGCGGTGGAGTATTTCGTCTCCTATTACGACTACTACCAGCCGGAAGCCTACGTTCCGCGCACCGACACCTATATCGAGAAGGAATCCTCGATCAACGAGCAGATCGACCGCATGCGCCATTCGGCGACGCGCGCGCTGCTCGAGCGCGACGACGTCATCATCGTTGCCTCGGTGTCGTGCATCTACGGTATCGGCTCGGTCGAAACCTATTCGGCCATGACCTTCACGCTCAAGCAGGGCGGCAAGGTCGAGCAGCGCCAGTTGCTCGCCGACCTGATCGCGCTGCAATACAAGCGCACGCAGGGCGACTTCTTCCGCGGCTCGTTCCGCGTGCGCGGCGACACCATCGACATTTTCCCGGCGCACTATGAAGACCGCGCCTGGCGCGTGCATCTGTTCGGCGACGAGATCGAGAAGATCGAGGAGATGGACCCGCTCACCGGGCAGAAGACCGACGAACTGGAGTTCGTCAAGATCTACGCCAACTCGCACTATGTCACGCCGCGCCCGACGCTCATCCAGGCGATGGACGGCATCAAACGCGAGTTGAAGATGCGGCTCGACCAGCTCAACCATGCCGGCCGCCTCCTGGAAGCGCAGCGGCTCGAACAGCGCACGCGCTACGATCTGGAAATGATGGAAGCCACCGGCTCCTGCGCCGGCATCGAGAACTATTCGCGCTACCTGACCGGCCGTCAGGCCGGCGAGCCGCCGCCGACTTTGTTCGAATACGTCCCGGACAATGCGCTGATCTTCTGCGACGAGAGCCACGTCACCGTGCCGCAGATCGGCGCCATGTTCAAAGGCGACTTCCGGCGCAAGGCGACCTTGGCCGAGTACGGTTTCCGCCTGCCCTCCGCCATGGACAACCGGCCGCTGCGCTTCGAGGAATGGGACGCGATGCGGCCGCAGACCGTCGCGGTGTCGGCGACGCCGGCGGCGTGGGAGCTCAACGAGTCGGGCGGCGTCTTCGTCGAGCAGGTCATTCGCCCGACCGGCCTGATCGATCCGGAAGTCGAGATCCGTCCGGCGCGCACCCAGGTCGACGATCTGGTCGGCGAAGTGCGCGAGGTGGCGCGCAAGGGCTATCGCTCGCTGATCACGGTGCTGACCAAGCGCATGGCCGAGGACCTCACCGAGTACCTGCACGAGCAGGGCATCCGCGTGCGCTACATGCATTCGGACATCGACACGCTGGAGCGCATCGAGATCATCCGCGACCTGCGGCTCGGCGCTTTCGACGCGCTGGTCGGCATCAACCTGCTGCGCGAGGGCCTCGACATTCCGGAATGCGCGCTGGTCGCCATTCTCGACGCCGACAAGGAAGGCTTCCTGCGCAGCGAGACTTCGCTGGTGCAGACCATCGGCCGCGCCGCGCGCAACGTCGACGGCAAGGTGCTGCTCTACGCCGATCAGGTCACCGGCTCGATGCAGCGCGCCATCGACGAGACCAACCGCCGCCGCGCCAAGCAGGTTGAATACAACACCGCGCACGGCATCACGCCGGAGAGCGTCAAGAAAGGCATCGCCGACATTCTCGACTCGGTCTACGAGCGCGACCACGTGCTCATTTCGACCGGCGGCAAGGGCGTCGCCGGTGAAGGCGAGTTCGCCGACGCCGCCACCATCGGCCATAATTTCGAGACGGTGCTGGCCGATCTCGAAACGCGCATGCGCGAAGCCGCCGCCGATCTCGACTTCGAGGAAGCGGCGCGCCTGCGCGACGAACTCAAGCGCCTGCGCCAGACCGAGCTCGCCGTGGTCGACAACCCGACGGCGCGCAACATCATGGTGACGCAGGACCCCAAGCTGCGGCGGCACAACAAGGCCGCGGCCAAGGCCGCCGCCAGCGTCGATCCGCTGTCGCGTCCGCACAAGCCGGTGCTCGACGAAATGGGCATCGCGACCTGGCACGAGTTCAAGCCGTCAAGGCCGGGGGATGCAAAAGCGCGAAGCGCGTCTTCAAGAGAAGGCCCGCGCAAACCCAACCTCGATGAAATGGGCCCCGGTGTTGAATCAATCCCGGCGCGGAAAGGCGAAGGCCCGCGCTCGACCATGGGCAAGCCGGGGCAGCGCGGCGGCTTCAGGGCGAACAAGAAGAGGCATTGATGGCCGACGTCGGCATCCTGAACGATCCGCTCAGCATTGCCTTCGTCGTTTTCATCATCGGCAGCCCCGGCCTCGTTGCGGGCGCTCTGGCCGGAGCGATCCTGTGGCGAGGCCGTCGTGTGCTGGGTGCGCTCACGGGCGCCCTCGTCGGCTTCATGCTGTGGTTCGCAGGCTGGACGTGGATCAACGGGTGATTCTGCCGCCCGTCAAATCGATTCGCCCTCGCCTTCCATCACCGCATATTGGGTCATGGCGCTGACCTGCTGCCAGGCGCTGCCGTCGAAACCGGCCAGAATATTGACGCGGACGACCTGAACCAGCTTGTTGGCGACCGGCTTCAATTCCAGCGTCTGGCCCTGCGTGAAGGCGATCGCTGCGAGCCCGCAAGCCTGCGGATCGTGCGCTTCCTGATTCACCAGATCCATCGCCGCCTGTCCTTCGCGGCCCTGCGAGCGCAACTCGACGAAGCGCGCGGCCTGCGCCGGACTATTGCAGATCATGCCGACGCCGATCTTGGCGCCGTCCTCGGCGGGTTGCTGAGCGTTGGCGGCGTTGCTTGCCACTGCCGCGGCGGCGATCGCTAGACCGAAGATGATTGCCGGTGAAACGCGCATGGTTTGTTCCGTCCGATGATGTTGCTTGTTCGTCCGTAAAACGCCGGCGGCACGGCTCGGTTCGCTCGAGCACACGCGCTTGTGAGCGCCGTGACGCTTGCGCGGATCGCAACGGCATGAAACCCGTTGGCCCGTCATGCATTTATATTTGGGCGGCGGAGCGGGTTCCGCTATTGCCGTGGCGTTCCCCGCCATCTGCATGGCAGCCGCCCATGATTTCTGCCGTTTATGGGCCGGTTCATGTCGGTGTTCACGATCGCCTATCACAGCCGCAATTTGATTGAGGAGCAGACGCTGGACAGCACGGCTGAAGTGCAGCGGCTGCTCGAGCAGTCGCGCGCGCGAAACGAGAGGCTGGGCATCACCGGCGCGCTTCTATTCAACGAGGGCCGCTTCGTCCAGGTCCTCGAAGGCGACGAAGCAGCGGTGCTGGAAGTCATGGACATCATCAGGCGCGACCCACGGCATACCGACATCGACGTGCTGCCGTCGCGCTATGTCCGCGAACGCACATTCGCGCAGTGGTCGATGGCATTCGTCGGCGTCTCGCCCCAAGCGAAAAACTATTACCGGGATTTCTCACTGCGCGAAAAGCTGGAATGGACCAGCAGTACGACCGACCTGCTCGCGGCGCTCATCCTCGATCTCATTATGGTCCAGGGCGCCGTGGTGCCGCGCCGCCCGCGGGCGCAACATCACGGCCGGTGAATATTGGGTCGCCGCACAAGCGCACGCGCCTCCTCTCCCCCAGCGGCAAAAAAACAGGCCCGACGCCGAGCGCCGGGCCCATTCTCACCTCTCCGCGTCAGGAAGAGGCGCGAGCGATGTCAGATTTGCTTCAGCAGCGCGTCGCCGCTGGTCAACTCGCACTTGCCGGGGCCTTCCTCGATGTTGAGCGCCTTAACGGTGCCGTCATCGACGAACATCGAATAGCGCTTGGAGCGCAGGCCGAGCACCGGCATGGCGCCGTCGAACTCCATGCCCACCGCCTTGGTGAATTCGGCGCTGCCGTCGGCGAGAAATTCGATCTTGCCGTCGCCGCCGCTCTTCTCCGCCCAGGCCTTCATGACGAAGGGGTCGTTCACCGACACCACGGCGACACTGTCAACGCCCTTGGCTTTGAAGTTGGCGATGTTGTTGAGGAAGCTCGGCATGTGCAGGTTCGAGCAGGTCGGCGTGAAGGCGCCGGGCACCGCGAACAGCGCCACCTTTTTGCCCTTGAAAACCTCGTCGGTGGTCTTCGGCTTGGGACCTTCGCCGGTCATGACCCGGAACGTTGCCGATGGGAGCTTGTCGCCGACCTTGATAGCCATGGTTTTCCTCTCGCTTGGCGGATTGTGTTACCGGGCGGCAACCTAGGCCGCTCGCGCCCGTTAGTCGAGATGGGCCGTCGCCTCCACGGCGCGGCCGCCTTCGACCACGGTGAAGGTCAGGTCGAACGAGCCTTTCGGGTCCACGCCGGGAGGCAGACCGTCGAGAACAAAGCTGAAATGCTGGTGGCCGGCCGGGGCGCCCGGCGCCGGCTTCGGAATGGGCAAGGCCCACTCCGCCGTCGGACCCTCGACGAATATCTCGATCGGCCCCTTGTCGCGGGCCACCAGGTCGACGGCGACCAGCGGCTTGGCCGCGTCGTTGACGCGCCGCGCGGTCAGGCCGATCTCGCCGGCCGCGATCTTCTTCGGCACGCGCGCTTCCGCCTCGGCCAGCGCCTTGTCTTCGGTGCTCGGCCCCGGCCCGACCGTCAGTTCGGCCTTGCCCTCGGCGGGTACGCACAACTTCTCGCACACGGCATATTCGATCTTGAGCCGCGCATTGACCGGCTTGGTCGGGTCCTTGGGCACGATGCTGACCGGGAAAATCACGCCGTTCTTGTAGCCGACGGAGTTGCCGCTTTCGTCGCTGAACAGAGACGGCGCCGGAAAGCTCACGGCCGCCGACTTCACGTTGTCGGAGCCGGAAAAGTCGAAGCGCGGCGGCACGCCGGAGTCGCCGGGGTAGCGCCAGTAGGTATGCCAGCCCGGCTGCATCTTGATCTCGATACCGGCGCGCAACGGTACGCCGGATTTGTTGGCGCCGGCGATCAGCCGCACCGCCGACTTGGCGTCCTGGCTCCAGGCCGATGCATTTTCGGCCAGCGCCGGCGCGTCGTGGAGGCTTACGAGAAGAGCCGCGGTCGCAAGCGCGGCATGACGTCGATCAAATTTCATGTCGCTAGCCTCTATGGGAGAAGTCCGCCCCGCGCCATTGAATTCATCGTGAGCAGAGCTGAACACGTTCTAGGCAATTTCACGAACGCGGCGGCGTTTTTGCCACATTTCTCCGCTAGATTTGCGCGTCATACGGTCGCTCTTTGCACAGACCTTGCGTTGGCAAGGAACGGCCGATCGGATACCATTAAACAATGAACGTTTCGCGCACCGGCAAAGCCCCTCGCAAGTCCTCCCGCCGCTCGACCGCGTCGGCGGCGCCGGCGGCACGCGGCTATCTCGACGGCCAGATGCTGATCGCGATGCCGGCGATGAGCGACGAGCGCTTCGCCCGCGCCGTCATCTATGTGTGCGCGCATTCGAGCGAAGGCGCCATGGGCATCGTCGTCAATCAGCCGGCGCCCAACATCAAGTTTCCCGATCTTCTCGTCCAGCTCGAGGTGATCCCGGCCAACGAGCGCATCCAGTTGCCGGTGGAAGCCGGCGACGTGAAGGTGCTCAAGGGCGGCCCGGTCGAAACCGGCCGTGGCTTCGTGCTGCACTCGGCCGATTTCTTTATCGAGAATTCGACGCTGCCGATCGACGAGGACATCTGCCTGACGGCGACCCTCGACATCCTCAAGGCGATTGCCCATGGCCAGGGACCGGAAAGCGCGATCCTCGCGCTCGGTTATGCCGGCTGGGCGCCAGGCCAGCTCGAGCAGGAAATTCAGCAGAACGGCTGGCTGCATTGCGCCGCCGACACCGAGCTGATTTTCGGCAAGGACATCACCGGCAAATACGACAAGGCCCTGCGCAAGATCGGCATCGATCTTAGCCATTTGTCGAACGAAGCCGGCCACGCTTAGACCCGCGTCGTCTACTCCGACGCGATCTTGAGCGTACGCGGCCGCGCCGGTTTCTCGATAAGAAGATCCAGCGCCTCGTCGGAAGTCATCGGCTCGCCGAAGGCGAAGCCCTGCGCGTATTCGCAGCCCATCTGGTAGAGCTCGACGGCATCGCTGTCGGTCTCGGCGCCTTCGGCGACCACTTCCATCCCGAGGTCGTGCGCCAGCGCGATGATCGAGCGCAGGATCACCGGCCGGGTGCCGCGCGAGGTCGTGCGCACGAAGGACTGGTCGATCTTGATCGTGTCGAACGGGAATCGCTGCAGGTAAGCGAGCGACGAATGCCCGGTGCCGAAATCGTCGAGCGACAGGCCGGCGCCAAGCTCCTTGATGCGGGTCAGCATCTGCGCGGCGTGCTCGGGGTTCTCCATCACAAGGCTCTCGGTGATCTCGAGCTTGAGCGTGCCGCGCGTCAGCGGCGTGCGCGACAGAACCCCGCGCAGATCCTGGATGAGATCGTGACGCAGCAATTGGCGCGACGACACGTTGACGCTGGCGAACACCGGCTCGCGGCCTTTCGGCATTTCGGCTTGCCAGCGCGACAGCTGCCTGGCGGTGTGGTCGAGCACGAACAGGCCGAGATCGACGATGAGGCCGATCTCTTCGGCGATCGAGATGAACTCCGCCGGCGACAGGCGGCCCATCTTCGGATGATCCCAGCGCGCCAGCGCCTCGAAGCCGGCAATGGCGCGATCCTCGAGCCGCACGATCGGCTGGAACAGCACCTTGATTTCCTGGCGCTCGATGGCACGGCGCAGTTCGGATTCCATCGTCAGACGGTCGGTCTTGCGCGCCCGCATCGCCGGCTTGAAAATCTCAATGCGATCGCCGCCGATGCGCTTGGCGTAATACATCGCCAGTTCGGCGTCCTTGAGCAGTTCCTCGGTGCGGTGCGGCGCGCCTTCGGCGAGCGCCAGACCGATCGACGCGGTGAGGAAGATTTCGCGATCGTTGAACACGATCGGCGCGCGCAGCGCACGGCGCAGCGTCTCGGCGAAGGCGACGATCCGCGCCGGCTCCTTTTCGGACAAGAGAATGACGGCGAACTGGTCGCCCGAAAGCCGCGCCAGCGTGTCCTGCGGCTTGAGCAAACGGCCGAGGCGGCGCGCGATGGTGAGAAGGATGGAATCGCCTACCGCGATGCCGACCGAGTCGTTGACCTGCTTGAAGCGGTCGAGATCGATGACCATCACCGACGGGCGGATGTTGCTGTCGGAGCGGGCGAAGGCGAAGGCCGCTTCCATGCGGTCGATGAACAGTTCGCGGTTCGGCAGACCGGTCAGGTTGTCGTGCACGGCGTCGAACAGCAGCCGTTCCTCGGCGTTCTTGAAGTCGGTGACGTCGGTCAGCGTGCCGACGACACGGACGACTTCGCCGTCGGAGCCGACCACCGGCCGGGCTTTCAGCGTGAACCACACATAGTGACCGTCGACCGAGCGCAGGCGGAAGTCCTGCGTCAGGCGGCCGCGGCGCTGCTCCAGCACGCTGTCGAGCGAGGCGCGGAAGCGGTCGCGATCCAGCGAGTGCAGGATGTCGAGCCAGTTCGCCGCCGGGCCTTCCAGCGAGCCGCGCTTGAGGCCGAGCGCCTGCTCGGTTTCCGGGCTGGTGAAAATCTTGTCGGCGGAGACGTCCCAGTCCCAGATCATGTCGCCGGCCCCGGTCAGGGCCAGCGCGCGGCGTTCGACGTCGGAGACGATGCCGTGGGTGATGCCGCCGGCAAAAGCGTGCTGCATCACGGTGAAGCCGATCAGCATGACAATCAGCACGAGGCCGCCGAGCAGCGCCGGGCCGATGATGTCGTTCTGGACCATGCCGGTAACGGCAAGGCCGGCCGAAAAAGTCCAGACCACGAGCAGGATCCAGGTCGGGATCAGCAGCACCGCGCGGTCGAAGCCGTGGGTCGACAAATAGATGACCAGCGCCAGGCCGAACACGGCGATGAGCGCCAGCGAGATACGGGCAATGCCGGAGGCGATCGCCGGATCGAACACCGCGACCGCGACCAGCGCCCCGAGCGCCGCCAGCCAGGCGATGGTGATGTGCGCGTAGCGCACGTGCCAGCGCGACAGGTTGAGATAGGCGAACAGGAACACCAATAGCGTCGCCGACAGGATCGCCTCGCCGGAGGCGCGCCAGACGCGCTCGGCGCCGGCCGACATATCGAACACCTTGCCCCAGAATCCGAAGTCGATGCCGATATAGATCAGCACCGCCCAGCCGAGCGCGGCAGCGGCGGGGAACATCACCGAGCCCTTCACCACGAACAGGATGGTGAGGAACAGCGCCAACAGGCCGGCGATGCCGATGACGATGCCCTGATAGAGCGTGAAGGAGTTGACCTTGTCCTTGTAGGCGTCTGGCTCCCACAAATAGATCTGCGGCAGCTTGTTGGTGCGCAGTTCGGCGACGAAGGTGATGACGGTGCCGGGATCGAGCGTGACGCGGAAGATATCGGCCGCCGTGCTCTCCTGCCGCACCGGGCGGTCACCCGAGGACGGCGTGATGCCGACGACGCGCGACAGACCAAGATCGGGCCAGATCAGGCCGGAGCCGACCATGCGGTAATGCGGGACCACGATCAGGCGGTCGATCTGCTCGTCGGAATTATTGGTGAGCGCAAACACCGCCCAGTTATTGTTGGCCTCGCGGGCGCGCACCTCGATGCGGCGGACGATGCCGTCGGGACCGGGGGCGGTCGACACCTGAATGCGGTCGCCTTCGGTGCGCTGGCGCTGCGTGGCGGCGGTAAGGTCGATGGCCGGGGTGTCGAGACGGACGTTGACGGCTTCGACGGCACGCGCGGGAGCGGCAGCCAAAAGGGCCGCCACAAGCGCAATCCACACGGCAAGCGCTTGAAAGGCGCGCAAATTCAACAATCTCGGCCCTCCCGGCCTCATCCCCAGTCGGCCAGTCCCGATCAGTAACCGGGACGGAGGTCTCTAGGCAAGGGTTTGGACCATCAGCCGAAAATGTGGCGACAAGTAGCGTTAACGCTAACGGCGGCGGCCTGCGAAACGCGCCTTGCCGAGGCGATTTTCACGCCTCCAGCACAATCTTGCCGATATGCGCGCTGGATTCCATCAATGCGTGCGCTTTGGCGGCGTCACGCAGGGGGAAGGTCTTGTAGATGAGCGGCTTCACGGTGCCGGCGGCCAAAAGCGGCAGGACGTGGGTCTCGATGGCGTCGCGGATCGCGCCCTTGTCGGCCACGGCTCGGGCCCGCAACGTCGAGCCGGTGTGGTGCAGCCGCTTGAGCATCAGACGGCGGAAATCGACGGTCGCCTTGGGCGAGCCCTGGAATGCGATCTGCACGATGCGGCCCTCGACGGCCGCGGCTTCGTAATTGCGTTCGATGTATTCGCCGCCGACCATGTCGAGGATCAGCTCGGCGCCCTTCTTCTCGGTGAACTTCTTCACCTCGGCGACGAAGTCCTGGGTCTTGTAGTTGACGGCGAGGTCGGCGCCGAGCGTGCGGCAGGCCTCGCATTTGTCCTCGGAGCCGGCGGTGACGATGACGCGGGCCCCGAAATGCTTGGCGAGCTGGATGGCCGTGGTGCCGATGCCGGACGAGCCGCCGTGCACCAGCAGTGTTTCGCCCTCCTTGAGCGCTCCCCGCTCGAACACGTTGTGCCAGACGGTGAAGAACGTCTCCGGCACGGCAGCGGCTTCGACCAGCGGCATGCCGCTCACCGGCAGAATGTGCGTGACATGCGCGGTGCAGTATTCGGCATAGCCGCCGCCCGACACCAGCCCCATGACACGGTCGCCGACGGCCCAACGCTTCACCGCCGAACCGACCGCCGCGATCTCGCCGGCGATCTCGAGCCCCGGAATGTCCGAGGCGCCGGGCGGCGGCGGATAGACGCCCTGACGTTGCGCCACGTCCGGCCGGTTGACGCCCGCAGCCGCCACCTTGATCAGCACCTCATCCGCCGCGGGCTGGGGCACATCGCGCTGTTCCGGAACCAGCACCTCGGGGCCGCCGGGCGATTTGATGCCGATGACGGTCATACGGGACGGAATCGCGGACATTCAGGGATCCTTTCAGCGGCGGGACGATCGGCATTCTGTTTAGGCAGGTGGCGGCAATGTGACAACCCGGGCCACCGCGGCTAGTTTCGGGCGGCGCGCAGGAGATGAACCATGCCCCTTTTTGACGATGACGACCGGCCGAAGAAAAAGGTCTCGCATGAGATCGGACAGGACCTGAGCCTTCTGTCGGTCGACGAACTGACGGCGCGGATCGCGCTGCTCCAGGACGAGATCAAGCGGCTCGAGGCCGACATGGTCCGCAAGCGCGACAAGCGTGCCGCCGCCGACCAATTCTTCAAGCGCTGAATTTATAAACAGCACTGTTTATAAAAGTGGTAGCCGGAAACGCCGATTTCCGGTGTCAGGACAGGCGTTTTTAACGTCACATTAAGCTTTCCCGACTATTACTCTATTCAGTCCATCTTCATGGACTTTGAGTGGCTCCTGTCCACTCTGTTTGACGCCTCCCTGTTATCTCACTGAGCCGCCAACATTGGCGGCTCTTTTTTTGGTTAACGGCGTCACAATTTTGGTTAACGCCATGAATAGCCACCGTTCTTGTGCCGTTTTGGCGCAAGCGGCCGATCTGAGCTGTGGTTTCGCGTTACGCAGCAACTATGTCGCAAGCTTTGTGACCCCAGCATATGGACAGGACGGCCCCGTACGCGCATGCTTACCCAATCGTGAACGCGCCGTCTGAACCGATAAAAAGCGGCAACGGCAAAGTGCGGGCGACCCGAGTTGCGCGCGCAACACGAGAGTGACAGGGTTCGCGTTAAGCGTTGAGTGAGGCGTAGCGTATGTCTGAACACAGCATGGTTAATCCGCCGGAACCGGTGATATTCGGCGAGCGGCTCGCCAACTCGCAGGCGTTCTCGTTTCTGTTTCGTGACGGCATGGCGCTGGTCGAGGAAACCGCGACCTATCTCGACGGTCCGGGCCGCGCGGAGTCCAAGGACCTCAGCCGCGCCGCGGCGCTGGCCTACGCCACCGAGAGCATGCGGCTGACGACACGCCTGATGCAGATCGCGTCCTGGCTGCTGCTGCACCGCGCGGTGAAGGAAGGCGAGATGTCGCTCGCCCAGGCCAACCGGGAAAAGACCAAGGTCAAGTTGTCCGCGATGGACAATCACGACCCGAACAATCTGGCGATCCTGCCGACGCGGCTGCGAGACCTCATCGACCGCGCTCAAAAGCTGAAGATTCAGGTTCGCCGGCTCGACACGACCATCCACACGCTGCCGGCCGATCAGGCGCCGTCGATCAATCCGGTCGAGCATCAACTCGGCCTCTTGAAGGCGGCTTTCAATCAGGACGGCTTCTGAACGAAGCCGTCACGCTGAAGCAATAAAAAAACCCCGGGCCAAACCCGGGGTTTTCTTTTGACGCGGCGAAGGCGTCTTACTTCTTGTCTTCCTTGAGGAAGCCCGAGAACTTCTTCTGGAAGCGCGACACGCGGCCACCGCGATCCATGATCTGGGCCTGACCGCCCGTCCAGGCCGGGTGCGACTTGGGATCGATGTCGAGATTCATCGTGTCCCCTTCCTTGCCCCAGGTCGAGCGGGTGGTGAATTCGCTGCCATCAGTCATCACGATCTTGATGGTGTGGTAGTCGGGATGGATTTCGGCCTTCATCGTAGGGTTCCGTCAAACAGGTCGGGGCCGGTCGGCGTCCCGAAAATTCGGTCAAATTGGTCTGGATTTGGCGGGCTCTATACATGACGGCGGCGGCTGCGGCAAGCCGTCGGAATTGACCCAGAACAAGACCTCGGGGCATGGTCCGCGGTAATCGGGGGTATTCGACGCCAGGGCGAGGCGTTTAGAGCGAAAAGGCCTTACGTCTCATGAGTTTTGCCAGTGAAGGCCGGGGTTTGGGAACCCCGCTGCCGGGAACCCCTGCCCCAAGCCGCCGCGTCAACGTCAAGCCGCTCCGCCGGCTGGCCCCGTATCTTGCCCGCTACCGCGGCCGCGCCGCGGCTGCCCTGGTCGCCCTGGTCATCGCCGCGCTGACCACGCTGGTCGTGCCGGTCGCGGTCCGGCGCATGATCGATTTCGGCTTCTCCGCGCAGGCGGTGGAGATGATCAACTCCTATTTCAGCGTGCTGATCGCCGTTGTCGCCGTGCTCGCGGTGTCGAGCGCCATGCGCTACTACCTCGTCACCACGCTCGGCGAGCGCATCGTCGCCGACCTGCGCGCCGACGTCTTCGCGCATCTCACCCGCCTGTCGTCCGGCTTCTTCGACACCGCCAAGACCGGCGAGATGATTTCGCGGCTCACTGCCGACACGACGCAGATCAAGTCGGCGGTCGGCGCCTCGGTGTCGATCGCGCTGCGCAATCTCGTGCTTTTCGTCGGCGGCGCGGCGATGATGGTGGTGACGAGTCCGCGCCTGTCGCTGTTCGTGCTCGGCGCCATCCCGATCATCGTGCTGCCCCTGGTCGGCTACGGCCGCGCCGTGCGCAAGAAGAGCCGCGAGGCGCAGGATACGCTCGCGGAAGCTTCGAGCTATGCCGGCGAACTGATCGGCGCGATCCGCACCCTCCAGGCCTTCACCAACGAACTGATGGCGCGCTCGCGCTTCTCGCGGGCGGTCGAAGGCGCGTATGCCGCGGCGCGCGGCGCCACCAAGGCGCGCGCGGTGCTCACCGCGATCGCCCTCTTCCTGATTTTCGGCAGCATCGTCGTCGTTCTTTGGGTCGGCGCGCAGGATGTGCTCGCCGGCGACATCACGCCCGGCCGCCTTGGCCAGTTCGTGCTCTACGCCGTGTTCGCGGCCGGCGGCCTCGGCGAACTCTCACAAGTATGGGGCGAAATCGCGCAGGCTTCCGGCGCCGCTGAGCGGCTGTTCGAGATCCTCGACGTCGAGCCGGAGATCAAGGCGCCGGCGCATCCGGTCGCGCTGCCGCTTCCGGCGCGCGGCGCCGTCGCCTTCGACCGCGTGCGCTTTGCCTATCCGACGCGGCCCGACAGTCTCATCCTCGATGGCCTGTCCTTTACGGTGAAGCCGGGCGAGCGGTTGGCGCTGGTCGGCCCGTCCGGCGCCGGCAAGAGCACCATCTTTCACCTCATCCTGCGCTTCTACGATCCGGCGACCGGCCGCATTTCGTTCGACGGCGTCGATCTGCCGAAAGCCGACCCCGCAGACCTGCGCCGGCACATCGCGCTGGTGCCGCAGGATGCCGTGGTCTTCGCTTCCAGCGTCGCCGACAATATCCGCTTCGGCAATCCGGACGCCACCGACGAGCAGGTGCGGCGCGCGGCAGTTGCGGCGCATGCGGCCGAATTCATCGACCGCCTGCCCGAGGGTTACGACACGCAACTCGGCGAGCGCGGCATCACCTTGTCCGGCGGCCAGCGCCAGCGCATCGCCATCGCCCGCGCCATTCTGCGCGACGCGCCGCTCTTGCTGCTCGACGAAGCAACATCGTCGCTCGACGCCGAAAGCGAAACTCTGGTGCAGAAAGCGCTGACGCAACTCATGCAGCAGCGCACCTCCATCGTCATCGCGCATCGCCTGGCGACGGTGCTGTCCTGCGATCGCATCCTGGTGATCGACAAGGGCCGCATCGTCGAGGAAGGCACCCACGCGCAATTGTCGGCGTCGGGCGGCCTCTATGCGCGGCTGGCCAAGCTGCAGTTCGAGGCGGCTTAGGCCGCCTTGGCTTTGACCTTGGCCTTGGCCTTCACCTTCACCTTCACCCGCATTTTAGCGGCTGGCGCGCTGATGGTGATGCGGGTCAGGTCGTCGCTGCGATAGGGCACGACGTCATAGGCCCGGCAGTGCGGGCAATCGGCGTCCTGCGCTTCGGCCGCCTCGGCGAGCCAATGGCCTTCGCAGACCATGCAGACATAGTGATTGCGGAACCAGGGCATCGGAACTCTCACAAAAAACGAATCAGTCTGAAAATGAGAGCACAAAATTTGCGGGAGAAAAGGGCGGCGTAACCCTCACCGTCATCACCCGCGAAGGCGGCTGATCCAGCGCTAGATCCCCGCTTTCGCGGGGATGACCGGAGTACTCTGCTTCGAGGCGATCGCTACGCCTTGCTCATCGCGCCCTTGGCGCCGGCGCGGGCGGCGACGATGCCTTCGCGCGCCAGCTCGTCGGCGCGCTCGTTCATCGGATGCCCGGCATGGCCCTTCACCCAATGCCATTTCACGTCATGCGGCTTGAGCGCCTCGTCGAGGCGCTGCCACAGATCGACATTCTTCACCGGCTTCTTGTCGGCGGTGCGCCAGCCGTTGCGCTTCCAGCCGTGGATCCAGCTCATGATGCCGTTGCGCAGGTATTGACTGTCGGTGTGCAGATCCACGGTGCACGGCCGCTTCAACGCTTCAAGCGAAGCGATCGCCGCCATCAGCTCCATGCGGTTGTTGGTGGTGTGCTCCTCGCCGCCGAACATCTCCTTGCGCGTGTCGCCGAAGGTGAGGATCGCGCCCCAGCCGCCCGGCCCCGGATTCCCCGAGCAGGCGCCGTCGGTATAGATGGTGACGCGCTGGTCCGACATCAGGCGTCCAATCCGTAATCGCTGGCGCTGCGCACCGTCTGGTGGAAGCGCAGCTTGCGGAAATATTCGAGCGGGTCTTTCGGCTTGACCAGCGCGCCTTCCGGCACCGACAGCCAATCGACCAGCCGCGTCAGCAGGAAGCGCATGGCCGCGCCGCGCGCCAGCATCGGCAGCGCATCGCGTTCTGCTTGCGATAGCGGCCGCACCGCCTGATAGGCCTTGAGCAGCGCGCGGCCCTTGGTGACGTTGAATGACGCATCCGGCTCGAAGCACCAGCAGTTGAGACAAATGGCGACGTCGTAAGCCAGCGTGTCGGTGCAGGCGAAATAGAAGTCGATCAGACCCGACAGCGTCTCGCCGAGAAAGAATACGTTGTCGGGAAACAGGTCGGCGTGAATGACGCCCTGCGGCAGATCGCGCGGCCAGGACTTTTCCAGAACGACGAGTTCCTTGACGATGGCGTCGCACAGGCCCGGGTGCACGTCGTCGCCGCGCGGGCCGGCATGCTCGAACAAAGGCCGCCAGTTCGACACCGACAACGCGTTGACGCGCTTCATGGTGAAGTCGCTGCCGGCGATGTGCAGCTTCGCCAGCGCCTCGCCGACCGCGGCGCAATTCTTGGCGCTCGGCCGCCGCATCCACATGCCTTCGAGGAAGGTGACGATCGCCGCCGGCCGGCCCGCGAGCACGCCGAGCGCGACGCCCTGACGGTTCTTCACCGGCTGCGGACAGTTGAGACCACGCGCGGCGAGGTGCTCCATCAGCGCCAGGAAGAACGGCAGATCGGCTTCCGCCACGCGCTTCTCGTAGAGCGTGAGGATGAAATTGCCCTTGCTCGTGTGCACGAGGAAATTCGAGTTCTCGACGCCTTCGGCGATGCCCTTGTAGGAGAGCAGATCGCCGATGTCGTAGGTGGCGAGGAACCGCGCCAGATCGTCGGTCGTAACGTCGGTGTAGACGGCCATGCGGCGCTACTCCGCCGCCTGGTTCTCGCGCAGCGCGCGGGGCAGCGGGAAGAACACGCCCTCTTCCGCCGCGGAGACCGTCTCGACGCTGACGTCGAAGCGCGCGGCGAAGGCGTCGATGATTTCCTCGACCAGGATTTCCGGCGCCGAGGCACCCGCCGTGATGCCGAGGCTCGAAATGTTTCCGAACTCGTTCCAGTCGATGTCGGCGGCGCGCTGCACCAGCGCGGCGTGACGGCAGCCGGCGCGCTCGGCGACTTCGCGCAGGCGCTGCGAATTGGACGAGTTCGGCGCGCCGACGACGATCAGCGCGTCGACGATCGGCGCGACGCGCTGCACCGCTTCCTGGCGATTGGTGGTGGCGTAGCAGATGTCTTCCTTGTGCGGGCCGACGATGGCGGGGAAGCGCTGCTTCAGCCGCTCGACGATCGCCGCAGTGTCCTGCACCGACAGAGTGGTCTGCGTCACATAAGCGAGCGCATTGGCGTCGCGCGGCCCAAACCGATCCGCATCCTCGAGCGTTTCGATGAGACTCACCGCGCCGGCCGGAAGTTGCCCCATGGTGCCGATGACCTCGGGGTGGCCGGCGTGGCCGATCAGCACGATCTCGCGGCCGCGGCGGTGATGGATTTCGGCTTCGCGGTGCACCTTGGTGACCAGCGGACAGGTGGCGTCGAGCGCGAACAGGTTGCGGCCGGCGGCCTCGTCCGGCACCGATTTGGGCACGCCATGGGCGGAGAAGATGACCGGCGCCTTGGTGCCTTCCGGGACCTCGGCCAGCTCCTCGACGAAAATCGCGCCCTTGGCGCGCAGGCTTTCGACCACGTAGCGGTTATGGACGATCTCGTGCCGGACATAGACCGGTGGGCCGTAGAGCTTGAGCGCCTGCTCGACCGAATCGATGGCCCGGACCACCCCGGCGCAGAAACCGCGCGGCGAGCACAAGAGGACCTTCAGAGGCGGCTTGGCAGCGCCCACGATCCCGTCTTTACTGCCCTCAACCGCCATCGGATCCTCGAAAATGCCCGGCTTTTCCGGCCGGTATGCCCACCCGACATGGGGTTTCAGGGCCTTTGCTGTCAAGCCGGAACGGTTGCGCCGCCCGGCCTATGACCCTATATTCCCGGCACTTTCCGATCATCGCCGATGATCTTTGTTCCGGGCCGCGAAGACGTCGCGGCCGGAGCGCTAGAGGAGATTTGCCTTATGGCCAGCGCAGCCCCCCTGATGCCGAAAGCCACGGCCGTGTGGCTTCTGGACAATACCGCGCTGTCGTTCGACCAGATCGCGGAATTCTGCAAGCTGCACCCGCTCGAGGTCAAAGCCATCGCCGACGGCGATTCCGCGCAGGGCATCAAGGGCCTCGACCCTGTCGCCACCGGCCAGCTCACCCGCGAGCAGATCGCCGCCGCGGAAGCCGATCCGGCCGCCTCGCTGAAGCTGGTCGATCCCAAGGTGCCGCTGACCGGCACCTCGAGCGGCGGCAAGAAAGGCCCGCGCTATACGCCGGTGTCGCGCCGCCAGGACCGCCCGAACGCCATCCTGTGGCTGGTGCGCAATCACCCTGAGCTCAAGGACGCGCAGATCATGCGCCTCGTCGGCACCACCAAGACGACGATCGCCGCCATCCGCGACCGCACGCACTGGAATGCCGCGAACCTCGCGCCGATGGACCCGGTAACGCTCGGCCTCACCTCGCAGATCGAGCTCGACATGGAAGTCGCGCGCGCCAACAAGGAAAAGCCGCAGGCCGCCGCTGCCGGCGCGACGCTGCTGCCGGCCGCCGAGACGACGCGCAAGGAAGCCGAAGTCGCGGCCGCTGCCGCCGAGGAAAAGGAAAAGTCCGGCGACGTCGACGTCAACGCCGTGTTCGCCAAGCTCAAGCAGATCGGCGGCAAGGGCCAGGACGAAGACGACGAGTAAGCCGTCCGCCGCACCTGCAGAGATGCCAAACGGCCGGGCTTTCGCCTGGCCGTTTCAGTTTTTGGAGGTTCGGTTTCCGGCGCGGGACGAGATCGCTACGCCGCGAGTTGGGTCGGCGCCTGCGCCTTGTGCACTTTCGAGGCGTGGACCACATCGTAAACCAGGCCGAGCTTCTCGAGGCCGAGGATGATGAGGCCGTTGAGATCGAACTCGTACCAGGCGTGCGACAGATAGGCGTCGCGCGGGAAGCGGTGATGGTTGTTGTGCAGGCCCTCGCCGAAGGTCAGCGCCGTCATGATCAGGTTGTTGGTCGACTCGTCCTTGGCGTCGTCGAAACGGCGATAGCCGATCTTGTGGCACACCGAGTTCACCGTCGCCGTCGCCATCACCGAGAGATAGGTGCGCAGGAAGCCGGCGAACAGAATGCAACCCCACATCGCGTGCCAGCCGCCGAAGGCATAGCCCCAGATCGCCGGGAAGCCGACCATCGACAGGAAGTACCAGAACCAGCGCGTGCGCGTGAAGAACATGACCATCTTGTCGTCGAGCATGTCCTTGGCGAACACGTCGTTGTCGGTCAGCGTGTCGTCGAACAGCCAGCCGTTATTGGCATACATCCAGGCGCGCAGCTTGTTGGTGAAGGGGCGGCCGTGGCTGTCGATGTGCGGCGAATGACAATCGCCGACGTCGTCGGTGTAGAGATGATGGCGGCGGTGGTTGCCGACCCACTTGAGCAGCGAGCCCTGGCAGGTGAGCTGGCCCATGGCGCAGAGCACGAACTTCACGACCGGGCCGCACTTGAACGAGCGGTGCACCAGCATGCGATGCACGGTGATGCCGAGGCCGAGCGTCGTCACGGTGTAACCGAGCGCGAACATCGACCACTCGACCCAGGTCAGGCCCTGCGTCACCGCCCAGTACACGCCGGCGATCGAACCGCCCATGAAGATGAAGAACAGCAGCATGCTCTCACGCTGCTTGGCGCGCACCTTCGGACCGCCGACGATGATGCCGCGCGGCAGAGGTGGAAGCGGCTGATTGTGGAGGCTTTCGTTGATCAGCGCGGCGTGGTCGTCGTACGACGCGACGGACATGACCGTTAACTCCGGGTTACGCTACATACTTAACAAGTCGTTAATGTACCCGAAGACGCGCGAAACGACAATGCGCGCACAACGCAGACGCGTCCCGCGCGAGCGCTACGGCGAAGTTCCATCGCGACGAAATCTCGTTGATGCATCGAGGGTTATGGTATTTCACGCGCGCGCCCGCGGATTAACCATGCGCACATTTGGCCGCACCGGGTGAACCTGCGCGTGCGCCATCGCCCCTGTTGTTGAAGGCCCGGGGCGGCCTGCCTTCCATGTCCGTCCCGTCTGGAAAAGCCGAGGGGAGCGGAGCGCCGTGAAACGCGGAGGTTTGCGAGACCTCCTGAGCGGCCGGCGCGGCCGCCCGAGACGCTGGAGAGGCGTCTTCTCTCCGTTTGCGATCGCGGAGAGGCGCCTCACGGCGCTCCACTGGCGGCGATTTGTGTTCGCGGGGCCGTAGCTTCCGGGCGCCGGTTCCGATCATGCACCCTTGCGAGGGGGCATGACCTCCGGCGGGCTTTCGCCCGCCTTCACCGGCACCGCGCCCAGCCCACCGAAGGGCGGGGGCTCGTAGTAGCCCCGGACGGCTGCCCGCGACTTCCCGGAGGCGGGGTTACGAGCCCCGCCCGCAGGCGCCGCAGCCGGCCCCGCCTCAGGATCGTCTCTAGAAACGCCCCTCGATGGACCGGCTGATAGGAATATTAAAATAGGATTATGAGCCCGTCAAGGGCGTTTTACGACTTGCGAAGAAATTCCGTGCGCAGCACCAGCCCCTTCACCTTGTCGGTGCGGCCTTCGATCTCATCTTCGTTGCCGTTGAAGCGGATGTTCTTGATCACGGTGCCGCGCTTGATCACGGTAGACGACCCTTTCAGCTTCAGATCCTTGATGACGGTGACGGTGTCGCCTTCGCTGAGCGGTGTGCCGTTCGAATCCTTGACGACGATGTCCATCGTAGAAGCCCCTCGGAGTGAAACGCCGATTGCGTTGCGCGCTTGTGCGCGCGCGGATGGCGGGAAGTCAAATGGCCACGAGCGGCCCGGTATCCGTGTAGGTGCGAACCGTCAGGCCGCCAGCTTGCGCTTGAGCGCCATGATGGCGCCGATCACCGTGTCGGAGGCTTTGGCGTAGGCGGTGCCGTTCGCCAGCGCCCTTTCCGCATCGTCGTAGCGGCGCTCGTTGATGAGAGCGGCGATACGGCCGGCTTCGGCATGGAACGAGCGATGCAGCGTCTTCAGCTTCTCGAACTCGCTGTTGTTGCCGTGCCGCGCCTTGCCGGCACCGTGCAACCACTGACCCAGCGCGCAGCAGTCGTCCTTGGCGATGGCCGGCGCGTCCAGTTGCTCCTGGTTCGAAATCGCCCGTCGCAGGCGCACCTTCCATTCGGCGTGCTTGTCGATCGCCGCGTCGAGATCGACGTCGCCCGACGCGCCGACGTTCAGCCGCGCCGCGTGATGATGGACCTGCGTGTGGCGGTGGGCATGGCCATGACGCTCGCGCCTGACGGAAGCCGGCGCGGCTTGAACCGGCGCCGGCGCGGCGGCGCCGAATTTGAAATAAGCGATGCGTTCGTCAAGCGATCTGACCTGGTCCTCGAGCGCCTTGGCGGTCGCGGCGTTCTCCTCGACCAGCGCCGAATTCTGCTGCGTCGTCGCGTCGAGCTGGACCAGCGCCTTGCCGATCTGTTCGACGCCGCCGGCCTGCTCGGTCGAGGCATTGGCGATGTCGGCGACGGCGTCGGTGACGTTCTTCATGGCGGCAATGATCTCGCCAAGCGACGAGCCGGCGCGATTAACGAGTTCGACGCCCTCCTGCACCTGGCCCGACGAGTTCGTGATCAACTCCTTGATGTCGCTGGCGGCTTGCGACGAGCGCTGCGCCAGGCTGCGCACTTCCGCGGCGACGACGGCGAAGCCGCGGCCGGCTTCTCCGGCGCGCGCCGCTTCGACCGCGGCGTTCAGCGCCAGCAAGTTGGTCTGGCGCGAAATCTCGTCGATGATGCCGATGATATCGGAGATGCGGCGCGAGGAATCCTCGATCTTGGCCATGGCAGCCACGGCGTGGCGCGCGACATCGCCGCCGCGCTCGGCGACCGAACGGGCTTCCGCCGCCGACTTGTTGGCGTTGGACGCATAGGCCGCGTTCTGGCGGATGGTAGCGGAAATCTGCTCCATCGACGCCGAGGTCTGCTCGAGGCTGGCGGCCTGATCCTCGGTGCGTTCGGACAGATCGGTGGTGCCGGCGGCGATTTCCGACGACGCATTGCCGAACTCGCGAGTCGCGCCGGCGATGGCGCTGATGGTCTCGCGAAGCCGCGCCGCCATTTCATTGACGCTGCGGGCGATGGCGCCGATCTCGTCTGTGCGCCGGGTGTCGGACGACGTGGCCGAGAGATCGCCCGCCGCCTGGGCGCGAATGACCGTCATCAGCGCCGCCAATCGCTTGCCGAGGCTTCGCGCCATGAACCATGCAAACAAGCCGACGCAAAGCGCGATGACGAGGCCGATACCCGCGGTCTGCATGCGGAAACCGGATTCCATCGCTTCAATGTCGTCGACATAAACGCCGGTGCCGAGCACCCAGCCCCATGGCGCGAACAACTGCACATAGGAGCTCTTGCTGACCGGCTTGTCCGAGCCGGGCCGCGGCCAGAGATAATTCACCGTGCCGCCGCCGTTGCGCGCGACATTGGCGAACGCGACGAACAGCGCCAGGCCGTTCGGGTCCTTGAGGTCGCCGACGTCCTTGCCGTTGAGATCGGGCCGCGCCGGATGCATGACCATGTTTGGATGCAGGTCGTTGATCCAGAAGTAGTTGTCGCCCTTGTATCGCAGTTCGCCGACGCGGCGCGCCGCCTCGGCCTTGGCCTCGGCTTCGCTGATGGCGCCGGACTTCGCCCGCTCGTACTGTTGCGCGACGATGCCGTAAGCGATGTCATCCAGTTCGCGCAGCGACTGCGCGCGAACCTCGCCCAGCGCGCCTTGCTGCTTGCCGATGCTGGCAAACGCGAACACGACCAGTCCTGCAATCACCGCGGCGACGATGGCGTAGAGCTGCGCGCGCAGACCAAAGGTCATGGCGTTATTCCTTCCTGAACTGTCGAGAGATTGGCGCGTGTGGTCGCGACCGGATTGCGGTATCCAGATATATTCAATATTTGCAATGCGAATATATAGTTCGGTTTATTAAAGAGCGGTTTCGTATTTTACCTCCGCGGCGAAAACCGGCGCGGCGCAGCCCAGGTACGGCAGCACCGGGCGGCGGACGCGAAGCGTCGCGCCGACGTGCGGGCGCAGGCTCAGCAGCAGGTGAGGAGTTCGTCGCGG
>JAFEFL010000010.1 GCA_018240595.1 Pseudomonadota bacterium | reverse complement strand
GTGGACTGACCTTGCTATCCACCGCTGCGGGGCTTGTCGGCTGTCCGGGGAGGTTGCTTCGGAAAGGCGCGCCGTCTTTCGGATCGGCGCGCCTGGCTCTGCCCCTTGCCCATAGGCCTTACGCCCCAGTGACGCGCGGTAGGCGCGCCGGGACCGAGCGGCTTGGACCGCCGGGAGGGGAAATTTGCGCCGCATCTCCGACGCCCCGCCCCCGGCCACCGCTCCCCGCCCCGCATCTGAAGATGCTGCACAGACACCCCTCGCTAGCAGGGGCGGGATGGTTGGGAATATAGGGCTAGGGAAGGACCAGAGTCAATAGTCCTAGGAATATTAATTTACACCACCCTCCCCGCTTCACCCTCCCCTGGAGGGGGAGGGTAACTAAGGAAAGAGGATGAAGCCGCGTCCCCTCACCGCTCGACGAAGGCCAGCGCCACGTTGCCGGCCTGAGCATGCGGCACGACAATGCCGCCCGACGGCAGAGCCGTATAGGGAACGCCCTCGCCGTCCAGCACGGCGCGCGCCGTGTCGAGCGAGCGCACGGCGATGCCGAGGGCAACCATGCGATCCGAACCATCGGGACTGACCAGAGCCGCGCCGTTGTAGCGCTGCGCGACGGCGTCCGGCGTCAGGATCAGCAGCGTCAGCGCCGGCGTCGTGAAGGCGACGCCGCCCGGCACCAGCGCCATCAGCTCCGAGCCGAACATCGCTTCGTACAATGCCGCGGTGCGCGATGGCTCATGCGCGGCGATGGCGAATTCGGCGACGCCGAGCGCGCCGTTGCGATGCACCTGCCACTCGGGCCGCCAGACCAGCTCGGGCGTGTGATGGTGACAGAAGAAGCTGCGGCCGTTCGGCACGGTGCCGGCCGGAAAGCGCACGATGGTGAAGCGCGCATCGGCGCTGGTGCCGTCGGGCAACGCGACCGGGCGCTGGAACGGCAGCGGCTCCAGCGCCGGCAGGCCGCGCGCGCGCAGGATGTCATAGACCATCGCCGGATCGTCGGCGCGGAACGCCAGCCCGGTGAGGCCGAGCGGATGCGTCAGGAGGTCGGGGCGCTTGCCCTCGTTCTCGGGCATGAAGCCGAGCAGTTCGAGATAGTCGCTGCCGAACACCGCCAGATGATTGCTCGAGCCGAGCGAATGATGGCCGCGTTCGGTGAGGTGAAAGCCGAGACGGCTGAACTGCGCGACCGCGTCGTCGAGCCCGGCCCTGACATTGACGACGGCATGATCGAGCACGGGGCGGATTTGCTGGCTGGCGGATGTCATGCTGCGGCGGTCCGCCTGTTCCCTAGCGGGCCGGCATCGGAAAGGCTGGAGCGGGTGAAGGGAATCGAACCCTCGTATTCAGCTTGGAAGGCTGCTGCTCTACCATTGAGCTACACCCGCAAAAGCCTCGACGGCCGCGTTTTTGCTACCGCAGCCGCCGTTCAGGTGCAAGCGAGGCCAAAACGGCCGGAACCGGCTAGCCCGACGGTTCGATCACCGCGTCGGCCGCCGGATGCGCGCCCGAGACCTGGGCCGCTTCCGCTTTCAGCTTCCGAAGCGCCTGGAGCGCCAGCGGATCGAGACCGGCGCCGCCGGCGTCGAGATGCGCGAAGATCGCCGCGCGCATGCGCGGATCCCAGAACTTGCGGATGTGGGTGGCGACACCATCGACATCGCCGCCCTGCTTCTGCGTGGCGAAGAACTTGCCGATCTGGTTGGCCATATAGACCAGCTTGTCGGCTCCCTTACCCTGCGACGACATGAAGGCTCCGTTCTTCCTTGATACGTTGCGGGTGCGTGAACACCTCGAATCCGTCGGCCCGCGCCACCGCGACCAATGTCATGCCGGCGGCTTCGGCGGCCTTCACGGCGAGCGCTGTCGGCGCCGACACCGCGACCAGGATCGGAATGCCGACGACCACCGCCTTCTGGATCATCTCGATCGACAGCCGGCTGGTGACCAGCGCAAAGCCGCTCTGCCGCGAAATATTGTCGCGCAGCAGCGCGCCGCACAATTTGTCGAGCGCGTTATGGCGGCCGACATCCTCGCGCATGACGAGGCTGTCCTCGACCGGCCGATAGAACGCGGCGCCATGTACAGCGCGCGTCTGTTGGTTAATGACCTGCAGATCGGACAAGGCGCCGATCGCGCGCATGATGTCGCGCGGCGAAACCGCCACGTGATCGGCCAGCGGCGACAGCGGCCGCATCGCCTCGGTCAGCGACTCGATGCCGCACAGGCCGCAGCCGGTCGGCCCGGCCAGATGACGCCGCCGCGCCGCCAGCGCCCCGGCGCGCGCTTCGGTGAGCCGCATCTGCAGTTCGATGCCGGCCTCGAGCTCGAGCACTTCGAGATGCTCGATCTCGTCCGGCGCAGTGACGATGCCTTCGGTGACGGTGAAGCCGACCGCGAAGTCCTCGAGGTCCTGCGGCGTCGCCATCATCACGGCATAGGAGGTGCCGTTATAGGTGAAGGCGACGGCCGTCTCCTCCGCGATCGCACGCTCGCCGGGCGTAAAGCGCCCTGCCCGCCAGGCCAAGCGTTCGACGGTGCGGATCGGACCGGCCACGGCCTACTCCGCGGCTTCCGCCGGAACGATGCGCCGCGTCTCCTTGGAGAAGCGCTCGTACTCCTCCTGCCACGGCGTCGGGCCGTTCGACGGCGACACCTGCACCGCGGTGACCTTGTACTCGGGGCAGTTGGTCGCCCAGTCGGAGTAGTCCGTGGTGATGACGTTGGCCTGCGTGTCCGGGTGATGGAACGTGGTGTAGACCACGCCCGGGGCCACCTTGTCGGTGACCACCGCGCGCAAGGCGGTTTCGCCGGCGCGGCTGGCGAGCTTGACCCAGTCGCCATCCTTGACGCCGCGCTGCTCGGCATCGTGCGGATGGATCTCCAGCACGTCCTCGGCGTGCCACAGCGAATTGTCGGTGCGCCGCGTCTGGGCGCCGACATTGTACTGCGACAGGATGCGGCCGGTGGTGAGCAGCAGCGGGAAGCGCGGGCCGGTCTTCTCGTCGGTCGCCACGTATTCGGTGACGATGAACTTGCCCTTGCCGCGCACGAAGCCGTCGACGTGCATGATTGGCGAGCCTTCCGGCGCCTTGTCGTTGCACGGCCACTGCACGGAGCCGCGCTCCTCCAACATCTTGAAGGAGACGTTGGCAAAGCCGGGCGTCAGGCGTGCGATCTCGTCCATGATCTGCGAGGGATGCTCGTAGTGCATCGGATAGCCGAGCGCGTTCGAGATCATGCAGGTGATCTCCCAGTCCTCGTAGCCGTTCTTCGGCGACATCACCTTGCGCACGAGCTGGATGCGGCGCTCGGCATTGGTGAAGGTGCCGTTCTTTTCCAGGAACGTCGAACCCGGCAGGAAGACGTGGGCAAAGCGCGCCGTCTCGTTGAGGAACAGATCCTGCACCACGACGCATTCCATCGCTTCGAGGCCGGCCGACACGTGATGCGTGTCGGGATCGGACTGCAGGATGTCTTCGCCCTGGATGTAGATGCCCTTGAATGTGCCTTCGACGGCGGCATCGAGCATGTTCGGGATGCGCAGACCCGGCTCCTTCTCCAGCGTCACGCCCCAGTCCTTTTCAAAGAGCTGGCGCGGTTCGTCGAGCGAGATGTGGCGATAGCCGGACAGTTCGTGCGGGAACGAACCCATGTCGCACGAGCCCTGCACGTTGTTCTGGCCGCGCAGCGGGTTCACGCCGACGCCCTTGCGGCCGATATTGCCGGTCGCCATGGCGAGGTTGGCGATGCCCATGACGGTGGTCGAGCCCTGGCTGTGCTCGGTGACGCCGAGGCCGTAATAGATCGCGCCGTTGCCGCCGGTGGCATAGAGCCGCGCCGCGCCGCGGATCTGCTCCGCCGGCACGCCGGACAATTTGGCGACGGTTTCCGGCGAATTCTGCGGCAGCGAGACGAACTCGGCCCAGTGCTGGAATTCATCCCAGTCGCAGCGCTCGCGAATGAACTTCTCGTCGTACAGCTTCTCGGTGACGATGACATGCGCCAGCGCCGTGACGACGGCGACGTTGGTGCCGGGCAGCAGCGCGAGATGATAGTCGGCCTGGATATGCGCCGACTGCACCATCTCGGTGCGGCGCGGATCGATGACGATCAGCTTGGCGCCCTGGCGCAGCCGCTTCTTCATGCGCGAGGCGAACACCGGATGCGCCGCCGCCGGATTGGCGCCGATCACGACCATGACGTCGCTGTCTTCGACCGAATCGAAATTCTGCGTGCCGGCCGAGGTGCCGTAGGTCTGGCCGAGGCCGTAGCCGGTCGGCGAGTGGCAGACGCGGGCGCAGGTATCGACGTTGTTGTTGCGGAAGGCGGCGCGGATCAGCTTCTGCACCAGGAAGGTTTCTTCGTTGGTGCAGCGCGACGAGGTGATGCCGCCGACGGAGTCCTTGCCGTACTTTTTCTGGATGCGCTTGAACTCGGAGGCCGTGTAGGCGATCGCCTCGTCCCAGCTCACTTCCTTCCACGGTTCGTGGATCGAGGAGCGAATCATCGGATTGAGGATGCGCTCCTTGTGGGTGGCGTAGCCCCAGGCGAAGCGGCCCTTGACGCAGGAATGGCCGCGATTGGCCTCGCCGTCCTTCCACGGCACCATGCGGACCAGCTCCTCGCCGCGCATCTCGGCCTTGAACGAGCAGCCGACACCGCAGTACGCGCAAGTGGTGACGACCGAGTGCTCGGGCTTGCCGATCTCGATCACCTTCTTCTCGTTCAGCGTCGCGGTCGGGCAGGCCTGCACGCAGGCGCCGCACGACACGCATTCGGACCCGAGGAAACTCTCTTCCATGCCGGCGGCGACGCGGCTGCCGAAGCCGCGGCCGGCGATGGTCAGCGCGAAAGTGCCCTGCACTTCCTCGCAGGCGCGGACGCAGCGCGAGCAGACGATGCACTTCGACGGCTCGTAGGTGAAGTACGGGTTCGACTCGTCCTTCGGCAGCCAGTTCGGGTTGAGGCCTTCGGGCGTCTTGGCGAAGACGTGGTTCTCGCCCTCATAGCCGTAGCGCACGTCGCGCAGGCCGACCTGGCCGGCCATGTCCTGCAATTCGCAGTCGCCATTCGCCGAGCAGGTCAGGCAGTCGAGCGGATGGTCGGAGATGTAGAGCTCCATCACGCCCTTGCGGATGGTCTTGAGACGATCGGTCTGCGTCTTGACGACGATGCCCGGCGCCACCGGCGTGGTGCACGAGGCCGGCGTGCCGGCGCGGCCCTCGATCTCGACCAGGCAGAGGCGGCAGGAACCGAAGGCGTCGACCATGTCGGTCGCGCACAGTTTCGGGATCTGCGTGCCCATGTCCATGGCGGCGCGCATGATCGAGGTGCCCTCCGGCACCGTGACCTCGACGCCGTCGATGGTCAGCGTGACCATCTTCTCGGATTTGGATTTGGGTGTGCCGTAATCGGTTTCGTGGATGAGAGACATGACCGGTCTCCTTTATTCAGCGGCTTCGAGACGCGGCGAGGCGCCGAAGTCTTCGGGGAAATGGGTGAGCGCGCTCATCACCGGATACGGCGTGAAGCCGCCCAGCGCGCAGAGCGAGCCGAATTTCATGGTGTTGCAGAGGTCGGTGAGGACTTCGAGGTTCTTGTCGCGCTCGATGCCCTTCATGATGCGATCGACCGTCTCGACGCCGCGCGTCGAGCCGATGCGGCACGGCGTGCACTTGCCGCAGGATTCGACGGCGCAGAATTCCATGGCGAAACGGGCTTGCTTGGCCATATCGACACTGTCGTCGAACACGACGATGCCGCCGTGGCCGATCAGGCCGTCCTTGGCGGCAAAGGCTTCGTAGTCGAACGGCGTATCGAACAGCGCCCGCGGGAAGTAGGCCCCGAGCGGGCCGCCGACCTGCACGGCCTTGACCGGGCGGCCGGTGAAGCAGCCGCCGCCGATCTCGTCCACCAGTTCGCCGAGCGTGATGCCGAAGGCGGTTTCGAACAGCCCGCCGTAATTGAGATTGCCGGCAAGCTGGATCGGCATCGTGCCGCGCGAGCGGCCCATGCCGAAGTTCTTATAAAACTCCGCGCCCTTGTCCATGATGATCGGCACGGTGGCGAGCGACAGCACGTTGTTGATGACGGTCGGCTTGCCGAACAGGCCCTTGTGCGCCGGCAGCGGCGGCTTCGCCCTCACCTGCCCGCGCTTGCCTTCGAGACTGTCGAGCAGCGCCGTTTCCTCGCCACAGACATAGGCGCCGGCGCCGACGCGGACTTCGAGATCGAAGGCGTAACTGGAGCCGCACACCTTGTCGCCGAGCACGCCGCCGCGGCGACCGGCGGCGATGGCGTCGTTCATAACGTCAATGGCGTGCGGATATTCGGAGCGGATATAGATGTATCCCTTGGTGGCGCCCACCGCGATGCCGGCAATCGTCATGCCTTCGATGAGGACGAAGGGATCGCCTTCCATGATCATGCGATCGGCGAAGGTGCCGCTGTCGCCCTCGTCGGCATTGCAGACGATGTATTTCTGCTCCGCCTTGGTGTCGGCCACCGTCTTCCACTTGATGCCGGTCGGGAAGCCGGCGCCGCCGCGGCCGCGCAGGCCGGATTGCGTGACTTCGGCGACGATGTTGGCGGGCTTGGCCAGCGCCTTGTTGAGGCCGCGATAGCCGCCATGGGCGCAGTAGTCTTCCAGCGAGCGCGGATCGACGATGCCGCAGCGGGCGAACGTCAGGCGCGTCTGCTTCTTCATGAACGGATGGTCTTCCGGCTTGCCGACGCGCAGCTTGTGCTCGCCGCCATTGGCCAGCATCGCTTCGAACACGCCCTCGACGTCGCCGGCCTCGACCGGGCCGTAGGCAATGCGGCCGTCACCGGTCGCGACTTCGAGCATCGGCTCGAGCCAGTGCATGCCGCGCGAGCCGTTGCGGATGATCTGCACGGCGACGTTCTTCCTCGCCGCGAGATCGCCGATGGTGCGGGCAATGTCATCGGCGCCGCAAGCCACCGCCGCGGCGTCGCCGGGAACATAAATGCGGATCGTGCTCATCGGGCCGTCTCCGCGATCAGGGCATCGAGCTTGTTGGCGTCGAGCCGGGCGACAATGCGGCCGTCAATCATCGCCGAGGGCGACACAGAACAAAGGCCGAGGCAGTAAACCGGTTCCAGCGTGACCCGGCCGTCGGCCGAGGTTTCACCGAGTTTCACGCCGAGCTTCTCCTGGGCGCGCGCGGCGAGCGCGTCGCTGCCGCAGGCCTGGCAGGCCTCGGCCTGGCAGAGCTTGAGGACGTGGCGGCCGGCCGGAGCCTGGCGGTAGTCGTGATAGAAGGTGACGACGCCGTGCACTTCGGCGCGGGATATATTGAGAGCGTCGGCCACCATCGGCTCGGCCGGCTCCGGGATGTAGCCAAAGGCTTCCTGCAGGCTGTGCAGGATCGGGAGCAGCGGCCCCTCGGTATCCTTGTGGCGGCCGATGATCTCCGCCGCCAGATTCGCGTCCCACCCGGATGATGCTGTCATGTTTCGAACCGCTTTTTCTGCGCTTCGCTGCATTAGAATTGTTTGATTTTACCGATCAAGAAGCCTGTTTCGATGGATTGATCGACAATCACTATCAAAACTCGATTTTCCAATAACATTTCGCAATAGCGAAAGCCTATTGAATTGGCTTTTCGTC
This sequence comes from Pseudomonadota bacterium, assembly GCA_018240595.1. Taxonomy (GTDB): domain Bacteria; phylum Pseudomonadota; class Alphaproteobacteria; order Rhizobiales; family Xanthobacteraceae; genus Pseudolabrys. Next base: position 99,240 of record JAFEFL010000010.1, on the reverse strand, counting down.
GCTAACTGGCCGATAGAATCTAGCCCGCCTCTGAAATTTGCCTGAAAGCGGCCGAGTTCAGTCCTTCGCCACCATTTGTGGCGAAGCGCCACAGGGGGACGTCGGTTATTATGTATTCCACACGCTCGACCGCAACGGCTGCCCTGGCGGCTGACCTGAGGTCCTCGAACCGGCGGGGCATGCAGGCAGCACATAGCGGCCGGGCCGACAGCGCCGCGCCGCCGGCACTCTTGCCTCCTAGAATACCTCTCCCGCCCGACTGCCGGGCATGCCAGACGGGCGGACCGGGCGGGCTAGCGACGCAAGAAAAATCAGAGGACCAAGGAGGATGACGGTATGTGGAAGGGACTGCTGCTCGGAGGCGCACTCGCCATGACAGGAGTCGCCGGACCCGCCGGCGCGGCGGAGCCGATCTCGCTGCGCGACATGGGCTCTTTTCACGTCGGCGGACGCCTGGTGACGATCTCCGGCAAGCATGTGAAAGAAGTCACCTTCACCAAAGGCGGCGTGCCCGCCAGGATCGATCCGAACGGCACCTATCAGGTCGAGCAGATGTACGTGCAGTACTTCCTGCCAACCAACGAGACTGGCGCCTATCCGCTGCTGATGTGGCACGGCGGCGGCTTGACCGGCGTGACCTATGAGACGACGCCGGACGGACGCGAAGGCTGGCTCAATTATTTCCTGCGCAAGGGCTGGGCCGTTTACAACTCCGATGCCGTGGAGCGCGGCCTCTCGGGCTTCGCGCCGCCGGATGTGTTCGAAGGCGATCCGGTTTTCCTGACGACGGCCAACCCGTTCGAGCGCTTCCGCATCGGCCAGGGCGCCGGCTCCTACGACCCCGATCCGGCCAAGCGAAAGGTGCTGCCGGGCAACCAGTTTCCCGTCGAGGCCTACGAACAGTTCGTCAAGCAGAACGTGCCGCGCTGGACCACCACCGACGACGCGATCCTGAAAGCCTACATCGCCGAGATCGACAAGGTCTGTCCGTGCGTCATCCTGTTTCACAGCCAGGCCGGAACGTTCGGCTTCAAGGCGGCGCAGGCACGGCCCGACAAGGTCAAGGCACTGATCGCCATCGAACCGGCCGGCGTCGGCGATCCCGCCAAGGCCGACCTGCTCAAGGATATCCCGACGCTCGTCGTCTACGGCGATTACATCGACCAGGACTCGCGCTGGCCGAAGATCCGCGCCACGGGTGTGTCCTTTGCCGAAGCGATGAAGAAGGCCGGCGGCACCGTCGACGTGATCGACCTGCCGAAGGTCGGCATCAAGGGCAACTCGCACATGATGATGATGGACAAGAACAATGTGCAGATCGCCGACTTGATTCACAAATGGATGAACGACAAGGGCCTGACGAAAAAGCCCTGACACCGACCGGCGCCGGGCGTCCGCATCGCGGCGCCCGGTCGCTCGCTCGCGAGAAGTTGTCTTTGCCGCTCAGGACGCCGCCGCCAGTCCGCCGCCGAGGAAAAGCTGGGCGATGCGCGGATCGTTGAGGATGTTGGCCGCCGTGTCCTCGATTCGGGTCTGGCCCTGCTCCAGCACCAGGCCGTAATCCGACATCTGCAGCGCCTGCTTGGCGTTCTGCTCGATGAGCAGGATGGTGACGCCCTTGTCGCGCAGGTCTTTGAGAATGCCGAACACTTCCTGCACCATCAGCGGCGACAGGCCGATCGACGGCTCGTCGATCAGGATCAGCTTGGGATCGAGCAGCAGGCCGCGCGCGACCTCGAGCAGCTTCTGCTGGCCGCCCGACATGGTCGAGGCCTGGGTGTCAGCCTTCTCCCGCAGCATCGGGAAGCGCTGCATGATGCGCTCCATGCGTTCGGGGAGCTGCGACTGATCGGCCAGCGCGACGCCGCCGAGTTCGAGGTTATGGCGCACGCTCAGCTCAGGGAAGATGTTGCGGCCCTGCGGAATATAGGCGACGCCGGCATCGAGCATCTGCCGCGGCTGGAAGTTCGTGGTGGCGCGGCCGTCGAAGGTGATCGAGCCGGTGCGCACCGGCAACAGGCCGTAGATGGTCTTAAACAAAGTCGACTTGCCGGCGCCGTTCGGCCCGATCACCGTGGTGATGGCGGCGCGGCGGATGCGCGCGGTAGTGCCGTTGAGGATCGTCATCTTGCCGTAGCCGGCATAGATGTCGTCGAGGGTGAGGATGGCGTCGCTTGCGGACATGGCGAGTGATCCTCAATGACCGAGATAGGCTTCGATCACGGCGGGGTTGCGCCGCACTTCCTCCGGCGCGCCTTCGGCAATGATCTTGCCCTCCGCCAGCACCAGGACACGGGTGCACAGCGCCATGACGAATTCCATCTGGTCCTCGATGACGACGAAGGTCGCCTTGCGCTCTGCGTGATAGGCCTGCAGGCGCTCGCGCAACAGGCCGAGCATGGTGAGGTTGACGCCGCCGGCCGGCTCGTCGAGCAGCACGAGGCGCGGGCCGGCCATGAAGGCCATCGCCGCGTCGAGCAGTTTCTGCTGGCCGTAGCTGAGCATGCCGGCCTGTTCGTCGGAAAGATGCGTCAGACGGAAGAACTCGATCATCTGATCGGCCGCATCGCCGAGCCCGGCATCGGGCCGGCCGAACAGCCGCGACGCCATCGAGCCCTGATGCTCCTGGCCGGCGAGAATGAGATTGTCGCGCACCGACAACTGCGGAAACACCTGCAGCAACTGAAATGTACGGCTGACGCCGAGACGGTTGAGATCGCACGGCCGCATGCCGGTCGACTCCTGGCCGTCGATGCGCACCGAACCCTCGGAAGGCAAGAGCTGACCGAGCACGCAGTTGAACAAGGTCGACTTGCCCGAGCCGTTCGGCCCGATGATGCCGAGAATGTCACCGTCATTGACGGTGAACGACACGTTGTCGACGGCGACGATGCCGCCGAAACGCTTGCTGAGGTTGTTGACTTCGAGGACGGCGGTCATTGCGGGGTCGCCTCCGCCTTGATCGCCGCGGCAGCCGGCGCCGCCGGCGGCTTCTTCGGCTTCATGGCCTTTTCGAACAGGCCGATCACGCCCGACGGACAGAACACCATCAGCACCATCACCAGCATGGCATAGATGATGAGGTAATAACCTTCGGCGACGCGCATCCATTCCGGCAGCAGCACGGCGATCAGCGCGCCGACGAAGGGCCCGAAGAAGCGGCCGCTGCCGCCGACGATCACCATCAGCAGCAGGTTGAACGACAGGTTCAGCGAGAACGAGCCGGGCTCGATGAACTGCACCAGCGGCGCGTAGAGCCCGCCGGCCAGACCGCCCAAGGTCGAGCCGAGGGCGAAAGCCATCAGCGTGTAGCGCCGCGTGTCGAGGCCGAGCGACAGCGCGCGGATCGGATTTTCGCGCAAGGCGACGAAGGCCCTGCCCCAGGGCGAGCGCAGCATCCACCACGTCGCCGCCGAGAGGAGGATGAGGATCGCGAGGCAGAGGAAATAGAACACGCGCGCATTGTCGGTCGACAGGCCGAACAGGCTCGGCCGGTCGGTGCCGGCGATGCCGTAGCTGCCGCGGGTCAGCCATTCCTCGTTGCGCAGCACGAGGAAGACCAATGTATTGAAGGCCAGCGTGACGAAGGCGAGATAATGATGCTGCACGCGCAGCGCCGGATAGCCGAGCAGCCAGCCGATGACGAAGCACAGCGCGCCGCCGAGAATGAAGGCGGGAAAGAATGGCCAGCCCGCGGCGGTCAGCAGCGCCACCGTGTAGGCGCCGATGCCGACGAAGGCGCCCTGCGCCATCGACACCTGTCCGGCATAACCGAGCGTGAGGTTGAGGCCGATGGCGGCGATGGTCAGCACCGCCCACATCGAGATCAGGTAGACGCCGAACGGCTTGAGCAGGAACGGCAACCCGATCGCCGCCGCGGCGGCGACCGCTACCGACAGAGGACCGAAGCGCTTCATACCGCGCGCTCCTCGACCCGGCCGAGCAGTCCCTGCGGCCGGAACAGGATGACCGCGATGAGAATGACGAGCGGAAACGCGCCGCGATACGACGACGACAGATAGGCCGCCGACAGGTTGTCGAGCACGCCGAGAATGATGCCGCCGAGAATGGCGCCGCGCACCTGATTGAAGCCGCCGATGATGGCGGCGATGAAGGCCGCCATGCCGAGCGCCTCGCCATTGGTGAACTTGGCGAGATAGATCGGCGAGATCAAAAGCGAGGCGATGGCGACCAGCGCGCCGTTGATGAGGAAGGTGTAGAGCACCATGCGGCCGACCGGAATGCCAAGAATGCGCGCCACCGTCGGGTTCTGCGCGGTCGCCTGCATGCAGCGGCCGAGCCGCGTCTTGTTGAGCAGCAGATGCAGGCCGATGACGGTCGCCACAGCGACGGCGAGCACGACGATGCTCTGCAGCGACACCACGGCACCTAGAAAATGCAGGTCGCGCGGCGCCACCAGCGCCGGAAACGGCTGCGCCTGCGACGAGTAGAAATCCTTGACGCTTTCCTTGAGGAACAAGGACAGCGCGATGGTCGTGATCACCAGCGGCAGCACGCCGTGCCTGATCATCGGGTCGACGATGACGGCCTTAAACAGCACGCCGAGGATGACGACGGAGAGCGCGATGCCGATCAACGCCGCCAGCCAATATGGTGCGCCCATGTTCATCGCCGCCAGCACGAAGAAAGCCGGCAGCATGACGAACTCGCCCTGGGCGAAGTTGATGGTTTGCGACGTCTGCCAGAGCAGCGTGAAGCCGATGGCGATAAGCGCGTAGATCGCCCCGGTCGCAAGTCCCGAGACCATGAGCTGGATGAACGAGGCCATGAGACGGAGCCCGTCAGGTTCCGCCCGGCGTGGTCGGCCGGGCGGAAGCGTTACGACGAAGGGCGATTACTTCTTGCTCAGCATCGGCAGGGTCTTGACGATCTTCTGCTTGCCGTCGACGACCTCGCCGAGGAAGCTTTCACGATCGATGTCGCCGTTCTTGTCCCACTTGGCTTCCATCAGGATGCCGGGCTCTTCCTGCGGCGTGATGGTGATGCCATGCGCCTTTTCAGCGAAGGCCTTGCCGTCGAACTTGCCGATCTTCTCCGTCACGTATTTGACGAAGTAGACGCCGGTATAGCCCTTGATGCCGTTGTGATCGCAGACGTAGTTGTAGCGCGCCTTGAACTTGGCGGCGAAGTCCTGCACCGCCTTGATCGGCGCGTCGACGGTGAGGCCGACATGGCCCTGCACGCCTTCGGCGGCGCCGCCGGCGAGATCGATCACCTTCTGGCCGAGCAGCGTGGTCTCGCCGATCAGCGGCGCCTTGATGCCCTGCTTCTTGGCTTCCTTGAGGAAGCGCGCGCTCTCTTCCTCGTTGAGATAGACGAACACGGCATCGGCATTGGCGCCTTTCAGCTTGACAACGTCGGCGGAGAAATCGGCCTGCCCGACTTCGGTCGAGATGTCGGCGGCGACATTGATGCCGCGGTCCTTCATCTCCTTGGTGAAGTTGTCGCGGCCGCCCTTGCCGAAGTCGTTGTTCACCCAGACCACGGCCACGCTCTTGGCCTTGATGCTGTCGTGAATGTAGTTGGCGATCTTCGGCATCGAGAACTGCTGGCCGAACGAGGTGCGGAAAACATAGCTGGCGTTCTTCTGCGTGATCGCCGCGGCCTCACCGCCGACGATTTCCGGGATCTCGGCCTTCATCGTCATGAGTTGCGTCACGAGCACAGAGCCGGAGAACACCGGGCCGAACACGACATAGGGGTTGTTGTCGAGCACCTTCTGCAACTGCGCGCGCGAAGTGCCGGCGTCGCTCTGCGTGTCGAGCACCGGCGTCTCGATCTTGTGGCCGAGAATGCCACCGGCCTTGTTGATCTCGTCGATGGCCATGAGCATGCCGTCGCGGAAGTTGGTGCCGGACACGGCGCCGGCGCCGGACAATTCCAGGATGGCCGGCATGTAGACGGTCTTTTGCTGTGCATGCGCCGTCCCGGCCAGACCGATGCTGGCGGCAACGAGCGATACAAGGAATCCAGTGCGAAGCATGGGCATCTCCCCTCAGTTGGTTAAAGCTGCGCCGGTGTCGCCCCGGCGTTGAGATCAGTCGCGGTCCGCGTTGCCGGACACTTTTCTGGTTGCCAGACCATCGCGGCGCAGTTGCATCCGGTCAACAACCAAAACGTCATCGAAAGGTAACATCAAGTTATCTCCGACGCACCTCTCGCGCGGCCGCCGCCTGGCCACGGCGCGCCGGCGCTGCCGGCGCGCCGAGACCCTCCATGTGCTCGCGCAGCGCATCGACGAACAGAGCCGCGTAGCGCGACAACGGCGCGTCCTTGCGGTGAACGACATAGGTCTGGAACGCCGTCGGCTCCACGAGGTCTAGTACGCGGACATCCGGCCAATTGTTGGCCGCCAACGTGAACTCATCGACGATGGCGATGCCGAGACCCTGCGTCACCAGCGCGCAGACCGTCGAGCCGAAGCGCGCGCGGATGGTGACGTCGTAGTCGAGCGAATGGCTGGCGAACAGGTCGGCCATGATTCGGCCATAGGGATCGTTCGGGTCGACGCCGATCAGCGGATAGCCGACGATCTCGTCGGTACGCACGCGCGTCCGGCTCGCGAGCGCGTGGTCCACCGGGACGATGCATTTGAGGCGGCCGCGCGCCAGTGGCGCGCAGGTCAGCATTGGGTGCTCGATCTTCGAGCTCAGCGCGACGAGCTCGCCCTTGCCGAGCAGCAGGTAATCGACGGCGTCCTCGATCTTTAGGATGTCGCAGTCGATCAGCAGATTGGGAAAAGCCTTGCGCACATTGGCGAGCGCGCGCGGCACCATTACATTGGCGATGCTGGGGACCGAGGCGACCTTCAGTTCGCTGTCGGCGCCGCGCTTGATGCGCGAAATGACGAATTGCAGATCCTCGATCTTGTCATAAACGCCGTTGATCTGATCGAAGATCGCGTGCGCCTCGTTGGTCGGCGCATAGCGGCCGCCCTGACGATCGAACAGCTTGACGCCGACCGAGGTCTCGGCGTGCTTCATGACGCGGCTGATCCCCGGCGACGACACGTTCAGCAGACGGGCAGCGCCGCCAACCGTGCCGGTCACCATGATGGCGCGGATGACTTCGATCTGCCGGAGCGTCAACATCAGATGCGGGGCGCGAGGGTTGTTAATGTCGGCCGGCAGGTTAGCAGGTCTGCGGCGTTCCGGCACCGCGGCCAGCGCCGCGGACCGGCGCGGCGCCGCCACATCGCGGCGTGATCGCGATGCACCCGGCATCGCGCGCGCGATCGCAACGCCTGCTCGTCCCCCGGTCATCTCTAAGGTCACTTGTGCCGTGACTCCGAAGCCGGCCCTTGGCCGCTTTCCGCCCCGCGCCTACTCTTGCGAGGCGGCGTGACCGGAGTCAACAACTATCCCACATTGTGAGTTGGCATTTGCTAATCCTGAATGGCCGGTGATAGGGTCCAGCCGACGCGCCGCTTCGGCCAGCAGCGACTGGCGCTGCAACCACGGCGTGACCCTCGCCAGACTTCTCTCTTCGAAGCGCCGGACATAAACACCATGGCCACTCAACCATCCCGCAACATCTCGTTCGTCAGCCACACCGACATGAACGGTCGCGCCGACGGCGTGCAGATCATGGTGCACCGCGGCTTCGCCTATGTCGGCCACGGCTTCTCCAACGGCATCACCACGCTCGATGTGCGCGACGCAAAAAACCCGAAGGTCGTCGACTTCATCGCCTGTCCTCCCGGGACGCGCGCGCTTCATTTGCAGACGCATGACGACCTGCTGCTGGCGGTGAACGCGCCGAGCGTCTGGCACATGCAGCAGTTCCAGACCGACAAGGCTTATTTCGGCGGCTCGTGGGCCGAGCAGATGAAGGCCATGGGCAACACCTTCACGCCCGGCATCCGCGTTTATGACATCTCGAAGCCCGAGAAGCCGAAAGAGATCGGCTTCATGCCGGTCGAAGGCGTCGGCCCGCACCGCCTCTGGTATGTCGGCGGCCGCTATGCTTACGCCTCCATCCATTTCCACGATTTCACCGACCATGTGCTTGCGGTCATCGACATGGCCGATCCGACCAAGCCGCACGTGATCGGCCGCTGCTGGATCCCGGGCATGTGGCGCGGCGGCGGCGAGAGCCCGGCCTGGCCCTCGAACCGGCGCTACGCGCTGCATCACGCGCTGGTCGCCGGCGATCTTGCCTTCGGCGCGTGGCGCGACGGCGGCCTCACCGTCATCGACCTCGCTGATCGGACCAAGCCGCGCATCATCGCACACCGCAACACAGATCCGCCGTTCGGCGGCGGCACGCACTCGCCTTTGCCGCTGCCGGATCGCAATCTGCTGGTGGTCGCCGACGAGCCGTCGACCAACAACTGCGCCGACGGCCTGCGCTACATCTGGGTCTACGACATCCGCGCGCCGCATAATCCGGTCAGCATCGCCACCATGCCGATGCCGGCGGAGGACGACTATTGCGCCAAGGGCGGCTTTTTCGGCGCGCACAACATGCACGAGAACCGGCCCGGTTCGTTCCAGAGCTCGGAACTGATCTTCGCCACTTTCTATAATGCCGGCGTGCGCGTCTTCAACATCGCCAACCAGTTCCAGCCGAAAGAAGTCGGCTTCTATGTGCCGCCCAATCCGGTGAAGATGATGGACCCGCGGCCGAACCGGCCGCAGGTCGTGCAGTCGGCCGACTGCTTCGTCGACAAGAACGGCCTCATGTATGTGACCGACCCGAATGCCGGCCTGAGCGTCCTGCAGTTCAACGGGGCTTGAAGCGTTCCGCATGTCGCCGCGCGTCGCCGTCTTCACCAAGAACCTGGTCAATCCCGGCTATCAGTCGGCGCGGATCGGCGCCGAGCGCACCGCGGCGCGGCTCGGCGCGGCCGTCACGCATTATGTCCCGCAGAAGCCCGACGACGTCGACGAACAGATCGCGCTGATCGGCCGGGCCATCCGCGAAAAGCCCGATGCTGTGGTGTTCGTGCCGGTGCACGACACCGCGGTGAACGAGGCGATCCTTCAGTTCGATGCCGCTGCCATTCCCCTGTTCAATATTGTATCGAAGACCACGGCCGGCAAGCGCGTCTGCTTCGTCGGCTCCGACGATCGCGCACTCGGCCGCGACATCGCGAAGTATCTGTTCGACAAACTGCAGGGTCGCGGCGACATCGTCATCGTCGAGGGCGCGAGTGCCTCGCCGACCAGCCGCGAACGCCTCCTCGGCTTTCAGGACACGCTCGCCGATCATCCCGGCATCAAGGTGCGGGCGTCGCTGCGCGGCGAGTATCTGCGGCCGATCGCCAAACAGGCGTGGCTCGATGCCGCTGACAAGGTGCAGGGCATCGACGCGGTGCTCAGCGCCAACGATCACATGACGCTCGGCATCATCGACGCCATGACCGAGCTCGGCGCCGCGAAACTGCCGCCGATGGCCGGCATCAACGCCATCCCTGACGCCGTCGCCGCCATCGCGGCCGGCCGGATGCTGGCGACGGCGAATTTCGATCCGATGGCAATGAGCGCCATCGCCGTCGAGGCCGCCGTCCGGCATCTCAAGGGCGAACGCGTGCCGGCCGAGGTCATGCTGCCGGTCGAGATCATCGACGCCAGCAACTGCGCGGCCTGGAACAGGCCCTATGAGGCGCGCCCGCTCCCCGTCTGGGACGACGTGATCGCGGCGCTATAGCCAGAGGATCTTCTTGCGGTAGTCGAGATCGGTGAGCAGCGGCGTCGCCGCGCCCTCGTGGAACACCGCGCCGCGCTCGAGCGCGAAGACGCGGTCGGCCAGCGCCAGCACCAGATCGAGATTGTGCTCGACGATCACGATCGACACTTCGGCGCGCAGCGCGTCGAACACCTTGAACAGCTCGAGCACCACCGCCGGCGCGAGACCCTCAAACGGCTCGTCGAGCAGCAGGAGCTTGACGTTGCCGGACAGCGCGCGCGCCACCGCGACCATCTGCTGCTCGCCGCCCGACAGATAGTCGGCGGCGACGTGCAGGCGCTCCTTCAGCCGCGGGAAGTATGACAGGATCTTCTCTTCCGGCCAGACGACGCCGTTCGAGCCGTCGGTCTTGCGCGCAAGACGGCCGAGCGCGAGGTTGTCGGCGACCGTCATGCCGGCGAACAGGCCCCTGCCCTGCGGCACGTAGCCGATGCCCATGCGCGCAATGTCGGGCGCCGACAGGCCGTCGATGCGCTTGCCGTCGAACACGATCTCGCCGGAGGCCGGCTTGAGCAGGCCGCACAACGTCTTCAGCAAGGTCGACTTGCCGGCGCCGTTGCGGCCGAGCAGCGCCACGATCTCGTTCTGCTTCACGTCGAGCGAGGCGTCGTTGATGATGTGGCTCTTGCCGTAATAGGCGTTGACCTTGTCGAATGTCAGCAGCGGCTTGTCGGTGGAGGCCGCGGCGTTGCGGCCTTGCACCGGCGGAATACCGGTTCCGGTGTAGATTTCCTGCACGCGTTTGTCGTTGCGCACGGCGTCGGGCGCGCCGGTCATCAGCACGGCGCCCTGATTCATGACCGTAACCTGGTGCGAGAACGCCAGCACGCGATCGATATCGTGCTCGACGATCAAGACCGGAATGTTGCTGGCGATGTTGCGCACCAGATTTGAGACGCGCTCGCGCTCCGCCGCCGCGAGGCCGGCGAGCGGCTCGTCGAGCAGCAGCACTTCCGGCTTCGAGCCGAGCGCGATGCCGAGATCGACCAGGCGCTGGCCGCCATAGGACAGGTCGCCGCCGAGAATATCCTCGATGCCCTCGAGGCCGAGGAAGCGCATCAGCTCCGCGGTCTCGCGGTTGATGTCGTCATAGCTGTCGATGTCGCGCCAGAAATTGAAGCGCCCGGGATGCCGCGCCTGCAGCGACAGGCGCAGGTTCTCCTCGATGGTCAGCGCCTTGAACAGGCTGGTGATCTGGAAGGACCGCGCCAGGCCCGACTGGCAGATCTCGGGGATCGGCCGGCCTTCGATCTTCTGGCCGCGCAGTCGCACCGAGCCGGCGTTCGGGATATAGAGTCCGGAGATGATGTTGAACAGCGAGGTCTTGCCGGCGCCGTTCGGCCCGATCAGCGCGTGAATCTCGCCGGCCGACAGGGTCAAACCCGCCCCGTCCACGGCGTGGATGCCGCCGAACGACTTGGCGACGCCGCGCACTTCGAGCACCGCGCCGGTCGAAGGCTTCGGCCGCAGGAAGTCCGGCAGCGGCAGGCCCTCGTAGATCTTGCGCCGGCTCATCGCCGCGCTCTCGTTCGGCTGCGGCCACCAGCGCCGGCTCACCTGCTTCCAGATGCCGATGAGGCCGTCGGGCGAGAACATCACGAAGCCGACGAAGACGAGGCCGAACCAGAACAGCCAGTTCGGCGTCCAGATCGACAGCACCTCGCGGAACAGCGTGAAGAACACCGCGCCGAGCGCCGGTCCGAGCAGATGGTGCATGCCGCCGATGATCACCATGGCCAGCATTTCGCCGGACAGCGCGATCGAGGTGGCGTCATAGGAGATGAAGTAGTGCTGGTACGCGGTCAGCGCGCCGGCGATCGCGGTGATGCAGGACGACAGGATGAAGGCGCCCAGCTTGTAACGCTCGACCGGATAGCCCTGGAACGTGGCGCGCAACTGGTTCTCGCGGATCGCCACCAGCACCCGGCCGAAGGGCGAGCGCGTGATGCGCTGCATCGCATAGACGACGCCGAAGCCGATGAGCGCGGTGAAGACGTAGAACACCAGCGAGTCGTCGAGGCTGAGCGGACCGATCCAGCCGCGCGTGATACCGCCGAGGCCGTCCTCGCCGCCGGTCACTTCGGTCCAGCGGAAGGCGATGGTGTAGGTCAGCGCCACCAGCGCCAGCGTCAGCAGCGAGAAATAGACGCCGCGACGGCGCAGGATGAGCATGCCGACAACGGCCGACAACGCAGCAATGAAGACAAGCATCAGCAGCATCGGCAGGATGACCTGCCCCGGCAGCCAGTGCTTCTGGATCAGCGCCGCCGCAAAGCCGCCGATGCCGAACCAGGCGCTCTGCCCGAACGAGGTGAGGCCCGTGTAACCGACCAGCAGATTGAGGCCCATCGCGGCGATCGCGAGGCTGACCGCCATGGCGGCGATGGTCGAGGTGAGGCCGACGGCCTGAAACAGCAGCGGCAGCACGGCGAGCGAGACCGCCGTCACCAGCAAGAGGCGCATGGAGGGATTGATCTTCGGCATCATTCGAACCGTTCCATGCGCTCGCCCAGCAGGCCGCGCGGGCGCAGCAGCAGCACCAGAAACATCAGGACGTAGATCGAGGCTTCGCCTGCCGCCGGCATGAAATGGATCGTCATGCCGCGCACGACGCCGACCAGCAGCGCCGCGAGCACGACGCCCCAGAAGCTGCCGAGACCGCCGATGACGACGACGACGAAGGCGACGATGATGATTTCCGAGCCCATGGCCGGATGCACCACCGTGATCGGCGCGAACAGCGCGCCGGCCAGCGCCGCCATGCCGACGCCGAGCGCGATCACGGTCGCCATGTAAGGCTGCAATTTGATGCCGAGCACAGCGACCATGTCGGGGCGCTGGATGCCGGCGCGCACGACGCGGCCGAACGGCGTCTTGTGCAGCAGCAGCCAGACGCCGACCAGAACGGCGGCGACGACCGCGAGCAGGATCAGGCGGTAGCGCGAAAACAGGAAGTCGCCGACGATCACCGCGCCCTTGAGTTCGGACGGCATCACCGAGGACAAAGGCGGCGAGCCCCAGATCATGCGGATCGCCTGCTCCACCAGCATGGCGAGGCCGAAGGTGAGCAGCAGGCCGAGGATCGGATCGGCCGAATAAAAGCGGCGCAGCAGGAAGCGCTCGAACAGCAGGCCGAGCGCGGCGACGGCGAAGGGCGAGATCACCACCGCCGGCAGGAAGCCGGTCATGTTCGTCAACGTGACGGCGAGATAGGCGCCGATGGCGTAGAACGCGCCGTGGGCGAGGTTGACGACGCCGCCGACGCTGAAGATCAGCGACAGTCCGAGCGCAATGAGCAGGTAATAGCCCCCGAGAACGAGGCCATTAACGACTTGCTCCATCAGGAATACGAGCTGCATGCCGTGTCTTGATCTTCATAAGTTTGCGGCGCCGGCTGGTCAGTACCGGCGCCGCCCATGACAGGTGCTCTCGCCGACCGTCAGGCCGGCATGCTGCAGGGGTTCTGCTCCTGCGTCGGATAGATGGTCTCGAGCGGCTCGCCCGCCGGCGGCACCGACGGCCCCAGCACCAGCATGTCCCACTGATCTTTCATCTCGCTCTTGGCCTTGACCGTGAACGGATAGGCCTCTTGCACGAGCTGGTGATCCCACTTGCGGAAGTAGCCCTTGCGCCCCTTCATCAGGTCGAACTCGGACTGCTTCTCGAAGTGTTCGATCAGCTTGGCGCTGTCGGTCGACTTCGTGTCGTTCATGGCCTGCGCCATGATCTTCAGCGAGATGTAGTCGATCCACGCGTGGTTCTCCGGCGGCTTGCCATTCTTCTTGATGAAGGCTTCGACGAACTTCTTGGAGGCCGGATTGTCGAGTGTGTGATACCACGGCGTTGGCCAGGTGCCGGTGAGATTGCCGGCGCCCGCCGCCCAGGCGTCACCCGTGTTCAGGTTGAAGCCGACCAGCGGATACTTGAAGCCGAACTCGGCATATTGCTTGACGAGGTTGGTGACCTGGTTGCCGGCGAGATTGCAGCACACCACATCCGGCTGCGCCTGACGCACCTTGAGGAGATACGGGCTGAAGTCGGTGACGTCGGTCGCAATCAATTCGTCGCCGATCAGGTTGCCGCCGGTCCGGGCGAAGAACGCCTTGGCGGCCTTGAGCAGATCGTGTCCGAATATGTAGTCGGCGGTCAGCGTGAAGAACTTTTTTCCCTTCACCATGTTCTGCTGCATCAGCGCCGTGCCCACGGCGTTGACCATCACGGTGTTCGGGATGTCGCTGTGGAAGGAGTACTTGTTGCAGTTCTTGCCGCGCAGCGCGTCGGAACGGGCGCCGGTGGAGAAGAACACCTTCTTGTTGCGCTCGGCGACCTGCATGATCGTCAGGGCCGAGGCCGAATTGATTTCGCCAAGCAGCGCGACGACGCCGTCCTGCTCCACCATGCGCTGCGCCTTGTTCGAGGCGATGGCGGGGTTCACCGAGTCTTCGGAGATGAGTTCGATCTGGCGGCCGAGAACGCCGCCGGAGGCGTTGATCTCTTCGGCGGCGAGTTTGGCGCCGAGTTGCGCATAGCCGCCGATGGCGCCGAGGAAGCCGGTCAAAGGCGTGAGATGGCCGATCTTCAGCGGGCCCGTTTGGGCGCGCAGGATCGACGGCATTCCGATCGTCAGCGCGCCGGTCAGGGCTACGCCGCCTTTCAACACGTTACGACGGGTCGTTTGAGTCATCAGTTGCTCCTCCCTATCGCGGCCGGCCGATGCTTTCTGCGAGCCTTCTGCCGCCGACGCCCTAGAATGTTCTCATATTGTCAGAGTTCATTTCAAGTTCTGAAATCCGTACTGCGACCTTATTTTGCGGGCTGCTCGAATGCGGTCGCCAGCGACACCGGCAGCCACTTCTCCAGTTCGTCGCTCACCTGGCCGAGTTTCTTGCGGATCAGGTTCACGCAGGGCTCGCCGAGCGGCAGGCGCAGCGGCGGCTCCTTGGCGTCGACCACCGCGATCATCGCGCCGGCGGCGCGCCTGGGATCGCCCGGCTGCTTGCCATCGGTGTCCGCCAGCATCTGGCGAAATTTGCCGACGGTGTTGGCATAGGCTTCGAGCGGCGCCGCGGAAACGAGCGAGCCTTCTTTGCGGAAGTCGGTGCGGAACGGTCCCGGCTCGACGATGGTCAGTTTGAGGCCGAAAGGCGCGATCTCCTGCGCCAGCGCTTCCGACATGCCTTCGAGCGCGAACTTGGTGGCGCTGTAGAAGCAGAAGCCGGCGACACCGGCAAAGCCGGTCATCGAGGAAACGTTGAGAATATGGCCTCGTTTGCGCTCCCGCATGTGCGGCAGGATCGCCCGCGCCATGCGGTACGGACCGTAGACATTGGTCTCGAAGGCATCGCGCACCGCGCGCTCGTCGGTCTCCTCGAGCGCGCCCACAGTGCCGAACCCGGCATTGTTGACCAGCACGTCGATACCGCCGGTGCGCGCGATCGCTTCGTCGACCACGCGAATGACGCCCAGCGGATCCGTGACGTCGAGCCGCAGCGCCGTCACCTGGGCCGGATACTTCGCCACCAGATCGGAGAGCCGCGCGGTGTTGCGCGCGGTCGCCACCACCCGCTCGCCGCGGCCGAGCACCGCCTCGCACAGCGCGCGGCCGATGCCGCTGGAGCAGCCGGTGATGAGCCATGTCCGCTTCGTCGAAGAACCCTGCACGCCGGCGCCTCATTGCTGTTTGCGGGGCGACAGGCCCTGCGACGCGCCGGACCCTACTATTTCATATTATTGGAAGTCAATTTACATTATGGCATATTCCGCAAAAGATCGTCGTGAGCCGGCCGGCTTTCGTGCGAGGCTGCAACCGCCGCAGGGCGAAGAAGAGAGCGAGACGACAATGACCGATGAACGCAAGGCTTCCGTGAAAAGCGTCGCCGAGACGCCGTGGCGGCAATATCCCAACCATTTCGGCGGCGCGCTTTCGAAGCCGCTGGCCGCGCCAGACAGCGTCAAGTCGAAGCACCTCGACTACCGGATTTCGATGTACCAGCCGATGGCCTATGTCGAACGGCACAGCCACAAGGTCCAGGAGCAGGTCTATCACGTGCTGGAAGGCGAAGGCCTGATGGAGATCGGCGACGAAACGCGGCTGGTGCGCAAGCACGACGTCATCTACCTGCCGCCGGGCGTGCCGCATTCGATCAACAACACCGGCATGTCCGACCTCGTCTTCATCGTCGTTACCTCGCCGGTGTCGGACGAAGAGCCGCGCTAGCGCGCAAACTGCGCGGCGTTGCGCCCGGCGCGGCGCCCGGAGACAAAGGCCCAGGCCAGATGATGGCCGTGGCCCTTGAGCAGAAGGCCGCCCTGCCCGTTGGCGCCGGCGGCGTAGAGGCCGGGGATGGCGACATCACCCGGCCCGAGAACGCGGTGGTCGTTATCGACCGCGAGCCCGCCTTCGGCGTGCACGAACACGGCGCGCACCGGACCGAGCGCGACATAAGGGCCGGCGCCGATGGACTTCCCCGCCGCCGTCAGCGATGACGCGTTCATGCCGAGCCGCGCGCCGAGCGCCGGCAGCGTATCGGCCTGCGCGTAGATGTCGCGGCGGTTGCGCCGATAGTCCGGCAGATAGGCGTAGGCGACGCCGGGCGCGGTCGAGATGAAATCCGGCCATTGCGTGAAGCGCTGCGCCGTCGCCGCGTCGAGCACGATGTAGGCGATCTTTCCGGGCTGATCGGGCAGATCGAAGGCCGGAGCGTTGCGCTCGTCGGTGAAGCGTTCGCCATTGGCGTTCACCAGTATGGCGCCGGCCTCGAACAGCGTTAGCGACGGCGCCAGCGCCGTGGTGACGAAGCTCATCACGAAAGGTCGCAGCAATGCCGGCGGCATGTGGCCGAGCGACCATGCCATGAACTCGGCGAGCAGCGGCCAGGGCGGCAGGCGCAGCAGCCAGTTGGGCTTTTGCGGCGGCACGAAACGCAGTTCCGGCCCGAGCGCCAGATCGCCGTTGATGACGCGGGCGCCGAGCGCCAATGCGAGCTTCTGCCCGTCGCCGGTCGCGGTGATGTTGACGCCGTCGATGCGGGCTTCGCGCGGGCCCATATGCGCGGCCTTCAGCTCCGGATCGCTGGTGAAATCGCCGGCCGCGAGCACGACCGCTTTCGCGCCGATCGCCTCGCCCGACGCGTCCTTGACGCCCGTGACGCGGCCATTGTTGGTGACGAGTTCGGTGACGCGGAAACCGGTTCGCACCGCGACGCCGAGCCGCCGCGCCGTCTTCGACAGATGCACGATGTAGGAGCGCGAGTTCGGCAGCACGTTGTGCATGCGCGGCTTCTGGTGCGGAGGCTCGGGCATCGGCCCGGAGAAGCGCACGCCCTGGGCGAGCAGCCAGCGGAACGTGTCGGGGATGTTGTCGGCGAGCACGCGGCGCAGCGATGGATTGTCGCGGTTGTCGAGCGCGCCGTTGAAGCCGGCCATGTCGCGCCAGTGCTCTTCCGGCGAATCGACCATGCCGGCGCGCTGCTGATGCGGCGTGCCGGTCGCGGTCACCGAGCCGATCGACCATGCGGTCGAGCCGCCGGGCGATGCGTTCTTCTCCAGCAGCAAAACGCGCGCGCCGGCCGCCCGCGCCTCGATCGCCGCCGCCAGTCCCGCGCCGCCGCCGCCGACGACAATCACATCGATATCGTTCATGGTCAGAAACCCATTGCCTTGAGACGCGCGGCGCTATCGGGGATGTCGGTGTCGGGTGATGCGGAGATGATCTCGAGCAGGCAGCAGCGGCCGGTGTGGCCGGCGCGCTCGAGCATCGCCGGAATGTCGACGAACGGCACAATTCGTATTGCAGCCGAACAGCGCCGCATCAGTCGCCATGAGCGTCTCCCGCCGAGCACTCTAGGCGCCTGCGCCGGGCGGTCAATCATATTTCACAATACGAAAACTACTTCTGCATCCTGAAATGATTGCTGGGCAGTTCCGGCCGCGGCGGAGGGGCGGATCGTGCCCATCCGCGGCGGGGTGGGCCGCCGAAGGCCAAACGCCAGCATTTGCCGGTGGGCCAGGGTTGCACCTTTAAATAGGGCTTCCGACATAATAAAAGGGTCTGACACTCACCTGTTCGCCGGAGGCTGGCGCTTGAGAACTCCCGCCAAGTTGAAGAAGGCCGCCACCGAGCGGCACAGCGATACCGCGCCAGCCGTCAAGAAAGTGGTCGATAACGTCGCTGCCGCGCGCGACGACGCCGACGGCGGCGACGGCGCCGAGCGCGCCCAAGGCGGCGTCCAGTCGATCGCCCGCGCCTTCTCGATCCTTGAGGAAGTGGCGCGCAACCGCGAAGGCATCGGCCTCGCCGATCTGAGCAAGCGCGTCGGCCTGCATAACTCGACGACGTTCCACCTGGTCAAGACCATGGTGTCGCTCGGCTACATCCGGCAAATCAAGGACTCCAAACGTTACCGCATCGGACGGCCGCTGTTCGCGCTGGCGGCGAGCGCACTCGACGAAATGGAAATGGTGAGCATGGCGACGCCCGTGCTCGAGAAGCTCGCGCACGACACCGGCGAGAGCGCGCATTTCGCGGCACGCGTCGGTGACGCCGTCGTGGTGCTGGCGCGCACGCCGGGCCCCGGTGCGTTCCAGTTGACCGAGCGCGCCGGCGTCGTTCGCCCGGCCTATTGCACCGCGCTCGGCAAGGTGATCCTCGCCGCGCTCTCGCCGGATCAGCTTGAGCATTATCTCGACCGCGTCTCGCTCGAACCGCTGACACCCGCCACCATCACCGACAAGAACCGCCTGCGCCGAGACATCGAGGAAATCCGCCACGTCGGCATCGGTTTCGACGACGGTGAGTTCAACAGCGAAGTGCGTTGCGCGGCGATTCCGGTTTACGATTTCAGCGGTCAGGTGACGGGCGCCATCGGCATTTCCGGCCCGGTATGGCGCTTGTCGATCCAGGGGCTGCAAAGCCGCGCCAAGACGCTCGCCGCCGCCGCCAGGACCTTGTCGGAAGCCTTCGGCGCCAGCGACGTGTTGAAAGCGCCGAAGTAGCGCGGCGCGTTACACCGCCTTATTCGACGAAGGTCCCTTGCCGGCGCTCGGCGGCGTATTTGACCAGCGCCAGGAAGCGATAGAGGCCGTGCACGAACTTGCCGTAAGGCAGGCTCAAGAACAGGCCGAGTACCGTGCCGAGGTGGATCGCGAGCAGGATGCCCATCGCGGCGCTGTCGCGCAGCATGAGCAGCAGCAAGCCGGTCAGCGCCACCAGGAACAGCATGGCGATGAAGGCCGTCGCCATGCCGCGGCGGTTGACGTCGGTCAGCACCGGATCGCGGCGCGCCGACAGCGCGTAGAGGCCGGCCGGGCCAATCAGCAGGCCGATTCCGCCGACCGTGCCGAAGATCACCGGCAGGCTGAGCAGCCCGTAAGGCGCATGCCAGCCGAAGGCGTAGTGATAGAGCGTCGCCACCGAGGTCGAAGCGAAGCAGAGCAGGAAGCCGTAGAAGGTGAAGTGGTGAAACATGCGGCGCGACGGCGACGGACGCTTGTCCTCGCTGGTACAGCCGCCGCCCCCGCCGTGCAGATAGGTCAGATGGAAGGTGTCGATCAGCGCGCGGCCGAAGTCGCGCAATCCGATCGGCGTGCCGCCGTTGATGTCGCGCCAGAACCGCGTCAGGCTGATCACGAAGGCGAGCACGGCGTACAGCGCCACCGCGCCGAAGATGCCGGCCATCGCGTTGTGCGGCATGATCTTGTAGAAGTCGCCGCCATGCGCGGCGAACAGCGCCGCCCGATCGACCCACAGTACGAAACCGACGATGAAGACGGCCAGACCGACCGCCGTCAGTAGCGTCACCAGGAGGCCATTGCGGTTGAACACGCCGGCCAGGAAGCCCGGCCAGACGTAATGCGCGTAGCTGTCGTTGCGCGCCACCGCCATCGCCGCCGGGACATTGACGTTGAATTCGTGCGGCGGCGAATACTGGCAGTCCGTGTAACAAGCGCCGCACTGGTGGCACAGATTGGCGAGATAGTTGATGTCGGCCTCAGTGAAGGTGCGGCGCATTTCCATCGCCGGAAACACCGCGCACAGGCCTTCGCAATAGCGACAGGCGTTGCAGATCGTCATCAGACGATCGACTTCCGCAAGAGCCGGCGAACGTCCGGCCGAGGAGGAAGCAGGATCAGTTCCGTGCATGGAGAGCGGCTCCCTCGCCCGCGAGCCGCCCGAACACGGCGCCAATCGTCATTCCGATGCCGGCCAGATAACCCTTGCCCAGCACGTTACCGGCCATGATCTCGCCGGCGGCGAACATATTGCCCGACGACTTGCCGTCGGCCATCAGCATGCGCGCCTCCTGGTTCACGCGCACGCCGAGATAGGTGAAGGTGATGCCGGGCCGCAGCGGATAGGCGTAATAAGGCGGATGGTCGATGGCGCGGGCCCAGTGCGTCTTCTCAACGGGCAGGCCCTGCGTGCGGCAGTCGTCGAGCACCGTGTGATCGAAGCTGCCGGGCCTGACCGCGGCGTTGAACTCCGCGACGGTTTTTTCCAGCGCCGCCGCGTCGAGCGACAGCTTGCCCGCGAGTTCTCCGATCGACTGCGCCTCGATAGCCGGAAAGATCGACGGCATGAACAGCCGGATCGAGCGGGAATCGACGATAGAATAGGCGATCTGGCCGGGCTGCTGGGCGATCAGGCGGCCCCAGATGGCATAGCGTTTGGGCCAGACATCCTCGCCCTCATCGTAGAAGCGCTGGGCGTCGCGGTTGACGACGATGCCGAAGACGATGCTGTCGAGACGCGTCGCGATGCCGCCGTCGAATTTCGGCGAGCGCGCGTCGAGCGCGATGGCGTGGCACTGCGTCGGATCGCCGACCGGCTGGACGCCGGCGTCGAGCAGCAAGCGCAGCACATCGCCGCGATTGAACCTGGTGCCGCGGATGATGAAGTTCTCTGCCGCGTCGCCCCAGTATTCCTTCAGCCACTCGATGTTGGATTCAAAACCGCCGGCCGCCGCGACCAGCGCCTTGCCGCGTACCGTCCTCGCCGCGCCCTTGTGGTCGACCTGGGCGGACACGAAGTAGCCGTTCTCGATGGTGAGGCCGGTCACCCGCGCATCGTAGACGCATGTGACGCCGAGATCCTCGGCCTTGCGGTACAGCGCGTTGAGCATGCCGCGGCCGCCGCCGAGGAAGAAGGCGTTGGTCTTGCCGAGACTGAGGGTGCCGCCGAGCGGCGGCTGGAAGCGGACGCCGACGTCGTCCATGAAGGACAGCAACTCGCGCGATTTCTCGATGGTGAGCTCGGCCAGCGCCTTGTCGGTCTGGCCGCCGGTGACGCGATAGAGATCGTCGAGGAATTCGCCCTGCTCGTAGGGCCCGGTCATGGTCGGCGCGGTGCCATCATGCGAGCAGCGCAGATTACGGGTGTGGCGCGTATTGCCGCCGCGATAGAACTCCGAAGCGCCTTCGAGCACGACCACGCTGCGCCCTGCCCGCCGCGCGGTGATCGCCGCGCACAGCGCCGCATTGCCGCCGCCAATGACGACAACGTCGTAAGTCTCATCGAAAACCGAGGACGATGCCAAAGCCGACCCTGCCGATCAGTTGCCCGGGATATAGCGCGTGCCGATCGACGGCTTGCTGGTGCCGAGACCCGGCAGTTCCCACACGCCGGCACCGGCCGGATTTGTATCGGCCGCGATGTCCACGTCAATCAGATATGGCTTGTTGGCAGCAATGCCTTTCCGGATGGCCTCGCCGATATCGGCGGCGCGATCGACCCGCACGCCCTCGACGCCGGCGGAGCGCGCCATCGCCGCGAAGTCCGGGTTGTAGCGCTGCCCGGTGACCGGGTCGTGGAAGTCGGTCGCCAGTTCGCGGCCATTCAGATAGCCGCGCTGCAGGCCGCGGATCGAGGCGTAGGCGTAGTTGTTCCACACCACCCAGACGACCGGCAGATTGTACTCGACCGCGGTGCCGAGCACGTTGGCGTGCATGAAGAAGGCGCCGTCGCCGCAGACCGAAACGCAGGGCCGGTCGGGCGCGGCGAACTTGGCGCCGAGGACGCCGGCGACGCCGAAGCCCATCGAGCCGAAGCCCATGCAGCCGATCAGCGAATCCGGGCGGCGCGGCTTGCAGTAGCCGAGCAGCCAGTTGTGGTGCACGCCGATGTCGGAGACGAGGATGGCGTCTTCCGGCAGCGCGCGGTCGATCTCGAAGGCGGCGCGCTGCGGGTTGATCGGCTGGCTGTCGTCGGTGAAGCCCGGCGCGACCAGCTTGTCCCACTCCTGGCGGTAGGTGTCGATCTGCGCGAGCCACTGCTTGCGGGCGTCGAGCTTCTTCTCGACGTCCTTGCGGCGGTCGAGTTCGGCGAGCACCTGGCGCAGGAAGGTGCGCAGGTCAGCCATCAGGCCGAGCGCGACCGGATAATTGCGGCCGATCTCTTCCGGGTCGATATCGACATGGATGAGCCTGGTCGGCGGAATAGTGAAGGAGTAGCCGGGAATCCAAGAGCTCGATGTGCGATCGTCGAAACGCGCGCCGAGCGAGAGGAGGACGTCAGCCTGACGCGTGGCGTGGTTGGCCTGATAGTGGCCGCCGCGCGCGACCATGCCGAGCGCCAGCGGATGATGCGTGTCGAGCGCGCCCAGACCGCTCATCGACGCGGCGACCGGGATCTGCAGACGCTCGGCGAGCTGTTTGAGTTCGGCGGCGGCATCGTTGTGGCGGATCTGCTGGCCGACCAGAATGACCGGACGCTCGGCGGCAAGCAGCATGTCGACGGCCTTGATGACGCCATCGGGATCGGCGCCGCAGCGGCTCGAAATATTGGCGCTCCACTCCGCCGGATTGGGCGCCTCTTCCGCCGCCGCTTCGAGGAACACGTCGAACGGCACGTCGAGCACCACCGGACCGGGCCGGCCGGTGACCATGGTCTTCCACGCCTGGCGCACGGCGAGCGGCACCATCTCGCCGCGGGTTGGCTGATAGACGCGCTTGCACAGACTGCGCACGGTCGAGGGGAAGTCGGCCTGGTTCTGCCGGTACATCTCCTGGAAGGCGCCGCGGTTGAACTGGCTGGTCGGCACGTTGCCGGTCACGGCCAGGAACGGCACCGAGTCGAGATAGGCGGTCGCCAGCGCGATCGGCAGGTTGGCCGAGCCCGGACCGCAGGACGTGAAGGTCGCGACCGGCTGGCGCTTCACGCGGTAATAGGCGTCCGCCATGAAACCGGCCACGCTTTCATGATGCGTCGAGATCGTCTTGATCTCGGACGAGCGCTCGTACAGCGCGTCGATGAACTGGATGTTGCCGTGCCCGCAGAGCCCGAAGGCGTAAGGCACTTTCTCCTGAATCAGATAATCGACGATAACCTGCGCGCCGTTCAGCTTGTTCGTACCAGCCATCAGAGCATCTTCTCCCAGAATTTTCTCGGTAGCGGCGCGAACGCTACATATTGAACACGACGAGGCGTTCGTCGGTCATTTCGCGGATGGCGTAGCGCGGACCTTCGCGGCCAATGCCGCTGTCCTTGATGCCGCCATAGGGTAGCTGATCGGTGCGCCAAGTCGATGGGCCATTGACGATGACGCCGCCCGTGCGCAGCGACCGGATGGTCGTGATCGCGGTCTCGATCGAACGCGTGAAAAGCCCGCATTGCAGGCCGAAATTGCTGTCGCTGATCATGGTCAGGACGTCGTCGAGGTTGTCGAACGGCATCACGCTGACCACCGGGCCGAACACCTCGTCGCACACCACCTTCATGGTGGCGTTGACGTTGGCGAGCACGGTCGGCTCGAAGGCCGCGCCATGGCGCTTGCCGCCGGTCATGATTTTGGCGCCCTGGTTCGCCGCTTCGGCGACCCAGCTTTCGACGCGGCGGGCGGCGTTCTCGTCGATCAGTGTGCCGACGTCGGTCGACTGATCGAGCGGATCGCCGAGCTTGAGCGCTTTGACACCGGCGACCAGCGCCGCGAGGAACGGCTCGTAGAGCGAGCGGTGGACGTGGACGGTCTGCACCGAGATGCAGCTCTGCCCTGCCAGCCGCATCGAGCTGCGGGCGCAGATCGGCGCCGCCTGGGCGATATCGGCGTCGGCGGCGATGATGGTCGGGCCGTTGCCGCCGAGTTCGAGCGCGACTCGGCGCAGGCCGGAGCCCGCCTTGATGTCGGCACCGACGCGCGATGACCCGGTGAAGGTGACGAAATCGATGCGCGGATCGCGCACCAGAGCGGGCCCCGCTTCGGCGCCGTAAACGACGTTCACCGCACCTTTCGGGCAGCCGGCATCGACGAACATTTTCGCCAGTTCGTGCACCACCATCGGCGCTTGCGGCGAAGCCTTGAGCACGATCGAATTGCCGGCGGCGATCGCCGGGGCCACCTTGTGGCAGGCCAAATTGAACGGCGCGTTGAACGGGGTGATGCCGGCGACGACGCCAACCGGAAAACGCAGCATCATCGCGATCTTGCCGGCGCCCATTTGCGAGCCGTCGAGCGGCACGTGCGCGCCTTCGATGCGGATCGCCTCCTCCGCCGAGAGATCGATGGTGTCCTGCGACCGCGCGACTTCGCCATTGGCATCGCGCAGGGCCTTGCCGGTCTCGCGCGCCATCACCTCGGCGATATGCGCGGTGCGCTCGGCGAGCAGCGCGCCGACGCGCCGCAGGATCGCCGCCCGCTCGTAGCCGGGCATCGCCGCGATGATCTTTTTCGCCGCAACGGCCGAGGAAATAGCCTTTTCCAGCTCGGCCGCTGTCGTGTTCGGCGCCTGCCAGACCACTTCACCGCGATACGGATCCACGACATCATAGACGCGCGACGGCGCGACCCATTCCCCATTGATCAGCATGGGGATCACGGGCGATTGATCGGACGCGGATTTTGCGGCACTCGACGGCATGGATCGACCCCAGGGCTCGCCGGATTTCATCATCAGGCAGGCGTTTCTATAATATGAGATAGCCTTTGCCAATGGCAAATGCGCCGCGACACCGCGATTGCGGCCGCCATCAACATGCCGCTGGCGCGCGCGGGCAAGCGGCGGATTTGCCGGGACGGTCGAAGTACTGCGGGAAGCTACGCCGCCGCCGGGATCAGCAGCGGGCTTCGGCCCAGGCCGGGCGCTGGCGCGCGAGCATCGGGCCATAGGCGGCGGCGAACAAAATGAATCCACCGATCCATAAGGCGCCGGCGCCTTCGAGCAGCAAAAGATTGCCGGACAAAGCCGCCACGACACGCAGCACCGCCCCGGTGAACACCAGCGCGTAGATCGCTTGCGTCGCAGGTCCGGCATGCAAGGCGTGACCGGTGTGGCCAAGCGACGCTCGCGTCATCACGGCGAGCGTCATTAGGCCAATGGCCCCTGCCGCCCAGGCGTGAATGCCGGCGCTTGGCGGCAGCGCGGCGACGACCGAAAGGCCGTTCAGCAGGAAACCGAGCGGCACGAAGGCATAGGCGACGTGCAGGACGAGCACCAGCCGGTCCGCTGTCGTGCGATAGCCGACCCAGCGCGCCAGACGAACAGTCTGCATCACCCCGACAAGTAACATGGTCCACCCGGTCAGTGCGGCGGCCGGGGCAACGACCCACCCCGCCAGCGACGTGACGGACAGCGCCAGCGTCACAGCGTCGTAGCGCGAGAACGGTTTGGGCAAACGGCCGGGGTTGTTCCGCGTCAGCCAGTTGTTGGTGAAGCTCGGCACGATGCGGCCGCCGACCAGAGCAATCAGCACGACCACGGTCGCCAGCGCCAGGCGGACGCTATAGGTTCCGCCGCTGCGCAAAGCGCACTCGACGTGAAAGAGGACGTTCGACGCCAGCAGAACGCTGACGACGCCGAGAACCCGCAGATTGCGCCAGTTCTTGCCGGCGACGATCTCGCGGCCGCAGACGAAAGCGAGCGCGGCGAGAAAGGCGACATCGATCGCCGCCGTCAGCGCCGCACCGAGATTTGCCGAAGCCAGCATGGCGACGCGGCCGGCGAGCCAGAGCAAGGCCAGCGCCGCCAGCGGCAGGCCATTGACCGGCAGGCGCCCGGTCCAGTTGGGAATTGCCGTAAGCAGAAACCCCGCGATGGCGGCGGCGGCGTAGCCGAAGATCATCTCATGGATATGCCAATCAAGCGCCGAGAACGCCGTCGCGAACGGCAGCAGCCCCAGATAGACCGGCAGCCAGAGCAGAACGCCGGCGGCCGCCCAAACCGCGGCGCTCAGAAAGAAGATGCGGAAGCCGTAAGAAAAGAGCGCCGGACCGGCATAGTGGCGGCGGCGATCGAGCGCGGCATTGGTCATGTCTGTTGTCCCGGCAAATGGCCAGGAAGAGTGACGCCGGTCTCGCGCGCGACATATTGATCTAGATCAGGCAGCTTGAGCTCGATCAGGCAACGTTCGCAGCCGCCCTGCCCCGCGATCAAGCGTCGTCGCTGAGCGCCGGCCGCGCGAATTCCTTTAGCTGCGCCACGTCCGTAACCTTGATTGTCGCGCCATGGCTGTGGACGCCGTGCTGCTCGAGGGCGCTCATGCCGCGCGAATAGCTTTCCGGCGTCATGCCAAGGTAGGACGCAAGCTTGCGCTTCTCCAGCGGCAATTCGAATTCGTCGCTCTTGAGCCGCCGGGCCGAGTTCAGGATCCAGTTTGCGAGCCGCTCGGTCGAGGTGAGCATGCGGTCGTTCTTTAGAACGCGCGTGACGCTGCGATAGCGGGCGGCGAGCTCGGCGACGATACCGCGCGCAAATGCCGCATCGCGATTGAAGGTGTCGCGCACGACCTGCGATGGCACCATGAGGATCTGCGACGGCACCAGCGTACGCGCTGACTTCAGATAAGGCTCGTCGCGAATGACCGCTGCAAGAATGAAGGTCGACACCGGATAGAGAATGTCGATGGTCGATTCCTCGCCGTCGCGGGTCGCGAACAGATCGATGGCGCCTTCGACCACGATGTGCAGGAAATCCGGCATCTCGCCTTCGCGGATGATGTCGGCGCGCGCCGGAAAGCGCTGCAGCATCGACAGATCCATCATGTCGGTGAAGCTCTGCTCCGACATCTCCTTGAACAACGGCAAGGAGCGGATCAGCGGCGTCTCGGCGAGGCGAACTGACATCTTGATCTCCGGATCGCATGCCGTGCGTCAAAGCAAACGCACCGACAAGCAAAACTACAATGCAAACACACTTGATGCATATCAAGTCATAGCACTATACAAATCAATCGTAAGGTTTGCTTGCGTCAAGACTATATAAATCAGTCCGTTTTCAAGTCGAGTTGATCAAGCTCAAAGAAGACACGGGTAAAATACGGCTTCCTCGCCCCATCGATTTTCACGACGGGGCTCACCATGACATCGCAAGCCGCCACGACCACCGCCGGCCAAGGCCGCGCGCTGTGGATGTCCACCATCGCATTCACGGTGTGCTTCGCCGTCTGGACCATCTTCGCCATCATCGGCGTCCAGATAAAGCAGCAGCTCAACCTCAACGAGACCGAGTTTGGCCTGCTGGTCGGCACGCCGATCCTTACCGGCTCGCTGATCCGCCTCGCGCTCGGCATCTGGACCGACCAGTACGGCGGCCGCGTCGTCTACACCGTCACCATGCTGGCCGCGGCGGTCGCGACATGGCTACTGACTTACGCCCACACATATCCGCAGGTGCTCGTCGCCGCGCTCGGCGTCGGCATTGCCGGCGGCTCCTTCGCGGTCGGCATCGCCTATGTGTCGCGCTGGTACCCGACGGAAAAACAAGGCACCGCGCTCGGCATCTTCGGCGCCGGCAATGTCGGCGCCGCGGTCACCAAGTTCGCCGCGCCGTTCGTGCTCGTCGCCTATGGCTGGCAGGTCACGGCGCAGGTCTGGGCTGTCGGCATCGCCGTCATGGCGATCGTGTTCTGGTTCACCACGACGGACGATCCGGTGCTGGTCGCGCGCCGCGCCCGCGGCGAGAAGCCGACCAGCGCCTGGCTCGAGCTCGCGCCGCTCAAGAACATCCAGGTCTGGCGTTTCGCGCTCTACTATTTCTTCGTGTTCGGCGCCTTCGTCGCGCTGTCGCTGTGGCTGCCACGCTATCTGATCAGCGTCTACGGCGTCGACATCAAGACCGCGGGCATGGCGGCGGCGATGTTCTCGCTGCCGGCCAGCATCTTCCGCGTCTATGGCGGCCACCTGTCCGACCGGTACGGCGCGCGCCGCGTGATGTACTGGACCTTCCTGGTCAGCGTCGTCTGCACCTTCGTGCTGTCCTACCCGCCGACGGATTATGTCGTGCGGACCGTCGGCGGCCCGGTCTCGTTCCACATGGAAATGGGGCTCGTGCCGTTCATCGTCACGGTCTTCGTGCTCGGCTTCTTCATGGCGCTGGGCAAGGCCGCCGTCTACAAGCACATCCCGGTTTACTACCCGAAGAATGTCGGTTCGGTCGGCGGCCTCGTCGGCATGATCGGCGGCCTCGGCGGCTTCGTGCTGCCGATCGCCTTCGGCGCGCTCAACGACCTCACCGGCATCTGGACGAGCTGCTTCATGCTGCTCTTCGTCCTGGTGACCGGCGCGCTGATCTGGATGCATCTCGCCATCCGGCAGATGGAACGCGGCGCGGTCGGCGCGGCGCTCGAGAAGCTGCCCGAACTCCCCGAGATGCAGGAGATCCACAAGCCCGAGCATGTCGGCGCCCTCTCCGGCAAGATTCTCACCGACTGGCGTCCGGAAGACAAAGCCTTCTGGGAGCAGAGCGGCCGCGCCATCGCCCGGCGCAACCTGTGGCTCTCGATCCCGGCGCTGCTGTTGTCCTTCGCGGTCTGGCAGGTTTGGTCGGTGGTGGTGGCCAAGCTGCCCTCGGTCGGCTTCAAGTTCTCGACCGATGAGCTGTTCTGGCTCGCCGCGCTGCCCGGCATCTCCGGCGCGACGCTGCGCATCTTCTACTCCTTCATGGTGCCGATCTTCGGCGGCCGTCTGTGGACCACCGTGGCGACCTGGTCGCTGATGATCCCGGCGGTCGGCATCGGCTATGCGGTGCAGAATCCGAGCACACCCTATGTCGTGTTCCTCATCCTGGCGCTGCTCTGCGGTCTCGGCGGCGGCAACTTCGCCTCGTCGATGGCCAACATCTCCTTCTTCTTCCCGCGGTCGGAGAAGGGCAACGCATTGGCGCTCAATGCCGGCCTCGGCAATCTCGGCGTCAGCGTCGTGCAGTTCGTCGTGCCGATCGCCATCACCGCCGGCGTGTTCGGCTGGCTCGGCGGCGATCCGCAGCCGGTCAGCGCGACGGCCAGGCTTTGGCTGCAAAACGCCGGCTTCATCTGGGTGCCGTTCATCGCAGCCAGCGCTTTCGCCGCCTGGTTCGGCATGAACGACATCGCCTCCGCCAAGGCCTCGTTCAGCGAGCAGGCCGTGATCTTCGAGCGCAAGCACAACTGGCTGATGTGCTGGCTCTACACCGGCACCTTCGGCTCGTTCATCGGCTACTCCGCCGGCTTCCCGCTGCTCGCCAAGACGCAGTTCCCGGCAGTCGATGCCCTGCCTTTCGTCTTCCTCGGACCGCTGGTCGGCGCGCTGTCGCGCTCGGCCACCGGCTGGGTGTCGGACAAGTTCGGCGGCGGCCGCGTCACGATCTGGGTCTGGCTGCTGATGATGGCCGGCGTGCTTGGGGTTCTCTACTTCCTCGGCATCAAGGACCAGCCTTACGCGTTCTGGGGCTTCTTCGCGATGTTCCTGGTGTTGTTCTTCGCCGCCGGCGTCGGCAATGCCTCGACCTTCCAGATGATCCCCAACATCATGCGCAAGGAGATGGATCGGCTGATGCCGACCGCCGACCGCGACACGCGGTTGCGTCAGGCGGAAAAGGAATCGGCGGCCATCACCGGCTTCACCTCGGCAATCGCGGCCTTCGGCGCATTCTTCGTGCCGAAGTCCTACGGCACCTCGATCGCGATGACCGGCGGTGTGCAGGCCGCGCTGTGGGGCTTCTTCGCCTTCTACGTCACCTGCCTCATCATCACCTGGTGGTTCTACACGCGCCGCGGCGCCCTGCTCTACGACGTCGAGCACGGCCGCTCGCTGCCGCCTGTCGCCCCGCAACCGGCCGAATAAGGAATACGGAAGATGAGTCACTTTCTCGATCGACTGACCTTCTTCAAACGTCATGACGAACCGTTTGCCAACGGCCACGGCATCGTCACGCACGAGGACCGGCGCTGGGAAGACGGTTATCGGAAGCGCTGGCAGCACGACAAGATCGTGCGTTCGACGCACGGCGCCAACTGCACCGGCTCGTGCTCGTGGAAGATCTACGTCAAAGGCGGCATCGTCACCTGGGAGACGCAGCAGACCGACTATCCGCGCACGCGGCCGGAACTGCCCAACCACGAGCCGCGCGGCTGCTCGCGCGGCGCCAGCTACTCCTGGTATCTCTACTCGGGCAACCGCGTGAAGTATCCGCTGGTGCGCTCGCGCCTCCTGAAGCTGTGGCGCGAAGCGCGGGCGGTGCGCATGCCCGTGGCGGCCTGGGCCTCGATCGTCGAGGAGCCGGCCAAGCGCGAGGCTTACGTGTCGAAGCGCGGCTTGGGCGGTTTCGTCCGCGCCACCTGGGATGAAGTCACCGAAATCATCGCCGCGGCCAACGCCTACACCGCGAAGAAGCACGGCCCCGACCGCATCATCGGCTTCTCGCCGATCCCGGCGATGTCGATGGTCTCCTATGCCGCCGGCTCGCGCTATCTGTCGCTGCTCGGCGGCGTCTGCATGTCGTTCTACGACTGGTACTGCGACCTGCCGCCGTCCTCGCCGCAGACCTGGGGCGAGCAGACCGACGTTCCGGAAAGCGCCGACTGGTACAATTCCGGCTTCCTGATCCTGTGGGGCTCCAACGTACCGCAGACGCGCACGCCCGACGCCCACTTCTACACCGAAGCGCGCTACCGCGGCGCCAAGAGCGTCGTCATCTCGCCGGACTATTCGGAAGCCTCCAAGTTCGCGGATCTGTGGATTTCGGTGAAGCAAGGCACCGACGCGGCGCTGGCGATGGCGATGGGCCACGTCATCCTGCGCGAATTCCATATCGACCGGCAGGCCAAATATTTCGAGGACT
This sequence comes from Pseudomonadota bacterium, assembly GCA_018240595.1. Classification (GTDB taxonomy): domain Bacteria; phylum Pseudomonadota; class Alphaproteobacteria; order Rhizobiales; family Xanthobacteraceae; genus Pseudolabrys. The sequence goes on along the minus strand of JAFEFL010000010.1, from coordinate 68,505 downwards.
ATGTCCGCCAGTACACCGACATGCCGATGCTGGTGGAGCTGGTGAAGCAGAACGGCAAACTGGTGCCCGGCCGCCTGCTGCGCGCCTCCGATTTCAGCGGCGAACTCGGCGAGACCAACAATCCGGAATGGAAGACCGTCGCCTTCGACCAGGCCAGCAAGTCGATCGTGGCGCCGCGCGGCTCTGTCGGCTTCCGCTGGGGCGAGAAAGGCAAGTGGAATCTCGAAGAGAAGAAATCCGACGGCGCGGCGACGAAGCTGCAACTCTCCTTCGCCGAGGACCGCGACGAACTGGCCGATGTCGACTTCCCCTATTTCGGCAACCGCGAGCACGATCACTTCGCCGGCACCGATCATCCGAGCGTGCTGAAGCGCAAGGTCCCGGCCAAGCTCGTCGCCCTCAAGGACGGCGAGAAACTGGTCGCCACGGTTTACGACCTGTTCGTCGCCAATTACGGCCTCGATCGCGGCTTCGGCGGCGAGCATGTCGCCAAGAGCTACGACGAGAACGTGCCCTATACGCCGGCCTGGGCCGAGAAGATCACCGGCGTGCCGCGCGACCAGATCATCACCACGGCGCGTGAATTCGCGCTCAACGCCGAGAAGACCAATGGCCGCTCCATGGTCATCATCGGCGCGGCGATGAACCACTGGTATCACTGCGACATGAACTACCGCGGCGTCATCAACATGCTGGTGATGTGCGGTTGCGTCGGCCAGTCGGGCGGCGGCTGGTCGCATTATGTCGGCCAGGAGAAGCTGCGGCCGCAGTCCGGATGGCTGCCGCTCGCCTTCGGCCTCGATTGGGGCCGGCCGCCGCGCCAGCAGAACTCGACGTCATTCTTCTATGCGCATACCGACCAGTGGCGCTACGAGACCGTCGGCGTCGAGGAAATCCTGTCGCCGACCGCGCCGGCCGGTCCGTGGGACGGCGCGCTGATCGATTACAATGTGCGCGCCGAGCGCATGGGCTGGCTGCCGTCGGCGCCGCAGCTCAAGCAGAACCCGCTGGAAATTGCCAAGAAGGCGGCCGCCGCCGGCCTCGAGCCCAAGGACTATGTCGCCAAGGCGCTGAAGTCCGGCGAACTGCAGATGTCCTGCGAGGATCCGGACCATCCCGACAACTGGCCGCGCAACATGTTCGTGTGGCGCTCCAACCTGCTCGGCTCGTCCGGCAAGGGCCACGAATATTTCCTCAAGCATCTGCTCGGCACCACGCATGGCGTGCAGGGCAAGGACCTCGGCGAGACCGGTCACAAGAAGCCCAAGGAAGTCGCCTGGCACGACGACGCGCCGAAGGGAAAGCTCGACCTCTTGGTGACGCTCGACTTCCGCATGTCCACCACCTGCGTCTACTCGGACATCGTGCTGCCGACCGCGACCTGGTACGAGAAGAACGACCTCAACACCTCCGACATGCACCCCTTCATCCATCCGCTGACCTCGGCGGTGGACCCTGTGTGGGAGGCGAAAAGCGACTGGGAGATCTACAAGGCCATAGCCAAGGCGTTCTCGCGCGTCGCGCCGGAAGCGCTCGGCGTCGAGAAGGATGTGGTTCTCACGCCGATCCAGCATGACTCGCCCGGCGAGATCGCGCAGCCCTTCGACGTCAAGGACTGGAAGAAGGGTGAGATCGACCCGATCCCCGGCAAGACCATGCCGGCGGTCACCGTGGTCGAACGCGACTATCCGAACGTCTACAAGCGCTTCACCGCGCTCGGGCCGCTGATGCAGAAGATCGGCAACGGCGTGAAGGGCATGGCCTGGAACACCGAGCACGAGGTCGAGCTGCTCAAGCGCCTCAACGGCGAAGTCACCGAGGAAGGCGCGACCAAGGGCCTCGCCCGCATCGACAGCGACATCGACGCCACGGAAGTGATCCTGTCGCTGGCGCCGGAGACCAATGGCGAAGTGGCGGTGAAGGCGTGGGAGGCGCTATCCAAGACCACCGGCCTCGACCACAAGCACCTCGCCATTCCCAAGGAAGACGAGAAGATCCGCTTCCGCGATGTGGTCTCACAGCCGCGCAAGATCATCTCGGCGCCGACCTGGTCGGGGCTCGAGTCCGAGAAGGTCTGCTACAACGCCGGCTATACCAACGTGCACGAGCTGATCCCGTGGCGCACCCTCTCCGGCCGCCAGCAGCTCTATCAGGATCACCTGTGGATGCGGGCCTTCGGCGAGGCGCTCTGCGTCTATCGCCCACCGGTCGACCTCAAGGCGGTCAAGCCGGTGATCGATACCAAGCCGAACGGCGAGAAGCAGATCGTCCTCAACTTCATCACGCCGCATCAGAAGTGGGGCATTCACTCGACCTATACCGACAACCTGCTGATGCTCACCCTGTCGCGCGGCGGTCCGATCGTCTGGATCAGCGAGAACGACGCCAAGAAGGTCGGCATCGCCGATAACGACTGGATCGAGGCCTACAACGCGAACGGCGCACTGGTCGCTCGCGCGGTCGTCTCGCAGCGCGTCAAGGACGGCATGTGCATGATGTATCATGCACAGGAAAAGATCGTGAACGTGCCGGGCTCGGAAGTAACGGGCCAGCGCGGCGGCATCCATAACTCGGTGACGCGCGTCGTCGTCAAGCCGACACACATGATCGGCGGTTACGCCCAGCAGGCCTACGGCTTCAACTACTACGGCACGATCGGCACCAACCGCGACGAATTCGTCATCATCCGCAAGATGTCGAAAGTGGATTGGCTGGACAAGCCCACCGCCGATCAACCCGAAGCGCTCAGCGTCGCGCCCAATTCCAGGCTGGAGGCCGCAGAATGAAGATCCGCGCACAAATCGCGATGGTGCTGAACCTCGATAAATGCATCGGGTGTCACACCTGCTCGGTCACCTGCAAAAACGTGTGGACCAACCGCGAAGGCATGGAATACGCCTGGTTCAACAACGTCGAGACCAAGCCTGGCATCGGCTATCCCAAGGAGTGGGAGAACCAGAAGCGCTGGAACGGCGGCTGGCGCCGCAAGAACAACGGCAAGATCGAGCCGCGCATCGGCGGCAAATGGCGGGTGCTGGCCAACATCTTCGCCAACCCCGATCTGCCGGAGATCGACGACTACTACGAACCTTTCACCTTCGACTACGAGCACCTGCAGAACGCGCCGGAACTCAAGGCCTCGCCGACGGCGCGGCCGCGCTCGCTGATCACCGGCGAACGCATGGAGAAGATCCAGTGGGGCCCGAACTGGGAGGAAATCCTCGGCACCGAATTTGCCAAGCGCTCGAAGGACATCAATTTCGAGGGCGTGCAAAAGGACATCTACGGCCAGTTCGAAAACACCTTCATGATGTACCTGCCGCGGCTGTGCGAGCACTGCCTCAACCCGACCTGCGCTGCGGCCTGCCCCTCGGGCGCCATCTACAAGCGCGAGGAGGACGGCATCGTCCTGATCGACCAGGACAAGTGCCGCGGCTGGCGCATGTGCGTGTCCGGCTGCCCGTACAAGAAAATCTATTACAACTGGTCGAGCGGCAAATCCGAGAAGTGCATCTTCTGCTATCCGCGCATCGAGGCCGGCCAGCCGACCGTGTGCTCGGAGACCTGCGTCGGCCGCATCCGCTATCTCGGCGTCGTGCTCTATGACGCCGACCGCATCGAGGAAGCGGCCAGCGTGCCGAACGAGCAGGATCTCTACGACGCCCAGCTCGGCGTGTTCCTCAATCCGCACGACCCGCGGGTAATCGAACAGGCGCGGCGCGACGGCATCGCCGAGAACTGGCTGGAGGGCGCGCGCCGCTCGCCGGTCTACAAGATGGCGATGGAGTGGAAGGTCGCCTTCCCGCTGCATCCCGAATATCGCACGCTGCCGATGGTCTGGTACGTGCCGCCGCTGTCGCCGATCCAGTCCGCGGCGCAGGCCGGCAAGATCGGCCATGACGGCGAGATGCCGGACGTTCGCTCTTTGCGCATTCCGCTCAAGTATCTCGCCAACCTCTTGACCGCCGGCAAGGAAGAGCCGGTGGCGCTCGGCCTCGAGCGTATGCTGGCGATGCGCGCTTACATGCGGGCCAAGACCATCGATGGCGTCATCGACGAGAATATCGCCAAGCGTGTCGGTCTTACCGGCCAGCAGATCGACGACATGTACCACGTGATGGCGATCGCCAATTACGAGGACCGCTTCGTCATCCCGACCGCGCATCGCGAGGCCAACGAGGACGCCTACGACCTGCGCGGCTCCTGCGGCTTCTCGTTCGGCAATGGCTGCTCGGGCGGCGAAACCACGCCCAACCTGTTCGGTACGCCGAAGCGGGGCAAGACGCCGATGGAGGTGGTGTGATGAGCCGGACCCTGAAGGCGCTGTCGGCGCTGCTCACCTACCCCACCGCCGAACTCGTGCAAGCCACGGGCGAGATCAGCGAGGCGCTCGACAAGGACCGCCGAATTCCCGCGTCGGTGCGCGACCATCTGCACAAGCTGCTCAACGAACTGGCGGGCAACGATCTCTACGACCTGCAGGAGCGCTACGTTCTGCTGTTCGATCGCACACGCTCGCTGTCCCTGCATCTGTTCGAGCACGTGCACGGCGAGAGCCGCGACCGCGGCCAGGCCATGATCGACCTCAAGTCGCAATACGAGGCGGCCGGCCTCTTTATGGATGTCTCGGAGCTGCCGGACTTCCTGCCGCTGTTCCTTGAATATGTGGCGACGCGGCCTGGCGCCGAAGCGGCCGAAAGCCTCGGCCAGCCGGCGCACATCTTCGCCGCCATCGCCGAACGCTTGCGCAAGCGCCGGTCGACCTACGAGGCGGTGTTCCGGGCCTTGGGAGCGCTCGCGGCGGCCAAGCCGACGGACGAGGAGGTCTCCGCCCTGCTGCAGCTACCGGACCCCGACGCCGACGACCTCGCGGCGCTCGACGCCGCCTGGGAAGACGAACCGGTCAATTTCGGGCCCGGTGCCGGCGACAACTGCAAGGACAGCATCATCGCCCGCGTGCGCGGCGGCATGCGCCCCGCACCCGACATGCCGCAACGGCAGCGCCAGTAAGGAAGAAGCCATGCGCGACCTCATCACTTACATCGTCTTCGGCTGGTATCCCTACCTCTGCCTCACCGTGTTCCTGCTCGGCTCGCTCGTACGCTTCGACCGCGAGCAATACACTTGGCGATCCGGCTCCAGCCAACTGCTGCGGCGCCGGCAACTGACCTGGGGGTCGAACCTGTTCCACGTCGGCATTCTCGCGATCTTCGCCGGCCATTTCGTCGGGTTGCTGACGCCGATCTGGGTGTTCGACACGCTTCACATCTCGCACACCTTCAAGCAGTGGATGGCGATCTCGATCGGCGGCGTCGCCGGCGTTGCCTGCTTCGTCGGCATGACCCTGCTCATCCACCGCCGCCTGTTCGACGCGCGCATCCGTACGACCTCGTCGTTCGGCGACATCGCCATCCTGCTCGTCCTCTATGTCCAGCTCATTCTCGGCCTGAGCACCATCTTCGTCTCGCTCGGCCATCTCGACGGCCACGAAATGGTGAAGTTCATGACCTGGGCGCAGGGTATCCTCACGCTCCAGCCGGGCGTCTCGGCGGTCATCGCCGACGTGCACCCGATCTTCAAGGCGCACCTGTTCCTCGGCATGACCATCTTCCTGCTGTTCCCGTTCACGCGCCTCGTCCACATCTGGAGCGCGCCGGTCTGGTATCTCGGCCGTCGCGGCTATCAGGTGGTGCGCACGCGGCGTCCGATGGTTCCGGCGGAGTGACGGCCATGGCGGTTTCCATCGACGTCCGCTTTCCCTCCACCGGCGCCAGGCCGGTCGATGTCAGCGTCAACGGCATCACCATCCCGCGCGACACCATCGTGCGCGAAATTCAGCACCATCCGGCCGACAAGCCGGCCGCCGCCTGGCAACTGGCGGCGCGGGCGCTGGTCGTGCGCGAGCTGTTGCTGCAGCGCGCGGCGGCGCTCGGCCTCGAGCCCGAGCCGCGTACCGAAGAGGGTCGCACCGAGACCGACGACGAAGCGTTGATGCGCGCCGTGGTCGAGCGCGAGGTCATCCTGCCCGAGCCCGATGAATCCACCTGCCGGCGCTACTACGAGAACAACACAGCGCGCTTCGCTTCGCCGGACATCTATGAGGCGGCGCATATCCTGTTCGCCGCGCTGCCGGCGGATGAGGCGGCCTATGCCCAGGCGCAAGCCGACGCGGAAGCGGCGCTGGCGACTTTGCGCGACAAGCCGGACAGCTTCGCCGATCTGGCGCGCGTCCATTCGCGCTGCCCCTCAGCCGCGCAAGGCGGCAATCTCGGCCAACTCACCGCCGATCAGGTGACGCCGGAATTCGCCGACGCGCTCGCGCAGATGGCCCCCGGCGCCATCAGCGCCGCGCCTGTGGCCACCCGTTACGGCTTCCACATCATCCAGCTCGCCCGCAAGCACGACGGCCGCACCCTGCCCTTCGAAGTCGTCGCCGGGCGCATCGCCGATTATCTGCGCGAGGCCGTCATGCACCGCGCCCAGGCGCAGTACATCGCCCGGCTGGTGTCGGCGGCGACCATCGAAGGCATTGCGCTCGCCGGCGCCGCCGAGCATCGCGTGAACTGAGGAGCAAGCCATGCTGCTGGGCGATATCGTCCGACAACTGACCGACGACGCAGCGGCGGCGGAAGTGATCATGAGCGTTGGCGACCTGACGCTGCTCACCGCGATGAGCGAACGTGCCGAAAGCGCAGGGCTCGATCTGGCGACCTTCAGCCAGGCCGCCGTGCGGCGCTATTCCGACTACGCTTCGGAAGAAGAATGGGTCACGCTGCTCGGCCAGATCGGCCAGTCGGTCGATCCGGCCGCGATCTTCATCAAGCGCGCCTTCGCCAGCGCGTTGCAGCCCTAGGATCGCGTCATGGCCGCGCGCTTCTCCAACCTGCTCGCCGTGACCTACTCCGACGGCTTTGCCGCCGACCGGCTGATCGCCGCCACCGCGTTCCGGCTGCGCGAGGACGGCGTCAAGATCGCCGGCCTGGTGCAGATCAACACCGACGTCCCCGGCCGAACCAAATGCGACATGGCGGTCGAGGAACTGTACACGCGCACCAAATTCCAACTGTCGGAAGTTCGCGGCCCGGCGGCGCGCGGCTGCCGGCTCGATCACAGCCGGCTCACGGATGCCGCCGGCCTGCTGGTCGCCGTCCTCGATCAGGATCTCGACCTGATCGTCCTCAACAAGTTCGGCAAGGTCGAAGCCGAAGGCGGCGGCCTGCGCGACCTCATCGGTCACGCGGCGCTGCTCGATATTCCGCTGATCGTCGGCGTGCCCTACCGCAACCTCGACCAGTGGCGATATTTCGTCAACGGTCTCGCCGACGAATGCGAAGTGTCTGCGGGCGCGATCGAGCAATGGCTGGCGGCCCGAGGCCTGGCGACGTGCAAGAATGGGCGCCGGCTTCCAACGCGAGACAGTCTGAGGCAGTAGCGCCATGTGCCTCGAACACCTGTTCGATCGCAACGTCGCCTGGGCGCAGGCCAAGACCCGCGACGATCCCGGCTATTTCGTGCGCATGGCCGGCATCCAGAACCCGAAGCTGTTGTGGATCGGCTGCTCCGACAGCCGCGTCACCGCCAACGACGTGCTCGGCCTCGATCCCGGCGAGGTGTTCGTCCAGCGTAATATCGCCAACATGGTGCACACCAGCGACATGAACCTGCTCTCGGTGCTCGAATATGCCATCGAGATTCTGCATGTCGAACACGTGATCGTCTGCGGCCATTACGGCTGCGGCGGCATCCAGCGCGCGCTCGGCGACGAGCGTACGGCGCTGGTCGATCACTGGCTGCAGCCGATCACCATGCTGTATCGCAAGCACCGCGGCCTGTTCGACGCCATTGCCGATCCGGAAGCGCGCATCAACCGCATGTGTGAACTCAATGTCGAGATGCAGGTGCGCCGGATCGCCGCGATCCCGACAGTGGAGAAGGCCTGGAACCGCGGCCAGAAACTGCATCTGCACGGCTGGCTCTATGGCGTCACCGACGGCCTGCTGCGCGACCTCGGCCCGCATCTGTCATCGCTTAAGGAGCGCGATGCGTTGATCAGCATCGACGAGCGCGCGCGGCAGCCGGCCGAGCCGGTCAGCGGCATGCGCCAACATGCCCTCGCCGCCTTCGAGGCCAGGCAGGGATAGGCCTTCACGCGCCGTCAGCGCAGCTTCATCTCGATGCGCACCATGTCGCCGCGATAGATGCCGTTCGAAAAGGTGCCTCGATGCGCGGCCGTCAGCCGCGCAACTGGAACAGGCTCACATCGACCGAGCCGCACAGGAAGCCCGCCTCGCAATAGGCGAGGTAATACTCCCACATGCGGCGGAAGCGCTCGTCGAGACCGAGCGCCGCGATATCGCGGCCGCCGGCGAGGAAGCGCTCCCGCCATTCGCGCAACGTGCGGGCGTAGGACAGGCCGAAGGTTTGCTCGGTGCCGAGGGTGAACCCGGCGGCCGTCGCCGCCTCCCGCACCGCCGATTTGGTCGGCAGCATCCCGCCCGGGAAAATATAGGCCTGGATGAAATCGGGATTGGCGCGGTAATCGGCGAACCGGCTTTCATCGATCGTAATGACCTGCAGCACGCAGGTGCCACCCGGCTTCAGACTGGCGCGAAGTTTATCGAAATAGACCGGCCAGTACCGCTCACCGACCGCCTCCAGCATTTCGATCGACACGATGCGATCGAATGGGCCCTCGACATCGCGATAGTCTTGCAGCCGCAAATCCGCCGCATCGGACAGGCCGAGCCGTCCGAGCCGGGCCTTCGAGAAGGCGAGTTGCTCGGTCGACAGGGTCAGGCCGGTCATGCGGCAGCGATGCGCGCCGATCAGCCGTTCCAGCACGCCGCCCCAGCCGAAGCCGATCTCCAGCACGCTCGTACCGTCAGGATTGTCGAGCAAGGCGACGATGCGATCGAGCTTGCGCTGCTGCGCCTGCTCCAGCGTCTCATCCGCCGCCGCATAGAGCGCGGACGAATAGCTCATGCTGTCGTCGAGCCAAAGCCTATAGAAGTCGTTGCCGAGATCGTAATGCGCCGCGATGTTGCGGCGGCTGCCCTTCCTGGTGTTGGCGCGCAAACCGTGCGCGAGGCGACGCATGAGCCGGGCTCCGATGTGCCCACGATAGGTGCCCGATGCTTGCTCATTGCGCAGCGCCCATTCCAGAAGGCGCGTCAGATCGGGCGACGTCCAGTCGCCTTCGATGAAGGCCTCGGCAAAGCCGATTTCGCCGCCCCGGATGAGACGCCAAAGCCCGCGCCAGCGATTGAGCACCAGCACCGCTTCCGGCCCGGCGAGCGGCCCGCGCAAATCGACGCGCTCGCCGGCGGGCGTGACCACCCGGAGCGAACCGAACGAGATCCGCGGCGCCAGCGCACGAACCAGGCGCCCCGCGAACCGCGGCGCGGCCACTACAGGATCGGCAGCATCGAAAGAGCTCATCGTCTATCCCCGCCCCCTGGAACCGGCCCCGCCGTGACCGCCTGTCGCGGCGCCGGCGGCCGCGGATAAAGCCGCATGCCTTTCCACCAGATTTTCAGCGCTTCCCAATGAATCGCCGCCATCACCTTCAGCGTCATCAGCGGCAGGCTGACGAAGATCGCGGCCAGCGCCCTGTCAGTCAGTGCCCGGCGCTCCCCGCTCAGCGAGGCGACCAGCACGGGGCCGCGCTTGTCGTCGGCGGCCACGACCACGGAAATGCGCTCGCCGGGCGGCGCGACGCGGAAGTCATAGGTCATATCCATGCCGAGGAATGGCGAGACATAGAATTCCTTGGCGCAATGCTGATGCACCAGCGGCGCGTCACCGGACACCGGCAACAAATAGCTATGCATTTCACCGAAAGTGTTACGCACTTCGTAGAGCAGGGCCGCGAGCGAACCGTCGGCGCGATGGCAGAAATAGATGCTGAGCGGGTTGAACACGTAGCCGAGAATGCGCGGCATGCAGAGCAATGCAATGCGGCCGCCGCGACAATCCACATTATGCTCCGACAGTGTGCGGTCGACATAGGCTCGTAGCGATGCGGGCCCTCCATCGCCGTGATCGGCGTCATGGAAGCTGAATAAGTTGAAGCGATTGCGCGAGAACAGCGCGAGGCGCTCGCTCAGCGCGCCGGTTTCGTCGAGGTCGATCAGCATCCAGAAAGCGCGATAGCGCAGGCGATGGCGGCGCGGCGACAACCGCCGGTGCATCACCGAGCCGAGATAGAGTGCCGACCGTAAAGGCTGGGTGGACGTCATTACGCCATCTCCGCGGCGTTCGGTGCGCATCGCGACGGCAGATGGATGCGGCCGGACTCGTTGGCGACACGCCAGGGCCGGCGTACGCCGCCGAGAGCTTCGGCGACCGCGAGCCCCGCCTGCAGACCATCCTCGTGGAAACCGGCGCCGAAATAGGCGCCGCAGAACCACGTGTTGCCTCGCCCCTGCAGCGACCAAAGCTCCGATTGCGCGCGGATTGCCGCAGTGTCGAACATCGGGTGCTCATACACCTCACTGTGCAGCAGCGTGCCGGCGTGCGGCGGCTCGGGCGGATTGAGCGTAACGAACATGTCCGGCGCTGCGGCGAGAGACTGCAGCCGGTTCATCCAATAGGTCACGCAGACGCCGGCATCGCTGCTGCGATCGCCGATGAAATTCCAGCTCGACCAGGCCGCGCGCCGCTTCGGCATGAAGCGCGCATCGGTGTGCAGGACTGCAAGATTATGGCTATAGCGGAACGCACCGAGCAGGCGGCGCTCGGTCTCGTCGGCATCCTCGAGCAACCCCAGCGACTGATCGGCGTGCGAGGCCAGCACGACGTGATCGAAACGTTCGACCCTGCCCTTGCCGTCGCGCACAAGCACGCCGCCCGTACTGCGGCGTACCGACACCGCACCGCAATCGAGCCGGATACGGTCGGCAAACCCTGCGGTCAGTTTTTTTACATAGACCTTGCTGCCGCCATCCACGGTGCGCCATTCGGGGCGGTCCGCGATCTGCAAGAGGCCGTGATTGGCATGAAAGCGAATGAAGGCTGCGGCCGGATAATCGAGCATCTGTTGCGGCGGCGCCGACCAGATCGCCGCGGCCATCGGCAGAAGGTGATCGCGGCAGAAGGCTTCGCCGTAACCGCCCTGACGCAGATAGTCGCCGAGCGTAATGGCCGGATCGGCCAGCGCGGCCGCAGCGGCCGGCGCGTCGCGATAGAAGCGCGTCAGGTCGCGCAGCATCGACAGGAAGCGCGGCCGCAGCAGGTTGCGCTTCTGCGCGAACAGGCCGGCAAGATCGCTGCCGGAATATTCCAGATCGCCGGCGTCTAGCGAGACGCCGAACGACATGTCCGACGGTTTGGTCGGCACGCCGAGATGGTCGAACAGCGCCGCCAGGTTGGGGTAATTGAGAGGGTTATAGACAATGAACCCCGTATCGACTGGAATGCCTGAAGCATCGACCGTATTGGAATGGCCGCCCGGCCGCCCCGCCCGTTCATACACAGTCACTTCATGACCGAGGTTCAGGAGCCAGGCCGCCGACATACCGGAGATGCCGGTCCCGATCACGGCGATTTTCAATCGAGGTTCACCGGTCATGGCACTCTCCGTCCTCGCTCCGCCGCTGCGGGAACCCCGGTTGCGTGTTCTGGAGGTACGCGTCAGGAGCGGGCTTGGATCACTGCCCCGGCGTGATCCAAAATCAGCGTTCGGCCGTAGGGGGTCATATGAGCGCGCTCCGGCTTGCCTCCCCCACGGCCCGCAACTTTCGAACCCTGGCACCGTCGCTGCGGCCGGCGCGGGCGCGGCTGACGGATGCGGCAATGGACGGTAAACCGTTGGCAACGCTTGATTATTCGCAAATGATCGTGGCGGTCGCGCGCCAGCGGGACCGCGCGGCGTTCGGCGCTTTGTTCGATCACTTCGCCCCGCGCATCAAAGCCTATCTGCTGCGCGCCGGCGCCGACGAAGGACTGGCGGATGAACTGGCGCAGGAAGCCCTGCTCGCCGTCTGGCGCAAGGCCGAAACCTTCGATGCGGCGCGGGCAACGGCTGCAACGTGGATTTTTACGATCGCACGCAATCTGCGGACCGATCGCTTCCGTAAGGAGTGGCGCGACGTACCGGTCGGCGACGACCTGCCGGATGCGATCGACGAAGCCGCGGCGCCCGACGAGAGCCTGTCGGAAGCAGAGCGTGGCGAACGTGTCAGACATGCATTGCGGCAACTACCGCCCGAGCAGATCAAGGTGATTGAACTGTCCTTCTTCGAAGATCAGCCGCATGCCGAGATCGCGCAGACGCTCGGCATTCCCCTGGGAACGGTGAAATCCCGCATCAGGATCGCCATGGCGAAACTGCGCGATCTCGTGGGGGACCTGTCATGACGATTCGTCATCACCCCTCTGACGAAACGCTCGCGGCCTATGCCGCAGGAACGCTCGATCTCGGGCGGCGCGTCGTCGTTGCAAGTCACCTCGAACGTTGCGCCGCATGCCGTCGCTTCGTGCGTGGCGCCGAGCAGGTCGGCGGCGTCATGCTCGAGGACCTGTCGCCGGCGCCAATGTCTGAGCATGCCCTCGCGCGCACGCTGGCCCGGATTGACCGAGAGCATTCCCGGCAGCCCGCAAAACCGGTGGCCAACGAGCCGGGTTTGCCCGCTTGCCTCAAGCCGTACGAAATGGGGCGCTGGCGCTGGGTCGGCCCGGGCGTCGAGATGCGCCCTATTCTTCTGCCGGAGTCCGGCAATGTCCGCGTCTTCCTTCTGAAGGCCGGTCCGGGCACCCGGTTGCCACAGCACACGCATGAGGGAAGCGAACTGACTTCCATTCTTGTCGGATCCTTCCATCACGAGGGCGGCGATTTCTTTGCCGGGGACTTCGAGGAAGCCGACGGCGATGTCGAGCATCGTCCGATCGTCGGCACGGACATGGCCTGCATCTGCCTCGTCGCGCTCGAAGGCCAGCTCAAACTGAGCGGTTTCATCGGCGCGCTGCTCAATCCCTTCGTTCGGCTGTGAGAGGAGCGCCTTGGGCCAGCCCATCATCGATACGACGTCCGCATCGATGACGCCGCGCGCCGGAATTTTGCAGCGCTGGGCTGCGCGCGGCTTCTCGGCCGCGGACCTCCTCAACGCCCTGCAACCTCGCCGCGGCTGGCAGCTCCACGCCGACATTCCCTATCGCGCCGGCCCGCGCGGCCTGCTCGATGTCTACGCGCCGGCCGATCAGCCGCAAGCGCCGGCGCCGACTGTTGTGTTCTTCTACGGCGGCAGCTGGCAGAGCGGCGCGCGCGACATCTACCGCTTTGTCGGCGCATCGCTCGCCGCGCAGGGCATCGTCACGGTCGTTCCCGATTACGGCGTCTATCCGCAGGCGCGCTATCCGGAATTCCTCGAGGACGCCGCCAAGGCGACACGTTTCATTCGCGACAATGCGGCACGGTGGAACGCCAATCCGGCGCACATCGTGGCGATGGGCCATTCGGCCGGCGCCTATATCGCCGCGATGCTGGCGTTCGACGGACGCTGGCTCGCCGGCGTCGGTCTCAATCCACGGAGCGATATTGCCGGTTTCGTGGGTCTTGCCGGTCCCTACGATTTCCTGCCCATTGTCGATCCGGTGCTGCAGGACATCTTCGGCGGTTCCGATCGCATCGACACACAACCGATCCGCTATGTCGGCGACGCCGCGCCGCCGAGCCTGCTGATCGCGCCCGGCCGCGACAAGGTCGTCAGCCCCGGCAACACCACGCGCCTCGCCGCGCATATTCGCAGCCTGCGCGGCGCCGTGACGGAACGGCATTATGCCCGGATCGGTCATCTCGGCCTGATCGGCGCCTTCTCGCCGCTGCTTCGCTTCCTCGCCCCGGTCTTCACCGAGGTCGCGGCCTTCGCGCGCAATCCACGCGGGACGGCGAAGCCATGACCGCGGCGCAGTTCCTCATCGCGCTGTTGTCGATCGCGGTGGCTCTATCGGCGATTATGGCCGGCGCCTGGCTGGTGCAGCAACGCAGCGGAAATTCCGGCTGGGTCGATACGATCTGGACCTTCGGCCTCGGCGCCGTGGGACTGGCGAGCGCGCTGGCGCCGTTTCATGCGATCGGATCGCGGCAGATCGTTGCCGCGCTGATGATCGCGATCTGGGCGAGCCGCCTTGGTCTGCACATCGCCCAGCGCAGCGCCGGCATCACCGACGATCCGCGTTACGCCGAGATGGCGCGGCAATGGGGCACTGATGCGCCGCGCCAGATGTTCTGGCTGCTGCAGAAGCAGGCCTGGGTCACGATTCCGCTGGCACTGGCGGTGTTTCTCGCCGCGCATCAGCCTGCCCCGCTGTTCCGCGTTCAGGACGTCGCCGCGCTCGTCGTGATGGCGGCCGCCATCGTCGGCGAAGGCGTCGCCGATCGCCAGTTGCGCGCCTTCAAGGAGGATCCGAACAACAAGGGCCGCGTCTGCGACACCGGCCTGTGGTCGCTGTCGCGGCATCCGAACTATTTCTTCGAATGGCTCGGCTGGCTGGCTTATCCGCTGCTCGCCATCGACCTCACCGGCGCCTACGGCTGGGGCTGGCTGGCGCTGCTGGCGCCGGCCTGCATGTACTGGCTTCTCGTTTATGTCTCCGGCATTCCGCCGCTGGAAGCGCACATGCTGCGCTCGCGCGGACCGGCCTTCCGCGACTACCAGGCGCGCACCAGCGCCTTCTTTCCACTACCACCGGGGAGATGATCATGGGCGCCATCACGCTCGCGACGAAGTTCATCGAGTCGACGCCGATCCCCGATCCCTTGGTGCGCGCCGGCATCGCGGCGCTATGCGGCCGCACGCATCGCAAGCTGGCGAGCCAGGGCGACGCCGCCAACCGCGCTTTCGCCCTGTCGACCGCGGCGCTGCCGATCGCCGAACATGTCGATGACGCCAATGCACAGCATTACGAAGTGCCGGCCGCGTTCTTCGACCTCGTGCTCGGCCCGCAGCGCAAATATTCGTGCTGCCTGTTCCGCTCGCCGGGTGACGATCTCGCCGCCGCCGAGGAACAGGCGCTGGCCGAGACCGCCGCGCATGCCGGTCTCGCCGACGGCCAGTCGATCCTCGAGCTCGGCTGCGGCTGGGGTTCGCTGTCGCTGTGGATGGCGCGGCACTATCCGGGATCGCGCATCGTCGCCGTGTCCAATTCGCGCTCGCAACGCGAATTCATCGAAGGCCGGGCGCGGGCGGGAGGCCTGACCAATCTCACCGTGATCACCGCCGACATGAACGGCTTCACGCCGGACCGCCGTTTCGACCGCATCGTTTCGGTCGAGATGTTCGAGCACATGGTCAACTGGCGGCGGCTGCTCGAGCGCGTGCGCGCATGGCTTGCCGAAGACGGGCGCTTCTTCATGCACGTCTTCACGCACAGCCGGGCGCCTTATCGCTTCGACCACAACGACAAGACCGACTGGATCGCCCAGCACTTCTTCACCGGCGGCATCATGCCGAGCCACGATTTCATCCGCGAGTTCGGCGACATCCTCGCCGTCGAGCAGGACTGGCGCTGGAGCGGCACGCATTACCGCGACACGGCCCGGCTGTGGCTGAAAAACTTCGACGACAATGCCGGCGCGATCCGCGCGATCATGGCCGAGGTCTATGGCAGGGATGCCGCGCTATGGCAGCGGCGCTGGCGCCTGTTCTTCCTCGCGACCGAAGGACTGTTCGGCTACGACGACGGCGAGGTCTGGGGCGTCAGCCACTACCGGCTGAGAGCCGCGTGATCAGAGCTTGATGTCGAAATGCGTCATGACGGCGCGGCTCAGGAGATAAGCCGCCGCTGCCGCAAAGCCGCTGGCGAAAGCGCCCCAGATGAGATCGATCACGGTGATCGCGGCCGACCAGTTGCGCAAGGTCGCGTAATTGGTGAGGTCATAGGTCGCATAGGCGAACAAGCCGAACAGCGCCGCATAGAGCGCGGCATGCTGCAGGGAACTGGCGCGCAGCGCCGGCACGACGGCGAACAGCTCGAGGCCCACCGGATAGAGCAGATAGAAGATGACCGCCGGCACGATCCGCACGTTGTCGGCGAGGATGTCGCCCAGCACCGGGCGATAGAGCACCTGCCCCATCTGCGACAGCCAGATGCCGTCCAGGATCACGAAGACGGCGAGGACGAATACGTAGATGACCACATAAAACGCCACGTCATCCCTCCTGCAGCGGCAACACCTGCCCCTATTACGGAGGCCGCGCGCCGGCGGATCACGCGGCCGCCGCCGCGCCTTGGCGCAGGGCCTTCGAACGAACCTGGCTGGCAATGACTTAGGAGAGATGGTGGGAGAGGTAGGACTCGAACCTACGAAGGCATAGCCAGCGGATTTACAGTCCGCCCCCTTTGCCGCTCGGGACACTCTCCCCCAAGCTCGTGTCCCCGGCGCTGGCCGGGGCTTTCCGCCGGGCTTGCGCCCCGGCGCCTGCTGCGCCGTCCGCCCTAGTGCCTTGATCCCCATAGCGAAACGGGGATTCCGCACCGGGCGGTGATGGAATGGCAGGGGTTATGGGCAGGGGCAGCCGGGAAGTCAATGGACGCGTTGCCGAAAGTTGCCACAGGGCGCTGTTCGGCCCGCCCCCGATCCTCTAAAGGTCCGTCCCATGAGCTCACGTCCCAGCAAATTCGGCAAGAAACCCGGCGCCACCCACGAGCAGGTCGACCGCCGCGAGCGCTTCACGCGGGCACGGCGCGAGGACCTGCGCGCCACCGCCGAGGGCGACGAACCCGTCATCCTCTATGGCTGGCACACCGTCACCGCGGCCCTGCGCAACCCGGCCCGTAAGCTGCGCAAGTTCCTCGCTACCGACAACGCCGCGCGGCGCCTGACCGAGGAAGGCGTTTCCGGCGCGCTCGCCCCCGAGATCGTGCGGCCGTCGGCGATCGACGAGCGGCTCCTGCCCGACGCCGTGCATCAGGGCCTCTACCTCGAGGCGGATCCCCTGCCCGCTCCGGCGATCGAGCAAGTGCCGGCGCGCGGCACGGTGCTGGTGCTCGACCAGATCACCGACCCGCACAATGTCGGCGCCATCTTCCGTTCGGCCGCCGCCTTCGCCGCCACCGCGATCGTCACGACGCAGCGCCATTCGCCGGACGCCACCGCGGCGCTGGCCAAGGCCGCGTCCGGCGCGCTCGAACATGTGCCGCTGATCGCCGTGCAGAACCTGGCGCGCGGCCTTGCGGCGCTGAAGGAGCGCGGCTTTCTCATCGTCGGCCTCGACTCCACCGGCGAAGCCGACCTGTCGGACCTCAAGCTGCGCCAGCCGCTGGCTCTGGTGCTCGGCGCCGAGGGCAAGGGCCTGCGGCAATTGACGCGCGAGATTTGCGATCACGTGGCGCGCATCGACATGCCGGGCGAGATCAAGAGCCTCAACGTGTCGAACGCGGCCGTGCTGTCGCTCTACATCGCCAGCCGCGCTGGGCGACAAGGCTGAAAAGCAAACGGCGGGCCCCCCAGCCCGCCGCCGCCGCCCACTATCTCGTTGAGGACCGTCAGTTGAGGCGCGCGCCGGCCTTGCCGCGCTCACCCTTGCGATAGAGCTGGATGGTCATGCGGTCGGGACCAAGAATCGTGATCTCGGCATCGGCCTGGATGACGCGCCTCTCGTTCTTGCCGCCCTTGGACTTGTCCATCGCTTCCGCCACCACCTTCTTCTCGCCGTTGGCGTCATCGACCACCGTGTAGCGCTCGACGACGCGCGGCGGATCGTCGACGTAACGCGTGGTCTCGACCACCTTGGGCTTGTGGCGAACGATTTTGGTGGTGTTGATCGCCTGCGTCTTCGACGCCGCGCGCTGGCGCAATTCGTCGATCAGCCGCGGGTCGTTGCGGGTGCGCAGCGCCTTAGCCGCCGGCGCCGGGCGCTGCCCGCGATGGCGATGCTCGGCCGCCCGCGTTTCACCGGGGCGCTGAATGACGTAGGTGCCGGGCGCGACCTCGATGGCGTAGGGCTGGGCGGCGCGCGGCTGCGTCGCGTAAGGATAAAGCGGCGGCGGGCTCTGCTGCACTGAACTGTAATATTGCGCGCGCGCCTCCCCGCCCGCGACAGCGGCGGCAACGAGAACGAAGGCGGCAAGTTTGTGCGACAGCGGCATGGGCATTACTTCGGCGGCATGAGGGGCGCGTAAGGCCGCGCGATATCATCGGGAGCGATCTCGGCCGGCGGCAGCACGACCTGAGGCGGATAGAGCGACAGCGTCGACCATTCGCGGTAGTAGCTCGGGGCCGGCTTCGGCGCGGGATATCGAGCGTTGAGATTTTCGAGCCGTCCGACCTTCGGCTTCTTGCCAGTGAACGGATAATAATGACGGCCGCGCCACGGCCGCGCCCAGTAGGGGCGAATATCGGTGCCGGGTCCGGCATCGTAAACAACGACGCGCGCCGCGTTCGACGGATAATAAGCGACGTAATGGCCGCGCCACTCGGACGCCGCGGCGTTGCCGAGGCCCGCGATCCCGACGGCAGCCAGAGCGGCAATGGTCAACAATGCGCGCATCGCGAATGATCCAATCGATCAATGTTTCTCAGCGCATTTTATACGATCGCTTGACCATGCCGCGCGCTATCGCCGGGTAACATTAATCCCACCAAGCCGTGCATGACTCGGGGCCGTTACGATCACGATTGCGATATGCGATTGCAAAACGGAAGAAAGCCATGGTGCCACAGGGCCTTTGCCGTTAAAGTTAACTGCGATGCCAAACCGGAACCCCTTAAACAACGGCGCCGCCGCACCCCCGCGCGGCGATTTCAGACAGCGCTATGACGATGTCGAAAATCGCCGCGTTGAGTTGATCGGGCGTCTCAATAATCTGGGCGACGGTGCACGGGCACATCCGGGCTACAAGCGCGCGCTGAAACTGCTCAACGAGACCTTCCGCAAGTCCAAGCTCGCCCAGCGACTCGCCGTGCTTCAGGCCGCGGCCTGGCTGATCGACGTCCTTGAGCGGCTGGCCCTGACCCTCTGATGGGTCTTGCCGGCTGCGCATACTGCATAAATTTCCCATAAATTCTATCAGAAGATTACGGTACCGTAATGTTGGTATAATCTTTTTGAATCAATATGATAGAAATTTTAGTCTAGCCTTTAGGTGTAAGACCTGAGGGGCAAAGACGCGGTTCCAGCCCTGGGCGTATCGATTCCAGCCGGGGCGGCAACAAGAAAAAACAAGAAACCAGGCGCCGCCCGCAGACCGACGCGACATGCGTCAATTGGGGAAACGCCTATGACAACGACGACCGCAACAGGCTTTACATCGCGCGGAATGACCGCCGAGGAACGGAAGGTCATTTTCGCATCGTCACTCGGCACCGTGTTCGAGTGGTACGACTTCTACATTTACGGCACGCTCGGCGTGTTCCTGGCGAAATACTTCTTCGCCAACGTGCCGCCGAACGTCGGCTTCATCTTCGCCCTGCTCGCCTTCGCCGCTGGCTTCGCGGTTCGCCCGTTCGGCGCGCTGATCTTCGGCCGCCTCGGCGACCTCATCGGCCGCAAATATACCTTCCTTGTCACCATGACGCTGATGGGCGTCGGCACCTTCTTCATCGGCTTGCTGCCCGGCTATGCGACGCTCGGCATCATGGCGCCGGTACTGCTCATCGCCTTCCGCCTCGTCCAGGGCCTGGCGCTCGGCGGCGAATATGGCGGCGCGGCGATCTACGTCGCCGAGCACGCGCCTCCGGGCAAGCGCGGCTACTACACGTCGTGGATTCAAACGACGGCCACGCTCGGCCTGTTCATGGCGCTGTTGCTGATCCTCGGCATCCGCACCGCGATGGGCGAGCAGGCCTTCGGCGACTGGGGCTGGCGCCTGCCATTCCTGCTCTCCGCAATCTTGTTGATCGTGTCGATCTGGATCCGACTCTCGCTCAACGAATCGCCGCTGTTCCAGAAGATGAAGGAAGAAGGCAAGGCATCGAAGCGTCCGCTGTCGGAAGCCTTCGGCCAGTGGTCGAACGCCAAGATCGCCATCCTCGCTCTGCTCGGCGCCACCGCCGGCGAAGCCGTGGTGTGGTACGGCGGCCAGTTCTACGCGCTGTTCTTCCTGACCCAGACCATCAAGGTTCCCGCGGTCACTGCGCAAATCCTGATTGTCATCGCGCTGGCCATCGGCACGCCGTGCTTCATCCTGTTCGGCTGGTTGTCGGACAAGATCGGCCGCAAGCCGATCATGCTCGCGGGATTCGCGCTCGCGGTCATCACCTACTTCCCGATCTTCCAGGGGCTGACGCACTTCGCCAACCCGAAGCTGGAAGCGGCGCTCGCGGCATCGCCGGTCA
Organism: Pseudomonadota bacterium; assembly: GCA_018240595.1. Lineage (GTDB taxonomy): Bacteria > Pseudomonadota > Alphaproteobacteria > Rhizobiales > Xanthobacteraceae > Pseudolabrys. The sequence continues at coordinate 48,230 of JAFEFL010000010.1, read as the reverse complement.
CCGTGACCGCCGATCCCAAGCAGTGCTCGTTCCAGTTCAAGGCGACGGGAACCGAGACGTTCACAACGGCCTGCGACATCATCAAGTCGACGCTGGTCAACCTGTCGGTGAACTACAACAACGTGGCGGCTCCGGCCGGCACCCGCGCCAGCGTCAAGATCGGCGATACGCAGCTCGCGGCTGACACGCCGAACCTGCCCGCGGCGATCACCGCGGCGGTGAAGGCGCACGGCTATCCGGCCAGCGCCGATCCGAACGACATCAACTACCCGATGACGGTGCTGCTGCTCGCGATCCTGGTCGTCTACGTGACCATGGTCTACGGCCCGATCGCCGCCTGGCTGGTGGAACTGTTCCCGACCCGGATCCGCTACTCCGGCCTGTCGCTGCCCTACCACATCGGCAACGGCTGGTTCGGCGGCTTCCTGCCGGCCACCGTGTTCGCCATCGTGGCGGCCACCGGCAACATCTACTCAGGCCTCTGGTACCCGATCGCGGTGGCGGCGATGAGCTTCGTCGTCGCCCTGATCTTCCTGCCCGAGACCAAGGACCGCGACATTACGCAGATGTAGACCGGGACTTTTCCGGCCCTAACACGACAATAAAAGGCCCCGCGGCGGCAGCGCTGCGGGGCCTTTTGCTTGGCGAACGCCCGTGCGCGTCGCGCAAAGTGTCGCAGCGCCAAGGTTTTCGGCTTGTTCGTCGACAATTTGAGGCGATTGCCGTCGGATCGGTCATAGCCGCTCCTCGGGGCGCCATAAGCAGCCGCCGGAAGCGACCATACAATTGATTTGTAAGCACGATTCCGGTATCGGAGCGGCTCCACCGCACAGCGCCGGATTAGCTCAGCGGTAGAGCAGCGGTTTTGTAAACCGAAGGTCGGGAGTTCAATCCTCTCATCCGGCACCACGCGCTCGATACCGGACGCTGCCCTCGCCCAAAAATAACGCAACCGGCATGGCCATCGGGCGTCCGAAGACCTTGTTCGTTGGTTGCGGACTGTGCCAAACTGAAGCGTTACTTCGTAATACCTCGGAGATCTAGCATGCCTCAGGGCACCGTAAAGTGGTTTAATCCGACGAAGGGCTATGGCTTCATCCAGCCCCAAGAAGGCGGGAAGGATGTGTTCGTGCACATCTCGGCGGTCGAACGCGCCGGACTTAGCACGCTGAACGAAGGTCAGACTGTTCAGTTTGAACTCGTCGAGAACCGCGGCAAGACGTCTGCGGAAAACCTCAAGGTGAAGTGACCTCGTAGCCCGAGGCCTCTTTCTACCGCAATCTGTAACGACGGACCGTCGGGCCTGATCACGCCCGGCGGTTATGAGTATTTGACGCCCTCCATCCGCGCCTGAACGCCTAACGCGGGCGCGTTCTTGGGACGCTAGAGCTTTTCGAGTTCCGGAAACGGTTCGAACGGCGCGTCTTTGCACACGGCGACGACTTCCTTCAGCGTGTCGACATAGCGGTCGAGCCTGCCGGACACGAATGTCGCGAAGCCGTCTTTGGGCGAACCGTAGCTTCCATTCGATTTACGCTCGCGATAGCGCACGCAGACGACAAAGCGCTGCCGGTCGTCGTCGCCCAGGCTCTTTAACACCGGCCTGGTCGCCAGCGCGCTGCGCACGTGCTGCGGATCGTTGAGGTACGTCCGCATGAAGGCGACGAGATCCGCCTTGTAGTTCTGCGGCACGACGTTCTGCGCTTCCCAGCGCGCCTTCAGTTCGGCCGGGCTAGGCCCGACGTCATCGCTCGCGCAGCCCGCGACGAACAGCGCCGCGAACAAAACCAGCCATCGCATTCGTGGTTCCCCTTCGACGCGCCTTCGCTTGGTTTCGACCATAGCGGCCTGTAATCTGTCAATCGGCGCGGGCGGTCGTCGCCCGCGGCTTATACGGATCGCGTCCCATGCCCCCCGCAACGACCTCGACGCGTCGCCACTTCATCACGCAGGCGGCGGCTGCTTCGCTCGTAACGGCGGCTGCGGCTACGCTGCCAGCCGCGGCACGGGCCGCCGCTCCCTTCGCCAGGGCGCAGGGCCCCGGCGTCTACCGCTACAATCTCGGCGGCTTCGAGCTGACGGCGCTGTATGACGGCATCTGGTATTCGCCGATCGACGACGGCTTCGTCCGCAACGCCGGCGCACGCGCCGTGAACCGCGCCCTCACCGGCGCCTTTCTCAAGCCGAACATCCTGCCGATCTCGATTACCGCGCTGCTGGTGAATACCGGGTCGAAACTCGTCCTGATCGATACCGGCAGCGCCGGACAGATCACCGACACCGCCGGCTTCATGAACGCCAATCTCGCCGCCGCCGGCATCAAGCCGGAAGACGTCGACGTCGTCGTCATTTCGCATTTCCATCCCGATCACATCAACGGCATCAAGACCAAGGACGGCGACAAGGTCTTCACCAGGGCCGAGATCATGGTGCCGGAACCGGAATGGAAATTCTGGATGGATGAGGCGAACCTGTCGCGCACCACCAGTACCGTACACAAGTATTTCCTCAACGCCGCCCGCATCTTCAAGGATATCGCCGGCGAAGTGCATCGCTTCAGACCCGGCGCTGAGCTGCTCCCCGGCATTGTCTCGATCCCCGCTTACGGTCACACGCCGGGGCACACCGCGTTCGCGCTGCACTCGGACGGACGTTCGATGCTGGTGATGAGCGACACCGTGCGCAATCCCTATCTGTTCGCCAGGCATCCCGACTGGCAGCCGACCTTCGACATGGACGGCGCGCTCGCCGTCAAAACCCGCCGCCGCATGCTCGACCGCGCGAGCGCCGACCGCATGCTGGTCTCGGCCTACCACTTCCCGTTCCCGGCGTGCGGACACATGGTCCGTGCTGGTCGTGGCTATGAGCTGGTGCCGGTGATGTGGTCGCCGCTGCCGTAAGGCCGCGGCTACAGCTTGCCCAGCTTCGCGACGTCGATGGCCCTGGCATAGGCCATCTTGCTTGCCGCGTCGGCCGAGCCCTGGACGTTGATCAGGACCTTGTTGGCCACGACCATCATGATGTCGCCGTCCTGGTTCTGCACCGCGCGCTGGTCGCCGATGCGGATGAGCTTGCCGAGCGCGCCGGCCAGGGCCGGATTGGCCAGCATCGGCGCAAACTGCATCAGCAGCGCGGAGTCGCCGCTGATCGATATGTCCACCGTGTCGCCCTTGTCGTTGCTGTAGACGCGGCTTGCCGCCGAAACGCCGCCGAATACGGCGGTACCGACGGCGCTGGTCTGCGCCTTCTCGGCCTTCCAGCCCGCCAGCGGTTCGGGCAGCAAGGTCGCGAAGCCCTCGGCGTTCTTCTGCGCGATCAGTTGCGACGCCAGATCGAGCGACTGCTTGGCCGCGGCCAGATCGCCGGCCTGATAGGCTTTGCGGCTTTGGTCAATGGCATCGAGAATGTCGTCGGCGCGCGCCGGCGCGGCCACAGCCGCAATGAATAGCGCGCCCGCAATGAGCAGAGTTCTCGTCATGGTTTCGCCCCCATGGATTCGTCGGAGGCACACTAGCAAATGGCAACAGGCGACGCGCGGCATCGCCCCGCGCGTCGCGCTCCACCGTTACAGCCTTTAGTTGGTCGATACCCGGACACCACCGAAGATGCTGGCGCCCGGAGCCTGCCAGCCGACCGGAACTTCGTAGCGCTTGTCGAACAGGTTATCGACGCGGCCGAAGACCGTGACCTGCTTGTTGACCGCGTAGTTGGCGGCGACATTGACCACGGTGTAGCCCGGCGTCGTCTGCGGCGCCGTCAGCAGGCCCTGGCGATCGAAGTCGTCCCACGGGCCGACATAGACCACCGTCGCCGACACGCCGAAGGCCTCGGTCGGCTGATAGAACACGGTGAAGTCGGCCTTGTGCTTGGGCCGCCGCAACAACTGGCTGTGCGTGATCTCGTCCGTCGCATCGGTGCGGGTGTAGTCGGCGTGGAAGCGCCACTGCTCGTTGACCTTGAGTTCGGCGAAGGTCTCGACGCCGGTGGTCCTGGCCTTGCCGACATTGACGTAGGTATTGACCGGCGTGAACACGTTGTTGATCAGGTCGGTGATGTCGTTGCGGAAGTAGGTGGCGCCGAAGCGCAGCCTTCCGCCGAACAGCGGCTGCTCGAAGCCGACGTCGTAGCCCTTGCTCGTTTCGGGCCGCAGGTTCGGGTTGCCGACATAGCCGAAATCGCCGACGCCGTAGAGCTCGTACAAGGTTGGCGCTTTAAACGCGGTGCCGTAGGTCGCCTTCAGCTTGGTCTCGGTGACCGGCACCAGGAACGCCGGGGCGATGCGCCAGGTCGAATGGCTGCCGAACTGATCGTCGTCGTCGATGCGCGCATTGGCCGCCACCGAGAGGCGCTCGGCGATGCGCGACTGCAATTCGACATAGCCCGCGGTATTTCCGTTCTTGCCGGAGAAATTGAGCGGCACCGCCGGGAACGTGCCCATGGTCTTGCCGTCGGCGCGCTCGTCGGAGCGCTCGGCGCCGAGGATCAATGTGTGGTCGGGCGCCAGCTTGACGGCGCCGCGCCAGTCCACCGACGTCCGCGTCCCGGTATAGGTCTGCGGCGGGGTGCCGTTCGGGTCCTGATTGCTGCGGTGCGCGTCGGTGACGTTGACGCCGAACGTGTGGGTGACGCGGTCGTTCAGCGTCGCCCACACCGCCTCGGCGCGGCCATAGAACGACTTGCTGCGGTAATCGGAGCGCTGCGCGAACGGCGCCGATGGGAACAGGCTGAAGTCGTCGTTGGAGTACAGCAATTTGGCATCGACATAGCGGCCGCTGAGATTGACGCGCAGGTCGTCATTGAGCTGCGCGCCGAGCCGGGTCGCATAGCTCATGTTGTCGTAGGAATTCGGATTGGACGCCTGCCCGGCCGGCAGGACATAGCTCGGCGTCACGCTGATGTTGGTCGAGCGCAGATGCGCGACGTTGAAGGCGTAGTCGATGCGGTCCTTCGCGCCGCTGACCGCGGCCGACTGATTGAACGTGCCCATCGCGCCGCCTTCCAGCGTCGCCGTGGCCTTTGCCGGCCCCTTGCCGCGCTTCGTGGTGATCGAAATGACGCCGCCAATGGCGTTGGCGCCGTACAGGCTGCTTTGCGGCCCGCGCAGCACTTCGACGGTGGCGATGTCGCCGGTGACGATGTGGGCGAGATCAACGGCGCCGTTGGGCGTGCTCGGGTCGGAAATGTCGATGCCGTCGAGCAGCACCTTAACGTGCTGGGCGCCGGTACCGCGCATGAAGATCGCGGTCTGCCCGCCGGGGCCGCCGGTCTGCACGACATTGACGCCGGGCACGCTGTTGAGAATGTCCGGCAAGGTGCGGCGTTGCGTGCGTGCGATATCGTCGGCGGTGATGACGGTGACCGAGCTGCCGATCTGGTCGAGCGGCGTGGCGATGCCGGTCGCGCTTACCGACACTTCGGGCAGTTGCACCGGCGCCGATTGTGATTGAGCCTGCGCGGCCTGCGCCGCGACGATAGACGCCGCAGCCGTTGCGGCCAGAAGATGGAATCGAGCCCCCATAACGCACATTCCTTCGTCGGCATCCGTTCCTCGAACGGATGCTCCGGGTGAGACCAAACCCGGCGCGAAGGACATGGAAAACGCGTGAAGGCACTCAGACGCCCGCGACGTTCACCTGCCGATGTCGTTGAAATTCGAATACCCAACGACCATCGCACCGGCATTGACGTCACCGCTGCGAAGTGCCGCTCCGTATGGACCGCCCGTCCACCGGTTGGGTGACTGTGCTGGCAGGTCTCCTGGCTTGCGGGTCTTAGCCTGATGCGTCCGGCCTTCCCAGGCGCTCCGCGGAGAAACGCTCTCCGAGAAGAAATCCCAGTGGCCATCAGGACGCGGGCTCGCCGCTCACAGTTGCGGGGGCAGCCACGGATCATCGCGCTTGAAATCGCGACGGACCGTGTTCCCTCTTTCGTCCCCGGTGCAACCCGGGAAACCAGCACGGCCGAAAGTCTTCACTGGAACCGAGACACGAGTCAAGCGGCGCAGCCCTCGGAGAGCCACGCCGCTTTGCTCGGGTCGCTTGAGCCGGACTTAGATTGCGGCCTTCGGCTTGGCGGTTTTGATCGCCTTCGCCGACTTCAACTTCAGGTGCTTCTTCGCCAGATGCTTCTTCACAGCATGCTTCTTGGCGATATGCTTCTTCGCCACGTGCTTCTTGACGAAATGCTTCTTGGCGACGTGCTTGTGCGCGACGTGGGCCTTGTGCACGACCGGCTTGGCGGGGGTCGAAACCGGCGCCGGCGTGGTGGTGGTCGTGGAGCCGGTGCCTTGGGCCAGGGCCGGGGCGGCGATGAGGCTGAGGGCGATGGCGGCGGCGCTGATGGTCTTGAACATGGACTTGATCCTATGGCCGGGTGGCCGCTCACCCGAAAGTTATGCGGCGGACCGGCGGAGGCCGGCTGATGCCCGCAGTCTTAAGCCCTTGCCGCTGAATGCGATCTGAGACCGGCTGTTATCCGCCGTTCAGGTTGGGCAGTTCCCTGCCCCCGCCCGCCGGCGCGTATTTTGAGGGCGCGCCGGGGACTAAACCGCTTCACGAAGTGTTTTTCACACCAGGGCGGGATTCGTCGTATCGTTATCCCCGCGCCCGGTTCACCCACGAGGTCCTGACCATGACGCTCACCTACCTCTTCCGCCATCTGACCGTGATTGCTTCCGCGGCATTGCTCGTGACCGCAGTCGGCCTCAAGCCGATTTACGCGGCCGGCACCGACACGCCGTCCGACGACAAGAAAAAGGAAAAGAAAGGCAGCGCCATCGAGGAGCAGGAGCGCCAGATCGCCCAGGCCCGCTTCCTCAAAGGCTATCGCAACGCGCGCGACATGATCCTCGCCGGCCAGTACGAGAAGGGCATCTCGGCGATGCATGCGCTCGGCCGCGACGACAATGCCGACGTCGCCAACTACATCGGCTACGCCAATCGCCGCATGGGTCACTACGAACAGTCGAAGATCTGGTACGAGGCGGCGCTGAAGGCCGACCCGAACCACACCCGCACCTGGTCCTATTACGGCATGTGGCAGGCCGAACAGGGCAACCGCCTCAAGGCCAAGGACTTCCTCGCCAAGGTCAACGCGCTTTGCGGCAATACGACGTGCAAGGAATATGTCGAACTCAAAGCGGTGATCGACGGCACCGGAACATACTGATCGGCGTTCATCGATTTGGCGCCACACGATCGCCGGGCTTGTCCCGGCGATTTTGTTTTTCGGCCGTTTCGGCTTCCGCCTCGACAAGCGACGCCGATATCGTATAAAGGAACGCCGGAAAAGCGATACAAGCCAAGGCCTTATAGACGACGAGCCCTTGCGCAGAAACGACGGACAAGAGCCACCGATGAATTCGCCGGCCCCTTCTTTCAAGCGCATTGCCTTTGTTGCGAGCCCGACGCCGGAAGCGCGGGCCGCCATCGCCCAGCTCGAGGCGCGCTACGACAATGCCGATCCGGCGGAGGCCGATGTCGTCGTCGCGCTCGGCGGCGATGGCCTGATGCTGCAGACGCTGCATCGCTTCATGAAGTCCGGCAAGCCGATCTACGGCATGCACCGCGGCACCGTCGGCTTCCTGATGAACGAATATTCCGTGGACGGCCTGCGCGAGCGGCTTGGCGCCGCGCACCGCACCACCATCCATCCGCTGGTGATGCAAGCCTACGACCACAATGGCACCGTCCACGAACACCGCGCCATTAACGAGGTGTCTCTGTTCCGGCAAAGCGCCCAGGCGGCGCGCCTCCGCATCCTCATCGACGGCAAGGAGCGCCTCGCCGAGCTGGTGGCCGACGGCGTGCTGGTGGCGACGCCGGCCGGCTCGACCGCCTATAACCTGTCGGCGCAGGGGCCGATCATCCCGATCAACGCCCCGCTCCTGGCGCTGACGCCGATCTCACCGTTCCGGCCGCGGCGCTGGCGCGGCGCGCTATTGCCGGACAAGGCCAAGGTGACGATCGAGGTCATGGAAGCCGACAAGCGGCCGGTCGCCGCCGTCGCCGATCACGACGAAGTGCGCTCGGTGCGCCGCGTCGAAGTCGGCATGGACCATGCCATATCGCTCTACATGCTGTTCGATCCCGGCCATAACCTCGACGAACGCATCCTCGCCGAGCAGTTCGGCGTCTAGATCTTTTTCTGCGGATTGGTCAGCGTCAGAAAGAAGCCGGCGGTGGTGAACAGCGCCATCGTCAGGAAGGCGGCGCGGAAGGCGAAGGTGATGTCCGCCTGGATCGCAAAGCGCTGATCGATCGAAAGCCCGGCGCCGGCGCTCTTGGCATGCTCGAACATCGCGGCGAAGACGCGCGCCGCTTCGGGATTGAGCATCGTCAGCACCGCGAACAGAACGGTCGCGACCAGCGCGGTGCCGAAAGCGGCGCCGATCGAGCGCGAGAACTGCACCGACGCGGCCGCCTCACCCAATCGCAATTGCCCGGCGGCATTCTGCACGCTGACCTGCACCACGCCCATCACGGTGCCCATGGCCAGGCCATTGATGAGCAGCAGCAAAGACAGCATGACGATGCCGAAACGTTCGGCAAACAGCGCCAGCGCCACGAAATTGAGCGTGGCGATCGCCAGGCCGACGAGCGGGAAAATCATCAGTTGACCGCTGGAATTGACGAGCCGTCCGGTCAGCAGCGAACCGACGCCGATGCCGATGGTCAAGGGCACCAGCACGGCACCGGTGGTCGACGGCGAGAAGCCGCGCACGACTTCGAGATAGACCGGAATGAAGGTGATGAGCGAGACCAGCGCCGCGCCGTGGCACGCCGCCATGGCGTCGCTGTGCCAGATCGCCGACTGCCGCAGCAGCGACAGCGGGATCAGCGGCGATGACGCACGGTTTTCGTGCCACACCAGGATCGCCAACGCCGCAATGCCGACGACGAGCATGATGCCGCCGAGCGGCAGGGTCGAGAGTTCGGCACGCTGCACCTGCTCGAGCGCCAGCAGCGTGGTGGCGACGAAGATCGCGAACAGAATTGCCCCGCCCGGGTCGGCGCGCCACGGCAGGCGGTCGCGCGTCGGCTGCGGCAACCGGGTGACGAGGTACAGCGCCACCACGCCAATCGGCACGTTGATCAGGAAGATGGACTGCCAGCCGAACGACTCGGTGAGAAAGCCGCCGGCCACCGGGCCGAAACTATTGGCACAGACGGCAATGGCGGCAAGATATCCCTGATAGCGGGCCCGCTCGCGCGGCGGAATGGCTTCGCCGACCAGCGCCTGCGACAAGGTCATCAGGCCGCCGCCACCGAGCCCCTGCAGCACCCGCGCCGCGGTCAAGGTCAGCACGCTCGTCGCCAGCGCGCACAGCACCGACGCGACGATGAAGATGCCGAGCGCGTAGTACATCACCTTGCGCCGGCCGAACGAGTCGCCGAGCCGGCCATAGATCGGCGCCGCGATCGTCGCCGCGATCAGGTAGGAGACGACGATCCACGACGCCCGCTCCACCTCCCCCATGGCCGCGGCGATCGTCGGCAGCGCCGTTGCGATGATGGTCTGGTCCAGCACGGCCAGAAACATCGGCAGCATGATGGAGGGGAAGATCGCGAAGAATGCCGGAGATTTGGCGGGCGGCGCGGCGCTGGACTGGGATGCGGGCTGGTTCCCGCCGGGATCCTGTAACGACAATGGTCTACCGCCTGTCCGTCCGCAGGAGCGTTGTGAGGCGCAGCGCAAGCCAATTCGCCGTCCGGAAACGCGACAATTCAGAATTAGACGTATTCACCGATTTCGTGAACCCGCGAATGCGCCTAGTGGGCCATCAAAACCGGAATAGCGGCCTTGGCCAAAATATGGCGGGTGGCGCCGCCGAAGATCATCTGCCGCAGCCGGCTTTGCGTGTAGGCGCTCTTGACGATCAGGTCGCAGCCCAGCTTGGCCGCATGCTCGAGGGTCATCTCGCCCACCGCCTCGCCCGACGAGCGGTCGCCGCGCTTGAGCGTCACCGCTTCCGCCTTGACGCCGTTGCGGCGCAGATGTTGTGTCGCCTCCTCGACCGAAGGCCCGTCGGTCGAGCCGCCCGACACCCACAGCACCGTCACCTTCTCCGCGCGCTGCAACAGCGGCATGGCGAATTCATTGGTGTGGGCCTGCTCGGTCGAGCCGTTCCAGGCGATCAGGACGTTGCGGCCGATCGCCGTCGGCACCTGTTTGGGCACGATGAGCACCGGCTTGCCGCTGTCGAACAAGGCGGCTTCGAGCGGCGGCATGCGCGGGTTTTCCGGGGCCGCGCCGGGTCGGCCGAGCGCGATCAGATCGAACACCCGGCCGTAGCTGCCGATGAAAGCGTCCTCGAGGGCCTCGGTGCGCGGCCAGCCGTAGGAATACACGGCCGGCGCTTCTGCGCCGCCCTGCGGCACATTCTTCGCCGCCATGAACTTCTCGAACTCGGCCTTGGCCTTGGCCGTATCGGCCTCAAAAACCCCGGAAATGGCTAGGCTCGATACCGGCTCCACGGTCACATAGGTCCCGGGCGACGGGCGCACTGCGAAACCTTCCATGTAGCTGTCGAAAATCCTGGCGACCAGCCTCGCGCCCTCGAGCACCGCAGGCATCGCGTCGTGATCTTCAGTCGGGATCAGGATGGTCTTCATGGCAGGACCGTTCGGTTGGAGCGGCTGAGATTGAGCCGCCCCGGCTTGGACGGCCGGTACCAGCTTAGACCGCTCGGCGGTAATGACCAGCCCCCTTCAAGCGCTTGATACACAAGGTCTTCGTGCCCCGGCGGTGGCGCGTGGCGGCTGCGGATTCCCGTCCCTGCAACTATCCATTAACCGTAAAAACGTAGCTTGGGCCGCACCAGCTGGCGGGGTCAGAACGCCCGTGGCCGCAGGGCTCCATGCTTCGCATCGACTTCAACAGCCTGCGTTTCCTCGTCGTCGACGACAACGCGCACATGCGGCGCATCCTGCGCACCCTGCTGCACGGCTTCGGCGCGCGCGAGGTTTATGAGGCGGAAGACGGCGCCTCCGGTCTCGAAGCCTTCAACCATTTCGTGCCGGACATCATCATCACCGATTGGGCGATGCCGATCTTCTCGGGCCTCGAACTCACGCAGATGATCCGGCAGCCGGATGGCAACGCCACCCCGTACGTTCCCATCATCATGATGACCGGACACTCGGAAAAGCGCCGGGTGACGGCGGCGCGCGACGCCGGCGTCACCGAATTTCTGGCCAAGCCGGTATCAGCCAAGGGCCTGTACGAACGCATCGTCAACGTCATTCTCAATCCGCGGCCGTTCATCAGGACCAAGACCTATTTCGGTCCCGATCGCCGCCGCGGCGCCTCATCGACCTACGCCGGCCCGGAACGCCGCAAGGCGTCCAAGGCCGATGCGATCAAGAACTCGATCGTGTCCGACAAGGTTCGGTCCACGGGCTGAAAAGGGCAACGCAGATGCCGGTGAAGAAAGTAAAGGCTGCGATCGCTACCTATGGCGACCATGAGGTCATCCGACCGGAGAACGGGCTGCGCGGTTACGCGTCGGACGTGCCGGATGCAGGCGAGGACGATGCCGTGGCCCGCGCCGAAGCCGCGCTCGCCGACCTGTCCGGTGAATTCGGCAACTGGATGGACGACGAGTGCGAGCGCCTCGACAAGGCGCGCAACGCGCTCGTCGATCGCGGCATCAGCGAGAGCAGCAAGATGGCGCTGTTTCACGCCGCACACGACATCAAGGGCCAGGCCGCCACTTTCGGATTCCCGGCGGTCGCCGCCGTCGCCGACAGCCTGTGCCGGCTCATCGAATTCACACCGCTGATGCAGCGCATTCCACTGACGCTGGTCAACCAGCATGTCGACGCGGTGCGCGCGATCCACCGCGAATACTCTCGCTCCGACGCGATCGATCTGGCGGCGCAGCTCAATCGCAAACTGCGCGATGTCACCGATCACTTCCTGATCGAGGAAAACAAGGGCCGGCCCGACGTCATCGAGCAGATCAAAGGGTAACGCCGCTCATTCCCGCGAAAGCGGGAATCCAGAAAGACACATTCTTGATCTTGTGGACCTGGCCCTGGGTCCCCGCCTTCGCAGGGACGAGCGGATCAATCAGGTGCGGCGCTCTCTTCGGGTGTCTACGAGCTAGGCCACCAGCCGCGGCTCGTCGATGTGCGGCATGTAGGCGACCTGATCGTTGGCCACAAGATCGTCGCAGAACATGCGCGCTTCCTCGCGCGCGGCCTCGACCGCGAAGCGCCGCAACAGCGCCAGCAGCGAAGCCATGTCGTCGCGCCGCTCGGCGGCGCAGGCGCCAAGCACACGCTCGACCATGCGCCGCTTGAGATGCGACACGCCCCCGGTCTCGCCGACGAGGATGCCGTCGCGCAGCGCGGCTATCGCCTCGCGGAACGCCGGATAGGCCGCATCGGGTAGCCCCGCCTTGGCGTAGATCGCGCGGAAGCCGGAAATGTGCTTGTCGTGGATGTAGGCGGACACGCGGTCGATCGGCATGCCGGTGAGTTCGGCCAGCGCTTCCTCGAACAACACGACGTTGCCCGACAAGAGCGCACGCAGCACCATGCCGGCGGTGAGCTGGCCGCTCTGCCGCAAATGGCGCATCAGCTCGGAGATTTCCTCGTAAGGCGTGTCGGCGGCGAGCGCGACGGTCGCCTTCTCGCAGGCTTCGCGCGCGGCGTATTCGGCATGTTCGGAGCCGAGCCAGTGCCGCGCGGTGACGAAGCCGGCGAGCGTCTGCGACAGCTTGGCGAGCAGTGCCTGGCGCGTCGCCATCGGCAGGTCGTCGCGATCCATCAGGATCTCGCGGATCGCCGACAGATGGCCGAAGCGGTCGACGATGCGATCGACCGAGAAGATGGCGATGCTGGCGTCGGGATTTTCGAGCAGCGTCAGGCAGGCCTGCGCGCAGCCGACTTCGGCAATGGCGGCGGCGAGCGGCGATGTCAGCATCGCTCGGCTCGCGATCGCCACCTGGGCATCAGGCTGCGCGGTCGCGAACAGATCGACGAGGTCCTCATCGCTCAACAGCGGCGAGCGGGACAGTACGGGGATGGCGACATCAGGCTGATCGGCGGCCAGCGCATGAACCACGACCGGCGGCGCCTTCTGCGCCGAGGCAAAGACATGCGCGAGCGCGCCGCGCACCAGCGGCGACGGATCGTCGAGCAGCATGATCATCGCGCCTTCGGCGGCGGCGAGATCGCTGGCTGACAGGTCGGAGTGGAGATAAGCGCGGGCCAGCGCGGAAGTCGCTTCGGCGCGTTCGCCGGGCGATGCATGGCGCACCCACTGCAGAAACTGACGTACAATCATGACACGACCAGACGCTACAAAAATCGCCGGGACACATCGGCGACGTTACGAGTCTAGGCCGCGACACTTAACAAAGCGTTCACCATAGGTCTTGAGAAGACGTTAACGACGATCCGCCGGAAAGCGCTGTGCGAACAGCGATGCGCTAGCCGCGGCCGGTGAACATGCCGCGCACATTGGCGGCGCGGTCGGTGAACAGCTCGAGCGGCCGAACCGGCCCCGCGCCGGCGCTGTTCGCCGCCGCCGGAATGGCGGCCGGCGCGCTCGCCGTCTGCGAGGAGCCGCCCGTCTGGCTGGTGTCGGTCCACAGCGAGGCCACCGTGCGCGCCACGGCGCCGCGCGTCGGATCGCTGAACATGTCCTGGAACATCGGCCGCGCGATGTTCGGCGGCGGCCGGTTGTCGGCGGAGGCGAGCGCCTGCGTCACGCCGGCGGTGTCCGGCGCCGGCGAAGACAGCGAGCGCAGCGCGCCCGGAACCGGCGCGCCGAGGCTGGCGACGGTCACCGGCACGACCGATCCCGTTACGCTGATGTTCGTGACGTTGGGGATGTCGCCCGGAGGCCGCATCACGGCAACGCGCGCGGTATCGAACTTGCCCGTGAGGCGGTCGTAAACATTGGCCACGCTCTTCGGCGTGCCGTCACGATGGTAGAAAATCGGGCGGTTGGCGCTTGCCGCCGCCGGAAACATAGAGGCGGCATTGGCGTCGGGCGTCGTCGCCGCGGCGTTGATCAGTCTGCCGGCGCCGTCCGGCCCGAGGAAATGCGCGGTGTAGAGCTCACCCTCGGTCGGCGCCCGACCGATCGTGGCGCTGAGCTGCTCGGCATTGTTGCGCGCCAGCACGCCGGCCATCATCGCGCTGGCCGCCGGGTCGGTGCGCAGCTTCATGATGGCGGAGCGCATCGACGGGTCGGCGACCTGGTATTGCCCGTCACCCGTCTGGGTGATGGCGTCGGCATATTGTCCCATGCCGTAGGCGGCGCCGCTCTGCTTCACGGTGCCGAGCCAGGTCTGGTCGATGAATTGATAGAGCCCCTTGGCCGACGAGGTGGATGCCTGCGCCGAGGGGTTGAGGTTCGATTCGATCTGCGCCGTGGTGAGCAGATACTGGAAGCTGATGCCGGTCGACTGCGCAGCCTGCCGTATCGCACCGCTGATCTGCGGTGCGAGGCCACTGGCGACGCGATCGACGGCCATCGACTTGCCTCGGGGTTGCCCGGGGCCTATGAGCGGCACCGGTTCTGTACGGCCGACAGGGCGGGAACGGGACCTGGTGACCTTGAGTAATTATGGTAAACGAAGGGTTAACGGCGCCCGGCGCCGAACCCACGGGACGGAGAACGGCGATGGCGGATACGGTCCAACGACACAAGCGCGGCGGCCTCTATTTCGAGGACATGGAAGTCGGCAAGCTCTACGAGCACCGCTACACCCGCACCGTCACGCAGATGGACAACATGCTGTTTTCCAACATGTCGCTCAATCCGCAGCCGCTGCACATCGACCGGCACTTCTGCGAGACCGAGACCGAGTGGGGTCAGCCGCTGATGAACTCGCTGTTCACGCTCGGCCTGATGATCGGCATTCAGGTCTCCGACATGACGGTCGGCACCACCATCGCCAATCTCGGCATGGACGGCGTCAAGTTCCCCAATCCGCTGTTCGAGGGCGACACCATCAACTGCACCACCGTGGTGGTGAGCAAGCGCGAATCGAAGTCGCGGCCGAATGCCGGCATCGTCGAATTCCACCACAAGGCGTTCAAGCAGGACGGCAAGCTGGTCGCTGAATGCCACCGCAACGCCTTCATCATCAAGCGGCCGAAGTAAACGCCAACTTCGACGTCAAATCGCAACAGCGTAGATTGAACTCCGTTCATTCCCGCGAAAGCGGGAATCCAGAGGCGACAAGCGCCTGCCGCAACTGGGTCCCCGCATTCGCGGGGACGAACGGAGAGAAATTTAGGCTCCAAGGAAACCCGCGCATGCGTTCCCTCCTCTTCGTTCCCGCCGATGCCGGCGCCAAGCTCGACAAGGCGATGGCGTCGGGCGCCGACGTCGTCATCATCGATCTGGAAGATTCCATCACGCCGGAGCGCAAGCCGGCGGCGCGCCAGGCCGCGCGGGAATACCTGGCGGCGCACAACGCCGACGCCAACCGGCCGCGCCTGTTCGTGCGGATCAACGGTCTCGACACCGGCATGACCGACGCCGATCTCGAAGCCATCGTGCCCGGCAAGCCGGACGCCGTGCTGTTTCCCAAAGCCGAGGGCGGCACCAGCGTCATTCACCTCGACGCCAAGCTCAGCGCGCAGGAGGCGATCGCCGGGCTCACCGAAGGCTCCGTCAAAGTGCTGGCACAGAACGTTGAGTCCGCCGCCGGACTGTTTCTTGCCGGCACCTTCAAGGACGCCAGCAAGCGGCTGATCGGCATGACCTGGGGGCCGGAGGATCTGTCCGCCGAGCTCGGCGCCGAATCCAACCGCGACGACAACGGCTTCCTCACCGAGCCCTATCGCTTTGCCCGCTCGATCTGCCTGTTCGGCGCCGCCGCCGCCAAGCTGCCGGCGATCGAGACCGTCTATGTCGATTTCCGCAATTCGGAAGGTCTGCGCCAGGACACCATCGCGGCGCGGCGCGACGGCTTCGTCGGCCGTCTTGCCATCCATCCGGCGCAGGTGCCGGTGATCAACGAGGTGTTCACGCCGAGCGCCGAGCAGGTCGACAAGGCCAGGGCGATCATCGCCGCCTTCGCTGCCAATCCCGGCGCCGGCGCCGTCGGCATCGACGGCAAGATGTTCGACCGGCCGCACCTCGTGCGCGCGCAGGCGCTGCTGGCGCGAGTCGCCAAGTAAGCGGGCTACTCCGCCGCCACGGCCGGCGCGTGCAGGTGCCCGTCCTGGGCGTCCTTGATGTGCTTGGCGCGCGCGACATAGGCCTGCGCCGCGCCGGTGTTGAACAATTCGTGCGTCTCGATTTCGTCGTCGATCACCGGCGTCATGGCGAAATCGGTGTAGGCGTAACGCTGCGGATCCTTCTTGATGCGCAGATAGATGCGCCGCAATTTGAAATAGAGCGCGGTCCAGCGCACGAGGCGGCTCAGCACGCTGCCGTAGTGCTTCGGATAGAACAGCAAAGCCGGCTCGATCGGCAGCCCCGGCCGGCGGTCGCGGCGGTAGCGCCGGCGCAGGAAGCCGCCCTCGAGCGGATGGATGCGCTCGATATTGATCGAGCCCATGAACCACGAGATCAGGAACAGCGCGTTCGAGGCGTTCGCCTTGGTCGAAGCGACGCGGCGCAGGATCGTCTCGACGTGCTCGATCGTGTAATAGCGCTGCCACGCCTCCTTGTAGGCGCGGTCCCAGTCCTCGCGCGACATCTTCGGATGCGGCGTGCAGACGTGGTTCAAGTCGTACTTGTTGAGATCGGGGTCGAGCCAGGCGCCTGCCCGCTTGAGCTTGAGATGGTCCTCCGAGCCCGGCAGCGGCGTCAGGTAGAAGAATTCCAGGAGATCGACCGGCAGCTCACGCTTGATCACGTCGATGTCGTGCATGATCGAGTCGTAGGTGTCGCCGGGGAAGCCGAGAATGTAACCGGCATAGGTGATGACGCCGGCGTTCTTCCAGGCCAGCAGCATCTTGCGGTATTCGGTGATCTTGTTCTGCCGCTTCTTGGCGCCGAGCAGATTGTCCGGATTGATGTTCTCGAGCCCGATGAAGACGCGCTTGACGCCGGCGCGCGCCGCCTTCTCGACGAAGTTCGGCAGCTTGTGACAGAGCGTGTCGACCTGGATGATGAAGCTGAGGTTGAACTTCTCCTCCTCGCGCAGTTTGATGATGCGGTTGAGGATCGCTTCCCAGTCCTTGTTGCGGGCGAAATTGTCGTCGGTGATGAAGAAGGCGCGCAGTCCCTGCGCGTAGTTCGTGCGCACGATGTGCTCGATGTCGTCGGGCGACCGGCGCCGCGACTTGCGGCCCTGCACGTTGATGATGGTGCAGAACGAGCACTGATAGGGGCAGCCGCGACCGGCATCGAACGACGTCGTGCCGCCGGCGGTGCGCTGTGCGCGCTCGACCGCCATCAGCGGGATCGGCGTGCCCTCGATGCCCGGCAGGTCGTCCATGTAATTGTAGAGCGGCTTGAGCGTGCCGGCATAAGCGTCGCGCAACGTCTCTTCGAGACGGCCTTCGGCTTCGCCGGCGAACAGCGACACGCCCATCGCCCGGGCGCGGTCGAGATCGGCGTCTTCGCCCTTCTGCATCGCCAGCACGCCGGAGACATGGAAGCCGCCGATACCGACCTGGATGCCCCGCGCGCGCAACGGTTTGGCCAGGTCGAGCGCGCGCGGAAACTGGTTGGACTGCACGCCGGCCAGCATCACCATACCGGCGCCGGCTTCTTCGATCATCGCCGCGAGGCGCTCGGGGCGGATGCGGGTGTTGGTCTCGTCGAAGGCGTGGATGTCGATGGCGACATCGTCGCCGAGGATGCGCCGTTCGGCGCAGTCTTTCGCCAAACCGAACAGCGAGGCCAGCGAGTTCGACGGAATCGGCGAGCGCAGCCACTGGATGACATAACCGTCATCGTCGTAATGCGACGGCTTCACCAGCACCAGGCAGAAACGCCTTGGCACACCGCCCGATTCGAACGCCGTTACACAACCCGTCGCCATTTCACTAGCTTAACAGCCTGAGGCAAACCGGCAAGCATTGTCGGGCCGCGGGATCAGATCTCCGGGCGCCGATACCGCAGCGCGATAAATGACACGATCGAGGTAAAACAGCCGGTATCGCAGGAGATACCGGTTGTTTCTCACTTCGGTCAGGTGTTTCAGGCAGCCAACGGCCCTTTTCCTTCGGCGATCATGCTGGCAACGCGAAAACCGGAACCGGCACCGAGGGTCCAGCCCAAAGTGCCATGCCCGGTGTTGAGCCACAGATTGCGGTACCGCGTGCGCCCCACATAAGGAATGTTGGACGGCGTGGTCGGCCGCAGGCCGCTCCAGAACGTCGCGGCGTCAAAGTTACCGGCCTTGGGAAACAGCTTGCGCACATTGTCGATGATCGCCTGGCAGCGCGTGCGGTTGAGCTCCCGCGAGTAGCCGGCGAGCTCCGCCGTGCCGGCGACGCGCAGGCGATCGCCGAGATTGGAATAAACAAGCTTGTATTCGTCATCGGTGAGGCTCGTCACCGGCGCCATGTTGGAGCCGTCGGTCGGGATCGTCACCGAATAGCCCTTGGCCGGCTGGATGTTGAGGCTGACGCCATAAGGCCGCAGGAACGGCGCCGACCACGAGCCGAGGCTGACGACGACGTCGCGGGCGCGCAAGGTCTTGTAGCCGTTGGGTCCGACCACTTCGACGCTCGTCACTTTGTTGGCGGCGCTGTCGGTCGCCAGTGCGGTCACTTGCGTACTGTACATGAAGACCGCACCCAGGCGCTCGCAGACCTGTGCCAGGTTCTGAGTGAATTTGAAGGCGTCGCCGCTTTCGTCCTCCGCCGTATAAGTCGCGCCGGCGATGTCGTCGCGGCGGTCGGCGAAGGCCGGTTCGATCTCGACGACCTTGTCGGCGTCGATGACGGTGCGGTTGCAGCCATATTGCCGCATCAGCTCGGCAACCGGGATCGCCGCCTCGAACTCCCTGGCGTCGCGGTAGAAATGCAGGATGCCCTTGCTCCGCTCGTCGTAGTGGAAGCCCTCTTCATGACGGATTGTCTGGATCAACGAGCGGCTCTGCGTCGCCAGCTTCACGATCTCCGCGGTGTGCCGGCTGGCGCGTTGCGGCAGGCAATCGACCAGGAATTTCGCAATCCACAGCCATTGATGCACGTCCATGCGCGGCCGAAACAGCAGCGGCGCATCGCTCTTGAACAGCCACTTCAGAACTTTCAGCGGTGCCGACGGATTGGCCCAAGGCTCGGCGTGACTGACCGACACCTGACCGCCATTGGCGAAACTGGTCTCGAGGCCGGCTTGCGGCTGCCGGTCTATGACGCAGACCGACTTGCCGTTCTTGAGATTGAAATAGGCAGTGTTGATGCCGACGACACCGCCGCCAAGGATGATGACGTCGAAATCGTTGCGGCTAGCGCTGGTGGCTTGAGGCAGATCTGCTTGAAGCATCGGCTCAGGTCCTTCTGACAGGCGCGCGCGAGCGTCCGCAGACGCATCGCGTGCCCCCTCTGTCATTGGCCTGAGAGCTTCATCGCGGAAGTGGAATTACTTGCGCGACTTGCACCGTCGGCGGAAGCCTTGAGGGCTTCACTCTTCAGAGGTCGAAGTCCTGATGAACGGTTCTTTTGCCTGAGAGATTCCGGGGCGGTTGCTCCTTCGGCGCCAGCCCGATCACTCGAGCCAGTCTCTCCCGTTCATTGATAGAATTATCCGATTCACCGATAGAAGACAACTATGCCTGCGGCGAATACACAGCCGCAGGATCGAATTTGCGCTCGGCGTCGCGGAATTCGAGCTTCACTGAACCGGTCTGGCCGAGTGGCGCGGCCCGGTAGAAACACGACCGCCGGCCGGTGTGACAGGCACCTTCGCCCTCCTGATCGACCTTGAGCCAGAGCGCATCCTGGTCGCAATCGACCCGCAGTTCGCGGACGCGCTGGACGTGACCGGAGGTCTCGCCCTTCTTCCAGAGCTTCCGCCGCGAGCGGCTGAAATACCAGGCCTCGCCGCTCTCGATGGTCTTCGCCAAAGCCTCGGCATTCATATGCGCGACCATCAGGACGTCGCCATTGCCGGCGTCGGTGATGACCGCGGTGACGAGCCCGTCGGCGTCGAACTTGGGAAGCAGCGCGAGGCCTTCTTCGATGTCGTGTGTGGAAGCCATGACGATAAACCGTGTTGCCAGATACGAAATTGCCGGGCTTTCACCCGGCAATCGAAGCACGTGAGAGCGGCGAGAAAGCCGGAGCTATTTCTCGCGCACCAGCGACATGAACCGGACCAGTTCGTTCGGGTCGTCGCGGAACGAGCCGGAGAAATGCGTGGTCAGCGTCAGCGAACCCGGCTTGGTGACGCCGCGCAGCGACATGCAGGTGTGCTCGGCTTCGAGCATCACGGCGACGCCCTTCGGCTTGAGCACCTCTTCCAGCGCGGTCGCGATCTGCGCCGTCATGTTTTCCTGCGTCTGCAGGCGCTTGGCGTAGACGTCGACGAGCCGCGCCAGCTTCGACAGGCCCACCACCCGTTCGGTCGGCTTGTAGGCGACATGCGCCTTGCCGAAGAACGGCATCATGTGGTGCTCGCAGTGCGAGTTGAAGGTGATGCCCTTCACCAGCACGAAATCGTCGTAGCCGGAGGTCTCGGAAAAGGTGCGGTCGAGCGCCTCGGCGGCGCATTCGCGGTAGCCGGCAAACAATTCGTCATAGGCATCGACCACGCGCTTGGGGGTGTCGAGCACGCCCTCGCGCTTGGCGTCGTCGCCGGCATAGGCGATCAGCACGCGCACAGCGGCTTCCGCCTCCTCCCGCGACGGGCGCGGGCCCGGGGGCGTCGGGGCGGCACTGACGTGGGAAGACAGGCCCTGCTTTTCCCAGGGCTTAACAATCTTGCTCTTGGCGTCCATTACGGTCTCCGTTCGACCGGAGCGTGCCTTCAAGGGGCAGCGCCGGGAGTGTCACCGGGGTGGCCGCGTTTTCCCGCCCCATTCGGGCGATCGGACGCCGCAATCCCATTTTGCATGGCCCTTATAGCAGGGAACCATGGCGCCCGGCCCGAGACCCTTCTCGTTCCGGTAAGCCGACCCCTATATATTGCTTTGTACGCACCAGGCAACGTGCCGGATGACCGGCCGGTTTGGATGGCTTCCGGGTCGAATTCCATGCTCAACGACGTCTACAACGCGAAAATCCTCGATCTGGCCGCGCATATCCCGCGTTTGGGCCGCCTGGAGGCGCCGGACGCCTCGGCGACGGCCCATTCCAAGCTGTGCGGATCGACCGTCACCGTCGACGTGAAGATGGACGGCGGCGCCGTCACGGATTTCGCCCATGACGTCAAGGCCTGCGCCCTCGGCCAGGCCTCGTCCTCGATCATGGCCCGCCACGTCATCGGCGCGACCCCCGCGGAGCTCCGCGAAGTTCGCGAGACCGTCCGCAAGATGCTCAAGGAGAACGGCCCGCCGCCGACCGGCAAATGGGCCGATGTCGCCTTTCTCGAGCCGGTGCGCGACTACAAGGCGCGCCACGCCTCGACCATGCTGACGTTCGACGCGGTGGTGAAGGCCGTCGACGAGATCGAGGCGAAAAAAAACGGCGCCAAGCAGGCCGCCGAGTAAGCCCACCTGCCCGGCCGCGCCGCTATCAATCGAACGAAGCCGACGTGGTGTCGGTTTTCCGGTTATACCGCAGCGTGATGCGCGACACCTCGCACAGGTCGATGTCGTGCCAGACCGCCGATGAATCGTCGTCGTCATAGACGACCTTGAGATCCCATTTGCAGGTCTTGCCGGCGCGCGTGAAATGCACGCTGCGTTTCTCGCCATCCTCGAAGTTGTTGTCGCTGTTCTCGAGCAGGTCGTCCTGCCAGTCGTCGGTCTTGCTCGGCGATACGTAGACTTCGCTGATGGCGTAGCCGGTGCGGTTGACCAGGTCGAAATCCTGTTTGGCCTCCGCCTGCGCCGCCACCGGCAGCATCGAGCCAAAGGCCAGCGTCATCGCCAAGGCGATCAAAGATCGTTTCATGTTTGCCCCCGAAAGAAGATCGGCGGACCATGGCGCGCGCCCTCATGCCTGTAAACCTCGGCACGAGGCTTTCCGCAGCGAAGCGGGTGCTGCGCGTGATGAATTTATTTGAAGTTTACCTGCGCCGCCGCTGGCCTACTGCGCTGGTGCCATGCCACCGGTCTTTTGCACCATTGCCTCGGCACGTTCACCGATCGGCTTGCTGCAGGCGGCCGCGAGCTGCGGGAAATTCTGCGGCGCGCCAGTATTGCCGATCCTGATGACGGTCACTGCGTCGTCGCTGCTCGTTTCAACCACAGCCGAACGGAAGCCCGCGGAGAAGCGCCGGACGACCTCGGCCGGCACCGAACCGACGGCGATCGTACGCAAAGTCTTGTCCTGATCGTCATAGCCGCTGCCGACGATCTTCAGGGCCGCGCGGGTCTTGCCGATGCGGAGTGTGACGCCGTCGAGCTGCGGCGGCAGCGCCAGACCCTCGGCGGCATAACGGCGCTCGACATAACTCATCGCGAATTTGTCGTCGGCGCCGCAGGACAGCATCACATCGAAGCTGCCGATCTGGTCGCCTTCGACCGTCAACGGATGGCGCCGCGCCAGCATCACGCCGCCGTCCTGATTGACCAGGCCCCAGCTACGCTCGCTGATCGGCATCGGTTTGGCGATCAACTTGGAGCCATTGGTCATGGGCCGGTCGGCACGGACCGGCGCACGCGGCGCCGTGGTGGCTGCATTCGTTGCCTGTGAGCTCGTCGCCACCGCCGCGACTTCCGGCATGGCGGGACCTTCGGTCGCAAGCCGCGTGTTCGTCAGTTCATCCCGCGACATCACATGCAGCGGCTCCCATGGCGGGATGCGCAGCGCGAGGTCGAGCAGATCCATCGAAGCGCCCATGTCCTCGGTGAACCGCGCCAGCCGGCCGATGTCGCGCTGCACCAGAACCAGATCCTCCGCCGAGTAGTTCGCCGCCGTCGGATCCTCGCGGCGATCGCCCAGCCAGATCTGATGCACCATGACGCGGGCTTCGCTCGGCACCGAGCGCTTGATGCCGCCGAGCATGACGAAGGCGCACATCGACTCGCAGTCGGCATAAGGCGAGAGTTTCGCGCGCGGAACCTTGGAGCCCTTCGGTTGGTCGGCGATATCGACGACGCGGCCGACCATGGTCGACAGCCTAGCGGAGCGGATTTCGCGGCCAAGGGCGATCGCGCCCAGCACGGAACCGCCGTCGGAATCCATCACCACCGTCGCGCCCTTGAGATTGTGACCGTTGGCGGTGGCCGATTGCATGAAACTCTTGAAGTCGCGCGGGCTGTCGGCCGTAATGGCGCCGGCGGCCGAGACGTAGGTGGCGCAGTCCAGCCCGCATTGAGCGGCAGGGCCTTCCATGCGGAGCTCGAAACGCATCGGCAAAGTGCGGTTGTCCGCGCCGGCGGGGGTCGTGACCCCGGCAGCAAACAGGGCGGCGGCAGCCAGCGCGCCAATGACGGTGCCGAGAGAAGAGAGGGAACTTCGCATCTTTCCCCTTTTGCTGCGACCGACGAAAAAGTTTCGCTCGGCGCGGAACCTGAACCCGTTTGCCGCATTGTAGCAGCGGAGGATTCCATTTCGTTTCGAGGTTCGCGGTCGCGACAATAGCGTAAGCGCCGGACGAATGGGCGTCTTTGCGCCTCGTCAATTGTCTGTCACTGAACCCCCGATGTCTTATTTAATATGACGGGGCGTGGATTCCCGCTAGTGCAAAAAGGTCGCTATCCCTGCCCTAAGTTGCTCGAAAGCTGAGCAGTTCCAAGTCGATGGAACTTCGGCGCGGAACTTTGCTAAGACCCTCGCACGATCCTCGATGGCGAAGGCTTTTCGTTTGCGCGACCGCAATTCACCCTCCGAACTCAATCCACTGGCGCGGATTCCCCGCGTCATCGGCCATGGTCTGGTGACCATCTACCGGTACACGCTGTCGCCATTGATCGGCCCGCGCTGCCGGCATCTGCCGAGTTGCTCCGAATATGCCGACGAAGCGATCAGCCGCTTCGGTCTGTGGGCCGGCGGCTGGATGGCGCTCGCGCGAATCCTGCGCTGTAATCCGTTCGGCACGCATGGCCTCGATTTCGTGCCAAAGGCATTGCCCGCGCAGGCGCACTGGTGGACGCCGTGGCGCTACGGCCGCTGGCACGGCACGCAGCCCGAGCCCTAGAAACAGGAACCGGGTGGCCGGCCATATTCATTCGCGGCATACCGAACGCCCGTCCACGAAAGACAAGACATGCGCAGCGCCAGCGACCCGATGCCGATGCACCGTCAGGACTGGCTGCTGCTGTTTGTCTTATCGGTGCTGTGGGGCGGCTCATTCTTCTTCAACGGCGTTGCGCTGCGCGAACTGCCGCCGCTGACGGTGGCGCTGGCCCGCGTCGGGCTTGGCGCGATGTGTTTGCTCATGGTGATCCGCCCGCTCGGCGGCTCGCTGCCGAGGCGCGCCGCCGACTGGCTTCCCTTCGCCATCATGGGGCTGGTCAACAACGTCGTCCCGTTCACGCTGTTTCTGATCGCGCAGACGGTGATCTCCAGCGGCCTCGCTTCCGTGCTGAATGCGACGACGCCGCTGTTCGCCGTGCTGGTGATGGCGTCGGCCGGCGAAGAACGCCTGACCGGAAGGCGCATCGCTGGCGTGCTGATCGGCATCGGCGGTGTGGCGCTGCTCCGCGCGCCGGGCCTCAGCGCGTCGGACCAGATGCTCGGCATGGTGCTCTGCCTTGCCGCCGCGCTGAGCTACGGCTTCGCCGGCTACTGGGGCCGCCGCGCGCTCAAAGGCGTGCCGCCGATTACGTCGGCCACGGGTCAGCTCATTTGCTCGACGCCGGTGATGGCGATCGCGGCGGCGTTCATCGACCGGCCGTGGACCCTGCCCGTTCCCGGCCTCGCGACCTGGGTAGCGCTGGCCGGCCTCGGCACTCTTTGCACGGCGTTGGCCTACATCCTGTTTTTCCGCATCCTCAACCGCTCCGGCGCAGTCAATGTCGTGCTGGTGACACTGCTGATCCCGGTGACGACGATCCTGCTCGGCGTTTTCATTCTCAACGAGCCGTTCACCGCCAACGAAATCGCCGGCGCGCTCGTCATTGCCGCCTCGCTGCTGGTCATCGACGGCCGGGTGCTGGGCTGGGCGAGAGAGCGTCTGGCGCGCGCCTGACGAATCCCATCACTCCGTGCCAACCGTTGCCTTGCCGCCGCTTTGCGCGTTGATCTTGCTCACAATAACGTTCGAGAAATGACGGGTGATCGCCGGATTGGACGACGCTCCGTTGAGCGCGGTGTTGTTCAGGGAAACGCTATAATTCTTCAGGCAGAACCGGATGCCATTCTGCTCCGGATTCTGTCCGACCGAACTCACGGCGCGGTCCGACAGCCGTTGGTAGTTCGCCGGGAAATCCTTCAGCATCGATTGCAGCGAGAGCGTGCACGGCTTTTCGCCGCCATGCATCGTCCAGTCCGAGATGGTAATTTCAACGCGCTGATACGGCAGATCGCATTTGCCGTTGCGCTCGGGACGACACCACGCACCGCCGCCGCCTTTGTAGGGTTTGAAGGTGTAGCCTTGGACGGTGCTCAGTTCGATGGTCTGCATCCACATCGGCGTGTGGCTTGCCGCATAGGGCGCCGGCGCCTTGTATTCCGCACCGGCGCTTTTCGCCCACCACCAGCCTCCGGGAAGATCTGCGCCGGGATCGGGAAACAGCGCGGCGCCAATCCTCGCCGGCGCCTTGAACTGGTCGGTGATGTCTTTCACGCTCGCCCAGATGGCGGCGAGGATCGTCTGCTTGTCCGGCTTGACTTTCTCCTGCTGATAAGTCGCTTCGAGCCGCGCCATCCAGAACCGATCGACCTGGCGCTCGGCGCGACGGCGCATCGGCTCGCCGACCAGATCCTTGTCCCAGCCTTTGTATTTGCTGATGTAGTCCTCAACCATTTTCGGCTTCACGGCGTAATAGCCGCCGCCGAGGCTCTGGCTGGTCGCATAGGAGAATGCGTTGATGACGTCCTGGTTCTGCGCCCGATTGGCGCGATAGGCGGCATAGAGACCGGCGTCGAGCTTCGGGATGAACACCAGATCGCGCACCGCTTCGAGCATGGACTTGTAGAGGCGCACCGCCTTGATCGCGGTCAGCAGCGGCGGCGGCAACAGGGCTTCGGCGGCGGAATCGGTCGCCTGATTGAGCACGGTGGTGGCGATCTCGGCGTCGCGCGCATCCAGGAACTGCTGGGCGATCTGGACGGCGACAACCGCGTCGGTCAACCGGCCGAGCGCCGCCGCATTGTCTTTGAGCGCGAGGCTGACCGCGTCATTGGTCATCCCGGTGTACTGGGCGACGGTGTCGATAACCTCACCGGGCGCCGGCCGCGGCTGCGCCGAGGCAGGCGCCGTCAAGGCCAACGCAACGGCCAGCATCGCGGCGCGCAAAACATCGGTTTTCATGGGATATGGCTACGGTGCCGGGCTGCGGCCGGCGTTGCGCTGGATCAAACAGGCCTGACCGGTTGCGCCGGCAAGGCAGCCTGCTATATCCCTTCCGGAATCAATATCCGCTTACCCGCGCTCGTTCGCGGGAGTGAGCAACAGGAGAGAAGACCATGGTCGCCCTGACCTTTCCCGACGGCGCGCGCCGCGACTATCCCGACAACATCACCGGCCTCGACATCGCCAAGGGTATTTCGCCCTCGCTGGCCAAGCGCACCGTGGCGATGGCGCTCGACGGCGTGCTCGCCGACCTCGCCGATCCGATTGAAAAAGACGCCCGCATCGAGTTCGTGTCGCGCGACGACCCGCGCGCGCTCGAACTGATCCGCCACGACGCCGCCCACGTGCTGGCCGAGGCGGTGCAGGAATTGTGGCCCGGCACCCAGGTGACCATCGGCCCGGTGATCGAGAACGGCTTCTATTACGACTTCGCGCGCAACGAGGCCTTTACGCCGGACGACCTGCCCGTCATCGAAAAGAAGATGAAGGAGATCATCGCCCGCGACAAACCTTTCACCAAGGAAGTGTGGTCGCGCGACAAGGCCAAGCAGGTCTTCAACGACAAGGGCGAGCTGTTCAAGGTCGAACTGGTCGACGCCATTCCGGAAGACCAGCAGATCAAGATTTACAAACAGGGCGACTGGTTCGACCTGTGCCGCGGTCCGCACATGACCTCGACCGGCAAGATCGGCAGCGCCTTCAAGCTGATGCGCGTCGCCGGCGCCTACTGGCGCGGCGATTCAAACAACCCGATGCTGTCGCGCATCTACGGCACCGCCTTCGCCAAGCAGGAAGAGCTCGACGCCTATCTCAAGCAGATGGAGGAAGCCGAGAAGCGCGACCACCGCAAGCTCGGGCGCGAGATGGACCTGTTCCATTTCCAGGAGGAAGGCCCCGGCACGGTGTTCTGGCACGCCAACGGCTGGACCATCTTCCAGGAGATCATCGCCTATATGCGGCGGCGCCTGAAAGGCGACTACCAGGAAGTCAACGCGCCGCAGATGCTCGACAAGTCGCTGTGGGAGACCTCCGGTCACTGGCAGTGGTATCGCGAGAGCATGTTCGCCGCGCAGTCGGCCGGCGACGAAGCCGAGGATAAGCGCTGGTTCGCTATCAAGCCGATGAACTGCCCGGGCCATGTGCAGATCTACAAGCACGGCCTCAAGAGCTACCGCGAACTGCCGATCCGGCTCGCCGAGTTCGGCATCGTGCATCGCTACGAGGCGTCGGGCGCGATGCACGGCCTGCTCCGCGTACGCGCCTTCACGCAGGACGACGCGCATATCTTCTGCACCGAGGATCAGCTCGCCGAGGAGTGCCTCAAGATCAACGACCTGATCCTGTCGACCTATTCCGATTTCGGCTTCGAGGGCGATCTCGTCGTCAAGCTGTCGACGCGGCCGGAAAAACGCGTCGGCTCGGATGCGGCCTGGGATCACGCCGAGAGCGTCATGCAGAACGTGCTGGCGACCATCGCCAAGAGCAACAACCGCATCAAGACCGCGGTCAATCCGGGCGAAGGCGCGTTCTACGGGCCGAAATTCGAATATGTGCTGCGCGACGCCATCGGCCGCGACTGGCAATGCGGCACCACGCAGGTCGACTTCAACCTGCCGGAGCGCTTCGATGCCTTCTATATCGCGCCGGACGGCTCGAAGAAGACGCCGGTGATGGTGCACCGCGCGATCTGCGGCTCGCTCGAGCGCTTCCTCGGCGTCGTGCTCGAGCATTACGCCGGCCATCTGCCGCTGTGGCTGGCGCCGAAGCAGGCCATCGTCTGCACCATCACGCAGGATGGCGACGCTTACGCCGCCGACGTACTGACGGCGGCGCGCAAGGCCGGCCTGCGCGTCGATGCCGATCTGCGCAACGAGAAAATCAACTACAAGGTCCGCGAGCACTCGCTGGCCAAGGTCCCGGTGCTTCTGGTCGTCGGCAAGAAGGAGGCCGAGACACGCCAGGTCTCGATCCGCCGCCTTGGCTCGGACAAGCAACAGGTGATGAGCCTCGACGACGCCCTCAAGCTGCTGACCGAGGAAGCATTGCCGCCGGACGTCAAGCGCGAGCGCGCCGCCGGCTGACGCGAGAAGCGCGGCTGCGGCGCCGGACTAGCGGCGTCGCAGCGACACGATGTAGGCGGCGACATCGCCGGCCTCGCCGGCGGTGACGCGTCCGTTGCCCATCGGGATGTGGTTATACGCCAGGGTGACCGCGAGTTGGTTGGCGTTGAAGCTCTGTTGCCGCGCAATCTCGCTGAAGGCCGGGGCCGATCGGCCACGGCCCCGCGGGCCGCCATCGATGTTGTGACACATCGCGCAACGCTGCTGCGCGATGGCCCTGCCGCGTCCGGCGTCTTGCGCCGATGCGAAATCGCACAGCGCCAGAATGGCCGCCGCTACCATCGTCGCTTTCGAGAGCAAGGCTTCTCTCGCGATTATTGTCGCCTGATCGAGCATTGGCCCGCCTCGCGATCGGTCGAACACGGGAGCGCATTAATTATTCTTATCAGGCAATACACATCGCATCACTGTAGATATGTACCAAGCCTGCACTTATTGACGGCTAACCGGCCTTGCGGCGGCGCTCGGTTACCGCCATCGCCTCGCGCATGGAGTCGGCGAGGAAAAGGTACGACGAGGCGAAGAAGCGCCGTGCCGCCTCGATCAGCGCGGGTTTGAGAATGACGACGCGCATGTCGGGGCCGGGCCGCTCGAGGAAGCCCTGGTCTTCCGCCTCCCGGACCAGCTTGAGCACATGCGGCCGCGATACCGCGAAGCGCCGCGCCAGCGCCGCGATCGAGATCGGGACCGGACGCGATGGCGGCACGGTGTCGTCCTCCTCGCCCGCGGCGATCAGACTGGCGAGAATGAGCATGCCGCCATTGCGCTCGCCGAACAGGCCGAGTTCGGGCGCCGCCGACACCAGGCGGAAGCCGGCGCGATAGCGTTTCATCATCGCCGCGACCAGCGCACCATCGACGAACTTGTCGTCAAGCGCCGCGAGCATGGCAGCGCCGTCGGGGAACAGCGGCGCCATCGCCGTGTAGTGCATCGTCAGACGCGAGCGAAGCAGCGCATAGAGCTTGTCGGTGGCGACGAGGCGGCGCTGGCGGCGGTCGGCGATATCGATGTCCGGGGCGAGATAGCCGGAGAAGCGCATCAGCGACAGCATGGCGCCCGCGCGGCCCGGGCTGCAGACGTCGAACTCGGTGCATAGCGCCTTGATGCGTGTCGGCGTCAGGCCGGAAGACGGGTCGCGCGGATCGCGCGTCGCATGCAGATAGATCGCCAGATAACCGAGCAGCATGCGGCCGCGATCGTCCATCAGCCAATTCAGCAGATGACGGCCGTGATACATCGACGCCAACCCGGACGCCGTCGCCCGCATGGCGCGGGCAAATCGCGGATGCGCGGCCAGCGCGGCCGCCGCCTCGGGCAAGGCGAAGCCTGCCTCACCCGACGTCGGTGCAGGATCAGGCACCATGTCGTCGCCCCTCAACTCGTCGCCGAGATAAAGCAGGGTATCGGGGAAATTTCCACTGTTACGGCGGACAGGCCTGCCGCCGTTCGTCGGCGCAGAGGCCTACTTTTGGCTGGCGATATAGGCCGCGAGATCGGCCGCCTCGTTACGCGAGAAGCCCATGTCCGGCATCTGCGGGTGCGGCACCAGGAGGAACAGCGCGAGTTGCGCGGCGTCGAAACCCGGCTTTCCGGCGATGGCGGAAAACGGCGGCGCCTGTGTGTTGCCGCTGGTCTGATCCGGCGCCACCACGTGGCAGGCGGCGCACCATCGCCTCGCCATCATCTCACCCTTGGCGGCATCGGCGGCCCCGGCCAATTCCGACATGCCGAATGTGGCAACCAGCGCCAGAAACGCCGGGGAAAGTTTCGTCATGGGCCAGCCGCCTTCGAAGGATTCGGGACAACGCATTCTACCCGGCCGCCCGCCCCCGCCTCTGACCTATGTCAATGTCGTCGGTCGCCGGCTCAGCGTTGCTGGGCAACGCGTCGCGGCATCGGCTCAACCACAGCAGCCGCCGGTTCCACCTCATCCACGCGGTCGAGCAATCCGAGAAACCGCTCGGCCCAATGACTGAGATCATTCTTCACCAGCATGGCGAAGTTGGCCTGATGCCGCATGCGCCGTTCCTCGACCGGCATGCTCAGCGCGCGGTTGATAGCGATGGCAACGCCCTCCGAATCGTAGGGGTTGACCAGCAACGCGGCGCCGCATTCGCGCGCCGCGCCGGCAAAGCGCGACAGCACCAGCACGCCCGGATCGTCGGGATCCTGCGCTGCGGTGTACTCCTTGGCGACGAGGTTCATGCCGTCGCGCAGCGGCGTCACCAGGCCGACGCGGGCCGAGCGATAGAGGCCGGCCAGCGCGGTTCGGCTGTGCGCCTTGTTGATGTAGCGCAGCGGCGTCCACGACGCCTCGCCGAAAGTGCCGTTGATGCGGCCGACCGCCTCGCCAACCAGACGGCCGATGTCGGCGTATTCACGAATGTCGGTGCGGCTGGTCGGCGTGATCTGCAGATAGGTGACGAGCCCGCGCCAGTCCGCGAAGTTGCCGAGGAACCGCTCGAAAGCATTGAGGCGCTCCGGGATGCCTTTGCTGTAGTCGAGGCGATCGACGCCGATGATCAGCGCGCGCCCCGCCATGCTCGCCATCACCTTGGTGACGAATTGCGAGGCCAAGGCGCGGCGGGCCAGTCGCGAGAACGCCTCGGTCTCGACGCCTACGGGGAAAATGCCGACATTGACCGTGCGATCCTCAAAACGAAAGCCCTCGGCACCGCTTCGTTTCAGGCCCACTTCGTTGGCGAGATAGCGCGAGAAGTTATTGGCATCGTTCTCTGTCTGGAAGCCGACCAGATCGTAATTGCACAAGGCTGCCACGACGCGTTCATGGTTCGGCAGCCCGGTGATGATTTCCGGCGGCGGACACGGGATGTGCAGGAAGAAGCCGAGCCGGTTCTTGTGGCCGCGCTCACGCAACATCTGGGCCAGCGGCATCAAATGATAATCGTGCACCCAGATGACGTCGTCCGGGCGCAGCACTTTCTCGAGGTTCTCGACGAAGTAGCGGTTGACGCGGAAGTAGCCGCTCAGGTCCCGGCGCGTGAATTCGGCCAGGTCGAGCCGGTAATGCAGGATCGGCCACAGCACGCGATTGGCAAAGCCGTTGTAGAACTCGTCGTAATCGTCCTGCGACAGATCGACGGTGACGTAATCGACCTTGTCCTGATGCACGGTCTTGGCGGGTCCCGGTTCGCGATCGGCCACCTTGCCGCTCCAGCCGAACCAGATGCCGCCGCGCTTCTTCAGCGCAGGTCGTATGGCGACTTCCAACCCGCCGGCACGCGCGGTGCCGTCGGGAATGCCGACCCGGTTCGATACGACAACAAGCCGAGACAATGCGCTCACCTCCCCACGTGCGACGTCGACTCGACGACGGGCAAGCAAGTCGAGGAGCAAGCTTGGCTAGAGTCCCGCGCGACGTCGGAACCTTAACGCCTGAGAGGCCAAGTGGTTCATCCGGCGTTCATCTTGTCGCGGCAAGCCGCTGCAACGCTTCGCGAACCTCGCTCGGCGCCGAAAAAATGCCGCTCAGGCCCGTAAATTCACGGCTGACGGAATAGCCCTTGCCGCCGAGAGCGGGCAAAACGGCAAATGCCGCTTCATCCGTCACATCGTCACCGATGAATACGGGCGTGCGGTCGTGAAATGGCTTGTGACGCATCAATTCACGGATGCCGCCGCCTTTATCGACGTCGGGACGCTTGATCTCGATCATCATCTTGCCGGGCAGCACCTCCGTCGCCTCTTCGGGAAAGGCGGCGCGGCTGGCGCGGACATGCGCGTGCAGACGATCGGCGTACCCGGGCGCCTTGCGATAATGCAGTGCGACCGAATAGCCCTTGTCCTCGAATTCGATGCCGGCGGCGGCGTCCGCCGCGGCAACAAGACGCGTCCGCATCGCCTGCGGCAGGTCACCGACGCGCGACACCGAAGCGCCTTCGGCGAGCCGCATCTCGGCGCCGTGTCCGCCGACGGCGGGCAGTGTCAGCGGCGTGAACAATTTGTCGAGGTCGCGGATGGGCCGGCCGCTGACCAGCGCCAGCGCGCCCCCGGTCAGGGCGTACAGACGCTCGAGCGATGATTTCAGCGTGTCCGGGACGTCGACCTCGAACGGAGACGGGCCGATATCGATGAGCGTGCCATCGACATCGAGCAGCAACGCGATCGACGAAGGATCGAGGGCCGCGAAGGAACGCAATGCCGCGGCATTGGTCTCAGGTCCGTGCCGGTCGTCGCCTATCGGGAAATTCACTACGCTCTTTCCAGTTATCCGGCGGCGGCCGCGCTACTTGGCCAGCACCTCGACGTCGCCGTCCACGCCGGTGACCACCTTGAATTCACGCTCGAACACGTTGCCTTCGTTGCGGGCGATGGCGCGATATTCCCCCTCGGCCAGGACGACGCGCGGAAAAGCGCCAATCGACTCCTTGATCACGTCGCCGCCGGGGGTCAGCACCGACCAAGCCGTATTGGCTAACGCCTCACCGCCCTTCTCGTTCACCAGTTTCAGCGTGATGATCGCCGCGCGGTGATTGACGACCACGTCGGTCAGCTTGCCGGCCTGAACGCGGATGTCCGAGCGCACCACCGAATTGGCGTCCCCGTAATTGGACACGATGTAATAGGTGCCCTCCGGCACGACGACGACGCCGCCGCTGGCGACATGCTCGGCGATCGGCCGGCGGTCGCTCGGCTCGAACTGGCTGCCTTTAAAGACGTCGAACGAGATCTGCGCCGCCGGAATGCGCGCGTCGCCGACCTTGCCTTCCATGCGCAGGCCGCCCGCCGGCAAATCGAATTCCTCGCGCACGGTGGCGCCGCGCAAGGTGACCGGCTTCACCGCATTGGCGAGGCCGAAGCCGACATGGACGATGTAGGCGCCGGCCGGCAGCACCAACGTCGGCGCCGGCGACTTGTCTTCGCGGATCAGCGGGAAATTGCCATCCGGCTCCGGCTTGGCGCCGTAGACGCGCCAGGTCAGCCCGCCGGTAATCGGCGCCGCTTCGCTGCCGAACTTGGCCGACAGCGCCAGCGCCACCTGTCCGGCCGGCACCATCGGCGGCGGCGGCGCCGGCGGCATCATCACGCCGCCGGGCGGTGCCAGTATGCCGCTTCCGCCGAAGCCGTCGCCGCCACGTCCCGGGGCAGGCGCCGGCGGAAAAGCGCCAAGCGAGGGTGAAGCGGAGAACAATGAACTCGAATTAGCGCCTTGAGCGAAAACGCTTCCCGGCACCGCGGTCACAGCCGCGGCCAGAACCAGCGTAAAAGTCCGCAAAAACGGGACAGACCAGCCTTCGCGCGCGCGCTGCGGGCGGCTCTGTCCGGCCGATCCAATTTTGCCGTTCATGCCGCGGGTTTTCGGCTGGAATCGAGGCGATTTCAAGCCGGATAACATGACGGGACGAGCCACCGACTGCGTCGGTCGCTCGTCCCGCTGACTCCGGGCAATGACCCGGAGCCGCCACGTGTCGCGCCGCTCTAGAACTCTTTCCAGTCCTGACCGACGGCGGTCGCCAGGGTCGCCTGCATTTCGCGGGCGTCGGCCGGCGCCTTGGCAGCGGCCTTCGCGGCCGGTTTGATCGCAACGGGCTTGGCGATGGCCGGCTTGGCCGCGGGCCTTGCGGCAACAGCGGCCTTCGTTTCCAGCGCGGCCATGCCTTGCCCCTGCGGACCGTCAGCGATCTGGAAGACCGAGACCTGCTCGTCCATGGCCTTGGCCTGATGCTCGAGGGTCTTGGCGGTCGCGGCGTTCTCCTCGACCAGCGCCGAGTTCTGCTGCGTGACCTCGTCCATCTGGGTCAGCGCCTTGTTGATCTGGTCGATGCCGGTGGCCTGCTCGGCCGAGGCATTGGCGATCTCGGACACCACCACCGCAACCTTGTTGATCGACTCGACGATCTCGTTGAGCGACTTGCCGGCGCGGTTGACCAGATCGACGCCATCCTTCACCTGGCCGTTCGAGTTGGTGATGAGGTCCTTGATGTCTTTGGCCGCCTGCGACGAGCGCTGCGCCAGGCTGCGGACTTCCGACGCCACCACCGCAAAGCCACGGCCGGCCTCGCCGGCGCGCGCCGCTTCGACCGCGGCGTTGAGCGCCAGCAGGTTGGTCTGCCGGGCGATCTCGTCGATGACACCGATGATGTCGGAGATCTTGCGCGAGGACTCCTCGATCCGGGCCATGGCATCGACCGCCTTGGCGACGACCTGACCGCCGCGATCCGCGACCTCGCGGGTCGTGGCCGCATCCTGGTTGGCGAGCTGGGCGTTCTCGGCGTTCTTGCGCACGGTGGCGGCGAGCTCTTCCATGGCCGCCGAGGTTTCTTCCAGGCTGGCGGCCTGCTCCTCGGTGCGCTGCGACAGATCGGTCGTCGAGGTCGCGATCTCGGCCGAGGCGTTGGTCACCTCGCGGCCCGAGGCTTTGATCTCGGCGATGGTCTGGCTCATTTTTTCGGCCATGTTGTGGACCGCGTCGGCGATCTGGCCGACTTCGTCCTTGCGGCCGGTGCCGGGCACGGCGACGGTGAAGTTGCCGGCCGAGACAGCGGCCAGCGGCTCGACCAGCGCGCGCAGCGGCTTGGCGATCGTCTTGGCGCCGAACACCGCGGAGCCGAGCAGGATGACGATGACGGCGATGCCGATGGACAGGTTCATTTTCTCGGCGAACGCCTTGGTCTGAGCGGCAACCTCGTGCTCTTGAACAACGCGGCCTTCGGCGATGTGGATGATCTCCTCGAGCAACTTCACCGAGGTCGCCACACCCGGGTCTAGCTTCTCTTTCTGAATGGCCGCCATCTCGTGATGCACCTGCGCCACGCGTTCGGGATTGGTGACGCCGAGCTTGATGACCTCGGCCTGCATCGGCACGATCGATTTGAGAGTGCCGTCGAAATAGGCGTTGATGAGACGCTGGGCGTTCTCCAAGCGCTCACGGTTGGCGGGAACGCGCAACTCGGGCAAGAGCTTTTCCGTCGCCGCCGCGATGTTCTTTTGCAGCGCCGCCAGATTATTGGCCGCCTGCAGTTCGGCGTCGGTCTCGGCCAGACGAATATTGCGCATCGCCAGACGGGCCAGCACGAAGCTCGATTCGATCTTCTTGAGATCGGCGACAATGCGCTCCTGGCCGTCGGCGTAATCCTGGGACGCCTTGACGGAATTGTCGGTGTACATGCCGACGCCGATCATGAGGCAGACCAGCAACATGCCGAGGCCGCTCATGATCGACAGTTTCATTCCAATACTGATGTTCGAGAGTCGAAGCATGGTGTTTTCCCTTCTAGGAAAGGCTTTATGGCGATGAACGTTCGGCGGCCGGGCCGGCCTGCCGTGGCTAGCGATCGGCAGTGTCTTGCGCCGGCAGCAGATGCGGCAGATCGATCAGGGCGATCATGACGTTGTCGTGCGACACGATGCCGGACAGGAAATCGGCTTGCGGGCCATCGCCGGCGCGCGGCACCTTCTGGATCTGCGCCGCGTCCACCGACACGATGTCGAGCACGCGGTCACCGATCAGGCCGACCTGGCGGCCGTCAATCTGCACGATGATGACGATGTGCAAGGGCGTGGTTTCAGTCAGCCCCTGGCCGAAGCGGCAGCGCAGGTCGACGATCGGGACGATGGCGCCGCGCAGATTGAGCACGCCGCGCACATATTCGGGCTGCTTCGGCAGGTGCGTGATGTCGCTCCAGCCCTTGATCTCGCGCACCGCCATGATGTCGACGCCGTACTGGTCGTCGCCAATGGCGAAGCTGATGAATTGCGTCTGCGCCGCGCCGCCCGCGGCATCGGCGGCCGCGCCCGCGGCGGCATTGCCCCAGGCGCTCGGCGGCGCATTTGTTACTTCCGAAGTCACAACTTGGTTCATGGACGCGCCCCTTCAAGACAGCCGTCTCCGTGACGCGGCGATCGGAAATGACCGCCACGCTGTTCAGGAATTGAACTCACTCGGAGACCCGGCATCGCGGGCCGCAATCGCGACCCGTCGTTAAAATTATCATTGAGTTCTATAAAATATGTTTATAACGCATCATACGCGGGATGAGTTGTCGTTTACTGTTTCTCGATTGCACCCATCCGGCGCCGCGGTTCTGAGGCGCAGTTTGTTTATAAGAATCAACGATAATGTTCGCGTATTGCGCGTCTTTTTATTGCGAAGGTACCGACATACAAATGGATTCAGTTAAAACCTTGCAACGCTACGCTGTATCGCGGCACCCATGGATACCGGCTGGCGATAAGGCGCGCCGTCGAATCGATTCAAGAAAATTCGGCGGGACACCATTCTTGCGAGGCTTGCGCGCGATGGGCATGCTCTCTGGGCGTTGCCGCGACGACGGCTGGTGCTCTTGCCGCGGCCGCAGAGCAGAAGAGACAGCGATCTCCGCCGGCGCGTACCGGTAAGGCGACCCTGGCGCGGCCCGGCGGGCGCCCGCCCTCCGCCGAAACCGGCGATTGCGTTCGCGGCCCTTCCCCCCTATCTGCTGCTGCATTCCGCCGCCGCTCCCGCACGCCCTCTGCCTCGCGAAAGTCTCCCATGCCCGACGCCTTGGAACTTCTCAAAACCCGCCGTTCGGTGAAGCCGGTGGAAATGACGGGCCCCGGCCCGGCCGAAGCTGACCTCAACACCCTGCTGACGGTGGCGTCGCGGGTGCCCGACCACGGCAAGCTGGCGCCATGGCGGTTCATCGTTTTCGCCGGCGAAGGCCGCCGCGCCGCCGGCGACAAGATCGCCGCCGTGTTTCAAGCCTCGCGTCCCGACGCGACCGCCGACCAGATCGCCTTCGAGCGCCAGCGCTTCGAGCGCGCGCCGCTGGTCGTCGCGGTCGTCAGCCGCGCCGCGCCGCATGTGAAGATTCCGGAGTGGGAGCAGCAGCTCTCCGCCGGCGCCGCCTGCATGAATCTGGTCACGGCGTCGCACGCCATGGGCTATGTCGCGAGCTGGCTCACCGAGTGGCCGGCTTACGATCGCGCCGCGATGACGGCGCTCGGCCTCGCCGAGCATGAACGTGTCGCCGGCTTTGTCTATATCGGAAAGGCGGTGAAGCCGCCGGAGGATCGCGAGCGGCCGAAGCTCGACGCGGTCGTCACTTATTATCGCGAAGCCGGCCGCTGATGTTCTACGAACCGGAAAAGCGCGACCGCAACCTGCTGCCGCACGATCCCTTCAAGGCCATCGTCGCGCCGCGGCCGATCGGCTGGATCACGTCGATGAGCGCCAGGGGCGAGATCAATCTCGCGCCCTATTCTTTCTTCAACGGTGTCAACAGCCGTCCCAACCTGGTGATGTTCGCCAGCGAGGGCCGCAAGGACTCCGTCGCCTTCATCGAGGAGACCGGGGAGTTCGTCTGCAATCTCGCGACTTTCGATCTGCGCGAGCCGATGAACGATACGTCGGCGCCTCTCGCGCGCGGCGTCAACGAGATGGAGCGCGCCGGGCTGTCGCCTGCCCCTTCGCGCATCGTCAAGCCGCCACGCGTGGCGCAGAGTCCCTGCGCCCTCGAGTGCAAGATGACGAAGATCGTCAGCATGAACGCCATCGACGGCGCGCCGGTCGATTGCCACGTCGTGTTCGGGCAGGTCGTCGGCGTCCACATCGACGATCGCTTCGTCAAGGACGGCATTCTCGACACGGCTGCCATGCGGCCGATCGCACGCTGCGGCTATGATCAATATGCCGTTGTCGATGAGATGTTTTCGATGATCCGGCCGACGAAGTAACCCTGAATTCGGCCGTAAAGCATTGAACATATTCGTGATTGGCGCGTTGGCTCACGCGGGGCTTTAACCTTAAGGTAATCACCGAGGCGCACGCTCGACGTGTCACGGTCCAGTCACACGACTCCGGTTTTCACCATGCGGATGCGAATTTCTTGTCCCCGGCGCCGCCACGGTCCGACAATGACGGCGTCGCCGAAGGAGATTTGGCGTGGTGTTTGAGGGACTGTTCGCGCGCAAGAATGGCGGTGATCGCGAAGCCGATGCGACCGTCAGCCCGGCCAAGCCGGAAATGGTGCGGCCGACAATCGGATTGGCACTCGGCGGCGGCGCCGCGCGAGGCTTCGCGCATATCGGCGTGATCCGCGCGCTGGCGGCGCACGGCATCGTGCCGGACGTCATCGTCGGCACCTCGATCGGCGCCGTGGTCGGCGGCTGCTACGCCTGCGGCCAGCTCGACAATCTCGAGGCGTGGGCGCGCAGCCTGTCGATGCGCAGCATCCTCAGCTATCTCGACATCAGTCTGTCGGGCTCCGGCCTGATCGGCGGCGGCCGCCTTTCGAGCAAGCTCAGCGAGCAGCTCAAGGACACGCGCATCGAAAGCCTGCCGATGCGCTTTGCCGCCATCGCCACGGAGTTCAACACCGGCCACGAAATCTGGCTGACGCGCGGGCGTCTGGCCGATGCACTGCGCGCCTCCTACGCCCTGCCCGGCATCTTTCCGCCGGTGCGGATCGGCGGCCGGTGGCTGGTCGATGGCGCGCTGGTCAATCCGGTGCCGGTGTCGGCGGCGCGCGCGCTCGGCGCCCGCGTCGTCATCGCGGTCAATCTCAACGCCGACCTGTTCGGCCGCGGCACCATCATCGCCGATCATGGCTCGGATCAGACCGACGAGCCACCGCCGCCCGGCGACCAACTGCACGGCCTGCGCGCGGTGTTCGGGCGCGAGAAATCGCTGCGCCGCAAATTGTTCGGCGATCACGGCCGCCCCGGCATTCCGACGGTGATGGTCGAAGCCTTCAACGTCATGCAGGACCGCATCACCCGCGCGCGTCTCGCCGGCGATCCGCCGGACGTGCTGATCAGCCCGCGGCTCGGCACCATCGGCTGGTTCGACTTCCATCGGCACAACGACGCCATCGCGGTCGGCGCCGAAGCTGCCGAGAAGGCGCTCGAGACCGTGACCGAGGCGATCGACAGCCTGGCGCAGCCTTACGACGCCAACGCGAACAGCGGCGGCAAGTAAGCAAACAAGTAACCCGCCGCCGTCCGCGTCTTTGCCTTCGCGCTATGCGGTCTGAATGTAGTCGCGCATCGCCGCCGCGTCGGTCTCGATCTCCTGCACGCGCATCTTGACGATGTCGCCGATCGAAATGACGCCGACGAGCTGGTCGGCCTTCAGCACCGGCAGATGGCGGAATTTGCCCGCGGTCATCCGCTCCATGAGCTCGGCGATGGAATCGTTCTCGCCGCAGGTCATCACATTGCGCGTCATGACCTGACCGACCGGAAAGTCGAGCGCCGCCGCGCCGCTCTCGGCCAGCGCACGCACGATGTCGCGCTCCGAGAGAATGCCGGCGAGACGTCCGCCAGCGCCGCGGATGACGACCGCGCCGATGCGATGTTTGCTCAGCAGCTTTGCGGCCGCGGCGAGGGTCGCCGTCGGCTCGATGTGGATGATGTCGCCGCCCTTTGCGGCCAGGATCGTCTTGACGTTCATGACAGCCTCCTGCCTAGCCCGGAAGCCTAATCGACCTCGCGCGACGATTGAGTCCCGGGTCTCGGCCAATGCTCGGACCGACGCGACTGTTCCGTCAAGCGCGAACTTTGCCTGGGACTGTCAGGTTTGAATTTGTCGCATGCGCCGCGCTGCAGCGCGGCAATCGCTTCAATGCAAAGCGATATCTTCGCGCGGTGTCAGATCGTCGCGCACCGGATCGAACCAGGAAAACAGCAGCAGTCCGGCGAGGAACCCGCCGATATGCGCCTGCCAGGCGACGAGTTGATCCGCGCCGCCCAATACCGGCGACGACCACAGACCGAAGATGATGTTGATGCCGAACCATACGCCGACGAACAGCAGCACCCGCGCATCGCTCAGCACACCGATCAAGGGCAGCGCCGGCACGCGATAGGCTTCGTCATCGCCGCGCCGCCACATGCCGCCGAGCGGGCCGCCGCGCTGAAAGGCAAAGCGCATCGATGCCGCCATTGCGCCGGAGATCGATGCCGACGCGCCGATCATCGGCGCGACCGATCCGGCATTGGTGAGAAGATGCATGCCGGCGCCGGCCGCCGCGGTCACGGCATAGAAAGCGAGAAACCGCATCGTGCCGAAGCGCCGCGCCACCGGCGTGCCGAAGGCCATCAGCCACACGGCGTTGACGCCGAGATGCATCCAGCTGCCGTGCAGGAATGAATAAGTCACGAAGCTCCACACCGCCGCGCCAGGTCCGCCGGGTACGACGCCACCGAGCACCGGCGAGGCGTCATAGCGTGCGGGAATGAAGGCGAAGTCGATGAGGACGTGAATGTCCTGGTCCTGCGTCAGCACCCATTCGCGCACGCCGTGAATGAACGCCAGCACGCCGAGCAAGGCGACGACAACGGTCGGAAGATTGAACAGCGGTTCGCGTTGCACCAGGGGAACTTTCGAGGGCCAGAAAGGGAGTTAAGGCCTTCGCCGGTGCGCCGCAAGCGCACCTTTCGCGATTTTAACGCTAATACGGCCGCAATCGCCCGAGGCCGGCGGCACGGCACGCGCCCTGCTCAACACCCTCTGTCGCAGCGATTTGCCGCCGTCCTTGTCCCGATCGGGCACAGGAGAGCGCGGCAAGCGTCTCGCGACGGAACAGGGTGCCGCGCCATGAAACATCCGTCCTCGCAAGCCGTCTACGCGCACTGGAACGAACGCCGCGGCACCAGGGCCGCACCCGAACGGGCCGACATCGATCCTTCGGCCATCCGCCGCGCGCTCGGCGATACCATTATTCTCGCTGCCGACTTCGTCGAGACCTGGCGCTTCCGCCTCGCCGGCACGCGCGTCTGCGCCTTGTTCAATCGCGAGATCAAGGGCGAGAGCCTCGCCGCGCTATGGCGCGAGGACGATCAGAAGACGCTCGCGAGCCTGACCGAGACCATCACCGCCGAGAACATCGGCGCGGTAATGGGCCTCGTCGGCCGCGCCGCCGATGGCGCCGAAGTCGATCTCGAAATGCTGATGCTGCCGCTCGCCCATGCCGGCCACGCCCGCGTGCGCGGGATCGGCGTGCTGGCGCCTCTGGCGCCGCCCTACTGGCTCGGCACCAAGCCGGTCACCGAACTGCGTCTCAGCGCGCTCCGTCACATCGGCCCGGATGTCGATGGCGTCGGCGCCGGCCTGACGCTGGCGCCCGCTCAGACGCCTGCGGACGACCATGCACCCGCGGCGCCCGACGGCGGCCGACGCCGCCATGGCTTTGTCGTCTATAGCGGCGGTCTCGAAGTTCCACCAGAAAAAGTCGGATAACGAACCCTTAACACTACAGCCATAGGTTCAGAGTTCCGTATCGGCTCTATCAAAGAGCAAACCCGCCCATGGCGCTGCCGCTGACAAAGCCGAAAATTCTGCCGCTGGCCGAAGAGCGCCGGCGCCATCAGCGCGTCAAGGTCAATCTGCTCGGCCGCTACATGCTGGCCGATCGCAATGAATATCCCTGTCAGGTCGTCAATATGTCGCCCGGCGGCATGGCGCTGGTCGCGCCGGTCGTCGGCCAGCCCGGCGAACGCGTCATTGCCTATGTCGATCATCTCGGCCGCCTCGAGGGCCAGATCGCCCGCCAAATTGAGAACGGCTTCGCAATGACCATTTCGGCGACGTCGCGCAAGCGCGACAAGCTCGCCGCCCAGCTCACCTGGCTCGCCAACCGGCAGATGCTCAACCTGCCGGAAGACCGCCGCCACGGCCGCTTCACGCCGAAGATCCCGCGCGCCCGCCTGATCCTGCCGAACGGCCAGAACATCGGCTGCCGCGTCATCGACCTGTCGGCCTCCGGCGCCGCGGTCGCGCTGCCGCGCGACATGCTGCCGCCGGTCGGCTCCGCCGTGACCATCGGCAAGACGCCGGGCCGGGTCGTCCGTCACATCGACGACGGCTTCGCCATCGAATTCTCCCGGCTGCAGCACCCTGACTTCATCGAAGACAACGTCACCGGCGACTGACGCCGCCTTCGCACCGACGAATTCCTGCAAACGCCGTGGCCCCGCCACGGCGTTTTTCGTTGCCCGGACCGCTGTAGGAGCACGGCGCAAAACGATCGCCGGCGCGGCTGCGATCCGGCAACGTCGTGGCATGGTGAATTCGCCTTCATACTGATCGTTAAACTTGGACCGAATTCGAACCCTCGGCGGACCGGGTTTTGACGGGCGAATGGACCGCATCCGGCGCCTCGCGGCCCGACCCGCAAGGTTAAGGCGCGCGCTTGAGGCGATCGTTTAAGCCCGGTTTTGCAGGCGAAACGCGGC
The DNA here is from genome assembly GCA_018240595.1 of Pseudomonadota bacterium. Taxonomy (GTDB): domain Bacteria; phylum Pseudomonadota; class Alphaproteobacteria; order Rhizobiales; family Xanthobacteraceae; genus Pseudolabrys. The sequence goes on along the minus strand of JAFEFL010000010.1, from coordinate 5,439 downwards.
TAACCGTTCAACTTTTAATCAAACTGTATTCGCTCGGATTTTAGTCGAATTCGACGTCAAATTTAACAGTATTCGTCTCTTGTTTTACTACAGAACGATTTAAACTACATCATTGTACTTAGCGGCCACGCAAATCATCTTTGCGAGTGTTGTTCCCGGACGGAATGGGAAGGGACAACACATGAACACTTCAAGTAAAGGCGTCACTCGACTCGCCAATACTTTGGCGATCGCCGCGGCCGCTTTGGCTTTCTCCACGTTGACGAGCGCCGCTGGGGAGCGGCTTGCCTCGCTCAACGCCGGCGTTGGCGCGCAGCGTCCGGTCTATGCCGCCGTCGGCCCCGCCACGCGCGCGCCGATCGGCTGGGTCGACTTCTGCCACGAATACAAGACCGAGTGCGTCACCAAGGCGTCGGCGCCGCGCGACATCGTCATGACGGCGAAGACCTGGGACGACCTCGTCAAGGTCAACAACTGGGTCAACCAGTCGATCAAGCCGATGACTGACATCGAGCACTGGGGCGTGGTCGAGCGCTGGAACATGGGCGAGGACGGCTACGGCGACTGCGAGGACTACGTCCTGCTCAAGCGTCACATGCTGATGCAGGCCGGCTGGCCGCGCGAGGCGCTGCTCGTCACCGTTGTGCGTGACAAGAACGACGACGGCCATGCCGTGCTGACGGTGAAGACCGACCGCGGCGAATTCATTCTCGACAACCAGGAAGCGCAGATCCTGCCGTGGACCCAGACTGGCTACAAATACGTCAAGCGCCAGTCGCAGTCCGATCAGAACGTCTGGGTCGCGCTCGGCGAACCGCGCAACGCTCCGGCCACGGTGTCGGCGCGCTGACGACGACGGCGAAGCGGGGAGCTTCGCCCGAACTGAAACGAACTCGGTAGGGATACGCGTCCCCGGTCACGTCCCCACCCTCCCCGTCCCCAGACCGGGACGCGCGCGGCCAGCCTCCCCCAAGGCTGGCCGCACTTTTTTGTCTCGTTCGCAGCCGCCTGCGCGCACTCCACTTCACGTAGAGAAATCGAAGCGGGCGCACTATTGTGCATATATCTATTAGGTTGTATTTAATAACTTTTGCCCGCTCGCAAAAGTCGCAGGCCGATGATATTCAGCTCGCCCGCGTTTATCTTCGGATTTCTCCCTCTGACTTTCCTGTCCTGGTTCATCTCAGGACGAAGCAAGATCGCATTGCTGATCGCAAGCTTGGTCTTTTACTGGTGGGGCGTCGCCTCGGCCGGCCAACCTGGCCATTTCTGGATATTGATCGGCGCCATCGGCTGGAATTACGCAGCAGGATTATGGATCGCGGCCGCTTCAGGCACACGCCGCAAGGCCGCATTGTTCATCGGAGTCTTTGCGAACCTCGCCGTGCTCGCCTGGTTCAAATACAGCGGCTTCATTGCATCAAACCTGAGCCTCGCCGACTTCAATCCAATCCCGGTTCTCGGTATATCTTTCTTTGTTTTTCAGGGCATAGCCTATCTCGCCGATATTTATGGCGGCACCATCAGCGCTACCAATTCACTGTTTCGCTTCGCTTTGTTCAAGGCCTTCTTCCCGCAGCTCATTGCCGGGCCCATCGTCCGCTATCAACAGGTCGCCGGTGACTTCATCGAGGACCGAGCATCGGTTCCCGCGTTCGCGCACGGCGTCGAACGCTTCATTCTTGGCCTCGCCAAGAAAGTGATCATCGCCGACAACCTCGCCATTCTCGTCGAGAGCATTTGGCAGGCGAGCAACCCGACCGCTGAATTTGCCTGGCTGGGTGCCGCTGCCTTCGGCCTTCAGATCTATTTCGATTTCTCGGGTTACTCCGACATGGCGATCGGCCTCGCCCTGATGTTCGGCGTTAGATTTCCGGAAAACTTCAACTACCCCTACGTCGCCGTGTCCGTTCAGGATTTTTGGCGGCGCTGGCATATCTCGCTGTCGACATGGTTTCGCGACTACCTCTACATCCCGCTCGGCGGATCGCGCAAAGGACCGGCGCGGACCGCGTTCAATCTGGTTTGCGTCTTTGCGCTCTGCGGCCTATGGCATGGCGCAAGCTGGTCCTTCGTGATTTGGGGACTGTGGCACGGCACGTTCCTGGCAATCGAGCGCACGGCATTCGGAAATTTAATCGATAGAGCGCCTCAAGCTCTTCGTCACGCCTATGTGATTATCGTTGTGTTTATTGGCTGGACGATCTTTCGAAGCGGCGACATCGACAAGGCACGGCACATGCTTGCTGCCATGTTCGGCGCCAACGGCTGGTATCTCGGCTACATACCTCCCGGTATTAAATTCGACCTTTTCGAAGCCGGCGTCATCGTTCTCGGAATTCTGTTTTCGATGCCGCTCCGTAAGGTCGCGGAACGATACCAAGCGGCTCTCGCAACCGAGGTGGCGCTGGCCGCCACGTTCATGATCTCGCTCGCGTGTGTCGCGGCCCAGACGCACATCGCGTTCATTTATTTCAGGTTCTGACATGGATCGCGAGATCGATCGTCAGCATCATCCGGCACGGCGCGGGAACATCGTTCGCATTGCGCTGTTCCTCGGCACCATCGCAGCATTGATCGTTCTCGGTGCCGCCGGAATACGCGGCATCGATTTCACCGAGAACAGGGCGCTCTCGACGTTCCCCACCGGCCGGCTGATGGCGGGCGACCAGGTCGGCTTCACGACCGGGATGGATGCGTGGATTTCCGACTCGTTCGCGCTTCGCCCGCTTTTCATCGCCGGATGGAATTGGCTTCGGGTTTCGCTCGGCCATTCCACCAATCCCGACGTTCTCATCGGCTCCGACGGATGGCTTTATTCGGGCAATTCGAGCGACCTTGCCGACATCATGGGCACCCAACCAGCCAATCTTGCGTCCGTCGCTTCGTGGCGGCGCGCCATCGTTGAGCGCAAGAATTGGGTCGAGCACCAGGGATCGCGCTTTCTCTTTGTTGTCGCTCCCGTCAAAGAGACCGTCCACCCAGAACACCTGCCGGCGCAATGGCTCAGGATGAAACGCGGCAATTCGACCAAGGCCGGGCAACTCGTCGAAGCGCTCGCGCCGGACGGCGTGGAAGTCCTGGACCTCAGAAAACCAATGATCGATGCCGCCGCCGAGTCTTCCGAACGGCTCTATTTCAAGAAAGATACCCACTGGAATACGAAGGGAGCGCTCCTGGCAACTTTCGCCGTGCTCGATCGGGTCCGGCAACTCGTGCCATCCACCCCGCATCATGAAGAATTCGTCGTCACGCCGACGAAGCCACAACTCCGCTACGTGGGCATCCCGCGAGGCGAAGGGCACCTCGACCTGGGCATCCTTCTCGGCCTGCCGTTCCTGCGGGAATCCGATTTCAGGATCGAACCCACCGGCGGATGGAAGGCCAAATTTGCACTCAGCTATCGCGACGGATATTTCCTCAACACCTTCGAACGCGACGACGCGCCGAACCTGCCGACTTTGCTGTTCTATGGCGACAGTTATCAACTGGCGATGATGCGCCCTCTCGCCGAGCATTTCCGCAGGGCGGTCTTTATCAACGCGTACGAGTCCAAGGCCGATTATTGCGCATTTTTCCCGACCGAATTCATCAAGGAAATGAAGCCCGACATCGTGGTCAGCCTGAGACTCGAGCGAGGCTTCCAGGTCCCGACCGGAAACCCGCATGAATTATTTGGACCAGGCGATTGCCAGCGCTGACGGCAGCTCCGCAATTTCCTGGCGTCTCGCCCTTGGACGCCCCGTCCCTCACCCGATCCGCTTCAGGCCCTTGGCATATTCCTGCGAACGCTTGACGTAATGGTCGGCGCCGCCGCGGATCATGGCGATCAGCTTGTCGTCGAGCGTGCGGATGGCGCGCGCCGGCGAGCCGACGATCATCGAATTGTCGGGAAAGCTCTTGCCTTCGGTGACCAGCGCGCCGGCGCCGACCAGACAGTTGTTGCCGATCTTGGCGCCGTTGAGCACCACGGCGTTCATGCCGATCAGCGAATTGTCGCCGATGGTACAGCCGTGCAGCATGACCTGATGGCCGATGACGCAGTCCTTGCCGATGGTCATCGGGAAGCCCATGTCGGTGTGCAGCGTGCAGTTATCCTGGATCTGCGAGCGCTCGCCGAGCTCGATCCATTCGTTGTCGCCGCGCAGCACCGCGCCGAACCAGACGCTCGACTGACGCTTGAGCCGGATGCGGCCGATCAGCACCGCGGTCTCGGCCACCCAGTATTCGCCTTCGCCGGGAAACTCCGGCCCCTGCCCGTTGAGTTCGTAAATCGGCATGTCGCGCTCCCTGTTCGGAGCGCGAGTTAGCCTATCGGCGGCGTGAAATGGAAGGGCGCCGGGACAAGATTTCGAAATGGCGTTCGCGCTGCCGGAACAGGCCTAGACGACGCCGCAGGCGCGCAGGCTCATCACCAGCACCTGACCGGACATCAGGCTCCAGAAGCCGGCGATCATGGTGGCCAGGAAGACGAACTGGAAACGGCGGCCTTCCTCGCGCGCGCCCAGCAGCGTGTTGCGCATGATCAGGAACGGCGCCGCGATGATCAGCAGCGGCACGGCGGCGATCGAGTGCAGGCTGGGCCCGGTGGTAAGCAGCGCGAAGCTCGGCAGCCTGCTGGTGACGAGCTGGTAGGCCGAGCTCAGCAGACCCGCCACGGCGAAGCCGAAGGCGAGAACGATCAACATCTGGACCGAGTGCGGATTCATGAACGCCTCAACGCATGACCGGGCGGCAAGTAACCGCCTGCGGGGCGGCCGCGCCAGCCAATCCTTAACCGATGGTTAACCCCTTTCACGGATCGTTAACCAAGGCGTGGCAGTGGATAGAATCGAGCCCTTTCAGCCGCCATAGATCCCGCCGAGACCCCGCTCATGGCCACCATCGCGCACCATCCCGCCTCGCGCCGTCATGGCCGCCGGCGGCATCCGCATGCGGGCCCCCTCGTTGCCCCGGTCATCGTCTTCGCCGCGGTCTGCCTGTTCGCGGCGGCTTACGTCGCCTACGTGCTATGGCCGCGCTGGCCGGACGCGCCGGTCGCCACCGACGCGCCGTCGATGCCGATCACGGTCGGCGGCACGGTGTTCAACATCGAGCCCGCCGCCGTCCGTATTCCGAGCGAGCGTCACGCCGGCTCGCAAAGCCGTGTCGATGTCGCCTATCTGTGGCCATCGCTGCTGCCGCCAGATCCCTCGCTCAAGGTCGTCGACGGCCAGCCGGTCAATCCGAACGAGCGGCTGTTCGCGCTCATCGTCGTCGATGACGGCGCCCTGCCCGTCGCCGAGCGCGTGCGCACGATCTATCCGCGCTATCTGGCGAAGGCCCCGGTCGATGGGCCGGAAGGTCTGGTGGTGCATCCGTTTCGCGGCGACACGCCTTATGCCGGCGAAGATCTGGTGTTCGATCGCGCCGCGCCCGACCGCTTCACGGCGCGCTGCT
>JAFEFL010000106.1 GCA_018240595.1 Pseudomonadota bacterium | reverse complement strand
GGTGTTGATCACCAGCAGGGTGATGGCCCCTGGCCGGCCCTTGGTGCCGTGCGCGAAGAGGTACGTAGGGGACTAATTCCAGCACATCCGCCCTTTTTTATTTCAGCCGTCAAACCGCCTATTTCTCCAACAATGGCGGGACGTTGGGAGCGAATGAGGGAAAACGGGTATCGGAAGGAAGAAAGGAAAAAGGGTCAACAAAGGGTCAACGATCTATCTTTGGGCATCCAGTATCGAAACCACATGCACCCCGATGGCAAACTTTCATTTCTACCTGCGGGACGGGGATAGCCCCGACCAACCCACCGCCGTACACCTGCACATCCGTTGGGCGGGTCAACGCCTTGTCTACCCCACCGGATGCAAGGTCATTCCCCGGCATTGGCTGGCCGATAAGGAGGAAGTGACCGGCAAGGCACCCACGTGCCCCCATTGCGCACCGCCTCCCAGCGACCGCCCACACGAGGATGCTGAGGGGAAACCCATGGCACCACAGCACCACAAGGACATCAACAAACGCCTGGAGGCGTTGAAGGCATCCGCCGTGGGCATCTTGGACGCATTCGCACGGGAAAAAGAGCGGGCACCTTCGCGCAACGAGCTACGCGATGCGCTCAACAAGGCGGACGGCAAGGCCACCGGGCAGGTGCCCACGGACCTGTTGACCTTCGCCCGGTCCTACATAGAGAGCGCACAAGGCCAGTTCAACAGCGAGCGCAAGGCACCTTACCACCGTGCCACCATTAGCCGCTACAAAGTGGCCTTGGAACTACTGACCGACTACGCGGCCAAACGGTCCGAGGAAAAAACGGCCCCGCCCGTGGCCTTTGCCGAAGTGGATGCCGACTTTGTGGCCGGTTTCACGGCGCACCTTACCGCCCACGGCTACGCGGCCAATTCGGTAGTGAAGTACGGCAAGACCCTGCGGGAATTTCTCAAACGCGCCAAGGAACACAAGGAGCTGGGCAAGGAGGTGAACCCTGAAGTGTTTCACCGCCGCCTGACCTTAAAGGAGGAACCAAGTGAACAGGTGTATTTGAATGCCGCCGAACTGGCAGCGTTCTACCGAGTGGACCTTTCCACCCATCCGCGCCTTGAACGCGCCCGTGACCTGTTCATGGTGGGCGCATGGACCGGCCTACGTTTCGGGGATCTTTCACGTATCCAGCCGGAACACATCGAAGGCGATCGGCTACGTGTACGCACATCGAAAACAGGCAAGGAGGTAACGATACCGCTACATCCTTCCATCCCTGCGATCATGGCCAAGTACGGGGGGCGCATCCCTTCGGGCATATCCAACCAAAAACAGAACGACTACCTGAAAGAGGCCGCTGCCATGGTGCCGGAACTGCAAGTGAAAACCATGCAGGGACGCACTAAGGGTGGCATCCGCAGGGAGGTTGCACGGGCCAAGTGGGAGCGCATTACCACGCACACGGCCCGCCGGTCCTTCGCGTCCAACTGTTACCGGGACGGCATCCCCGCCCGCACCATCATGGCCGTAACGGGCCACCAAACGGAACAGGCGTTCATGCGCTACATCCGCCTGACCAACGAGGAACACGCGGACATCATGGCACGTTCCAGCCTGTTCACCATCCCGGTATTGAAGGCGGTTTGAGGCCATGATCGGGGAAGGAAGGACGTATACACAGTTGGCACCCTACTGTGACCATTGGCACGCCCCGATGCCCAACGGCACGCCACGGACCATTGAACAGCAGTTCCGCGAATTGGAGCGCGAAGGGATTGCAGGCTTGTACGGAGCAATGGCGAAGGTGGCCGGGGATATTTTGGGCGGCAAAAGTGAAGAGGTCTTGTACTGGGGTGAACTTTGGGCATTGCGGGATGCGTGGGAAAAGAGCAATGGTGGAACCAAGGAACGCGGACGGGGTGGCCCCCAATATGGGGTGTTATGGGAAATGGTGAGGTTCGCTTCAACCAAGATCGTGAAGGTCGAACGCAAATTGTCGGCTGGAGAGGCTGACTTCCTGAATTGCAAGGAGGGCGATACGATATGGGTGAATGATCTTGAACGTAGCACTGAGGATACCGCAGAAGGGATGGGGAATGTATGGGTAAGGATGTACGTCCAAATGGTGCGTGACTTGTTGGGCGATGATCCCAATGATGAAACTGTGGGAGCGTTCAGCCGACTTTATACCAACCTGAAAGGCTACATCTTGGGGGCGAAGGAAGATTACTTCCAAATGGAGCAGATGAAGGCCGATAGTAGGGGCACTGAGGTACTCACCATGTTTCAAGTGATACGGGAACAGCTCAACACGCTGCTGGATGAAATAGCCGATGAACATCTTTCCCAGCCCGAACCCAACCTGAACATGCTGACATGGAAAGGCAACACGCAGGAATTGGCCGTGTTGATCGACCTACTGGAAAGAGAGGGCTGGATAGACGGTGGACGTTCACGCAGCCGACTTGCCGAACGGGTTGCCTCCCTGTTCATCCGTTCCGACGGTCAACCCTTGGAATTGGCCACGCTGAAAACATACATGGGCAAGGCATATAGACCGGAACCACGCGAAGGTGTGAAGTTCACCGCGACAAGGAACCCGGATAAAACGTAGTAAGGGCAAGGGTTGTAGCGCGTTTGCGCAAATTGCAACAAACCGTTCCGGCCTTACCCCGCCTGAACATTGGGCCGTCAAAAACGACGAACCCAATGGATCAACAAATCGTTCTTACCCCCGTACCGCTCACCGACTTGGTGAACGAAATCGTCCGCGCCGTTCGTGCGGACATAGATACCGCAGCCGCACCACAACCTGAAGAACTGTTGACGCGGCAGGAAACCGCCAAACAGTTGCACGTGACCTTGCCCACGTTGCGGGACTACACCCGCCGGGGCTACGTGAAGGGGTACCGCATGGGCAACCGCGTACTGTACAAACGCAATGAGGTGCTGGCAGCATTGCAACAGATGCGCACCGCAAAACAGGCCCGGCCATGAGCTATCCAGTATGCCCGGCGCACAAAGTGGCCACGTACACGAACGACGTGCCCAGCGGTCGCTACCTGAAGGATCCCACCATCATACCGTTCACCAAGGTGCCCGAATACCTGAAGGTGAAACAAACGTGGGACAAGGAACGCAAGGCCAAGGGCGCGGACATGATGATCGACGGCCCCACGCGCAACAAGGTCCGCACCTTCCACACGGGGTTGATCCCCACCGGCGTGGAAGGTTGGTATGTGGGCGATCATGCGGACATCTACGCGGGCCGTGTATGCAAGAACACGGTAGTGTTCCACTTCACCGCCGATGCCCGCCGGTTGATCTTGTACTACTTCACCGGGCTGGAGAAATTCAGCATCCCCGAACGGGTGAAGTTCGCGCGGACGGTCATTCCATGGCTACGCATTCCACCGGCCACGGCATCCACGCCGCCTGCTGAAAACAGCAACGCGGGCCAATGACCCGCGCCGCCTATCCAGTATCGCCCACACGGTTTCCCGAATGATCGACGGCGTGAAATTAAGGATCTACCCGGACGCGCAACGGCGGATGCGGGAACATGCCCTGCTGGCAGGCCGTTGGCGTTCCCGTGGCGAAGGGAAGGCCGGGGAACAACGGCACGCTGCCAAGTGGAGCGGGTGGACCTTCACCGGCGATGCAACCCGCTGCTGGGAGGTGCGGGGTTCCTTCCACAAGGTCCACCACGGCGGCACCAACTGGCAGGACTACACGTTCACGCAATTCCGGGACACGGTGGCCGCGCTATGCGATGCCTTCGGGTTGCACGATGCGGGCCTGACCTTGGCAACGCTGGAAGTTGGGGCGAACATCATTCCGCCCATCCCCACGGCTGCGGTGCTGCGGTCCATCGTGCTGCACAAGGACGCTACACCCGTACCCATGCAGAAAGGCGAAGGCATCCAGATCGTGCATGCCGCCTACCGGTTCAAGATCTACGATAAGGCCGCACAGTACCGGGAACACGTGAACGGCGAACTGCTGCGGTTTGAGCTGAAGGCAAACAAGATGCGCACCCTTGCGCGATGCAAGGTGCAAACCGTTGCGGACCTGCTGGACCCGGTGGCATGGACCCGGCTACGGGCCTTCCTGCTGGCCAAGTTCGCCGAACTGTTGATCGTGGAACCCGATATGCCCACCGAAGGACTTCGGCCCGCTCAACGCGATCTTGTGGCCAACGCTGCGGTGCCGTCCAACTGGCAGGCATTGAACCGGTGGACCCGATCGCGAAGGCGCAAGGAGTACACCGCGCTGGTGCAACGCATCCAACCCAACGGCCTGAAACCTACCCTGCGGGAATTGATCGCTGCGAAATTGTCCGAGCTGAACAATTGCAACGTTTGCACCAAGGGGACGGCTGGAACACCTTGCCCCGAATGTGCAACGTTTGCACCAAGGGGACACCACCCGGCCAAGGCACCCCGCAAAGGCCAAAGTGCGACGTTTGCACCACTTGCGATAAGGGGTGCAAACGTCGCACCTACGGTTCCCGTTCCCGGTGAAGTCGCCCACCCTTCGGAGGTGCCTTCGGAGGGGGTGCGGAGGTGCCTTGCCTGCGGTCGGGATATTTCGGACCAAGACCCCCGCAGCCGGGTATGCAGCGAACGCATCCACGGGAAGGCGGGGAAGGCATGTAGGAACAAGTTGAGCAACCGCAGCCTGACCTTGCGCCGGATGAAAGTGCGCGGCCTGCTGCTATTCGATGAACAACCCTTTGTTGCGGTGGCCACGTCAAACCCACCGCAGCACGTGGGGGTGGGGGCTGGCAGGTAATGGAACGATGCACATGCACACACAAACGATCATGCAACAGCGATGCAAAACCCAACCCGTTCAGTTGGGTTAACCAAAACAAACCCACCGCAGCAAGTCAACAGCAATGCACGGCTCCGGTAGTGGTTTCCACCTGAAAAGAACAGGCATAGAACAGGCAATGGCAACGCAACCCGCCCGGCGCGGCACCTTCAGAAAAGGCGCATCCGGCAACCCCGCAGGCAGGCCCAAGGGCACCCCGAACAAGATCAACGAGCGCATCCGGGAAACCATCCACGCGGCCCTTGACGAAACGGCCCCGGACGTGGTGAAGTGGATCCGGCGGCTGGGCAAGGACGATCCCAAGGGGGCGTTGCAGGTCTATGCAGCACTGGCAGAGTTCGCCTTGCCGAAGTTGAGCAGGCAGGAAGTGAAGGCCGAAACGGATGCCGTGGTGAAACACACGATAACGTTCCGCCGGGGCGGCAAGGTGATTACCCCCGGCCACGGGATCGGCGAAGGCTGAGGCCAAGGCCACCGCAGCGGACGGGCGCGAAAAACACGGTGGAAACAAGGTGAACCTATCCCTGCCAAAAACAGCCCGGCAACAGCCGCGCCATGGACTTTCGCGCCATGTATGCGCGGGCGCGGGGAGGGTGCCCCCGTTCCGGTCCTGTTGCCTGCCTTACAGTTCCGCAGATTACACACCCAAAAAAGGAGGAAGGGGGGTAAAAGGGTCAACAAAGGGTCAACAGCCCAAACGCACGAACGCCGGAAACCCTTGCTATTGCTCAGGTTCCGGCGTTCCGGTTGTAGCCCGTAGGGGAATCGAACCCCTGTTTCATCCGTGAAAGGGACGCGTCCTAACCCCTAGACGAACGGGCCAAACTGTCAATTCCGCAAGGCACGTTTGAGCG
>JAFEFL010000105.1 GCA_018240595.1 Pseudomonadota bacterium | reverse complement strand
GGCATGTTTTCGACATGAAACCTTGTTGGCGTCTCTGCTAGTTTCCTGGTTGGCGCGCTCTTGCTCGATAAACGGTACTCTCGGACGGCTTCGACCCTTTGTAGGGAGTGTGGCATTTTCCTTAGCTCATCTGGCCTACTATCGCCAAGCCACAGGCACCATCTCTCGCTGCCATTGATAAATTCCTCCGACCCTATCCAGCGACGGAAGTATTTTCTTGCGGCGGGCTCTAGCTGTAGAAACGCACGCTTTTCCTCAGATGTAAAGAGGTACTTGCCGTCGTCAATTGGTTTGTTACCAATTCCGATTCCAGGGACGTTACAGAGCGGGGCCTGCCGATTATTGATGGCAAGGTCGGAGCCCTCAACGAGGTAAGGACTAATATTCTTAACAACTGACACAGATACCTGTTCACTGGAGTAGTCGAAGATTCTCTTTCGGGGGCCATCGAAAGCACTGAATCCGATGATTACGACGTGCACATGCGCTTTGCCTCGCGCTTCACTTTGCCAAGAAAATGTACGGTGCGCGAACATGATTTTGATGTGGAGCTTGTGCGTGAGTGGCGACCACAGTGGAGCTACCTGCTCGCCCATGGTTATTGAGTTAGTGGAGACAAAACCTACAGTGATATCGGTCGCTTGGACGTAGCGCGCAGCTTTGAAGTACCAACCTGTAACGTAGTCGAGTAGGCCAGAATTCTCAAACTCGCCTGCGACTAAGTCCATATCTGCCCGTTGCTCTGGTGTTTGATACTTGGCGCCAACAAAAGGCGGATTGCCGAGGATATAGCTACACTTCTCTGGCGGAAGGATTTTCTTCCAGTCCAATCGAAGAGCATTGCCGTTGACGATGGTGGGAGATTTTTTCAAAGCCAGGCGGACGAAATACTGGCCGAAGGCTTCAGAAAGCTAAATATTCATCTGGTGGTCCATGAGCCACATGGCGACTTCGGCGATGCGGGCGGGCCACTCGGAGATTTCGATACCGTAGAAAGCGTCAACATCCACGAGGGAAAGGCGCTGGATGTTCAATTCCCGCTGGTCGCCGGGATAGAGGAGCTTGAGGATTTCGATTTCGAGCGAGCGAAGTTCCCGATACGTGATGACAAGGAAATTGCCACAACCGCAAGCGGGGTCAAGGAAGTGGAGACCCGCGATTTTTTCATGGAAGCGAGCAAGAGCGGCCTTATTGCCCTTGATTCGCTCGAACTCGGCGCGAAGGTCATCGAGAAAGAGCGAACGAATGACTTTGAGGATGTCGCGCTCGCTCGTGTAATGGCCGCCGATCTGGCGGCGCTCGCGCGGCTCCATGACGGCCTGAAAGAGAGAACCGAAGATGGCGGGGGAGATGCGGGACCAATCGAAGCGGGAGCACGCAAGTAGCGCTTCCCTCATGTCGCGGTTGAAATCGGCAAAATCCAGTTTTTCGGCGAATAGGTCGCCGTTCACGTAGCGGAAGGCGGCAAGGGTTTCGTCGAGATTCCTCTGGCGCTTTTCCTCCGGCGTGTTCAAGACTTCAAATAGACGGGCAAGGTGCAGGCCAAGGTCAGATCCGTCTTCGCTGGTGCGGTTTTGAATGTAAAGCGAAAAAGATTCGCGGTCGAAAATGCCCGTGTCCTCCGCAAACAGGCAGAACAGGATGCGGACGAGAAAGCGTTCGAGCTGGTGACCGGAATAGCCGCCGGACTCCAGGGCGTCGTGGAGACGGCCCATGATTTCAACGGCTTCGATGTTGATGGGATCTTGTTCCGCGAATCTGTGCTGCTTGTAGCCGGGGATAAACGCGAAATCGTGGATGTGTTTGTGGAACTCCGCTAAGGAGAACTCGATCGTGGCGACACGGCGATTATTAAAAAGGGGAAGTTCACGCTGGTCTTCCGGTTCGAGGTCGTGCAGGGCGATACGAGCGAAGTCCGAGACGATGACATAGCGGGGGATCTCGTTGATGCGGCCCTGATTGACAAGGTCCTGGATATAGCGGAAAGCCTGCGATTCGGCTTTGCCCAGGTCCTGGCCCAGGCTTTTATGTTCCACGAGGACGATGCGGGGCCAGAAGAGATCGATGTAGCGATATTCGCCCGCAAGATTCTTTACGGGTTCCTCGAAACTGGCCACGGCGCGGCGGCGGATGCCGAAAACGTCGAAAAACTCGTTCCAGAACGTTTGTTTTTCGGCCGATTCGCTTCTGGCGGTTGACCATTCCTTGGAGAAAGCGATGGCGCGATGGCGAATCTCATTCCAGGACAGGGGCATGTGGGGATACTAACAGAGACAGTACCCAATTAATTTCTCTTTGCCAGGGTGCGTGCACGAAGCCTCAAGGAGAAACAAGTTGGCCATTCGGGCCTCGCCTCATTCGAATTAGCTTACAGATAATAGTAATTGACTTTATAACATTCTTGTGCTAGAGTTATTCGTGTTTTACCGTCGACAACCCGTTGATTCCTCGGATCGCGCATTCGCAACTCCTTTCCTTTCATATTCATCCAAACGCCAATTCCGGCAACCCCTTTCTTTTGATAATCATACAAAATGCCCCGGGGTGGGGTGTACAACTCCCGGCAAACCGTTTTGTCCACACCGCATCGCTTGCGGGCACTGCTTTTTAAGTTCTTCATTTTCAATCTATTGCGCACTCTTTGCCCATTTGTGCACAAACAATATTACGTATCTGTCGTATTTTCAAAGTGTTGCGCGCTCTTGTTAAAACAACCGGGGTGTACCCCCAAACTCGCCGGCTAAGCCGGCGTTACGAAATGGGTCGAATCTGCAATTACGATGGGCGAGCGAAACGTTGGGCGGAGCG
>JAFEFL010000104.1 GCA_018240595.1 Pseudomonadota bacterium | reverse complement strand
CTGGGTTATAGGTTGACGGGCACAGTCGAGGGCAAGATCCTGCCGCGTGCCCCGCTGGGTAGAACGCTCAATGCCGGCGATCCCGTTCCCCGTCGCCCCCAGTGGCGTCTCGTCGATGTCCTTGACCAATCCGCGCACGGTGAGGTCTGGCGTGCGCAACATTTGAAGACCGGCGAATTCCGGGTTTTCAAATTCAGTCTCGACGGCTCGCGCCTGACGGCGTTGAAGCGCGAGACCACGCTATCGCGCCTTCTATATGAAAGCCTGGGCGACGTCCCGGCATTTGTTCGCGTGCGCGAGTGGGACTTCGACGATCCGCCCTACTTCCTCGAATCGGATTACGGTGGCCCGGATCTGGAAACCTGGGCCGAGCAGCGTGGAGGGCTAGGCTCTTGGCCGCTGCAGGAGCGGCTGGCCTGGATCGCCGAGGTCGCCGACGCCGTAGGCTCAGCGCATGAGCTAGGCGTCTTGCACAAGGATCTGACGCCGACCAACCTTCTCGTCTATGAGGAATCCAGCGTTTGGCGTCCACGCATTGTCGACTTCGGCAGTGCGCGATTGCTGGACCCTCAACGCCTGGATGCCTTGGGAATTACCCGCACCGGCGTCACCGTTGATTCGACCTCATCGATCACGGGCACACCTTTATATGTGGCCCCCGAAGTTCTCGCCGGGCAATCGGCGACGGTCAAGTCCGACCTCTACGCGTTGGGCGTGATCCTCTATCAGCTCGTCGTCGGCGATCTTCGCCGTCCCCTGTCGGCAGGTTGGGAAGCCGATCTATCCGATCCACTCTTGCGCGAGGACATTGCCGCCTGCGCGAATGTGAATCCCGATCTTCGACTGGATTCCGTCCGCGCTCTTGCTAATCGGCTGCGCACGTTTGACGAGCGTCGTGAAGCTCATCAGAAAGAAGAAGTCGTAAAGGCGCAGGCCAACGCGGCGGAGAAAGCTCTCGCTAAGGCGCGTGCGAGGCGACCCTGGGCAATTGCTGCATTTGTCTTGCTGGCACTCGGTGCCGGAATCAGTTTATGGCTGTATGCCCAGGCCGCAAAAGAGCGTGAAATTGCAGGGGAGAAAGCGCGCGCCGCAACGGCAATCAATCGCTTCCTCAATCAGGATTTTCTTGCCGCAGCGGATCCATTGCAGGGTGGAAAAATTGATATCACCGTGCGCGAGGCGTTGAACGTGGTCGGTCCGAAGATCGACACACGTTTCGCTGGGGAACCAGACTTGGCTGGCGTGGCGCATCAGACTTTGGGCGCTTCTTACTATTCGCTGGCGGACTTTGCTGCTGCGGCAACGCAATTTAGAGCTGCCGACGAAAGCTATCGACAAGCCGAAGGAGATGGCTCGGAGAAAGCGTTGGAAGTTCGAATGCTGCTCGCCCAAACACTGGCGCATGGTGGCCAGTTAGATGATGCCAGGAAACTGCTCGATGACAACAAAAGCCAAGTAGAAAAATTGAGTAAGGATTTCCCCATGGCTCGCGTCTACGCCGATAACGCGGAAGGATGGTGGGCGTTCAATTCACTGAAGATTGACCAAGCGGTGGCTCCGCTTGAAGATGCCGTGCGGTTGCTATCCGGCTTGCCAGACGCCGATCCGTCATTACTGCTGACTGCCGAGCAAGCAGTAGTATCAGCGCGCGCGCGCCTGGGAATGCCCTCAGAGTCGCTACTGCAAACCCAGCAGCGAATTCTTGCACAACTCGATCAACAACAGGGACACAGTGCGCCGATGACCTTGGGCGCGCGTCATTTACTCGCAAGACTGGAAGTCATTCGAGGAAATGGACGCAAGATGGAGCAAACCTACATCGACCTGGTCAAGGATTACACACGCGAACTTGGCCCGGAAAACGAATCGACGCTACTCGTAATCTACGGCCTGGGTAACGTCTACAGCAAACTGGAGCGTTGGCCTGAATGCGAACGATTCGTGCAACAAGCTTATGATGGGTTGTTGCGACGATTCGGCCCGGACAATATCAACACATTGAACGCGCAGAATTCCCTGGCAGTTGCCAAACTGCGACTAGGCAAGATCGATGAATCTGCCGCTCTACTCGAAGACGGTCTTTCACGACTCAGGAAACAATCCGGCAAGTTGGCCGATCTCCTGGTTTCGACATTCGAGATCAACCTCGGCCATGTGAGACTGGCTCAACATCGCTACGATGACGTTGTCACTCTTGTCGCAGACATTCGCAAGAATGGATCGAGCTTGGTCACTAGTGACAGCGATGCCGCTGGTGAGCTGTATTTTCTGGAAGGCAGTGCACAGCTTGCGACGGGTCATGAAGCAGAAGCGCGCAAAACCCTGGAAACTGCCGTAGAACTACTGCGCAAGAAGAATCCCCCGGACTACTGGATTATCAAAGACGCGCAGAAAACTTTGGCGCAAGCTGATCTTTCGAAGACAAACCGGGCGCAACAATAACGAATCACAATACTCGATCGAACTGTTGACGAGCATACACCCGCAATTCTCGCTCGGTGCTTGTAAAAAGTTCGGGATCCCCGAGTTCCTCGATCCGTGCACCGTGGTCAATGAGGATCTTTCCGCAGGCGATCTCACCAAGGAAGGCGGCATGCGCGAGCGGCGTATGCCCTCCTGCGGGATCGCTGGGCGAGTAGCCTTTCTCCAGTAGGTCGAGCAGCTTCTCAGCGTCTCCATTGTGGACTGCGATGTGAACCGGTGTCGTGTTCATTCTGTTCTCCTTCAATTGTTCAAAGATGAGACAAGCGCCAGCCGCCGATCGCCATACGGATCTCAAGCGCGGCTACCTGGTCTGCTGTTTCACCGCGTGAATTCACGGCATTGGGATCGACGCCGTGCTCCAGCAGCCACAGGGCGAGATCCCGGTGCTCTTTCTCGGCGGCAATATGAAGAGGCGATCCATCGTGCCCCTGATTTTTGGGGAGTCGATTGAAGTCCCATGTGCCCTGACGGGTGATCTCGTCGACCTGGGCGATGTCACCTTGGGCACACGCGGCCCAGAAGCGCGCCACGTCCGCCTCGGAGGGCTCGGGTGTGGGTGCGGGCAGTTCTCGCCCCGTAGGCCGCTTCTGCTTCGTCCACGCGGCGGCACTGTGGCTGCGGCGACCGTCGGGGATTACCTGCCCTGGCCAGTCGAGTTCGAGAATGTCCGGGCCAATACCGGAGACCAAAGCGCGAATGACGAAGCCCGCAGGATTCGCACGGGTCTTTCTCGCCTTCCGCCAGCCCAGCTGATCCGATAATCGGCCCCATGGCACAATGGTCAGCCAGTCCTCAATGGTCGATTCGCGTCCGGGGATTCCCTTTTGTGCCCGCCCGAAGAGTTCTGCCAAGCGCTGGCGATCCTCGCTGACCTGAATTCGAGCGAGGACGTGCGTGCCGACCATGCCCGTCAAAGCACGGGCATTGTTCTCTCCAATGGCCTCGTCCAGTTGCGCCAGGGATTGCAGTGCCAGCCACATGCTGACGCCCTTTGACCTTGAGATTGCCACGAGGCTGGATACGTCGACGCGCATGCTCGGGTATTCGTCGAGGCAGAAAACAAGATCTCGCCCGAGTTCGTTGTCGGCGAGCTTCGGCGTAATGATCCAGCTCTCCAGCAGCTTGATCATGGTGCCAATAAGCAGCCCCGAAAGATCGGGATCTGGCCCGGCCTGGACTATGAGTTTCGTCTCGCCCTTGTAATCGTCGCGGCACCAGCGGCGAAACGAGATCCTGGGAGCGTTGGCTTCTTGAGTGCCCCATGCGCGAGCAAGATCGTCAATCAGTCTCGTTGAGGCGGCGAGTTGCCCCATGACTGCGGCTGAGCCGTTGGATTCCGTGGCAATTGCCTGTGCGCCGCGCGGATAGTGCTCGACGAGGATCGCGTGAATGTCGGCACGGGAGCGCGTAAGGATCGCATGGAGATCCGTCCAGCCCCATTTCTTCCCTCGCGTGGCTTGGAGCGACAAAATGGCACCGTAAAGAATTGCCTGCGCCGATTGCTCGAAGAACGAGTTCTGATGCTGGCCAACCTTCACGAGTGCCTGCGCAAATGCGCTGGCGTCGACCGGTGTTGCTAGGTCAACGCCAATGTCCCAGATCGCACTGCGGCGATCCCAAGGTGAAATAAGGCAAGCGCCGGGAAACTTGGCCGTGAAGTCCCCTTTGACGTCGTAGCATATTAGTTTGATCGCAGGACGATCCATGACCTGACGAAGCCAGAAGAGAAGGATCTGCGTTTTTCCCGAGCCCACGGAACCGTAGACGAGGAGATGGCGCGTCCAGCGCTCCTTGGGCAGGTCGAGCGATGGATGAAGTTGGAGCCAACCGGTGGCCTTTCCTCGCCTTTCGATTTCTGCCTGCCGGCGAGCCTCTCGTATGGCCGCACGACCGTCGAGAAGTCGTCCGCCTTGAATGTGAATCAGCGACTGACGGGGCCGCAAAGCGTAGGTGAATGCGGCGAGTCCACAGGCAATGGTGAGAAGCCACGCGATTGCCAGTCGGGCTTCATCCGTCCACCACAGCAGCCACCACTCGCTCGGTGAAAGCGATAAGGCGATCCACGAGTCCCACTCCCATACGTCGGCCAAGCCTGGCAGTGCCCATGCAACTGATTGCAGGGCCAGCCATGAAACCGCGAGTGTCATTGAGCCGAGAACTGCTGCACTGTCCCAATGGCGAACCCATTGGCTGGGGGCATGTTTTCCACCGAAGCTGTCAATGGCATGTGTCATTGGCAGGCTCTTGAATCAGGAGATCGAGGATCCGTCCGATCTCGACTCGCAGCTGCGATTCATCGGGCTTTTGCTCGTCGGG
>JAFEFL010000103.1 GCA_018240595.1 Pseudomonadota bacterium | reverse complement strand
CGTTCAAGATCGTAGCGAAGTGGCAGACCGGCCGCAGTTGCGTCCCTCAGAAGGTAGTCCAATTTGTCCGCATCTAGATCAGATGAAATAATATCCGCTGCAAACTGCAGATACGGGTGCCGAGACCTTCCGACAATTAAAAGTGACACATTTTCTAAATCTAGAGATGCTGCTTGTTGTTTTGCATCGTCATCCTGCAACTTCTCACGAGCGCGATCGAGCAGCCGAGCAAGCGCGGTGGTCCTTGAGAAACAAAACGAGATTACCTCTCCGACGCCCTTCCGACGTCCCACCAGTTGAGCTAGCTCTCTCGCCGACTCGCGCAGAATAGGTATTTCTGAATACACAATTTCGGACGTATGACTGTATAAGCTGTGGCCGACGTCGTGAACCAAAGCTGCCAACCGAATTTCTTCGCGCAATCGTGCGAGGGCTTCCTCTGGGTAGTCCTTGTCCAATACGCGAGCGATTTCTCGAAAAAGCGGAAGATTGCGCTGCTGGAGAGCGTCGAACGCCCGCGATGCTACTGTAACGACACCAAGTGAATGCTCGAACCGGCTGTGCTGCGCTGAAGGATAAACGTAATGTGCAAGTCCAGTCTGATGAATCGACCTGAGTCGCTGAAAAACTGGAGAATCTATAATCGCTAGTTCACGCCAGGAGAAGCGGTTCGTTCCCCAAAGGTTGTCATGTATGACTTTGAATGGTCTCAACTTCGCGCAGGGATGAGTGGCATCCTTACTAAAGTACTCGGGATAACGGGTCTCTAGGTATTCGTCGAGAGCAGCAACGACCCTTGCAAGGCTCGGATATTGGGAAAGCATTGGATGAAACGAATGCTATCCATTAAATTTTTTTTCCGCAACCAACATTGCCTTATCCATAAACTTTTTCACGTCTTCATTGACTTCCAGCGCGGACCACATTTTCGCCAAATTTCCATCGAGCGTTATTTCGCCGTAGCTTGGATTGGCGGCCGAAACACACCCCGTGAAATGCAGGCCGTGAATGTAATCCGATAGGTCTCTTGAACGCGGATAAGGACCGTCCCAATCAAACTGTAATTTTTTCAGAAATTCCGGTTTAGGCTTCAAGTCCGAAGTTGCCAAATCATATAACACCACGTGCCAAGGTCTCTCATCCTTGAAAGGCATTGCGATTTTAGCTTTCGTCATTCTAACTGCTAATTGCTTTACGAATTCCCCTAGCGACATCGTCTCGGTATTCATTGCACACCATCCATCAACTTCTCCGTCATGATCCGCGTTTTCCAGACAGAGGCCCTTCTGACATCAATCTTTTGAGGGACTCCGCAAGCAACCTCTCCGCTGCTTCCGCCGGATTTTTGCCATAAAAACCCGTGGCAACTAACTTCTCAAGATGTTTTTGAACCGGCGCAGTGGTCGAAATTGTGATCTGGACCGTCCCAATATTGTTTTTTTGCTTTGGCATAATTATGCCATAAGTATGCCATAGTTATTCCTGCAAATCAGAGAGATACTTTTCGTTGCTGTCCATAGACGGAAGCGGATTCTAGCCCAACGCGTGGGCTAAATGGTAGGAGAAATGGCGGGTCAACTCCCCGACATTGTAATAACATCGGCTAAGCGGCGCCAGCCTTCAGGACCGCAACTTCCGGAGCCTTCGCCATCAAGTTAGAAAGCGTACGATAGGGTTGCATGAATACCGTTACTTGACAAGTTAACAGTCCCGTGTTAGGATGTGCTTGCTATGGTCGCCGTTGTCTGCTCTCAGGGGCACCGCTTCCCGCCTCTTGCGTTAACTCCCACGCCAACAGCCTAGTACCCGAATTTTCCGCTCCCGCAAATCCTCTACAATCAACCAACATTTCCGCGACCCTTCACAACTGTTCATTCTAAAGGGCTTACGCAAAACTTAACTTATCTGGAATCAACACTTACAAAAACAGCGGGAGGGGCGTCCCCCCACTTCGTTACTAGTATCGAACTCTCTCCATCCACGCTCGATCTTAACCCTCATCGAATCTCAGTCTTGTTTACCCCGATCCGCGAGGGGCGCACTCTTCTTTCACTCTTCTGCACGTTGCGTCAACTCATCTTCTTTCATTTCAACCGTTTGCGCACTCTTGCGCAAAACATCCGGGGTGGCACCCCGCGTTTTTATTCTTTTTTACCCAATCGCAGGCGCAATTCCTATGTGCGCCAACAATATCAACGTAAACGCGGTTCTTTTCACGTTTCACCTGTCTTATGGAGTTTGAATCCGCTTCGCCAAATCCGGCGCGATCGCCCGGAAATGTTTCAGGTTCCATGTGTAGATGGTTTCTGCCTTGCACTTCCTCGCGCACTGCAGCAGCAGCGCGTCATAGATGCGCCCGCCTGCAATACCTCTTTCCGTTGTCTCGCGGATCGACTCGCAATATTCGTCCGCGCTCAACGATACGCCTGTGAGACGTTTGTGAACTTCGTCAACGAACAGCACGGCCTGTTCTGGAGCAATTTGTGGCTTCACGGGAAGG
>JAFEFL010000102.1 GCA_018240595.1 Pseudomonadota bacterium | reverse complement strand
GAGTACGAGGACCATCCGTGGTTCATCGGCGTGCAATTCCATCCCGAGCTGAAGTCGCGGCCGTTCGAACCGCACCCGCTGTTCTCGTCCTTCATCGGCGCGGCGGTCGATCAGAGCCGTCTGGTTTAAGCCGGGTGGCTACGGGAGCAATTCAGAGACGTAGTAGGGCGATATGAGGCTAGGTGGCAGGCGGATTAGTGCGGTCGCGCATCATCGTCATCCACATGTTCTCGGCCATTCTCGCGCAATAGATCTGCGCAAGCCGCTTTTGGTCTAGTGCCTGCAGCACTGTAGCGTCCGGCCATTGCCGCGTGAATTCGACGAGCTTTTCCTTCGAGGTTGTCGAATACGAGTTCCAAAAGAAATCAAAAGCGTCGATGGGGTCCTTAATTTCCGGTGAAACTTTTTTTACAACTCCAAAGAAGGTCTCTGGAGACCTTTTGTATGCTGCAAGCTCCGCATTGGTAATTTCATTTGTGCAAATGATCTGCCGCCCATCGGCGCAGCGATAAATGCCGTAGATTCTTTTTTCTGGCACCAGCACGCTCGCCTCGACCAACACAGCGGGCTCTTCTCGCGCGTCCGCTGTGGGAATTAGATACGTCGAACCGATAAGCAAGCGGGGGATAGGTCCAGCGTCTATTTCCTCCGGAAGCCGATCGTCGAACATATTAGGTATCGCATGATGCGCCCGCAGGGCTTTGCCGAGCCAGTGCAACTCCACGTGCTTTTCGCGGGCATCGATAAGTTCAAGGATTGAACGACAGGGTTTTGCAGACCCAAAGTCGGGGATCTTGAAGCCGCAGCCAAGCCAGATTTCCATAAATGCGGTGCTATCCATTGCGTGCACCGCGCCCTGATTAGTGATGAAAAGGTACGCAGGAGGTGCGGGTTGACCATCGATAGTTAACTGCTTTTCAGCGCGCTCCAAATCGGCGTCTAGATCGCGCACCCAATCGGGTGTTTGACCATCTACAACCGATCCGGCGCGGTTAAGCTCGATAAAAATGATCCGCTCATGATCGGCCTGCTTGCTAAGTGCTTTGTAGAGTTGGCTACGAATCTTTACCGGGTCTGTGCTTGTGCCCGCGCGAGCGTTCGTTGACGAAATCGCTTTACATTCGACAGAGAATTTTCGACCCGTATCTTTGTGGGAGGCCGTCAATTCACAATGCGTCCGGTTTGAGTCGGTTTCGTCCTCCAGTTCAATTGTGAATCCAGCGCGTGCGAGGCTGCCGATGATCCGAGCTTCGTACCGCGCGCCTTCGAACGTCTCCGGGTTGCGCAGCCGCTTGAGAAGTAGTTCAGGTAATTCCGCGTTGTGCGCACATAAATAAAGGTCATAGGCAAGCCCAAGATAAGCGCTTACTGCGCCGGTCGCTTCGGCCTGATAGATGCCATCCGCATTTTTCGTTTGCGCATGCTGGAACGTGCAAAGCTTGTGATACCACTGAAGAAGAGGGTGGCGTTGCTCCACAGGCTTCTTAAGCTCGGCATTGCCCCACTCGGGCGTCAGCACAAGCTTGATGTAGTCAAAGAGGAAGTCTGGAAATGTCTTCCAAGCTTTAGACCAGCGGACTTGCATTCCGATACACACAAACCGAGTCCCGCTGCCGTCCTGCCATGAAATGATCGGGCGTCCTAAGCCCTGCATCAACCGCCGCTGATGTTCGCGCGCCTCTTGGCGCGCAAACTCAAACTGTACTCTGGCGATTGTTTCGGGTGAGGGGGTGGTCATCTATTGTTGTCTATCAGTCAAGCATCCCCGTAGAATGCGGCGGCTCCAACCGGATTCCGAATGTCACGCAGCATTGGACGCTTCAGTGGTATTTTTCGTTCGCATTAAATGTTGAATCAGGTTGAATAGGAAGAAATAGAGACCAATAAGGCCTTGTTTGGCTTCCGCGAATGTCACGTCGGCATGGACGCCTTTTGAAGCCATGTCATTCAATCGACGCAAGAATGCGGCGAGGTGGTCGAGTTCTTCTTTGAGTAGTTCTTTGGACGTTGACCGGTCCACCTGTTTTGCAAGGAACTCGTGTAATCGGTTTAGGAATTGTTCTTCGCCAAGCCCCCCGTTCTTTTCCGTCTACGCAAATGACCGTGCCGGAAGCGGGCGGGTAGAAATGATCCGCTGCGGCCTTCATTGCGCGGCGGACTTCAGTTAGCAGAAGGGCGGAGTCTTCTTTGTCCTTTGATTGGGTCAGTTGAGCGGCTTTGTGCAATTTAGTGAACACGTCATCGCTGCGACCCTTGAAGAAATTATTCACGTCGTTCTGCACGCTTTCAAGAAAGGCCTGGCTTTTACCTTGCGCCTCTAGTTGACGCTCAATCTCAATCGCGTAATTCAAGCAGCGTGTTTTGAGCCGGGCCTTTATGCTTTGTATCGCGCGTATGCGCAGCCGCATTTGGGCTTTTTCCGAGATGAAGCGGTCGGTAAACGCCGCCGTGTCGAATTCGCCCATGCCAGCGGGCAGTGTCAAATCGGCAATGGCGCGTTCCCGCTGATCGAGTTCGGCCTGCAATTCGCCCGCCGCGACCATCAACACGTTTCGGCGATCACCTTCCGGCTTATGGCGATCTTCGGCGGAAGTCGCCATTTCAACCGAATGCAATTCAAGCCAGCGGTCGAGGGATTTTTCAAAGATAAACTTTTGAGCCTCTTTGTTGAGAGGCGAAATTTCTTCGTAAAGCGCGCGCACGACTTCCGTTTTGTTCGGATATAGTTCGCGAAGGAAGATCGCGCTATTCAAGAAATCCTTCGCAGCGCGCGCGATTCGCAAGCACCCCATTACCGCGCTCTCTACGCGGTCTTCCTCCAAATGTTCGTAGACACGGGCGACCGCTTTCTCGAAATCCATGATTTCACGCTGATTTAAATTATGAAGATGGACCGAGCGGCAAAATGGCGCGAATCGAATCTATATTATTATACATCGCTCAGGAGTGCACAACTGTGCGTTGTGCACAGCATTGGCGCGGTGGCGGCCGATAGGGTTAAATATGACATCGTGCCGGAGATCGTCGAGTACGAGGACCATCCGTGGTTCATCGGCGTGCAATTCCATCCCGAGCTGAAGTCGCGGCCGTTCGAACCGCACCCGCTGTTCTCGTCCTTCATCGGCGCGGCGGTCGAT
>JAFEFL010000101.1 GCA_018240595.1 Pseudomonadota bacterium | reverse complement strand
TCGAACATGAGCGGCAGAATTCCCAGGTCGCTCAATGCTCGGCCCGCGTCGTCGATGGCTTCCACCACCTCGCGCCAGTTCGGACGCATGGCCGCGAAGGGCTTCAACGCAAGAGCCAAGGCACCATCGACCTCCCGCGGCAAACCCAATCGCGCGCAGGCCGTCATCATCGCCAGCTCGCGCCGCAACGCGCTTTGAGCACGCGACTGCTCGTGAATCTCCTCGGGGAAACACTCGTTCATCCTTTCGCGCAATCGTGCGACATAGTTCAACGGCGAAGGCCTGCGTTTGCGCGGCGGGACAAGGGAGTCCAATCCGGCTTGCCGCACACGCTGGGCTTCTTCCATTAATTCCCTCGGCGGCGGAAATGAGATGCCCGACAACTGGGCGCCGTTGAACACGGACATCAAGACAGGTTTGTATTCCCCTTCCTTGCCCGTCCACGACAGGATTTTCGTGCCGAGTTCGCCGCGCTTCACCGATCCCCCACAGGCCCGGGCCTGGTCGAATGTCATCCAGTAGGGCGAAGTGAACCCGTGCTCCCGCGCGGCCATCATCAAGAAAACGGCGTTGTCGCCACGATACGGGTATCCGGAAACGCCACGCGGCTCGCCACCGATTTGCGGCAAAGGTTCCTCTGCCGATTTCCAGCCTAGAAACAGTGGGCTGGTGGAGTGAGAAAGCTGCTCGTAGAACTTATGTGCTTGCTGCTGCCGATAGGTGGGAAGATCCATTGGATACCTCAATCAATACTCTGTGCCCCGTGTCGAGTGCCTTGCGCACGCCCACCAAGCATTCATTGACCGATATCAGTTCCGTATCCGCCGGCATGAAATCAGTGGCGAGACGCAAACGGACGCCTCGCTCTGTCTTGCGGATGTGGAAACGGTCAGCGGCCAGCAGTATCTCGGTTTCGGTGAACATGGCGTCGTCCCTTTATGCTGACTTCACCGTAGATCCGAAAGTCCGAGTCCGCAAGCGGCTGACCGTCCCCATCCAAGCGCCGGGTTCCTGTCAGGCGCTCATCCTCTCCAGCTCTTCCAATCTCATCAACTCGTCGTTTTCAGCCTCCGTGAACTGGTATTCCCGCACATCCATCAGTTTCCCTTCCGGGAAAATATGGTCGAGTCCAATGCTCTGATGAAGACTGACACGATCTTCCTGTTCAGCCTGTTCGTAAATCGCCGCGCGCTTGGCCCGGGCAATTTCGGCCGGCGTAATGGCTAACCCCCGAATCAACTGCGTGCGAGTCGTTCCCTTGCGACCCCGCACCTCGTGCGCACCGCCGCTGCGAAACTCCTTGCGACGCTTCATGCGCTTCCAGAAGGCTTCGCGCTCGTAGACAAACAAGTGCGCGTCGTCGGCATACTTGCAGTAAGCCTCATAGACTTCGGTCTTGGTGTGCTCCACACCCTTCGACGAAATGATTTCGCACGCCTCGAACCAAGTCTCCAACGAGTCATTGTCTTTATGAATTTGCCGAGCCAGAGTCGTCACGGGTCCGGGAAGTTGCGAACCCATCAACGGGCCGCCGCGCTTCAACAGCCTCATCAAGCCGGCCACAATCCAGCCGAGAAACAAGTGGCCCTCCTGCTCGAAAATCTTCCGGTCCAAATCGGGCGTTGACACACCACGCGTGGTCGCCGAGCCCGGCCACGGCACCACAATCAAACGACGACGCACACCTTCGCTATCGTCCCGAATCAAAGGTTCCTGGTTCGAGCAGATAATCCAATACGCGTTGGAGTGATACTTGAACGACGGGCGGTGCTTCGGATTCACGGTGAACACATCGCCGGAGACAATCGACTTGAACTCCTTTTCTGCCCATCGGCCTTTCTGTTCCACCTCGTCCACCATGATGAAAGTGGCGCCCACTAGCGGTTCAAGATGGTGGGGGTCGGCCAGCTTGTGCAAATCCACGGTCGCCGACTTGCTATGGAAGCGCAGCAGCAGTTTCGAGAGCGTGCCCTTGCCCGCCCCGCCATCGCCAACCCACCAGGCGACCTGCTGATACTTGTTCGGCAAGAACGACAATGCGCACTGCTCCTGAATCAGCGAGCGCACCGACAAATCCGGCAGCGACGAATCGAGATAGCGGCCGAACAAGCTGTTCGATGGCACCGCACAGGGAGCAAACTCCCGCCCATGCGCCACGCCCGCACTCGCATGAATCTGATGAGTCAATCCCAACGCACGGTCAGGCGATTCAAGACGGCATTCCTCCGGCTTGATGTGAAGATAACCGTCCACCAACGGAAATACGACATGGCCGGGATCGTTGGCTACCATGGGGCGCTGCGTGTGAAGCAAACTCGTTAGCGTCTTCCAGCAATCGCGCGTTCGTCCGCTGGAAAGCAAGCCGGAGAAATGTTGATTCATCCAGTTCGTCGCCGAAGCGATACCGTCGTTGTCGCTCATCAACTCCCAAAAGGACCCGTTCCAACGACGAACCAACGTGCTGTTGTCCAACCGTTCGGCGGCGAACTCGCCGAACTTGCCCTTGAGGGCGCAATCGCACCACGCCTTCACCGGATTCTGCGGCCTCTTTTTCGCCGGCTTGTCCGCGGGTGACGGTGTTCCGCTGCCACGAGGCTGAAAGTCTCCGGGAAACGGCATGATGTTGGATGAAGCGACTTGACCACTCGCTCCGCTGTTTGTATCTTCATATTGCGACATAGCATTACTCCTGTGTTGCGGTCTCCCCTTCGGAAACCAGTGGTTGAAAAAAGCCCGCCGCGCCAACGGCGGGCTTTTGCTTATGCGGCTCTCGCCGCGATATGCGCCCACACCAGGCGGCGCATGTATTCCGAAACCGAAATTCCTTCCTCCTTTGCCATCCGCACCAACTGCGTGCGGTCGCGCATGCCCAAGCGAATTCCGGTGTGAATCAACCGACATTCAACGGGCAGCATGGGACGACCTGACCGCGACGGCGAACTTGAAGACGCTGATGACATGAAAATCTCCTGACTTACTTGCCCCCAAGAAAGAGCGAGGCAGTGAAACTGTCAACCCATGAGAAAACAAAAACAAAAAGAAAAAGCGAAAAACAAAACCGAATAAAACAATCAGGTCAAAGACACCGGAGAATTCCAACTCCACGGAGCTTTCCGCCCGCTCGACAAGCCAGACTTTCCACGCCCAGGTCATAGGTCAGAGTCATCCTCTTCCGAAAATCGCCTGCTTGCTCCAACCAAACCCCAGGGTTTTCCTCACCAGGGCAAGGCGGTCAAGGTTGTATGTTGAAATCCGAACCTGTTGCCATCACGCCATCGGCCTGCGAGATACCATCGCGATTTTTCCATCCGCCTATGGCAACACCTGCGACTGCCTTGTCCCTTTGACCTGACAGGTAAAACACGAGCACTGATGAAGGGGCCTAACCCCGCGTTGCCCCGAACCGATGACCGCAACGCCGCCGTTCTGCGATCTCTCGTGCTGATGAATCGCGTCCCACGCCACCTCCTTGGCTTCGTCCTCGCTTTCTGCACGCGCGAAGTCGAGAATTTTGACTCGGCTGCCATCGTCATCCTCGAATTGCACCGAAACGAAAATGCCATCCATGTTGAGCGTGAAAGTATTGGGTTCCTCATCAACGGAAAAATCTTCGAGTTCGGGCCCTTCCTCGTCCTCGTAAGCGACGATTTCGTTGTAGTAGTCATTTTTCTGCCACTGAACGGCGAATTCGATGTAGTAGTTGCTCATTTTTCTGCTCCTGTATTTGAAATGAGTGCCTGCGTTTCGTTGATTACGGCTCGACAAGCCTTGTGCTTGTCGAGCCGCCCAGCCGTTGGCTGCGAAAGCGCAGCCACTTCCGGACCGATGGAACGAACCAACCGGCGAAAACATGCGCGAGTTTCCATCTGCGTTCGACGCTTGCCGTGCGTTCGAGACACCGTGGCCTTCAACACCTGCCCACGGCACGACAACGCCAAGCAAAGATGACCACGCCCGTTCACGACCACTGACTCGACACAGAGGCCTTCCCACTCGGCCATGACTCGCACCTGGCGAATCCATTTCTTTTCGGCGCTCATACGGCCACCTCCGCGTCATTGGCTGCGACCCTGGGGGTTGCCACCATCGCGTTAACCCGAACCGGCCG
>JAFEFL010000100.1 GCA_018240595.1 Pseudomonadota bacterium | reverse complement strand
CCAATCTTCGCCGTGCATTACCTGCAAGCATCGGTGAAACTGCATCACGTTCCTGTTGAGGACATTTCTTAGGTCGTCCATGACATCTAAAATTTGGATCCACTCAATGGAGTCACGGAAGATATCCAAGCCAGACAAATGATGCCATGAATTGAATATGTTTACTGTGATGCAACAAGTGCTGGTCACCGCGGCGGAAGTCTGTGTTTCTTCACGATCACTGCGATCAGAGCTGCTACCGCAGCCAAGAGCAGAGTGCCGCCTCCAATGGCAACGCCATAAATAATTGCATTCCGACGCTGCGAGTCAGCTTTCGAGTTACAGCCTGCATCCGGCAACACCGACACCGACACCCGAGCATCTACGATGACTTGTTCGGCAGCTAGGTGGATTAGTACGTTGCTCATTAACGAGTGAGCTTACTGTATGTACAACCAGGTGGAGAGTCCACGACGATATGAGTAAAGTTGCCCTGCGTCCATGAGTTTGAGTAGCTCAAAGCCACAGCTTACAGTTAAACAGCCAAGATCCGATGACATCAACAGGAGATTTTTGGTCTCATCATTCGGTGACGAAGAAAACGAAATGAGCAGTGTTCCAGACAGCTCAATGCAGCCATGCACAGTGATTGAGCCACTGTGATTGCTGTTCACCTGTAAAGGGATGAGTCAAAGCTTATGAGCCAATGAATGAACCTGAATCTGAAGCGTAGAGGCTGGCGACTGGGTATAGTTATCCTGTACAATGAAGGGAGTGCTTCCAACGTTGATGGCTTGCTGATTAGAAAGCGAAGCAGTATAGTGCCAAACGCCAGAAATGCAGTCCAAATACGTAGGGTTCAAGTCTCCAGTAGGAGGAGCAGGACAAGAACTTGGCGTGCCGGTAGTTGTGACGCTGTCGACTCCAGAACCGTTCACTATTAACTTAAACGGTAAAGCGATTGTGTCATATGCATCCGCCAATACGACTTCACAGTCTAGGGCTTGTGGCTGAGGAGCCACTCCAGAAATCGCTGTAGAGCTCCAAGAAAGCCCAGAGACTTGGCTCAAGTTCATCCCATTACAGAGGACATTCCGAAGCACAAGAGGAGAGGCATACACAGAGGTCACAACCTCACCGAATGACGGAAAAGCTACTTCACACTGCTCTTGAGCAGTGCACTTGGGATTAAAGTCATATGACGCCACTTGAACAAGAGTACCATACCAGAGTAAAACACCATAGGAGTCACTATTCAGCTGCGCTTGAGCATAAGAGCTGATCATCGGCGCAGAGTTGGGAGCCAGCGCAAGGTCCAAGCCATAACCAGCCGCGGTAGCCAGTTCGAAAGGCTCATCGTCACACGCGGTCGAGGTGCAAGCCAGGACATTGAGAGTGTTCGTTGTCTCGTCGCGATAGGCTACGACTGACAAATCGCCGCGTACCGCAAGTGACACCTCGGACACATTGCCAGAGATGGCCAATGTTGAAACTTTAACAGTGTCTTCGGGACATTGGGGAGAAGCACATGAGATGAGAGAAAGGTTGCCTGCAGCTGCAGCTGCAACGAGAACCGGAGATGAAGTAGAGGTGATAAACGCCACATCGAGTGTGTTGAAAATGGAAGCGGTCAACAGCACCGACGGGTTATTAGAGCATGAGTAGTTGCCACAGGAGAGCACACGAATGCCCGAGGCTTGATAATAGGCATATGCCAATAGCGGAAGCTTTGTGATTGGGTTACAGAGTCCACTGAGCACTTGCAGCCGGGGTATAGTCCGATTAATCGGCGACACCAACCACCGATTCTCGGCAGGGACGTATGATGCAACGTACAATCCTTCGAAGTTCTTTTGGTAATAGATGCGCGGTACGCCGTTGCAGTAAAGGCCCACAAGAGCATTGACATATCCCACATCTGCAAACAGTTGAGACCCGCTTGGATACCTGCCGGAAGTGCCCAGAAAAGCACCCAACAAGAAAGTATTGGAGTATAACGTTGAGAATGCGAGGAGCACGGGAGGAACCGCGCCATCATCAACAGCAAGGCTGGTTAAAGTTCCGTTCAGCAGCAACCCAAGGAAGGGTGTAAGCTCAGCTTCACAGTGTAGAGTTTTACAACTCAGAAAACCAAGCGAAGAGGTCTGACCGCTGACCACAGGAAGTCCATGAGAAAAGGCAACCGAAGTTTGAAAAGCAGACACATCGACCTTATCCGAGGTTTGAATATATTCAATGATAGCGGCAGAAGAGTATACAAGAGGGAGAGAGAGAAGGAAATAAAAGATTGTTAACTTCATGTTGCCGCATAGCCCGCAGTTGGAAGGCAACCTGCAATGGTGAATGATGGACAGCATACACACTCAAATTTGTGCGTTGGTCATGAAAATATCAACAACCGGAACGAACCTCACACGGAATAGATGCACCGCAGTCCTCAAAAATGAAATTGGATGTGAAGTTAAAATGTGGGAAGCGCGTGGCTTTGTGATCACAACCCCGTGAACAGGAGTCAGAAGCCCGTGAAAGTGATCATGATCAGCATCGACCGCTTCCCAGTGCGGCTTCGCTCCTTATTTTTTACATGGAAAAAGTACTAAAACATTACTCAGTTTTCCCCTCCGATGTTTGCGTCATTATTTTTTCGTTCATGACACAACGACAGAGGTTGCGCTCGATTGTGCGAGTCTGCCGTCGATGGCACCGTAAGCAATGGCAGTTCGATTTCTTGCGGGTGATTTCGTTGCAGAGCTCGCGTGGTTGATGGGAATAGAGTTGGGTCTCCGTATTTCTTCTCCATTCAATTTCATCAAGCAAGTAGCTCTGGTCAATGACATGATAGCTCACTCTCGATTGCGCATGCGAAATCTTACGGAGTATTCGCGGACAAGTTCTCCTCCACCACCTCTCGTTGCCGTGGAAGCCGATCTGACATATGATAAAAATTACCTGCAGTCAATTGGAAGTATTGCGTCTCTTTCAGCCTTGACGAAGTTAATGCTTTGCAAACCCACTCCAGAAGTTCTGGATGCACTTTCGAAGCTAAAAAGATTGAAACATTTGGAGATAGAGCACTTTGGATGGTCTGTGCGTCTTGACTTTTCCCCGCTGACGACGCTATCGCATCTGAGGTTAGCTGATACTAGGGACGGTGCTCCGGCATCTTCTACATTTGCCTTGGTATGGCTCAGAAACTGCGAATGATTCTTGCTAATGACTAGGTTAAGTCCAATGGCTATGGCTATGGCTAATGGCTGATCGATGGCTCCGACGGCTGGCTCTGATAGCTCTAATGGCGCCACTAATTACTCATGGTTAATGGCTAATGGTTAATGGCTGGTGGGGGTGGCTCGTGGTTCGTGGCCCGCGGCTGATGGCTGATAGCTGATGGCTGATGGCTGATGGCTGATGGCCGATAGATTGGGTAATGGCCAATGGCTCCTGGCTCCTGGCTCCTGGCTCCTGACTAATGGCTAATGGCTAATGGCTATGGCTCATGGTTAATGGCTGATAGCTAATGGCCTGCAGTTAGCAGTATTGGAGCGCATCTGACTGCCGCAGGATCTACAGTCTCAGCTGCAACCCCTGGTCCCGTTTCTGCGGTCTCTCAGCATTCGTCTACTCTACGGCTACTCTGTCATTCACCTCACTTCCTTCACCGGTTTACGGCGGCTCTCTCTGGAATCTTTCTTTCAAGAGGTGAAGGACGTGGAATATCTCTTGGAAAGAAACCCTTTGCTTCAAGAAGCCCGAATATGCCATGGCTCACTTTCAGATCGTCCTCACAATGTGCTGTGTCGGGAACTGCGGGGTTTGTCCTGTTTGAACACACTGGAATTAGGCGGGGTAATGACGCGTGAGGCCTGGGCTCTAATCACTGCAAATCCAGTCAGCAATCTCACCCTGGCTCTGCAGGGAACAGTTGCAGAGACCCCCGACCTCGCCCGCATTACAAAGCTGACTCTGCACCTGCGATGGACGGCAACTAAAAGCGAACCCGGCTACGACATGTCCTTATTTCGTTTGACGAATTTACGCTTCCTCCGCCATGAAGGCCGTGTCTACGACCGCAATGGCCTATCGCGTCTGGCCCGGCTGCACACGATGGAGTTCTCCGCTGTGTCTTTAAAAAGGGCAGATATGGCTATCGTTGCCAGCAAGTGCCGGGCACTTACTCGCCTTATGCTTGACCAATGCTACAACCTGAAAAGTGACTACTTTAACCCATGCGTTATGGGCCGGAACCCATACTCGCTTCTGCAAGAACTGGCCATAATTCCACATCCCTCGGATGCTCAGGCGTTCAAACCGAAGTTTTCCGACTTAAAGCACTTGAATATACAGCGTCTGATATTGGAGCCTGACGCCGTCATAACTCGGGAGTATTTTGAGAAGCTCTTGTAAAATTATGTCCTGAATATTGAAACGCGGTTGAATATCGAAACGCAGTTGTTAACCGCCACGGCGTCGCAT
This sequence comes from Pseudomonadota bacterium, assembly GCA_018240595.1. Taxonomy (GTDB): domain Bacteria; phylum Pseudomonadota; class Alphaproteobacteria; order Rhizobiales; family Xanthobacteraceae; genus Pseudolabrys. Next base: position 490 of record JAFEFL010000100.1, on the reverse strand, counting down.
CTGTCAGGTACACACAGTCTTTTTTGCAATGGCTCGGCTGGCCCCTCTTCTCCTGTTTCATTTAGCTACCTTCATATACGCTTGTCCTTCCTTTGATCCGTTACCGTCTCCAGCCGGACAGCAGCCTTGGGGCGGACCTAATGAGGTAGGATGGTAATAATAGCTTCGGAGATCCAGATTAATACTGTAGTCATTATGGAAAGAAGAGGCCAAGTACGCAAATGCGATCTCTGCCATGTTTAATCATTATCGGTATGTTGCGCATTCAAAAATCCGCATTCGTTGTTGTATTCATGAGTATTCACATTTTATTAGGTCGCAGTGCTCCTCGACGAACTCGATTCGTAGCATCCATGTTTCATCCCCGGGAACCCTGGCTGCAAGTGCCTATCATCCGTACGGAGACGGCCAATCAAACGCCAAACTTCTTTTTAATGGCTGGTCTGGCTCGCGTCCTCCCCTGCTGGCTGTTCTAATTAATTACTTGAAT